>NZ_CP040443.1:2560376-3840564 GCF_005843885.1 Escherichia sp. E4742 | reverse complement strand
TATTGCCATGGATCGCCGCACTGCGGATACCATCTTTATTAAGCTGTTCCGCCAGATGGTTAGCGCCATGTTTGGTACGGGTAAACACCAGCACCTGCTGCCAGTTCCCTTTACCAATCATATGCGACAGCAATTCGCGTTTGCGTTTCTTATCAACAAAGTGAACGTGCTGGGTCACCTGATCAGACGCGGTATTGCGGCGTGCCACTTCGATTTCCAGCGGGTTGTGCAACAGTTTTTCCGCCAGGGCTTTAATATCGTCAGAGAAGGTCGCGGAGAACAACAGGTTCTGGCGCTTCGCGGGCAGTTTTGTTAACACGCGACGGATATCGTGGATAAAGCCCATGTCGAGCATACGGTCAGCTTCATCGAGGACGAGGATTTCTATCTGGTCCAGCTTCACCGCATTCTGATGTTCCAGGTCCAGCAAACGCCCCGGCGTTGCCACCAGAACATCAACGCCGCCACGTAATTTCATCATCTGCGGGTTAATGCTGACGCCACCAAACACCACCAGCGAACGAATGTTCAGGTATTTGCTGTAATCACGGACGTTTTCGCCAATCTGCGCCGCCAGTTCACGGGTCGGGGTAAGAATGAGCGCACGTACCGGACGACGCCCTTTGGCGTGCGGCTCGCGGGAAATCAGGTGTTGTAGTAGCGGCAACGTAAAGCCCGCTGTTTTGCCCGTGCCGGTCTGGGCACTGGCCATCAGGTCGCGGCCTTCCAGCACCGCAGGGATCGCCTGCTGCTGAATAGGGGTGGGTTCACGGTAACCTTGCTCGGCAACGGCGCGCAGGATATCAGGGCTTAAACCCAAAGAATCGAAAGACATAACTACTCCGAACCGCCCCGACCGTTACCGGTGTAGTTTTCAGGGAGATACTGAAAAGGAAAATGACAAAAACCACAATGTCATGAGGGAGCGGAGTGTAGCAGTTTTTGTGACGCAGCGCATAAATTATCCCTGTGACTGGCGTTGCTAAAATTCCTGACCATACTGGACAACGCTAAAAATGAGTCATAATCTTAATCAATCATTTGATTAAGAATGGGCTGTGCTATGAATAGTCCTGCCATGACAACCAAAGGTGAACAGGCGAAAAAACAGCTGATTGCTGCGGCACTGGCACAGTTTGGTGAGTATGGAATGAACGCCACCACCCGTGATATCGCCGCCCAGGCCGGGCAGAATATCGCTGCCATTACCTATTACTTCGGTTCGAAAGAAGATTTGTACCTCGCCTGCGCCCAGTGGATTGCCGATTTTATTGGCGAGCAGTTCCGTCCGCACGCCGAAGAGGCCGAACGCTTGTTCGCACAACCACAGCCGGATCGCGCCGCTATCCGCGAACTGATCCTTCGCGCCTGCAGGAACATGATCCAACTGCTCACCCAGGATGACACCGTCAACCTCAGCAAGTTTATCTCCCGTGAACAGCTCTCCCCCACGGCGGCCTACCATCTGGTGCATGAACAGGTGATTAGCCCGCTACACAGCCATCTTACACGCCTGATTGCCGCCTGGACCGGCTGCGACGCCAACGATACCCGCATGATCCTCCATACCCATGCGCTGATTGGCGAGATTCTGGCGTTTCGTCTCGGCAAAGAAACGATTCTGTTACGTACCGGCTGGACCGCGTTCGATGAAGAAAAGACCGAACTGATTAACCAGACGGTAACCTGTCATATCGACCTGATTTTGCAAGGATTATCGCAAAGGAGTTTGTAGTGATGAAAAAACCTGTCGTAATTGGACTGGCGGTAGTGGTTCTTGCCGCCGTGATTGCCGGAGGCTACTGGTGGTATCAAAGCCGCCAGGATAACGGCCTGACGCTGTATGGCAATGTGGATATTCGCACCGTAAATCTGAGCTTCCGTGTCGGGGGTCGCGTTGAATCGCTGGCGGTGGACGAAGGTGATGCTATCAAAGCGGGTCAGGTGCTGGGCGAGCTGGATCACAAGCCGTATGAGATTGCCCTGATGCAGGCGAAAGCGGGCGTTTCGGTGGCTCAGGCTCAGTATGACCTGATGCTTGCCGGGTATCGCGATGAAGAAATCGCTCAGGCCGCCGCAGCGGTGAAACAGGCGCAAGCCGCCTATGACTATGCGCAGAACTTCTATAACCGCCAGCAAGGATTGTGGAAAAGCCGCACCATTTCGGCAAATGACCTGGAAAATGCCCGCTCCTCGCGCGACCAGGCCCAGGCAACGCTGAAATCAGCGCAGGATAAATTGCGTCAGTACCGTTCCGGTAACCGCGAACAGGACATCGCCCAGGCGAAAGCCAGCCTCGAACAGGCGCAGGCGCAACTGGCACAGGCGGAGCTGAATTTACAGGACTCAACGTTGGTAGCCCCCTCTGATGGCACGCTGTTAACCCGCGCGGTGGAGCCTGGCACGGTGCTTAATGAAGGTGGCACGGTGTTTACCGTTTCACTGACACGTCCGGTATGGGTGCGTGCCTATGTTGATGAACGTAATCTTGACCAGGCCCAGCCGGGGCGCAAAGTGCTGCTCTATACCGATGGTCGCCCGAATAAGCCCTATCACGGGCAGATTGGTTTCGTTTCGCCGACTGCTGAATTTACCCCGAAAACCGTCGAAACGCCGGATCTGCGTACCGACCTCGTCTATCGCCTGCGTATTGTGGTGACCGACGCCGATGATGCGTTACGCCAGGGAATGCCGGTGACGGTGCAATTCGGTAACGAGGCAGGACATGAATGATGCCGTTATCACGCTGAACGGCCTGGAAAAACGCTTTCCGGGCATGGACAAGCCCGCCGTCGCGCCGCTCGATTGTACCATTCATGCTGGTTATGTGACGGGGCTGGTGGGGCCGGACGGAGCGGGCAAAACCACGCTGATGCGGATGCTGGCGGGATTACTGAAACCCGACAGCGGCAGCGCCACGGTGATTGGCTTTGATCCGATCAAAAACGACGCTGCGCTGCACGCCGTGCTCGGCTATATGCCGCAGAAATTCGGTCTGTATGAAGATCTCACGGTGATGGAGAATCTCAATCTGTACGCGGATTTGCGCAGCGTCACCGGTGAAGCGCGGAAGCAGACTTTTGCTCGCCTACTGGAGTTTACGTCTCTTGGCCCGTTTACCGGACGCCTGGCGGGTAAGCTCTCCGGCGGGATGAAGCAAAAACTCGGCCTGGCCTGTACCCTGGTGGGCGAACCAAAAGTGTTGCTGCTCGATGAACCGGGCGTCGGCGTCGACCCCATCTCACGGCGCGAGCTGTGGCAGATGGTGCACGAACTGGCAGGCGAAGGAATGTTAATTCTCTGGAGTACTTCGTATCTCGACGAAGCCGAACAGTGCCGCGACGTGCTTCTGATGAACGAAGGCGAGCTGTTATATCAGGGAGAACCGACGGCCCTGACGCAAACCATGGCCGGACGTAGCTTTCTGATGACCAGCCCGCACGAGGGCAACCGCAAACTGCTACAACGGGCATTAAAACTGCCGCAGGTCAGCGACGGCATGATTCAGGGGAAATCGGTACGCCTGATCCTCAAAAAAGAGGCCACGCCAGACGATATTCGCCGCGCCGACGGGATGCCGGAAATCGACATCAGCCAAACCACGCCCCGCTTTGAAGATGCGTTTATTGATTTGCTGGGCGGCGCTGGAACCTCGGAATCGCCGCTGGGCGCAATATTGCATACGGTAGAAGGTACACCCGACGAGACAGTGATCGAAGCGAAAGAGCTGACCAAAAAGTTTGGCGATTTTGCCGCCACCGATCATGTTAATTTTGCTGTCAAACGCGGTGAAATCTTTGGTTTGCTCGGGCCAAACGGCGCAGGGAAATCGACCACCTTTAAGATGATGTGCGGTTTGCTGGTGCCGACCTCTGGTCAGGCGCTGGTGCTGGGGATGGATCTGAAAGAGAGTTCTGGTAAAGCGCGCCAGCATCTCGGCTATATGGCGCAAAAGTTTTCGCTCTACGGCAACCTGACGGTCGAACAGAATTTACGCTTTTTCTCTGGTGTGTATGGCTTACGCGGTCGGGCGCAGAACGAAAAAATCTCCCGTATGAGCGAGGCGTTCGGCCTGAAAAGTATCGCCTCCCACGCGACCGATGAACTGCCATTAGGTTTTAAACAGCGGCTGGCGCTGGCCTGTTCGCTGATGCATGAACCGGACATTCTGTTTCTCGATGAACCGACTTCCGGCGTTGATCCCCTCACCCGCCGCGAATTCTGGCTGCATATCAATAGCATGGTAGAGAAAGGTGTCACGGTGATGGTCACCACCCACTTTATGGATGAAGCGGAATATTGCGACCGCATTGGCCTGGTGTACCGTGGGAAATTAATCGCCAGCGGCACGCCGGACGATTTGAAAGCGCAGTCGGCCAACGATGAGCAACCCGATCCCACTATGGAGCAAGCCTTTATTCAGTTGATCCACGACTGGGATAAGGAGCATAGCAATGAGTAACCCGATCCTTTCCTGGCGTCGCGTGCGGGCGCTGTGCGTCAAAGAGACGCGGCAGATCATTCGCGATCCGAGTAGCTGGCTGATTGCGGTGGTGATCCCACTGCTACTGCTGTTTATTTTTGGTTACGGCATTAACCTCGACTCCAGCAAGCTGCGCGTCGGGATTTTACTGGAACAGCGTAGCGAAGCGGCGCTGGATTTCACCCACACCATGACCGGTTCGCCCTACATCGACGCCACCATCAGCGATAACCGTCAGGAACTGATCGCCAAAATGCAGGCGGGGAAAATTCGCGGTCTGGTGGTTATTCCGGTGGATTTCGCCGAACAGATGGAGCGCGCCAACGCCACCGCACCGATTCAGGTGATCACCGACGGCAGTGAGCCGAATACCGCTAACTTTGTGCAGGGGTATGTCGAAGGGATCTGGCAGATCTGGCAAATGCAGCGAGCGGAGGATAACGGGCAGACTTTTGAACCGCTTATTGATGTACAAACCCGCTACTGGTTTAACCCGGCGGCGATAAGCCAGCACTTTATTATCCCCGGTGCGGTGACCATTATCATGACGGTCATCGGCGCGATTCTCACCTCGCTGGTGGTGGCGCGAGAATGGGAACGCGGCACCATGGAGGCTTTGCTCTCTACGGAGATTACCCGCACGGAACTGCTGCTGTGTAAGCTAATCCCCTATTACTTTCTCGGTATGCTGGCGATGCTGCTGTGTATGCTGGTGTCGGTATTTATTCTCGGTGTGCCCTATCGCGGTTCGCTGTTGATCCTGTTTTTTATTACCAGTCTGTTTTTGCTCAGTACCCTGGGGATGGGGCTGCTGATTTCCACAATTACCCGCAACCAGTTCAACGCCGCTCAGGTGGCACTGAACGCCGCTTTCCTGCCGTCGATTATGCTCTCTGGTTTTATTTTTCAGATCGACAGTATGCCTGCGGTGATCCGCGCGGTGACGTACATTATTCCCGCACGTTACTTCGTCAGCACCCTGCAAAGCCTGTTCCTCGCCGGGAATATTCCAGTGGTGCTGGTGGTGAACGTGCTGTTTTTGATCGCTTCGGCGGTGATGTTTATCGGCCTGACATGGCTTAAAACCAAACGTCGGCTGGATTAGGGAGAAGAGCATGTTTCATCGCTTATGGACGTTAATTCGCAAAGAGTTGCAGTCGCTGCTGCGCGAACCGCAAACCCGCGCAATTCTGATTTTACCCGTGCTGATTCAGGTGATTCTGTTCCCGTTCGCCGCCACGCTGGAAGTGACTAACGCCACCATCGCCATCTACGATGAAGATAACGGCGAGCACTCGGTAGAACTTACTCAACGTTTTGCCCGCGCCAGCGCCTTTACCCATGTGCTGCTACTGAAAAGCCCGCAGGAGATCCGCCCGACAATCGACACGCAAAAGGCGTTACTACTGGTACGTTTTCCGGCTGACTTCTCGCGCAAACTGGATACCTTCCAGACCGCGCCGTTGCAGTTGATTCTCGACGGGCGTAACTCCAACAGTGCGCAAATAGCCGCCAACTACCTGCAACAGATCGTCAAAAATTATCAGCAGGAGCTGCTGGAAGGAAAACCGAAGCCAAACAACAGCGAACTGGTGGTACGCAACTGGTATAACCCGAATCTCGACTATAAATGGTTCGTGGTGCCGTCGCTGATTGCCATGATAACCACTATTGGCGTAATGATCGTCACTTCACTTTCCGTCGCCCGCGAACGTGAACAAGGTACGCTCGATCAGCTCCTGGTTTCGCCGCTCACCACCTGGCAGATATTTATCGGCAAAGCCGTACCGGCGTTAATTGTCGCCACATTCCAGGCGACCATTGTGCTGGCCATTGGTATATGGGCATATCAAATCCCCTTCGCCGGATCGCTGGCGCTGTTCTACTTTACGATGGTGATTTACGGTTTATCGCTGGTGGGATTCGGTCTGTTGATTTCGTCACTCTGCTCAACGCAACAGCAGGCGTTTATCGGCGTGTTCGTCTTTATGATGCCCGCCATTCTGCTTTCCGGTTACGTTTCGCCGGTGGAGAACATGCCGGTGTGGCTGCAAAACCTGACGTGGATTAACCCTATTCGCCACTTTACGGACATTACCAAGCAGATTTATTTGAAGGATGCGAGTCTGGATATTGTGTGGAACAGCTTGTGGCCGCTATTGGTCATAACGGCCACGACAGGGTCAGCGGCGTACGCGATGTTTAGACGTAAGGTGATGTAATTTTTTATCTTTCGCCAGTAACGACACTACCGCCGGGCCGGCAAGGATCGCCAGCCCTGCAACAGCCAGCAAATAGTTGTTTTCCAGTACGCGGGACAACAGCCACAACACAATCAGCGCCGCGCCAAAATACCAGGTGGTGGTCAGCTCTTCCAGCACATCCGCCACCTCTCGCCAGCGTTGCTCGGGATGACGCTGAAACACCAGCATCATCACCACGGTGACACAATACAGCACGCATAATCCCACGCCGACGTGAACCAGAGTTTTACTCATCCAGCCCATCACCAGCAGCGCCACTACCAGTAAATGCAACATAATCTGCCAGCAACTTAGGCCAGTTGCGACACGAACACGTTGTTGCCACTTCATGGCTTCTCTCCTGAAGAATTTATCTCTACTAACTCAGAGTACCGAACTTTACGGAAAATTCCGTAAGACCGCACCTTTTTGTGACGCCGACTACACTATTTCAATGAGATAAGAGGCCAAAACGGGAAAATTATGCCCGATCAAACACAACACTTTTCGTTCAAGGTGCTCACCATCAATATTCACAAAGGTTTTACCGCGTTTAACCGACGCTTCATTTTGCCGGAACTTCGCGACGCCGTGCGCACCGTCAACGCCGATATTGTTTGCCTGCAGGAAGTGATGGGCGCGCACGAAGTTCATCCGCTGCGTGTAGAAAACTGGCCCGACACATCTCACTACGAGTTTCTTGCCGACACCATGTGGAGCGATTTTGCCTACGGTCGCAATGCTGTGTATCCGGAAGGGCATCACGGCAACGCCATACTGTCACGCTATCCCATTGAACATTATGAAAATCGCGATGTTTCTGTCGATGGTGCGGAAAAGCGCGGCGTGCTCTACTGCCGCATTGTGCCGCCGATGACCGGGAAAGCGATTCATGTGATGTGCGTACATTTGGGCCTGCGTGAGGCGCACCGTCAGGCGCAGATTGCGATGCTCGCCGAATGGGTGAATGAGCTGCCGGACGGCGAACCGGTATTGGTAGCGGGTGATTTCAACGACTGGCGGCAAAAAGCTAGTCATCCGTTAAAAATGCAGGCCGGGCTGGATGAGATATTTACCCGCGCCCACGGACGCCCGGCGCGTACGTTTCCGGTGCAATTTCCTCTACTACGACTGGACAGGATCTACGTCAAAAATGCCAGCGCCAGCGCACCAACCGCGTTGCCGCTGCGGACATGGCGACACCTTTCTGATCATGCCCCTTTAAGTGCGGAGATTCATTTATGAAATGTAGCTGGCGCGAAGGCAATAAGATCCAGTTGCTGGAAAACGGCGAGCAATATTATCCCGCGGTGTTTAAGGCGATTGGCGAGGCACAAGAACGCATCATTCTTGAAACGTTTATCTGGTTTGAGGATGACGTCGGCAAACAGCTGCATGCGGCACTACTGGCAGCAGCGCAACGCGGGGTTAAAGCGGAAGTGTTGCTGGATGGCTACGGTTCGCCGGATCTCAGCGATGAGTTTGTCAATGAATTGACGGCAGCTGGCGTGGTGTTCCGCTACTACGATCCCCGCCCTCGCCTTTTGGGTATGCGCACCAATGTGTTTCGCCGGATGCATCGCAAAATTGTGGTGATCGACGCGCGTATCGCCTTTATTGGCGGGCTGAATTACTCCGCCGAGCATATGTCCAGCTACGGTCCAGAGGCTAAACAGGATTACGCGGTACGCCTCGAAGGGCCGATTGTCGAAGATATTCTCCAGTTTGAGCTGGAAAACCTGCCAGGACAGAGCGCGGCCCGACGCTGGTGGCGACGTCATCACAAAGCGGAAGAGAATCACCAGCCGGGAGAAGCGCAGGTATTGCTGGTCTGGCGCGATAACGAAGAACATCGCAGCGATATTGAGCGTCACTATCTGAAAATGCTCACTCAGGCGCGGCGGGAAGTCATTATCGCCAACGCCTACTTCTTCCCCGGCTATCGATTTTTGCACGCCTTGCGTAAAGCGGCACGGCGCGGGGTGCGGATCAAACTGATTATTCAGGGCGAACCGGATATGCCCATTGTCAGAGTCGGCGCGCGCTTGCTGTATAACTATCTGGTTAAAGGCGGCGTTCAGGTGTTTGAGTACCGCCGCCGCCCGCTACATGGCAAAGTCGCATTGATGGACGATCATTGGGCGACAGTAGGGTCCAGTAATCTCGATCCGCTCAGTTTGTCACTGAATCTCGAAGCAAATGTCATCATCCACGATCGTAATTTTAACCAGACGCTGCGAGACAATCTTAACGGCATTATCGCCGCAGATTGTCAGCAGGTAGATGAGACCATGCTGCCGAAACGCACCTGGTGGAACCTGACCAAAAGCGTGCTGGCGTTCCACTTTTTACGCCACTTCCCGGCGCTGGTGGGCTGGCTTCCGGCACACACGCCGCGTCTGGCACAGGTTGATCCCCCCGCACAACCGACAATGGAAACGCAGGATCGGGTAGAAGCGGAAAACACGGGGGTAAAACCCTGATGAGTAAATCGCATCCACGCTGGCGCCGGGTAAAGAAGATCCTCACCTGGCTGTTTTTTATTGCGGTGATTGTGTTGCTGGTGGTCTACGCCAAAAAGGTAGACTGGGAAGAGGTCTGGAAGGTCATCCGCGACTACAATCGCGTTGCGCTGCTCAGTGCGGTTGGGCTGGTGGTCATCAGCTATCTGATATACGGCTGTTATGACCTGCTAGCCCGCTCTTACTGCGGTCACAAACTGGCGATGCGCCAGGTGATGCTGGTGTCGTTTATCTGCTACGCCTTCAACCTGACGCTCAGTACCTGGGTCGGCGGCATTGGTATGCGCTATCGTTTGTACTCCCGGCTAGGGTTACCGGGCAGCACTATTACACGAATTTTCTCGCTCAGTATTACCACCAACTGGCTGGGCTATATTTTACTGGCAGGGATTATCTTTACCGCAGGCGTGGTGGAACTGCCGGATCACTGGTATGTCGATCAAACCACGCTGCGCATTCTCGGCCTTGGCTTACTGATGATTATCGCGGTTTATTTGTGGTTTTGCGCTTTCGCAAAGCACCGCCATATGACCATCAAAGGGCAAAAGCTGGTGCTGCCTTCATGGAAATTTGCCCTCGCCCAGATGCTGATTTCCAGCGTTAACTGGATGGTAATGGGAGCGATTATCTGGCTGTTACTTGGTCAAAGCGTGAACTATTTCTTTGTACTGGGCGTGTTGCTGGTTAGTAGTATTGCTGGCGTCATCGTGCATATTCCGGCGGGAATTGGTGTGCTGGAAGCGGTGTTTATCGCGCTACTGGCTGGGGAGCATACATCCAAAGGCACAATTATCGCCGCCCTGCTCGCTTACCGTGTGCTGTATTACTTTATCCCGCTGCTGCTGGCGCTGATCTGTTACCTGCTACTGGAAAGCCAGGCGAAGAAGCTACGGGCGAAAAATGAAGCGGCGATGTGAAGTTCGGTTAAGTTCTTTTGGTTTCTGTAGATTGTTAGCAAAGTGCTATTTGTTCATGGCGGATGCGGCGTGAACGCCTTATCCGCCCTACAAAACCGGGCTAAATTAATAGATTACAATTCCAGTCTGTGCCTGCTAAACGTAGCGCATCGGGCTCATTGCGTTTCCTCATAATTTTACCCAAGAAAGAAATTTACCTATTTTTCTATGACTAATGAAAAAACCGCGTATGCCTTTGCCAAACAAGTGTTATAGCTATTGCTGCAAGAATCCCAAAGAAGCCGATAAAATAATAATAGAGAGTTAACGCACCTATAAAAGCGCAACGACAATCGCCACCAAAGAGATTAAAAACAGATACATTACACCTGCGATGGCAGCATTTATCTTATTGATATCTTTACTTAAGCCATATATACAAAAAATTATATTTATGGATGTGCCCCCATGTCATGGGCGCATTTCATAACAGGCTTTTATTCGTTGTCGTTTTAATTAGAAAAAATCCCGGCACCAGGCCGGGATTTGGAGGGGAAACGGAATTAACGACGATTGCCAAAAATTCGCAGCAACATCAGGAACAGGTTGATGAAGTCCAGATACAAGGTTAACGCGCCAAGAATGGAGTATTTACGCAGGTTCGACGCGTCACGGGTATCAATCTGCTCACCCATATTTTTCAATTTCTGAGTGTCATAGGCGGTCAATCCGACAAAAACAATCACGCCGATGTAGGTGACCGCCCACATCAACGCTTCGCTTTTCAGCCAGAAGTTGACCAGCGATGCCAGCACAATACCGATCAACGCCATAAACAGCATATTGCCGAAGCCGCTTAAATCGCGCTTCGTGGTGTAACCGTACAGGCTCATTGCGCCGAACATCCCGGCAGTAACGACGAAAGTGCTGGCGATAGAGGCAGCGGTATAGACAATGAAAATACTGGAAAGCGTCAGGCCCGTCAGCGCCGAATAAAGCATAAAGAGCATCGTCGTTACACCTGCGCTCAGCTTTTGAATCATCGCTGATAACACAATAACCAGAGCTAATTGTGCTATTACCAGACCAATTAAAAAGATGCGGTTGGTGAATAACAGCTCCATAACGGCGGCGGAATTGGCCGCATACCAGGCAACAAACGCAGTAAGCAGCAAGCCTACTGTCATCCAGCCATAGACCTGTGCCATATAGGTTTGAAGGCCAGTTCGGGTTTGTACGATTGAATCAGAACGTGGGAATCTGTCCATGACTTTCTCCTGAAGATATAAGGAATATCTAAAGGATACTGCAAATGATGAGGGTGTGCATCGACGCGGCGTGAAAGCATGTACTGAACGGTGAAATTGCCGGATGCAGCTGTGCGGTATCCGGCCTGCTAAAAACTACCAGCGTTTGGCCGCCTGCTGATCGCTCTCCCGGGCTTCGACCCAGCGGTCGCCTTCCGGCGTGGCTTCGCGCTTCCAGAACGGTGCGCGGGTTTTGAGATAATCCATAATAAACTGCCCGGCTTCAAACGCACTGCTGCGATGCGCACTGGTAACACCGACAAAAACAATTTCATCACCCGGCCATAATTCACCAATGCGGTGAATTACCGTGACGCGCCCCAGCGGCCAGCGGTTACGCGCTTCATCAACGATTTCCGCCAGTGCTTTTTCTGTCATTCCCGGATAGTGTTCGAGGGTTAATGCTTTGACGCTGTCTCCCAGGTTATGGTTGCGCACCTTACCGGTAAACGTGACCACTGCACCGTCTTCGTCACGCTCCGCCAGCCACGGGTACTCTTCCCCTACACTGAACGGCTGCGGTCCGACAACAATTTTGGTTTCTGCCATCTTAACCTCCGGTTACCGGCGGGAAGAAAGCCACTTCGTCGCCGTCATTCAGCGGATGGTCAAAACTCACCAGCGTCTGGTTGACGGCAGCCAGCAATTTGCCATCTTCCAGCGCCAGCGCCCAGCGATCGCTCTGCGCAGCCAGGTGCTGGCGTAACGCTTCAACGGTTGGGAAATCCGCAGCCACTTCGATTGCATCTGTTCCCACCAACTCGCGCACCTGGGCGAAAAAAAGAACTTTAATCATCCGCTTCCACCTTAAAATCGCCCGACTTGCCGCCGCTCTTTGCCAGCAAACGTACCGGACCAATCACCATATCTTTTTGCACCGCTTTGCACATGTCATAAATGGTCAGCGCCGCCACGGAGGCCGCGGTTAACGCTTCCATTTCGACGCCGGTTTTCCCGGTCAGGCGGCATAAGGTTTCTATACGTACCCGATTGTGCTCCGGCTCGGCCTGTAAATTGACTTCGACTTTACTGAGCATCAGCGGATGACACAGCGGGATCAGATCCCAGGTGCGTTTTGCCGCCTGAATACCGGCAATCCGCGCAGTGGCAAACACATCGCCTTTGTGGTGGCGACCATCGATGATCATCGCCAGCGTCTCGCTACGCATGGTGACAAAGGCTTCAGCTCGTGCTTCACGTACGGTTTCCGCTTTGGCGGAGACATCCACCATGTGCGCTTCGCCAGCGGCGTTGATATGGGTCAGTTGCGACATACTTATTTCTTCAAATGTGGATGGAAATTGCATGGACGTGTACGGGCATCCAGCTGTGGCGCGATGATATTTTCCCAGGCGGTGCGGCACGCTTTGGTCGAGCCCGGCATGGCGAAAATCAGTGTCTTATTTGCGACGCCCGCTACCGCACGGGATTGCAACGTTGCAGTGCCAATCTCCTCAAACGACAGCATACGGAACACTTCACCAAAACCTTCGACTTCACGGTCGAACAGCGGCAGCAGTGCTTCGGGAGCCTGATCACCTTCCGTCAGGCCAGTACCACCCGTAATCAACACCACTTGTACATCGTCGCTGGCGATCCACGCAGATACCTGAGCGCGAATAGCGTAGCGGTTTTCTTTGACAATGGCTTTATCGACAACCTGATGGCCCGCTTCCTGCGCCGAATCGCGCAGATAGTGACCGGAGGTATCGTCTTCTTCACCGCGACGATTAGAAACCGTAAGAATAGCAATACGGGTCGGGATAAATTCAGTGCTTACCTGACTCATCTGATCTCTCCTTTTGACGTTTTAGCCGCCAATGTACGATAAGTTTTGCGTAATACCGGTGTTGTTTTGATGCAGGAAATGGGTCTGTTTTTTCTCCCGCAGCGCCGCTGAAATACGCGCTTCCAGCGCCTGTTGCTGGGTATCGTCTTCCAGCAGATCGCGCAGGTTAACGCCGCCCTCACCAAACAGGCAGAGATGGAGTTTACCAATGGAGGAGACACGCAGGCGGTTGCAAGTGGCGCAGAAGTCTTTTTCATACGGCATAATTAGGCCAATCTCTCCGGCGTAATCCGGATGACAAAAGACTTGCGCGGGACCGTCGCTACGTTGACGTAATTGGTGGATCCAGCCGCGACGCAGTAGCTCGTCACGCAGAACCTGACCAGAGATGTGATGCTTACGGAAGAGCTCGCTGCCCTCGCCCGTTTCCATCAGTTCGATGAAACGCAGCTGGATAGGACGATGCTGGATCCAGTTCAGAAAGGTGTCGAGTTGGTGATGGTTGACATCGCGCATCAGCACGGTATTGACTTTGACCTTCTCAAAGCCCGCCTCAAATGCAGCATCGATGCCAGCCATTACCTGATTGAATTTATCCTGGCCGGTAATGGCATGAAACTGACGAGCGTCGAGACTATCAACACTGACGTTAATCCCCGTCAGTCCGGCATCGCGCCAGTTCGCTACGTCGCGTTCCAGACGGTAACCATTAGTGGTGACCGCAATCTGACGGATTGCGTCATTTTCCCGCACAGCGGCGATGATCTCGGTAAAGTCGCGACGTAAAGACGGCTCTCCGCCTGTCAGACGGACTTTTTCGGTGCCCAGACTGGCAAAGGCGCGCGTAACCCGGCGAATTTCTTCGACGGTCAGAAAGCCTTTATTGGTGACGCCGCTCGGCTTGTAGCCATCCGGCAGGCAATATGTGCAACGAAAGTTACACACATCGGTAATCGACAGGCGCAAGTAATAAAACTTACGCGCAAATGCATCAGTCAGTTGTGAAGCCATGTACACCTTTCCAGATACGGGAGGCGAAGTCATTTCTTCCTTCGCCCTGGTGGCAACCTTTCAAAGCATTGTCACGGCCAAAGCACCATATCAGTTGACCCAGGTGCAGAGGCTAGAGTGTTTAGTGGTTATGCCGATACTAGCGCGTAAATGAGATTTTTACCATTCACCCTTTTCGCTATGTAATCATGTATATAGCGTCATGATCGGCCTATTTCGCTACAGAATAAGGGAAAATGGCGGTTTTACTTTGATATACATCATCAGGGATGCAGAGCGAATATTGTCCTTTGGGGGTAGAAAACCATGAGTTGTATCCTCAATATTGGCAGGCTAATTGCTGTTTCCCCGTAATTTGCGCTACTGTAGCGCGGATAATCTGACTTCAGGAATGTATATGCGCAATCGTACGCTGGCTGACCTTGATCGTGTCGTTGCTCTCGGCGGGGGGCATGGACTGGGACGCGTTCTCTCATCACTTTCGTCTTTAGGCTCTCGCTTAACGGGTATCGTCACCACCACGGATAACGGTGGCTCGACGGGACGTATTCGTCGCTCGGAAGGCGGTATTGCCTGGGGCGATATGCGCAACTGCCTCAACCAACTGATAACGGAACCGAGCGTCGCCTCCGCGATGTTTGAATACCGTTTTGGCGGCAATGGCGAGCTTTCCGGTCATAATCTCGGAAACTTGATGTTAAAGGCGCTGGATCACCTTAGCGTGCGGCCTCTGGAAGCCATCAATTTAATTCGTAATCTGTTGAAAGTGGACGCGCAATTAATTCCGATGTCAGAGCATCCCGTTGATCTGATGGCCATTGACGATCAGGGACATGAAGTTTACGGCGAGGTCAACATCGACCAGCTAACTACGCCGATTCAGGAACTACTTTTAACCCCCAACGTACCTGCCACCCGTGAAGCGGTGCTGGCAATCAATGAGGCTGACTTGATAATTATCGGGCCAGGCAGTTTTTATACCAGCCTGATGCCAATTCTGCTGCTTGAGGAAATGGCTCAGGCACTACGCCGCACTCCAGCCCCGATGGTTTATATTGGCAATTTGGGAAGAGAATTAAGCCTGCCTGCAGCGAATCTGAAGCTTGAAAACAAGCTGGCGATTATGGAGCAGTATGTCGGTAAAAAGGTGATTGATGCGGTGATTGTCGGGCCGAAGGTCGATGTTTCTACAGTTAACGACAGATTAGTCATTCAGGACGTACTGGAGGCCAGCGATATTCCCTATCGTCATGACCGCCAGTTGTTACATAACGCGCTGGAAAAAGCATTACAGGCTTTAGGTTAACGTGAAGCCGAAAGAAAATTCCGGCTTCCTATTGAAAACAAAGTACACGTTGTTCATGCCGGATGCGGCGTGAACGCCTTATCCGGCCTACAAACCGCGCAAATTCAATATATTGCAGAGAAAATGTAGGCCGGATAAGCGTAACGCATCAGGCAATTTTGCTTTTGCCATCTCTCTTCTTCGTTATCCTGTCACGAAGCCGCAATAAACAACTCACGCAGCTGATGCAACTGGTCACGAATTTGCGCCGCCTCTTCGAACTCCAGATTTTGCGCGTGTTGCATCATCAGCCCTTCCAGTTCATGGATTTTCTGCTGCAACGCTTTAGGCGACATATCCATCGGTACATTATCCGGCTCAACAATCGGGCGCGATTTTCCTCTGCCCTTCGCTTTGGTTTTGGCAATGTTCTGCCCCAGCGCCAGGATATCGACCACTTTCTTGTTCAAGCCTTGCGGCGTAATGCCGTGTTCCTCGTTGTACTTCTGCTGTTTCTCGCGGCGACGTTCGGTTTCGCCAATCGCTTTCGCCATTGATGGGGTGATCTTATCGCCGTAGAGAATCGCTTTACCGTTGACGTTACGCGCCGCGCGACCAATGGTCTGAATCAATGAACGTTCGGAACGCAGGAAGCCTTCTTTGTCAGCGTCGAGGATCGCCACCAGTGAAACTTCTGGCATATCCAGACCTTCGCGCAGTAAGTTGATCCCGACCAGCACATCAAACTCGCCCAAGCGCAAGTCGCGGATAATTTCCATACGCTCGACGGTGTCGATATCCGAGTGAAGATAACGCACGCGTTCACCGTGTTCTTCCAGATATTCGGTGAGATCTTCCGCCATCCGCTTAGTCAACGTCGTGACCAGTACGCGTTCGTTAATTGCCGCCCGCAGGCGAATTTCTGAAAGAAGATCATCAACCTGAGTCGCTACCGGGCGCACTTCGATAATCGGGTCCAGCAGCCCTGTTGGACGCACGACCTGATCCACCACATCGCCACCGGATTTCTCCAGCTCGTAATTACCGGGTGTTGCAGAAACATAGATGGTTTGCGGCGCTAATGCTTCGAACTCTTCAAATTTCAGCGGACGGTTATCCAGCGCCGAGGGCAAGCGGAAACCATACTCCACCAGCGTCTCTTTACGCGCCCGGTCGCCTCGATACATGCCGCCAATTTGCGGAATAGTCACGTGGGATTCATCGACCACCAACAGACCATCGGCGGGGAGATAATCAAACAGCGTCGGCGGTGGCTCACCGGGTCCACGACCGGAAAGAAAGCGCGAATAGTTTTCAATGCCTGAGCAATAACCCAGCTCGTTCATCATCTCCAGATCAAACTGGGTACGCTGAGTCAGGCGTTGTTCTTCCAGCAGCTTGTTATTTGCCAGCAGCACTCTGCGCCGATCGGCCAGCTCTTCTTTGATCTCTTCCATTGCCTGCACAATACGCTCACGCGGGGTGACGTAGTGTGTTTTCGGATAGATGGTAAAGCGGGGGACGGTTGAGATAATCTGCCCTGTTAACGGATCGAAAAGCGACAACCGCTCTACCTCTTCGTCGAACAATTCAACACGTAGCGCAACGTCGTCGGACTCCGCCGGAAAAATATCAATCACTTCCCCGCGAACACGGAAAGTCCCGCGCTGGAACGCCTGGTCGTTGCGGGTGTATTGCAGTTCCGCCAGGCGACGCAGAATCGCGCGCTGATCGATAATCATGCCAACCGTCAGATGCAGCATCATCTTAAGATATAAATCCGGATCGCCCAGACCGTAGATGGCTGAAACAGAGGCGACCACCACTACATCGCGCCGCTCCAGCAAAGCTTTAGTCGCTGAAAGCCGCATCTGTTCAATATGTTCGTTTACCGAGGCATCTTTTTCAATGAAGGTGTCCGAGCTCGGCACATAGGCTTCCGGTTGATAGTAGTCGTAGTAAGAGACGAAGTATTCCACCGCATTTTCCGGGAAAAACTCTTTCATCTCGCCGTACAACTGGGCTGCCAGCGTTTTGTTGGGCGCCAGCACCATCGTCGGGCGCTGAAGGTCGGCAATAACGTTAGCAATGGTAAATGTTTTCCCGGAGCCCGTTACGCCGAGTAGAGTCTGGTGAGCCAGGCCATCTTCAAGCCCTTCTTCGAGGCGTCGAATTGCCTCAGGCTGATCGCCAGAAGGTTTAAAAGAGGAATTCAGTTTGAACGGTTTACTCATGAGTCGCTACCTGAAGGAGTGGGCGGGCAGGTATGTAATTTTACTCGTCGTGTTTAATAATGCCAACAAATTATACTGGATAAAAAAACAGTTTCACGCCACATTATTTCTATTACACCGTCAACGAAGGTATCAATCATGAGCATAATTTGCTCAGTGACGAGATAAAACTCCAGGCTTGCGGGGTTATCCCCAAAGCAACGGCTTTTTTAACAATTGTCAAGATGGCTGATGACGGATTTATGGCAAGAGATGTCACTTTCATGACTGCCATTGCTTTTATATAATTAATTGAAAAATAACAAATATTCCATCAAGCCTTCTTTCGCGTCAATTCGCGTGCAAGCCGCGTATTCTCTCGCTTGCATCGCGTTTTCTAACTCTAATGCACATGGTTATCCACAGGAATAGTGGATAACTGCCTGCAGCCCGTATGCCCTGCCGCCTGGGCAATTCCCACACTAACCGCATATTGTGGGGGTAAATATTTTTTCTCGATTCTTTTAAAATTTAATTGGTTGAATTGCAGGCAGCAGACGACGCGATCTCGCTCGCAATTTAACCAAATATATTGCTACAACAATGCGGTGAGATTGAGGTACTTTCCGGTTAGCGCGTTTTCAGGAGGTTCATCAAGCCATGGGATCTCCCCAAGCAACGGTGCGGAAATCATCCGCTTGAGCGTGGCCATATATTCAGCGTGACGTTTGCCCGGTGGAGTGACATCGTTCGCTACCCACCCTGCAAGGGTAAGTCCGGCTTGCTGTACAGCCTGTGCGGTCAGCATCGCGTGATTAATACAACCGAGTTTCACGCCCACAACCAGTATCACTGGCAGTTGTTCTTGCGTTACCCAATCCGCGAAAGTGAAAGACTCAGAAAGCGGCGTAAACCAGCCTCCTGCACCTTCTACCAGTACCCAGTTTGCCTGCTGTGCCAGCGCGTGTAACCCGGTGCTCATAACCACGGGGTCGATGGGTCTGCCCTCTTGCGCGCTGATGATGTGCGGCGAGGTCGGTTCTGCGAAGGTGTAAGGGTTTACCGTGGCGTAATCCAGTTGCAGGCTACTGTTGCGTTGCAACGCCAGTGCGTCGCTATTACGTAAGCCTTCTACTGTCATTTCGCTGCCGGAGGCAACAGGTTTGTAACCTGCCGTCCGGTAGCCTGCAGCCTTTGCGGCTTGTAAAAGTGCGCAGCTGGCGACGGTTTTCCCTACTTCGGTATCCGTTCCGGTAACAAAATAACGTTTACTCACGAGCAATCACTCCCCAAAAAAGATGATACGTCAGAGGATATCGCCCCTGTTGTTGCGGCCAGGCTAGTTGCAATCGCTGCAACTGCGAACGCGTTAATATTCGCTGGTCGCGCCCTTCATGAAGATGCGTGGCACCGATGCCTTTCAGCGAACGCATGGCACTGAGCGCATCATCAAACCACAGTGTGACGGGCTGAATATGCTGTTGATAATGCAAGCCTTTCAGCGACTGTTCGATTTCATCTGGCGGTAAAAAACGATTGGCATGAGGCCGTTCGTCTACCGCCTGCCACACCTGATGCAGTTCGGGTAACGATCCCTGCGCCAGCGTGGTAAACGCGACCATGCCTCCGGGGCGCACCACCCGATACAGCTCGCGGAGTGCCGTGGATAAAGTACCGCACCACTGCACCGCGAGATTGCTCCATGCAAGATCGAACGTCGCAGTCGCTAACGGCAGGGATTCGATATCTCCTGCCAGATAATGATCTGCGGCATCTTGTTGGCGTGCCTGTGCAAGCATAAGTGGCGAGAGGTCTAAGGCCGTCACCTGTGCATTACGTTCGCGCCAGTGGCGGCTCATCCAGCCAGGTCCACAGCCAGCGTCCAGCACACGGGGGTATTTCCGCTGCGGGAGCATAGCCAGTAAGGTATCGGCACTCTGGCGCTGTAGCTCTGCGTGTTGTTCATAGTGTGCGGCTGCCCGACCAAATGCCGCCGCAATGGCTTGTTTATTGACCGTTGCCATGCAGCACCTCCAGCAGGCGGTCGATATCCTGTGTTTCATGTGCCGCAGTCAACGTCAGGCGCAGTCGCGCAGTGCCGACGGGTACGGTTGGCGGGCGAATCGCCGTGACCCAGCAGCCTTGCTGGCGCAGTTTTTCTGCCAGTTGTAACGCACGGCTGTTATCACCGACGATTAATGGCTGGATGGCGCTGCATGAATCCGCAAGAGTAAACGGCAAACCCTGCACTCCGGCACGAAAACGCGTAATGAGTGCCGCCAGTTTTTCGCGCCGTGCATCACCCTCATCACTGCGAATGACCGCCAGCGACGCATGTAATGCCTGCGCCTGAGCGGGCGGCATACTGGTGCTGTAGATAAGATGGCGGGCGAATTGCAGCAGATAATTCGCCACGCTATCAGAACAAAGCACCGCCGCGCCGCTGACGCCAAATCCTTTGCCAAAAGTGACTACCAGCAGTTCCGGCTTCACCTTTTGCTGCCAACAACTGCCTCGCCCCTGTTCACCGATAACGCCCGTGCCGTGGGCATCATCAACCATCAACCAGCCGTTGTGCTGTTGCGTGACTTGCTGGATTTCCGTAAGCGACGCGCTATCGCCGTCCATGCTGAACACGCCTTCTGTCACCACCAGTTGCTGCCCCGGACAGGGGGAAGCAAGCAGTCGCGCCAGATGAGCGACATCGTTATGAGCAAAACGGCGAAGCTGCGCCGGACTTAAACTGGCAGCTTCCAGCAAGGAGGCATGGCTAAGCCGATCGGCAACAATACGGTCCTCTTTTGCCATCATTGCGGCAATGACTGCCTGGTTCGCGGCAAAACCAGAGATAAACAGCAGCGCCCGCGAATAGCCAAGCCACTCGGCCAGTTCTTCTTCCAGCGCCTGATGCGCCACGCTATAACCGCTGACATGCCCGGAACCGCCGCTACCTACACCAAACTTTTCTGCGCCCTGCTGCCAGGCGCGGATAATTTGCGGATGATGGCTTAAACCGAGGTAATCATTGCTGGAAAAGTTCAGATACTGGTGCTCGTCCGCCACCAGCCAGCGTCCGGCTCCTTGCGCCACCGGATAACGGCGACGCAGGGCATCGGCAGCACGCCGCGCATCGAGCGCCGCGTTGATTTTCTCCTGCCAGCTCATAGTGCTGCCGCGTTGTAATATTCGTCGGTGTCCGGGGTCATCAGCGCCTGCTCCAGACGCTGCTGTTGCTCGTTATCGCCTGCCAGCACGGCTGTTTGCTGCGGATTTAGCCCCAGTTTGCGGAACAGTTGCAGGTCTTTATCTTCTTCTGGATTCGGCGTGGTTAGCAGTTTGCAACCGTAGAAAATCGAGTTTGCACCAGCCATAAAGCACATCGCCTGAGTCTGTTCGTTCATCTGCTCGCGTCCGGCAGAAAGGCGCACGTAAGAGGTCGGCATCATGATCCGCGCTACGGCAATGGTGCGAATAAAATCAAAGGCATCGACATCATCGTTATCCGCCAGTGGTGTGCCTTTCACCTTCACCAACATGTTGATTGGCACGCTTTCCGGCGGCGTCGGCAGGTTTGCCAGTTGCAGCAATAATCCGGCGCGATCGTTCACCGTTTCGCCTAAGCCAACAATGCCACCTGAACAGACTTTGATCCCGGCATCGCGCACTTTTTCCAGCGTATCGAGACGTTCCTGATAGGTACGCGTGGTGATGATATTGCCGTAAAACTCCGGCGAGGTGTCGAGGTTGTGGTTGTAGTAATCCAGCCCGGCATTCGCAAGGCGCTGCGCCTGAGATTCACTCAACGTGCCCAGCGTCATACACGCCTCCAGCCCCATCGCTTTTACCCCCTGCACCATTTGTTCCAGGTACGGCATATCGCGTTCGTGGGGATTCTTCCACGCCGCGCCCATGCAGAAGCGTGTCGATCCCGCCGCTTTCGCTTTGCGCGCCGACTCCAACACCTGTTCAACTTCCATCAACCGCTCGGCTTCCAGCCCGGTTTTGTAGCGCGAGCTTTGCGGGCAGTATTTGCAATCTTCCGGACAAGCTCCGGTTTTAATTGACAGCAAAGTGCTGACCTGTACCTGACGAGGATAGAAATGCTGACGATGCACCTGCTGCGCTTCAAACAGCAGATCCAGCAACGGTTTTTCAAATAATTCTGTGACTTGCGACAATGTCCAGCGTGGGCGGTGAGCCATGGGGCTTCTCCAAAACGTGTTTTTTGTTGTTAATTCGGTGTAGACTTGTAAACCTAAATCTTTTCAATTTGGTTTACAAGTCGATTATGACAACGGACGATCTTGCCTTTGACCAACGCCATATCTGGCACCCATACACATCCATGACCTCCCCGCTACCGGTTTATCCAGTGGCGAGTGCCGAAGGTTGTGAGCTGATTTTGTCTGACGGCAGACGCCTGGTTGACGGTATGTCGTCCTGGTGGGCGGCGATCCACGGTTACAATCACCCGCAGCTTAATGCGGCGATGAAGTCGCAAATTGATGCCATGTCGCATGTAATGTTTGGTGGTATCACCCATGCGCCCGCCATTGAGCTGTGCCGCAAACTGGTGGCAATGACGCCGCAACCGCTGGAGTGCGTTTTTCTCGCGGACTCCGGTTCCGTAGCGGTGGAAGTGGCGATGAAAATGGCATTGCAGTACTGGCAGGCCAAAGGTGAAGCGCGCCAGCGTTTTCTGACCTTCCGCAATGGTTATCATGGCGATACTTTTGGCGCGATGTCGGTGTGCGATCCGGACAACTCAATGCACAGCCTGTGGAAAGGCTATCTGCCAGAAAACTTGTTTGCTCCGGCCCCGCAAAGCCGCATAGATGGCGAATGGGATGAGCGGGATATGGTGGGCTTTGCCCGCCTGATGGCGGCACATCGTCATGAAATCGCCGCCGTGATCATTGAACCGATTGTCCAGGGCGCAGGCGGGATGCGCATCTACCATCCGGAATGGTTAAAACGAATCCGCAAAATGTGCGATCGCGAAGGTATCTTGCTGATTGCTGACGAGATCGCCACCGGATTTGGTCGTACCGGCAAACTGTTTGCCTGTGAACATGCAGAAATCGCGCCAGACATTTTGTGCCTCGGTAAAGCCTTAACCGGCGGCACAATGACCCTTTCCGCCACGCTCACCACGCGCGAGGTTGCGGAAACCATCAGTAACGGCGAAGCCGGTTGCTTTATGCATGGGCCAACTTTTATGGGCAATCCGCTGGCCTGCGCGGCAGCAAACGCCAGCCTGGCGATTCTCGAATCTGGCGACTGGCAGCAACAGGTGGCAGCTATTGAAGTACAGCTGCGCGAGCAACTTGCCCCCGCCCGTGATGCCGAAATGGTTGCCGATGTGCGTGTGCTGGGAGCAATTGGTGTGGTCGAAACCACTCGCCCGGTGAATATGGCGGCGCTGCAAAAATTCTTTGTCGAACAGGGGGTATGGATCCGACCTTTTGGCAAACTGATTTACCTGATGCCGCCCTATATTATTCGCCCGGAACAGTTGCAGCGCCTGACCGCAGCAGTTAACCGAGCGGTACAGGATGAAACATTTTTTTGCCAATAACGAGCAGTCAGCCTGAAGGTTTCTGGCTACACTTTCTGCAAACAAGAAAGGAGGGTTCATGAAACTCATCAGTAATGATCTGCGCGATGGCGATAAGCTGCCGCATCGTCATGTCTTTAACGGCATGGGTTACGATGGCGATAATATTTCGCCGCATCTGGCGTGGGATGATGTTCCTGCGGGAACCAAAAGTTTTGTTGTCACCTGCTATGACCCGGACGCGCCAACCGGCTCCGGCTGGTGGCACTGGGTAGTTGTTAACTTACCCGCTGATACCCGCGTATTACCGCAAGGGTTTGGCTCTGGTCTGGTAGCAATGCCAGACGGCGTTTTGCAGACGCGTACCGACTTTGGTAAAACCGGGTACGATGGCGCTGCGCCGCCGAAAGGCGAAACCCATCGCTACATTTTTACCGTTCACGCGCTGGATGTAGAACGTATTGATGTCGATGAAGGCGCCAGCGGCGCGATGGTCGGGTTTAACGTCCATTTCCACTCTCTGGCCAGCGCCTCGATTACCGCGATGTTCAGTTAATCACTCTGCCAGATGGCGCAATGCCATCTGGTATCACTTAAAGGTATTAAAAACAACTTTTTGTCTTTTTACCTTCCCGTTTCGCTAAAGTTAGTATAAAAAAGCAGGCTTCAACGGATTCATTTTTCTATTTCATAGCCCGGAGCAACCTGTGAACACATTTTCAGTTTCCCGTCTGGCGCTGGCATTGGCTTTTGGCGTGACGCTGACCGCCTGTAGCTCAACACCGCCCGATCAACGTCCTTCTGATCAAACCGCGCCTGGTACCTCTTCTCGCCCGATTCTGTCGGCAAAAGAAGCGCAGAATTTCGATGCTCAACACTATTTTGCGTCCCTGACACCAGGTGCTGCAGCGTGGAATCCTTCCCCGATTACCCTGCCTGCGCAACCTGACTTTGTTGTCGGCCCGGCGGGTACTCAAGGTGTAACGCATACCACGATTCAGGCAGCGGTGGATGCGGCAATTATCAAGCGTACCAACAAGCGCCAGTATATTGCCGTGATGCCTGGTGAGTATGAAGGCACGGTCTATGTCCCTGCCGCTCCGGGTGGAATTACTCTGTACGGTACAGGTGAAAAACCGATTGATGTGAAGATTGGGCTTTCCCTTGATGGGGGCATGAGCCCAGCCGACTGGCGTCACGACGTCAACCCACGCGGCAAATATATGCCAGGTAAACCAGCGTGGTATATGTACGATAGCTGCCAGAGCAAACGCAGCGACAGCATTGGCGTGCTCTGTTCTGCGGTCTTCTGGTCACAAAACAATGGCCTGCAACTGCAAAACCTGACCATCGAAAACACGCTGGGCGATAGCGTAGATGCGGGTAACCATCCAGCGGTGGCACTGCGTACTGATGGCGACAAAGTGCAGATCAATAACGTCAACATTCTCGGTCGTCAGAACACCTTTTTTGTCACCAACAGCGGTGTGCAAAACCGTCTGGAAACCAATCGTCAACCGCGTACTCTGGTGACCAACAGCTACATTGAAGGGGATGTGGATATCGTTTCTGGTCGCGGCGCGGTGGTGTTCGATAACACCGAATTCCGCGTGGTGAACTCCCGTACCCAGCAAGAAGCGTATGTGTTTGCACCGGCTACGCTGTCTAACATCTATTACGGTTTCCTCGCGGTAAACAGCCGTTTCACTGCTTCCGGTGATGGCGTCGCGCAGTTGGGCCGCTCGCTGGATGTTGATGCCAATACCAACGGTCAGGTGGTGATCCGTGATAGCGCCATCAACGAAGGTTTTAACACGGCTAAACCGTGGGCCGATGCGGTGATTTCCAATCGTCCATTTGCGGGTAATACCGGCAGCGTTGACGATAGCGACGAAGTACAGCGCAATCTGAATGACACTAACTACAACCGCATGTGGGAATACAATAACCGCGGCGTGGGTAGCAAAGTGGTTGCAGAAGCGAAGAAGTAAGAGCTATTAACTATTTGTCGGATGCGGCGTAAACGCCTTATCCGGCCTACAGTTCGATGCGATTTGTAGGTCGAATAAGATGCGCCAGCATCGCATCCGACAATAAGTGCCGGATGCGGCGTAAACGCCTTATCCGGCCTACGGTTCGATGCGATTTGTAGGTCGGATAAGATGCGCCAGCATCGCATCCGACAATAAGTGCCGGATGCGGCGTAAACGCCTTATCCGGCCTACAGTTCGATGCGATTTGTAGGTCGGATAAAATGCGCCAGCATCGCATCCGACAATAAGTACCGGATGCGGCGTAAACGCCTTATCCGGCCTACAGTTCGATGCGATTTGTAGGTCGGATAAGATGCGCCAGCATCGCATCCGACAATAAGTACCGGATGCGGCGTAAACGCCTTATCCGGCCTACAGTTCGATGCGATTTGTAGGTCGGATAAGATGCGCCAGCATCGCATCCGACAATAAGTACCGGATGCGGCGTAAACGCCTTATCCGGCCTACAGTTCGATGCGATTTGTAGGTCGGATAAGATGCGCAAGCATCGCATCCGACAATAAGTGCCGGATGCGACCTACATTCACATGGCGCTTTTTACATCTGACGGTTTTTATTGAAGTTAATCAAACTACCCGCCTTGATAATCTCGCGCTCTTCGGCCGTCAGGCTTTCCATGTAAAGCGTGATTTCCGTTACCGGCGCATCTTCATGGATCACATAACCTTTGAAGGTCGTACCCGGATTATCCAGTGCCGCTTTAATGCCAGGAATGTAAATGTAATCCCCCACTTCAAAGTTCGGCACTTCTGCCATTTGCAGCGGTAACATTCCCCAGTTGATGACGTTAGAACGGTAGCGTTTGGTCGCGTACTCCTCGGCAATATTCGCCAGACCGCCAATCACACGCTGGCAGCTCGCCGCCTGCTCACGCGCAGAACCATCGCCTGGTTTGACCGCATAGACCATGCTGCCAATTTCAGTTTGCAGCGGATCAATATTTTCCTGACCAGCAATCTGCTTAATGCGCGCAAACACCTCTGCCAGTTCGCTGACACTCCCCGCCAGACGCTGATTTTCCAGCTCGGCAGTGGCTTTACTTCTGCCAACATAACCCGGATCACGGCGTGACAGGGTAAACTCCGCCAGACCAATCGGATTTGAACGATACGAAGAGGTTTCACCGGAAGGAATCAATTCGTCAGTGGTGGTCACTTCGTCGAGGATCTTCGAGCACACTTTGAGGACGATATTGTCAGTCAGCGCGCCCAATTCCGGCCAGTCTTTGATGTTCGGTCCGTAGATCAGCGGTTGCTGAGTCGCCCCTTTCACAAAGCCCTGATAAACACGGTTTTTATACGGCGTTACATCGAAGGCGTACTCCGGCACGTTGTCCCAGCAATCGAGTTCGCTGGCAGAGGTTAAATAGCCACCGTTTGCCGCAGTCGCAGCGATAGAACGAGCGTCCATCAACGCCACCGCTGACATCTGCCCATTGGCTGGCTTAGAGCCTTCGCGGTTCGGGAAGTTACGCGTGGTGTGGCGAATACTCAAACCGTTGTTGATTGGCGTATCGCCCGCGCCAAAGCATGGGCCGCAGAACGCGGTTCTGATGATTGCGCCTGCGCCAATCAAATCTGCTACCACACCTTTTTTGGCGAGATCCATAAACACCGGCTGTGATGACGGGTAAACCGCCAGCGAGAAGGTGTCGTTGCCACAGGATTGACCACGCAGCGCATTTGCTGCGGCGATAACGTTTTCATAGTTACCGCCAGAACAGCCCGCGATAATCCCCTGCTGCACTTTCAGGCGACCATTTTCCACTTTATCCAGCAGCGAGAGTTTGGCTTTACCGTGCGCCACGCGCTCGGACTCAATTTCAATCTCACGCAGAATGTCAGTCAGATTCTGGTTCAGCGTGTCGATTTCATAAACGTTGCTCGGGTGGAACGGCAGCGCAATCATCGGTTTGATGGCACTTAAATCAACGCTGATGCAGCCATCGTAGTACGCCATTGGCTGAGGATTAAGCTGGCAGTAATCCTGGCCGCGACCGTGCAGCGCCAGCCAATTATGCACTTCTTCATCAGTTTGCCAGACAGAACTTAAACAGGTAGTTTCGGTAGTCATTACGTCAACGCTGTTACGGAAATCCGTAGAGAGCGCAGCAACCCCCGGACCAACAAACTCCATCACTTTGTTTTTGACGTAGCCGTTTTTAAACACGGCGCCGATAATCGCCAGCGCCACATCCTGCGGACCCACATACGGAGCAGGTTTTCCGGTCAGATGCACCGCAACCACGCCCGGATAGTCGATATCCCAGGTGTCATTAAGCAGTTGTTTTACCAGCTCGCCGCCGCCCTCACCGACTGCCATTGTCCCTAATGCACCGTAACGGGTGTGGCTGTCTGACCCGAGGATCATTTTGCCGCCGCCCGCCATCATTTCACGCATATATTGGTGGATAACCGCAATATGCGGAGGAACAAAAATACCGCCATAACGCTGGGCCGCCGATAAACCAAAAATATGGTCATCACCGTTAATGGTACCGCCCACAGCGCACAGTGAGTTATGGCAGTTGGTCAGTACATACGGCAGCGGGAAACGTTCCATGCCGGACGCTTTAGCGGTCTGTACAATACCAACAAAGGTAATATCGTGAGAGGCTAATGAATCAAACTTAATTTTAAGTTTATCCATATTTCCGGACGTATTATGAGAAGAGAGTATTGACCAGGCAATAGTGCCTTTTTTTGCTTCTTCTTTTTTAATTTCGCCGCCGAAATATTCTTCGGCAATTATTTCGTTATTACTGGCGAGAAACACGCCTTTTTCAGATAACTTGATCATCAAATGCTCCAGATATCTGCGCACCGTAAAGTGCGCAGAAAGATAATAAATGGATATACTCTAAATAATTCGAGTTGCAGGAAGGCGACAAGCGAGTGAATCCCCAGGAGCTTACATAAGTAAGTGACTGGGGTGAGCGAACGCAGACGCAGCACATGCAACTTGAAGTATGACGAGTATATTTACAGCATGTTCCAGCCGATCAGCATATTCCACCACCATACGCCGAGGGTGATATGCACCAGGAAGGTTAATATCGTCAGTACCGCACCGACCAACCACCAGGATTTAATATCGTTGTAACCCACACCAAAGATGACCGGACCTGCCGCGCCGCCATAGTGAGTAACCATGCCGCCATAGGAGTTGGAGAACAACAGTGCCAACGCGGTTAACATTAACGGTGCGCCGGAGACGTTCGCCAGCATGGCAAATACCGGCAACATAGCAACGATATAGGCGCTACCAGAAGCGAAGAAATAACGCACGATGATGCTGAGGAAAATAATAACGAAGAAAGCAACGTTACCGTGACCGTCAAATGCCAGGTTATTTTTAAAGACTTCAGCTAACCATTCGAAGAATTTAACTTTCGATAATAAGGAGCTTAAGCCGATAATACCGCCGTACCAGATTAAGGTATTCCAGCCGCCTTTATTTTTAACCACGTCTTCCCAGGTAACGATACCCAGCAGCAGCATGGTCGCCATAACAACGATTGCCACGGTGGATTCATCAACCCCGAGCGTTTTACTGAAAATCCAGCCCAGCAGCGCCAGCACAAAGACACCGAGCAGCATTTTTTCACGGATTTTCATCGGCCCAAGTTCGGCAAGACCCGCTTTGGAGATAGTTTTGTTATCCACCTTTTTAATTTCTGGCGGATACATGGTGTAAATCACCAGCGGAGTGACCAGCAGCATAATGATGCCCGGCAATCCGGCGGCCAGCGCCCATCCCCCCCAGCTAATTTGCAGGTGCAGAATGTCGTTGATCATTTTCAGCGCCAGAATGTTCCCCGCCATTGCGGTAAAGAACATATAGCTGGTGGTTTTGGTGACCATGTAAATGGACATCATCAAGTAATGTCCGACACGACGCGGGCTTTTTTCAGGTTCTGACCCCAAAGCCACTGCCACGCTGTTGATGATCGGTAATACAATACCGCCCGCACGCGCGGTGTTAGACGGTGTTGCCGGAGCCAGTACCAGATCGAGGAATACCGTAACGTAACCCAGACCCAGGGTAGTGCTACCAATTTTACCAATCAGCAAATAGGCAATACGTTTGCCTAAGCCGGTGGTCACAAACGCGGCGCTTAAGGTAAACGCCGAGAACACCAGCCAGGTGGTACCTGAAGAGTAACCGCTTAATACGGCGGTGGTTTTAAACGCACCGTCGGATAAGTTACCGACCACCACCATCGAGGCAGCAACGGCAATTAACAGTACGGCAGGTTCCGGGAAAGGCTTGATAACCAGCCCCACAATCGCCGCCAGGTAAATACCAAAAAGTACCCATGCCAGTTCGCTCAATCCTGCCGGGGCTGGCATAAAGCCAATAATACATGGGATCGCTAATATCAGAATTAGCTTCCATAACGATTTCTTATTCATTTAAAATCCTGTTCTTTCTGTATGACTCATACAGAAGTCCTTTATTGATTGTCCTTATCACGACAACGAAATTTTTCAGGGAAGATAAACTTCACCGGAAAATATTTTTCTGGTCGTCCGAATAACAGATGCACGTAACGTTGTGGCATCCTGACCGTCATTACTTAAATGAACGTCAAGCGCACCACTGGGGTGTTCAATATTGATATTGCCATACCCCACAGAAGGGACGATTTGTCGGGTGACGGTGCCTTCCAATGCACAACTACTGGAAATGGCAATAGCGCCAGTTATCGCCAGTGCGCGATGGCAAGAATGAGGCATAAAATAACGCACATTAATTGCCCCGCCTTTCTGCGCTGGAGAAATAAGCACAGGTTTAGGGATAACCATATTACTGACATCGCCTAAGCCCATTGCTTTACCCGCTTGCAGACGGATAGATTCAATGCGGGCTAATAATGCTTTGTCGGCATCCAGTTCCGCCGGTAATTCATAGCCTGTTTTGCCCAGATATTCAGCCGGAATAATAACGACTGGCATCGCCATATCGATACAAGTCACCGGGACATCGTCAAAATAATCAATCTGTTTATCCGTCGGGAAGACTTTTCCGGTTTTCGTTCCTGCGGCATTCAGGAAAGTGAGAGCAACCGGTGCAGCTGTCCCTGGCACGCCGTCAATTCTGGCGCTACCCTCGTACTCGACAACACCATTTGGCGTTTGCACATCAGCTTCGATGAACGTACCAGTATTGACGTTGCGGATACGCACGCGGGTAACTGGCGAAGTCGCTGCAATCAAACCATTTTCAATGGCGAATGCCCCAACCCCAGACAACATATTGCCGCAGTTTGGTGTTGTATCGACACGCTGCTCATGGACAATAACCTGAGCAAACAGATAATCGACATCAGCACGCGGATCGTCGGAATGGCTAATAATGGCGACTTTACTGGTCAGCGGATTACCGCCGCCGATACCGTCTATTTCCAGATCGTTACCGGAACCCATAATTGCCATCAATATTTTATCGCGCTGCGTTTGATCTTCGGGTAAATGTTCCGCTAACAGGAACGCGCCCCTCGAGGTTCCACCTCGCATCATCACGCAGGGTATTTTTTTCATAATAATGCCCTCAATTTAAAAACATAACTTATTGCGATATGGTTACATTAAGGGCAAAGCATCTCTAATGACTTTAGCTTCACGATTAATAACATTTTTTCATTAATTTAAGTGATTAAAAGGCAGTTAAACTGGTTTAACTGCAAATCACTAAAAAGCACCGCTTCCATTTTCCGGAGTAATAATGAAGCATGAGTTATCAAGTATGAAAGCATTTGTCACGCTGGCAGAGTCCAGTTCATTTAACAATGCTGCTAAATTACTTAATATTACGCAACCTGCATTAACGCGCAGAATAAAAAAGATGGAAGAGGATTTACATATTCAACTCTTTGAGCGTACAACTCGCAAGGTTACTTTAACAAAAGCGGGGAGAATGTTGCTTCCTGAGGCGCGGGAATTAATAAAAAAATTCGATGAAACGCTTTTTAATATTCGCGATATGAATATTTATCATCGTGGTATGGTGACATTAGCGTGTATTCCGACCGCGGTATTTTATTTTTTACCACTGGCAATTGGTAAATTTAATGAGCTGTATCCCAATATTAAAGTGCGGATTCTGGAACAAGGCACGAATAATTGCATGGAATCGGTGCTGTGCAATGAATCTGACTTTGGCATAAACATGAACAATGTCACAAATTCATCCATTGACTTTACCCCACTGGTCAATGAGCCGTTCGTGCTGGCCTGTCGGCGTGACCATCCATTGGCCAAAAAGCAGCTGGTGGAATGGCAGGAGTTAGTAGGTTACAAAATGATTGGCGTGCGTTCCTCCAGCGGCAACCGACTGCTAATTGAGCAAAAATTGTCCGATAAGCCCTGGAAACTGGACTGGTTTTATGAAGTGCGTCATCTTTCGACGTCATTAGGATTGGTGGAAGCGGGACTGGGGATTTCGGCGCTTCCTGGCCTGGCAATGCCTCATGCGCCCTATTCTTCGATTATTGGTATCCCATTGGTGGAACCCGTTATACGTCGGACATTGGGAATAATTCGCCGTAAAGATGCCGTACTTTCTCCAGCAGCAGAACGCTTTTTTGCCTTGCTGATTAATTTATGGACTGACGATAAAGACAATTTGTGGACCAATATCGTCGAACGCCAGAGACATGCGTTACAGGAGATGGGGTAATACCCCGGCGCAGGAAATACTGCGCCGGGTAACTCAACGGTTAGTGTGCGTTCACCACCACCCACATCGGCCCCTGCCCGACCGCATAGCGACCTTTTTCATGCAGTAGCCCCTGCTCGCCGACAATTTCGTAAACTGAGATGTGGTGAGATTTTTGCCCGGCGGCAATCAGATACTTGCCACTGTGATCAACGTTAAAGCCGCGCGGCTGGGTTTCCGTTGGCTGGAAACCTTCTTTGCTCAACACGCTGCCATCTTCCGAAACGCTGAAAACGGTAATCAGACTGGCGGTACGGTCACAGGCGTATAAATGACGACCATCCGGGGTGATATGAATATCAGCCGCCCAACGGGTGTCGGAGAAGTTTTCCGGCATCATATCCAGCGTCTGGACACATTCGATATTGCCGTGCGGATCTTTCAGTTCCCAGACATCCACTGAGCTGTTTAACTCATTGACGCAATATGCATATTGTTCGTTTGGATGGAACACCATATGACGCGGACCGGCCCCTTCAACGGTAGTCACTTCTGCCAGGTCCTGCGCCACCAGATGACCGTCATCGCTGACCGTAAACAGGCAAATACGATCCTGCTTTAATGCCGGAACCCACAGGGTGCGGTTATCTGGTGAAATATTGGCGGAATGACAGCCGTCCAGCCCCTCAACCACATCGACAACGCCCACAGGCAGGCCATCTTCCAGTCGCGTTACGCTCACGTTACCCGCATTATAAGAGCCGACAAAGACAAACTGCCCATGGTGATCGGTGGAAATATGCGTCGGGCTACCCGGCAGCGCCGACTCTGCGGCAAATGTCAGTGCGCCATCATCTGGTGCAATGCGATACGCCAGGACGCGAAACTCAGGGCGAACGCCAACGTAGAGATAACGTTTGTCCGGGCTGACCACCATCGGCTGCACCTGCCCCGGCACATCGACAACCTGTGTCAGCGTCAGTGCGCCTTCATGATTCAGGTTCCAGACGTGAATTTGCTGGCTCTCAGGGCTGGCGATATAAACTGTTTGCTTCATGAATGCTCCTTTGCATTTAGCAACTGACTGTAACAGCTAAAATTAGTCGCTTTTGGCGGTGAATGCTGAATTAAAGCGCAGAATTTTGTCCGATAGTGGTATCGGTGTACCATTCGCTTAGACGAAAATTCTTAACCTTAATCTGGAAAACGCCATGACCACACGCGTGATTGCTCTCGACTTAGACGGCACCTTATTGACCCCGAAAAAGACCCTGCTTCCCTCATCGATAGAAGCACTGGCTCGCGCTCGCGAGGCTGGCTATCAATTGATTATCGTCACGGGTCGCCATCACGTCGCTATTCATCCTTTTTATCAGGCGCTGGCGCTGGATACACCTGCTATTTGCTGTAATGGCACCTATTTGTATGATTATCATGCAAAAACCGTGCTGGAAGCTGATCCTATGCCCGTTAAGAAAGCCCTGCAACTCATTGAGATGCTGAATGAACACCACATTCACGGTCTGATGTATGTGGATGACGCAATGGTCTATGAGCATCCGACCGGACATGTCATTCGCACGTCTAACTGGGCGCAGACTTTGCCGCCGGAACAACGCCCGACTTTCACACAAGTCGCGTCTCTGGCTGAAACGGCGCAACAAGTTAACGCCGTGTGGAAGTTCGCTCTGACGCACGATGACCTGCCACAGTTACAGCATTTTGGTAAGCATGTTGAACATGAGTTGGGTCTGGAGTGTGAATGGTCCTGGCACGATCAGGTTGATATTGCGCGCGGCGGCAACAGTAAAGGCAAACGCCTGACGAAATGGGTTGAGGCGCAAGGCTGGTCGATGGAAAACGTAGTCGCATTCGGCGATAACTTCAATGATATCAGTATGCTGGAGGCTGCTGGAACGGGTGTAGCGATGGGCAATGCCGATGACGCGGTAAAAGCACGCGCCAATATTGTGATTGGAGATAACACCACCGACAGCATTGCCCAGTTCATTTATAGCCACCTGATTTAATCAGGCGGTTATCGACACACTTTTAATTTGCGCGTATAGCCACAGGCCAGGTTTGATCGCCAGTTCATCTCTGGCCCACGGGCTGATACGCGCCCACAGCGTTTTACCACCAACTTCCAGTTCGACTTCCACCTGGCCGTTGTCGTCATAGCTATTAACAACTTTTGCGCGCAACACGTTACGAATGCTGGTTTGCTGCGGAGGTTGTAAAACCAGCGAGACATCGGAAGCCTGGATGCGGATGCGTAGCGCGGCTTGCAGCGGTTCATCCAGCTTATTAACCCATAAATGCTGATCGCCCAGCGCCAGCGCGGTCATTGCGTAACGCGGATGATGTTCCAGTACTGTTACTTTCAGAATGCTGCTTTGTTGTTCTTTCGGCAGCCACGGATTCATCACGCTACTGCCCCACACTTCTTCCAGCGCCCCGAAAGCTTTCACCTGGCCGTTTTCCAATACCATCACTTTGTCCGCCAGATGGAGGATTTCATCCAGCGAATGACTGACATACAGCATCGGAATGTTGATTTCCCGCGTCAGCCGTTGCAGATAAGGCAATAGCTCGCGTTTGCGCGGAAGATCCAGCGACGCCAGTGGTTCATCCAGTAACAGCAATTCCGGTGCTGTCAGCAATGCCCGACCAATCGCCACACGTTGTTTTTCGCCACCGGACAGGCTGCCAGGTAAACGGTCAAGCAACGGTTCAATGCCTAAAAGCGCCACCAGCTTATCGAACTGATCGACCATACTTTTCGACATGCCGTAGCGCAGATTGCCACGCACTTTGTAATGCGGGAACAGCCGTGCATCCTGAAACACATAGCCAACGCGACGCTTTTCTGGCGTCAGACAGATCCCTTTTTCGGCATCATTTAGTACCCGACCATTGAGGACAATCCGCCCTTTTTGCGGGCGCGTCAGTCCACTAATGGCGTTAATCAGCGAAGTTTTTCCGGCACCGGAGACCCCAAAGATAGCAGTGATGCCATTGGCGGGTAGCGTTTCATTAATGGTCAGGCAATGGTTGCCCAACGTCTGGGAAAAATTCAGTTCCAGCATGATTAGCGCCCCGCCCGTTCACGGCTGATTCTGGCCAGCCATTCTGAAATCAACAGGGAGATCATCGCCAGCGCAATAGAGATAATGCACAGTCTCGCCGCGCCACTTTCGCCGCCAGGGGTCTGGATCAGGGTATACATGGCAGAAGGAATGGTCCGCGTTTCACCTGGAATGTTAGAAACAAAGGTGATGGTTGCGCCAAATTCACCGAGCGAACGGGCGAAAGCCAGTACTGTACCGACGATAATTCCCGGCAACGTCAGCGGTAACGTGATAGTAAAGAAAACGCGCCAGCGCCCAGCCCCGAGTGTTCTTGCGGCCTGTTCCAGTTTGACATCAACGCCTTCCAGCGCCAGACGGATTGCTCGCACCATCAGCGGAAACGACATGACGGCGGCAGCGAGAACCGCACCGCGCCAGCTAAAGGCGAAGGTAATGCCAAACCAGTCATACAGACGTTCACCGATAAATCCGCGCCGTCCCATCGAAACTAACAGCAAGTAGCCGACAACCACGGGCGGTAACACCAGCGGTAGATGCAGTACGCTGTCGAGCAGAGCTTTGCCCGGAAAAGTGCAACGCACCAGTAACCAGGCAAAAAAGATCCCAAACGGCAGGCTAAACAGCACAGCCAGGGAAGAAACTTTCAGGCTTAATAAAACCGCCTGCCATTCTGGATCGGTCAGTATCATTACTTAGTTGTAAATCCGTAACGTTTAAAGATTTCCGCAGCCTGCGGTCCCTTCAGATAATCGTAAAATGCTTTCACTGTCGCGTTGTTATGCCCTTCCACGACGGCAATCGGATATTCCACTTTTTTATGCGAATCTTCCGGGAAGGTGGCGACCACTTTTACCCCTTTGCTGGCAACCGCGTCAGAACCGTAAACAATGCCCAGCGGCGCTTCATTGCGTTCGACCAGCGCCAGCGCCCCACGAACATCTTCCGCCGGAGCCAGTTTCGGAGAAAGCGTATCCCATGCGCCCAGTTTTTGCAGTGCTTCTTTCGCATAAATGCCAGCGGGAACATGTTCCGGATCACCAACGGCCAGGCGACCGCCATTCAGCAGTGAAGTCCAGTTGGTTTTACTGTCGATGGTGAAATCTTGCTGTGCACTGGTTTTCGGTGCTACAACGACCAGGCTATTGCCGAGCAATGTCTGACGCGTGGCGGTGTCGATCGCTTTTTTATCAACCGCATAATCCATCCATTTCTGATCGGCAGAAATAAACAGATCCGCAGGCGCACCCGCTTCAATCTGACGAGCCAGGGTAGAAGACGAGGCGAAAGAAGAAACGACGTCCACGCCTTTCTCTTTCTTATACTGCGTAGCGATGTCCTGCATTGCGTTGGTCAGTGATGCTGCCGCAAAAACTGTAATCTTCCCTTCGTCTGCCAGCGCATTGCCTGCAAGAGTTAAAGAGAGCGCCGCTCCGGCAAACAAGTTCAACCATTTACGAGCCATTGGTAACCCCTTCATGTGACGTTATGTAGGCAACAATATAACGACTGATTCAGAATTTTCCCAGCAGTTATTGTTAACCTTTGAGAGGTAGTTAGAAAAAATATCGGCAGGAAAAGCAGGAAGTTGAGAAAAAAGAAAATGCCCGACTAAGCGGGCATTCAGGGAATCAATGATTTTGTCCGGGCTGGTCTTTTTTACCAACACCAGAAAAGATGTTGAATACTTCACCAAGACCGTAAATCAGACCCAGGATGATGGCCATCACGACAGGTACCATGATTACGGCGAATACCAGACTTTTTAATAACTCTAACATGGTCAACTCCAGATGTAGTCCTGTGACTATTCTAACCGTTAAGCACAGAAAAGCACTCCCCTTTTGTGCGGTCAGCTTTGCGTGGCGTTCGTTTTCCGTCACAATAAGACTTTTGCCAGGACATTGTTATGCAGGCCGAAATCCTTCTCACCCTTAAGCTTCAACAAAAGCTCTTTGCCGACCCACGCCGCATTTCGCTACTAAAACACATTGCGCTTTCCGGTTCCATTAGCCAGGGAGCGAAAGATGCCGGTATCAGCTATAAAAGCGCCTGGGATGCCATTAACGAAATGAATCAGTTAAGCGAACATACGTTGGTTGAGCGCGCAACAGGCGGGAAAGGCGGCGGCGGCGCGATGCTGACTCGCTATGGTCAACGACTGATTCAGCTTTACGATCTGCTCGCCCAGATCCAGCAAAAAGCCTTTGATGTATTAAGTGACGATGACGCCCTGCCGCTGAACAGCCTGCTGGCAGCTATCTCACGTTTTTCACTGCAGACCAGCGCCCGCAACCAGTGGTTCGGCACCATCACCGCCCGCGATCATGATGACGTTCAACAGCATGTTGATGTCTTACTGGCCGATGGTAAAACACGTCTGAAAGTCGCGATTACCGCGCAAAGTGGCGCGCGTCTGGGGCTGGATGAAGGTAAAGAAGTGTTGATTCTGCTGAAAGCGCCGTGGGTGAACATTACCCAGGATGACACCGTAGCCCAGAGTGCCGACAACCAATTGCCGGGCATTATTCGCCATATAGAGCGCGGCGCAGAACAGTGCGAAGTATTAATGGCGCTACCCGACGGGCAAACCCTGTGCGCCACGGTGCCGGTAAATGAAGCGGCTTCTCTTGAGCAAGGACAGAATGTCACGGCCTACTTTAATGCCGACAGCGTGATTATCGCCACACTGTGCTAAGCGTGTTGACAATTTGTTATGAAACACGTATCCCTGTCAGTAATCGCTGCAAAAAATGGGATATAAAATGTCATCGTTGCGAATTTTGCAAGGCACGTTTCGTCTTAGCGACACAAAAACGCTGCAATTGCCTCAGCTAACGTTAAACGCGGGCGATAGTTGGGCGTTTGTCGGTTCGAATGGAAGCGGGAAGTCGGCGCTGGCCCGCGCGCTGGCCGGTGAACTTCCGCTTTTGAAAGGTGAACGGCAAAGCCAGTTTTCCCACATCACTCGTCTCTCCTTCGAGCAATTGCAAAAGCTCGTCAGTGACGAATGGCAGCGGAATAACACCGATATGCTCGGCCCTGGCGAAGATGACACCGGGCGCACCACGGCTGAGATCATTCAGGATGAAGCTAAGGATGCACCGCGTTGCGCGCAACTGGCGCAGCAGTTCGGCATTACCGCCCTGCTCGACCGACGTTTTAAATATCTTTCCACTGGCGAGACGCGAAAAACCCTGTTGTGTCAGGCGCTGATGTCGGAGCCTGACTTATTGATTCTTGATGAGCCGTTCGATGGCCTGGATGTTGCCTCACGTCAGCAGCTGGCTGAGCTACTCGCCTCGTTACATCAGTCCGGTATTACTCTGGTACTGGTGCTCAATCGCTTCGATGAGATCCCGGAATTTGTCCAGTTTGCTGGCGTGCTGGCGGATTGCACGTTAGCGGAAACTGGCGCTAAAGAGGAACTGCTCCAGCAAACACTCGTCGCGCAACTGGCGCATAGCGAACAGCTTGAAGGTGTGCAACTGCCGGAGCCGGATGAACCTTCAGCACGTCACGCCTTACCCGCCAACGAACCGCGCATTGTGCTGAACAATGGTGTGGTTTCTTATAACGATCGCCCCATTCTTAATAACCTTAGCTGGCAGGTGAATCCTGGCGAACACTGGCAAATTATCGGGCCAAATGGCGCGGGAAAATCAACATTATTAAGCCTGATTACTGGCGATCATCCGCAAGGTTACAGCAACGATTTGACACTTTTCGGACGACGTCGCGGCAGCGGCGAAACCATCTGGGATATTAAAAAGCATATCGGTTACGTCAGCAGTAGTTTGCATCTGGATTACCGGGTCAGCACTACCGTGCGTAATGTGATCCTTTCTGGCTATTTTGATTCGATTGGCATTTATCAGGCCGTTTCGGATCGCCAGCAAAAACTGGTGCAGCAGTGGCTGGATATTCTCGGCATTGATAAACGCACCGCAGACGCTCCTTTCCATAGTCTTTCTTGGGGGCAACAACGCCTGGCGCTGATCGTCCGCGCGCTGGTGAAACATCCGACGTTGCTTATTCTTGATGAACCATTGCAGGGGCTTGATCCGCTCAATCGCCAGCTTATCCGCCGTTTTGTTGATGTGCTGATTAGCGAAGGTGAAACGCAATTGTTGTTTGTTTCGCACCACGCTGAAGATGCGCCAGCCTGTATTACCCATCGTCTGGAGTTCGTGCCGGACGGTGACCTTTATCGCTATGCGCTGACAAAAATAAACTGAGTCGGTAATGCTGACTGTGCCGGATGCGGCGTAAACGCTTTATCCGGCACAGGGCTAGACGCATCTAGGTATGAAACCGCATCTTTTTTTCAGATAAAAAGCGCAATCATTCACAAACCCTCTGTTTTATAATCACTTAATCGCGCATAAAAAACGGCTAAATTCTTGTGTAAACGATTCCACTAATTTATTCCATGTCACACTTTTCGCATCTTTGTTATGCTATGGTTATTTCATACCATAAGCCTAATGGAGCGAATTATGAGAGTTCTGGTTACCGGTGGTAGCGGTTACATTGGAAGTCATACCTGTGTGCAATTACTGCAAAACGGTCATGATGTCATCATTCTTGATAACCTCTGTAACAGTAAGCGCAGCGTATTGCCTGTTATCGAGCGTTTAGGCGGCAAACATCCAACGTTTGTTGAAGGCGATATCCGTAACGAAGCGTTGATGACCGAGATCCTGCACGATCACGCTATCGACACCGTGATCCACTTCGCCGGGCTGAAAGCCGTTGGCGAATCGGTACAAAAACCGCTGGAATATTACGACAACAACGTCAACGGCACTCTGCGCCTGATTAGCGCCATGCGCGCCGCTAACGTCAAAAACTTTATCTTCAGCTCCTCCGCCACCGTCTATGGCGATCAGCCCAAAATTCCATACGTTGAAAGCTTCCCGACCGGCACACCGCAAAGCCCTTACGGCAAAAGCAAGCTGATGGTGGAACAGATCCTCACCGACCTGCAAAAAGCCCAGCCGGACTGGAGCATTGCCCTGCTGCGCTACTTCAACCCTGTTGGCGCGCACCCGTCGGGCGATATGGGCGAAGATCCGCAAGGCATTCCGAATAACCTGATGCCGTACATTGCCCAGGTTGCCGTAGGCCGTCGCGATTCTCTGGCTATTTTTGGTAACGATTATCCGACCGAAGACGGTACTGGCGTGCGCGATTACATCCACGTAATGGACCTGGCAGACGGCCACGTCGTGGCGATGGAAAAACTGGCGAACAAGCCAGGCGTACACATCTACAACCTCGGCGCAGGCGTAGGTAGCAGCGTGCTGGACGTGGTTAATGCCTTCAGCAAAGCCTGTGGCAAACCGGTTAACTATCATTTTGCACCGCGTCGCGAGGGCGACCTTCCGGCCTACTGGGCGGACGCCAGCAAAGCCGATCGCGAACTGAACTGGCGCGTAACGCGCACACTCGATGAAATGGCGCAGGACACCTGGCACTGGCAGTCACGCCATCCACAGGGATATCCCGATTAAGGAACGACCATGACGCAATTTAATCCCGTTGATCATCCACATCGCCGCTACAACCCGCTCACCGGGCAATGGATTCTGGTTTCACCGCACCGCGCTAAGCGCCCCTGGCAGGGGGCGCAGGAAACGCCAGCCAAACAGGTGTTGCCTGCGCACGATCCAGATTGCTTTCTCTGCGCAGGTAATGTGCGGGTGACAGGCGATAAAAACCCCGATTACACCGGGACTTACGTTTTTACCAATGACTTTGCGGCGTTGATGTCCGACACGCCAGACGCCCCGGGAAGCAACGATCCGCTGATGCGTTGCCAGAGCGCTCGCGGCACCAGCCGGGTGATCTGTTTTTCACCGGATCACAGTAAAACCCTGCCAGAGTTAAGCGTTGCCGCATTGACGGAAATCGTCAAAACCTGGCAGGAGCAAACCGCAGAACTGGGGAAAACATACCCATGGGTGCAGGTCTTTGAAAACAAAGGCGCGGCGATGGGCTGCTCTAACCCGCATCCGCACGGACAGATTTGGGCAAATAGCTTTCTGCCTAACGAAGCTGAGCGCGAAGACCGCCTGCAAAAAGAATATTTTGCCGAGCAGAAATCGCCAATGCTGGTGGATTATGTTCAGCGCGAGCTGGCAGACGGTAGCCGTACCGTTGTCGAAACCGAACACTGGTTAGCCGTAGTGCCTTACTGGGCTGCCTGGCCGTTCGAAACGCTACTGCTGCCCAAAGCCCACGTTTTACGGATCACCGATTTGACCGACGCCCAGCGCAGCGATCTGGCGCTGGCGTTGAAAAAGCTGACCAGTCGTTATGACAACCTCTTCCAGTGCTCCTTCCCCTACTCTATGGGCTGGCACGGCGCGCCGTTTAATGGCGAAGAGAATCAACACTGGCAGTTGCACGCGCACTTTTATCCGCCTCTGCTGCGCTCCGCCACCGTACGTAAATTTATGGTCGGTTATGAAATGCTGGCAGAAACCCAGCGTGATCTGACGGCAGAACAGGCAGCAGAGCGTTTGCGCGCAGTCAGCGATATCCATTTTCGCGAATCCGGAGTGTAAGAAATGAGTCTGAAAGAAAAAACACAATCTCTGTTTGCCCACGCATTTGGCTACCCCGCCACTCACACCATTCAGGCGCCTGGCCGCGTGAATTTGATTGGCGAACACACCGACTACAACGACGGTTTCGTTCTGCCCTGCGCGATTGATTATCAAACCGTCATTAGCTGTGCGCCACGCGATGACCGTAAAGTTCGCGTAATGGCAGCCGATTATGAAAATCAGCTTGACGAGTTTTCCCTTGATGCGCCCATTGTCGCTCATGAAAACTATCAATGGGCTAACTACGTTCGTGGCGTGGTGAAACATCTGCAACTGCGTAACAACAACTTCGGCGGCGTGGACATGGTGATCAGCGGCAACGTGCCGCAGGGTGCCGGGTTAAGTTCTTCCGCTTCACTGGAAGTAGCGGTCGGAACCGTATTGCAGCAGCTTTATCATCTGCCGCTGGACGGCGCACAAATCGCGCTTAATGGTCAGGAAGCCGAAAACCAGTTTGTTGGCTGTAACTGCGGGATCATGGATCAGCTAATTTCCGCGCTCGGCAAGAAAGATCATGCCTTACTGATCGATTGCCGCTCACTGGGGACCAAAGCAGTTTCCATGCCGAAAGGCGTGGCTGTGGTCATCATCAACAGTAACTTCAAACGTACCCTGGTTGGCAGCGAATACAACACCCGTCGTGAACAGTGCGAAACCGGTGCGCGTTTCTTCCAGCAGCCAGCCCTGCGCGATGTCACCCTTGAAGAGTTCAACACTGTTGCGCATGAACTGGATCCGATCGTAGCAAAACGCGTGCGTCATATCCTGACTGAAAACGCCCGCACCGTTGAAGCTGCCAGCGCGCTGGAGCAAGGCGACCTGAAACGTATGGGCGAGTTGATGGCGCAGTCTCATGCCTCTATGCGCGATGATTTCGAAATCACCGTGCCGCAAATTGACACTCTGGTCGAAATCGTAAAAGCTGTGATTGGCGACAAAGGTGGCGTACGCATGACCGGCGGCGGATTTGGCGGCTGTATCGTCGCGCTTATTCCGGAAGAGCTGGTGCCTGCCGTACAGCAAGCTGTCGCTGAACAATATGAAGCAAAAACAGGTATTAAAGAGACTTTTTACGTGTGTAAACCATCACAAGGAGCAGGACAGTGCTGAACGAAACTCCCGCACTGGCACCCGATGGTCAGCCGTACCGACTGTTAACTTTGCGTAACAACGCAGGGATGGTAGTCACGCTGATGGACTGGGGTGCGACTTTACTTTCAGCCCGTATTCCGCTTTCCGATGGCAGCGTCCGCGAGGCTCTGCTTGGCTGCGCCAGCCCGGAATGCTATCAGGATCAGGCCGCGTTTCTCGGGGCCTCTATTGGTCGTTATGCCAACCGTATCGCCAATAGTCGTTATACCTTTGACGGTGAAACCGTGACGCTGTTACCAAGTCAGGGCGTCAACCAATTGCACGGCGGCCCGGAAGGGTTCGACAAACGTCGCTGGCAGATTGTGAACCAAAACGATCGTCAGGTGCTGTTTGCCCTGAGTTCAGATGATGGCGATCAGGGCTTCCCGGGTAATCTCGGCGCGACGGTGCAATATCGTCTGACCGACGATAACCGTATCTCCATTACTTATCGCGCCACGGTTGATAAACCTTGTCCGGTGAATATGACTAATCACGTCTATTTCAACCTCGACGGCGAGCAGTCTGACGTGCGCAATCACAAGTTGCAGATTCTGGCGGACGAATACCTGCCGGTTGATGAAGGCGGCATTCCCCACGACGGCCTGAAATCTGTCGCCGGAACGTCTTTTGATTTCCGCAGCGCCAAAATCATCGCCAGTGAGTTTCTTGCCGACGACGATCAGCGCAAAGTGAAAGGTTACGATCACGCGTTCTTGTTGCAGGCCAAAGGTGATGGCAAGAAAGTGGCGGCGCATGTCTGGTCAGCAGATGAAAAATTGCAGCTGAAGGTCTACACCACCGCTCCGGCTCTGCAATTTTACTCCGGCAACTTCCTCGGCGGCACGCCATCAAGAGGAACGGAACCTTACGCCGACTGGCAAGGCCTGGCGCTGGAAAGCGAGTTTCTGCCGGACAGCCCGAACCACCCTGAATGGCCGCAACCGGACTGCTTCCTGCGTCCTGGCGAAGAGTATTCCAGCCTGACGGAATATCAGTTTATTGCTGAGTAATTGTTATGATATTCGCGCCTCTCTGTGTGGAGGCGCGTGTTGTTTAAAGATCCCTGAACGCCCCCAGTCGATATCCTCTTTCGGCAATTTCCCAACGCAAGGCTTCAGACGTCAACACCTCGTGCTCTGTCAGTCTTTCAAAACAGTACGCACTCTGCTGCACAATGCTATCGACAAAACCAGGATGACACATGAGTTCAAAGGCTTTCTCTCCTCGCTCAGCCGATTCATCAAGCATCCGCAAAAATTCCGCCTGCAAGACGTTATCAGCATAAAAATGGGCGGTAAAACCCTCTGTTGAGATGATATTTTCTCGTCCAATATCATGCGGCGCGGCAGCCTCAGGATCGAAGCGTACAGGCAACCCTTTTTGCTGAGCAAAGCGCGAAACTATCGGCCACACCTGGGGAATAAAATGAACATGGTGATGGCTATCAATATGCGTAGGTTTACGACAAAATAACGCAACAAAGCGTTGATATTGCGCTTCTAATTCATTTTCCACTTCCTGTTGTGCAAGCAAACCGTCACGGGCGACATCCCATATCCATTTGCCCAGTTTTCCGTCTCGCTGTAGCGAGGACATCACAGTCAGGGGGTTGCCGTAACTCAAAACGAAATGCAACCCTACCGCCAGTGAAGGGAGGTCGGCAGACACTTTCACGGCATGTTCAATGGCATCTGCCGTCATCATTGCGGTGGTAGAGGTCACCACGCCACAGCGGTGGGCATCAATGATGCCGTAATTAATCGCCGGACTCAGGCCAAAATCATCAGCATTAACAATTAATAATCGCTGCATATCTCCCCCATTATTCCTTTAACTCCGCGATGGTATCGGCAAATTGCGGCAGATAGCGTCGGTGCGCCAGTAACAGCTCTTTGACCAATACTTCGGCGTCGTCATCGGAGTTAACCATCGGGTTTAAATTCAACGCCAGTATGGCGTCTTCAAGTTTACCGCTCAGCGCCGCGTGCGCAGCGGCAATTTCAAAGGTTTTAATGGTATGGATAAGCCCGAGCACTTTGCTATCAAACTGATGTATACGCGGATGCGGCGTAGCACCGTTTCGCCCCAACAGACAGGTCATTTCCACTGTCCAGTCAGCGGGGATGTTTTCTATTTCTCCACTATGTGGAATATTAATGTAATGCTCAGAATGCTGATCGTTATAAATAGCGTTAATCACGCCACAAGCGGCATCCGAATACCAGGCCCCGCCACGCTCATTAAGCTCTACTGGTTTGGTATCAAGTTGAGGATCTTTAAAAAGCTCGAACAATTTCTTTTCCAGTCGTTGGACAACTTTCGCCCGCACACCACCTTTATAAAAGTCACCCTGCTCTATTGCCAGCATCTCTTTGTGCTTGAAGTAATACAATAAATAAGAGCAGGGTAATAATTTCAGACCACGCAGTAGGGCAGGATTAAACGGCAAACTGAATATATTCTTAACAGAACTGCCCACCATTTGACCTGAGATTAAGCGGTCGAGGACTTCCTCAAATCGGGACTGACCATTAACCCAGACATCTTTAATAAAGACCAGATGGTTCAGACCAAATAAATCGACAGAAATGTCATCATTTTCAGCCAGTAATAGCAGATCGCTAATGTACATTTTCATGCCGATAGGCACATTACAAACCCCGATAAAGCGTTTAAATTGGGTATGGCGATAAACCGCTTCGGTGATCATACCGGCCGGATTGGTGAAATTGACCACCCATGCCTGCGGACAGAGTTCTTCGATATCTTTAATAATATCGAGAATAACCGGAATAGTGCGTAATCCTTTGAACAACCCGCCAGCGCCATTGGTTTCCTGCCCCAGATAACCGTGAGAAAGTGGGATCTGTTCATCCAGCGCACGAGCCTGTAACTGGCCCACGCGCAGCTGTGTAGTGACAAAATCGGCATCGCGCAAGGCTTCACGTCGATCCAGCGTCTTGTGGAGGACCATCGGGATACCCGCTTTGGCGATCATCCGCTGGCAGAGCTGATAGATGATGTCGAGTTTTTCTTTACCCTCTTCGACATCAACCAGCCACAATTCAGAAACAGGCAGTTCCGCATAACGTTTAATAAAACCTTCGAGCAATTCCGGCGTATAACTGCTACCACCACCGATAGTGACTATTTTTAACTTTTCCATATTTTCTCCCGCAGATTTAATGTTCCACTCAGCGTGCTTTAGCACGGAGCAAGATGATATTCAGTCAACCCGTTAAATGACCTTCCCCGCGCGCCGACGGTAATAGCCAGGCGTAAAGGTTGTCGCTTTCTTAAAATTATTAATAAATAACCCAGGACTATTAAACCCGGCATCAAAGGCAATGTCGGTAACTGAAAAATTGGTGGTTTCAAGTTGTTTCTTACAAAAGTCTATGCGGATATCATTAATAATTTGCCCTGGCGTTTTACCGTAGTAACGCCGGGTAGCCCGGGTTAAGTAAGATTGCGTTTTACCAGACAGTACAACCATATTACGTAGTGCATTTTCGGCAAACATTGTTTTGTTGTGCATTTCTTTAATCAGTTGCGTTAACCAGCGAGGAATATCATCATCCTGATTTTCGTTGTGGTTATGCTGTAAATTATTAACAATATAGAAGGTTAAAAGTTTATTGAACTCATTCACATCGTTTTCATTTTTATTGAGCGAATATATGCTGGCCTCTATAAATGTTAAAAAATTTTGCTGGATATGATAACGCTGTGATGCCACAAAGTAAGGTGGTAAATATTTAAGATAGTGCTCGCAAAAATAGCGGCGGCTAATTCCCATATTTAAAATACGCGTAACACCTGAATCATAAAATGTTTGATGCCACGAACCAACAGGAATAAAAACAAAGTCTCCACGTTCTAAAGCAACGCGTTTTCCATTAATTTCCTGGCAACAACTCCCCGTCATGACGATCGTAAATTCATAATATTCATGTTGATGTAAACCACTTTTACTTTCTGTTTTATCAAGGATAAACTTGTAAAAATCACGACCATTGAGAAACTCACTTTCATGAACAGTAACAATCTCCATGTATAATCCTTAGCCTGGCTTAATTTAAGTGAATGATGCAACGTTCCTGATATTGTGGAACGCTGCCTCTGATTTTCACATTAAAACTTCAGCGCCGCTGCGATTTCCTCTTCACTTTCGGTTTGTTCAATTTCAGCTTGTGCTTTATTAGCGATAATCACGAACGGTAAATAAACCAGCGTAGCAATGGCAAGATTAAACAAGGCCATGATTAAGGCGGCAATACTGCCATTGGAGTTAAAGAATGCGCCTAATCCAGGTGGCATCGTCCAGGGAGCAAAGTTAGTTGACGGCGGGATTAGTCCCAAAGAATAAGCGATGAGTGTAAGTCCCGCGAGAATAGGCTGGATCAGAACAAAAGGCACCATCAGTATCGGGTTCATGATGATCGGTAGGCCAAATAAGATCGGTTCGTTAATTTCAAATAAACCAGAAGGTAAAGCCATTTTGGCTACCTGGCGATAATCAGCGCGGCGGGAAGCGATAAAGATGGCAATAATTAAACCTAACGTTGCGCCCGTTCCACCCAGGTAAACGTAGGATTCCATCATCGGCCCGGTCCAGAAATGGAAGGTTTTCCCGGCAGCCAGCGCCGCTTCAACTGAACCGTACTGGGTATAGATTTCCATATTTTCCATACCCCACGGTCCAAGAATGCCACTATTGAGCGCCGTCAGCGCCAGGCCACCATGAACGCCGAAGAACCAGAGCAATGTGTTAAAGATGACATAAGCCCAGCCAACGACGCTGCCCAAAGAGGCCAGCGGCGTGGAGATACTGTTCATGATCACCTGGTGAAATTGCGTTCCCATCAGCGATAAACCCCAGGACAAAAGCCCGGCGATAAGCAAAATAATGAAACCAGGGATCAGTGCACTGAATGAACGAGAAACCGATGCAGGAACGCTCGTGGGAAGGGTAATAACCCATTTTCTTCGGTTCACGAAAGTGAACAATTCCGCCACGGCCAGACCGATAATGATGCCTGAAATAATGTTAGTACCACCCAGCCAGTTGGTGCCGATGGCGGCGACATTATTGACACTGAACGGTGTCAGCGTCATGAAGGTGGCAATGGAAAGTAATCCCGCAGCCAAGGGATCAACTTTGCGTTCTTCCGCCAGCGCCATGCCGATAAAAAATGGCGTTAACAGCGACATAATGCCGAGCGTACCATTATAGACACTGCTGCCAGTGGTTTTTAAACCGTCCAGTGTGGCGATGGTGTCTGCATCCAACCGCACTCCAAGCGACCAGAAGAAAGAACCTTCGCCAAAGTTTAAAAAGACATTATTTATCAGAACAAACAGTGCCCCGACCAAGGTCAATGGTAACAAACGAATAAAACCATTTTTTATTGCATTAACATAGACCTGCTTACCTAATTTTACCGCAAAGGGTAAAATTAGTCTTTCCAGCGAATTTATTGCGCCGTTCATGTTTCTCACCCTCAAACATTGCTTAACATAAAGATTAAAGAAATTACTCTTTGACGGAAAAATAAATTAATATTTTTTAATAATTGCAACTGCGAATTTCAATACTGCCAGGCCATCGATCTTACCGTACATTTGACTATCAATAACTTCTACAGGTTTGTTGGGAAGTAACTTTTGAATATCGTCATGCATATAAGCGATCTGCGGACCAAGCAATATCACGTCGGCCTGCAATCCTTTGTCTGCCACGAGAGTTTCGGAAAATGCTTCTATATAAACAGGAACATCATATTTCTCTGCCTGCGCCCGCATTTTGGTAACCAAAAGTGACGTTGACATACCGGCAGAACAGAATAAATAAATCGTCTTTTTATTCATCAAAGAATCCCTTGTAAAAATAAGATCAATTTCTTCAGCAATACGGTTATTCCAAGTCATTGAGCAGGAAAATAAAGTCTGCTTTTTTCTCCTCAATGACGAATAGCTTACCTGTTCACCTGAGAGACAGGTAATCGATGAGAAACCCAAATTACGTTTTTTTGACCTGTAAAGATGACAGTTTTCACATTTCCACTAATGAATAGCGGAGAATATATTCCATTTCATTTATTGAATTTATGTTTTTTTATTATTCATAATTACAATGAATAAAACAGAGTGTTCTGGTCGTTTGCTGTCGTAAATGGATAAAACGCGAACAGAATGGTATGCGTTTTCCCTCTTCAGTTAAGAAACAGCATATCAATTTGCAATCACTAATTTACACTTATCTTACATTTATCCTCCATTTTCGCTATTGTTATAACTAATCATTGCCGTACGTTCACAACGGCAATATAATGAGAATTATTATCATTAAAAGATGATTTGAGGAGTAAGTATATGGCTGTAACTAAGCTGGTTCTGGTTCGTCATGGCGAAAGTCAGTGGAACAAAGAAAACCGTTTCACCGGTTGGTACGACGTGGATCTGTCTGAGAAAGGCGTAAGCGAAGCAAAAGCAGCAGGTAAGCTGCTGAAAGAGGAAGGTTACAGCTTTGACTTTGCTTACACCTCTGTGCTGAAACGCGCTATCCATACCCTGTGGAATGTGCTGGACGAACTGGATCAGGCATGGCTGCCCGTTGAGAAATCCTGGAAATTGAACGAACGTCACTACGGTGCGTTGCAGGGTCTGAACAAAGCGGAAACTGCTGAAAAGTATGGCGACGAGCAGGTGAAACAGTGGCGTCGTGGTTTTGCGGTGACTCCGCCGGAACTGACTAAAGATGATGAGCGTTATCCGGGCCACGATCCGCGTTACGCGAAACTGAGCGAGAAAGAGCTGCCGCTGACTGAAAGCCTGGCGCTGACCATTGACCGCGTGATCCCTTACTGGAATGAAACCATTCTGCCGCGTATGAAGAGCGGTGAGCGCGTGATCATCGCCGCTCATGGTAACTCCCTGCGTGCACTGGTGAAATATCTCGACAACATGAGCGAAGAAGAGATTCTTGAGCTGAATATCCCGACTGGCGTGCCGCTGGTATATGAGTTCGACGAGAACTTCAAACCGCTGAAACGCTACTATCTGGGTAATGCTGACGAGATCGCGGCAAAAGCAGCGGCGGTGGCTAACCAGGGTAAAGCGAAGTAAACGTCATTCGTTTAAAAATGAGAAAGCCGACTGCAAGTGAGTCGGCTTTTTTGTTGCTAACAATGGAGCACATTGCCTGATGCGACGCTGCGCGTCTTATCATGCCTACGGTGATTAATCGGATACGCCACTCTGGCGGTGCATCCGACAATTAAACCTTACCCGCGACGCGCTTTTACTGCATTCGCCAGTTGACGTAACAGAGCATCGGTATCTTCCCAGCCGATGCAGGCATCGGTGATGCTCTTGCCATAGGCCAGCGGCTCACCGCTTTCCAGGCTCTGGTTCCCTTCCGCCAGGTGGCTTTCCACCATCACGCCAATAATAGCTTTTTCGCCACCGGCAATTTGCTGGCAAACGTCAGCGCAAACTTCCATCTGCTTTTTGAACTGTTTGGACGAATTTGCATGGCTGAAATCGATCATCACCTGCGCCGGTAAACCCGCCTTGTTCAGCCCTTCTTTCACTTCAGCAACGTGTTTCGCACTGTAGTTAGGCTCTTTACCGCCGCGCAGAATGATATGGCAATCACCGTTACCGCTGGTATTCACAATTGCTGAATGCCCCCATTTCGTTACGGACAGGAAGCAGTGCGGCGCACCGGCGGCATTAATGGCATCGATAGCCACTTTAATCGTACCATCGGTGCCATTTTTAAAACCTACCGGGCAAGAAAGACCAGACGCCAGCTCGCGGTGCACCTGCGATTCGGTTGTACGTGCGCCAATTGCGCCCCAGCTCATCAGGTCAGCGAGATATTGTGGGGTGATCATATCCAGAAACTCACCCGCCGCTGGCAGACCGCTGTCGTTAATATCAAGCAGCAATTTACGGGCTATACGCAGACCGTCGTTGATCTGGAAGCTGTTATCCATATGCGGATCGTTGATCAGCCCTTTCCAGCCCACAGTGGTACGCGGCTTTTCAAAATAGACGCGCATTACGATTTCCAGCTCATCTTTCAGCTCTTCACGCAGCGCCAGCAAGCGAGTGGCATACTCTTTAGCCGCGACAGGATCATGAATGGAGCACGGGCCAATCACCACCAACAGGCGATCATCATTACCTTTCAGGATCTTATGGATCGCTTTTCGGGCATGGGCAACCGTATTCGCGGCATTTTCAGTAGCGGGGAATTTTTCCAGCAATGCGACAGGAGGAAGTAACTCTTTGATTTCTTTGATGCGTAAATCGTCGTTCTGATAATTCATGTCTGTTCCAGTGTTGCCATACTTATCTTAGTGAATGCAATACTTCCAATCTATATCTTCCGTCAGAATGTGTAAACGGGGTTTTACACTATGAACGGATTAATCCTGGAATTAGCAAGAAAAACGCCAGATTGTCGCGAAAAGCGAGATCTCTCCTACAATTTCTAACTGTAACTCCTTTGTTTGTTAATTATTTCAAGATTCTCTGCTGGATTTATTCTTCTGGCTGAAATCTTAAACCATTACCTGATATTCACCTGCAAATGCACTGTTGGAAGAGGTTATCCGACATAACGACCATAACAGGAGCATCCTATGAAAATGACAAAACTGGCCACACTTTTTCTGACTGCCACTCTAAGCCTTGCCAGCGGTGCCGCACTGGCCGCCGATAGCGGAGCGCAAACTAATAACGGCCAGGCAAACGCCGCAGCTGATGCGGGTCAGGTTGCCCCTGACGCCCGTGAAAATGTCGCGCCAAATAACGTCGACAATAACGGGGTAAATACCGGTTCTGGCGGCACAATGTTGCATCCGGATGGTTCTTCAATGAACAATGACGGCATGACCAAAGATGAAGAGCACAAAAATACGATGTGCAAAGATGGTCGCTGCCCGGACATTAATAAAAAAGTACAAACCGGTGATGGCATCAACAATGATGTCGATACCAAAACCGACGGTACCACGCAGTAATCTGCCAAAAAGCCAATACCGGGAGAGCAGAGTCTCTCCCTTTTAATTTTTCCCCTCTAAAAGCGGTATGATGTCATAAAGTTAAGTGAGATTAATTAAGGGATGACTCGTCATGGCGCACTCACACTCACACACATCTTCACACCTGCCAGAAGATAATAATGCTCGTCGCTTGTTGTATGCTTTCGGCGTGACCGCCGGGTTTATGCTGGTTGAGGTTATTGGCGGTTTTCTCTCAGGTTCCCTGGCATTGCTGGCCGATGCGGGTCATATGTTGACCGATACTGCTGCCCTGCTTTTTGCCCTACTCGCCGTGCAATTTTCACGTCGTCCTCCCACCATTCGCCACACTTTCGGTTGGCTAAGATTGACCACGCTCGCGGCGTTTGTGAATGCAATCGCCCTGGTGGTGATTACCATTTTGATTGTCTGGGAGGCGATAGAACGCTTCCGCACGCCGCGTCCGGTCGAGGGCGGCATGATGATGGTAATTGCCGTGGCTGGGTTGCTGGCAAATATACTTTCTTTCTGGTTACTTCATCACGGTAGTGAAGAGAAAAACCTTAACGTGCGCGCAGCGGCACTGCATGTACTGGGAGATCTGCTGGGTTCGGTTGGTGCTATCGTTGCCGCGTTGATTATTATCTGGACCGGCTGGACGCCTGCTGACCCCATTCTCTCGATACTGGTGTCGCTTCTGGTTCTGCGCAGCGCGTGGCGATTATTGAAAGATAGCGTGAATGAATTACTTGAGGGTGCACCGGTATCGCTGGATATCGCTGAACTGAAGCGTCGTATGTGCCGGGAAATCCCGGAAGTCCGCAATGTGCACCATGTACATGTATGGATGGTAGGCGAGAAGCCGGTGATGACGCTGCATGTGCAGGTGATCCCGCCACACGATCACGACGCCTTGTTGGATACGATCCAACATTATCTGATGGATCACTATCAGATTGAGCACGCCACCATTCAGATGGAATATCAACCTTGTCATGGGCCAGACTGCCACCTTAATGAAGGAGTGTCTGGCCATTCACATCATCACCATTAATGAGATAGCGCGCGTGAACCTCTTTCGCGTGCGCTGTTGATCCACATCCGGCTGCCGTTGAGGGCAATAAAGGTCAGGATGATGTACTCCAGAGACATGGCGTAAACGCCCTGAAGTGCAAAAATAACGACGCTAATCACGTTAATAATCACCCACAACAGCCAGTTTTCCACATACTTACGCGTCATCAGAATCATTGCCACAATAGATAACACCATCATGCAGGAATCCCAGAACGGAAAAGCGTCTGGTTGCAGTTCAGGCATCGCAACCTGTAATCCTAATGCTTGCATAATCGTGACTGCAACGCGGGTCAGGAACGCAAATACCGGATTGATAAATACCGTCATCAGACCAATCGAAACAACGCAAACCGCCAACCAGCTTAGCGCCTTCGGCAATGGCAACCAGCGAATTTTTAACTCAGCTTCATGCTGACTGGTTTGTCGCGACCAGGCATACCAGCCATAAATGTTAGCGGCAAAGAAAAACACCTGTAACAGCAGGCTGGCATAAAGCTGAATCTGAAAGAAAATAATGCCAAACAGGGTAACGTTGATCAGACCAAAAAAGTAGTTGCTGATCTTCTCTAGGCTGGCAAGACCAATACACAGTAACCCAGCGATCGTCCCTACCGCTTCGATCCATGAGAGATCGTAACCGCCAGCACCGATCGGTATATGAACCAGAATGTTCTGTGTGCTAAAAAAATCCATCTTTCCCCCAATGCGTAGCGTGACGCCTTATTGTCAGTTATCCACGTAGTGTAGCCGCAAAATCCAGCATGCGGTTGAGCGGCACCAGCGCCCTCTCTCGCAGATTTTCGTCAACATGAACCTCGTGATTGCTTCCTCCCTGTTCCAGCGCCTCTGCGATGGCCTGAAGGCCATTCATTGCCATCCACGGACAATGAGCGCAACTTCGACAGGTAGCGCCCTCGCCTGCGGTTGGCGCTTCCAGCAATTCTTTATCTGGCACTGCCTGCTGCATTTTGTAGAAAATGCCCCGGTCAGTCGCCACAATCAGTTGCTGATGCGGCAATGTTTTTGCAGCGTTAATCAACTGACTTGTGGAACCAACAGCATCGGCCATATCGACAATAGCTTGTGGTGACTCCGGATGCACCAGTATGGCAGCATCAGGGTACTGTTTTTGTAAGCGGGTTAACGCCTGAGTCTTAAACTCGTCATGCACAATGCAGGCACCCTGCCAGCATAAAATATCCGCGCCCGTCTGTTTTTGTACGTAACGCCCCAGATGTTTGTCTGGTGCCCAGATGAGTTTTTCCCCCAGACTATCCAGATGATCAATGAGTCCAACAGCAATACTTGAAGTCACCACCCAGTCTGCACGCGCTTTTACTGCAGCAGAAGTGTTGGCGTAGACAACGACAGTACGATCGGGATGGGCATCGCAAAATGCGTTGAATTCTTCAATCGGACATCCGAGATCCAGTGAACATTCAGCCTGAAGTGTTGGCATCAGAATTGTTTTTTCCGGGCTGAGAATTTTGGCGGTTTCCCCCATAAATCTCACCCCAGCAACTAACAGCGTAGAAGCGGGATGCTTAGCACCGAAGCGGGCCATTTCCAGAGAATCAGAAATACAGCCACCGGTTTCTTCCGCCAGCTGTTGAATTTCAGGATCGGTATAGTAGTGGGCGACCATCACCGCATTACGTTCTTTTAGCAGACGTTTTATTTTCTCGCGGTAGTACGCTTTTTCATCAATGCTTAACGGCGTTGGCTTCGGTGGAAAAGGATATATCGCCGTTTCAGGATCAAACATCATGCTCATTTGGCTATCTCGTTTTACAGGCTTAACGTTTATACCGACATGAAGCGTTCAACCCGCTGCAATCGGCCTCAGTTGTTTTATATGCTAAACAAAATAGCCGAATGGTGAGGAAAAGTCACACGTATTACGCCTGATGTGCAGGATGCATCATTTTACGCCTAATTCCACCGACGTAGAGTTGCTTACGCAGCAAGCGCAGAGTATGTCATCAGGGTTAAGAATTGGAATTTTGGGATGCTTGAATAGCAAAAAGGCGCCTTTAGGGCGCTTTTCAGATTGTTCACAAAGTGCGCTTTGTTCATGCCGGATGCGGCGTAAACGCCTTATCCGGCCTACAAAACCATGCAAATTCAATGTATTGCATAAACCACGTAGGCCTGATAAGCGTAGCGCATCAGGCAGTTTTTGTGTTTGTCATCAGTCTCAAAGCGCCTTTAGGGCGCTTTTTTGCATTGGTGGGTCGTGCAGGATGACTCGCTTCGCTCGCCCTTCGGGCCGTCGCCGCGAGCGGCTCCGTTGTTTCGCTGCGCTCTACTCGAACCTGCTGCAGGTTCGAATCTTTGAGTATCGCAGATAGCAAAAAAGCGCCTTTAGGGCGCTTTTTTACATTGGTGGGTCGTGCAGGATGACTCGCTTCGCTCGCCCTTCGGGCCGTCGCCGCGAGCGGCTCCGTTGTTTCGCTGCGCTCTACTCGAACCTGCTGCAGGTTCGAATCTTTGAGTATCGCAGATAGCAAAAAAGCGCCTTTAGGGCGCTTTTTTACATTGGTGGGTCGTGCAGGATTCGAACCTGCGACCAATTGATTAAAAGTCAACTGCTCTACCAACTGAGCTAACGACCCCTTGCGGGATTATGCTGCTTTAATCATTCAGGATGGTGGGTCGTGCAGGATTCGAACCTGCGACCAATTGATTAAAAGTCAACTGCTCTACCAACTGAGCTAACGACCCATACGGGTGTTACCTGAAAGATTTTTACTCGGTGCCAATATTAAAATTGGTGGGTCGTGCAGGATTCGAACCTGCGACCAATTGATTAAAAGTCAACTGCTCTACCAACTGAGCTAACGACCCGAGTGGTGGGTGATGACGGGATCGAACCGCCGACCCCCTCCTTGTAAGGGAGGTGCTCTCCCAGCTGAGCTAATCACCCGATACTGCGCTGGATACTACAAACTACTTCCACCAAACCCACCGTAATTAGTGGTGGGTCGTGCAGGATTCGAACCTGCGACCAATTGATTAAAAGTCAACTGCTCTACCAACTGAGCTAACGACCCGGTGGTGGGTGATGACGGGATCGAACCGCCGACCCCCTCCTTGTAAGGGAGGTGCTCTCCCAGCTGAGCTAATCACCCGATACTACGCTGGATACTACTTAAAGTGGTGGGTCGTGCAGGATTCGAACCTGCGACCAATTGATTAAAAGTCAACTGCTCTACCAACTGAGCTAACGACCCACTTTTTCGTTGCTTACGGTTTGTTTGATATCCCGTGGCAACGGCGGCATATATTACTGATTTCAGACTTGAGCGCAACAAAAATTTCGATGTAGATCACTCAACTGCTTATGAATCGCACGACACGACCAGAAATAATGCGACTTCTGGTCGCGTGTTATGCATTACATGGCGTTCAGACGTTTTTGTGCCTGTTTGGCGCCATCAGTACCAGGGTACTTACTGATAACCTGTTGGTACACGGCTTTTGCTTTCGCAGTGTCACCTTTGTCCTGCATGATGACGCCGACCTTAAACATCGCATCTGCAGCCTTCGGTGACTTCGGATAGTTTTTCACTACCGAAGCAAAATAGTACGCCGCATCATCTTTCTTACCCTTGTTGTAGTTTAACTGACCCAGCCAATAATTGGCGTTGGGCAGGTAAGTTGAATCAGGATAATTTTTGATGAAATTCTGAAATGCCACCATCGCGTCATCCTGGCGGGATTTATCCTGTACCAGCGCAATAGCTGCATTGTAATCAGTGTTTGCATCGCCGCTTTTCACCGGCGCGCCAGCATTCGCAGTACCTGCATCAGCTGTTGGCGTCGTTGCCGCCGCCGCCCCGCTTTGATCGCCGCTGGCTGATTGTGCCGCTGCACCACCGCTGCTAAGGCTATCGATCTGCAACAAGATCTGCTTCTGCCGCTCCACGACCTGATTCAGTTGATACTGATTTTCCTGAATTTGACCACGCAGGGAATCAATATCGGACTGATTATCAGAGAGTTGCTGCTGGAGTTGGGTCAAAAGCTGGCTGTGAGCATTAGAAATACGCTCAAGTTGAGTGACGCGGTCTTCGACCGAGCCTGAGCCGACACTACTGATTGGTGCCTGAGCAAAAGCGGCCCAGGGGGCCGCTATACCAACCAGTAACGACAGACTCAATAGTTGATGTCTGAAGTTACTGCTCATGCAATTCTCTTAGTAAACCAGTACCGCACGACGGTTTTTGGAGTATGCCGCTTCGTCATGACCCAGTACTGCAGGTTTTTCTTTACCGTAAGAAACGATGGAGATCTGGTCTGCAGAAACGCCTTTACCCTGCAGGTACATCTTAACGGCGTTCGCACGACGTTCACCCAGGGAGATGTTGTATTCCGGAGTACCACGTTCGTCCGCGTGACCTTCTACGGTGACTTTGTAAGACGGGTTACTACGCAGGAAGTTTGCGTGTGCATCCAGCATTTGAGCGAAGTCAGAACGGATATCGTATTTGTCCAGATCGAAGTAAACGATGTTGTTCTGCTGCAGCTGTTGCATTTGCAGACGAGCCTGCTCTTCGGAAGACATGTTGCCATTTCCGCCGTTCGCATCCATGCCAGTGCCGGCACCCAGCATGCCTTCGCTGCCGTCATTGCTGGCGTTCTTGTTGGAAGAACATGCCGCAATTGCCATAACAGGCAGAGCAATCATCAGCCCTTTCAGCACTTTGTTCAGTTGCATTTCAATGATTCCTTTACTATTCAATTAATTATTATCACAGATACGGCGACCAGGCAGGAAATTTGACCTGTCCATCAGTTGCCGGAAGACGCGCTTTGAAACGCCCATCTGTAGAAACCAAATTCAGCACGGATCCCATCCCCTGAGAAGAGCTGTAGATTACCATAGTGCCGTTAGGTGCCAGACTTGGCGTTTCATCCAGGAACGTTGAGGACAGAACTTGTACGCCTCCCGTTACCAGATCTTGTTTGGCAATGTGCTGCTGCCCACCATTGGAGCTAACCATTACCATAAATTTACCGTCGCTGCTGACATCCGCATCCTGGTTCTGCGAACCTTCCCAGGTAATACGTTGCGGCGCACCGCCGTTGATATTCACTTTATAAACCTGCGGACGACCGGCCTGGTCAGAAGTGAAGGCCAGGTTCTGGCTGTCCGGGAACCAGGTCGGTTCAGTGTTGTTGCTGCGGCCATCTGTCACCTGACGGATTTGACCAGAGGCTAAATCCATTACGTACAGATTCAGGCTACCAGTTTTCGACAGAGCGAATGCCAGCTTGCTGCCGTCTGGCGAGAATGCAGGCGCACCGTTGTGACGCGGGAAGGAAGCCACCTGACGTACAGCGCCATTTGCCAGCGTCTGAATTACCAGCGCTGAACGACCGCTTTCGAAGGTAACATATGCCAGTTTAGAACCGTCCGGTGACCACGCCGGAGACATCAGCGGCTGCGGAGAACGGTGAACCACAAACTGGTTGTAGCCATCATAGTCAGACACACGCAACTCATACGGGAACTGGCCGCCATTGGTCTGAACAACATAGGCAATACGGGTACGGAACGCACCTTTAATGCCGGTCAGTTTTTCAAACACTTCATCACTGGCGGTATGGCCAGCGTAACGCAGCCATTGTTTGTTTACTTTGTATGAGTTCTGAGCAAGCACAGTACCCGGTGCACCGCCGGTATCAACCAGCTGATAAGCAACATTGTAAGAACCGTCCGGATTCGGAGTGACCTGACCTACAACGACAGCGTCAATGCCCAGCGCAGACCATGCAGCAGGTTGAACTTCCTGCGCGCTACCTGGCTGTTGAGGCAGACGAGCGCGATCTAACGGATTAAATTTACCGCTGTTACGCAAGTCAGCAGCAACGATGCCGCCAATATCTTCAGGTGCCGCACCTGGACCCGCCCACTGGAATGGAACGACACCAATAGGACGACCGGAATCTACACCACTGTCGATCACAATGCGGACTTCAGCATGCAGAACTGACGCCCACAGTATGAGAAAACCAAATGCTACTCGTAATGCCTGCTTCATCATATCTCCCTTATCTGGACAGATAGCCCACGATAATTTAGCAGAATGTTAACAAACTCAAATACACAAAACTACCAGAACCCTGCGCCAACCGATGTCTGATGTTGACCGCCGTGACGACCAACATCGCGATTACGGTTTGAAGTCCAATGGTGCGTTCTTGAACACTTCATATACTGCCTGGCTTGGTGGTTTCGGGATCTTCGCAAGTTTAGCTGCTGCCAACGCAGCCTGACAAAGAGCGGGATCGCCACCTTCAGGTTTGATATCCAGTAACATGCCATCCGGTGCCAGTTTTATGCGCAGCGTACAGGTTTTACCTGCATAGGACGATGCATCATAGAACTTACTTTCGATAGCAGATTTAATCTGCCCGGCATAGTTATTGATATCTGCGCCTGATGCGCCATTGTTTTTAGTATTACCACTCCCGGCAGGCGAAGCATTGTTCCCTTTCGCCCCTCCCCCCGTTTTCGGTGCATTCTTACCAGAGCTTAGCTCACCGAAAATATCATCTGCCTCCGCGGCAGCTTTTGCTGCAGCCGCTTTTTCAGCTGCTGCTTTTGCCGCTGCGGCTTTTTTGTCTGCGGCGGCTTTTTTGTCTGCGGCGGCTTTTTCTGCCGCTGCTTTCTTATCAGCTGCTGCCTTTTCAGCAGCCGCTTTTTCTGCTGCTTTTTTGTCGGCTGCTGCTTTTTCAGCGGCGGCTTTCTTATCTGCAGCCGCCTTTTCAGCAGCCGCTTTCTGCTCAGCTTCTGCCTTCGCTTTTTCAGCAGCTTCAGTTGCCGCTTTCTTTCTTGCTTCAGCTTCTGCCGCTTCCGCTTTCTTCTTCAGCGCCGCTGCAGCTTTGGCGGCTTCGGCCTCAGCTTTTTTCTGCGCTTCGGCTGCGGCTTTGGCGGCTTCTGCTTCTGCTTTTTTCTTCGCGTCCGCAGCCGCTTTCTTCGCTGCTTCTTCGGCAGCTTTGGCTTCCGCTTCAGCCTTCGCTTTAGCATCTGCCGCCGCTTTCGCTGCTGCCTCTTCCGCTTGCTTCTGCTTTAACTCGGCCTGTTTAGCGGCTTCTTCAGCCTGTTTCTTCTGTTCCTGAGCAGCTAACCGTTCTTTCTCAAGCTGCTTCAGGCGTTCCTGTTCAGCCGCTTGTTTCTCACGCAGTTCTTCAGCAGCCTGCTGTTCCTTCATCTTGCGCTGCTCTTCAGAACGCTTCGCGCTTGATTCCTGGCTTTGCATACGTTTGTACTGCTTAACTACCGCACCTGAATCAACCATTACAGCGTCGATGGACGAACCACCGCCGCCTCCGGCTGAAGCTTCTATATTCTCATCGAACGAACTCCAGATCAGCGCTGCAAATAAGATGACATGCAGCACTGCTGAAATAATTATCGCCCGTTTGAGCTTGTCGTTTTGTTCGGTTGCCTTTGACACTCTCGGTTCCCAAAAACTGTTCGCCTGTTACCCGCTCTCTAAAAGCAAGGGAAACGCAGATGCTTAAATAGGCTGCGTCATTAAACCAACCGATTTCACACCCGCACTGTGTAACAAGTTCAGCGCTTTAATTATTTCATCGTAAGGCACATCTTTTGCGCCACCGATCAGAAAGACCGTTTTCGGGTTGGCCTTGAAACGGCTGGATACTTCCGCCACCACCTGCTCTGGAGGTAAACGCTCCAGACGATCTTTCTCAACCACCACGGTGTACTGACCAATACCAGACACTTCAACAATCACAGGCGGATTATCGTTACTGCTCACCGCCTGTGATTCAGTAGCGTCTGGCAGATCGACCTCCACGCTCTGGGTGATGATTGGCGCTGTCGCCATAAAGATCAGCAACAGCACCAGCAGTACGTCCAGCAACGGTACAATGTTGATTTCGGACTTGAGATCGCGACGACCTCGTCCACGCGCTCTGGCCATGGCTTACCCCTTGTTGCTCTCGCTAACGGTAAACGCCTGGCGGTGCAGAATCGCGGTAAACTCTTCCATAAAGTTGTCGTAATTCAGTTCCAGTTTGTTTACGCGCTGGTTGAGGCGGTTGTAGGCCATAACCGCCGGAATAGCGGCGAACAGACCGATTGCTGTAGCAATCAACGCTTCTGCGATGCCTGGAGCAACCATTTGCAATGTTGCCTGCTTCACCGCGCCGAGAGCGATAAAGGCATGCATGATCCCCCAGACTGTACCGAACAGACCGATATACGGGCTGATGGAACCCACAGTGCCGAGAAACGGAATGTGCGTTTCCAGATTTTCCAGCTCACGGTTCATGGAAATACGCATCGCGCGCGACGCGCCTTCCACTACGGCTTCCGGTGCATGGCTGTTAGCACGATGCAGGCGCACAAATTCTTTGAACCCACTGTAAAAGATTTGTTCCGACCCCGAGAGATTATCTCGTTTTCCCTGGCTCTCCTGATAGAGGCGAGAAAGTTCGATTCCAGACCAGAATTTATCCTCAAACGCTTCGGCTTCGCGAGCCGCGGCGTTAAGAATACGGGTCCGCTGGATAATAATGGCCCAGGATGCGATTGAAAAACCAATCAAAATCAACATGATAAGTTTAACCAGAAGGCTCGCCTTCAGGAACAAATCAAGGATATTCATGTCAGTCACTGCTTAAACTCCGCGACAATAGACTTGGGAAGCGCACGAGGCTTCATTTTGAGTGGGTCAACGCAAACAATCAGAACCTCGGCTTCATTCAGCAGAGTATTCTCAGCGTTGACAATACGTTGCGTGAAAACCAAAGAGGTGCCACGCATTGATGTTATTTCAGTCTGTATTTCGAGCATATCGTCGAGCCGCGCAGGCGCATAATATTCCACCGTCATCTTACGCACCACGAAGGCAACGCGTTCAGCCATCAGCGCCTGTTGACTGAAGTGATGATGACGCAGCATCTCTGTGCGTGCTCTTTCATAAAAAGCGATGTAACTGGCGTGGTACACCACACCACCGGCATCGGTATCTTCATAGTAGACGCGAACCGGCCATCGAAACAGCGTTGTATTCACTTTACATCCCGGTAATGCAACAAAAGTTAGAACTTTTAAACGCTGCTACTATACGCGCGCGATTGAGGTTTGGGAATGAGGGCAAGTTAAGGGAGCGTAAAAATTTATGGACTGTTGAAGGTCCATAAATTTTTAAAGAGAATTCTGATTTAAAAGAAGCAGAAAATCAGCCCGACAATGAGAACGATATCGGCAAGCAGTGGGCAAAAAATCCCTTGCCAAAGAACCTTCTGCGGACGAAAACCCACGCCGTGAATTACGCCAGCACAGACGGCCCACATCAGCAATAAACCATGCCAGATTTCCAGTTCACTGGTCTTCGCGGCAAAACGTGATGGGTCCCAAAACATACATCCTGCTAACAGAAGCGCCATCACGAAGGAAAGCGCCCGCAGGGGGCGCTTGTCCATTACCGCATACAAGGTTGCGATAATCTTACTCATCAGCTGTCTTCTTGACCGGCTTTACCTGATTCGACGTGCTCAAGCGCCAGCGCGGTGATTACCCCAAACGAACAGGCAAGAAGCGTTCCCAGAATCCATGCGAAATACCACATTTTTAGCTCCTTACTTAGTACAGAGAGTGGGTGTTACGTTCAATATCTTCTTTGGTGATACGTCCGAACATTTTCCAGTAACACCAGGCGGTGTAGAGCAGAATGATCGGAACCAGAACCACCGCAACCCAGGTCATGACGTTAAGCGTCAGCTGGCTGGAAGTTGCATCCCACATTGTCAGACTTGCATTCATCATGGTGCTGGACGGCATCACAAACGGGAACATCGCGACACCGGCAGTCAGGATGATGCAGGCTAGCGTCAGGGAGGAAAACACAAACGCCCACGCGGCTTTATCCATACGTGCAGTCAGGATGGTCAGCAGCGGCAGAACAACACCCAGCGCCGGAATAGCCCACAGAATCGGCATATTGTTGAAGTTCACCAACCATGCGCCAGCTTCACGAACCACTTCTTTATTCAGCGGGTTAGATGCTGCGTAATGGTCCATTGTCGATTTAACGACATAACCGTCGATACCGTACATCACCCATACACCCGCCAGTGCGAAGCAGACCAGCGTCACCAGTGCCGCCACCTGAGCCGTTGCACGGGTACGCAGGTGCAGCTCGCCCACGGTACGCATTTGCAGGTAGGTCGCGCCCTGAGTAATGATCATCCCTACGCTCACCACACCAGCCAGCAGGCCGAACGGGTTAAGCAGCTGGAAGAAGTTACCGGTGTAGTACAGACGCAGATATTCATCAACGTTGAACGGTACGCCCTGCAACAGGTTGCCGAACGCTACACCAATCACCAGCGGCGGAACGAAGCTACCAATGAAGATGCCCCAGTCCCACATGTTACGCCAGCGGGTTTCTTCAATCTTGGAGCGATAATCAAAACCGACCGGACGGAAGAACAAAGACGCCAGCACAAGGATCATCGCCACATAGAAGCCGGAGAACGCAGCAGCATAGACCATCGGCCAGGCAGCAAACAGTGCGCCGCCTGCGGTGATAAGCCAAACCTGGTTACCGTCCCAGTGTGGGGCGATGGAGTTAATCATAATTCGACGCTCGGTGTCGTTACGACCGAGGAAACGGGTGAGCATGCCCACCCCCATGTCGAAACCGTCAGTGACTGCAAAACCAATCAGCAGAATGCCAACCAGCAGCCACCAGATAAAACGCAATACTTCATAATCGATCATTTGACGACTCCTGTCTTAGCGTGCCGGCTGAGTAGTCGTGGAGGACTGCTCAAAGTGATAGCGACCGGTTTTCAGGCTGCTTGGGCCGAGGCGTGCAAACTTGAACATTAAGAACAATTCTGCCACCAGGAACAGGGTATACAGGCCGCAAATCAGCACCATCGAGAAGATGAGGTCGCCTGCGGTCAGTGACGAGTTCGCCACGGCGGTAGGCAGCACTTCACCGATAGCCCACGGTTGGCGACCATATTCGGCAACGAACCAGCCCGCTTCTACAGCAATCCACGGCAGCGGAATACCGTACAGCGCGGCGCGCAGCAGCCATTTTTTCTCGCCAATGCGGTTGCGGATGACACTCCAGAAGGAGAGCGCAATGATTGCCAGCAGCAGGAAGCCACACGCCACCATAATACGGAACGCGAAGTACAGCGGCGCTACACGCGGAATGGAGTCTTTGGTTGCCTGTTGAATCTGAGCTTCAGTCGCATCAGCCACGTTTGGTGTATAGCGTTTCAGCAGCAGACCGTAACCGAGGTCTTTCTTCATGCTATTGAACTGGTCACGAACCGCCTGGTCGGTAGTACCAGAACGCAGTTGTTCGAGCAAAGAGTACGCTTTCATCCCGTTACGGATGCGTTCTTCATGCTGAACCATCAGCTCTTTCAGGCCGATAACTGGCGTATCCACGGAACGCGTTGCAATGATGCCCAGCGCGTAAGGGATCTGGATCGCAAATTTGTTCGTCTGCTCATCCTGATCAGGAATACCGAACAGAGTAAAGGCAGCAGGCGCAGGTTGCGTTTCCCACTCGGCTTCAATTGCAGCCAGTTTGGTTTTCTGCACGTCGCCCATTTCGTAACCGGATTCATCACCCAGAACAATAACAGACAGAACGGCAGCCATACCGAAGCTTGCAGCGATAGCAAAGGAGCGTTTAGCGAAGGCGAAGTCACGGCCTTTCAGCATATACCATGCGCTGATACCGAGGATGAACATCGCGCCAGTCACATAACCAGAGGCTACAGTGTGAACGAATTTCACCTGAGCAACCGGGTTAAGCACCAGTTCGGAGAAGCTCACCATCTCCATACGCATGGTTTCGAAATTGAAATCGGACGCGATTGGGTTTTGCATCCAGCCGTTCGCAACCAGAATCCACAGTGCGGACAGGTTTGAACCGAGCGCCACCAGCCAGGTAACACACATATGCTGAACTTTACCCAGACGATCCCAACCGAAGAAGAACAGACCTACAAAGGTGGATTCGAGGAAGAAGGCCATCAGACCTTCGATTGCCAGCGGCGCACCGAAGATATCCCCTACATAGTGGGAATAGTAAGACCAGTTAGTCCCGAACTGGAACTCCATGGTCAGACCGGTTGCCACACCCAGAGCAAAGTTGATACCAAACAACTTGCCCCAGAACTTGGTCATATCTTTATAAATCTGTTTGCCGGAAAGGACGTAGACCGTTTCCATAATGGCCAGCAGGAACGCCATACCGAGCGTCAGCGGCACAAAAAGGAAGTGGTACATCGCGGTCAAGGCAAACTGTAAGCGCGACAGTTCGACTATATCTAACATCATGACTCCTTGCTCATCGCATGAAGACTCCGAGAGTGAACCCCGTTAGAAAGGGTCACACGCATGCCCCAATACAAAATTATTTGCTCGCCCCTATCGTTGCCATTTCATCAAAAGAGGAAAGACAATGATAAAAAAGTTACAAATATGTTAATGAATAAACCAAATTGATCCCGTAATTATATTACGCCGCAAAATCCTTACAATAAACAGGTTTTTATTGAGCAAATTTGCATTTTTCGACAGTGATCAATTTATAGCGAAATTGTCACCATCCCACCAATTTGATCTACGACAATTTATCGCGTTTTGCAGATTTTTTTCAAGAATTAAAAATTGATTTATATCAAAATCAATCAGATATGTTAACCATGTATAATCTATAGATCATTAGTAATTTTATTGTTAATTTATTGTAACTAAATAGCGCAGCAAAATTACCGCTATGAAAATGCATAGATAAAAAACCAGTATTTTATTTAACAGAACCGCCTTACCTACTTTTTATAAGACTAATTGATTAGATTAGCCAATTTGTTGTCATTTTACATAACATATTTTTATCAAAGTTAATTGATTGTTGTCTTTATGAGCACCAATCTTTACCCCGGAATGTTATTGTTGCTTTGCTAATAATCACATTGAAGGATGGATTTGTAGAATGCAGGAAGAAGGGAAAGAGAGCTTTTAAGCTAAATTGCATCTGATATAAATATTTTTCTCCTCTTTATATTCAATGAACGGCTCAGTGAGCCAACATCAAACAACATGAGATTCAATAACTAAGTTTATCCTGTGTTGGTATATGTAAATTATCTTTATTACCCCAGCAGCAAGACGAGACAATGAAACGGTATTATATCTGGACGTTATTGAACACCAGCCCACTCTAAGTAATACGTTCCACTGCTCAAGAATAATCATTTGAGTAGAAGTGATTAATTAGGTCCAATGAATAGCACAACCCCAAATGAGTTATTAACCATTTGTTACTTTAAACATTACCGTTACAATTTCATGTTAAGACGGCAGTAAATTGCATTAATAATGCACACTAAACTTTATGAACTACTTTTATAACCAGCCTCCCCTAAAAAATACAAATCAGATGTTGATCACAAATATATCAATACATTAAATCAATATAATTTGAAAAATTAAAATCAATAACAACCATATACGTAACCTATTGAAATAGCCGTCATATTTAAAGTAACCACATAAACAAGCATTTTCCGAAAGATATTTTGAAAATAGATCAATTGCAACCTGACGACAGGACACAGACACTCCAGTGTTATTAATCATGTGCCACAGAAAACGGCCATAAATACGACGTGTGTAACTTATTTTACTCTCTGTCTTACAAAGGATTACCCATGAAGAAAGCAACACTAGTGCTTGGCGTTATTGGTGCCGACTGCCATGCAGTTGGCAATAAAGTTCTGGATCGCGTTTTTACTTCTCATGACTTCAGAGTCATAAACCTGGGCGTAATGGTCAGCCAGGATGAATATATTGATGCTGCCATTGAAACTGGCGCTGACGCGATAGTGGTTTCTTCTATCTATGGGCATGGAGATATCGACTGTCTGGGCATGCGTGAACGCTGCATCGAACGTGGGCTGGGCGACATTCTGCTCTATGTAGGAGGAAACCTGGTGGTGGGTAAACATGACTTCGCTGACGTGGAAATCAAATTCAAAGAGATGGGTTTTGACCGCGTCTTCGCCCCCAGTCATGACTTAGAAGATGTCTGCCAGCTGATGGCCAACGATATCAACCAGCGTCATGGTGTTAAAACACGTATTTTCGAAGAGGCCATCTGATGCAAATCGTCTCTGTCGATATTGGATCGACGTGGACCAAAGCTGCCCTCTTTACCCGGGAGGGGGACGCGTTAACGCTGGTTAACCACGTTCTGACCCCAACCACCACGCATCATCTGGCCGATGGTTTTTTCTCAAGCCTGAATCAGGTGTTAAACGTAGATAACGCCCTCCCTCTGTTAAAAAGCGGCGAAGTCGCATTGAAGTACTCCTCTTCAGCCAAAGGTGGACTGGCGGTTGCCGCAATGGGATTAGTGCCTTCTATTACCCTGGAATCCGCGAAAGTAACCGCTCACTCTGCTGGCGCTAAAATTGCACAACATTACTCCTACAAGTTGAACCGCCGTGATATTCAGGCACTGGAAGAGTCACCCCCCGATATCCTCTTGTTCACGGGCGGCACCGATGGCGGAGAAGAGAGTTACGGGCTAAATAACGCCCGTATGCTGGCGGAATCAAAACTCGAGTGCGCCATTATTTATGCCGGAAACAGGGACATTCAGGACAATATACAGGACATCCTCGGGCATAAAGATCTGACTATCGTCGATAACGTCCTGCCTGACCTTGAAAATCCCTCCCCTTTCGCCGCGCGACAGGCCATCTGCGACATTTTCCTCAAACGCATTGTTAAAGGAAAAGGGCTGGATGTCATTGTTGATGAAACGGGCGAAGAGCCGATGCCAACGCCGTGGACAGTTTTTGAACTGGTTAAGGCAATCAGTAATGTCGATAGCAGTTGGAAAGAGTTCATGCTGATCGACATGGGCGGCGCAACCACCGATATGTATTCTGCCTGTGCCAATAATCTCTCACCCGACACCGTTTTACACGGCGTACCGGAACCCTTCGTAAAACGGACCGTTGAAGGCGATCTGGGAATGCGCGTCTCAGCCATGGTGGTTGGTGAAAGCGCAAAAGACTTAGTTAATGTGATCTTTTCTCAGCACCCCACGCAGCAGGACGCTTTTTATCATTATCTCCGTCATTTGGTTGCACATCCCGACCATTTACCCACTAACGCAGAAGAAAAATATTTCGATACTGTGCTGGCTGGGCTGTGTGTTGGTTACGCCACTGAACGTCATGCTGGCACCAAAAAAGAGGTCTGCACCTGCGTCGGCAATGTCGATTTACAGATGGGACGCGACCTGACCACCGTGCGCAAAGTCGTTGGTTCCGGTGGATGGCTGTCGCGCGCCAGCCAGTTTGATATTCATCACTGGCTGAAGTACCGCGAGTTAAACGACGACGGCAAACGCATTCTCTTACCGACCGAATTTGAATATTACCGCGATTCACGGGGGCTATTTCCACTGCTGGCAAACGTCGCCAGAGTCGATCCGCAGGCCGCCGCGCGTACCAGTATTCAATGCTTAACCCTATAACAATTAAGGTAGCAATCAATGGAACTTCGAAATAAGAAATTAACCCATGACGAATTCATGACCGAGCGGCAACAGGTACTGAAAACCTGGGAAACCGGCAAGGATGTTGAAAACTTCGAAGATGGCGTTAAATATCAACAAACTATTCCTGATCACAAACGCTTCTCCCTTGCCCTACTGAAAGCAGACCTGGAAGGTAAAACGCTTAGCCAACCGCGCGCAGGCGTGGCGTTGATGGACGAACACATCGAGCTACTGAAAACACTGCAAGATGAGTGCGATTTGCTGCCGAGCACCATCGATGCCTATACCCGTCTGAATCGTTACGAAGAAGCCGCGGTAGGGATTAAAAAATCCATCGAAGCCGGAACCTCTAAACTGAACGGTTTACCGGTGGTTAACCACGGCGTCGCAGCATGCCGTCGTCTGACCGAAACCTTGCAAAAACCGTTACAGATCCGCCATGGCACACCAGATGCGCGGCTGCTGGCTGAAATCTCAATGGCCAGCGGCTTCACCAGCTATGAAGGCGGCGGCATTTCCTACAATATTCCGTATGCCAAACGCGTAACGCTGGAAAAATCGATCCGCGACTGGCAGTACTGCGACCGTTTAATGGGGCTGTATGAAGAGCACGGAATTCGCATCAACCGCGAACCGTTTGGCCCGCTTACAGGTACCTTGATTCCACCGTTTATCTCGCACTCTATTGCGATAATCGAAGGCTTGCTGGCACTGGAACAGGGCGTGAAATCTATCACTGTCGGTTATGGTCAGGTCGGAAGCCTGACGCAAGATATTGCGGCGATCCAGTCTCTGCGGGAACTCGCTCACGAATACTTCCAGAATCATGGCTATGCAGAGTACGAATTAAGTACGGTGTTCCACCAGTGGATGGGCGGTTTTCCGGAAGACGAGTCAAAAGCGTTCGCGATTATCTCCTGGGGCGCGGCGGTTGCCGGAATGTCGGGCGCGACCAAAGTAATCACCAAGAGTCCGCATGAAGCCTGGGGCATCCCTACCGCTGCCGCCAACGTGCAGGGACTGAAAGCCTCCCGACAAATGCTAAATATGGTTAGCGATCAGAAATTCCCACCGTGTCCTGCGGTGGAACTGGAAGTTGAGCTGATTAAGAGTGAAGTTCGCGCCGTGCTGAATAAAGTGTTCGAACTGGGGAATGGGGATATCGCGCGCGGTACGGTGCTGGCATTTGAAGCGGGCGTACTGGATGTGCCGTTTGCGCCAGCTGCCTGCAACGCGGGCAAAATTCTTCCGGTCCGTGACAACACCGGCGCGATACGCGTGCTGGAAGCCGGCGCCGTTCCGTTGCCAAAAGACATTCTCGACCTTCACCACGATTATGTTGCCGAACGCGCACGCTTTGAAGGACGCCAACCGACATTCCAGATGGTTGTAGATGACATCAATGCTGTATCCCACAGTAAATTAATAGGAAGACCATAATGAAAATAAAACAGGCCCTGTTCACCGCTGGCTACTCCTCATTCTATTTCGATGACCAGCAGGCGATAAAAAACGGAGCGGGCCACGACGGATTTTTTTATACCGGGGAGCCGGTTACGTCTGGTTTTAGCGCAGTACGTCAGGCCGGGGAGTGCGTTTCAGTTCAGTTGATTCTGGAAAATGGCGCGGTCGCGGTTGGTGACTGTGCTGCGGTACAGTACTCCGGGGCAGGCGGTCGCGATCCGCTGTTCCTCGCCGAGCATTTTATTCCGTTCCTTAATGACCATATCAAACCGTTACTGGAAGGCCGCGATGTGGATGCGTTTGTGCCGAACGCCCGTTTTTTCGACAAGCTACGTATTGACGGCAACTTGCTGCATACCGCCGTGCGCTATGGATTATCGCAGGCGTTGCTTGACGCTACCGCGCTGGCAACGGGCCGTCTGAAAACTGAAGTCGTTTGCGATGAATGGCAGCTACCGCGCGTGGCAAAATCCATTCCTTTCTTTGGTCAGAGCGGCGACGATCGGTATATCGCCGTCGATAAGATGATCCTTAAAGGGATCGACGTACTGCCCCATGCGCTGATTAATAACGTCGAAGAGAAGCTGGGCTTTAAGGGCGAAAAACTGCGCGAATATATCCGCTGGTTGTCAGATCGCATTCTGAGCAAACGCACCAGCGCTCGCTACCACCCTACGCTGCACATCGATGTATACGGCACCATCGGTCTGATCTTCGACATGGATCCTGTTCGCTGCGCGCAATACATCGCCAGCCTGGAAGAAGAAACACAAGGTCTGCCGCTGTACATTGAAGGTCCGGTCGATGCCGGTAACAAACCTGACCAAATTCGCCTGTTGACTGCCATCACCAAAGAGCTGACGCGCCTCGGTTCCGGCGTGAAAATTGTCGCCGACGAATGGTGTAACACCTACCAGGATATCGTTGATTTCACTGATGCAGCCAGTTGCCACATGGTGCAAATCAAAACGCCTGATCTGGGCAGTATTCATAACATCGTCGATGCGGTTCTGTACTGCAACAGCCACGGAATGGAAGCTTATCAGGGTGGCACCTGTAACGAAACCGATGTCAGCGCCCGAACTTGTGTCCACGTAGCTCTTGCCGCGCGTCCCATGCGGATGCTGGTGAAACCGGGGATGGGGTTTGACGAAGGCCTCGACATCGTGTTCAACGAAATGAATCGTACTATCGCGCTGATGCTGGCTAAGGATTAACAGATGGCTCGTTCTTTTAAAGTCTTATCACCTACTGCGATCCTCGGTTACGGCTTCCCTGAAGAGAGCTTCCGCAAAGCGATGGCGGAATCTCCCGATCTGATCGCCGTTGATGCCGGATCTTCCGATCCTGGCCCGCACTATCTGGGGGCGGGTAAGCCCTTTACCGACCGCGCGGGAGTTAAACGCGACCTGCGCTATATGATAACCGCAGGCGTGCAAAATAATATTCCAGTGGTGATCGGGACGGCCGGTGGTTCTGGCGCAGCCCCGCATTTGGAGTGGTGTCGTCAAATTATTCACGAGATTGCGCAAGAGGAAAAACTTTCGTTTTCGATGGCGCTGATCCCGGCGGACGTTGACAAAGCCATCGTCCACCAGGCACTGGATAACGGCAAAATAACGGCGCTGGATTTTGTCCCGCCGTTAACACACGACGCGATTGACGAAAGTACCTATATCGTCGCGCAAATGGGCATCGAGCCCTTCCAGCGGGCGCTGAAAGAAGGCGCACAGGTGGTGCTGGGCGGCCGGGCTTATGATCCGGCCTGCTTTGCCGCGCTACCCATCATGCAAGGCTTTGACGAAGGGCTGGCGCTGCACTGTGGGAAAATTCTCGAATGTGCAGCAATTGCCGCGACGCCAGGCTCCGGCTCTGACTGTGCGATGGGCATCATCGACGATAATGGCTTCACGCTGAAGACGTTCAATCCGCAGCGTAAATTCACCGAAACATCCGCAGCCGCGCATACGCTGTATGAGAAATCGGACCCGTACTTCCTGCCGGGACCAGGTGGTGTTCTGAATCTGAAAGGCTGCACCTTCAAAGCCGTAAACGACGGTGAAGTTTATGTCAGCGGTTCTAAGCATGAAGAAACGCCATATGCCCTGAAACTGGAAGGTGCACGGCAGGTGGGCTTCCGCTGCCTGACCATCGCAGGCACTCGCGACCCAATAATGATCGCCGGGATCGACAAAATCATTGAAGATGTCAAAGCCAGCGTAACGCGCAACCTGTCGCTGACCGATGACAGCATTCGAATGACATTCCACCTGTACGGTAAAAATGGGGTCATGGGCGACCACGAGCCCATGGAAACTGCCGGACATGAACTGGGGATCGTCCTGGATGTGGTCGCGCCGACGCAAGAAATCGCCAACAGTGTTTGTTCACTGGTGCGCTCCACTATGCTGCATTACGGTTATGAAAATCGCATCGCCACTGCGGGCAACCTGGCGTTCCCATTCTCCCCTTCTGATATCCAGAGCGGACCCGTATACGAGTTTTCTATCTATCACCTGATTGAAGCCAACGACGCACTGCGGTTTGATTTCCATATTGAACAGGTGACGCCAGAAGGAGTTCAGGCATGAAACAGTCAATTGTCTCACTGGCGCAAGTCATTCGTTCGAAAAATGCTGGCCCCTACGAACTGGTGTTAGATATTTTATTTAAAACGAAAGAAAACTATGAGCGAGTTAAATCATCAGGGCAATTAACTCCAGAGCTGATTGCGCGCTTATATCATGTTGAACCTGACTTTATTCATCGTATTGTCTGGTTTGATCCTTCTAATGCAGTAAAAATCGTCATGCCACGAGATATTATCTCCGGGAATGTGGGCGATAATGATGTTTATGGTGCGCAGCAGCACGCACCTTTATTAAGCATTCATTTTGACATTTAATAATTAATACTGTTTAGATTATCAATCCCATAAATGTACCTGCACAGATTTCTTTATGTCAGGTACATTTATCTAAACATATCAATAAAATAGATTACGAAGCTGCCAGCATTATCACAACTGGAATAACTGGTGGCCTACGTTCCCCTAAAAATCATACAACAACCACACGTAATTAAACAAAAAATACTTAAACCAATACCGAATGACATCGTGATATAACTCATCCAGTCTCTGCTGGAAAAAAGACTACCTTATCATTCGGTAAAAATAACCACAATGTGAGAACACATCATGTCCAAACCATTTATCTGGCAAGAACCGTTTTTACAATATAAAGACGCAACGGAATATAAATTAATCAGCGATCAATATATTACAGTAACGGAAATAGACGGCGAAGAAGTGATAAAAGTCGCTCCGGAAGCATTAACGTTGCTTGCCCGGGAGGCATTTTATGAAGCCTCTTTTTTCTTACGTCCCGTTCACCTGCAACAAGTCGCCAGCATTCTGAACGATCCGCAGGCCAGCAGTAATGACAGATATGTGGCCTTGCAGCTACTACGCAATGCCGAAGTCTCAGCAAAAGGGATATTACCCAACTGCCAGGACACCGGCACCGCCACCATTGTCGCCAGTAAAGGGCAACACATCTGGACCGGAGGTAACGACGCAGAAGCCTTAAGCAAAGGTATTTACACCACTTTCCAGGAAAATAATCTGCGCTTTTCACAAAATGCGCCACTGGATATGTATACCGAAGTCAATACACAAACCAATCTTCCGGCGCAGATTGATATCAGCGCCGTCCCCGGCGACGAGTACCATTTTCTGTGTGTCAATAAAGGGGGTGGCTCCGCCAATAAAGCTGCGCTTTACCAGGAAACTAAATCTCTCCTGCAACCAGAAAAACTGACTGCATTTTTAATCGAAAAAATGAAATCGCTGGGAACTGCCGCCTGTCCGCCCTACCACATCGCCTTTGTCGTCGGGGGACTTTCTGCCGATCAGGCGCTAAAAGTCGCCAAACTAGCGTCGACAAAATACTACGATAATCTGCCCACCAGTGGAAACGAGCAGGGACAAGCCTTCCGCGATGTTGAGCTGGAAAAAACCTTGCTCGACGCCAGCCAACAATTTGGTATTGGTGCTCAGTTTGGTGGCAAATATTTCGCTCATGATATTCGTGTTATTCGTCTACCGCGCCACGGCGGCTCCTGCCCAATCGCTATGGCACTCTCCTGTTCCGCCGATCGAAATATTAAAGCCAAAATTAACAAGCACGGCATCTGGCTGGAAAAACTCGAACATAATCCGGGGCAACATATTCCAGCCTCAATGCGGGAAGACAATCACACGCATAACGTACAGATTGATCTAACTCGTCCATTGCGTGAGGTAATGCAGGATCTCGCCACATTACCGATCGGCACACGTGTGTCGCTAAGCGGCCCCATCGTAGTGGCGCGTGATATCGCCCACGCCAAAATAAAAGAACGACTGGATAACGGCGAACCGATGCCGGATTACCTGAAACATCATATTGTCTATTACGCTGGCCCCGCGAAAACACCGGAAAATATGGCCTGTGGTTCTCTTGGGCCCACCACGGGCGGTCGAATGGACGGTTATGTCGACGCCTTCCAGGCGGCTGGCGGCAGTCTGGTGATGTTATCGAAAGGCAACCGCAGCCAGCAGGTTACCGATGCCTGTCACAAACATGGCGGCTTTAATCTGGGAAGTATCGGCGGTGCGGCGGCGTTACTGGCACAAGAATATGTCAAAAGCCTGCATTGCCTGGAATATCCGGAGTTGGGCATGGAAGCAGTGTGGATGATGGAGGTTGAAAACTTGCCTGCGTTCATTCTGGTGGATGATAAAGGCAATAATTTCTTTAGTCAGTTTGAGCAGCAACACCGTTGCGCCAATTGCTCCGCCGGGCATTAAGGAAAGTGAATGGAAGCGCGGATTTCAACTGAACGGCATATTCAGCGCCAGCAGAAACTGAAAGAACAGGTCGACACACGCATCGCGGCGGCGACGGAGAAAAAAGGAATATTGATTGTTTTCACTGGTAACGGAAAAGGAAAATCCACCGCCGCTTTTGGTACCGTGACGCGCGCCGTAGGTCATGGCAAAACGGTTGGCGTTGCGCAGTTCATCAAGGGACAGTGGGACAACGGCGAATATAACCTTCTCCATCCACTGGGCGTTGAATTTCATATTATGGGAACAGGTTTTACCTGGGAGACACAGAATCGGCAAGCGGATATCGACGCGGCGAAAGAGGTCTGGTCTGAATGCAAGCGGATGCTGGCTGATGAGCGTTACGATTTAGTGGTGCTCGATGAGCTGACCTACATGCTGGCTTACCATTATCTGGATACCGAAGATGTGATCGCTTCGCTACAAAATCGCCCGGCGCAGCAAAACGTCATTGTCACCGGACGCGGCTGCCATAATGAGATAGTAAAAATGGCGGATACGGTAAGCGAAATCCGCCCCGTCAAGCATGCTTTTGATAACGGTATTCAGGCACAGCCTGGTATCGACTGGTAATGACTGCGCCTGGCATCTCGCCAGGCGCAGGTTTTACATCTCCTCCGGTACGACCGATTTTGCCAGCAACCACTCACGAAAGAGTTGCAAGTGCGGATAATCAGCCTTCTCTTCCCGCCACGTCATAATAAAGCGATTGCCGGTACGAATAGGCACATCACACGGAATCACCATGTCACCGCTGTCTAAATCGTGTTGAATTGCAAACCGGGGCAGGAGCGCCACACCGAGATTAGATCGCACGGCGGCAATCAACATTGAAAGTAAATCAAAACGTGGCCCGTTATTCACCAACGGACTACTAACGCCAGACAATGCAAACCACTCTTCCCAACCAGTAATACGGGTGCTTTGATGCAGCAGTGGTAGCTCACTTAATAGCTCTGCAACAGACAGTTTTTGGTCAGGAAGTGAAAGTAAACTGCCGCTGCATACCGGCAGGATCTCTTCCTCAAAGAGATATTCTACCTCCGACCAGGGCGCACAAAAATTTTCGCGCATAATGACGGCATCGTATTCCCGATTAAGAAAATCCCCGTTATTAGCTAATGAGTGAATATTGACAATAATATCGGGATACAATTTATTGAACTCACGTAAATTGGGGATCAACCAGTGCGTGCTGAAAGTAGGATTGACAGCAAGCTCAATAACCTGAACCATAGGCTGCCAGGTCATTATAGTATTTGTATCACGTTCAAGTTTATTCAAAGTTTCTTTAACAATTCCCAGATAATGCTTTCCGGCATCATTAAGAAATATTCTTTTTTTAGAATGCGCAAATAATGATATATGTAGAAACTCTTCCAGTGCGCTAACTTGCCTGAATACTGCGCTTTGGGTTAACGCTAACTCCTCTGCCGCTCTGGTATAACTTTCATGGCGTGCGACTACCTCAAAAGTTACCAGCAGTTCCGTTTTAGGTATTTTTCCTCTCATAATGCCGTCCCTTAAAAATAGTTTAAACTATCAAAAAACCATTACTTATTGCTAAGTAATGGCAACCAAAGCAGCAATAGATATTTTATAAAAATCATGATCGATATTTATAACCCAGCAAGCCCGGCGTGACAATTGTCTCAATCAGATAATAATAATCCGAAAAGCAAATCGCCCTTCGGATTATTATGATTCAAGTTAAGTGAAGATTATTAAATTGATGGCAATTATCATATCTATGGATATTATGATAAACAATCAACTAAAATTTTATTTTTGATTTATAGCATATCCTTCTAAGAATTTTTGCGAAGCTGCAATATCTGGGGTAAAGACCCGATCCTGAATGACAAAAGGCACGACCTTTCTGTATTCGGTAAACATTGCTTTGGTGGATTTTCCTAATGCCAGTTGTGGATCGGTCTGCAACCGTAAATCGAGAGCCTGTGCGGAATGCATCAGTTCAATGCCATAAATCACGTTCAGATTATCGACAACCTGTTTCAATCTTCTGGCCGCGTGGTCGTTATTGGCGCCTGTATCTTCTATACCTCCGGCAACCGGTTGAATATCGAAAGAAACAGGATTCGCGAGATCGACGTTTTCCGCATGCAGCGCGACAAACGGAATATGCAGCGAACCGAAGCCGTGACCTTTATTACCGGGTGCCGACAGGAAGCGCGTTAAACCGGTAAAGTGCTCATCTTCCAGGTGCAGCGAGCGACGCATACTGTTATGCGAAACATGTACCAACGCCACGGTCAGACGCTGAGTGGCAAGCGCAACAGGTAACGATTCGAAGTTCGCCGTCGGGAAGATCCCGCCGCTGACTGCGCCATCTTTAACAAAATATTGCGCGACCTGACTGGAGTCCTGATACGCCTTGTCAGCATTCAGCACCGTTGCTGGGTTGTCATCGGAACTGTTGATTTGTACGGTTATGATCTCTTCAGCATCATGCAAAGCGCGTACTGATTCAGCAATGGTATATACCGTAGTTCTGAACGATAACGGATCTTGCAATGCACGTTTGTCATCTTTATGCCATAAATATGAACCGTTTAACGCATCGCGAATCTCTTTTGCTGAGTCAGCCAACTGCGGGAAAGGACGCACGGCAATTGACTGCGGCAGTACTGGTGCGACGTTACCATTCAACGCTTCCAGACTCATAGCGAAAACCACCGGGCTGACATTCAGCAACTGACGTGCCGAACGAACAGCTTCGATAGCGTAGGCTGTCCCGACGCTGTTGTTCGACAAAATCGCCAGCATATCTTTACCCTGTGGCACCAGTGGCTTAAGTCCCACTTTCGCCAGCGCGTCACCACCGCTCATTTGCACGCCATTTACTCGGGCTTTCCATTCCCCCATCATCACCAGACCAACGTGCGAAGCGAGCATAATATCCGCTGCGCCGATGCTTCCCCGCGCCGGAATTAACGGTGTAACGCCGCGATTAATAAATTCAGCATACAACTCGGCAATATAAGGCTGCGCGCCGGTTTGCCCATGCAGCATGGTATTTAAACGTAATACCATTGAAAGGCGTGCCAGATAATCCGGTAACATCGGACCAACGCCCGCAGAATGGGCGCGCAGCGCGGCAGCATTAAATTTTTTCGACGCATCAATCACCTCTAGCGTTAAATTTCCTTTGGCATCAAATATCGGCTGGTCTTTATTTAGCCCCACGCCTACGGTTAAACCATAAACGGGTGTTCCAGAATGCGCGGCGGTCATCACCAGTTCATAACTTTTTTCCATTCTGTCCAGAGCTTTCGGCGCGATTTTGACGTCGTTATCACCTAACGCAATTGACCAGGCCTGGTCAATGGAAAGATGTTCGCCATCCAGAGTAATGGTTGATTTCGCAATCGCGATGGAGCAAACGCTCCAGAGCACAACGGTGACAGTGACTCTTCGTATCAATCCTTTCATTGTGTTTCCTTATCATGATGAGTTTAACAACGGGTTACTGCGACAACGTTTTAATTTGTTCTATCTGTTTTCCCCCGCCGGACAATACTGGTCACCAGGCGAGCGGCAACTTTCGCGGTTAAATTATCGCGGTCCAGGTCCGGGTTAAGTTCGGCAATATCCGCAGCAATCAACTTTTCGCTACCGGCGATTAAATTCACAATGGCTTCAGTAATATTTAACGGCACGCCTAACGGTGATGGTGCAGAAACGCCGGGCGCCTGATAACCTGGTAAAACATCGAGACAAATCGTTAAATAAATGGCATCACACGCCTGAATATCTGCCGAGAGCGCATTAGCGACCTCATGCAAACCACGTTCAAATTGCAGAGATTCGTCCAGCCAATAACGCACACCGAGACAATCAGCGCGATCAAATAACGCCTGAGTATTGGCAAAACGACTTATTCCCAGCACGCGATAATTAAACGGTTTGCCATTCTGCGCGTTCCACTCTTGCATCTGACGAAACGGCGTACCTGAATTGGCTTTTTCCGCCATCCGTAAATCAAAATGCGCGTCAAGGTTCACAATCAGTAACCGCTGAATATCAGGACGCGACTGCATAATCCCCTGAAACGTTCCCCACGCCACTTCATGACCACCGCCCAGAACCACCGGTAAACTGCCGCGCGCAATGGCTGTAGATACGTTGGCCGCCAGACGATTTTGTGCGGACTCCAGCGCGTGGTCCTCGCTTTGTACATCGCCCATATCGAAAATAGCGCCTTCACAGAGCACCGGCATATTTCCCAACATGCTGCGCAACGCGCCCGGTCCGCCTGCTGCACCCGCTCGCCCACCATTACGTTGCACCCCGTCATCAACGGAAAATCCAATCAGCGTACAACCGCCGTGGCTTTGTTCACTAAACGGTTGCACATGCTGATGCCAGCGAGTGCTGATGCCGGTTTCCTGCGAGTCAACACGCCCGCTCCACGGTAAAAATGTTTCCTTCATTACCAACTCCTTTTTCCGCCGACAATAAGCCCCTGGCAAGGCTGATGCCCAAACCAGTAAGCCAGTTCACGTGGATGGTTAAGATCCCAGACCGCCATATCCGCCCGTAATCCCGATGCAAGTTCACCCCGGTCAATAAGTCCAAGTGCCTTTGCCGCATGACGCGTAACGCCCTGAACGGCTTCCAGCGGCGTCATGCGAAACAGCGTACAGGCCATATTGATCATCAATGGCAATGACGTATTGGGAGACGTTCCGGGGTTATGATCTGTGGAGATTGCAATCGGCACGCCCGCTGCCCGCAAAGCGGCAATCGGCGGCAGATGGGTTTCGCGCAGGAAGTAATAAGCACCGGGGAGCAGTACCGCCACCGTTCCAGCCATTTTCATGGCGGCGATCCCCGACTCGCTAAGGTATTCCAGATGATCGCAGGAGAGTGCAGAAAACGCCGCCGCCAGCGCCGCGCCTTGCTGGTCAGAAAGCTGTTCGGCATGCAGTTTTACAGGCAATCCATAGTGTTGCGCTTTACTGAAAACGCGCCGTACCTGGTCTGGGCTAAAGGCGATGTTTTCACAAAAAGCGTCAACCGCATCAATCAGCCCCTGTTCATGTAAGACGCCCATCCAGTCGCAAAGCGCCGTAATGTAATCATCACTGCGCCCGGCAAACTCTTGCGGCAAGCTGTGCGCCCCAAGAAACGTAGACTGAATACGTAATCCTGTAGATTCCTGTAAGCGGCGGATAACGCGCAAACAGCGCGCTTCATCTTCCAGCGTCAAGCCATAACCGGATTTGATTTCAAGCGTGCTGACGCCTTCACGCAACCAGTTTTGTAGTCGCTGCGCCGCCAGTTCAAACAGTTGTGTTTCGCTGGCCGCCCGCGTGGCATTAACGGTAGATAAGATCCCGCCGCCCGCTCTGGCGATATCTTCATAAGCCACGCCTTGCAGCCGCATCTCAAACTCATTCGCCCGCTGGCCGCCATACACCAGATGCGTATGGCAATCCACCAGACCGGGGGTCAGCAACTTACCCTGCAGGTCGTGTTCCTCTGTAATGTCAACCGTCAGTTCGCGAGGGATCTGCGTGGCCTTGCCAAGCCAGACAATAGTGTCGCCACGGCTGATTAATGCACCATTTTCAATCACTCCCCAATCGTTAGCGGAAAGTGTCGCCAGCGTGGTATTTCGCCAGAGCGTTAATGCACTCATAAAGATTTTTCCCCTCGTAGATAATAAAGCCACCAGCCCGCCAGCTCACCGACGGAGACTTTTTTCCGTGGTACGAAACGCCAGGGCTTGCCATCAGGCGCAACCAGCCATAACAACATATTTGCCGCGACAAACACCCTTTTCTCGCCGCTTATCCACTCCCCTTCACACAGCGTGAACAGGCCCGCTTGCGCAAGTGACGGAGGAAGCCAGTCAACGGCACTTTGCACCCGCAACATCCCCGTATCGCCTTCCCGCGCCATGACATTGAGATCGCGAACTGCACCGCCCAGCAGCTGGCAATCTGGCATGGCTTCTCCGGGAAAAATTAAGGCGGGATCGTGACGTTGCAGGTTGATTATCGAATCGGCAAACGTCAGCCTTACCCCTTCCCCATCGAGAATGGCGAGGCCACGTACCACGCCAGGCCACGCCGAAAAAGGACCGTCCTGGCTGACATTGGCCATACTGATGCGTAACAGCCAGTTTTCATCATCAGGCCAGGCATGTAGTTGTCGCGTAAAACCCCCGCCGTTGCGCCACGGTTGCAAGGGCTTATCCATTGCAGATATCAGCATTGGTTCCATATTACGACTCGGGATAAATAGTCTGGGCAGGAACGCTGGTAGTACGTTTTGCCCACGGGTAATAAATAACGGCAGTAATTAACAAGCCGATAATCCAGGAAATATCCGCCCCGCCCATCAGTACAGAAATGGGTCCCTGATACAGTTTTTGATTCAGGAAGGGGATCTGCACCAGCACACCAATTCCGTAGCAAACCAACGCGGTTTTGTTGTACGCGCCATAGCGTCCCTCCGGGGTATAAAGTGCCGGAATATCGGTTTTACCTTGTGAAATGAAGTAGTAGTCGATGAGATTGATGGCGCTCCACGGCACAAATACCGTCAACAGCAGCAGAACGAAATTTTTGAAATTATTCAAAAAGTCTGCGCTTGCCGCCAGCGCGACGACCATCGACAACAGCACGAACCCTACAACGTAGGCAGCACGAACACGCTGTGAAACCTGGCTGCGATTGTTAAAGGCGCTGACGGTCGCCAGAATTGACATAAAGCCGCCGTAGGCATTCAAACAGTTAACCGTCAGTTTGCCGCAAACAATCACCGTATAAATCAGAATGGCAAACGTCGGTCCGGCTAAATCGCCCATAAAACCAACCTGATCTTTCAGGAAGTTAGCACCGCAAGCAGCAACAAGAACGCCAAAAGTCATGGCACATTGCGCGCCAAGCGTGGTTCCCAGAAAGGTGGCAAAGAAGATTGATTTTGCTGGTGTATCAGAGGGTAAATAGCGGGAATAATCAGAGGCGTATGGTGCAAACGTTAATTGCCATCCGGCTGAGAGTGCAATCGTTAATAAGAACACCGATAAGCTAAATGGCTTTTGACCAAATGCCGCAGCCACATCGTAGTGACCGCTAAGTTGAGTGGCCAGGTAAATAAACCCCAGAATACTTAATATCCCTGCAACACGGCCAACGACGTGAATAAGTTTATAACCGACCAATGCGATCATCGCGGTAAGCATGCCGAAAATAATAATTCCGGTCGATGCTGACTCAAAACCAAATATCCGGTTAATCGCCTGACCGGATAATACCGTACCCGTCGCGGCAAATCCGAGATACATAATAATCACCATCAGTAACGGTAGCGCCGCTCCTTTGACGCCAAAGCGGATACGACTGGAGATCATCTGTGGTAATCCCAGCTTTGCCCCCTGTGACGAGTGCAATGCCATAACCGCGCCGCCGATAATATTACCGATTAATAAACCAATAATTGCTGACATGGCTTCAGAGCCAAAAATAATCGCTAACGCGCCGTCCACCACGGCGGTAATTTGTAAGTTAGCACTTAGCCACAAAGTAAACTGGCTGGAGGGCGCGCCGTGGCGAGCGGACTCAGGAACGGCGTTAATCGTATTTGATTCTAATACTGGTTTTTTACTGCGGATAGGGCTGCTTGATTCCATGAAAAAGTCTCCTGCAAAATGAGAGGTCATTTTTTGAAACAGCAATAGAGGGTCGAGAGATATTTCTCTCGACGATGTAATAAATATTTTTGATAATTATTGTTATACAGGCGGATGACTTCCCGCCTGTATTAGCGCAAATATTAAATAACAACGTTAATATTTAGCGAATCATCGGCAATTTCAGACCATAATTTTTGGCACATTCAATTGCCGCGTCATAACCCGCATCCGCATGACGCATAACCCCGGAAGCACAGTCATTCACCAGCACACGCGCCAGACGTTTTTCGGCTTCTTCGCTACCGTCGGCAACAATAACCATCCCGGCGTGTTGTGAATACCCCATCCCGACGCCGCCGCCATGATGCAGAGACACCCACGTTGCGCCACCTGCGGTATTGAGCAGACCATTGAGCAACGGCCAGTCAGAAACCGCATCACTGCCATCGAGCATGCTTTCAGTTTCGCGGTTCGGGCTGGCGACAGAACCGGTATCAAGATGATCGCGACCAATCACAATCGGTGCTTTTAGTTCACCGTTGCGCACCATTTCGTTGAATGCCAGCCCCGCCAGGTGACGCTCACCAAGCCCCAGCCAGCAAATACGTGAAGGAAGCCCCTGGAAGGCGATACGCTCACGCGCCATATCCAGCCAGCGATGGGTCAGTACGTTATTGGGGAATAGTTCTTTAATTTTGGCATCGGTTTTATAGATATCTTCCGGGTCACCAGACAGTGCCACCCAACGGAACGGGCCTTTGCCTTCACAAAACATGGGACGAATGTAAGCAGGAACGAAACCCGGGAAATCGAAGGCATTTTGCAGACCTTCATTGAAAGCCACCTGGCGGATGTTGTTACCATAATCGACAACCGGGATCCCCATCGCCTGGAAGTCCAGCATCCCCTGAACATGCGCCACGCAACTCTGTGCCGCTTCTTTTTGCAGTCTGGCGTGCTGTTGTGGATCCTGCTGTGCAGCACGCCATTGTTCTACGCTCCAGCCCATTGGCAGGTAACCATAGACCAGATCGTGAGCGGAGGTCTGATCGGTCACCAGATCCGGTTTGATCGCTCCCTGATGCGCACGTTTCACCAACTCAGGAACAATTTCCGCCGCATTGCCCAGCAGCGCGATAGAAACGGCTTCTTTTCGTTCGGTGTGGTATTTAATCAGCGCCAGTGCATCATCAAGATCTTTCGCTTGTTTATCGACATAACGGGTACGCAGACGGAAGTCGATGCTACTTTGCTGGCACTCGATATTTAATGAACAAGCCCCTGCCAGAGTCGCCGCCAGCGGTTGTGCACCGCCCATACCACCGAGCCCCGCGGTCAGGATCCATTTTCCACTTAGCGAATTGTTGTAGTGCTGGCGACCTGCTTCGACAAAAGTTTCGAACGTTCCCTGCACAATGCCCTGACTACCGATGTAGATCCACGAGCCAGCGGTCATCTGGCCGTACATGAACAGACCTTTGCGATCCAGTTCATTGAAGTGATCCCAGTTGGCCCATTGCGGTACCAGGTTAGAGTTGGCAATCAGCACGCGGGGCGCATCAGTATGAGTTTTAAACACGCCCACGGGTTTACCGGACTGTACCAACAGCGACTCATCAGGCTCGAGATTTTTTAGTGATTCGAGGGTCTGGTCGAAACATTCCCAGTTACGCGCCGCGCGGCCAATACCACCGTATACCACCAGATGCTGTGGATTTTCGGCTACGTCGGGGTCAAGGTTGTTCTGCAACATCCGATAGGCAGCTTCGATCTGCCAGTTTTTGCAATGCAGTTGAGTTCCTTGTGGCGCATGGATGACGCGACTGGTATCAATACGAGGGTCTGAAGGCTTACTCATGAATCTTCTCCTGTTACTGGATAAAATTAAATGCTGTCATCGCCCAGAAAAAATGAGCGAAGGAATACAGAAACGGTTTATATAATCTCCGTTTATAATTTCTCATTATCAATTCATCTGGTGAATTTCATTTGTTATGGAATATTCACCCTGAATGTAAATTCAAAAAAACTGCCAACGCTTTGTATGCGATTTCAATATGCTTAATTTAACTTTTGGAAAAAGTGATATTGTTGGCAAAATATTTTCTCATTTGAACATATGAATATGATGAGATTGCAAGATGTCTGTAATTTAATTATCCGCAGGAACGTATTCACGATAGCTAATCATTAGCGTAATAGCCGATAAGGCTGCCGCAAACCGAGAGCATGATACATTGATAGATAATGACATTGAAAAAACGGTTCTTAATAAGACAGCATAAGGATATGTCTTATTATCATAAATATACCTTCAGTTTCTATTATCCTTAAAATAATAAAAACAGAGCGTAGCAGATAATTCAAAGCAGAAAAAACAGGCATGCATATAAAATTTTAAAATATGGAATCTGGAGAATATGAATTTCCATTTTCTACAAAATGGCAACGTGAGGAAGTGCCAGTCGCTTATAAGCGATATTGGTACGGTTATCGATGCCCAGCAGAAAGCTGCCTGCGGTCAGATTTCGACCGTGGTTAACGTTTAAGGCATAAAAAAGGCCATCATACGATGGCCAACCATGTCGAAACCGACAGCCCTTCGCCATTCCTGTAGAGGGAAGCGGCGAGGGCTATTTCTTATTACAGATATTTATTTCAGAACTGTTTTCAGTGCTTCACCGATGTCAGCCAGGCTGCGAACGGTTTTCACGCCTGCGGCTTCCAGAGCCGCGAATTTCTCATCCGCAGTCCCTTTACCACCGGCAATGATGGCGCCTGCGTGGCCCATACGTTTGCCTTTCGGTGCAGTCACACCAGCGATGTAACCCACAACTGGCTTGGTAACGTGCTCTTTGATGTACGCAGCCGCTTCTTCTTCAGCGCTACCGCCGATCTCACCGATCATTACGATCGCTTCGGTCTGCGGATCTTTTTCGAACATTTCGAGAATGTCGATAAAGTTAGAACCAGGGATCGGATCACCGCCGATACCGACACAGGTAGACTGACCGAAACCGTAATCCGTGGTCTGTTTAACCGCTTCATAGGTCAGCGTACCGGAACGGGAAACGATACCCACTTTACCCGGTTTGTGAATGTGACCCGGCTGGATACCAATTTTGCACTCACCCGGAGTGATTACGCCCGGGCAGTTCGGGCCGATCATACGAACGCCTGCTTCATCCAGCTTCACTTTCACGGTCAGCATATCCAGCGTCGGGATGCCTTCAGTGATGGTGATAATCAGTTTGATACCTGCATCGATAGCTTCCAGAATGGAGTCTTTGCAGAACGGTGCTGGTACGTAGATAACAGAAGCGGTAGCGCCAGTAGCAGCAACAGCTTCACGCACGGTGTTGAACACCGGCAGGCCGAGGTGGGTGGTGCCGCCTTTACCTGGGGTTACGCCGCCAACCATTTTAGTGCCGTATGCAATGGCCTGTTCAGAGTGGAAAGTCCCCTGGCTACCGGTAAAGCCCTGGCAGATAACCTTGGTGTTTTTATCAATTAAAATGGACATTATTTCCCCTCCACTGCGGCAACAACCTGCTGAGCTGCATCCGTCAGACCTTTTGCTGCAATAATATTCAGGCCGCTGTCAGCCAGTTTCTTCGCGCCGAGTTCGGCGTTGTTACCTTCCAGACGTACCACGACCGGTACGTTAACACCCACTTCCGCTACCGCGCCGATGATACCGTCAGCGATCAGGTCGCAACGAACGATACCGCCGAAGATGTTAACCAGAACGGCTTTCACTTTGTCGTCAGAGAGGATGATTTTGAACGCTTCGGTTACACGTTCTTTGGTTGCGCCGCCGCCAACATCCAGGAAGTTAGCCGGTTCGCCGCCGTGCAGTTTAACGATGTCCATCGTACCCATCGCCAGACCTGCGCCGTTAACCATACAACCGATGTTGCCGTCCAGCGCAACGTAGTTCAGTTCCCACTGTGCAGCCTGTGCTTCACGCGGATCTTCCTGCGACTGGTCGCGCATTTCGCGCAGATCAGGCTGGCGGAACAATGCGTTGCCGTCAGCGCCCAGTTTGCCATCAAGGCAAATCAGGTCGCCCTGTTTGGTGATGACCAGCGGGTTGATTTCGATCAGCGCCAGGTCGCGCTCCAGGAAAATGGTCGCCAGACCCATAAAGATTTTGGTGAACTGCTGAACCAGTTTACCTTCCAGACCCAGTTTGAACGCCAGCTCGCGTCCCTGATACGGCATCGGGCCAGTCAGCGGATCAAGCGCAACTTTGTGGATCAGGTGCGGCGTTTCTTCCGCCACTTTTTCGATTTCCACGCCGCCTTCGGTGGAGGCCATAAAGACCACACGACGGGAACTACGGTCTACAACGGCACCGAGATACAGCTCTTTAGCGATATCAGTCGCCGCTTCAACCAGAATCTGGTTAACCGGTTGGCCATTGGCATCTGTTTGATACGTTACCAGACGCTTGCCCAGCCAGTTTTCTGCAAAAGCACGGATGTCTTCTTTGCTGTTTACAACTTTCACACCGCCCGCTTTACCACGGCCACCAGCGTGAACCTGACATTTCACTACCCACGGACCGGCACCGATTTTTGAAGCGGCTTCTTCTGCTTCGCGCGGAGTAGTACAGGCATAACCCACTGGCGCCGGTAAGCCATAGCGGGCAAAAAGTTGTTTTGCCTGGTATTCATGTAAGTTCATGTGTTCTGTCCATCCTTTAGTAATCGTTATCTTTTAAACCGTAGACCGAATGTGACGTATCGCTTCCGGGCATTGTCGGTCACCTGTAGGCCTGATAAGACGCGTTAAGCGTCGCATCAGGCATCGCTTGTCGGATGCGGCGCGAGCGCCTTATCCGACCTACATCGGTGATCCCCGTAGGCCTGATAAGACGCGTTAAGCGTCGCATCAGGCATCGCTTGTCGGATGCGGCGCAAGCGCCTTATCCGTTCTACAGTGCAGGTGAGGCTTAAACTACTACACGTCCAGCAGCAGACGCGTCGGATCTTCCAGCAACTCTTTGATCGTTACCAGGAAGCCCACGGATTCGCGACCATCGATCAGACGGTGATCGTAGGACAGCGCCAGGTACATCATCGGCAGGATCTCAACCTGACCATTCACCGCCATCGGGCGATCTTTGATAGCGTGCATACCCAGAATTGCGCTCTGCGGCGGGTTGATGATAGGCGTAGACATCAGGGAACCGAACACACCACCGTTGGTGATGGTGAAGTTACCACCAGTCAGATCTTCAACCGTCAGCTTGCCGTCACGGCCTTTAACAGCCAGCTCTTTGATTTTCTTCTCGATGTCTGCCATGCCGAGGGTATCGACATCACGCAGAACCGGCGTCACCAGGCCGCGCGGCGTAGAAACCGCCATGCTGACGTCGAAATAGTTGTGGTAAACCACATCATCGCCGTCGATAGACGCGTTCACTTCCGGGTAACGTTTCAGGGCTTCAACCACCGCTTTCACGTAGAAGGACATAAAGCCCAGACGGATGCCGTGGCGTTTTTCAAACGCTTCACCGTACTGCTTACGCAGATCCATAATCGGCTTCATGTTGACTTCGTTGAACGTGGTCAGCATGGCGGTGGAGTTTTTCGCTTCCAGCAGACGCTCTGCCACACGTTTACGCAGGCGAGTCATCGGGACACGTTTTTCGCTACGTGCAGCCAGAGCCGGTTGAGCCACCGGAGCAGCAGCGGCCGGAGCAGACTCTTTCGCCGGGGCTTTCGCCAGATGTTTTTCCACATCTTCACGGGTCAGACGACCACCCACACCGGTGCCTTTAATGGCGCTGGCGTCGAGGTTGTGTTCAGCCAGCAGGCGACGGATCGCCGGGCTTAACGCATCGTTGTTTTGCTCTTCCAGAGACGCCTGCTGGCGTTGCGCCGGAGTGGACGCTTTCTCTTCAGATTTGGCGCTGGTTTCTTTACCGGCGCTGTTGCCTTCACGCAGGCGACCGAGGATCTGACGAGACGTTACGGTTGTACCTTCATCTTCCAGAACCGCATCCAGAATGCCGTCTGCTGATGCCGGTACTTCCAGTACCACTTTGTCAGTTTCGATTTCTACCAGCACTTCATCACGTACGACTGCGTCGCCGGGTTTTTTATGCCAGGTTGCGACGGTGGCATCGGCTACGGATTCAGGCAGGTCAGGGACCAGAATATCTACGCTACTCATTGTGTATCCTTTATTTATTCGACGTTCAGCGCGTCATTAACCAGATCTTGTTGCTGTTTCTGGTGAACGGACATATACCCTACCGCCGGAGAGGCGGAGGCCGGGCGGCCTGCGTAACGCAGAGAAGCCCCAAATGGAATCACTTCACGGAAATGATGCTGGCTGCAGTACCATGCGCCCTGGTTGAGCGGCTCTTCCTGGCACCAGACAAAATCCTTGACGTGAGCAAACTGCTGCAACACTTCCTGCATCGCTTTATGCGGGAACGGGTAGAGTTGCTCGATACGCACAATGGCGACATCGTGTTGATTGTTCTTACGACGTTGTTCCAGCAGGTCGTAATAAACCTTACCAGAACACATCACTACGCGCTTCACGCCCTTCGGATCAAGCTCGTCGATTTCACCGATGGCTGGCAGGAAGGTGCCGTTCGCCAGTTCTTCGAGGCTGGAAACCGCCAGCGGATGACGCAGCAGGGATTTCGGCGACATCACGACCAGCGGACGACGCATCCCGCGCAGCGCCTGACGACGCAGCATGTGGTAAACCTGTGCCGGGGTAGACGGTACGCACACCTGCATGTTTTGCTCAGCACAAAGTTGCAGATAACGTTCCAGACGCGCGGAGGAGTGCTCCGGCCCCTGCCCTTCGTAACCGTGCGGCAGCAACATCACCAGGCCACACATCCGGCCCCATTTCTGCTCGCCAGAGGAGATGAACTGGTCGATAACCACCTGCGCACCGTTGGCGAAGTCACCGAACTGTGCTTCCCAGATAGTCAGAGTGCGTGGTTCTGCGGTGGCATAACCGTATTCAAACGCCAGTACGGCTTCTTCAGACAGTACGGAGTCCCAGACGCGGAACGCGCCCTGGCCGTTATGGATATGTTGCAGCGGCGTGTAAGTTGAACCGTTAGACTGGTTGTGGATCACCGCGTGGCGGTGGAAGAAGGTACCGCGACCGGAGTCTTCACCCGACAGGCGAACCGGAATGCCTTCGTCAACCAGCGTGGCGTAAGCGAGGTTTTCCGCGCCGCCCCAGTCAAACAGTTTTTCACCGGCAGCCATCGCCTGGCGGTCGCCATAAATCTTGGCAACGCGAGACTGCATCTCAATGGCTTCCGGCACCGTGCTGATGCGTTTAGCCAGTTCCTGCAGGCGCTTCATCTCAACTTTGTTCGGGTACTCTTCGTCCCATTCGTGGTTGAGGTACGGCGACCAGGTGAAAGAGTGCATGTTCATCGGACGCCACTCTGCCACTACGCAATCGCCAGCATCCAGCGCATCGCGGTACAGGTTAACCATCTCAGTAGCATCTTCCAGCGTCGCGACTTTTTCCTGCTCCAGCTTGTCAGCGTAGATTTTGCGCGGCGTCGGATGTTTTTTGATTTTCTGATACATCAGCGGCTGGGTTGCGCTCGGTTCGTCGGCTTCGTTATGGCCGTGACGGCGGTAGCACACCAGGTCGATGAAGACATCACGTTTAAAGGTGTTACGGAAATCAAGCGCCAGACGGGTCACAAAGGCAACGGCTTCCGGATCATCCGCGTTAACGTGGAAAATCGGTGCCTGAACCATCTTACCGATATCAGTACAGTACGGCGTCGAACGGGCATCCAGCGGGTTAGAGGTAGTAAAGCCAACCTGGTTGTTGATAACGATACGTACCGTACCGCCAACTTCATAACCACGCGCTTTCGACATGTTCAGGGTTTCCTGAACCACGCCCTGCCCGGTTACTGCGGCGTCACCGTGGATGGTGATTGGCAGCACTTTGTTGCTGCTTGGCTCATCAAGTCTGTCCAGACGAGCGCGAACAGAGCCGATAACTACCGGGCTTACAATCTCAAGGTGAGACGGGTTAAACGCCAGCGCCAGGTGCACCAGGCCGCCATCGGTCTGGAAGTCAGACGAGAAGCCCATGTGGTATTTCACGTCGCCCGTGCCGAGGTGTTCTTTATGTTTACCGGCAAACTCGTCGAACAAGTCTTGCGGTTTTTTACCCAGCACGTTCACCAGCACGTTCAGACGACCACGGTGCGCCATCCCGAGAACCACTTCGCGAGTGCCGCTGTTGCCAGCGTGGCGGATCATCTCTTTAAGCATCGGGATTAACGCGTCACCGCCTTCCAGCGAGAAGCGTTTTGCGCCAGGGAATTTTGCGCCGAGGTAACGTTCAAGGCCTTCAGCGGCGGTCAGTTCGCTTAAGAAGCGTTTTTTCTCTTCGCTATTGAAAGTCGCGCGACCAGACTCGATACGCTGTTGGATCCAGCGTTTTTCTTCGGTGCTGGTAATGTGCATATACTCGGCGCCAATCGGGCCGCAGTAGGTTTGCTTGAGAGCTTCCAGCAGCTCGCCGAGTTTCATGGTTTCTTTGCCGCTGGCAAATGAACCGACGTTGAAGGTCTCCTGGAAGTCTGCTTCGGTCAGATCGTGGAAAGACGGATCCAGATCGGCCACTTTATCTTGCTGCCACAGTCCCAGCGGATCGAGATTCGCATGCTGGTGACCACGGAAGCGGTATGCGTTAATGAGCTGCAGGACTTTAACCTGCTTCACATTGGTGTCAGGGTCGGAGATCGTTGAAGAGTAACGTGAAGCGTCTTTCGCCAGGCGGCGGAAATATTCACGCGTTTGAGAGTGGAATTGATCCGGTTTGACTCCCGTACCAGGTAACTGCTGGAACGTCGAACGCCAGTTAGCGTCAACCGAGTCAGGATCGGTTAAGAAGTCTTCATAGAGCTGTTCTATCCAGCTCTGGTTTGCGCCAGAGAGGTAAGAAGAGTCCAACCAGGCTTTCAAAGCGCTGTTCTGCATCGTGATCCCTTAAGCATCTTTTTTATGCTTACTTCGCCGTGGATACTACCACGCACATTTCACATCAGATGTGCGTGCCGGGGTTCACTTGTTGCGGACTTGTCGTGTTTTCTGCGTCCGCTAAGGAACCTTTAAAAACTGTCTTAGTGTCAGGGGCAGTTTTTAAAGATTTCCTGCATTTTTTTATTACGCCTGATGCGCTGCGCTTATCAGGCCTACGGGTAATGACTTGTAGGCCGGATAAGGCGTTTACGCCGCATCCGGCACTTTGCACCGGATAAGGCGTTTTTACTTACGCATTACGCTGCAATAACATCGACTTGATATGGCCGATGGCGCGCGTCGGGTTCAGCCCTTTCGGACATACACTGACGCAGTTCATGATGCTGTGACAGCGGAATACACTGAATGCATCACTCAAACCGTCAAGGCGGCTGTCAGTCTCGGTATCACGGCTATCGATCAGGAAACGATATGCCGCTAACAAGCCTGCCGGACCGATGAACTTATCGGGATTCCACCAGAAAGACGGACAAGAGGTTGAACAACATGCGCAGAGAATACATTCATACAGCCCGTCGAGTTTTTCGCGCTGCTCAGGCATCTGCAAATGCTCACGAGCTGGCGGATTTTGCCCATTATTCAACAGGTAAGGTTTGATTTTCTCATATTGCGCATAGAATTGTCCCATGTCTACCACCAAATCGCGGACAACCGGTAAACCAGGTAACGGGCGAATTACAATTTTCTTACCCGGCTGGTTGAGTGCCGAAATTGGGGTAATACAGGCCAGACCATTCTTACCGTTCATGTTCAGACCGTCGGAACCACATACCCCTTCACGGCAGGAGCGGCGGAACGACAGGCTGGGATCTTTCTCTTTCAACTGGATAAGCGCATCCAGTAGCATCATGTCGCGACCTTCATCCGCTTCCAGGGTGTAATCCTGCATACGCGGAGCATCATCAACATCCGGGTTATAGCGATAAATTGAAAACTCGAGTCTCATTTTCCTGTCTCCGCATTAGTAAGTACGAATCTTCGGCGGGAATGCCGGGCGCAGTTTCGGTTCCATGTTGACGCTTCGGCGCGTCATGGATTCCGACTCTGGCAGATACAGGGAGTGGCACAGCCAGTTTTCATCATCGCGATCCGGGAAGTCGAAGCGGCTATGCGCGCCACGGCTTTCGGTACGGAAGTTGGCAGAAACAGCCGTTGCATACGCCGTTTCCATCAGGTTATCCAGTTCTAGGCACTCAACGCGCTGGGTGTTGAACTCACTTGAAGTATCATCCAGACGGGCATTTTTCAGACGCTCGCGGATCACTTTCAACTGCTCAAGCCCTTTCGCCATCGCATCACCTTCACGGAAGACCGAGAAGTTATGCTGCATACATTCTTGCAGTGCTTTACGGATCGCCACCGGATCTTCACCGTTACGGTTGTTGTTCCAGCGGTTCAGGCGATCGAGAGAAGCTTCAACATCAGACTCGCTGGCATCGCGCAGTACGCCCTGCTCGGCAATAGACTCTTGCAGATGCAGACCTGCCGCACGACCAAAGACCACCAGGTCCAGCAGCGAGTTGCCGCCCAGACGGTTTGCGCCGTGTACGGATACGCAGGCAATTTCACCTACCGCGAACAGCCCAGGGATCACCACATCTTCGCCTTTCTCGTTCACGGTCAGCGCCTGACCGGTTACTTTAGTCGGAATACCGCCCATCATGTAGTGACAGGTTGGGATTACCGGAATCGGCTCTTTCACCGGATCAACGTGAGCGAAGGTGCGGGAGAGTTCAAGGATACCCGGCAGACGGGATTCAAGAACTTCTTTACCCAGGTGGTCGAGTTTCAGTTTTGCGTGTGGCCCCCACGGACCATCACAACCGCGACCTTCACGGATTTCGATCATGATGGAACGCGCCACCACGTCACGGCCCGCCAGGTCTTTGGCGTTCGGCGCATAACGCTCCATAAAGCGTTCGCCATGTTTGTTCAGCAGATAACCGCCTTCACCACGGCAACCTTCGGTGACCAGTACGCCCGCACCGGCAATACCGGTCGGGTGGAACTGCCACATTTCCATATCCTGCACAGGTACGCCTGCACGGATAGCCATGCCGACACCGTCGCCAGTGTTAATGTGGGCGTTGGTGGTGGACTGATAAATACGCCCTGCCCCGCCAGTCGCCAGCACAGTCGCGCGAGCTTTAAAGTAAACCACTTCACCAGTTTCGATGCACAGTGCGGTACAACCGACCACCGCGCCATCGGCGTTTTTCACCAGATCCAGCGCATACCATTCGGAGAAAATAGTGGTGTGGTTTTTCAGGTTCTGCTGATAAAGCGTGTGCAGCAGTGCGTGACCGGTACGGTCGGCAGCCGCCGCAGTACGTGCCGCCTGCTCGCCGCCGAAGTTTTTCGACTGGCCGCCAAACGGACGTTGATAGATACGACCATCATCAAGGCGCGAGAATGGCAGGCCCATGTGTTCCAGTTCCAGAATCGCTTCCGGCCCGGTTTTACACATATATTCAATCGCGTCCTGGTCACCGATATAGTCCGACCCTTTTACGGTGTCGTACATATGCCATTCCCAGTTATCTTCATGGGTATTACCCAGCGCCACGGTAATACCACCTTGCGCAGAAACGGTATGGGAACGGGTCGGGAAAACTTTAGAGAGCAGCGCACAGGTCTGGCCGCTCTGGGAAATTTGTAGCGCCGCGCGCATACCTGCGCCGCCGGCACCAATCACAACTGCATCAAATTCTCTGACTGGCAATTTCATCACACACCCCACACCACAACGAATCCATAAATCACGTAAACCACCAGTGCAACGACAATTACCAGTTGCAGAATCAGGCGCACGGCCAATGGTTTAACGTAGTCGGTCAACACCTGCCACATGCCGATCCAGGCATGGATCAAAATCGAAAACAGTGCCAGCAGAGTGAAGACTTTAGTGAACGCAGAGGCAAAGAAACCAATCCAGACGTCATATGTCAGTTCGCCACTGATAGCAAAAAAACCGACCATATAAATGATGTAAAGCGTCAGGACGATAGCAGTAGCGCGAACGAGGATGAAATCATGTACGCCATTGCGTCCTAATGCGGAAGCGTTGCTTACCATACGAGGACTCCTGCAAGAATTGAAAGCACGACAGTAATGACAAAAGAGACTTTGGCAGAGCGTTTACCCGCTTCGAATGTTTCTTCCAGATAGCCAAAATCCATCATCATGTGGCGAATACCTACGACGACGTGATATGCCAGAGCGGTAAGGATGCCCCACATGATAAATTTCACGAAGAAGCTGCCCATAATGGCGGAAGCTTGCTCGAAACCTTCAGGGGAAGAGAGGCTGGTACCCAGAAGCCACAGCAGGATGCCCACTGCAACAAACGTAATCACACCGGAAACGCGATGAAGAATGGACGCTATCGCCGTGATGGGGAACCGGATGGTCTGTAGGTCCAGATTAACAGGTCTTTGTTTTTTCACATTTCTTATCATGAATAACGCCCACATGCTGTTCTTATTATTCCCTGGGGACTACGGGTACAGAGGATAACTTTCTGTTACCTGGAGACGTCGGGATTTCCTTCCTCCGGTCTGCTTGCGGGTCAGACAGCGTCCTTTCTATAACTGCGCGTCATGCAAAACACTGCTTCCAGATGCGAAAACGACACGTTACAACGCTGGGTGGCTCGGGATTGCAGGGTGTTCCGGAGACCTGGCGGCAGTATAGGCTGTTCACAAAATCATTACAATTAACCTACATATAGTTTGTCTGGTTTTATCCAGAACAGTGATCTGGGTCACGATAACAACATTTATTTAATTTTTAACCATCGTATTTGACAATCATTCAACAAAGTTGTTACAAACATTACTAGGAAAAGCATATAATGCGTAAAAGTTATGGGGTCACTATTTCACCGAAGATTAACTTATGTAACAGTGTGGAAGTATTGACCAATCCATTCGAGACAGTTATTAGTGATAGACAGGTTTAACAATTCGGATTGCTAAGTGCTTGATTCGCCGTTTATTCGTCATCAATGAATTCTTTACCTGCAAGCGCCCAGAGCTCTGTACCCAGGTTTCCTCTCTCCCACAGAGCGGCGAGCCAAATAACAAACGGGTAAAGCCAGGTTGATGTGCGAAGGCAAATTTAAGTTCCGGCAGTCTTATGCAATAAGGCGCTAAGGAGACCTTAAATGGCTGATACAAAAGCAAAACTCACCCTCAATGGGAACACAGCTGTTGAACTGGATGTGCTGAAAGGCACGCTAGGTCAAGATGTTATCGATATCCGTACGCTTGGCTCAAAAGGCGTATTCACCTTTGACCCTGGTTTCACTTCAACCGCATCCTGCGAATCTAAAATTACTTTTATTGATGGTGATGAAGGTATTTTGCTGCATCGTGGCTTCCCGATCGATCAGCTGGCAACCGATTCTAACTACCTGGAAGTTTGCTACATCCTGTTGAATGGTGAAAAACCAACCCAGGAACAGTATGACGAATTCAAAACTACAGTAACTCGTCATACCATGATCCACGAACAGATCACCCGTCTGTTCCACGCTTTCCGTCGTGACTCGCATCCGATGGCGGTAATGTGCGGTATTACCGGTGCGCTGGCGGCGTTTTATCATGACTCTCTGGACGTCAATAACCCGCGCCATCGTGAAATCGCCGCGTTCCGCCTGTTGTCGAAAATGCCGACAATGGCAGCAATGTGCTACAAATACTCCATCGGGCAGCCATTTGTTTACCCGCGTAATGACCTCTCCTACGCCGGTAACTTCCTGCACATGATGTTCTCCACGCCGTGCGAGCCGTATGAAGTCAATCCAATTCTGGAACGTGCAATGGACCGCATTCTGATCCTGCACGCTGACCACGAACAGAACGCCTCTACTTCTACCGTACGTACCGCAGGTTCTTCGGGCGCAAACCCGTTTGCTTGTATCGCAGCAGGTATTGCTTCGCTGTGGGGGCCAGCTCACGGCGGCGCCAACGAAGCTGCACTGAAAATGCTGGAAGAAATCAGCTCGGTTAAACACATTCCGGAATTTGTTCGTCGTGCGAAAGATAAAAATGACTCTTTCCGTCTGATGGGCTTCGGTCACCGCGTATACAAAAATTACGACCCGCGCGCCACCGTAATGCGTGAAACCTGCCATGAAGTCCTGAAAGAGCTGGGCACCAAAGATGACCTGCTGGAAGTGGCCATGGAGTTGGAAAACATCGCGCTGAACGACCCGTACTTTATCGAGAAGAAACTCTACCCGAACGTCGATTTCTACTCTGGTATCATTCTGAAAGCGATGGGCATTCCGTCTTCCATGTTCACCGTCATCTTCGCTATGGCCCGTACCGTCGGCTGGATCGCTCACTGGAGCGAAATGCACAGTGACGGCATGAAGATTGCACGTCCGCGTCAGCTTTACACCGGTTATGAAAAACGCGACTTTAAAAGCGATATCAAGCGTTAATCGTTGATTGCTGAGCAGTAAATCATTTAACCCGCCTTTTATATGGCGGGTTATTTTTTGTTGGTTTAAGCATAAAAAATTGTAAAAATAAAATCAAAAACCGGAAACAGAATAAAAAACAAACAGCTCAAATAGCAACCAATGGAATATCTTTTTAATAATAATTAGCCTCTCCGCCCTGTTTATAATTCACTGAATATTATGCATATCCATAATTCACTTCTGTTTTCTACGCCTTATTAATTCACCGCACCAATTAATTGCATTTGCATTTAATAAAACTAAATATATTTTTAAGCAAAACTAAAAACATTCCGCACGCAAAATCAGATAATCTGGTAGAGCTATACTATTTTTCTATTACCTTAAAGGACTCTGTTATGTTTAAAGGACAAAAAACACTGGCCGCATTGGCCGTATCTCTGCTGTTCACTGCGCCTGTTTATGCTGCCGATGAAGGCTCTGGTGAAATTCACTTTAAAGGCGAAGTTATTGAAGCGCCTTGTGAAATTAAACAGGAAGACCTTGATAAACAAGTAAATCTTGGTGAGGTGACCAAAAACCGCATCAACCAGGATCATCACAGCGCATTGACGCCCGTCGATATTCATTTAGTTAACTGTGACCTGCCTAACTCAGATAACGGTTCAGGTTCCCCGATATCAAAAGTCGCAGTAACCTTTGATAGTTCGGCGAAAACCACGGGAGCCTCCCCGATGCTCAGTAACACCAGCGCTGGTGAAGCCACAGGTGTTGGCGTACGCTTAATGAACAAAGATCAATCCCCTATTGTCCTCGGCACAGCAAGTCCAGATATTGGGCTGGAACCAACAGCCACAGAACAAACCCTGAACTTCTTCGCCTGGATGGAGCAGATTGATAACGGTACTCCTGTGACTGCTGGTGAAGTCACCGCTAACGCAACCTATGTTCTGGATTATAAATAATCATAGTGTCGTCATATTTTAATCTATGCATATGACTGCTTGAGTGATTAAATGTATTACGGCGGCAAGTTAGCCGCCTTTCTTCAAATATTTACCAGGTATGGATGCCGTGAATATTTACCGACTTACTGTTTTATCCTGCCTGACAATGGCTATCCCCTCTGCATTGGCAGTGGAGTTTAACCTTAATGTCCTTGATAAATCGATGCGCGATAGCGTTGATATTTCTCTGCTCAATGAAAAAGGCGCTATCGTTCCCGGTGATTATTTTGTTAGCGTCGTTGTTAATAATATTCAAATCAGCAGTGGGCAAACTATTCACTGGCAAAAAGCCAATGACAAAACAATTCCTTGTATCAATGATTCCCTGTTGGGTAAATTTGGCCTTAAAGAAAAAATCCGCCAGACATTGCCGCAGGTTAATCAGTGTTTCGATTTTAGCGACCTGCCGGAAATCAACTTTACTTTTGATCAGACCAACCAACAACTTAACATCACGATTCCACAAGCCTGGCTGGCATGGCATTCCGACAACTGGGCGCCGCCTGAAACATGGGATGCCGGAGTTTCGGGTATCTTGCTGGACTACAACCTGTTTGCCAGTACTTATCGCCCGCAGGAAGGGAGCAGTAATACCAATCTGAATGCTTACGGTACAACGGGTATTAACGTCGGAGCATGGCGGTTGCGTAGCGATTACCAGCTCAACCAGTCCGACAATGGTGATGTGCACAATCAATCCGGAGCTATTTCCCGAACCTATCTGTTTCGCCCGCTACCACAAATAGGCTCCAGATTAACCCTTGGCGAAACCGATCTCAGCTCCAATATTTTTGACGGTTTTTCGTATACCGGTGCAGCCCTGACCAGCGATGACCGAATGCTTCCCTGGGAATTACGCGGATACGCACCACAAATTAGCGGCGTGGCGCAAACTAACGCCACCGTCACCATAAGCCATACCGGACGCGTTATTTATCAGAAAAAAGTCCCGCCAGGCCCGTTTATCATTGATGACCTGAATCAGTCAGTTCAAGGCACACTGGATGTCAAAGTGACGGAGGAAGATGGCCGGGTTAATAATTTCCAGGTATCCGCAGCGTCAACGCCTTTTCTGACCCGCCAGGGGCAGGTACGTTATAAACTTGCTGCGGGTCGTCCGCGTCCTTCTTTGTCTCATCATACTGAAAACGAAACGTTTTTAAGTAATGAAGTTTCCTGGGGGATGCTCTCCAATACTTCACTGTATGGCGGGTTGATTCTCGCCGGGGACGATTATCATTCTGGCGCGCTGGGTATCGGGCAAAATATGCTGTGGCTGGGGGCGCTCTCCTTTGACGTCACCTGGGCTAAAAGTCGTTTTGATAATCAACCGGACGAGAAAGGTTACAGTTATCGCTTCAACTACAGTAAACGGATAGATGCCACCGACAGTCTTCTTTCGATAGCGGCGTATCGTTTCTCCGATCGCCATTTCCATAGCTACGCCAATTATATCGACCATAAATACAATGACGCTGATGCTCAGGATGAAAAAAAGACAATCAGCCTTTCCGCCGGGCAACCCATTACACCGCTGAATCTCAACCTGTACGTCAACGTGTTGCGTCAAACCTGGTGGAATGCGGAGTCTTCCACCACCGCCAATATTACCGCTGGCTTCAACGTCGATATCGGTGACTGGAAAGATATTTCCGTCTCAACCTCATTTAACACCACGCATTACGAAGACAAAGCTCGTGATAACCAGATTTACCTGTCCATTTCATTGCCTATTGGTAACGGTGGCCGCATTGGTTATGACATGCAGGACAGTAAAAATAGCACCTCGCACCGCATGTCGTGGAACGATACCCTGGATGACCGTAACAGTTGGGGAATATCAACCGGCCTGCAATCTGACCGCCCTGACAATGGCGCACAGGTTAGCGGCAATTATCAGCATCTTAGTTCTGCGGGCGAGTGGGATCTGTCTGGCACGTACGCCGCTAATGATTACAGCTCTGCCAGCACCAGCTGGAGTGGTTCCTTTACTGCTACACGCTTTGGCGCTGCGTTTCATCGCCGTAGCTCCACCAACGAACCTCGTCTTATGGTTAGTACAGACGGTGTTGCCGACATTCCGATTCAGGGTAATCTCGACTACACCAACCGCTTTGGCATTGCGGTCGTACCGTTTGTCTCCAGCTACCAACCCTCGACTGTCGCGGTCAATATGAACGACTTGCCCGACGGCGTGACAGTATCCGAAAACGTGGTCAAAGAAACCTGGACGGAAGGAGCAATCGGCTATAAAGCGCTGGCTTCACGTTCTGGAAAAGATGTCAACGTCATCATCCGCGACTCCAGCGGTCATTTCCCGCCACTCGGCGCCGATATCCGGCAAGAAGGAAGCGGAATCAGCGTCGGAATGGTGGGGGAAGATGGCCACGCCTGGTTAAGTGGTGTGGGTGAAAGTCAGCGATTCACAATACTTTGGGGTGATAAACAGCGTTGTTTAATTCAGCTTCCTCAGCACCTGGAAGATATGAGTAAACGTTTGATTCTCCCCTGTCATTAATTAAGGAAAAGACAATGACAATTTTTAAAGGAATGCCCCTTATTCTGCTGATCGCGAGCTTATGCAGCAATGCCGCCTTACAGCCCGATCGCACTCGTATCGTGTTTAACGCCAAAGATAAAGCGACCAGCCTGCGGATAGAAAATCGCAGCGATAAACTTCCCTATCTCGCATACTCATGGATAGAAAATGACAAAGGGGATAAAAGCGATGATTTCCTCGTAGCCTTGCCGCCAATCCAACGTCTGGAAGCGAAAGCGACATCGCAGGCGCGTATTGTCAAGCAATCTTCCACCAGCCAATTGCCGACCGATCGTGAGTCGCTGTTTTACTATAATCTGCGCGAGATCCCCCCTGCCCCGGAAAAAGCAACCGGTCATGCCATTCTTCAGGTTGCTATCCAGAGCCGTATAAAGTTGTTCTGGCGGCCCGCCGGATTACGCAAAAAATCGGGCGAGCATGTGGAATTACAGTTACAGGTCAGCCAGCAGAATAATCAGCTTACCCTGAAAAACCCGACCCCTTATTACCTGACCATCGCCTATCTTGGCCGCGATCAAAAAGGCATTCTGCCCGGCTTTAAAAGTACGCTCATAGCGCCTTTTGCTTCGGCAATCGCCAGTACGGGTAACTATAACGGCAACCAGTTTTATCTTGGCTATATGGATGACTATGGCGCGTTACGTATGACGACGCTCAACTGTCAGGGGCAATGCAAAATGCAGCGCGTGGTGGAGGATAAACAATGAGTATAAGCAAAGGACTGTTACTCATTGCCTGCTTGTTATTTCTGCCCTTAAAAAACGCGTTGGCGCTGGACTGTTATTTTGGCGCCTCAGGCGGCGCAGTGGAAAAATCAGAAACGATTATGCCATTCGCCGTCCCGGCTAACGCCAAACCGGGAGATAAAATCTGGGAATCCGATGATATTAAAATCCCCGTCTATTGTGATAACAATACCAACGGTGATTTCGAAAGTGAGCATGTGTACGCTTGGGTAAACCCTTACCCCGGCATGCAGGATCGGTACTATCAGCTCGGTGTAACCTATAACGGCGCTGATTATGACGCCAGCCTCGGAAAAAGCCGTATCGATACTAACCAATGTATCGACAGTAAAAAAATTGACATGTATACGCCAGAGCAAATTATCGCTATGGGATGGCAAAATAAAATTTGCTCTGGTGATCCTACAGATATTCGTAAATCGCGAACGTTCATGGCGCGTATGCGACTGTACGTCAAACTTCGCGAAATGCCGCCGCACGATTATCAAAGCACCCTTAGCGATTACACTGTCGTACAATTTGATGGCGCGGGCAGCGTCAACGAAGATCCCTCGGCCAAAAACCTGAAATATCATATTATCGGCCTGGAAAACATTCGAGTGCTGGACTGCAGCGTCAACTTTGCCATTACTCCTGCCAACCAGGTGATTGATTTTGGTAAATTTAATGTGCTGGATATCCGGCGACATAACATGACTAAAACGTTCAGTATTAAAACGACCAAGAGCCAAAACGATCAATGCACCGACGGATTTAAAGTCAGTTCCTCATTCTATACCGAAGAAACGTTGGTTGAAGAAGATAAGGCATTGCTGATTGGCAATGGACTGAAGCTACGGTTACTGGATGAAAATGCCTCACCCTACACCTTCAATAAATATAGCGAATATGCCGATTTCACCAGCGACATGTTAGTTTATGAAAAAAACTTTACCGCCGAATTGTCATCCATACCAGGTACATCCATCGAGGCAGGCCCCTTCGATACAGTGGTGCTTTTTAAGATTAACTACAACTGAATCGAGATGATGCCCTTTTCAGTCGAGAAGGGTATCGCATTCAGATAATTACTGATTTTCCCCTTTTCCTTGATTACCGTTATTTTTTCCAGCCCCGGCTTTCTTTATGCTGTATCGATACACCAAAGATAAAATAACAGGGGAAGCGAAGGATGCCAGTTTTGCAGTGGGGAATGTTATGTGTGCTATCACTTCTCCTTTCTATTGGCTTCCTCGCGGTTCATCTCCCGGCGGCGCTGCTGCTTGGACCGATGATCGCCGGGATCATCTTCAGTATGCGCGGAATAACTCTGCAACTCCCTCGCTCCGCTTTTCTTGCTGCGCAGGCCATTCTTGGCTGCATGATTGCGCAAAACCTCACCGGCTCGATTCTCACCACCCTGGCCGTTAACTGGCAGATTGTGTTAGCCATTTTACTGGTGACGTTGCTTTCCAGCGCCATCGTGGGCTGGTTATTGGTGCGCTATAGCTCGCTGCCGGGTAATACCGGCGCATGGGGCTCCTCGCCTGGTGGTGCGGCGGCTATGGTCGCTATGGCGCAGGATTACGGCGCAGATATCCGTCTGGTGGCGTTTATGCAATATCTGCGGGTACTGTTTGTCGCAGGTGCTGCGGTTCTGGTTACGCGGATGATTCTGGGCGATAACGCTGAAGCGGTTAATCAGCAGATCGTCTGGTTCCCGCCAGTCAGCATTAATCTCCTGCTTACGATTTTGCTCGCGGTCGTTGCCGGTACGGTGGGATGTCTGCTACGTATTCCTTCCGGCACGATGCTTATCCCGATGCTGGCAGGTGCGTTGCTCCAGTCAGGTCAGTTCATTACGATTGAACTGCCAGAATGGCTGCTGGCGATAGCTTATATGGCGATTGGCTGGCGAATTGGTCTGGGCTTCGATAAACAAATCTTACTGCGGGCATTACGCCCGCTACCGCAAATCCTGCTGTCGATTTTTGCTCTGCTGGCTATTTGTGCGGGTATGGCGTGGGGGCTGACCCGGTTTATGCATATTGATTTTATGACCGCCTATCTCGCCACCAGCCCCGGCGGACTTGATACGGTGGCGGTCATCGCCGCAGGGAGCAATGCCGATATGGCGTTTATCATGGCAATGCAAACCCTGCGTCTGTTCAGTATTTTGCTGACGGGGCCAGCCATTGCGCGGTTTATTTCAACCTATGCGCCGAAGCGTTCTGCCTAATGCTGGCAGCCAGGGCACCAGTAAAACGGGCGCGATGACAGCATGGTTTTCTCAATGATGCCGCCACAGCGTTCGCACTTCTCGCCATCACGATGAAAAACTTTAAAGCGAAACAGCGCCCCATGATGTTTATTCTCATCCACCTGCCCCCGCGTAGCGTAAGAAAGTCGCGGAATATCCAGTAACGCGTGTGCGAGTGCATCCAGTTGCGCCGCATTGAGATCTTTCGCTTTATGACTTCCGGTCAACCCGACCTGCCAGAGGATCTCCACCCGCAGATAATTGCCAAGCCCTGCCAGAAACGCCTGATCGAGCAGTAATCCGGCAAACTGACGGTTACGAAAGCGCGGCGACAATAACCGCTCTTTCACCACATCCGGCGTCAGATTCGGGTCGAGCACATCGGGCCCAACACGTTGTAAAAACGGATGTGTGGTCAGTTGTTCCGGCGTCAACATCTCAATATCCGAGGCGCTATAAAGCAGAATGGTTTTGTCAGCCGTTTGCAGTTTTACCCGCAACACCCGCGTGGTCTGCGGCTCTTCGCCGGTATCAACCACGCGCCAGACGCCGTAAAGCTGATTATGGCTATAGAGTGTTAAGCCGTCAGAAAAATGGGTCAGCAACGCTTTGCCGCGCGTTTCCACATGGGTGACGTGTTGACCAATAAGTTGTGATTGATAAGGTTTTAACTGCGGAAAAGCAAACCAGACATCGGTCAGTGGTTTGCCTTTGATCGCCGCCTCCAGGTTATCCGCTGCACGGCGGATCTCCGGGCCTTCAGGCATGGTGATATCCTTTTTTCATTCTTTATTAAGCGGGGTTATGCTGCGACAACAATCCCCTTTTTGGTAAATGTAGAGCGTAGTCGGCGGGCAAACGCCAGTGCGTGCTCGCCGTCGCCATGCAGGCAGACCGTTTGCGCCGTGACCTTCGCCCATTCACCGGTGATACTTTTGACTCTGCCGTGTTGCACCATCTCCAGCGTTTGCACCAGCGCCTGTTCTTCATCTTCAATCAACGCGCCCGGCTGGCTTCGCGGCACCAGCGCGCCGTCGGCCTGATAGCCGCGATCGGCAAACACTTCCTCGCGTGTTGTCAGGCCATTACGCTTGCCTGCACGGATCAGCTCGCTTCCCGCCAGTCCAACGAGAATCAATGCCGGATCGCAAGCGTAAACCGCTCTGGCGATGGCGTCTGCCAGTTGTGCGTCTTTCGCCGCCTGGTTATACAACATACCGTGCGGTTTGACGTGGCGCATCACGCCACCTTCTGCACGAGTAATCGCTGCCAGTGCGCCAATTTGATACAGCGTCTGGGCGTAAACCGTTTCCGGCGGCAATTTCATGGCGCTACGTCCAAAGTTTTCCCTGTCGGGAAAGCTCGGGTGAGCGCCAATCGCGACACCATTTTTTATGGCTTCACGCACGCTTACCTGCATGGTTTGCGCGTCGCCTGCATGAAATCCACAGGCAATATTGGCTGAGGAAACCAGCGTTAACAGTTCAGCGTCGCTGGCGCAGCCTTCGCCCAGATCGGCGTTCAGGTCAATTTTCATTGTGCAGCCGCCACGCTAATTGTTCGAAATAACGTTGCTGATCTTGCCGCGCTTTCAGTGCCTCTTCCAGTGAACACTGGACAAAATGAATGGGCTGACCGAGCGGAATTTGCGCAAGATGGTACATGTCAGCCTCAATGATGCAGGCAATGCGCGGATAGCCGCCGGTAGTTTGCGCGTCGTTCATCAACACAATGGGCTGCCCGTTATGCGGCACCTGCACCACGCCTGGCAACAAACCGTGAGATAACAGTTCGCGATCGGTGGTGCGTTTTAAAATTTGCCCCTGTAAGCGATAGCCCATCCGGTTACTTTGCGGACTAAGCTGCCAGGGCGAACGCCAGAATGCATCCTGCGAGGCGCGATCGAACTCATGATATTCCGGCCCCGGTAAGGCGCGAATCCGGTTCCCCCACAGCAACTGTTTAACGCCCTGCGCTTCCATAAAATCACGCTTCGCTTTGCCAATCGGGAGTCGGTCACCATCCTTCAGTAAACGCCCTTCCAGCCCGCCAATCCCCACCTTGAGATCGGTGCTGCATGACCCCATCACTGATGGCACATCAATACCGCCCGCCACCGCCAGATAGCTACGTACACCATGTTGTGGACGTTTAAGCATTAAACGCTGGCCTGCTTTCATCGGCAAGCGCCAGCCAGTCCAGACAGCATTATCATCCAGCCGCGCCTCGCAACCTGCGCCCGTCAGGGCAAACCAACCATCAGTTTCGAACTCAACCGTTAACTGACCGAGCGTGATCTCCAGCGCGGGGGCATTAGCATCATTACCCACCAGCAGGTTAGCAATGCGTAGCGCAGGCATATCCAGTGCGCCGCAGTGGCTGATCCCCGACTGACGAAAACCGTGACGGCCGCCATCCTGCACGGTGGTATACATCCCCGCACGAATAATTTTCAACATACTCCCTCCTTCTGCGGCACAAAGCGCACGCTGTCTCCGGGACGTAATAAGATGGGTTCGTCCCGTGTCGGGTCAAACAAACTGAGCGAAGTATGGCCTATTAACTGCCAGCCCCCCGGCGTTGCTAGCGGATAAACACCAGTCTGCGCCCCACCGATCCCGACAGAACCTGCCGGAACGAGCAAGCGCGGTTCAGCGCGTCGCGGCGTGTGTAGTTGTTCCGGCAAATTCCCGAGATACGGGAAGCCCGGTTGAAAACCTAAAAACCACACCACGTATTCCACGGAGGAGTGCAGTTCAACGACCTGTTTTTCGCTCAACCCACAATGCGCAGCGACCACCGCCAAATCCGGCCCGCCTGCGCCACCGTAAACCACCGGAATTTCGATAAAGCGTGATTCCGGTTCCAGCGCCTCGCTCTCTTCCCACCAGCGTTGCAAACGCTCTATGGCGTCCAGCGCCAGCGATTCAGGGTTACGCAAAATCACCGTGATATTGTTCATGCCGGGAATAGCTTCAACGACATTCGGCATATCCACCAGACGCTGGGCCAGCCGCCAGATCCGTTTCTGGCTGGCCAGCGTCACCGGCGGTTCCAGTTCCAGCACTACCGCCGTTTCACCTATCAGATAACAACGCGCTCGTTGCACTTTCGATCCCTCTGACTATTCGTTATGCAGGATTAGGAATATCAATAAAAGTCACATCAAGATCGGTATTTTCATTCAACCACTCGCTCAACGCGCGAATACCACCGCGTTCAGTGGCATGGTGACCCGCAGCATAAAAATGCAATCCCTGCTCGCGGGCTGAATGAATGGTCTGTTCAGAAACTTCACCCGTTATAAATGCATCCACGCCAAAACGCGCGGCGCTATCAATAAAACTTTGCCCACCACCGGTGCACCAGGCGACGCGCTGTACTACCTCCGGGCCGTTGTCGCCACACCACAACGGCTTGCGTCCCAGACGCGCTTCAATCCAGGAAGCCAGTTCCAGTCCCGGCACCGGCATGGTCAGTTCGCCCCACGGCACCAGTGACTCAATTTCGCCCATGACCGTGATCCCCAGTAACGCCGCCAGTTGCGCGTTATTGCCAAGCTCCGGATGTGCGTCCAGCGGCAGATGCCAGCCATACAGGTTGATATCATTCGCCAACAATGTTTTTAAGCGGTTACGCTTCATACCGCGAATTACTGGCGATTCCCCTTTCCAGAAATAACCATGATGCACAATGACAGCATCAGCGCCCAGACGCACCGCTTCATCGAGCAGCGCCTGGCTGGCGGTGACACCGGTAACAATTTTTTGCACCGTCTCTTTGCCTTCCACCTGCAAACCATTCGGCGCGTAATCACTTATCGCCGCGCTGTTCAATTTCTCGTTAATCAGTTGTTCCAGTTCGGTGTTTTTCATCATTGCGCCTTCCATATTCTGATAGCTACTCCGTTAACATAGCGTTACCTCGCCTGTTCGTCGATAGCCAATCTTTCGACATATTAAGAAACAAACCCATCGCCAAAAGGCGCAAATTGTTTATCTCATAAATGCATAGTTCATGTATATTTATGCAATCAGACAGCATATTGCATAAATAATCAGATCTGTATCAAAGTTTTAACTTTAAGGAAACACACGCACGCCGCGCAACTATTACGTGGTGTCGCATCCAACCGCGGAATTATTATGAATAAACACGCATCACAGCCGCGCGCTATCTACTACGTTGTCGCGCTACAAATCTGGGAATATTTTAGCTTCTACGGCATGCGTGCCTTGCTGATTCTCTATCTCACCAATCAACTGAAATACAACGACACACACGCTTACGCGTTATTCAGTGCCTATTGTTCGCTGGTGTATGTCACGCCGATCCTCGGTGGTTTTCTGGCGGATAAAGTGCTCGGCAACCGCATGGCGGTAATGCTGGGAGCGTTGTTGATGGCTGTCGGGCATGTGGTGCTGGGCGCCAGCGAAATCCACCCGTCATTCCTCTATCTGTCGCTGGCGATTATTGTCTGCGGCTATGGTCTGTTTAAATCCAACGTCAGTTGCCTGCTTGGTGAACTGTATGAACCGACCGATCCACGTCGTGATGGCGGTTTCTCGCTGATGTATGCGGCGGGTAACGTGGGATCGATTATTGCCCCTATCGCCTGTGGTTACGCCCAGGAAGAGTACAGTTGGGCGATGGGCTTTGGCCTGGCGGCGGTTGGCATGATCGCGGGTCTGGTCATTTTCTTATGTGGCAATCGTCATTTCACACATACCCGCGGCGTTAACAAAAAGGTGCTGCGTGCGACAAACTTTCTCCTGCCGAACTGGGGATGGCTGCTGGTTCTGCTGGTCGCAACGCCTGCGCTGATTACTGTACTGTTCTGGAAAGAGTGGTCGGTATACGCCTTAATTGTCGCCACTATCATTGGTCTGGCGGTACTGGCGAAAATTTATCGCAAAGCAGAAAACCAGAAACAGCGTAAGGAGCTGGGGCTGATTGTGACGCTCACCTTCTTCAGCATGTTGTTCTGGGCCTTTGCACAACAGGGCGGCAGCTCGATTAGCCTTTATATCGACCGCTTCGTTAATCGCGATATTTTCGGTTATAGCGTTCCGACCGCCATGTTCCAGTCAATTAATGCTTTTGCTGTGATGTCGTGCGGTGTAGTGCTTGCCTGGGTGGTTAAAGAGAGCGTTGCGGGTAATCGTACCGTGCGCATCTGGGGGAAATTTGCTCTTGGCCTCGGCCTGATGAGCGCCGGGTTCTGTATTCTGAGCTTAAGCGCCCGCTGGTCTGCAATGTATGGCCACTCTTCCCTGCCGCTGATGGTGCTTGGTCTGGCAGTGATGGGTTTTGCCGAACTGTTTATCGATCCGGTTGCTATGTCGCAAATTACGCGTATTGAAATCCCCGGCGTGACCGGCGTATTAACCGGCATTTACATGCTGCTTTCCGGTGCGATTGCTAACTATCTGGCGGGCGTCATTGCCGATCAAACATCGCAAGCTTCGTTTGATGCTTCCGGGGCGCTCAATTACTCCATCAATGCATATATAGAAGTGTTTGATCAAATCACCTGGGGTGCGCTGGCGTGTGTAGGACTGGTGCTGATGATTTGGCTGTATCAGGCGCTTAAGTTCAGAAACCGTGCGCTGGCGCTGGAGTCTTAATAGGCCAACACCGATGCCTGATGCGACGCTTAACGCGTCTTATCAGGCCTGGATGGCCCATTGAATTTGCACTATTTGCCAGGCCGGATAAGGCGTTCATGCCGCATCCGGCATCTGGGCACGAGTCTGTTATTTCCCCCTCCTCGCCGCCTCATACGCTGCCAACGTTCGTACTCTCGCTTCTTTATGATCGACAATCGGTTGCGGATAATCCAGCTTCACGCCCGCTTTCTGCGCCCACTTCCACGGCTCATGCACCGCTTTCCCTGGCACATCGCGCAACTCCGGTAGCCACTGGCGGATAAACTCGCCTTCGCGGTCAAATTTCTCGCCCTGAGTTATCGGGTTGAAAATACGAAAATAAGGGGCAGCATCGGTTCCGGTAGAAGCGGCCCACTGCCAGCCGCCGTTATTCGCTGCCAAATCACCATCAATCAGTTGTGACATGAAATACTGCTCGCCTTCGCGCCAGTCGATCAGCAAATCTTTCACCAGAAAACTGGCTGTAATCATTCGCAGACGGTTATGCATCCAGCCAGTGCTGTTAAGCTGACGCATAGCAGCATCGACAATCGGATATCCCGTTTTACCTTCTTGCCAGGCTTTAAAATGGGCGGGATTGCGCTGCCACTGCACACGCTCCGTCCAGGCAATAAACGGACGATGTTTACACAGCGAAGGATAATACGTCATCAAATGGCGGTAGAACTCGCGCCAGATCAGCTCATTAAGCCAGACGCTACCCGGTCCACCTTCCAGCGCCAGCGGCTGTTCCGCCAACAGGCGATGTAAACACTGGCGAGGCGATAACCCACCCGTTGCCAGGCTGGCGGACAAACGACTGGTGCCTTCTACTGCCGGAAAATCTCGTTGTTGCTCATATTCTCCGGCACCGTTCTGGCAAAACTGGCGTAATTGCGCAATCGCCGTTTTTTCTTCCACCGGGAAATGCGCAGTATCGAAAGACTGACGAGGATAATTCAGCGTAATGGATGGCGCGGGCTCTATCGATCCGCTACTACGAACTTTTGGCGCAGCGACGCACTCCGACACACCTTCCCGCAGCCGTTTCAGCCAGGCGTTTTTAAACGGCGTAAAGACTTTGTACATCTCATGATTGCCAGTCATCACCGCCCCCGGCGGCAGGATCACGCTGTCATCGAATCCTTCACACACCACGTTACGCTGTGCTCTTTCAACTTCCACATCCCGCGCCCGCTCATTCACCTCATACTGATAGTTATAAAACAGATGGGTAACACGATTTTCCCCGCACACCTGTTTAACCATTTCGGCGCTGGCGGCAAAGTCATCCACTTCATGAAACAACAAAGGAATGCCTTTTTCCGCCAGCGCTATTCGTAGCCCATTCAGTTGAGCATTGATAAGTTCAGCCTGACGCGGCGACATGTTATGCGCCGCCCACTGGCGTGGTGTGGCGATATACAACGCCAGCACGCGTGCAGACGAATTGCGACAGGCGGCAGCCAGCGCGAGATTATCGTGCAAACGTAAATCCTGGCGAAACCAGACCAGATGGATGGTCATAAAACTCCTGCATGGCGCAAGTTAATCACACGTGGCCAAAGTTCGAAATAACGCTGCCCTGAAAGCCAGGCGTTAGGATAAAGCGCCATATAGTGTTTGATACGCATCAGCGGCGCAAGAAGCGGTTGCTCGCCACGGCGATAACTGTCGATAAGCGCCGCCAGCTGCTGGCGTTCTGTGGAATCAATATGTGGGCGAAAATAACCCTGAACGTGCATCAAAACGTTAGTATGATCACGCCGGTTGGCAGGGTGAGAAAGCAAAACAATTACGCGTTGGCGGTACTGATTGTAAAAATCATCCAGGTTTTGCCACTGATGAATATCAGCCACGAACGGGCCAAGTTTGCGGTATTCCGGCTGGGAATGAGCCAGAAATACGAGCTTATAGCGGCTGTGATAATCGAGAAGCGCCCCGCGCGTTAAGCCATGTTCTTTCAGTCGATGTAACTCATGAAGGGCGAAGATACGGATTAGAGTGCTGGCATCAAATCGTTGTTGATTCATTATTGCTCCTGAACGGTTTACAGGAGTAAGTGTAGACGTTGGGAAATGAATTTTGTGGGGTTATGCTTTCTTCCCTACCAGGCTGTTATATCCAGTTCAAAAACAATCATTTTACATCATCATCAAAGCAGCGAATACTTGACCGATTGGTAGTATCACTGCATATTTCACCATCAATTATATTTTATAATTTGTTGTATTGCTGACTTTATATTGCCAATGACATCCTCATCATTAATTTCATTTAATATATTTTTTAGAATAGGAAGTAGTTTAAGATTACCTAAAACACCTGCCGAAATAATAACTTCATCAAAAATTATGTCTTTTTGCAGTTCATTAATTATAGCAGTTATAACACGATTATCTTTTCTTTCTGCCAGTCCGCTTATAGCTTCAATTCTGGCACAATCATTCTTATCTGTCAGCATTCTGATAAATGACTCTCTAATCTCCGTAGAGTCGTACTGGTTGAAATTTACAGTAAATGCAGCCCAATTTCTCACATCACCATCGCAATCATTAAGTAAAGTTAAGAGAAAAGGGATGGTATCATTACTATTAACACTGAAAAATGCAGCTGCAGTGGCACAGCGAGTGTTCACTGATTTATCATAAGTAGTTTTTGATAACAGTTTTATTGCTCTATTTTCGAATTTTTTATTTTTTCTACAAAAGTGGCCTATAGCATTAACAGCGGCAGTTTTCACAGATGCAAAACGTTCTCTTTGTAATATGCTCTCAGCTAAATCAAATGATTTAAAAACTTGAGTTTGGGTCATTGAAAGCTGGCTTAGGATTGAAAGCCCTATTTCCCGTTCATTTTTTATCTTTCGAGTAGCACAGTTTAAAAGAAAAACAAAAAACATCATTTGAGCCAATTAATTGTAAAGAAAATATTGCGGCATCCCTTTTAACACGATCTTTTCCATATAAAACAGGAATAAGTTGCTCCATGTTGTAATTTTTTATATTTTTCATGCAAAAACAACTCCCTGCTTTCTTTTCGTCTTTTATTCACATCAATAATTTTCATATCAACTATCTCATTTTCTTTACTATCTTATCTTTTGAATGGCGTGAGTGCTTGCCCCCCCCATACTTTCATTGTGCTTTTAACCTCTAATGGTGAATATTTACCTTGCGAAATTAATTCCTCAAGCATCTCACCTCTGCTCAAGTAAAGAAATAGTTCATATTCTATAGTTTAATGACCTCGCCAAGCTTACCCCCCTCATCGGCATAAAAAGTACTCAAATACAGATCACCTTTATTTTCTTTTGTAAATTCAAATTCCTCTATTAGAGAGTAATGTTCATATGTAGAGCGATAGGTTAAAACCACAACATTATGATTAATTACATTACTTGCCAGTAAGTCTATTTTATTTAACATTCCAAACACCTGTTTTTTTTCTTTCATTATCGTTATAAAAACATCTTCCGATGTTGCTTTTTTAAATTCACTGCTTGTGTCAGAGTAGATTTTGTCCACTTCATTCTGATTGTATAGCTTTTGAATGATAACAACTTTATCCTGCGCAATCTTTCTAATATCGGCATCAGCCTTTATTACATTATGACTAATATCTTTACCAAAAAACATAAAAGCCACTACTGCTACAATAACAATACCTACTTTTATTTTCATAAGTTAATATCCTGCCAATTGTGATAAACACCATAAACTTTGCGAACAGGTAAGTTCGCCAACAAAACCACCAAATCCGGGACCAATTCTCACGGTGCCTGAATATTTTCCTTCTGCATCCCTAACTCCCGCAATGGAGTATTTTTTCAAATAACCACCTGTAGATATATAACCTTTAGTAAGGTACTCCCCCGGAGAGATTTTTGCTTGCGATGCTGTACCTGACAAAGAAATACCGATGGCAGAACCAACACCATTATGTTCGCACAAAGTATAATACACACAAACATCCAGATTAGCTGGAACTCTGTCATTCCCGCCAACTGTTGCTCCCACAGCAAAACTAGCCCCTGTAAATTCGTCACCATTAAAACTTATATCAATAGATCCTGAACCAGGAAAAGGGGTAGTATAAATTTTAGAAGTCACATCCGAAGAAGCGTTATTATTATGCATAGAGTTATTCATAAATTCGCCCCAATTGCTATATAATCCCAAAGGATCTGTATATGCAACAGGATCCAACGGATACTGATAAAAATTCCATCCCCCCTTCAGCCCAATCGGATCCTGAGTGATATACCGCCCCTGCAGCGGGTCATAATAGCGGTGGCGGTTGTAATACAGGCCGGACTCCTCATCATACTGCTGGCCCGGCAGGCGGATGAGCTGCTGCAGTTGGTGCGGGTTCTCTTCATTCAGCAGGTTGCCCCACTCATCGTATTCTGCGCACCATTCTGTTGCCCCTTCCGTGCTGATGAGCGTCAGCGGCAGGCCGCGATGGTCGCAGTGGTACAGGTGGATTTTTCTCGCCGGCGTGTACACCGGGTCCATCTGGTTTTGCATCTGCTCCACCGTCAGGCCGCACGATGCCAGCCAGCGACGGCTTTCCTCACTCACCCGGTCAGCCAGGATTTCACTTTCCAGCCGGTCGAGCATCTGCACCAGCACCGGCGGGAACACCACACTATGCATAGGCAACGCACGCTATGAACGCTTCAGCTTATCAATAGCGGAAGTTACAATTTCATTGGCATCAAACTTGTACAACATAGTATCTAAAACAGGAAGTAGCGTTTTATCACCTAATTCACCCGCAGCTTCAATGATATCATCATAAACAGTATTTTTTTTAACTCATCGCATAAAACAGATAAAACCCTTTTATCTTTTCTGTAGGAAAGTCCGATTATTGCTTCAATACGGACTTCCTCATTTTTATCCTGAAGCATCTCCACAAAACAATCCCTAATATCACTATTATCATATTTATTGATATTTATTGCAAATGCGGCCCAGTTTCTGACATCTCCATTTGGTTCTTTTAACAGATTAATCAATAGTGGAATTGTTGCTTTATCATTGATAACAGAAATAGCAAATGCCGTAGCACGTCTGACATTAGCCGATTTATCAAAAGCAGTAATTTGAGATTGCTCTACTATTTTAGGTGAATAAATTGGGTTTTTCTTACATCGCTGAGCCGTTGACTCGATTGCTGTAGCTCGAACGCAAGCGCTCTTATCATTCAATGCCATATTGTTCAAAATATTAAACACATTATCTTCGCATTTTTTGCAAACTTTTATTTGCCCGAGTATAAATGCTCCGATATCTCTACGGATATAATTTTTGTCAGCGCAGAATTCAATTGTCAATCTAACAACGTTTTGCCCCCCTCTTAACTGTAATACTCTGGCAGATGAAATCTTTTTCAAGGAATTGCGATCATCAAGTAAGCGAAATAATTCATCATCATTTAGTTTCTTACATTGATTGTATAAACCATACTCTTTACTTGCCTTTCTTTTCTGGTATGTATTCGACATTGTAGGAACATCCATAAAGACTATCTTTTTCTATCGTTTGACTGTCTGGAGTCCTCCACCTACTCTGCCATCAGCGCACACGATGTTTGTTTATCCTTACATACTTATTTTCCGTGGCCAAAATTTAGAATTCTCCCATCATTTTTGCCTATTTCTATAATAAAAACCCCACCAGCAATAATAAAAACCCCACCAGCAATTTGTTCTGATTGAATGGTGCCTTCAACAATCCAACTTGTTGGTAATTCCTTGATTTTGTATGGTTTTTCTTCTTCTGCGGCATCATACCCATAACGATTCTTAACATATATCTCAGCTAATTCCAATGCTGTAGCTTTATTTTTAACCAAATTTCTAACGGTATATTTCCCCTCACTTTCATACTTGCGCATTATTATAATATTATTACACTGCGCCCATGTGTTGTATGTAAAAACAAACAAAGATACAATTACACAGGTTCTGAATAATATTTTCTTACACGTTGCCATGTATTCTGCAAACATTAGGCAATCCTTTTCCATTTGTTATATCTTTCCCATGATTATCTATTGCTTTAAAATTTTCACCTATTGACCTTGAATTACTAAAATCACTTCCAGTGAAATCTGAGTTATTCAGAATAGCATTCATCAGAGCCGCATTGCGAAAGACAGCATTTCTAGTTGATGTATGTTGAATCATTACATTTCTTAAATGAGTTTTTTCAAATTTCGCCCCATCAAGACAATAACCATTGAGGATGGCTCGATGTAGATTCATCCCGCTAAAATCATATCCAGCAAGAGTGGTACTATCTATCTCAAGAAATTTATTGGTTATTAAAAATGCGATTCTTATCATCTGTTCCTCCAATCATCTAACTCCGGAAAATTTGAAAACCAGAACCTCGCTTAGGAGGTAGGATTATTCTGCGTACCACGCTGTTGTCCTTTCCATGCTGATAAGGGCCAGCAGGTTATCCGGTTTGCTTCGTTGAGTTCACCGCGCTAAACCTCCGTGTCCACATAACCCAGGTCGGAGGCATGACCTTCTCTGGTTCGTCCCATCTAAAATGTCTATAAAGAACATGGTTATTCAATTATTTTTTCTTTGAGTTTATTCTCAATCCAGCTGTCTTTATACCTGATGAAAATTTGACATTCACCAATATTATCAATGTCACCAACATTTGTATTTGGAATTTGACCAACAGCAACTATAGTTGATTCAAAACATTCAACATTGACTTTATCTGTTATTATTGAAATTATATAATCATCTGGAATAGAGCCATTAGGGGTTATATTGAAGAAACTAACATCGGAAAATACTAAATAACCATCTTCTAAGTCTTCATTATTATAAAAATTCCATTCTGTTGTACCATAGGCTATCCTTGAGATTAAATTAACCTGAATTCTAATTTGTTTACCCCATAAATCAAATTCAATTTTTTTTATTGCTCGATCACCAAGATATATTCTATCAAACATATTACCCTCTATTCTAAAAATACTCAGGCATTCCACACATTATATCAGCCTCATCTTGACTGCTTCCCGTTGACATTTCAACATACATAGCACAATAACATTGTCCAAACGTTCCCTCTCTACATGATCTAAGTGTAAACATATGTAAAACAGAACTAAAAAAGCTTAGTGTACCGAGCGATCTAATACCGATATGTGCGGCACTACTATTCCATGGTACAACGCGACCATTGACATCAAGGGATGGACCTTGACCTTTCATACCGCTACCTGTTCCTGGTAAATGTGCATGTGCGTGTGGTGTTGAATTGTTTGCATGCCCTATTGGATTAAGCCTATAAGCATTTGAATTATTTTGATAAAGAGTGTGGGTATCTGCACTTCCTGGATTACTGGGGGGATACGGGATTGTTTTGCCACCTACCGGTTCAACCATAATATTGCCTTTAGAATCACCTATAAATCTACCAACAGGTTGTTGAGTAATAGGATCAATAGTACAGGATTGACTTACAGGTTTTTGTCTGGGAGAAGGTAATGATAAGAGATCTAATCCCAAAGGGTCTATATACTGAACCGGATTCAACGGATACTGATAAAAATTCCATCCCCCCTTCAGCCCAATCGGATCCTGAGTGATATACCTCCCCTGCAGCGGGTCATAATAGCGGTGGCGGTTGTAATACAGGCCGGACTCCTCATCATACTGCTGACCCGGCAGGCGGATGAGCTGCTGCAGTTGGTGCGGGTTCTCTTCATTCAGCAGGTTGCCCCACTCATCGTATTCTGCGCACCATTCTGTTGCCCCTTCCGTGCTGATAAGCACCAGCGGCAGGCCGCGATGGTCGCAGTGGTACAGGTGGATTTTTCTCGCCGGCGTGTACACCGGGTCCATCTGGTTTTTCATCTGCTCCACCGTCAGGCCGCACGATGCCAGCCAGCGACGGCTTTCCTCACTCACCCGGTCAGCAAGGATTTCACTTTCCAGCCGGTCGAGCATCTGCACCAGCACCGGCGGGAACACCACATCACCACCGTCTTCACCGCCGGACTGCTGAAGGGCGTCCGCCAGGCTGCGGCGCTGCGTTTTCACCAGTTCACCGGTGGCGGTTTCAACCCTGATGAGTGGCGTGAAACTTCCCGGCAGGTATACCGTCTGGATGCGGGTTCTGTCGTTCTGTATCGTGGTCAGCCGGTCGCCGTCCCAGCCGTACCAGGTCACTTCCGGTTTCCGTGACAGCGACATCCAGCCCGTCAGGTCCCGTTCACGCCGCCACACCCGTTTTGCCACCCTGCGGCCCAGCGGGTCGTAAAGATAGCGACTTTCGACCAGCGGCTCTGCATATTGTGTCCGTGTGTAGTGCACCAGCCGGTGCCGGCTGTCGTAATGGTACCGGTGGGTCCGCTCATCATCCGTGCGGATAACCCCTTCCGGGATGAGGTCGGTTTTCTCCGTCAGCCTGCCGTGACGGTCATACCGGTAAAGGTAGTGAGCGTCACGGGCGATACGATTATCCGGCCACATGCTGAGGGTGCTGTCCGGGTGCAGCTCCGGGTCGGGCAGGCGGTTACCTGCCGGGTCCGTGGCGTAAGGGATGCGGATATCCAGATTCGCTGCGGTGGTGTGGACGCCGGTCAGCCTGCCGGTGTCGCTGTAGCTGTAACTCCGGGTCTGTCGCGGGCTGCTGATGCGGATGAGTTCGCCGTTGTCGTTCCAGGTGTAATCGCGGTCAGACAGCAGACTGTTCAGGTGCTGACTCTGTAACTGCCCGGCAGGGGTGTAAGCGGTGGTGAGTTCATAACGGCCGAAGCTGCGCAGCGTTTCCCGGTGCAGGCGGTCGCGGGTGAAGTCCACCAGCGGTGTGTCGCCGAGCTTCATACCGGACAGCCAGCCGCTGCCGTAGGTCAGCCATTCCACGGCGGGCAGGCTGTCCGGTATACAGCGGTTCGCCAGTCCCTGCGCGTTGTACGCATGTCTGGTCTCATGCTGCCAGAGCAGTGCTTCCGTCTGCGGGTGATGCACCGTCTGACGCTCACCGGTCAGGCGGCCTTTACTGTCATATCCGTAATGCACAGCCACCCGGTGCCCTTCGCTGATATGGCTGATGTCTGTCAGCCAGCCGCGTTCGTCATACTGCCACTGCTCTGCGGTTTCGCCATTCACGGTGCGGTGCGTGAGGCGGTCAGCGTCATCGTAATGCCAGAGGGTTATAAGCCCCTCATCCTCGCTGCGGGTAAGTTTACCGGTCAGGTCGTGGTGATAACGCTGTGTGCGACCGTCAAAGCCGGTTTCCTGTATCAGCCGGTCGAGTACATCGTAACGGAAGGTGGTGTGGCTGCCGTTTTCACTGGTCAGGCGGATGACCCGTCCGGCAGCATCGTATTCCATACTGCGCGTCAGCCCGCCCTGCGTGGTGCGGATGGCCTTTCCCCACGCATCGTACTGTGCCCCGTTTCTGCTGCCGTCCGGCGCGATGATGGCGGTCAGGTCACCGGCTGTGTTGTATTCATACCGCGTTTCATGGCCCTGCGTGTCTTTCACCGCAATTAACTGTCCACGGCCGTCGTATGCGCGGTACTGACTCAGGCCTTCCTCGCGGTGCACCGCCGTCATCTGACCAAAACGGTCATGGTCATAACGGGTTACATAACCGGAACAGTCGGTGAAGGTCAGCAACTGACCGTAACGGCTCCACGTCATGGTTTTCCGGCTGCCGGTGGCATCTTCCGTTGCGCAGGGTAAGTCACTGTGTGGATTATCATAACGGTAGCGGGTGATATCGCCGTCAGGGGCAGCTTCCTGAATCAGACGGCCGAATTCATCATATTCCCGGCGTATTTCCAGCCCGTCAGGCCCGGTGGCTGACGTTAACTGGCTGTGGTGGTTATAGTAAAATGCCGATGCCCTGCCATCCGGCGTGGTGATGCGCGTGATGAGGCCCGTCACCACATCCGGGCTGTACTCTGTTACCCGGCCTGCGGCATCCGTCTGGGTCTTAAGCCTGCCCACCGCGTCAAACTGACTCTGCGTGACGCTGCCGTCCGCGTGTTCCTTTTTCACCACCCGCTTCAGCCCGCCTTCGCCCTGCGTGTACAGCACTTCACGGCGGTCCAGGCTGTCGGTGATGGTGATGCGGTCTTTCTCATACTGATACGTGTAGCTTAAGCCTGCCGGGTTTAGCTGTTCTGTCACCCGCCCGTCGCTGTCGTAACGGTAACGGATTTCCGGTCGGCCTGCGTGACGGTGCGCCACCATCCGGCCCCGGTATTTATCATCGTAAGTAAAGCTGCGCACCTGTGTGCCGCTGCGGTCATACACCGCCGCCAGTTCGCCGCGCGGCGTCCAGCCATAGCGCACCAGCGGTGCGGCAGGTAAATTCTCCGGGTATTCCGGGTCGTGCGTCAGCCACACCGCCGACAGGCGGATACCGTTGTCCCGGCCATATTCGGTATAGCCGGGTAAAGTATCAGGAAAAACGGACGGTTCCGCCCCGCCGGAAGTGGCCTGCTGCCGGGCCTCTTCTGCCCGCTGCGCCTGGCTGGTCAGTACCAGCCGGAAGTGACGCCCGGCCCCATCCGTCACGCCGGTGATTTCGCCGCTGAATTCGCCGGCGGCTTCGCGGTGGAGCGTCTGTGTGCGCCCGAAGCGGTCCACCAGCCCGGTCAGCACCCGGTACGGCGGCAGCGGCGCGGGCAGCACCTCATCCGCCTCCGGCACCCGTTCACACCAGCCGAGCAGCCACCACGGTCCCTGCGGACTGTTCGTTGCCAGATAACGATGCGGACTTAAGCGGAGTTCTTCCGGCAGCGCCTGCCAGAGTGCGGCCAGCCGGTGGCCTTCCTCCAGTTTCGCCACGCCGCCGCGCACCAGCCACAGTGATTCGCTGCGGCTGTAACCGTCCTCACCGGGAAACAGGTGCTCAAAATACAGGCTTCTGCCGCCGTTATCATTGAGTATCAGTGTGTTATCGCGCAGCTGTAAGCGGATATCCGCAGACATTTTCCAGCCGGGGCCGGGGAGCCCCACCGGCGCGGGGGTTTTAGTCCGGTAACTGCTGTAGGTGCGGGAGAGGATGAACGGCAGCGGGCCGGGCAGGGCGATGTCGGTTTCGCCGGGAAGGACTTTTGCGCCGAGCAGCGGATTGACCGGATGACCGGATGTCACCCCGCCGGGGCACACCGAACAGGCCACGCCGGTGGGGGCGCCAATGCGCACCCCGGCTGAACCCTGGACAATGCTACCGCCATACTGCGTCATGTCGCCCTGACGCGCCGCCGGTTTTCCGCTCATCTGTGCATCCTTGTATTATCGGGTTATTTGTCCGCTGACAGGCAAAACCCTACAGATTTATAAGAAAGCCTTAAGTGAGATATCCAGCAGATAGAAACAATTAGGAAAATATTTATATATATTTCATGAATATATGTTTCGATTGGTATAACGGTGTCTAAATATTCCTCTGAACATCTTCCTGATACAAAAAAACCGCCAGCGTTTCCGCTGGCGGTTTTCAATGTATTCAGAACTCAGCAATCAGTAAAAATCACCGGTTGCCTTTTCGGCCTGATCCATCCACACCGGTTTATCGCTGGTTTTCGACCAGACACGATGCAGGTAGCTGTAAAAGCGGGCGCGGTCTTTCCAGAAAAGCATGAAAGGCAGCGCAAGAACGCCCGCTGCAACCGCATAAGTACGGCGTAAAAAGATAAGCCATGCAGGATATTCTCTGTAGAGTTCCATACTTTTCTCCCCCTTTTGTATCTACCCGGTGAATGGCACCGGAAAAATGAATTTGTTTATCTGATGAAAATAGTACCGCCTTTTGTGTAATTTTACTACTCATCCGACCACTTATTTTTGCTTATTGATGGTTTATTTACATTCACCGTGTAATTAAGTTACATAGAAGTTAAATTAATACTAATCATTAGTTAAATCATGGCTTTTGCCATTTTTATACTTTTTTTACACCCCGCCCGCAGATTTTTGCGAAATCTTTGCAGCCAGAATTCTACCCTTCCGGTATCACTTTTAGGCCACTGGAGGTGCACTGTGAGTGCAGGCGTGATAGCCGGCGTGTTGCTGGTGTTTTTATTACTGGGTTATCTGGTTTATGCCCTGATCAATGCGGAGGCGTTCTGATGGCTGCGCAAGGGTTCTTACTGATTGCCACGTTTTTACTGGTATTAATGGTGCTGGCGCGCCCTTTAGGCTGCGGGCTGGCGCGGCTGATTAATGATATTCCTCTTCCTGGTACGACGGGCGTTGAACGCGTACTCTTTCGTTTACTTGGCGTCTCTGACCGTGAGATGAACTGGAAGCAGTATCTCTCTGCCATTCTCGGCCTGAACATGCTGGGGCTGGCGGTGCTGTTTTTTATGTTGCTCGGCCAGCACTATCTGCCACTTAATCCACAGCAGTTGCCGGGGCTGTCGTGGGATCTGGCGCTGAATACCGCCGTCAGCTTTGTCACTAACACCAACTGGCAATCTTATAGCGGTGAAACCACGTTGAGCTATTTCAGCCAGATGGCGGGCTTAACGGTGCAAAACTTTCTTTCTGCCGCCAGCGGGATTGCGGTGATTTTTGCCCTTATCCGCGCGTTTACCCGCCAGAGCATGAGCACACTTGGGAATGCCTGGGTCGATCTGCTACGCATCACGTTATGGGTGTTAGCCCCTGTGGCGTTGTTGATCGCGCTGTTTTTTATTCAACAAGGTGCGTTGCAAAACTTTCAGCCTTATCAGGCCGTGACGACCATTGAAGGAGCACAACAGCTGTTACCAATGGGTCCGGTGGCTTCTCAGGAAGCGATCAAGATGCTCGGTACTAACGGCGGTGGCTTCTTTAATGCCAACTCGTCGCATCCGTTTGAAAACCCGACCGCACTGACCAACTTCGTGCAAATGCTGGCGATCTTCTTGATCCCAACGGCGCTGTGCTTTGCCTTTGGCGAAGTGGCGGGCGATCGCCGCCAGGGGCGCATGTTGCTGTGGGCGATGTCGGTGATTTTTGTCATCTGCGTAGGCGTGGTGATGTGGGCAGAAGTTCAGGGTAATCCGCATCTGCTGGCGCTCGGCGCAGACAGTAACATCAATATGGAAGGTAAAGAGAGCCGTTTTGGCGTGCTGGTCAGTAGCCTGTTTGCTGTTGTGACCACGGCGGCTTCCTGCGGTGCGGTGATTGCGATGCATGATTCGTTTACCGCTCTTGGCGGCATGGTGCCGATGTGGTTGATGCAAATTGGTGAAGTGGTATTCGGCGGTGTCGGTTCTGGTCTTTACGGCATGATGCTGTTTGTCCTGCTGGCGGTGTTTATTGCCGGGCTGATGATTGGTCGTACACCGGAATATCTGGGTAAAAAAATCGACGTACGCGAGATGAAACTGACTGCACTGGCGATTCTGGTTACTCCAACGCTGGTGCTGATGGGCGCAGCGCTGGCGATGATGACCGACGCCGGACGTAGCGCCATGCTCAACCCTGGCCCACACGGTTTTAGCGAAGTGCTGTACGCCGTGTCGTCCGCCGCTAACAACAACGGCAGCGCCTTTGCCGGATTAAGCGCCAACTCTCCATTCTGGAACTGTTTGCTGGCGTTCTGCATGTTTGTCGGTCGCTTCGGGGTGATTATCCCGGTGATGGCAATTGCCGGTTCGCTGGTGAGTAAAAAGAGCCAACCCGCCAGCTCCGGCACGCTGCCAACGCACGGCCCGCTGTTTGTTGGCCTGTTAATCGGCACCGTGTTGCTGGTTGGCGCACTGACCTTTATCCCTGCCCTGGCGCTTGGTCCGGTGGCGGAATATCTCTCCTGATGATATTGAGTGAGCACTGAATATGAGTCGTAAACAACTGGCGCTATTCGAACCAACACTTGTCGTTCAGGCGCTGAAAGAAGCGGTGAAAAAATTAAGCCCGCAGGCGCAATGGCGCAATCCGGTGATGTTTATCGTCTGGATCGGCAGTCTGCTGACCACCTGTATTAGCATCGCGATGGCAAGCGGTGTGATGCCTGGCAACGCGCTGTTTAGCGCGGCAATTAGCGGCTGGCTGTGGGTCACCGTACTGTTTGCTAATTTCGCCGAGGCGCTGGCAGAAGGCCGCAGTAAAGCGCAGGCCAACAGTCTGAAAGGGGTGAAAAAAACTGCCTTTGCCCGCAAGCTGCGTGAGCCGAAATATGGCGCTGCGGCGGACAAAGTTCCCGCCGATCAACTGCGTAAAGGCGATATCGTACTGGTAGAAGCTGGCGATATTATCCCCTGCGATGGTGAAGTCATTGAAGGAGGCGCATCGGTCGATGAAAGCGCCATCACCGGGGAATCGGCACCGGTGATCCGTGAATCCGGCGGCGATTTTGCCTCCGTCACCGGCGGCACGCGTATTCTTTCTGACTGGCTGGTGATTGAGTGCAGCGTTAACCCCGGCGAGACATTTCTGGACCGGATGATCGCGATGGTGGAAGGCGCACAGCGACGCAAAACGCCGAACGAGATTGCCCTGACCATCCTGCTGATTGCCCTGACCATCGTCTTTTTACTGGCGACCGCCACGCTATGGCCATTTACCGCCTGGGGCGGTAACGCGGTCAGCGTAACGGTACTGGTGGCGCTGCTGGTTTGTCTGATCCCAACGACTATTGGCGGCCTGCTGTCGGCGATCGGCGTCGCCGGGATGAGCCGGATGCTGGGCGCCAATGTGATCGCCACCAGCGGACGTGCAGTTGAAGCGGCGGGTGACGTTGACGTTCTGCTGCTGGATAAAACCGGCACCATCACGCTAGGTAACCGTCAGGCGTCAGAGTTTATCCCCGCGCAGGGCGTAGAGGAAAAAACGCTGGCCGATGCCGCACAACTGGCTTCGCTGGCAGATGAAACGCCGGAAGGCCGCAGTATTGTGATCCTCGCCAAGCAGCGTTTTAACCTACGCGAGCGCGATGTGCAGTCGCTCCATGCCACCTTTGTACCGTTTACTGCGCAAAGCCGGATGAGCGGGATCAACATCGACAACCGTATGATCCGTAAAGGTTCTGTCGATGCCATTCGCCGCCATGTTGAAGCTAACGGTGGTCACTTCCCTGCCGATGTCGATCAAAAAGTTGATAACGTTGCGCGTCAGGGGGCCACGCCGCTGGTAGTGGTAGAAGGTTCCCGCGTGCTGGGCGTTATTGCGCTGAAAGATATCGTCAAAGGCGGTATCAAAGAGCGTTTCGCACAACTGCGCCAAATGGGCATTAAAACGGTGATGATTACCGGCGATAACCGCCTGACTGCCGCCGCGATTGCTGCGGAAGCGGGCGTCGATGATTTCCTCGCCGAAGCGACACCGGAGGCCAAGCTGGCATTGATTCGTCAGTATCAGGCGGAAGGCCGTTTGGTGGCGATGACCGGCGATGGCACCAACGATGCTCCGGCGCTGGCGCAGGCAGATGTTGCGGTGGCGATGAACTCCGGCACCCAGGCGGCGAAAGAAGCGGGCAATATGGTGGATCTCGACTCTAACCCGACCAAGTTGATCGAGGTGGTGCACATTGGCAAACAGATGCTGATGACCCGTGGCTCGCTGACCACCTTCAGCATTGCCAACGATGTGGCGAAATACTTCGCCATTATTCCGGCGGCATTCGCGGCAACGTATCCGCAGTTAAATGCGCTGAACATCATGCGCCTGCATTCGCCCGACTCCGCCATTCTCAGTGCGGTCATTTTCAACGCCTTGATTATCGTCTTTTTAATTCCTCTGGCGTTAAAAGGCGTGAGTTATAAACCGCTTACCGCTTCTGCCATGTTGCGCCGTAACTTATGGATTTACGGTCTGGGTGGGCTGCTGGTGCCGTTTATTGGTATCAAAGTCATTGATTTACTGCTGACCGCTTGCGGTCTGGTGTGAGGTTTACCATGCGTGGATTACGTCCGGCATTATCGACATTTATCTTTCTGTTATTGATTACTGGCGGCGTTTACCCGCTGCTGACCACCGCGCTGGGGCAATGGTGGTTTCCCTGGCAGGCCAAGGGTTCGTTGATTCGTGAAGGTGATACGGTGCGCGGTTCGGCATTAATCGGGCAGAATTTTACCAGCAACGGCTATTTTCATGGTCGCCCGTCGGCAACGGCAGAAATGCCCTATAATTCACAGGCTTCTGGCGGGAGCAATCTGGCAGTCAGTAACCCGGAGCTGGATAAACAGATAGCCACACGCGTTGCTGCATTACGGGCCGCTAACCCGGATGCCAGCACGAGCGTTCCGGTTGAACTGGTGACGGCGTCGGCAAGCGGGCTGGACAATAACATCACCCCGCAAGCGGCGGCTTGGCAGATCCCACGCGTGGCGAAAGCGCGTAATCTCAGCGTTGAACAGCTCACGCAACTGATCGCAAAATACAGCCAACAACCGCTGGTGAAATATATCGGCCAGCCGGTCGTCAACATTGTCGAACTCAATCTGGCACTGGATAAGCTTGATGAATAACGAACCCTTACGTCCCGACCCCGATCGCCTGCTGGAACAAACTGCCGCGCCGCATCGGGGGAAGCTGAAAGTTTTCTTCGGTGCCTGTGCAGGCGTCGGGAAGACCTGGGCGATGCTGGCAGAAGCCCAGCGACTGCGAGCGCAAGGGCTGGATATTGTGGTTGGCGTGGTAGAAACCCACGGGCGGAAAGATACCGCCGCAATGCTGGAAGGTCTGGCTGTTCTGCCGCTGAAACGCCAGGCGTACCGTGGGCGGCATATCAGCGAGTTTGATCTCGATGCCGCCCTTGCCCGCCGTCCGGCGCTGATATTGATGGACGAACTGGCGCACAGTAATGCGCCAGGTTCCCGTCATCCTAAACGCTGGCAGGACATCGAAGAGCTGCTGGAAGCTGGCATTGATGTTTTCACTACCGTCAACGTTCAGCATCTGGAAAGCCTGAACGATGTGGTCAGCGGCGTCACCGGAATTCAGGTGCGGGAAACCGTGCCCGATCCTTTTTTCGATGCCGCCGACGACGTGGTGCTGGTGGACTTGCCCCCGGACGATCTGCGCCAGCGGCTGAAAGAAGGCAAAGTCTATATTGCCGGGCAGGCGGAGCGCGCCATTGAACATTTTTTCCGCAAAGGCAATCTGATCGCCCTGCGCGAGCTGGCACTGCGCCGTACTGCCGATCGCGTAGATGAACAAATGCGCGCCTGGCGGGGGCATCCTGGCGAAGAGAAAGTCTGGCACACGCGCGACGCGATCCTTTTATGCATCGGCCATAACACCGGCAGTGAGAAACTGGTTCGCGCGGCGGCGCGATTGGCGTCAAGGCTGGGGAGCGTCTGGCACGCGGTGTATGTTGAAACCCCTGCCCTGCACCGCTTACCGGAGAAAAAACGTCGGGCAATTCTCAGCGCCTTACGTCTGGCGCAGGAGCTGGGCGCGGAGACGGCAACACTTTCTGATCCAGCGGAAGAAAAAGCGGTAGTGCGTTATGCCCGTGAACATAATCTCGGCAAGATTATTCTCGGTCGCCCGGCCTCGCGCCGCTGGTGGCGTCGGGAAACGTTTGCTGACCGACTGGCGCGCATCGCCCCCGATCTCGATCAGGTGCTGGTTGCGCTTGATGAACCACCCGCCCGCACGATTAACAACGCGCCGGATAGCCGCTCTTTTAAAGACAAGTGGCGGGTACAGATTCAGGGATGCGTGGTTGCCGCCGCGTTATGCGCCGTTATCACCTTAATTGCCATGCAGTGGCTGATGGCGTTTGATGCCGCCAACCTGGTGATGCTGTATCTGCTTGGCGTGGTGGTGGTGGCGTTATTTTATGGACGCTGGCCTTCGGTGGTTGCCACCGTCATTAATGTGGTGAGTTTCGATCTCTTTTTTATCGCCCCACGCGGCACGCTCGCCGTCTCTGATGTGCAATATCTGCTGACCTTCGCGGTGATGTTAACCGTCGGGCTGGTGATCGGGAACCTTACTGCTGGCGTGCGTTATCAGGCGCGGGTAGCCCGTTACCGCGAGCAACGCACACGGCATTTATATGAAATGTCCAAAGCTCTGGCAGTGGGCCGCAGTCCGCAGGACATCGCCGCCACCAGCGAACAATTTATTGCTTCCACGTTTCATGCCCGCAGTCAGGTGTTGTTGCCCGATGACAACGGTAAATTGCAGCCGTTAACACATCCACAAGGAATGACGCCGTGGGACGATGCCATCGCGCAGTGGAGTTTTGATAAAGGCCTGCCAGCAGGCGCAGGTACTGACACGTTACCCGGCGTGCCGTACCAGATTTTGCCGTTAAAAAGCGGCGAGAAAACCTACGGGCTGGTGGTGGTGGAACCGGGGAATCTGCGCCAGTTGATGATCCCGGAACAACAGCGCCTGCTGGAGACGTTTACGCTGTTAGTCGCCAATGCGCTTGAGCGGCTGACGCTGACCGCCAGCGAAGAACAGGCGCGGATGGCAAGCGAACGTGAACAGATCCGCAACGCCCTGCTGGCGGCGCTTTCGCACGATTTACGCACTCCGCTTACAGTGCTGTTCGGTCAGGCAGAAATCTTAACGCTCGATCTGGCAAGCGAAGGATCGCCCCACGCCCGCCAGGCCAGCGAGATTCGTCAGCATGTGCTGAACACTACCCGACTGGTGAATAATCTACTGGATATGGCGCGAATTCAGTCCGGCGGCTTTAATTTGAAGAAAGAGTGGTTAACGCTGGAAGAAGTGGTCGGCAGCGCGCTGCAAATGCTGGAACCGGGTTTATCGTCGCCCATCAACCTTTCTCTGCCAGAACCGCTGACCTTAATCCACGTTGACGGGCCATTATTTGAACGGGTATTAATTAATCTGCTGGAGAACGCGGTGAAATACGCGGGTGCGCAGGCCGAAATTGGTATCGATGCCCACGTTGAGGGCGAGAAGCTACAACTGGATGTCTGGGATAACGGCCCCGGTCTTCCGCCAGGCCAGGAGCAGACTATTTTCGATAAGTTTGCTCGAGGGAATAAAGAGTCGGCGGTGCCAGGTGTAGGGCTTGGGCTGGCAATTTGTCGGGCGATTGTGGATGTACACGGCGGTACCATTACCGCGTTCAACCGACCGGAAGGTGGTGCCTGTTTTCGTGTTACACTTCCCCAGCAAACTGCCCCTGAACTTGAAGAATTTCATGAGGATATGTGACAAACGTTCTGATTGTTGAAGATGAACAGGCTATTCGTCGCTTTCTGCGCACGGCGCTGGAGGGCGACGGTATGCGCGTCTTTGAAGCCGAAACGCTGCAACGGGGACTGCTGGAAGCGGCGACTCGTAAGCCAGATTTGATTATTCTCGATCTCGGCCTGCCCGATGGCGATGGGATTGAGTTTATCCGCGACCTGCGCCAGTGGAGCGCGGTGCCGGTGATTGTGCTTTCCGCACGTAGCGAAGAGAGCGACAAAATCGCCGCGCTGGATGCCGGAGCTGATGATTACCTGAGTAAGCCGTTTGGTATTGGCGAATTGCAGGCCCGCCTGCGTGTCGCTTTACGCCGCCACTCTGCCACCACCGCGCCCGATCCGCTGGTGAAATTTTCCGATGTTACCGTCGATTTAGCCGCCCGGGTGATTCACCGGGGTGAGGAAGAGGTACATCTCACGCCTATTGAGTTCCGTCTGCTGGCCGTGCTGCTCAACAATGCCGGAAAAGTGCTCACCCAGCGCCAGTTACTCAACCAGGTATGGGGACCAAACGCGGTTGAACACAGCCATTATTTGCGGATTTATATGGGGCATCTGCGACAAAAACTGGAACAAGACCCGGCCCGACCTCGCCATTTTATTACTGAAACCGGTATTGGGTATCGGTTTATGCTTTAGGCGGTTGAATTACCGGATGCGGCGTAAACGCTTTATATGGCCTACGTAATGCTCCCGTAGGCATGATAAAACGCGCTAGCGTCGCATCAGGCATTGGCACTCATATCGAAATGTTTAATGCGTATTTATCGCTTTCAACTCTTGCTGGCATTTTTCTGACTGGCAGCGTCGCAACTCAATAATCCCGACATGCATCATCGAACCAGAAAATCCGCTTTCGCTGACATAATCCTCATTAATTATCGGTCGAGTGCCAGGCTTGCCCTGACAAATCCTCATAAAAAATGAGGTGTAGCACTGCCAACCGTGATTTAAACTGGTCTTTTCTTGTGCTGACATATCATGGAGATAAGTAATTTCTTTTTCGTTTCCGGCTGACAACTGCCAGCGGCGGGTATTATCAGGTAAGTTATCGCCACGGCAATTTGTCTTACACTGGGAAGGCGCAATATTCACTGCAATGCTACCCGTTAATCCTCTGGTTTTATCTTTAGGGGTCAGTAACCAGTCACCAGCCAATGATGATTGTTCAGGTTGGGCGCATGCAGTTAGCAGTAATGTGGCGGCAATGAATGCCACTCTGACGACCAGACTCCTTTTGGTCTTCATTTGGAATTCCCTTGGGCTATTCAGTTTGTTGGCAAAGTGCGCTTTGGTCATACTGGATGCTACAAAATCGCGCAAATTCAATATATTGCACCATCCTCGTAGGCCTGATAAGCGTAGCGCATCAGGCAGTCATAAGTAAAAAAGGGCGATCTTCCGACCGCCCTTTTTCTTATTTTCTGTGATTACGCGTTTTTCAGAACTTCGCTAACAATCTCAACCGCTTCTTTCTCGATCTGCTTACGATGTTCTTCACCAAGGAAGCTTTCGCAGTAGATCTTGTATGCGTCTTCGGTGCCTGACGGACGCGCGGCGAACCAGCCGTTGTCAGTCATCACTTTCAGGCCGCCGATAGAAGCACCGTTGCCAGGCGCTGCGGTCAGGCGCGCGGTGATAGGGTCGCCTGCCAGAGTGCTGGCGCTCACCATTTCCGGAGACAGCTTAGACAGCGCCGCTTTTTGTGCGGAAGTCGCTGCTGCCTGCAAACGGTTATAGCTCGGCGCACCAAAGCGTTTCGCCAGTTCGTTGTAGTGTTCCTGCGGGTTCTTACCGGTGACTGCGGTAATTTCCGCCGCCAGCAGACACATAATGATGCCGTCTTTATCGGTCGACCACGGCGTGCCGTCGAAACGCAGGAAGGAAGCGCCTGCACTCTCTTCGCCGCCAAAGCCGAAGCTACCGTCGAACAGACCATCAACAAACCATTTGAAACCTACCGGTACTTCTACCAGCTTGCGACCCAGGTCATTGACCACACGGTCAATCATCGCAGATGAAACCAGCGTTTTACCGACGGCAACATCTTTGCCCCACTGCGGACGATGCTGGAACAGGTAGTTGATCGCCACCGCCAGGTAGTGGTTCGGGTTCATCAAACCAGCTGGAGTGACGATACCGTGACGGTCATAATCCGGGTCGTTGGCAAACGCCAGGTCAAACTTATCACGCAGCGCCAGCAGGCCCGCCATCGCACACTCAGAGGAACAGTCCATACGGATTGCGCCGTCTTTATCGAGGTGCATAAAGCGGAAGGTTTGATCGACCTGATCGTTAACAATGGTCAGGTTGAGGTTGTAATACTCGCCAATGCGCTTCCAGTATTCGATACCGGAACCGCCCAACGGATCAACACCCAGCGTCAGGCCAGCTTTCTGAATCGCTGCCATATCAACGATATCGGCCAGACCTTCTACGAACGGTTGCACCAGATCTTGCTCTTTTACATGACCAGATGCCATCGCTTCGTCGAGGGAGATACGCTTCACGCCTTTCAGGCCATCGGCCAGCAGCGCGTTGGCCCTGTCTTCCACCACTTTAGTGACGTTGGTATCAGCCGGGCCACCATTTGGCGGGTTGTACTTGATACCACCGTCTTCCGGCGGGTTATGGGACGGCGTAATCACGATACCATCTGCCAGCGGGCCACCTTTTTTATTGTGAACCAGAATGGCATTAGAGACGGCAGGTGTCGGAGTGAAGCCATTGTTTTCCTGCACAATAACGTCTACACCGTTCGCTGCCAGCACTTCCAGTACAGAAATAAACGCAGGTTCGGACAGGGCGTGAGTATCTTTACCCACATAGCAAGGGCCAGTGATGCCGTTTTTCGCCCGTTCTTCGGCAATCGCCTGAGCAATAGCCAGAATGTGCGGCTCGTTAAAGCTATGGCGCGCTGCACTGCCACGGTGACCGGAAGTACCGAATTTCACCGCGTGCTCCGCATTCCCTGCTTCTGGTTTCAGTACATAATATTGCGCCGTCAGTTGGGCGACGTTTATCAAATCACTCTGCTGTGCAGGTTGGCCTGCACGATTGTGGATTGCCATTGCTTTGTCCTTTATCTGCAACGTTGTTTTAAATTGTCCCGCAAACCTTTTCAATCAATTCCGCCGGGAATTGCATCGACTGCATGATGTGTTCAATCATGCTGCATTTACGGCCAGTGTTAGTGTTGGTGATCACCCAATACGGCGTGCCTGGCACATGTTTCGGCTTGGTCTGATTACCATTTTTCAGCAGAGTTTGCTCATCTGCTGCAAAGTAAACGCGCGTGCGACCGTGCAACGATTCCGTTGCCTCAGCAAACGCCTGGGCGTCAAGAGAATATAGTGTAGACAACAGCAGCATAAAGCGATTGACTGCTCGCTTTTGCTCTGCGTATTCATCGGAAAGCAAAAGTTCACGCATCGCGCGCACTTTGTCTTTCACCGTTTTGATCGGCTTCGCTTCGACGATAGCAGGCGACGCAATGCGAACCTCTTTCGTCACCGGAGCAACAGGCTGTGATGCGGCGGAAAATTTCAACATACGCCGTAAAATGTCGGATGCGCTCTCGCCGATATGCTTAGTGTGGCTGGCAATATAGCTGTAGAGTTCATCATCAACTTCAATCGTTTTCATCTTAATCCAGTGCGGTGTCTTAGCTGAATACAAGTCGCCAGGAGTATATGAATAAATCCCGGCAGCGGATAGCGTCAAGCCTGGCTTGCAGAAAAAATCGGATTAAACCTTATTTGTTGCAGCCCTGTGGCACAATGGTCAACATAATACCCTAACCCAACTACACGAAAAAAAGAACTTTGCCATGAAATTGAATATCCGCGCGCAATCTGCACAAAATCAGCACAATAATTCTCCCATCGTCCTCGTCCACGGGTTGTTTGGTAGCCTTGACAACCTCGGCGTGCTGGCGCGCGACCTGGTAAACGATCACAATATCATCCAGGTTGATATGCGTAACCACGGACTTTCGCCACGAGATCCACACATGAATTACCCGGCGATGGCCCAGGATCTTGTTGATACTCTGGATGCGCTGCAGATCGATAAGGCGACATTTATTGGTCACTCAATGGGGGGGAAAGCTGTGATGGCACTGACCGCGTTGGCGCCCGATCGCATCGAGAAACTGGTAGCGATAGATATCGCTCCGGTGGATTATCACGTACGCCGTCATGATGAAATTTTCGCAGCTATCAACGCGGTCAGTGGATCCGACGCGCAAACGCGCCAACAGGCCGCTGTAGTGATGCGCCAATATATTAATGAAGAGGGCGTGATTCAATTCCTGCTGAAATCTTTTGTTGACGGTGAGTGGCGTTTTAACGTGCCAGTATTATGGGATCAGTATCCACATATTGTTGGCTGGGAGAAAATTCCGGCATGGAACCACCCTGCTCTGTTTATTCCTGGCGGCAATTCCCCGTATGTTACTGAACAGTATCGTGATGATTTGCTGGCGCAATTCCCACAAGCACGGGCGCATGTCATTGCAGGCGCGGGTCATTGGGTACACGCAGAAAAACCGGATGCTGTGCTGCGGGCTATCCGTCGCTATCTTAATGATTAACGCAACTGATTAAAAACCCAGCGTCCGCGCGGCATTCCGCGCGTGGGCGTTGGCGAGATTCCTCACGCTGTTGTATTATGGCGGGCTATCCATCCGGGCAGGCGCCTGGCTGATTGTTTCCCCCGAAGTCACCAAGATCATGGCCAAAGAACAAACGGACCGTACGACATTAGATCTGTTCGCGCACGAGCGTCGACCGGGACGACCGAAAACCAATCCGCTTTCGCGCGATGAACAGCTGCGTATTAATAAACGCAACCAGCTAAAACGCGACAAAGTACGTGGCCTTAAGCGTGTCGAACTGAAGCTGAACGCGGAAGCTGTCGAGGCGCTGAACGAGCTGGCGGAGTCGCGCAATATGAGCCGTAGCGAACTGATCGAAGAGATATTGATGCAGCAACTGGCGGCGCTGCGTAATCAGGGCATCGTTTAAATATCCACTTTCGTGTAGCACAGTGTGCAGTCCTGCTCGTTTGCTGATTCCGCAAGACTGCCTGTTCTGCTATGATTGCCTTTATCCGTGGGCAATTTGCCACCCCCATTTCAATAAGTTTCAAGAGGTTATTTCACTCATGGCTATCACTGGCATCTTTTTCGGCAGCGACACCGGTAATACCGAAAATATCGCAAAAATGATTCAAAAACAGCTTGGTAAAGACGTTGCCGATGTCCATGACATTGCAAAAAGCAGCAAAGAAGATCTGGAAGCTTATGACATTCTTCTGCTGGGCATCCCAACCTGGTACTATGGCGAAGCACAGTGTGACTGGGACGACTTCTTCCCGACTCTCGAAGAGATTGATTTCAATGGTAAACTAGTTGCGCTGTTTGGCTGTGGCGACCAGGAAGATTACGCAGAATATTTCTGCGACGCCTTAGGCACCATTCGTGACATCATTGAACCGCGCGGCGCGACCATCGTCGGTCACTGGCCAACTGCGGGCTACCATTTCGAAGCATCAAAAGGTCTGGCGGATGATGACCACTTTGTCGGCCTGGCTATCGACGAAGACCGTCAGCCAGAACTGACCGCCGAACGTGTAGAAAAATGGGTAAAACAAATTTCTGAAGAACTGCATCTCGACGAAATTATCAATGCCTGATGTACTGCGGCGTAGACTCATGTCTACGCCGTATTAATAGATAATGCCAATCAAAATAATTGCTACAAATTTGTAACTTTTGCCGTAGTACCTGTACAATGTTCCAGTATTGAAGTGGCCTTGCCGATGTAAATGTAAGCTAAGCCACGTTTTTATTAACAATATTTGCCAGGGACTTGTGGTTTTCATTTAGGCGTGGCAATTCTATAATGATACGCATTATCTCAAGAGCAAATTCTGTCACTTCTCCTAATGAAGTGAACCGCTTAGTAACAGGACAGATTCCGCATGACTGATAACAATACCGCCCTAAAGAAAGCTGGCCTGAAAGTAACGCTTCCACGTTTAAAAATCCTGGAAGTTCTTCAGGAGCCGGACAACCATCACGTCAGTGCGGAAGATTTATACAAACGTCTGATTGATATGGGTGAAGAAATTGGTCTGGCTACGGTATATCGTGTACTGAACCAGTTTGACGACGCCGGTATCGTCACCCGCCACAATTTTGAAGGCGGCAAATCCGTATTTGAACTGACCCAGCAACATCACCACGATCACCTGATCTGCCTCGACTGCGGCAAGGTTATTGAATTTAGTGATGAATCAATCGAAGCGCGTCAGCGTGAAATTGCCGCAAAACATGGCATTCGCCTGACTAACCATAGTCTCTATCTTTACGGTCACTGTGCCGAAGGCGATTGCCGCGAAGATGAGCACGCGCACGAAGGCAAATAAGTCAGCCAGAACGAGAAAAGCCAACCTGCGGGTTGGCTTTATATTGTTGGCATAATGCGCTTTGTTCGTGCCGGATGCGGCGTGAACGCCTTATCCGGCCTACAAATCATCTCAAATTCAATATATTGCATTAAAAGATAGGCCTGATAAGCGCAGCGCATTAGGCAAACTGGCGTTTGCCATAAGTCTCAAGCCAACCTACGGGTTGGCTTTTTTATACAAGGGAAATAAGAAAAGCGAGAGTTACAGCCCTCACTTATTTGTTATTACTGCGAATTTCCTGCCAGACCTTATCACAATCGGCTTTCACAGCCTGGTCATTACCGGTTTGCGTTGCCTGGATGCACTGCTGATAATCCAGCACGCGGACGCTTTCCTGCTCGGCAAATTGCTGATGTTGTTTCTCTTTCTTCAGCACGTTTAACACGCTCTGACAGGCTTCAATTTTTTCCGGCGAACCTTGCGCGGTATTGATACAGGCGCTGTACGCCTCTTTCAGGCGGCTGTCTTCCTGTGGCGCGGTTGATTGCGCACAAGCCACCAGCCCCGATGCCATCATGGCGATGAGAATCAGTTTTTTCATAGCGAATTCCTCAAATGTGCGGCAGGCACAAAACCTGCCGCGTCGGGCATCAGAAGATGGTGAATGGTGCGATTACCATGAATTTCACGTCGCGCTCATCCTGGAAGATGTTACCGTAACCGCCGCCCCAGCTTGGGATGTCGGAGTGGTTGTCGTATTCGGTGAAGTGCAGTTTGAACAACGTGCCTTTGGCGCGACCGTCCTGAATGGTGTAGACCGCATCCAGGCTGTAAGCTGACTCTTCGATAGTCCGGTTCTTGTCGTAGTACGCATCTGGATTGCTCTGCCAGGTCGCAGGTTTAGCATCCCATGCGTAAACGTAGGAAGCGCCGATGGCAAAGCCTGGAAGATTCCAGTTTTTCAGGTCATACATCGCGCCGAAGAAGACCGCTTTTTCGCCGTTGGCGTTAAAGTCAGAACGGTTATCCCACCAGATATCCAGGCGACCGTTCGAGGAAGCGTAGGTTGGGGTCATACGTTGCAGGAAGTATCCCTGCTGACCGTCAGCTTTAACCCAGGTGCCTTCGAGGCGCAAATCCACTACGTCAGCCGCCCGGTAACCAAAGGTCAACGCCTGCAACCAGGCAGTGCCGTCGTAAAGATCGTTGACGCTGCGATCGTCAACTTTATCGCGCGTACCGTAGAATTGGTAGCTGGTGGTTAGCGGGCTACCGGCGATATCAAATTTATAGCTGGCTTTGGCAAAGTACTGATCGATATACCCTTCCGCCTGACCAAACGCCGCTTCCAGCACGAAGTTATTTTTGAAGTCGTATTTCGCACCGATGGAGTGCAGATAATCAACTTTGGTGGTTTTATCGTTCTGATAAAACTCATCCATTTCCAGATGCCACGGCGCTTTGTATTCGTTGGTCCACATGTAGGAGAAACTCAACGCACCAGCATCGCCGTAATCAAAATTCGCCCCGGCTTCCGCACCCTGATAAGTACCCGGCATAAAGCTCCAGTGCGGCGCTAACAGCGTTTGACCAGTTGGCTGAATGTAACCTGCCCTCGCCCACACCGGACCGTATTTAAATTTGGCCGCTGCTTTATACAGGCTTATACCGCTTTTGTCGCCGGACCAGTCTTCGTCATAGGCTTTATTACTTTTTGAAAACGCGATTTCGTTCGGGTGGGAGCTGTCGCCGTTTTCCGCCATTTCAATCGCCGTAAACGCGGCAATATCAAGGCCGAACATATCAGCAGCATAACCGGACTGAAAATCGAGGTTGGCATTCCAGGTGGAGTGAGAAAGGTTGGTTTTGTATTTGTCGCCGTCGGTAACATCTTTACGGTCACGTTCACGCTGCCAGTAATAGATACCACCGGTTAAGGTTGAATCGTCGATGAATCCTTCGGCGCGAGCCTCCGGCATTGCCATAAAGCCCGACATTGCTGTAACACCGGCGATAGCCAGCGCCAGCGTACTACGTTTGCCACTAAACGTACGCATGGGTTAATCCTCTTTGACGTATAAATTGCTGCACCACAGGTGAACAGCGAAAAAAATAAAAATTAAAAAAGTAGCGTTGAGAAAAGTCTCGCTGACTACAGGAATAGACTATTTTTCGCGACGCGAATTATCAATCTCTTTCTGTAACGAGAATGTAAGAACATGAGCAACCGCACATATTTTGATGATTTTTGTTACAAGGTTTAAATGTGTACCAGGCGAGCGGGTAGAAGAAAAAATATGTGGCTTTCCAGTAAGATGAAAGCGGTTACATTTAAATTAATTATAATTTGTGGTTTTAAATTTGTTAAATGAATAAATTGCGAAGCGAAATTAATTCGCGAAGAAAAGCAGAAAAAACGCCGCTGAACGCGGCGTTTTGGATTGTTTGCATGTTTCTTGCCGGATGCGGCGTAAACGCCTTATCCGGCCTACAAAAGCACGCAAATTCAATATATTGCAGAGATCACATAGGCCCGATAAGCGTAGCGCATCAGGCAATTTAGCGTTTGAAACTGTTTGTCTGTTCCTCGCCGGATGCGGCGTAAACGCCTTATCCGGCCTACAAAAGCACGCAAATTCAATATATTGCAGAGATCGGGTAGGCCTGATAAGCGTAGCGCATCAGGCAATTTAGCGTTTGAAACTGTTTGTCTGTTCCTTGCCGGATGCGGCGTAAACGCCTTATCCGGCCAGGTGTAACTTAAAATTACTCGCCTACTTTCGCCCAGGTATCACGCAGCCCAACGGTGCGGTTAAATACCGGTTTTTCCGCTGTGGAATGGCGGCTGTCGAGGCAGAAATAACCTTCACGCTCAAACTGGAATGCTTTACCTGCCACCGCATCTTTCAGAGACGGTTCAGCAAAGCCCTGTTTGATGACCAGAGAATCCTGGTTAATCACCGACAGGAAATCATCCGCAGCGCCTGGATTCGGCACACTGAACAGACGATCGTACAGGCGGATTTCAACCGGCAGCGCATGTGCCGCGCTTACCCAGTGAATAACGCCTTTAACTTTACGACCATCAGCCGGATCTTTGCTTAAGGTGTCGGCGTCATAAGTACAGAAGATGGTGGTAATATTGCCTTCGGCATCTTTCTCTACGCGCTCTGCCTTAATGACGTAAGCATTACGCAGACGCACTTCTTTACCCAGCACCAGACGCTTGTACTGCTTGTTAGCTTCTTCGCGGAAATCGGCGCGATCGATCCAAATCTCACCGCTAAACGGCACCTGACGGCTGCCCATTTCCGGTTTATTCGGATGGTTCGGCATGGTGACCATTTCGCCTTCGCCCTGATAGTTTTCGATAACCAGTTTCACCGGATCGATAACTGCCATTGCACGTGGCGCGTTCTCGTTGAGATCTTCACGAATGCAGGATTCCAGCGATGCCATCTCAATGGTGTTGTCCTGCTTGGTCACGCCAATGCGTTTGCAGAACTCACGAATAGAAGCCGCAGTGTAACCACGACGACGCAGACCGGAAATGGTCGGCATACGCGGATCATCCCAACCTTCTACGTGCTTTTCGGTGACCAGTTGGTTCAGCTTACGCTTGGACATCACGGTGTATTCCAGATTCAGGCGCGAGAATTCGTACTGGCGCGGATGAACAGGAATGGTGATGTTGTCCAGTACCCAGTCGTACAGACGGCGGTTATCCTGGAACTCCAGCGTACACAGAGAGTGCGTAATGCCTTCCAGCGCATCGCTGATGCAGTGGGTGAAGTCGTACATCGGGTAGATGCACCACTTGTTGCCGGTCTGGTGGTGTTCAGCAAATTTAATGCGGTACAGCACCGGATCGCGCATCACGATAAACGGCGAAGCCATGTCGATTTTCGCGCGCAGGCAGGCTTTACCTTCTTCAAAACCACCGGTACGCATTTTTTCGAACAGCGCCAGGTTCTCTTCAACGCTGCGGTCGCGGTACGGGCTGTTTTTACCCGGCTGCGTCAGGGTGCCACGATATTCGCGGATCTGTTCCGGCGTCAGTTCATCAACGTACGCCAGGCCTTTATTGATCAGTTCAACAGCATAGGCGTGGAGCTGATCAAAATAATCGGAGGAGTAACGGACGTTACCAGACCAGTGAAAACCTAACCACTCAACGTCGTTTTTGATCGAATCGACATATTCGATATCTTCTTTTACCGGGTTAGTGTCGTCGAAACGCAGGTTGCACTGGCCTTTATAGTCCTGGGCGATCCCGAAGTTCAGGCAGATAGATTTCGCATGGCCAATATGCAGATAGCCATTCGGCTCCGGCGGGAAACGGGTGTGTACTGTGGTGTGCTTACCACTGGCCAGATCTTCATCGATGATCTGACGAATAAAGTTAGTCGGGCGGGCTTCTGCCTCACTCATCGTGGATTCCTCAAAGCGTAAACAACGTATAACGGCGTATGATCTTATAAGCGGGACAGGCTGACAACTGTTAGTTTTTTAAAATTGATAATCTAACAAAGATTATGGGGATGATTGATGAAAAAAAAAGCGGCAGAGAAGATCTCCACCGCTTTTGCCAGTCCTGCGTCATTGTTGGATGCGACGCTTAAGCGTCTTATCCAACCTACACAGCGCTTTTGTAGGCCTGATAAGACGCGTCAAGCGTCGCATCAGGCATAAAGCAGATTACTTTTTGATTTCATACAGCGGTGTTTGACCCGCCACAACATGGCCCTGAGCTTTAATGATCAAGCCGCTGAAATCGTCGATATTGCTGCAAACCACCGGGCTAATCATCGAGCGGGCGTTAGCGTTCAGGTAATCCAGATCCATTTCCAGAATCGGTTGCCCTGCGCTTACCTGCGCGCCCTCTTCCACCAGACGTTTAAAGCCTTTACCTTCCAGCGCTACGGTGTCGATACCCATGTGGACGACGATCTCTGCGCCTTTTTCAGTTTCAAGGCAGAACGCGTGGTTGGTGTTGAAGATTTTCACGATGGTTCCCGCCGCTGGTGATACAACGATCTTATCCGTCGGTTTCACCGCCACACCGTCGCCCACAGCTTTGCTGGCGAACGCTTCGTCTGGCACCTGATCCAGTGCGACAACATCACCGGTAATTGGCGATACCAGCTCAGCGATAGACACTGCGTTTGGTACAGCCTGCGGTTTCGCTACCGGAGCGGCAGTTGCCGGAGCAGCTTCAGCAGAAGCAGCAGCTACCGGGCCACGAGCAACGACTTTCTTCATCGCATCGCCGATGGATTCTGCTTTCGCGCCGACAATCACCTGGATGGTCTGTTTGTTCAGTTTCACCACACCAGAGGCACCCAGACGTTTACACATTGCATCGTTGACGCGAGCTGAGTCAGCCACAGTCAAGCGCAGACGAGTAATACAGGCGTCAATCGCTTTTAGATTGTCACTACCACCCACTGCCGCAATGTAGTTGGTTGCCAGTTGAGTTAAGCCTTCTTCGGTATTGCTGTTCGCTTCTTCAGTAACGATCTCGTCATCTTTATCTTCACGACCTGGCGTTTTCAGGTTGAACATACGGATAACCGCACTGAACACCACAAAGTAGATAGCGAAGAAAACAACGCCCATCACCAGCAGCATCCAGACGTTCTGGCTGGCTGCTGGCAGGTTGTACATCAACGCGTAGTCGATAGCGCCCGCAGAGAAGGAGAAGCCCGCGTGGATCCCCAGCAACGTTGCCACAAACAGACTGATACCCGTCAGCAGTGCGTGCAGGAGGTACAGCAGCGGAGCAAGGAACATAAACAGGAATTCCAGCGGCTCAGTCACACCGGTCAGGAACGCGGTGATAGCAACAGAAAGCAGCATCCCGCCAACCATCGGGCGACGCTCTTTCGGTGCTGCGAAGTACATCGCCAGCGCCGCACCTGGCAGACCGAACATCATGATCGGGAAGAAGCCAGACATGAACATCCCCGCAGTGCCGTCGCCCGCATAGAAGCGGTTGATGTCACCGTGGAAAACCGTACCCGCAGAGTTGGTGAATTCACCAATCTGGAACCAGGCGATGGTGTTCAGTACCTGATGCAAACCGGTTGGGATCAGCAGACGGTTGATGAAGCCGAAGATACCGGAACCCAGCGCGCCCGCAGAAACGATCCACTCGCCGCCTGCATGAATAGCGTGCTGCACCGGTGGCCAGACGTAACCAAAAATGGCCGCCAGCACCAGACAGAAGAAGCCGGTGGCGATCGGCACAAAACGTTTGCCGCCGAAGAAGCTCAGGAAGTCCGGCAGTTTAATATCAGACCAACGGTTATAGGCTGCACCACCGACCAGACCGGTAATGATACCTGCCAGAACCCCCATGTTAATTTCTGGGTTGATGGTCACCATCGCTTTAGTTAACACAAAGTAACCAACCGCACCCGCCAACGCAGCTGCACCTGCACTGTCTTTAGACCAGCTGGAGGCCACGCCGATCGCAAAGATCAACGCCAGGTTATCAAAAATCGCGCCGCCTGCCTGGGCAATAAACGCAACATTAAGTAAATCTGGCTGGCCGAATCGCAGCAACAGTGCCGCCACCGGCAGCACCGCGATAGGGAGCTGTAACGCCCTACCGAGTCGCTGGAAAAAACCTAAAATATTCATCTTATCCCCCCTACGAGAACCCTATTTGGCTCGTTTAAAGCCGTATTTTTATTTTGCAGCAAATTGTACTGCCGATGTTCTGTAATCATATTGTTAGATCATCTGCTACAGAGTGTGTGAAAATTTAATTCGTACCGCAAATTAAACGCGCGTCTTTTGTGAGTTTTGTCACCAAATATCGTTATCATTACTCCCTTTTACTGGCTAAACCAGAAAACTTATTTTATCATTCAAAAAATCAGGTCGGATTGACGCCTGTCTGCGCAAATCCAGGTTACGCTTAAAGATGCCTAATCCGCCAACGGCTTACTTTTTACTTACTTGAGGTGAATAATGAGACTGATCCCCCTGACTACCGCTGAACAGGTCGGCAAATGGGCTGCTCGCCATATCGTTAATCGTATTAATGCGTTCAAACCGACAGCCGATCGTCCGTTTGTGCTTGGCCTGCCGACTGGCGGCACGCCGATGACCACCTATAAAGCGTTAGTCGAAATGCATAAAGCAGGCCAGGTCAGCTTTAAGCACGTTGTCACCTTCAACATGGACGAATATGTCGGTCTGCCGAAAGAGCATCCGGAAAGCTACTACAGTTTCATGCACCGTAACTTCTTCGATCACGTTGATATTCCAGCAGAAAATATCAACCTGCTCAACGGCAATGCCCCAGATATCGACGCCGAATGCCGCCAATATGAAGAAAAAATCCGCTCTTACGGCAAAATCCACCTGTTTATGGGCGGTGTAGGTAACGACGGTCACATTGCATTTAACGAACCAGCCTCTTCTCTCGCCTCTCGCACCCGTATCAAAACCCTGACACATGACACTCGCGTCGCAAACTCTCGTTTCTTTGATAACGATGTGAATCAGGTGCCAAAATATGCGCTGACCGTAGGTGTGGGTACACTGCTGGATGCCGAAGAAGTGATGATTCTGGTGCTGGGCAGCCAGAAAGCACTGGCACTGCAGGCCGCAGTTGAAGGTTGCGTTAACCACATGTGGACCATCAGCTGTCTGCAACTGCATCCGAAAGCCATCATGGTGTGTGATGAACCATCCACCATGGAGCTAAAAGTTAAGACTTTAAGATATTTCAACGAATTAGAAGCAGAAAATATCAAAGGTCTGTAATTGTTATCCCTGCCCTGACGCCTTGCTCAGGGCATTATTATTTTTGAAATCGGGGGTCGGAATGTATGCATTAACCCAGGGCCGGATTTTTACCGGTCATGAATTTCTTGATGACCATGCAGTTGTTATCGCTGATGGCCTGATTAAAAGCGTCTGCCCAGTAGCGGAACTGCCGCCAGAGATTGAACAACGTTCACTGAACGGGGCCATTCTCTCCCCCGGTTTTATTGATGTGCAGTTAAACGGCTGCGGCGGCGTACAGTTTAACGATACCGCTGAAGCAGTCAGCGTGGAAACGCTGGAAATCATGCAGAAAGCCAATGAGAAATCAGGCTGCACAAACTATTTGCCGACGCTTATCACCACCAGCGATGACCTGATGAAACAGGGCGTGCGCGTGATGCGTGAGTACCTGGCAAAACATCCGAATCAGGCATTAGGTTTACACCTGGAAGGCCCGTGGCTGAACCTGGTGAAAAAAGGCACTCATAACCCGAGCTTCGTGCGTAAACCCGATGCTGCGCTGGTTGATTTCCTGTGTGAAAACGCTGATGTGATTACTAAAGTTACCCTGGCACCGGAAATGGTTCCTGCGGAAGTCATCAGCAAACTGGCAAATGCCGGGATTGTGGTGTCTGCCGGTCACTCCAACGCGACGTTGAAAGAAGCGAAAGCCGGTTTCCGCGCGGGTATTACCTTTGCCACCCATCTGTATAACGCGATGCCGTATATTACTGGCCGTGAACCGGGGCTGGCAGGTGCAATTCTCGACGAAGCAGACATTTATTGCGGTATTATTGCCGATGGTCTGCACGTTGATTACGCCAACATTCGCAATGCCAAACGTCTGAAAGGCGACAAACTGTGTCTGGTCACTGACGCGACTGCGCCAGCAGGCGCCAATATTGAAGAGTTCATTTTTGCGGGTAAAACAATATACTACCGCAACGGACTTTGTGTGGATGAGAATGGTACGTTAAGTGGTTCATCCTTAACCATGATTGAAGGCGTGCGTAATCTGGTTGAACATTGCGGTATCGCACTGGATGAAGTGCTGCGTATGGCGACGCTCTATCCGGCTCGTGCGATTGGCGTTGAAAAACGTCTCGGCACTCTCGCCGCAGGTAAAGTGGCCAACCTGACCGCATTCACACCTGATTTTAAAATCACCAGGACCATCGTTAACGGTAACGAGGTCGTAACCCAATAAGAGAAAGTATGACACCAGGCGGACAAGCTCAGATAGGTAATGTTGATCTCGTAAAACAGCTTAACAGCGCGGCGGTTTATCGCCTGATTGACCAGCATGGGCCAATCTCGCGAATTCAGATTGCTGAGCAAAGCCAGCTTGCCCCCGCCAGCGTAACCAAAATTACGCGTCAGCTTATCGAACGCGGGCTGATCAAAGAAGTTGATCAGCAGGCCTCCACCGGGGGCCGCCGCGCTATCTCTATCGTCACCGAAACCCGCAATTTCCACGCAATCGGCGTACGTCTCGGTCGTCACGACGCCACCATCACCCTGTTTGATCTCAGCAGCAAAGTTCTGGCAGAAGAACATTACCCACTACCAGAACGTACCCAGCAGACGCTGGAACATGCCCTGCTGAATGCCATTGCTCAGTTTATTGATAACCACCAGCGCAAGCTGCGGGAGCTGATCGCCATTTCAGTGATCCTGCCCGGGCTGGTCGACCCGGACAGCGGCAAAATTCACTACATGCCGCATATTCAGGTGGAAAACTGGGGGCTGGTTGAAGCACTGGAAGAGCGTTTTAAAGTGACCTGTTTTGTCGGCCACGATATCCGCAGTCTGGCGCTGGCAGAGCACTACTTCGGTGCAAGTCAGGATTGCGAAGACTCCATTCTGGTGCGAGTTCATCGCGGAACCGGGGCAGGAATCATCTCTAACGGGCGCATTTTTATCGGTCGCAACGGCAACGTCGGTGAAATTGGTCATATTCAGGTTGAACCGCTGGGAGAACGCTGCCACTGTGGCAACTTCGGCTGCCTGGAAACTATCGCTGCCAACGCTGCCATTGAACATCGGGTGTTGAATTTATTAAAGCAGGGCTACCAGAGCCGTGTGCCACTGGACGACTGCACCATCAAAACTATCTGCAAAGCCGCGAACAAAGGCGATAGCCTGGCCTCGGAAGTAATCGAGTATGTCGGTCGTCATCTGGGCAAAACCATCGCCATTGCTATCAACTTATTTAATCCGCAAAAAATTGTTATTGCCGGTGAAATCACCGAAGCCGATAAAGTGCTACTCCCTGCTATTGAAAGCTGCATTAATACTCAGGCACTGAAGGCGTTTCGCACTAATCTGCCGGTGGTACGTTCTGAGCTGGATCACCGCTCGGCAATCGGCGCTTTTGCGCTGGTAAAACGCGCCATGCTCAACGGTATTTTGCTCCAGCATTTGCTGGAAAATTAATGTGCTTTTATAGTGGCGCTTATTGTTGTCAATATTCTGGGTAGTCCATGACCATTAAAAATGTAATTTGCGATATCGACGGCGTGCTGATGCACGATAACGTCGCCGTACCGGGTGCAGCGGAATTTTTGCACGGGATTATGGATAAAGGCCTGCCGCTGGTGTTGCTGACCAACTATCCTTCGCAGACCGGGCAAGATCTGGCGAACCGCTTTGCCACTGCCGGTGTCGATGTGCCGGACAGCGTGTTTTATACCTCCGCGATGGCAACCGCCGATTTCCTGCGTCGTCAGGAAGGTAAAAAAGCGTATGTGGTGGGCGAAGGCGCGCTGATTCATGAGCTGTACAAAGCCGGTTTCACTATTACCGATGTGAACCCTGATTTTGTGATTGTTGGCGAAACGCGTTCCTACAACTGGGACATGATGCATAAAGCGGCCTATTTCGTCGCTAATGGTGCACGCTTTATCGCCACCAACCCGGACACCCACGGGCGCGGTTTTTATCCCGCCTGTGGCGCGCTGTGCGCGGGCATTGAGAAAATCTCCGGACGTAAACCGTTCTATGTTGGTAAGCCCAGCCCGTGGATCATCCGTGCAGCATTAAACAAAATGCAGGCGCACTCGGAAGAAACGGTGATTGTCGGCGATAACCTGCGTACCGATATTCTGGCGGGCTTCCAGGCCGGTCTGGAGACGATTCTTGTGCTCTCCGGCGTTTCGTCGCTCGACGATATCGACAGTATGCCGTTCCGCCCCAGCTGGATTTATCCGTCGGTCGCTGAAATTGATGTTATCTGAATAGCAACCACGTCTCAGGGCGTGGTTGATATTGATGACAAACGCCAAACTGCCTGATGCGCTACGCTTATCAGGCCCACACAGCTCCTGCAATATATTGAATTTTCATGATTTTGTAGGCCGGATAAAGTGTTCACACCGCATCCGGCATGAACAAATCTCACTTTTTAAGCGATTTGGTTTCTTATCCCCCCGCAAAATATATCCATTCAATAAAACCTGTCAAAAATTATCGATCCATCAATAAACACATCACTACACCAGACCTTTTTTCACTAATCGACAATCACCATTACGTTTTTTATTTTTACACCGCCAAATCGCTTGCGCACAGTGCTGCTTTGCGGCATTTTTTTAAACAAGCAAACACAACAAACAGCAAACACCAGGTTAACGGAGAAGGTTATGTGTTCAATTTTTGGCGTATTCGATATCAAAACAGACGCAGTTGAGCTGCGGAAGAAAGCACTCGAGCTGTCACGCCTGATGCGTCATCGCGGCCCGGACTGGTCCGGTATTTATGCCAGCGATAACGCCATTCTCGCCCACGAACGTCTGTCAATTGTTGACGTTAACGCGGGGGCGCAACCTCTCTACAACCAACAAAAAACCCACGTACTGGCGGTAAACGGTGAAATCTACAACCACCAGGCATTGCGTGCTGAGTATGGCGATCGTTACCAGTTTCAGACCGGGTCTGACTGCGAAGTGATCCTCGCGTTGTATCAGGAAAAAGGGGCGGAATTTCTCGACGACTTGCAGGGCATGTTCGCCTTTGCCCTGTACGACAGCGAAAAAGATGCATATCTGATTGGTCGCGACCATCTGGGGATTATCCCACTGTATATGGGCTATGACGAACACGGTCAGCTGTATGTGGCCTCAGAAATGAAAGCTCTCGTGCCAGTATGCCGCACGATTAAAGAGTTCCCGGCGGGGAGCTATTTGTGGAGCCAGGACGGCGAAATCCGTTCTTATTATCATCGTGACTGGTTCGACTACGATGCGGTGAAAGATAACGTGACCGACAAAAACGAACTGCGTCAGGCGCTGGAAGATTCCGTTAAAAGCCATCTGATGTCTGACGTGCCTTACGGTGTGCTGCTCTCGGGGGGTCTGGATTCCTCAATTATTTCCGCGATCACCAAGAAATACGCCGCCCGTCGCGTGGAAGATCAGGAACGTTCCGAAGCCTGGTGGCCTCAGTTGCACTCCTTTGCCGTAGGTCTGCCGGGTTCACCGGATCTGAAAGCAGCACAGGAAGTGGCAAACCATCTGGGCACTGTGCATCACGAAATTCACTTCACTGTACAGGAAGGTCTGGATGCCATCCGCGATGTGATTTACCACATCGAAACGTACGATGTGACCACTATTCGCGCTTCAACACCGATGTATTTAATGTCGCGTAAGATCAAGGCGATGGGCATTAAGATGGTACTGTCCGGTGAAGGTTCTGATGAAGTGTTTGGCGGTTATCTTTACTTCCACAAAGCGCCGAACGCCAAAGAGCTGCATGAAGAGACTGTACGTAAACTGCTGGCCCTGCATATGTATGACTGCGCGCGTGCCAACAAAGCGATGTCGGCCTGGGGAGTGGAAGCGCGCGTTCCGTTCCTTGACAAAAAATTCCTCGACGTAGCAATGCGTATTAACCCGCAGGATAAAATGTGCGGTAACGGTAAGATGGAAAAACACATCCTGCGTGAATGTTTTGAGTCGTACCTGCCTGCAAGTGTTGCCTGGCGGCAGAAAGAGCAGTTCTCCGATGGCGTCGGTTACAGTTGGATTGACACACTGAAAGAAGTGGCGGCGCAGCAGGTTTCCGATCAACAACTGGAAACTGCCCGCTTCCGCTTCCCATACAACACGCCAACCTCAAAAGAAGCGTATCTGTATCGGGAAATCTTTGAAGAATTGTTCCCGCTTCCGAGCGCCGCAGAGTGCGTACCGGGCGGCCCGTCCGTCGCTTGTTCTTCTGCTAAAGCGATCGAATGGGATGAAGCGTTCAAGAAAATGGACGATCCGTCTGGTCGCGCGGTTGGTGTTCACCAGTCTGCATATAAATAAGACGTGTAATATTGCCCCCGGAGAAATCCGGGGCAATTTCAGTTACTGGGGAGCTTGTTGATTCTGATATGCAGTGAGGAAATGTTCCGGATTTGCTACATCACTGTCAGATAACTCATTACTGTAAGCGACTGACCAGGTTGCCGATTCCTCCGGGATATGCAGGCTGCCATTTCCCTCTTTCAGGCGTAATAACTCAAAAGATTCCCCCTTGATTACAGCGGTATAAGATTTCTCACCTTCCTGTAATACTTTTACTTTACAGCGAAAAATCTGACCATCGATGTCATTATCAACATGCGATACCTGAACGAGTGCTTCATTAGACGCTTGCGGCCCGATTCGCATCATCCACACCACAGCGCCTTCCTGCCCACGATAGCCAAAAACATATTTACCGATTTCCGGTCGGGCTGTATCGGCAAATGCGGATTGCATAAATAATAAAGCACTGACCAGCACCGTGATAAAACGCAGCATATTATTCCCTCAATGAATCGCCTGAAATGATAGCAGAGATGCGGGCGCCGCAATTCCTGCCCTGTCCAATCGTAACGGTGCAGTATTTCATGAGATAATTCTTCGGCGCTATTGTTGAATTCCGAATTTCATCCTGTATAGCAAAACAACAGAAAAAAACACGAAATAAACAATAATTGACGAATATAGCGCCACGCTGTTCGCAACCTAACCAAACAGTCACTTTCGAGCAATTTTCCTTGAAAAAGAGGTTGACGCTGCAAGGCTCTATACGCATAATGCGCCCCGCAACGCCGATAAGGTAACGCGAAAAAAAGATGGCTACGTAGCTCAGTTGGTTAGAGCACATCACTCATAATGATGGGGTCACAGGTTCGAATCCCGTCGTAGCCACCATCTTTTTTGCGGGAGTGGCGAAATTGGTAGACGCACCAGATTTAGGTTCTGGCGCCGCAAGGTGTGCGAGTTCAAGTCTCGCCTCCCGCACCATTCACCAGAAAGCGTTGTACGGATGGGGTATCGCCAAGCGGTAAGGCACCGGTTTTTGATACCGGCATTCCCTGGTTCGAATCCAGGTACCCCAGCCATCTTCTTCGAGTAAGCGGTTCACCGCCCGGTTATTGGGGTATCGCCAAGCGGTAAGGCACCGGTTTTTGATACCGGCATTCCCTGGTTCGAATCCAGGTACCCCAGCCATCGAAGAAATAATCTGGCTACGTAGCTCAGTTGGTTAGAGCACATCACTCATAATGATGGGGTCACAGGTTCGAATCCCGTCGTAGCCACCAAATTCTGAATCTGTCGAATAGATTCGGCAAATTCAAAAACAAATTTGTTGGGGTATCGCCAAGCGGTAAGGCACCGGATTCTGATTCCGGCATTCCGAGGTTCGAATCCTCGTACCCCAGCCAATTTATTCAAGACGCTTACCTTGTAAGTGCACCCTGTTGGGGTATCGCCAAGCGGTAAGGCACCGGATTCTGATTCCGGCATTCCGAGGTTCGAATCCTCGTACCCCAGCCACATTAAAAAAGCTCGCTTCGGCGAGCTTTTTGCTTTTCTGCGTATATTCAATGTCGGATGCGACGCTGGCACGTATTATCCTTCAACGTCGGATGCGACGCTGGCGCGTCTTATCCGACCTACGGTTGGCATGCATCCGGCAATATTGTGAGACTACAACCCTAACGCATATTTCAGCGCCTGACGTTTCAGTACGCCAGCACGTTCCGCCGCCATCAAACCAAGATTACGTATAAAACGCAGCGGCGGCAGATTATTGCTGAATCCGGCATAAAACAGATCCATACCGCTTTGCATCATGAAGTTATCCGCCATGCGACGCATCTGGTAACGCTTGAGGATTGGATAACTGGCCCACGCTTCGCCATAGCTGCGGGCGTTGACCAGAACATCAATCAGAGCATCGACATCCCGATAGCCAAGATTCACTCCCTGCCCTGCCAGCGGATGAATGGTATGCGCGGCATCGCCCACCAGCGCCAGCCCCGGCTGCACATACTGCAACGCATGGCGACGCGTCAGCGGAAAAGCGCCTGCTGCAAGTGGTGTCACGTAACCCAGACGCGACGGAAAATGTTTAGCAATTTCCGCCTGTAACTGCGCCATATTCATACTCTGCAACTGGCGAATGCGCGCCGGAGAGTCATACCACACCAGCGACGCCCAGTTATCAAACAACGGCAGAAACGCGCGTGGACCGTCCGGGGTAAACTGCTGCCAGGTGCTATCGCCGGGATCGTTCTCGCACTGTACGCTAATCAACATACACGACTGCGCATACTGCCAGGCATGAACGCCAATTCCCGCCATCTGCCGCACCTGCGAATTTGCGCCGTCGGCACCAATCACCAGCTTCGCGCGGATCGTTTCACCGCCCTTCAGTTCCAGCTCCTGAAGATCATTATGGCGATGCAGCGCAATCAGCGAGGTTGGCACACGTAACGTTACTTTCGGATGCGCTTCCAGCGCCTGCCACAACGCCTGTTGCAGGACAGTGTTTTCTACCATATAGCCAAGCAACGGTAACTTAAGTTCAGCGGCGTCAAACACCACATGCGCCGTTTCCCACTCCCACGTTTCCAGTCTGCGATAAGGATGGCAACGCATGGCCTGTACCGCATCCCAGACGCCTAAACCTTTAAGCAATGACACCGAAGCCGCACTAATCGCCGAGATCCGCACGTCCGGCTGGCTGTCGGCCACAAACGGCGCAGGTTCTGCGTGCTCGATTACCGTTACCAAAAATCCGTGCTGCGCCAGTCCCAGCGCCAGTGCGCCGCCGACCATTCCTCCGCCGACAATGGCAATTTCCGTTGGTTGATTTGTCATGGTCAATCATCCTGTTAGCAATATGCTTTAAGTTTACAGGATTTTTACCCCCAAGGGCTGATAACGCTCATACTGGTCACAACGGCAGCAAAGCATTACACTATGCGCCCTGCATTCCTGGCTACTATTCGCAAGAGCAAGTCGATGACCAAAAAACTCCATATTAAAACCTGGGGCTGTCAGATGAACGAGTACGATTCATCGAAGATGGCCGATCTGCTGGATGCCACCCACGGCTATCAACTGACCGACGTGGCGGAAGAAGCGGATGTGCTGCTGCTGAACACCTGCTCAATCCGCGAGAAGGCTCAGGAAAAAGTCTTCCATCAGTTGGGTCGCTGGAAACTGTTAAAAGAGAAGAATCCAGACCTGATTATCGGCGTCGGCGGCTGCGTGGCATCGCAAGAAGGCGAGCACATTCGCCAGCGCGCCCACTATGTCGATATTATTTTTGGGCCGCAAACGCTGCACCGTCTGCCGGAGATGATCAACTCCGTGCGCGGCGACCGCAGCCCGGTTGTAGATATCAGCTTCCCGGAAATCGAGAAGTTCGACCGTCTGCCGGAACCGCGCGCCGAAGGGCCGACCGCGTTTGTCTCCATCATGGAAGGCTGCAATAAATATTGCACCTACTGCGTGGTGCCTTACACCCGTGGTGAAGAGGTAAGCCGTCCGTCCGACGATATTCTGTTTGAGATTGCCCAGCTTGCTGCTCAGGGCGTGCGTGAAGTCAACCTGCTCGGTCAGAACGTGAACGCCTGGCGTGGTGAAAACTACGACGGCACCACTGGATCGTTTGCCGATCTGCTGCGTCTGGTTGCTGCGATCGACGGGATCGATCGTATTCGCTTTACCACCAGCCATCCGATCGAATTCACCGACGATATCATCGAAGTATACCGCGACACGCCGGAGCTGGTGAGCTTCCTGCACCTGCCGGTACAGAGCGGTTCCGATCGTATTCTGAACCTGATGGGACGTACCCATACGGCGCTGGAGTACAAAGCGATCATCCGTAAATTGCGTGCGGCGCGTCCGGATATTCAGATCAGTTCTGACTTTATCGTTGGCTTCCCTGGCGAAACCACCGAAGACTTCGAGAAAACGATGAAGCTGATTGCCGACGTCAATTTCGACATGAGCTACAGCTTTATCTTCTCTGCACGTCCGGGTACGCCAGCCGCCGATATGGTTGATGATGTTCCGGAAGAAGAGAAGAAGCAGCGTCTGTATATTCTGCAAGAACGTATCAATCAGCAAGCGATGGCATGGAGCCGCCGGATGCTCGGCACCACCCAGCGTATTCTGGTAGAAGGTACTTCACGTAAGAGCATCATGGAGCTTTCTGGTCGTACAGAAAACAACCGCGTGGTCAACTTCGAAGGCACGCCGGATATGATCGGTAAATTCGTCGATGTAGAAATTACCGACGTCTACCCGAACTCTCTGCGCGGTAAAGTGGTGCGTACCGAAGAGGAAATGGGTCTGCGCGTGGCAGAGGCTCCGGAATCGGTGATTGCCCGTACCCGCAAAGAAAATGACCTGGGCGTGGGTTATTATCAGCCGTAATTCTCAGGCCCGCCGGTCTGGTAAGTTTTGAGACTGACGACAAACGCAAATTGCCTGATGCGCTACGCTTATCAGGCCTACATGATTCCAGCAATATATTGAATTCGCATGAATTTGTAGGCCGGATAAGGCGTTTACGCCGCATCCGGCATGAACAACACGCACTTCGTCAATAATCACTGGCCCGCCGTTCCGGTGGGCCTTGTTTTTTCTCTCTTTATCCCCATCTTTATCGCAATGCTTGCGCCTTTTTCCTGTGGCGTGAATAATTTCGTTATAGGCCGGTGAATGTTCAGCTTCCGGCGGCATACAGATAAGAGGAACGGTTTGAACATAGACACTCGCGAAATCACCCTGGAGCCAGCAGACAACGCGCGTCTGTTGAGCCTGTGCGGCCCGTTTGATGACAACATCAAGCAGCTCGAACGCCGTCTCGGCATCGAGATCAATCGCCGCGATAATCACTTTAAACTGACCGGCCGCCCGATTTGCGTCACCGCCGCGGCAGACATTCTGCGCAGCCTGTATGTCGATACCGCCCCGATGCGCGGCCAGATTCAGGATATTGAACCGGAACAGATCCACCTGGCGATTAAAGAAGCGCGGGTACTGGAGCAAAGCGCGGAGAGCGTGCCGGAGTACGGCAAAGCGGTCAACATCAAGACCAAACGCGGCGTGATTAAACCACGTACGCCAAACCAGGCGCAGTACATCGCCAATATTCTCGACCATGACATTACCTTCGGCGTTGGCCCGGCAGGTACGGGTAAAACCTACCTGGCAGTAGCTGCGGCTGTTGATGCCCTGGAGCGCCAGGAAATCCGCCGTATTCTGCTGACTCGTCCGGCGGTAGAAGCCGGTGAGAAACTGGGCTTCCTGCCTGGCGATTTAAGCCAGAAAGTGGACCCGTATCTGCGCCCGCTGTACGACGCGCTGTTTGAAATGCTGGGCTTTGAGAAAGTCGAGAAGCTGATTGAGCGCAACGTTATTGAAGTCGCGCCGCTGGCCTATATGCGTGGTCGTACGCTGAACGACGCGTTTATCATTCTTGATGAAAGCCAGAACACCACCATCGAACAGATGAAGATGTTCCTGACCCGTATCGGTTTTAACTCAAAAGCGGTTATTACCGGCGACGTCACGCAGATCGACCTGCCGCGTAATACTAAATCAGGCTTGCGTCACGCCATTGAGGTGCTCGCCGAAGTCGAAGAAATCAGCTTTAACTTCTTCCACAGCGAAGACGTGGTTCGTCACCCGGTGGTGGCGCGTATCGTTAACGCCTATGAAGCCTGGGAAGAAGCCGAACAAAAACGTAAAGCGGCGCTGGCGGCAGAACGCAAGCGCGAAGAACAGGAACAAAAATGAGTCAGGTGATCCTCGATTTACAACTGGCATGTGAAGATAATTCCGGGTTGCCGGAAGAGAGCCAGTTTCAAACATGGCTGAATGCGGTGATCCCGCAGTTTCAGGAAGAATCGGAAGTGACTATTCGCCTGGTCGATACCGCCGAAAGCCACAGTCTCAATCTGACCTATCGCGGTAAGGATAAGCCAACCAACGTGCTCTCCTTCCCGTTTGAAGTGCCGCCAGGAATGGAGATGTCGCTACTGGGCGATCTGGTTATCTGCCGTCAGGTGGTTGAGAAGGAAGCTCAGGAGCAAGGCAAACCACTGGAGGCGCACTGGGCGCATATGGTGGTGCACGGCAGTCTGCATTTGTTAGGTTACGATCACATCGAAGATGACGAAGCAGAAGAAATGGAAGCCCTCGAAACAGAGATTATGCTTGCTCTGGGCTATGAGGATCCGTACATTGCCGAGAAAGAATAATTTGCCAGGCATTTGACTGGCAGATGTCCCCGCCGTTGGTGATTAACGACGGCGTTTTGATTAACTAACATGAGAACCCATACGACGCCATGAGCGACGACAATTCACACAGTAGTGACACGATAAGCAACAAGAAGGGATTTTTCTCCCTGTTACTCAGCCAACTTTTCCACGGTGAACCGAAAAACCGTGACGAACTGCTGGCGCTGATCCGTGATTCCGGGCAGAACGACCTTATCGACGAAGATACGCGCGATATGCTCGAAGGAGTGATGGACATCGCAGACCAACGCGTCCGCGACATCATGATCCCCCGCTCCCAGATGATTACCCTGAAACGCAACCAGACGCTGGACGAATGCCTTGATGTCATCATCGAGTCCGCCCACTCACGTTTCCCGGTGATTAGCGAAGACAAAGATCACATTGAAGGGATTCTGATGGCGAAAGACTTGCTGCCGTTTATGCGCAGCGATGCTGAAGCCTTCAGCATGGACAAAGTGTTACGTCAGGCGGTTGTCGTCCCTGAAAGTAAGCGCGTAGACCGGATGCTGAAAGAGTTTCGCTCTCAGCGTTACCACATGGCGATCGTCATTGACGAATTCGGTGGGGTTTCCGGTCTGGTGACCATTGAAGACATCCTGGAACTGATTGTTGGTGAGATTGAAGACGAGTATGACGAAGAAGATGATATCGACTTCCGTCAGCTGAGTCGTCATACCTGGACCGTGCGCGCACTGGCTTCCATTGAAGACTTCAACGAAGCGTTCGGCACCCACTTTAGCGATGAAGAGGTCGACACTATCGGTGGTCTGGTGATGCAGGCATTTGGGCATCTTCCAGCGCGTGGCGAAACCATCGACATCGACGGTTACCAGTTCAAAGTGGCGATGGCCGATAGTCGGCGTATTATTCAGGTTCATGTCAAAATCCCGGATGACTCACCCCAGCCAAAGCTGGATGAATAAAACCGAAACTGGATAGATAACTACATGGCTTTTGCCTCATTAATTGAACGCCAGCGCATTCGCCTGCTGCTGGCGTTATTATTCGGTGCCTGCGGAACGCTGGCCTTCTCTCCTTACGACGTCTGGCCTGCGGCGATTATTTCGCTGATGGGGCTTCAGGCGCTGACCTTTAACCGCCGTCCAATCCAGTCTGCCGCTATTGGCTTTTGCTGGGGATTTGGCCTCTTTGGCAGCGGTATTAACTGGGTCTATGTCAGCATCGCGACCTTTGGCGGAATGCCTGGCCCGGTTAACATCTTCCTGGTGGTACTGCTGGCGGCGTATTTGTCGCTGTATACCGGACTGTTTGCTGGCGTGTTGTCGCGTCTGTGGCCGAAAACCACCTGGCTGCGCGTGGCTATTGCCGCCCCTGCTCTCTGGCAAGTGACCGAGTTTCTGCGCGGTTGGGTACTGACCGGCTTCCCGTGGTTACAGTTCGGCTATAGCCAGATTGATGGCCCGTTAAAAGGGCTGGCACCGATAATGGGCGTGGAAGCCATTAACTTCCTGCTGATGATGGTTAGCGGCCTGCTAGCACTGGCGTTAGTCAAACGCAACTGGCGTCCGCTGGTGGTGGCTGTCGTACTGTTTGCCCTTCCCTTCCCGCTGCGTTACATCCAGTGGTTTACCCCACAACCGGAGAAAACCATTCAGGTTTCGATGGTTCAGGGCGATATTCCGCAATCGCTGAAGTGGGATGAAAGTCAGCTTCTTAATACGCTGAAGATTTACTACAACGCAACGGCACCGCTGATGGGTAAATCATCGTTGATTATCTGGCCGGAGTCAGCGATAACCGATCTGGAAATTAATCAGCAGCCGTTCCTCAAAGAGCTGGATGGCGTTCTGCGTGAGAAAGGTAGCTCGTTGATCACCGGGATTGTCGATGCGCGCCTCAATAAGCAGAACCGCTACGATACCTACAACACCATCATCACGCTGGGTAAAGGTGCACCGTACAGCTACGAATCAGCCGATCGCTATAACAAAAACCATCTGGTTCCGTTTGGCGAGTTTGTCCCGCTGGAGTCGATTCTGCGTCCGTTAGCACCGTTCTTTGATCTGCCGATGTCGTCGTTCAGCCGTGGGCCATATATCCAGCCGCCGCTGTCGGTAAATGGTATTGAGCTTACTGCGGCTATTTGCTACGAGATCATTCTTGGCGAGCAAGTGCGCGATAACTTCCGCCCGGATACCGACTATCTGCTGACTATCTCCAACGATGCATGGTTTGGTAAGTCTATTGGTCCATGGCAACACTTCCAGATGGCGCGAATGCGTGCGCTGGAGCTGGCACGCCCACTTCTGCGCAGCACCAACAACGGTATTACGGCGGTGATTGGTCCGCAGGGTGAGATTCAGGCGATGATCCCGCAGTTCACCCGCGAGGTGTTGACCACTAACGTGACGCCGACTACCGGACTCACACCGTACGCCCGTACCGGCAACTGGCCGCTGTGGGTGCTGACTGCACTGTTTGGTTTTGCCGCTGTGTTGATGAGTCTGCGTCAGCGACGTAAATAATCCCTTCTTATCGTGCCGGAATACATCCCGTATTTCGGCACGCTCGCCGGATGCGGCATCAGTGCGTTATCCGGATAATAAAATTCCCCTATCCAACTTTGGCACATCTATTGCTTTGTTATACAAGGCAAACCCTGAATCAGCATCAGTACAACCTGGTTGCACCACAGTAATCCAGCGGTAGCACTAAAAGAGTGCATTTTAAGAATTTTGCTTCGGAATGGTGCGGCGCATCTCGCAAAAACAAACAATAAAACAGCAATATCTTTACATTTAGCCAAACTAAATGTTACCTAACAAGCACAACACTGCACAATAAAGTTGCAGATGATAACAACACAAACACTCACAACGGGTATCCATGCGTTTTTAACGCAGAAGATAAAGGAGTTGGATATGCAATTACGTAAACCTGCCACAGCAATCCTGGCCCTGGCACTTTCCGCAGGCCTGGCACAGGCAGATGACGCCGCCCCGGCAGCGGGCAGTACTCTGGACAAAATCGCCAAAAACGGTGTGATTGTCGTCGGTCACCGTGAATCTTCAGTGCCTTTCTCTTATTACGACAATCAGCAAAAAGTGGTGGGTTACTCGCAGGATTACTCCAACGCCATTGTTGAAGCAGTAAAAAAGAAACTCAACAAACCGGACTTGCAGGTGAAACTGATTCCGATCACCTCACAAAACCGTATTCCTCTGCTGCAAAACGGCACTTTCGATTTTGAATGTGGTTCTACCACCAACAACGTCGAACGCCAAAAACAGGCGGCTTTCTCTGACACTATTTTCGTGGTCGGTACGCGCCTGCTGACCAAAAAGGGCGGCGATATCAAAGATTTTGCCGACCTGAAAGACAAAGCCGTGGTCGTCACTTCCGGTACTACCTCTGAAGTTCTGCTCAACAAACTGAATGAAGAGCAAAAAATGAACATGCGCATCATCAGCGCCAAAGACCACGGTGACTCTTTCCGCACCCTGGAAAGCGGTCGTGCCGTTGCCTTTATGATGGATGACGCTCTGCTGGCCGGTGAACGAGCGAAAGCGAAGAAACCAGACAACTGGGAAATCGTCGGCAAGCCGCAGTCTCAGGAAGCCTACGGTTGTATGTTGCGTAAAGATGATCCGCAGTTCAAAAAGCTGATGGATGACACCATCGCTCAGGTGCAGACCTCCGGTGAAGCGGAAAAATGGTTTGATAAATGGTTCAAAAATCCAATTCCGCCGAAAAACCTGAACATGAATTTCGAACTGTCGGACGAAATGAAAGCACTGTTCAAAGAACCGAATGACAAAGCACTGAACTAATTACAAGAACCAGGGGCGGAAATTCCAGCCCTCTCGATTGTTACGTAGCACGGACAGACTATACGCCTGATGGTCGTTCCCCATCGGGCCTGAAAACCGCAATACGCTGAGTAACAATCTTCGAGGGTAGCAGTTAACGCTGCTACCCTCTTTTTTCTGGAGTAGATTTATGTCTATAGACTGGAACTGGGGTATTTTTTTACAACAAGCCCCGTTCGGCAACACCACCTATCTCGGCTGGATCTGGAGCGGCTTTCAGGTGACGATCGCTTTGTCGATCTGCGCCTGGATTATCGCTTTCCTCGTCGGCTCGTTATTCGGCATTTTGCGTACCGTTCCTAACCGTTTTCTCTCCGGTCTGGGTACGTTGTATGTTGAACTATTCCGCAACGTGCCATTGATCGTGCAATTCTTTACCTGGTATCTGGTGATCCCAGAACTGCTGCCGGAGAAAATCGGCATGTGGTTTAAGGCAGAACTGGACCCCAATATTCAGTTTTTCCTTTCATCCATGCTTTGCCTGGGACTGTTTACTGCCGCTCGCGTTTGCGAACAGGTACGCGCCGCCATTCAGTCGCTACCGCGTGGGCAAAAAAATGCCGCGCTGGCGATGGGTCTGACGCTACCGCAGGCTTACCGCTACGTACTGCTGCCTAACGCTTATCGCGTTATCGTCCCGCCGATGACCTCCGAAATGATGAACCTGGTGAAAAACTCCGCCATCGCCTCGACCATCGGTCTGGTAGATATGGCAGCGCAGGCAGGTAAATTGCTCGATTACTCAGCCCACGCCTGGGAATCGTTTACCGCTATTACGTTGGCGTATGTGTTGATTAACGCGGTTATCATGCTGGTAATGACGCTGGTTGAACGTAAAGTTCGCCTGCCCGGCAACATGGGGGGCAAATAATGTACGAGTTTGACTGGAGTTCCATTGTCCCTTCCCTGCCATATCTGCTCGACGGGCTGGTGATCACCCTGAAAATCACCGTCACGGCAGTCGTGATTGGTATTTTGTGGGGCACCATGCTGGCGGTGATGCGCTTGTCCAGCTTTGCGCCCGTAGCGTGGTTTGCCAAAGCCTACGTTAACGTATTCCGCTCGATTCCTTTAGTTATGGTTTTGCTGTGGTTTTACCTGATTGTGCCGGGTTTTCTGCAAAACGTGCTGGGATTATCGCCAAAAAATGATATCCGTTTAATTTCGGCGATGGTGGCGTTTTCGATGTTTGAAGCGGCCTACTATTCAGAGATTATCCGTGCTGGTATTCAAAGTATTTCTCGTGGTCAGTCGAGCGCCGCGCTGGCGTTGGGAATGACTCACTGGCAGTCGATGAAACTGATTATTCTGCCGCAGGCGTTCCGCGCGATGGTGCCGCTGCTGCTCACTCAGGGCATCGTACTGTTCCAGGATACCTCACTGGTGTATGTGTTATCTCTGGCTGATTTCTTCCGTACCGCCTCAACCATTGGTGAACGTGATGGTACGCAGGTTGAGATGATCCTGTTTGCCGGGTTTGTTTATTTCGTTATTAGCCTTAGCGCGTCGTTGTTGGTCAGCTACTTGAAAAGAAGGACAGCATAATGATTACCCTGAAAAATGTTTCAAAATGGTATGGTCACTTTCAGGTGCTGACCAACTGCTCAACCGAAGTGAAAAAAGGCGAAGTGGTGGTGGTTTGCGGCCCGTCTGGTTCCGGCAAATCAACGCTGATTAAAACCGTCAACGGCCTCGAACCGGTGCAGCAAGGTGAAATCACCGTCGATGGTATCGTGGTTAACGACAAGAAAACCGATCTGGCGAAGCTGCGTTCCCGCGTCGGGATGGTGTTCCAGCATTTCGAGCTGTTCCCTCATCTGTCGATTATCGAAAACCTGACCCTGGCGCAGGTGAAAGTGCTTAAACGCGATAAAGCGCCGGCTCGTGAAAAAGCATTGAAATTGCTGGAGCGCGTGGGACTTTCCGCGCATGCCAATAAGTTTCCGGCGCAGCTTTCCGGTGGTCAGCAGCAGCGTGTGGCGATCGCTCGCGCATTGTGCATGGATCCTATTGCGATGCTGTTCGACGAACCGACATCGGCACTGGATCCGGAGATGATCAACGAAGTGCTGGACGTGATGGTCGAACTGGCGAACGAGGGGATGACCATGATGGTGGTGACCCACGAAATGGGCTTTGCCCGTAAAGTGGCGAATAGAGTGATCTTTATGGACGAGGGAAAAATTGTCGAAGACTCGCCGAAAGACGCTTTCTTCGATGATCCGAAATCGGACCGCGCAAAAGACTTCCTCGCGAAAATCCTGCACTAATCCTTCTGGCGCGCATACCCAGGTGCGCGCCATCTCACGCTTTATCGTTTCGGTCCTCGTATCTGTTACATTCCGGCGTTACCCTTGTCGCAAAGAAACACACAACAAGGAGCAACAATGGCACTGCCAATTCTGTTAGATTGCGACCCAGGTCATGACGACGCTATCGCAATAGTTCTCGCCCTCGCCTCACCAGAGCTTGATGTCAAAGCCATCACATCTTCCGCCGGAAACCAGACACCCGATAAAACATTGCGCAATGTTCTGCGTATGCTTACCTTGCTTAATCGCACCGATATTCCGGTAGCAGGCGGCGCGGTGAAACCGTTAATGCGTGAGTTGATTATCGCGGACAACGTACACGGCGAAAGTGGACTTGACGGCCCGGCATTACCGGAACCGACGTTTGCACCGCAAAACTGTACGGCGGTAGAGTTGATGGCGAAAACGCTGCGTGAAAGTGCGGAACCTGTCACCATTGTTTCTACCGGACCGCAAACTAACGTCGCGTTGCTGCTCAATAGCCATCCGGAACTGCATAGCAAAATCGCCCGTATAGTGATTATGGGCGGTGCAATGGGGCTTGGTAACTGGACGCCAGCCGCCGAGTTTAATATTTACGTTGACCCGGAAGCGGCAGAAATTGTCTTCCAGTCAGGGATTCCGGTGGTGATGGCCGGTCTGGATGTCACTCACAAAGCGCAAATTCACGTTGAGGACACCGAGCGTTTCCGCGCGATTGGTAACCCGATTTCAACCATTGTTGCCGAACTGCTGGATTTCTTCCTCGAATATCATAAAGACGAAAAATGGGGCTTTGTCGGCGCGCCGTTGCATGACCCATGCACCATTGCCTGGCTATTGAAACCCGAGTTGTTTACCACCGTGGAGCGCTGGGTCGGCGTTGAAACACAGGGGAAATATACCCAGGGGATGACAGTTGTTGATTATTACTATCTGACCGGTAATAAACCGAATGCCACTGTAATGGTCGATGTTGATCGTCAGGGCTTTGTTGATTTACTGGCTGAACGTCTGAAATTTTACGCTTAATACTCCTTATTGATTAAGATCACCATGTTTTACCAGGGTGGTCTTAATCTGGTTATCTCTTTTTCTTTCAAGATATAAATGCAATGGATAATGCAGAACTCGCCATTGGTATCGATCTCGGTACTACCAATAGTTTAATTGCTGTCTGGAAAGACGGTGCCGCACAATTAATTCCAAATAAATTCGGTGAATATTTAACACCATCCATAATTAGCATGGATGAAAATAACCATATTCTGGTCGGTAAACCGGCAGTGTCCAGGCGCACATCGCACCCTGATAAAACCGCAGCGTTATTTAAACGCGCGATGGGCAGTAATACCAACTGGCGTTTAGGCGGTGACACATTTAATGCACCGGAATTGTCCTCTTTGGTATTGCGTTCATTAAAAGAAGATGCTGAAGAATTTCTGCAACGTCCGATTAAAGATGTGGTGATCTCTGTTCCTGCTTATTTCAGTGATGAACAACGCAAGCATACCCGTTTAGCAGCAGAGTTAGCCGGGCTAAATGCAGTGCGCCTGATTAATGAGCCAACGGCAGCCGCGATGGCGTATGGCCTGCATACGCAGCAAAATACCCGCTCGCTGGTTTTTGATCTCGGTGGCGGTACGTTCGACGTTACGGTGCTCGAGTACGCCACGCCGGTGATTGAAGTTCACGCCTCCGCTGGCGATAACTTCCTCGGTGGCGAAGATTTTACTCATATGCTGGTCGATGAGGTTTTAAAACGCGCGGAAGTCGCCAAAACAGCCCTTAACGAGAGCGAACTGGCTGCCTTATACGCCTGCGTGGAAGCGGCAAAATGTAGCAATCAATCGCCCATGCACATTCGCTGGCAGTACCAGGAAGAAACTCGTGAATGCGAATTTTACGAGAACGAACTGGAAGATTTGTGGTTACCGCTACTCAACCGCTTGCGTGTGCCGATTGAACAGGCGTTGCGCGATGCACGTCTGAAACCGAGTCAAATCGACAGCCTGGTACTGGTCGGCGGTGCGTCGCAAATGCCGCTGGTGCAGCGAATCGCCGTGCGTCTGTTTGGCAAACTACCGTATCAAAGTTACGACCCGAGCACCATTGTTGCGCTGGGCGCAGCGATCCAGGCCGCCTGCCGCTTACGCAGCGAAGATATTGAAGAAGTGATCCTCACCGATATTTGCCCCTACTCGTTGGGCGTTGAAGTTAACCGCCAGGGCGTTTCCGGCATTTTCTCGCCAATTATTGAACGAAACACCACTGTGCCTGTATCGCGTGTAGAAACTTACTCAACCATGCACCCGGAACAGGATTCGATTACGGTTAACGTCTATCAGGGAGAAAACCACAAAGTTAAAAATAATATTCTGGTGGAATCATTCGATGTGCCGTTGAAGAAAACCGGGGCTTATCAGTCAATTGATATTCGCTTTAGTTATGATATCAACGGTTTGCTTGAAGTTGACGTGCTTCTGGAAGACGGCAGCGTTAAGTCCAGAGTCATTAACCACAGCCCGGTAACATTGAGCGCACAGCAGATTGAAGAGAGTCGGGCGCGGTTATCCGCATTGAAAATTTATCCGCGCGATATGCTCATCAACCGTACCTTTAAAGCCAAACTGGAAGAGTTATGGGCGCGGGCGTTGGGCGACGAGCGAGAAGAGATTGGCCGGGTGATCACCGATTTTGATGAGGCGTTGCAGTCAAACGATATGGCCCGCGTCGATGAAGTTCGTCGACGGGCGAGCGATTATTTAGCCATTGAAATCCCTTAAACACGGCTGCCAGATGCGGCGTAAACGCTGCATCTGGCATCGGCGCAAAAAACACATCGTCAGCTAAACAACATCGCGATTTTGCCGAGAGCATAACCTATCACCAGCACCGTTAAGCTGATTTTGATAATACCGGAAATGCTCTGTGGTTTTTCACTCTCATTATTCTTCTCTTCGTGTTTTTCAGGTGCTGGTTCGTCGACATCTGCATCCACCGGCTCGAGCTTCACTTTCGTCAACAGCATGTGAGTAATAATTGCTTCTAACGGATGTGCTTCTCCTCGTTCCAGTCGCGCATTCAGGCGGGCCAGCATCTCTTGTTTCGGAAACGCTTCCAGTACTACCTGTTCCGCTACCCGATACAGATCCAGTAACGGTGAATCTTGCCCTGTCTCGCTACCGACTCTCGATTTCCACCACGCCCATGCTTTGCGTTTGAAGAATAACGACTCGATAAACGATTGACCTAACGGCGATAATTTTCCGCTATGCAAAATTTCCGCCCATAGCAACCGCGTCCGGGCGCTCTCGCCTGGAACATATTTCAGCGGCTTACCTTGTGCATCAATCATGCTCTGCGCTTCAATAACCATCACTAACAGCGCGAAATAATCCGGGCAATGTTGCTGGCTCCACTGCAACAATAAATTATCGGCTTGTGTAGATGGGTAACTCTCCCGGTACGCACAGAGATCGAGCAGCAGGCTTTCCCCCTCGCCGCAGTACAACCGTTGTGCACAGTGGTAATAACGGGCATCTTCGCTTTCTGGTTCTTCCGCTTGCCACCGTTGAGCGACAGGAATGAGTTCCGCCATACCGGTTTGCAGCGAGCTGTACCAGCGCAACAGTTTGCGATGTAACTTCGCTTCATCAGGAATGAACCACGGACCTTCCATCGCCAAAAACGCAGTGACATAGTCAGGATGGTAACGGCAGCAGCGTTCCAGCGCGAAGTAATACTCAATAGTCTGGTTCTGTAACGCGACGGGATATTCCAGAAGGCTGAGAAAATCGAAACAATCCCCGGCCTGAATGGCCTCAAGAAAAGCCTCCCGCTCTTCTTCATCCATTCCTTCACTGTCACTAAATGAATGCCAGTTCAAACGCTCTGCCAGCAAAGAAGCACAATTTAATGAAAGATATCGCGCTTCTATAGCGATTGCACACAGCGGCCAGCGTAATTGATCCACCTCTTCCATATTGTAGTTATTTAACTGCTGAATAAATTTCTGCCAGGCGGAGGGCTGAAAACGTTCACTTTCTGAATTCAGTAATGCCCTGAATGCGCTCAGTGCTTCATGTTCAACTGCGGCGTTACTCTTTTCATCAACTGATTCTTCTACAGGATTGACCGCCAGCCGCAGCGCCTCTTCATAGGCCTGACGTAACGCTTTAAACCCCTGCGGATCGGTTTCGGGATGACACAACGGTAAGCGAGCAAGATAAGCCTGACGGATAATATCAACTTGTGTTGTGCTTTCGATTTCGAGGATTTGCCAACATGTTTTCATAGGTCGCTCACATCCTTAAGCGTTGCCGGGCATTCAGGTTGGGCAGTTAATGGCTGCCAGGGAAGCGTGGCATAGAAACGATCGCTTCCCGCTACCAGCTCTTCGAACATCCGACTCCCGGCGCTATCGTATTTGTACAAGGTCAGCGCCTCGCGTAGCGAAGCGTTGTCTTCACACTGAGCGGATTGCCAGTAGAGGCGTCCTAACGAATAGGCGGAAAAATAGTGCATCCAGCTATGATAGTAATGGTGTGCTCGTTCATAGACGCGCGATTGCAGCCATAAACTCTCTTCTTCCGTCAGCCAATTGTTGAGCACACCGACCCGTGACAGAAACCCCATTCGAACATAATCCCAGGCTTTGATTCCCCCTTCCCCGCAGCACATAGCGGTTTGTGCAACAAATTGGGTATAAATCAGCCCTCTGTCAGAGCCACCAGCAATTAATGCTTTCCATTCTTCAGGTGAAGAGCGATGCCATGCCAGATATAACCCGGCTAAATCATTTGCGTGACCATCATCGGTCATTTGGTAAATAGTCTGAATTAAATCATCACGATTATTTATTCCCCAGGATGATGACAGATCAAATTCTTTTATTCCGGTATACATTTTTGGCGAGTCATGTGCAGGCTTGCATCCCTTATTAAGAATCTCCATTGGCGTAGAAAGCGCAAATAGAAGGCGTTGTTCTTCCTTATCCATTTATTAACAATCCTTTAAGTACATTAACTGACTACTTTTTTATTAATGATGAGTATAAACTTGACGCTTTCAAAATAAAAAGAAAATCGAAGTATTGATAAATGAACAAAAAAATATATTTTATATTCGCAATATTTATAGTTGCGGCTATCACTTGTATTAGCCAACCTAAGAAAACGACCTTGCGCGATAAAGCTATGGCGAATTATGTCTTTGATTATTTAAGATCACTAGGCAGTCTTCCGTTTACCACAGCAGCAACGGAGCTTTCCGCGATTCATGGTCACTCAACGTCGCAATATCGCCTTGGCGAATTTTATCTTCATGGTAGCGACGGTAAACCACTGGATTATACACAGGCGAGATACTGGTATGAGCAATCAGCAGAACAGGAAAATCCGCGCGCACAAAGTAAACTGGGGTGGATCTACCTGAAAGGTCTGGGAGTCAAACCAGATACCCGTAAAGCAATTCTCTGGTATAAGGAAGCAGCTGAACAAGGGTATGTTCATGCACAATATACATTGGGTTTGATCTACAGAAACGGTACGGGCATTAACGCTAACAATTATGAAGCTCGCAAATGGTTAAAACTAGCCGCAAAACAACATTACAAAAATGCGGAAAGAATACTCGCTGAACTTCCCGCACATTAAGGTTGAGTTTCAACCCACTAGATGGAGTATTTTCCCTATCAAACCGGCAAAGATAAAAATGTAGAAAATAATTTTGATGACGCCCAGGCAGCCCGGTCCACCATCGTCAACGGGCATTGGCTTCGATTTCGGCTCTGGCTCGATGGTTTGTTGCCCGGCAAAATTCGCCGACTGAATTAATAATCGACGAATAATTAATGCTTCCAGTGGGCAACGATCTTCTGCATCAAGACGAGCGACGATCGGCATTAATGATTCTTCTGTAGGTTGGTTCGCCAGTACTAATTGTTTAGCAACTAAATATAATGGCCATAAGGGATGCTCTGTATCACGCGTGAATGAGATTCGCGGCTTACGCCCTTTGTGCAAAACCATCTCGACCAGAGAACGCCCCAGCGCAGAGAGTTTTTCATGGCTGAGTATTTCGTATAATTGAAAGCGCGTACGGGCGCTGTCGCCGGGGACATAAAGTAGCGGTTTACCCTGATCGTTAACCAGTTCACGAGCTTCAATCATCATCACTACTAACGGGTAATAATCGACCCGATGCTGACGGCACCATTGCAACATTAATGCATCCGCCTGGGTAGAGGGAGACTCGCGCCAGTAGTCACAAAGTTCTGCCAGCAGGTTTTCGCCTTCTCCACAATAGACGCGTTGCGCGTATTCATAATAACGCGCATCTTCATTATCAGGTTCAGCTTCCCGCCACGACCGGGCGTAATCCAGGAGTTCGGGTATTCCCACGCGGCTTGAGGTATACCAGCACAGTAAATTTCTGTGCAGTTTTGCATCATCGGGGATAATCACTGCGCGATATTGCGCTAAATACAGTGTCAGCCATTCTGGATGCGATGACCAAATCCGAGCGAACATTTGGTAAAAATCAATGGTTTCATTTTGTACGGCAACGGACAGATGCAGAATGGTCTGGAAGTTAAAAACATTCCCCTTCGCAATGGCATATAAAAAGGATTCCAGTTCTTCTTCGTCTATTTCCCCGACGTTTTCCTCCTGCAACCACCGCAATCTTTCTGCTAATAACACCACGCACTCGAAGGATAAATGGGCAGTGTTCATGGCTATTGTGCACAGCGACCAGCGTAGTTCATCAATCTCTTCCATCGAGCAATAATTTAATTGCTGAATGAATCGCTGCCAGGCGGAGGGCAGAAAACGTTCGCTATCAGAGACAAGTAACGCACGAAAGGCGAGCAGAATTTCATGTTCTGCAACTTCATGCTCTTCTGGTTGCCAAACAGATTTAGCAGGCGACTGCGCAATCCGTAGCGCCTCCTCATACGCCTGACGCAGTTGTTTAAAGCCCTGTGGATCGGTTTCTGGATGAAAGGACGGTAACAACCCCAGATAAGCGCGACGGATAATATCGACGTCAGTCGTTTCCTCTATGTCGAGGATCTTCCAGCAATTTTTCATAGGTCGCTCATATCCTTAAGCGTTTCCGGGCATGCGGGGTAGTCAGCCAGTGGTTGCCAGGGTAAGGTCGCGTAATATGCATCGTCACTGGCAAATAATTGATAAAACATATCATTGCCAGAATCGTCGTATTCTTTACGCGCTAAGAATTCACGTAATAAAGGCAGATTATCATCCTCGGGAGACTGCCAATATTGCCGACCAAAGGTATAACCGGCAAAGTATTGCCGCCAGTTACTATAATAACGTAGAGTCCGTAGATGAATGCGCGACTGGATCCATAGACTTTCTTCTTCACTCAACCAGTTATTAAGTACGCCCATCCGGCTTAAAAAACCCATCCGGACATAATCCCAGGCTTTGATCCCCCCTTTGCCACAGCATTCGGCGGTGCTAGCGACAAATTGCGCGTAAGCCTGACCTTGCTCATTTAATTCAGCAAGATAGTCACGCCATTCACATGGCGAATAACGAAACCAGTGGTGATAAAACCCAGCCAACCGTGCAGCATGACCGTTATCGATCATTCGGTGAATTGTGCGCAGCAGGTCATCACGGTCATCAATTCCCCAGGAGGAAGAAAGGTCAAAAAAGCATGTACCTAAATACATTTTGGGGGATGAATGCGAAGGTAAACAGCATTCATTGCGTATTTCCATCGGAGTGGAAAGTGCAAACAATATTTTTTGCGACTCCATGTCCATATAATTTATCCTTAAATATTCATTCAATGAATATTAACTACATTGCGAGGCTCATTTATTTATATTTTTCTGACGCAACATAATACGCATAAAATAAGGCTTACGCAAAAATGGAACATATAAAAATATAATATGCTTTATCTGCAACCATAAGGAAATGATAATGATTTTTACGTCAAGTTGCTGCGATAATTTATCAATAGATGAGATTATCGAACGTGCTGAAAAAGGCGATATTGAGGCTCAATATATTGTTGGATTTTATTACAATCGCGATAGTGCAATTGACTCTCCGGACGACGAAAAGGCCTTTTACTGGCTAAAGCTTGCCGCCGGGCAAGACCATTGTGAAGCACAATATTCCTTAGGGCGGAAATACTCCGAGGATAAAAGCCGCCATAAAGATAATGAGCAAGCCATCTTTTGGCTGAAAAAAGCGGCCCTTCAAGGACATACTTTCGCTTCCAACGCCCTTGGCTGGATACTGGATCGTGGAGAAGATCCTAACTATAAAGAAGCTGTTGCCTGGTATCAGATAGCCGCGGAGAGCGGAATGTCTTATGCGCAAAATAATCTTGCGTGGATGTACAGAAACGGCAACGGAGTCGCACAAGACTATGCGCTGGCATTTTTCTGGTACAAACAAGCTGCATTGCAAGGCCATAGTTACGCGCAAGACAATCTGGCCGATCTTTATGAAGACGGAAAAGGCGTTGCTCAAAACAAGACACTCGCCGCATTCTGGTATTTGAAAAGCGCACAGCAGGGTAATCGGCACGCCCAGTTTCAAATTGCGTGGGCTTATAACGCTGGCGAAGGGGTGGACCAGGACTATAAGCAAGCGATGTACTGGTATCTGAAGGCTGCCGCTCAGGAAAGCGTCGGCGCTTACGTCAACATCGGTTATATGTATAAACACGGACAAGGTGTTGAGAAAGATTATCAGGCCGCCTTTGAATGGTTTACGAAAGCCGCTGAATGCAATGACGCCACTGCCTGGTATAACCTGGCCATTATGTATCACTACGGAGAAGGAAGACCTGTCGATCTCCGACAGGCTCTCGACCTGTATCGTAAAGTTCAGTCATCCGGTACCAGAGATGTCAGTCAAGAAATCCGTGAGATTGAAGATTTACTGTAGAGATAAAAACAAGGGCCGGGGAATTTCATTCGGCCCAAATTCTCTTTATTGGTGTGCGAAATCAAACTATTACGGCTCGAACGGACGTCTCTGGAACTGATCATGACCACACTTCGGGCATAGCGTCAGCACTTCCGGCGTGTAGATCGGGAGATGGAAGTGACATTTCTCGCAGACCAGATTCCCCAGCCCTACAACTTCTCCGCTGTGATAAACCCCGTGATGATTGAGATCCTGGAAAACTTCACGCCATTCAAGCTGCGTTTTATCGGTGATGTCCGCCAGTTCCTGCCAGAGGCTTTCTTTAATCACCCGCATAAAAACGCTGTCGGATTCTTCCTTCAGGCTCTCTTCATAGCTCATGGCGAACTCTTCCAGGTCACGTCTGACGGCCCGAGTCAGTTCATCGACCTCGGTCCGCGTTAACTCCCCTGTTTTTATTACACGCTCACGCGCCTGTTCTACCAGTGCATCGATATCGCGTTCGCCATTACGCAGTCGCTCGCTTAATGACGCCACCAGTTCACGGTAATATTGAGCAACCTTGTTCATCATTTCATCTCCCGTGTCGTTAACTGGCTATAATAATAGACGTTATTTACGCTCAACTTTGCAAGACTGCCCACAGAGTGTGTAAATTCGTGCAAGGATTACCGCTGTGCGATTTCAACGTCGAGTGCGCGAAAGGCTGTTTTGACGCGGACGTTTGGGCTATGCTATGCGGATCTGAAAAACCACCTCTAACGCTACTTTTGTAGCCGTAATGAAAACAGGACCACTGGCTGCCATGCAAGAGCAATACCGCCCGGAAGAGATAGAATCCAAAGTACAGCTTCATTGGGATGAGAAGCGCACATTTGAAGTAACCGAAGACGAGAGCAAAGAGAAGTATTACTGCCTGTCTATGCTTCCCTATCCTTCTGGTCGACTACACATGGGCCACGTACGTAACTACACCATCGGTGACGTGATCGCCCGTTACCAGCGCATGCTGGGCAAAAACGTTCTGCAGCCGATCGGCTGGGACGCGTTTGGTCTGCCTGCGGAAGGCGCGGCGGTAAAAAACAACACCGCGCCAGCACCGTGGACGTACGACAACATCGCGTACATGAAAAACCAGCTCAAAATGCTGGGCTTTGGTTATGACTGGAGCCGCGAGCTGGCAACCTGTACGCCAGAATACTACCGTTGGGAACAGAAATTCTTCACCGAGCTGTATAAAAAAGGCCTGGTGTATAAGAAGACCTCTGCGGTCAACTGGTGCCCGAACGACCAGACCGTACTGGCGAACGAACAGGTTATCGACGGCTGCTGCTGGCGCTGCGATACCAAAGTTGAACGTAAAGAGATCCCGCAGTGGTTTATCAAAATCACCGCTTACGCTGACGAACTGCTCAACGATCTGGATAAACTGGATCACTGGCCAGACACCGTTAAAACCATGCAGCGTAACTGGATCGGTCGTTCCGAAGGCGTAGAAATCACCTTCAACGTTAACGACTATGACAACACGCTGACTGTTTATACTACTCGCCCAGACACCTTTATGGGTTGTACCTACCTGGCGGTAGCGGCAGGTCATCCGCTGGCGCAGAAAGCGGCGGAAAATAATCCCGAACTGGCGGCCTTTATTGACGAATGCCGTAACACCAAAGTTGCCGAAGCCGAAATGGCGACGATGGAGAAAAAAGGTGTCGATACTGGCTTTAAAGCGGTTCACCCATTAACGGGCGAAGAAATTCCCGTTTGGGCAGCAAACTTTGTATTGATGGAATACGGCACGGGCGCAGTCATGGCGGTTCCGGGTCACGACCAGCGCGACTACGAGTTTGCCTCTAAATACGGCCTGAACATCAAACCGGTTATCCTGGCGGCTGATGGTTCTGAACCCGATCTTTCTCAGCAGGCACTGACTGAAAAAGGCGTGCTGTTCAACTCTGGCGAGTTCAACGGTCTTGACCATGAAGCGGCCTTCAACGCCATCGCCGATAAACTGACGGCAATGGGTGTTGGCGAGCGTAAAGTAAACTATCGCCTGCGCGACTGGGGTGTTTCCCGTCAACGTTACTGGGGTGCGCCGATTCCGATGGTGACGCTGGAAGACGGTACTGTAATGCCGACCCCGGACGACCAGCTGCCGGTGATCCTGCCGGAAGATGTGGTGATGGACGGCATTACAAGCCCGATTAAAGCAGATCCTGAGTGGGCGAAAACCACCGTTAACGGTATGCCTGCGCTACGTGAAACCGACACTTTCGACACCTTTATGGAGTCCTCCTGGTACTATGCGCGCTACACTTGCCCAGAGTACAAAGAAGGTATGCTGGATTCCGAAGCGGCTAACTACTGGCTGCCGGTGGATATCTACATTGGTGGTATCGAACACGCCATCATGCACCTGCTCTACTTCCGCTTCTTCCACAAACTGATGCGTGATGCAGGCATGGTGAATTCTGACGAACCAGCGAAACAGTTGCTGTGTCAGGGTATGGTGCTGGCAGATGCCTTCTACTATGTTGGTGAAAACGGCGAACGTAACTGGGTTTCCCCGGTTGATGCTATCGTTGAACGTGACGAAAAAGGCCGTATCGTGAAAGCGAAAGACGCGGCAGGCCATGAGCTGGTTTATACCGGCATGAGCAAAATGTCCAAGTCGAAGAACAACGGTATCGACCCGCAGGTGATGGTTGAACGTTACGGCGCGGACACCGTTCGTCTGTTTATGATGTTCGCTTCTCCGGCGGATATGACTCTTGAATGGCAGGAGTCCGGCGTGGAAGGGGCTAACCGCTTCCTGAAACGTGTCTGGAAACTGGTTTACGAGCACACTGCAAAAGGTGATGTTGCGGCACTGAACGTTGATGCACTGACTGAAGATCAGAAAGCGCTGCGTCGCGATGTGCATAAAACGATCGCTAAAGTGACCGATGATATCGGCCGCCGTCAGACCTTCAACACCGCAATTGCGGCGATTATGGAGCTGATGAACAAACTGGCGAAAGCACCGACCGATGGCGAGCAGGATCGCGCCCTGATGCAGGAAGCGCTGCTGGCGGTAGTTCGTATGCTTAACCCGTTCACCCCACACATCTGTTTCACGCTGTGGCAGGAGCTGAAAGGCGAAGGCGATATCGACAACGCGCCGTGGCCGGTGGCTGACGAAAAAGCGATGGTGGAAGACTCCACGCTGGTCGTTGTTCAGGTTAACGGTAAAGTCCGTGCCAAAATCACCGTTCCGGTGGATGCAACGGAAGAACAGGTTCGTGAACGTGCTGGCCAGGAACATCTGGTAGCAAAATATCTTGATGGCGTTACCGTGCGTAAAGTGATTTACGTACCAGGTAAACTCCTCAATCTGGTCGTTGGCTAAGCGCGGGAGGAAGCGTGCGATATCTGGCAACATTGTTGTTATCTCTGGCGGTGTTAATCACCGCCGGGTGTGGCTGGCATCTGCGTGATACCACGCAGGTTCCTTCCACTATGAAGGTCATGATCCTGGACTCAGGCGATCCGAACGGGCCGTTAAGCCGTGCGGTGCGTAACCAGTTACGTCTGAACGGTGTCGAGTTGCTCGATAAAGAAACCACGCGTAAGGACGTTCCATCCCTGCGCCTGGGCGCTGTATCAATCTCACAGGATACCGCGTCGGTTTTCCGTAATGGTCAAACTGCGGAATATCAGATGGTGATGACTGTTAGCGCGTCGGTATTGATTCCTGGACGAGATATCTACCCGATTAGCGCCAAAGTCTTCCGTTCGTTCTTCGATAACCCGCAAATGGCGTTAGCGAAAGATAACGAGCAGGACATGATCATTAAAGAGATGTACGACCGTGCCGCCGAACAGCTTATTCGTAAGCTGCCAAGCATTCGCGCTGCGGACGTCCGTTCCGACGAAGAAACGTCGGCAACAACGGATACCACAGCAACGCCTGCACGCGTCTCCACCACGCTGGGTAACTGATGATTCGGTTGTACCCGGAACAGCTCCGCGCGCAGCTCACTGAAGGGCTGCGCGCGGCCTATCTTTTACTTGGTAACGATCCCCTGTTGTTGCAAGAAAGCCAGGACGCCATTCGTCAGGTCGCCGCCGCACAAGGGTTTGAAGAACACCATACTTTTTCCATTGATCCCAACACTGACTGGAACGCAATATTTTCGCTATGCCAGGCAATGAGCCTGTTTGCCAGTCGGCAAACTTTGTTGTTAGTGCTACCTGAAAATGGGCCAAATGCGGCGATCAATGAACAACTCCTCACGCTCACCGGATTGCTGCATGACGATCTGCTGTTGATCGTACGCGGTAATAAATTGAGCAAAGCGCAGGAAAATGCCGCCTGGTTTACCGCGCTTGCAAACCGTAGCGTGCAGGTTACTTGCCAGACCCCAGAACAAGCCCAGCTTCCTCGCTGGGTTGCCGCGCGAGCAAAACAGCTCAATTTAGAACTGGATGACGCGGCGAATCAGGTGCTCTGCTACTGTTATGAAGGAAACCTGCTGGCGCTGGCACAAGCACTGGAGCGTTTATCGCTACTCTGGCCGGACGGCAAACTGACACTGCCGCGCGTTGAGCAAGCGGTGAATGATGCCGCACATTTCACCCCTTTTCATTGGGTTGACGCATTGTTGAGTGGCAAAAGCAAGCGTGCATTGCATATTCTTCAGCAGTTGCGTCTGGAAGGCAGTGAGCCGGTGATATTGTTGCGCACTTTGCAACGTGAGCTGTTGCTGCTGGTTAATCTGAAACGTCAGTCTACTTATACTCCACTGCGTACGCTGTTTGACAAGCATCGGGTATGGCAGAACCGTCGTAACATGATTAGCGAAGCGCTAAATCGCCTGAGTCAGCCACAGTTACGTCAGGCTGTACAACTCCTGACACGAACGGAACTTACTCTCAAACAAGATTACGGTCAGTCCGTGTGGGCAGAACTGGAGGGATTATCTCTTCTTTTGTGTCATAAACCACTGGCAGACGTATTTATCGACGGTTGATATGAAATCTTTACAAGCTCTGTTTGGCGGCACCTTCGACCCGGTGCATTATGGCCATCTAAAACCCGTGGAAACGCTGGCGAATCTGATTGGGCTGACGCGAGTAACGATTATCCCTAACAACGTTCCTCCGCATCGTCCCCAGCCTGAAGCGAACAGCGTGCAGCGAAAACACATGCTTGAACTGGCGATTGCCGACAAGTCGCTCTTTACCCTTGATGAACGCGAGTTAAAGCGTAATGCCCCCTCTTACACGTCGCAGACGTTAAAAGAGTGGCGACAGGAGCAAGGCCCAGATGTGCCGCTGGCGTTTATTATCGGTCAGGACTCGCTGCTGAACTTTCCGACCTGGTATGAATACGAAACGATTCTCGACAATGCACATTTGATAGTCTGTCGACGTCCAGGTTATCCGCTGGAAATGGCACAACCGCAGTACCAACAGTGGCTGGAAGATCATTTGACGCATAATCCGGAAGATCTGCATCTTCAGCCTGCTGGTAAAATTTATCTCGCCGAAACGCCGTGGTTCAACATCTCGGCGACAATCATCCGCGAACGTTTGCAAAACGGCGAATCTTGTGAGGAATTGTTACCAGAATCGGTACTGACTTACATTAACCAACAAGGCTTGTATCGCTGATATCTGCCGTCACGGAGGGAATGATGCGACTGTGGTTAATTCGTCACGGTGAAACGCAAGCGAATGTCGACGGGTTATACAGCGGTCATGCGCCTACACCACTTACGGAGCGCGGTATCGCGCAGGCGAAAAGCTTGCATACACTGCTACGTGATGTTCCCTTCGATAGGGTTTTATGCAGTGAACTGGAACGGGCGCAGCACACCGCGCGCCTGGTTCTTGACGACCGTCAACTCCCCGTGCAAATCATCCCTGAACTCAACGAAATGTTTTTTGGTGACTGGGAAATGCGGCATCATCGCGAGCTGATGCAAGAAGATGCCGAAAACTATAGTGCCTGGTGCAATGACTGGCAGCATACCGTCCCTACTCGCGGTGAAGGCTTTCAGGCATTTTCACAGCGGATAGAAAGGTTTATTGCCGGACTTGGTGATTATCAGCAGTACAAAAACATATTGATCGTTAGCCACCAGGGTGTGTTGAGCCTGTTGATTGCCCGCTTAATCGGCATGCCTCCCGAGGCAATGTGGCATTTTCGTGTAGACCAGGGCTGCTGGAGCGCCATTGATATCAATGACGAGTTCGCAACTCTACGTGTCCTCAACAGCCGCGCCATCTGGTGCGAAGATGCATGACTTTTCTGTTTTTTTACAGGTAAGCCGCAACGGACATTGACAGTCCCGGGCAGGCTGATATTCTCCGCAACCTGACATTTCCGCCATACACGACTTTGTAGAAATTGTTTTACAAAAATGGCGATGCAATCTGTGACGCGGGGTGGGATGATAGCCCACTTTCAAGAGCCGATTTGCTGACATTTGTCCCGAAATCGCCTCTGCTTCAGGTATACTGACAGACCATTTTTATCTTTTTTATTTCACCCAGGGGGAAAACTTGCAGGGTAAAGCACTCCAGGATTTTGTTATCGACAAAATTGATGACCTCAAAGGTCAGGACATCATCGCCTTAGACGTTCAGGGCAAATCCAGTATCACCGACTGTATGATCATCTGTACGGGAACATCCAGCCGTCATGTTATGTCCATTGCCGACCACGTGGTTCAGGAATCTCGCGCGGCGGGTTTATTGCCCCTCGGCGTTGAAGGTGAAAACGGCGCCGACTGGATTGTGGTCGATCTGGGTGATGTGATTGTCCATGTTATGCAGGAAGAAAGCCGTCGCCTGTATGAGCTGGAAAAACTCTGGAGTTAATGCGTGAAGCTGCAACTTGTCGCCGTGGGAACGAAAATGCCGGACTGGGTACAAACCGGTTTTACCGAGTACCTGCGTCGTTTTCCGAAAGATATGCCTTTTGAACTGATTGAAATTCCGGCGGGAAAACGCGGCAAGAACGCGGATATCAAGCGCATACTCGACAAAGAGGGTGAGCAAATGCTGGCGGCCGCCGGTAAAAACCGCATTGTCACCCTCGATATCCCAGGCAAGCCCTGGGACACGCCGCAGTTAGCCGCTGAACTGGAACGCTGGAAGCTGGATGGCCGCGATGTCAGCTTGCTGATTGGCGGGCCGGAAGGGTTATCGCCTGCCTGTAAAGCGGCGGCAGAACAAAGCTGGTCACTTTCAGCGCTTACCCTCCCCCATCCGCTGGTTCGCGTACTGGTCGCAGAGAGTCTGTACCGGGCGTGGAGCATTACCACCAACCATCCTTATCACCGTGAGTGATATGGTAGCCTTAAGTAGAAAACGCAGCGGATGAAATTACAGAACTCTTTTCGCGACTATTCGGCAGAGTCCGCGCTGTTTGTGCGCCGGGCGCTGGTCGCCTTTTTGGGGATTTTGCTGCTAACCGGCGTGCTCATCGCCAACTTGTATAACCTACAAATTGTTCGCTTTACCGATTACCAGACCCGTTCAAATGAAAACCGCATTAAGCTGGTGCCTATCGCCCCCAGCCGCGGCATTATCTACGACCGTAACGGTATCCCTCTGGCGCTCAACCGAACTATCTATCAGATAGAGATGATGCCGGAGAAAGTCGATAACGTGCAGCAGACTCTGGACGCCCTGCGCAGCGTGGTTGACCTGACCGATGACGATATTGCCGCGTTTCGAAAGGAGCGTGCACGTTCGCACCGTTTTACCTCAATTCCGGTGAAAACCAACCTGACTGAAGTTCAGGTGGCGCGTTTCGCCGTTAACCAGTACCGTTTTCCAGGTGTGGAAGTTAAAGGCTATAAACGTCGTTACTATCCCTATGGTTCAGCGCTGACCCACGTTATCGGTTATGTCTCGAAAATTAACGATAAAGACGTCGAGCGACTAAATAATGACGGCAAACTGGCCAACTATGCCGCAACACATGATATTGGCAAGCTGGGGATTGAACGTTACTACGAAGATGTTCTGCACGGCCAGACGGGTTATGAAGAAGTTGAAGTTAACAACCGCGGTCGCGTCATCCGCCAGTTAAAAGAAGTATCGCCGCAGGCCGGGCATGATATTTACCTGACAATTGATCTCAAGCTCCAGCAGTATATTGAAACACTGCTGGCGGGCAGTCGTGCCGCTGTTGTGGTTACCGATCCGCGTACAGGTGGCGTGCTGGCGCTGGTTTCCACGCCAAGTTACGACCCTAACCTGTTTGTTGACGGTATCTCCAGCAAAGATTATTCCGCGTTGCTGAACGACCCGAACACACCACTGGTGAACCGTGCCACGCAGGGGGTTTATCCGCCAGCGTCGACGGTTAAACCTTATGTGGCGGTTTCGGCATTAAGTGCAGGGGTGATCACCCGTAATACCAGCCTGTTTGATCCTGGATGGTGGCAGTTGCCGGGGTCTGAAAAGCGTTATCGTGACTGGAAAAAATGGGGCCACGGTCGCCTGAATGTCACTAAATCGCTGGAAGAGTCAGCAGATACCTTCTTCTATCAGGTTGCCTACGATATGGGCATCGACCGCCTTTCTGAATGGATGGGTAAATTTGGCTACGGTCATTACACCGGTATCGACCTGTCGGAAGAACGTTCCGGTAATATGCCGACCCGCGAATGGAAACAGAAACGCTTTAAAAAACCGTGGTATCAGGGTGACACCATTCCGGTCGGTATCGGTCAGGGGTACTGGACAGCGACCCCTATCCAGATGAACAAAGCACTGATGATCCTGATTAACGACGGTATTGTGAAGGTTCCGCATTTGCTGATGAGCACCGCCGAAAATGGCAAACAAGTGCCGTGGGTACAGCCGCATGAACCGCCGGTAGGCGATATTCATTCTGGTTACTGGGAACTGGCGAAAGACGGCATGTTTGGTGTTGCTAACCGTCCTAACGGTACGGCACATAAATACTTTGCCAGCGCGCCCTACAAAATTGCGGCGAAATCCGGTACCGCGCAGGTCTTCGGCCTGAAGGCGAACGAAACCTATAATGCGCACAAAATTGCCGAGCGTCTGCGCGACCACAAACTGATGACCGCGTTTGCGCCGTATAACAATCCGCAAGTCGCTGTCGCTATGATTCTGGAAAACGGCGGGGCTGGCCCGGCGGTCGGTACGCTGATGCGCCAGATCCTCGACCATATTATGCTTGGTGACAACAACACCGATCTGCCTGCAGAAAACCCGGCGGTTACTGCTGCGGAGGACCATTAATCATGACGGATAATCCGAATAAAAAAACATTCTGGGATAAAGTCCATCTTGATCCCACAATGCTACTGATCTTACTGGCATTACTGGTCTACAGCGCCCTGGTGATCTGGAGCGCCAGCGGCCAGGACATCGGCATGATGGAGCGTAAAATCGGCCAGATCGCGATGGGGCTGGTCATTATGGTGGTGATGGCCCAAATTCCGCCGCGCGTTTATGAAGGCTGGGCGCCCTATCTCTATATCATCTGTATTATTTTGCTGGTAGCGGTAGATGCCTTTGGGGCCATCTCCAAAGGCGCTCAACGTTGGCTGGATCTCGGTATCGTCCGTTTCCAGCCCTCGGAAATCGCCAAAATAGCTGTGCCGCTCATGGTGGCTCGCTTTATCAACCGTGACGTTTGCCCGCCGTCGTTAAAAAATACCGCCATCGCGCTGGTGCTGATTTTTATGCCCACGTTGCTGGTGGCAGCACAGCCTGACCTGGGGACGTCAATCCTCGTTGCGCTTTCCGGTCTGTTTGTACTGTTTCTCTCCGGACTTAGCTGGCGCCTGATTGGTGTTGCAGTGGTACTGGTGGCAGCATTTATCCCAATCTTGTGGTTCTTCCTGATGCATGATTACCAGCGCCAGCGCGTAATGATGCTACTCGACCCGGAATCAGACCCACTTGGCGCGGGCTATCACATTATTCAGTCTAAAATTGCTATTGGCTCCGGCGGATTACGCGGTAAAGGCTGGCTGCACGGTACCCAGTCACAGCTTGAATTTCTGCCCGAACGCCATACCGATTTTATCTTCGCGGTACTGGCGGAAGAGTTGGGATTAGTGGGTATTTTGATTCTGCTTGCTCTCTATATTCTGCTCATCATGCGCGGACTGTGGATTGCAGCCAGAGCACAAACTACCTTTGGTCGCGTCATGGCTGGCGGCTTAATGCTGATATTATTCGTTTATGTCTTCGTAAATATTGGTATGGTAAGCGGTATTCTGCCGGTTGTCGGGGTTCCACTCCCGCTGGTCAGTTATGGAGGATCGGCGCTCATAGTGCTGATGGCTGGGTTTGGGATTGTGATGTCAATCCACACCCACAGGAAAATGTTGTCGAAAAGCGTGTAAGAGGTGCGAATGCGTAAGCAGTGGCTCGGGATCTGCATCGCGGCAGGAATGCTCGCGGCATGTACTAGCGATGATGGTCAGCAACAGACGGTAAGTGTGCCGCAGCCTGCGGTATGTAACGGCCCTATAGTTGAAATTAGCGGGGCGGAACCACGTTTCGAACCACTGAACGCGACGGCAAATCAAGATTATCAGCGCGACGGCAGAAGCTACAAAATCGTGCAGGACCCTTCACGCTTTAGCCAGGCGGGCCTTGCAGCCATTTATGATGCCGAACCTGGCAGCAATCTGACGGCATCTGGCGAAGCATTTGATCCAACGCAGCTGACGGCGGCGCATCCAACGCTCCCCATCCCCAGCTACGCCAGAATCACCAACCTGGCTAATGGGCGGATGATCGTGGTGCGCATTAACGATCGCGGTCCCTACGGCAACGACCGTGTGATTTCACTTTCACGCGCGGCAGCTGACCGTCTTAACACCTCGAACAATACAAAAGTTCGTATCGATCCTATTATCGTCGCCCAGGATGGTTCATTTTCTGGCCCAGGCATGGCGTGTACTACCATTGCCAAACAGACTTACGCCCTGCCTGCGCCGCCCGATTTAAACGGCGGCAGCGGAACAAACTCTATGTCTGTCCCGCAGGGTGATATTCTCCCGGTCAGCAACTCGACGCTGAAAAGCGAAGATCCGACCGGCGCGCCGGTAACCAGCAGCGGCTTCCTCGGCGCGCCGACTACCCTGGCGCCCGGCGTACTGGAAGGCAGCGAACCGACGCCTGCACCACAGCCCGTTGTCTCGGCACCTGCAACAACACCTGCAATGGTGACACCGCAAGCCGCTTCGCAAAGCGCCAGCGGTAACTTTATGGTGCAAGTGGGGGCCGTTAGCGATCAGGCACGCGCACAACAGTATCAACAGCAACTGGGACAAAAGTTCGGCGTACCCGGTCGCGTGACCCAAAACGGCGCGGTCTGGCGTATTCAGCTTGGCCCATTCGCCAGCAAAGCTGAAGCCAGTGCCTTACAGCAACGTTTACAAACCGAAGCCCAATTACAGTCATTTATTACCACCGCGCAATAACGTAAAGCAGGCATCTGAAGTGTCAATTTCTGTAAATGACGTTAACAAAGTCACGCGGAAAGTCAGATGCCTGGCGGTAGTGCATTTGCTATAGTAGGGCACTTATTTTAAATTCCATCACGGATGTCGTAGTTCAGACCATGAATACCATTTTTTCCGCTCGTATCATGAAGCGCCTGGCGCTCACCACGGCTCTTTGCACAGCCTTTATCTCTGCTGCACATGCCGATGACCTGAATATCAAAACTATGATCCCGGGTGTACCGCAGATCGACGCGGAGTCTTACATCCTGATCGACTATAACTCCGGCAAAGTGCTCGCCGAGCAAAATGCGGATGTCCGTCGCGACCCTGCAAGTCTGACCAAAATGATGACCAGCTACGTTATCGGTCAGGCAATGAAAGCAGGTAAATTCAAAGAATCTGATTTAGTGACCATCGGCAATGACGCCTGGGCCACCGGTAACCCGGTGTTCAGAGGTTCTTCGCTGATGTTCCTCAAACCTGGCATGCAGGTACCGGTTTCTCAGCTTATCCGTGGTATCAACCTGCAATCTGGTAACGATGCTTGTGTTGCCATGGCTGACTTCGCCGCCGGTAGCCAGGATGCTTTCGTTGGCCTGATGAACAGTTACGTTAACGCCCTGGGCCTGAAAAATACCCACTTCCAGACTGTACACGGTCTGGACGCTGACGGTCAGTACAGCTCCGCGCGTGATATGGCGCTGATCGGTCAGGCCCTGATTCGTGATGTACCTAACGAATACGCTATCTATAAAGAGAAAGAGTTTACCTTTAACGGTATTCGCCAGCTCAACCGTAACGGCCTGCTATGGGATAACAGCCTGAATGTCGACGGTATCAAAACTGGCCATACTGACAAGGCGGGCTACAACCTTGTCGCCTCCGCAACGGAAGGTCAGATGCGTCTGATCTCCGCAGTCATGGGCGGACGCACGTTCAAAGGCCGTGAAACCGAAAGTAAAAAACTGCTGACCTGGGGCTTCCGTTTCTTCGAAACGGTTAACCCGCTGAAAGTTGGCAAAGAGTTCGCCTCTGAACCGGTATGGTTTGGTAATACTGACCGCGCTTCGTTAGGGGTTGATAAAGACGTTTACCTGACCATTCCGCGTGGCCGCATGAAAGACCTGAAAGCCAGCTACGTGCTGAACAACAGTGAACTGCATGCGCCGCTGCAAAAGAACCAGGTCGTTGGCACCATCAACTTCCAGCTTGATGGCAAAACTATCGAACAACGCCCGCTGGTGGTGTTACAGGAAATTCCAGAAGGTAACTTCTTCGGCAAAATCATTGATTACATTAAATTAATGTTCCATCACTGGTTCGGCTAAAAATTGAACACTTGAAAGTGTAATTTCCGCCCCCATATACTAAGCATCAGTAAAAAACTCCCGCCCTCTGGCGGGAGTTGCTATTTAATTACGTTACGCCGGAGCTGACATGAAAACCAAACTTAACGAACTGCTTGAATTCCCTACTCCTTTTACCTACAAAGTAATGGGGCAGGCGTTACCTGAGCTGGTTGATCAGGTGGTTGAAGTGGTACAGCGCCATGCGCCAGGTGACTACAACCCAACGGTAAAACCAAGCAGCAAAGGCAACTACCACTCGGTATCTATCACTATCAACGCCACTCATATCGAGCAGGTTGAAACTCTGTACGAAGAACTGGGCAAAATCGATATCGTCCGTATGGTTCTGTAATTTGCTTCTCCGTTACCCGGCCTCTGGTCGGGTAACTCCCCTCCCCTCGCTGTGATATAATTTTCCCCACTTTTACTCATTCTCCACGGAGATGCCGTTTTGTATCAGGATAAAATTCTTGTCCGCCAGCTCGGCCTTCAGCCTTACGAGCCTATTTCTCAGGCTATGCATGAATTCACCGATACCCGTGATGAAAATACCCTTGATGAAATCTGGTTGGTTGAACACCATCCTGTATTCACCCAGGGACAAGCAGGTAAAGCGGAACATATTTTAATGCCGGGTGATATTCCGGTGATCCAGAGCGATCGTGGCGGCCAGGTAACTTATCACGGGCCGGGGCAACAGGTGATGTATGTATTGCTTAACCTCAAACGCAGGAAGTTGGGCGTGCGTGAACTGGTGACCTTGCTCGAACAAACGGTAGTGAATACCCTGGCCGAGCTGGATATTGAAGCGCACCCTCGGGCTGATGCTCCAGGTGTCTACGTTGGGGAAAAGAAAATTTGTTCGCTCGGTTTGCGTATTCGCCGCGGCTGTTCATTCCACGGTCTGGCATTAAACGTCAATATGGATCTTTCGCCATTTTTACGTATCAACCCTTGTGGTTATGCCGGGATGGAAATGGCAAAAATATCGCAATGGAAACCTGATGCGACCACCGATAATATTGCACCACGCTTACTGGCAAATATTTTAGCGCTACTCAAAAATCCTGACGTAGAATATATCCCTGCTTAATTCCCCCTCATAAATGACCCAAATCATATTGGGTCATTGTAGTCAGCGTGTTCCAATACTTCGCGGGGAACTGATGCTATCGAATGTGTTTTGAAAAAGTATCGTTACATAGAGTTCACAGCGACAAACGATAAAATGGCACAAACCAACAACAATTTTACATTTTCGCGACCGCTTTGGCTGCTTTCTGGGCCGTTTCAATGATATACTGCCAGTCGTTAATTCAAAAATAGTTGATAATTACAACAATCCATTGAATTGAAACGCTTTCCTTCGTAATTCGCAACTGGAACACGCACGCTATGAGTAAACCCATTGTGATGGAACGCGGTGTTAAATACCGCGATGCCGATAAGATGGCCCTTATCCCGGTTAAAAACGTGGCAACAGAGCGCGAAGCCCTGCTGCGCAAGCCGGAATGGATGAAAATCAAGCTTCCCGCGGACTCTACACGTATCCAGGGCATCAAAGCCGCAATGCGCAAAAATGGCCTGCATTCTGTCTGTGAGGAAGCCTCCTGCCCTAACCTGGCAGAATGCTTCAACCACGGCACAGCAACGTTTATGATCCTCGGCGCCATTTGTACGCGCCGTTGTCCGTTCTGTGACGTTGCCCACGGTCGCCCGGTCGCCCCGGATGCCAACGAGCCGGTAAAACTGGCGCAGACCATTGCTGATATGGCGCTGCGTTATGTGGTTATCACCTCCGTTGACCGCGATGACCTGCGCGATGGCGGAGCCCAGCACTTTGCGGATTGCATTACTGCCATCCGGGAAAAAAGCCCGGAAATCAAAATTGAAACTCTGGTGCCGGATTTCCGTGGTCGTATGGATCGCGCGCTGGATATTCTGACCGCCACGCCGCCAGATGTGTTCAACCACAACCTGGAAAACGTACCGCGTATTTACCGTCAGGTACGCCCGGGCGCAGATTACAACTGGTCGCTAAAACTATTGGAACGCTTTAAAGAAGCGCATCCGGAGATCCCGACCAAATCCGGTTTGATGGTGGGGCTGGGTGAAACCAATGAAGAGATTATTGAAGTCATGCGCGATCTGCGCCGCCATGGTGTAACCATGTTGACACTGGGGCAATATCTGCAGCCAAGCCGCCATCACCTGCCGGTACAACGCTACGTTAGCCCAGATGAGTTTGATGAAATGAAGGCCGAAGCGCTGGCGATGGGCTTTACCCATGCTGCATGCGGTCCGTTTGTCCGCTCTTCGTACCACGCCGACTTGCAGGCGAAAGGGATGGAAGTTAAGTAATCGCGTAATAATTGCTTACATCTGTCTGATAAAAAACCCGCTATCTGAAGCGGGTTTTTTTATCGAACAAGATATTGAGGGAGCGTCCTGCTCGCCACGTCACTCTTTATGAGAGAGCTTTTCAGCCTGAATATCAACGTCTGCGCCTTTTTTAGCCGCAGCGTCATCATCATTCATCGCTTTCTTGAACCCTTTAATGGCCGCTCCCAGGTCTCCGCCCAGCGTACGTAACTTCTTAGTCCCAAACAGCAGAACGACCAGCGCCGCAACTACCAGCAGTTTGGTAATACTAATCTCACCCATAGATACCTTCTTGACATAAAACTGGCAACAGAACGCGCCTTAAAAACCAGAGAATATTAACGGTCATTCGACGCGCGCACACAATAGCAATCTGTAACAAGGTGAATCAAGCGCCGAGTAAAAAAACATCATAATAATTGCGGCGGCGCAAAGCGACGGTTGTTTAAGACGGGAAGTTGCGCGCGCACCTGACGCACACGTTCGGGCGTCACTTCCGCCATAATGAGCGCAGGCATTTCTGCCGCTGCCGCAATGGTGACACCAAAGGGATCTATAATCCGGCTTTGCCCGATATTTTTGTTCCCGCACTCCCCCGCTGCCACCATATAACAGGTGGTATCCAGAGCACGAGCGGCTAGCAAGGTTGACCAGTGGTGCTCTTTGAGTGGCCCGCGAACCCAGGCCGCTGGCAGGATCAGGATTTCCGCGCCCTGTAATGCCAGGGCTAATGCCAACTCAGGAAAGCGTAAATCATAGCAAGTCATCAGCCCCACGTTCATGCCTTCAACCTCCAGTAAAGGGGCTATTTCATCACCTGCATCCACATGGCGCGATTCCTGAATGGAAAACGCATCATAGAGATGCAATTTGGCATAGTGGGCGACAATTTTCCCCGCCTGCAGCGCCACCAGCATATTCCACGCGCGCCCAGGGGTTGAGGGAACATGAATCGTCAGAATCGTCGTCATCATGTTACGTTTACTTTCCCGCAGTAAACGTCCGAGGAATTCCCCTTCCAGCAACTGTGCCGATTTAACTGACAAATTCGGGTCAAGATCGTCGCGCGCCAGAAGCGCTTCCGGCAGGACAAACAGCGATACGTCGTTTTCCGCCGCCTGTGCCATTAACGAGGCGCAAATCTCAGCGTTCTTTTCCCATATTGATGTAACAGCAAATTGTCCTGCGGCAACCAGCATTGTCACCTCCTGTCAGAGTTGTAAAATTCGCCAACGACGAATATTCGGCGTTAAACTTATCACTCATACAAATCAAATAGCAGGATTTAGCTGTGTTACAACTCCTTTTAGCAGTTTTTATTGGTGGTGGTACGGGAAGCGTGGCGAGATGGATGTTAAGTATGCGATTTAACCCACTGCACCAGGCTATTCCACTCGGAACTCTGGCAGCAAACCTGATTGGGGCATTTATCATAGGAATGGGGTTTGCCTGGTTTAGCCGCATGACTAATATCGATCCGGTGTGGAAAGTATTAATCACCACTGGTTTTTGTGGCGGGCTAACGACCTTCTCAACATTTTCGGCAGAAGTGGTGTTTTTATTGCAGGAGGGGCGTTTTGGCTGGGCGCTACTGAACGTCTTCGTTAACCTGTTAGGTTCCTTTGCCATGACCGCACTGGCTTTTTGGCTATTTTCAGCATCAACCGCACACTGAAGACCAAAAAAAACCCGCTGAATAAGCGGGTTTTGAATTCTTGCTGACGTATCTTACAGAGCGATTACGTTTGCAGCAGAAGGGCCTTTGGCACCGTTAGTGATTTCGAACTCTACGCGCTGACCTTCAGCAAGAGTTTTAAAACCATTAGTCTGGATTGCAGAGAAGTGTACGAACACATCTTTGCTGCCGTCTTCCGGAGTAATGAAACCGAATCCTTTGGACTCATTAAACCACTTAACGTTACCTTTAATCTTAGACATCAAAATTACCTTTACATGAAAAATAGACACAAATGCTGTGTCGGTTACCAGTACACCAATTGTGGTACGCTTTGTCCAGTGCAACTTTACTAAAAAGTGATAAAAGTCGCGTTATTTTTGATGTTAATTTCATTACACACTGATTTTTAAGGATTTTATTAAAACGTGACTTGTCTAAAACTGAAACCGCATCCAGGCAAAGTAAACATTGCCGTTGTTGTAAGTGCCAGGGATATAGGTCATCTGAAAAGTCGCAGGGCCATAGCCCACAGAAGCCAATGGCAGTATCAGCGGAACAGGTATGTAGTTCCAGTTATCACGCGCCGTCACACCAGCGGTGAATCCCAGACCGACATGAAAGTTTTCATCGGCAAGCGGTCGCCAGGTACTTTCCCAACCGTATCCGGCAATGGGCTCCCATTTATTCCACGAATCCTTAAACGCCATCGCGTACAAACCGTGCCAGTTGCCTTTCTCATCCCAACGTGACTGACCAAAACCGCCACCCCACGGTCTTTCGTTATAGCGATCGGTTTTTTCTTTGTCATAAGCGAAACGTGCATGCCAGGTAATGGCGGGAATATACAGATCATAATGTTCTGGCCGCTGCCAGGTTTCTGCGACATTATCTTTAAATGTCGTAATCCATTGCTCTGCACTAGCAGAAACTTCTTCAATGCTGATTAACTGAATAAAAGTAAAGGAAAATACGGTAACACATTTACTAGCGCCCATTAGCAACCACAGAAAACTTATCAAAAATATATTACCAGCATAGCCAAAGAAAAATAAATACAACCTTAACAAGGCAAACATAAAGAATAATCCGAGCGCCTGAAAAATTTATTTCATAAAATTTACTAATAAAACCATCGGGTTATTCCTGAGACTAAGAAATATTTTCAGCTAAAGAACAACTCATGCAAATAAAAGTCACCCCCATAAAAACATTTATCATTCACTTATCTTTCAATTAGATACAATGAAACAATCAATAAAATCATTGTTTGTATTGCCACATGATACTCATACAAGAGTATTTTTTGGACGGACAAAACACCATAAAATAATTAACAAAATCGCATCAATTATTCATCAGTTTATAAACATCGCTATGTTGTAATTACTCCCCCTAAAATAAATTTTGTTATCCAGGTATAAAAACAACAACATCAATGTCTTAATGACAGCTTTCTTGATTTCAATCAGCACCTGATGTCAATTTATTCGGCATATTTTTTTCTTATTTTAGGATTTTTTTATTATTTATTGTAGATTCTGGAGACAGGAAAGAATATGCAGACATTTATTGAACTCCTTATTGGGGTTGTCGTTATTGTGGGTGTAGCTCGCTACATCATTAAAGGGTATTCCGCCACCGGGGTGCTATTTGTTGGCGGCCTGCTACTGCTGATCATCAGCGCTATAATGGGACACAAAGTTTTACCCTCCAGCCAGACTTCCACTGGCTACAGCGCCACAGATATCGTTGAATACATTAAAATATTACTGATGAGCCGTGGCGGCGATCTCGGCATGATGATCATGATGCTGTGTGGCTTTGCCGCTTATATGACCCACATTGGCGCGAACGATATGGTTGTCAAACTGGCATCAAAACCGCTGCAGTACATTAACTCCCCTTACCTGCTGATGATTGCCGCCTACTTTGTCGCCTGTCTGATGTCACTGGCAGTCTCCTCCGCAACCGGTCTTGGCGTTTTACTGATGGCAACGTTGTTCCCGGTGATGGTGAACGTTGGTATCAGTCGCGGCGCGGCAGCTGCCATTTGTGCCTCACCAGCAGCAATTATTCTCGCACCAACATCTGGTGATGTGGTGCTGGCAGCACAGGCTTCTGAAATGCCGCTGATTGACTTCGCCTTCAAAACAACACTTCCTATCTCAATTGCCGCGATTATCGGCATGGCGATTGCCCACTTTTTCTGGCAGCGTTATCTGGACAAAAAAGAGCACATCTCTCATGAAATGTTAGATGTCAGCGAAATCACAACCACCGCACCCGCGTTTTACGCCATTCTGCCGTTTACACCGATCATTGGCGTGCTATTTTTTGACGGTAAATGGGGTCCGCAATTGCACATCATCACCATTCTGGTGATCTGTATGCTGATTGCCTCTGTTCTGGAATTTCTTCGCGGCTTTAATACGCAAAAAGTCTTTTCGGGCCTCGAGGTGGCTTACCGCGGCATGGCTGATGCCTTCGCTAACGTAGTAATGTTATTAGTTGCCGCAGGGGTTTTCGCTCAGGGCCTTAGCACCATCGGCTTTATCCAGAGCCTGATCTCAATCGCCACCTCGTTCGGCTCGGCGAGCATTATCCTGATGCTGGTGCTGGTTATCCTGACAATGCTGGCAGCAGTCACCACTGGTTCCGGCAATGCGCCTTTCTATGCCTTTGTTGAGATGATCCCGAAACTGGCACACTCTTCCGGCATTAACCCGGCGTACCTGACAATCCCGATGCTGCAGGCGTCAAACCTGGGGCGCACGCTTTCGCCAGTCTCTGGCGTGGTGGTTGCCGTTGCCGGGATGGCTAAAATATCACCTTTTGAAGTGGTTAAACGCACCTCGGTGCCGGTGCTTGTTGGGCTGGTGATTGTCATTGTGGCTACAGAGTTGATGGTACCCGGTACTACCGCCGCGGTTGCTGGTAAGTGATTTCCCTGGCCGGAGGAGCGCGTCCTCCGGCACTCTCTTCATCCGCTGTGGTAAATGCGTTGTGGCCGGCCAACTTTGCCGTGAACAATCTCAGCGATGATCAGATGTCGGCTGGCGCAATATTCAAGATAACGTCTCGCAGTGGTGCGGCTTATGGTTAAAGCCTGCGCTACTGTCTCAGCCGTATGTTGCACACCAGGCTCCTTGAACAGTTTTCTCACTGCGTTTAGCGTCAACGCGTCAATGCCAGTTGGCAGCTCATCCTTTGGTTCACCGCGAGCGTAAGCGTTGAACATCTCATCAATTTGCTTCTGACTGGCGCTATCAATACTTTCCAGCATGTGTCTACGCTGGCGATAACGAGTTAATGTCTGCCCCAGACGCTCATAAGCGATTGGCTTGATTAAATAATCAAACACACCGCAGCGCACAGCCTCAGATACCGTTTCCATATCGCTGGCGGCAGTGGTAAACACCACATCACCGGGGTAATGCGTCTGCACCAACTCATGCAACAAATTAATGCCCCTACCATCAGGAAGATAGTTATCCAGCAAGATAAGCCCCGGCTTAAAACGCTCAATCATCATTCGGGCCTGCGCCAGGTTTCCCGCCAGCAATATCTGACTGAAGCCGGGAATGTGACGAATATATTCCGCATGCATTTCTGCCAACGGTGTTTCGTCCTCAACGATCAATAGGGTTAATGGAGCTGTCATCAGGTTTCACTTTCGGAATATAGATTGAAAATAAAGTACCGCAGGGATCATTCTCTTCGAGAGTGATAACTCCACCGCAGCGCGTTACATAGCTGGCAATAAGATACAACCCAATGCCATGCTCACCGGGTTCATCAGCACGCGTACTGACGCCCTGCTCAAATATTTTGTCGCGAAGAGACTCTGGAATGCCGCAGCCCTGATCGGCCACTTCGATTACCACGTCGTCGCCTTCATCGCTCAGGTATAATTCGACGGTCTTATTCCCTTTATCACTATGCAGACTGGCTTCGAAGGCATTATCGAGTAAGTTGCCCACTATCGCCGCAAATTCAGTGCTGTCCAGCCCTTGCGGCAGTTGTGAAAGTTGGCTGCCTGGAACAATCGTCATTTTTAGCCCCAGCTCCCGGGCGCGCTGCACTTTACCAAAAAGAAGCCCCGCCACCTGGCGATCGGCAAATGCTTCACGCAGACTATCAATAAGTTGCTGCTGAGCCTGGGACTCCCCCTGAACCATCGCCAGCACACGATCATACTCTTTCATCTGCAACAGACCATTGAGCGTAGACATCCAATTGAGATGTTCATGACGTAGTGTGCGCAGGCTTTCAACATATTGTTTAATTTGCGTCAGTTGCGCATTAAGGGTAGATATTTCGTCTTTACTACGAAAACTAATAATTGCACCTAGCAAATCATCACCAGAACGAATAGCTTCACGGTTAGCAATAACGCTCAGACCATTAAAATTCGCCACCACATCCTGACGTTTTTCATCAATTTGTTCGGTAAAAAAATCAGCCGGTCTAACAACCTCTGCAATAGGTCTGCCCAGCCACTGCCGTCCGGGAGAACTCAGCCCCAACATTTTTCTTGCATTGCGGTTGATGGCAGTAATATGCCCATACGGGTCCACCGCAATCAGCCCTTCATAAACCGAACTAAAAAGCGCCTCTTGCTGGCGGACCACGCGCGCAATCTGCTTTGGTTCCATGCCCATCATCTGGCGGCGGATATGCGCAGCTAAGAACCACGACAGCAGCATCAGAATGCCTAACAGCACGACAAACACACCCACCATCGGTAATAAAAACTCAGCCCGCCAGCTATCGATTTTACTCACCAGATACCCCACCGACACCACGCCGATGACTTTGCCATCGTCATCAAAGATCGGCGTTTTGGCGCGCATTGCCATACCTATCGACCCTTTGCCGGTGATGAAGTAACTCTCCCCTCTTTCCAGCGCTCCCGGTTTGGTAAACTGCATGGGGTAGCCAATCTTTTCCGGATTAGGATGGTAAAGGCGGATCGAATCCCGGTCACCAATCACCACATAATCGAAGTCGGTATCTCTTTGCAATTTGTTGGCAATAGTAGCCAGTCGTTTGTAGTCACGCGTTTTCACTGCGGTGATGATACTGTCATTGGAGGCAATAATTTTCGCTTGATTCATTGCCATATCACGAACATGAAGCGTTAAATAGTCCTCAAAGCTGGCCGTAAAATATTGCGCCAGCGCAGCGATGACAAATATCGAGAACACCAAAATCAGCAAAAAAATACGCAGCGGGAACGCCAGTCGTTGGAAAAAAGCAAACTGTTTATTCTCATTAAGCTGCAACATTGTTTTCCTTGCGGGGTAAACCCTGTTTTTTGGTGAATGTAATTAAAATGTTGAATCTCGATATATAAAAATCAAATATGATCGTGGCAAAAATCATTCATTAAATCAATTAAATAACTTAAAGCCACGCACTAATTCGCAATTACATTAATTAAAAAACTTAAAACCATTAAATAAATAAAAAACCACTAACTCTATGTGAAATAAATCAAAATTTCACGATGCAATACTCCTTAGGATGTATGGCGAAAGGAGAAACAGAAATACCTCACTCACAGCCCTTTCTCTCAACTGAAAATAAAAGGTTATCAATTTGCTACATCGAACAACATTTGTTGCAAACCGATAACAACATGCACCTTCAGGATACTATTTATTATGTTCGGCAATGATATTTTCACCCGGGTAAAACGTTCAGAAAATAAAAAGATGGCGGAAATTACCCACTTTCTGCATGAAAATGATTTGAGTGTTGACACCACGGTCGAAGTATTTATTACCGTAACCCGTAACGACCGCCTTATTGCCTGCGGCGGAATTGCCGGAAATATCATTAAGTGCGTCGCTATTAGTGAATCAGTTCGCGGTGAAGGACTGGCGCTGACATTAGCCACCGAACTGATAAACCTCGCCTATGAACGGCACAGCACGCATCTGTTTATTTATACCAAAACCGAATACGAGGCGCTGTTCCGTCAGTGCGGTTTCTACACGTTAACCAGCGTACCTGGTGTGATGGTGTTGATGGAAAATAGCGCCACACGTCTGAAACGCTATGCCGAATCGCTGAAGAAATTCCGTCATGAAGGGAAGAAGATTGGCTGTATCGTCATGAACGCCAATCCCTTTACTAACGGCCACCGTTATCTGATTCAACAAGCTGCGGCACAGTGCGACTGGCTGCATCTGTTTTTAGTCAAAGAAGATTCTTCACGCTTTCCCTATGACGACCGGTTAGATCTGGTGTTAAAAGGCACCGCCGATATTCCGCGTCTGACCGTGCATCGCGGCTCCGAGTACATCATCTCCCGCGCCACGTTCCCCTGCTACTTCATTAAAGAACAGAGCGTCATCAACCATTGTTACACCGAAATTGACCTGAAAATTTTCCGTCAGTACCTCGCGCCCGCGCTGGGCGTTACTCACCGCTTTGTTGGTACTGAACCCATTTGTCGCGTGACCGCCCAGTACAACCAGGATATGCGCTACTGGCTGGAAACACCGACCATCTCCGCACCGCCCATCGAACTGGTTGAAATTGAGCGACTGCGTTACCAGGAACTGCCGATATCCGCTTCCCGGGTACGTCAACTGCTGGTGAAAAACGATCTCACGGCTATCGCGCCACTGGTCCCGGCACCCACTCTGCATTACTTGCAGAATCTGCTTGAACACGCCCGCCAGGACGCGGCAGTTCGTCAAAAGCCCCCCGCATAAGAAACAGGTGAAAAATGAAAATAAACCAGCCCGCCGTTGCAGGCACCCTTGAGTCTGGGGATGTGATGATACGCATCGCCCCACTCGATACGCAGGATATCGACCTGCAAATCAACAGCAGCGTTGAGAAACAGTTTGGCGATGCGATTCGCACCACCATTCTGGACGTTCTCGCCCGCTATAACGTGCGCGGCGTACAGCTGAATGTCGATGACAAAGGCGCACTGGACTGCATTTTACGTGCACGACTGGAAGCCTTGCTGGCGCGCGCCAGCGGTGTCCCGGCGCTGCCATGGGAGGATTGCCAATGATTTCTGCTTCGCTGCAACAACGTAAAACTCGCACCCGCCGCAGCATGCTGTTTGTGCCTGGTGCCAATGCCGCGATGGTCAGCAACTCCTTCATCTACCCAGCTGATGCTCTGATGTTCGACCTCGAAGACTCCGTGGCGCTGCGTGAAAAAGACACCGCTCGCCGCATGGTCTACCACGCACTGCAACATCCTCTGTATCGCGACATTGAAACCATTGTGCGTGTAAACGCGCTGGATTCTGAATGGGGCGTTAACGACCTGGAAGCCGTCGTTCGCGGCGGTGCAGACGTTGTGCGTCTGCCGAAAACCGATACTGCTCAGGACGTTCTGGATATCGAAAAAGAGATCCTGCGTATCGAAAAAACCTGCGGTCGTGAACCCGGCAGCACCGGCCTGCTGGCGGCGATTGAATCTCCGCTGGGCATTACTCGCGCAGTGGAAATCGCTCACGCTTCCGAGCGTTTGATCGGTATCGCCCTCGGTGCAGAAGACTATGTGCGCAACCTGCGTACAGAACGCTCCCCGGAAGGAACTGAACTGCTGTTCGCTCGCTGCTCTATTTTGCAGGCCGCACGTTCTGCGGGTATTCAGGCGTTCGATACCGTCTATTCCGACGCCAACAACGAAGCCGGATTCCTGCAAGAAGCCGCCCACATCAAACAACTGGGCTTTGACGGCAAATCGCTGATCAACCCGCGTCAGATTGATCTGCTGCACAACCTCTACGCTCCAACCCAGAAAGAAGTGGATCACGCACGCCGCGTTGTAGAAGCCGCTGAAGCTGCCGCTCGCGAAGGCCTCGGCGTGGTTTCTCTGAACGGCAAGATGGTTGACGGTCCGGTTATCGATCGCGCCCGTCTGGTGCTCTCCCGTGCAGAACTTTCCGGCATCCGCGAAGAATAAGGCAATCAAAATGACGCAGAAAATTGAACAATCTCAACGACAAGAACGGGTAGCGGCCTGGAATCGTCACGCTGAATGCGATCTTGCCGCTTTCCAGAACTCGCCGAAACAAACCTATCAGGCTGAAAAAGCGCGCGATCGCAAACTGTGCGCCAACCTGGAAGAAGCCATTCGTCGTTCTGGTTTGCAAGATGGCATGACTGTTTCCTTCCATCACGCTTTCCGTGGCGGTGACCTGACCGTCAATATGGTGATGGACGTCATCGCGAAGATGGGCTTTAAAAACCTGACCCTGGCGTCCAGTTCCCTGAGTGATTGCCATGCGCCGCTGGTAGAACATATTCGTCAGGGCGTGGTAACCCGCATTTATACCTCTGGTCTGCGCGGCCCACTGGCGGAAGAAATTTCCCGTGGTCTGCTGGCTGAACCGGTACAAATCCACTCTCACGGTGGTCGTGTGCATCTGGTACAGAGCGGCGAACTCAACATCGACGTTGCTTTCCTCGGCGTCCCGTCCTGTGATGAATTCGGTAATGCTAACGGCTACACCGGAAAAGCCTGCTGCGGCTCTCTCGGCTATGCAATGGTCGATGCCGACAATGCGAAACAAGTGGTGATGCTCACCGAAGAACTGCTGCCTTATCCGCATAACCCGGCGAGCATTGAACAGGATCAGGTTGATCTGATCGTCAAAGTTGATCGTGTCGGCGATGCCGCGAAAATCGGCGCTGGCGCAACCCGTATGACTACTAACCCGCGCGAACTGCTGATTGCCCGCAGCGCTGCGGATGTGATTGTCAACTCTGGCTACTTCAAAGAAGGTTTCTCCCTGCAGACCGGCACCGGCGGCGCTTCGCTTGCGGTAACCCGTTTCCTGGAAGACAAAATGCGTAGCCGCGATATTCGCGCCGACTTCGCCCTCGGTGGCATTACCGCAACGATGGTTGATCTGCACGAAAAAGGTCTGATCCGCAAACTGCTGGATGTGCAGAGCTTTGACAGCCACGCTGCGCAATCGCTGGCTCGTAACCCGAATCACATCGAAATCAGTGCCAACCAGTACGCTAACTGGGGCTCTAAAGGCGCATCGGTTGATCGTCTCGACGTGGTGGTACTGAGCGCGCTGGAAATTGACACACAGTTCAACGTTAACGTGCTGACCGGCTCTGATGGCGTGCTGCGTGGCGCTTCCGGCGGTCACTGCGATACCGCAATTGCCTCTGCGCTTTCCATCATTGTTGCGCCGCTGGTGCGCGGTCGTATCCCGACTCTGGTGGATAACGTGCTGACCTGCATTACCCCAGGGTCCAGCGTCGATATTCTGGTCACCGACCACGGCATCGCTGTTAACCCGGCACGTCCGGAACTGGCAGAACGTCTGCAGGAAGCAGGCATTAAAGTGGTTTCCATTGAGTGGCTGCGCGAACGTGCGCGTCTGCTGACCGGTGAACCACAGCCGATTGAATTCACCGACCGCGTCGTTGCCGTCGTTCGTTACCGCGATGGCTCGGTGATTGACGTTGTACATCAGGTGAAGGAATAAGCCATGCACCTGCTCCCTGAACTCGCCAGCCACCATGCGGTTTCGATTCCCGAGTTGCTCATCAGCCGGGATGAAAGGCAAGCACGGCAACACGCCTGGCTCAAGCGCCATCCTGTTCCACTGGTCTCCTTTACCGTGGTTGCGCCTGGGCCGATTAAAGACAGCGAGGTCACACGCCGAATTTTTAATCATGGCGTGACAGCCTTGCGTGCCTTAGCCGCAAAACAGGGCTGGCAAATTCAGGAGCAAGCTGCACTGGTTTCCGCCAGCGGGCCGGAAGGCATGTTGAGCATTGCCGCTTCAGCTCGCGACCTCAAGCTCGCCACCATTGAGCTTGAACATAGCCATCCTCTCGGGCGTTTATGGGATATCGATGTCCTGACGCCCGAAGGCGAAATTCTCTCCCGCCGCGACTATTCACTGCCGCCTCGCCGCTGCCTGCTGTGCGAGCAAAGTGCAGCCATCTGCGCGCGCGGGAAAACCCACCAACTGACCGATTTACTCAACCGCATGGAGGCGCTGCTGAACGATGTCGATGCCTGCAACGTCAACTAAAACCACAAAGCTGGCTGCGTCATTAATCAATGACTACGCCCTGCTGGGCTGGCGCGCCATGCTGACTGAAGTCAATCTGTCACCGAAACCAGGCCTCGTGGATCGGATTAACTGCGGTGCGCACAAAGATATGGCGCTGGAAGATTTCCACCGTAGCGCGCTGGCGATTCAGGCCTGGTTACCCCGTTTTATCGAATTTGGTGCCTGTAGTGCAGAAATGGCCCCCGAAGCAGTACTCAACGGATTACGCCCAATTGGTATGGCCTGTGAAGGCGATATGTTCCGCGCCACTGCGGGCGTAAACACCCATAAAGGCAGTATTTTTTCTTTAGGGCTACTGTGCGCGGCAATTGGCCGTTTGCTTCAGCTCAACCAGCCGGTAACGCCCACAACCGTTTGTTCGACGGCGGCAAGTTTCTGCCGTGGTCTGACCGATCGCGAACTGCGTACCAATAATCAACAACTGACCGCAGGTCAACGGTTGTACCAGCAACTTGGCCTTACCGGCGCGCGCGGTGAAGCCGAAGCAGGTTATCCACTGGTTACCAACCACGCCCTGCCGCACTACCTCACTCTGTTGGATCAGGGGCTAGATCCTGAACTGGCATTGCTCGATACCTTGCTCCTACTGATGGCTACCAACGGCGATACCAACGTTGCATCGCGCGGTGGTGAGGGGGGCCTGCGCTGGCTACAGCGCCGGGCGCAAACACTATTGCAAAAAGGGGGCATCCGAACCCCCGCCGATCTCGATTATCTCCGGCAGTTCGACAGGGAGTGTATCGAACGAAATCTCAGTCCAGGCGGCAGCGCCGACCTGCTGATTCTTACCTGGTTTTTAGCACAGATTTAAAAATTTAAGCACTTGATAAATTTGGAAATATTAATTTTCGGAGAACCCGTATGTCTTTAGCAAAAGATAAGATATGGAAATTATTGGCCCCACTGGTGGTGATGGGTGTCATGTTTCTTATCCCTGTCCCCGACGGCATGCCGCCGCAGGCATGGCATTACTTCGCCGTGTTTGTGGCAATGATTGTCGGCATGATCCTCGAGCCAATCCCGGCAACAGCGATCAGTTTTATTGCAGTAACCATTTGCGTGATTGGCAGTAATTACCTGCTCTTTGACGCCAAAGAATTAGCTGACCCAGCGTTTAATGCGCAAAAACAGGCGCTGAAATGGGGGCTGGCTGGTTTTTCCAGTACCACAGTCTGGCTGGTATTTGGCGCATTTATCTTTGCATTAGGATATGAAGTTTCTGGATTAGGCCGTCGTATTGCCCTTTTCCTGGTGAAATTCATGGGCAAACGCACGCTGACGTTAGGTTATGCGATTGTCATCATCGACATTCTGCTGGCGCCGTTTACACCGTCTAACACCGCACGTACCGGGGGTACGGTTTTCCCGGTCATTAAAAACCTGCCGCCGCTGTTTAAATCATTCCCGAACGATCCGTCCGCGCGTCGTATTGGCGGCTATTTAATGTGGATGATGGTCATCAGTACCAGTCTAAGTTCCTCCATGTTTGTCACCGGTGCGGCACCGAACGTGCTGGGTCTGGAGTTCGTCAGCAAAATTGCCGGTATCCAGATTAGCTGGTTGCAGTGGTTCCTCTGCTTCCTGCCGGTTGGGGTTATCTTGCTTATCATTGCGCCGTGGCTTTCCTACGTGCTGTACAAACCGGAAATCACACACAGTGAAGAAGTGGCAACCTGGGCGGGTGATGAACTAAAAACCATGGGGGCGCTGACACGCAGAGAGTGGACGCTGATTGGCCTTGTATTACTCAGCTTAGGTTTGTGGGTATTTGGCAGCGAAGTCATTAACGCCACTGCAGTTGGCCTGCTGGCGGTTTCGCTGATGCTGGCGCTACACGTTGTGCCGTGGAAAGACATTACCCGCTATAACAGCGCATGGAACACACTGGTTAACCTGGCAACGCTGGTCGTCATGGCTAATGGCCTGACTCGTTCCGGATTTATCGACTGGTTCGCCAGCACCATGAGTACGCATCTGGAAGGTTTTTCGCCGAACGCGACGGTTATCGTCCTCGTGCTGGTGTTCTATTTTGCTCATTACCTGTTTGCCAGCCTGTCTGCGCATACCGCCACCATGCTGCCAGTCATTCTGGCCGTCGGTAAAGGTATTCCGGGCGTACCGATGGAACAACTGTGTATTCTGCTGGTGCTGTCTATCGGTATCATGGGCTGTCTGACCCCATATGCTACTGGCCCAGGTGTGATTATTTACGGCTGCGGCTATGTGAAATCAAAAGATTATTGGCGTCTTGGGGCTATCTTCGGGGTGATTTATATTGCCATGCTGCTTCTGGTAGGCTGGCCGATTCTCGCCATGTGGAACTAATACGTTCGCCAAACGCTGAATAAATCACCGCGCCCGCCAGGTTAGCCAACCTGGCGGGCTTTTTTATGATTTAATAGATAGTATTCAGTGCATGTATGAGTTCCACACCCACTATGAAAACATTCTGGCGTAACGCCGCTTTACTGGCGGCTTCTCTGCTCCCCTTATCTTCTGTCAGCGCCGCTGCATTACAGGCAAAACAGTATGGCGATTTTGACCGCTATGTCCTGGCTCTCTCCTGGCAAACCGGGTTTTGCCAGAGTCAGCACGATCGAAATCGTAACGAACGCGATGAGTGTCGACTGCAAACCGAAACGACCAACAAAGCTGATTTTCTGACCGTACATGGTCTGTGGCCAGGATTGCCTAAATCGGTTGCTGCGCGTGGCGTTGATGAACGCCGCTGGATGCGCTTCGGCTGCGCCACTCGCCCAGTCCCAAACCTGCCGGAAGCTCGCGCCAGCCGGATGTGTTCTTCTCCGGAAACAGGGTTATCGCTGGAAACAGCAGCTAAATTGAGTGAAGTTATGCCGGGCGCAGGTGGTCGTTCCTGTCTGGAACGTTATGAATACGCGAAACACGGCGCCTGCTTTGGTTTTGATCCGGACGCTTACTTCGGTACGATGGTACGTCTGAATCAAGAGATCAAAGAAAGCACAGCCGGAAAATTCCTTGCGGATAACTACGGTAAAACCGTGAGCCGCAGTGACTTTGACGCCGCCTTTGCCAAAAGCTGGGGGAAAGAGAACGTCAAAGCAGTCAAGTTAACCTGCCAGGGTAATCCGGCGTATTTGACTGAAATCCAGATTTCAATCAAAGCTGACGCCATCAATGCGCCGCTCTCGGCAAGCTCATTCTTGCCACAACCACACCCAGGCAACTGTGGCAAAGCCTTTGTGATTGATAAAGCAGGTTATTGAGATCCAGCGCAGCGGAAGTTGATCCGTCACGAAAATTTATCCCTTACGCTGTTTTTCGATTAAGATTTATACAAATCGCTCAGCATTAAGGAATTACCTGAATGTGATGTAAATCACTTCAAAGAGTGAGCAACAGTCAGTATCATCATATGAGCTAAACCCTCGCCGCCTGACGGTGAGGGTTTTCTTTTGGGTATGTTTATCTGCGACACTCGCAGTACCGACGACATGGAGTAAAAATGTCCAGACCAACAATCATCATTAACGACCTGGATGCCGAACGCATCGATATTCTGCTGGAGCAACCTACCTATGCCGGTTTGCCAATCGCCGACGCGTTAAACGCAGAGTTGGATCGCGCCCAAATGTGTTCGCCAGAAGAGATGCCACACGATGTGGTGACGATGAACAGCCGGGTTAAATTCCGCAATCTTAGCGATGGCGAAGTCCGTGTGCGTACACTGGTGTATCCGGCAAAGATGACCGACAGCAATACTCAACTTTCCGTTATGGCTCCGGTTGGTGCCGCACTGCTGGGGCTGCGCGTTGGCGATACCATCCACTGGGAACTTCCGGGCGGCGTTGCTACCCACCTTGAAGTGCTGGAACTCGAATACCAGCCTGAAGCTGCTGGCGACTACCTGCTTTAATCCCATCTGCACAAGCGCTATTCGCTTTGCCCGGAGGATGCTTCTGCATCCTCTTTCCGCTCAAATATCAACCAGATTTATCATTTTGCTCTTCACCGCTGCGTTCTAATCTGAACAAGTTATCCACCAGCGGATCCCCCTATGAGCGAAGCTCTCGGTATTACTGCGTTTTATATATTCATTGCAGCAATTCTTGTTGTGGCAGTGCTATATCTTGAGCAACGCTGGTAGTAGCTGACTTAATCCATTTTCCAGATCAATTACTATCCCAGATCAAATCAACTTCGCAAATCATAGAATCATAATCAATAATATGCTGTTATATGTTCATGCAATAGCAAGGAGGGAATGCTTATGTACAAAACAATCATTATGCCAGTAGACGTATTTGAAATGGAATTGAGCGACAAAGCCGTTCGTCACGCTGAATTTCTCGCCCAGGATGATGGCGTAATTCATTTACTCCATGTATTACCGGGCGCCGCAAGCCTTAGTCTGCACCGTTTTGCTGCTGATGTGCGTCGTTTCGAAGAACATTTGCAACATGAAGCCGAAGAACGCTTACAGACAATGGTCGGCCATTTCAATATTGATCCATCCCGTATCAAACCACATGTCCGTTTTGGTAACGTACGAGATGAAGTGAACGAGTTAGCTAAAGAACTGGATGCGGATGTTGTGGTTATCGGTTCGCGAAATCCATCGATTTCAACCCATCTGTTAGGTTCCAACGCTTCCAACGTGATCCGTCACGCCAATCTGCCAGTATTAGTTGTTCGTTAACAAATTAACGCATTTATGACGCCCTGCCCTGAGTAATCCCGGCAGGGCGTTTTTTATAAAAAAAGCCGCCAGGTTTGACCCCGGCGGCTAAGCAATTGCAGGTGAATCTTACTTCTTCTTATGCAGTTTTGGTGCGAATCAGGTAGTCAAAAGCGCTCAGAGAGGCTTTAGCACCTTCGCCAGTAGCGATGATGATCTGCTTATACGGAACCGTCGTACAGTCACCGGCAGCGAACACGCCTTTGACGTTGGTTTCGCATTTCGCATCAATGATTATCTCACCCATGCGGTTACGTTCGACTGCGCCTTCCAGCCAGTTGGTGTTCGGCAGCAGACCAATCTGGACGAAAATACCAGCCAGTTCGATGTTGTGAATATCGCCGCTGACACGATCACGATATTCCAGACCAACGACTTTGCTGCCATCGCCTTTCACTTCCGTGGTTTGCGCATTCAGAATGATGTCGACGTTTTTCAGGCTGCGCAGCTTGTCCTGCAGAACCTGGTCAGCTTTCATTTCTGGGGCAAATTCCAGCAGCGTTACGTGTTCAACAATCCCTGCCAGGTCGATTGCCGCTTCCACACCGGAGTTACCGCCGCCGATGACTGCTACGCGTTTGCCTTTAAACAGTGGGCCGTCGCAGTGCGGGCAGTAGGTCACGCCTTTGGTGCGATACTGATCTTCGCCCGGAACGTTCATGTTGCGCCATTTTGCACCGGTCGCCACGATAATGCTGCGAGCTTTCAGTACTGCGCCGGAAGCCGTTTCAATCTGATGCAGGCCGCCTTCAACCGCTGCCGGGATCAGTTTGCTCGCGCTCTGGCTATCAATCACATCAACATCGTATTCATCAACGTGAACCTTCAGCGCGCCTGCCAGTTTCTGGCCTTCGGTTTTCGGCACAGAGATGTAGTTTTCGATATCAACAGTATCGAGGATCTGACCGCCGAAACGTTCGCCCATCAGACCGGTACGAATGCCTTTACGTGCGGAGTAAATTGCTGCCGCAGCCCCTGCCGGGCCAGAACCGACAATCAGCACATCGTAAGCGTCACGCTTGTTCAGCTCTTCTGCCGCACGTTTTTCCGCGCCAGTATCGATTTTGGCAACGATTTCGGAAATAGTCATACGGCCCTGGCCAAACTCTTTCCCGTTTACGAACACTGCCGGAACACCCATCACGTTACGATCGGTGATTTCGTTCTGGAACGTACCGCCATCAATCGCCGTGTGCTTAATACGCGGGTTCAGTACGCTCATCAGATTCAGCGCCTGCACCACGTCCGGGCAGTTGTGGCAAGAGAGCGAATAATACGTTTCGAATTCAAAATCACCGTCGATATGGCGAATCTGCTCCAGCAGAGACTGTGCTTCTTTCGACGGATGACCACCGGTCCACAGCAGCGCCAGTACCAGCGAGGTAAACTCGTGACCCAGCGGGGAACCTGCAAAACGCGGTCCCTGGTTGGAACCTGGATTGGTGATCAGGAATGACGGCTTACGCACCGGCAAGCTGTTATCTTCTTTAAAGGTGACTTTGTCTGACAGTTCTGCGATTTCAGCCAACAGTTCCTTGATTTCTGCCGATTTAGCGCTGTCATCCAGCGTGGCAATTAACTCAACAGGCTTGGTCAATTTCTCAAGGTAAGCCTTGAGTTGAGTTTTCATATTTGTGTCGAGCATGTTTATCTCCTGGGCTTTAAACATCATCATGCAAGCGGCCTCTGCGGCTACCTGGATGCAGCTTGCATCATGGTGCGGGGAAGAAAATCGGGTGCCGCAGCACCCGATTAATTAGGTGAATTTCCAGGTATTTCACGCCAGAGCTGAGGGCGCGAAAGACGAAGGAAATTTAGATTTTACCAACCAGGTCCAGGGATGGAGCCAGAGTTGCTTCACCTTCTTTCCATTTAGCCGGGCAAACTTCACCTGGGTGAGAAGCCACGTACTGTGCTGCTTTGATTTTACGCAGCAGGTCAGACGCGTCACGGCCAATGCCTTCAGCGGTAACTTCGATAGCCTGGATGATACCCTGCGGGTCAACAACGAAGGTAGCACGGTCAGCCAGACCTTCATCTTCACGCATGTTGTCGAAGTTACGGGTCAGGGCGCCAGTCGGATCGCCGATCATCGCATATTTGATTTTAGCGATGGTTTCAGAGCTGCTGTGCCATGCTTTGTGGGTGAAGTGAGTATCGGTAGATACTGCGTATACGTCTACGCCCAGTTTCTGCAGTTCTTCGTAGTGGTCAGCAACGTCGCCCAGTTCGGTCGGGCATACGAAAGTAAAGTCAGCCGGGTAGAAGAAGAAGACGCTCCAGCGGCCTTCGGTATCTTTTTCGGTGATTTCAACGAATTCGCCGTTTTTGAATGCCTGGTTTTTAAAAGGTTTAATTTTGGTGTTAATCAAGGACATCTATACTTCCTCCGTGTTTTCGATGTGATGTAAGGTAACCAATTTTTGCCGATTCGGCTAATGCGTTTCCATTATCAAATCGATAAGTTTTACCTTACAACCTTCGTAAGACAACTTTGTGAACTTTGCACCGCCAGCGGCGATAAAAAGTAAAAAGGGTCCCCTTTCCAGGTGACCGCATAACCTGAACTACCCTTTGGTATCTTCAGCGCCTGTTCAGCAGGCTGCGGTGTTGCAATGATGATCGCAACGACGAGAGGGATTACAACACCCTCATAAACAAAGGGCAATCATCTGACATAAGGTCTTAACTATGACAGTGATAGGTTAAGCCTTTTATTGTGTATTTGCACTGACCGAAAAGGACAAAGCAATGTTAAAAAAGATAATTTTGTTAACCCTACTCCCAGGATTTGCTTACGCCGAAGAGCTTCCTGCGCCCGTTAAAGCGATTGAAAAACAGGGGATTACGATTATTAAATCGTTCGATGCGCCAGGTGGTATGAAAGGTTATCTGGGAAAATATCAGGACATGGGGATCACTATCTACCTTACGCCCGACGGCAAACATGCCATCTCTGGCTATATGTACAACGAAAAGGGAGAAAACCTCAGTAACGCCCTTATTGAAAAAGAGATTTACGCACCTGCCGGACGCGAAATGTGGCAGCGCATGGAACAATCAAGCTGGTTACTTGACGGTAAAAAAGATGCGCCAGTGGTGGTTTATGTTTTTGCCGATCCTTTCTGCCCGTATTGCAAACAATTCTGGCAACAAGCGCGCCCCTGGGTTGATGCCGGTAAAGTACAAATTCGTACTCTACTGGTTGGCGTGATAAAACCCGAAAGTCCAGCCACTGCGGCGGCAATCCTCGCGTCTAAAGATCCGGCAAAAACGTGGCAAGAGTATGAAGCATCAGGCGGCAAGTTAAAGCTGAACCTCTCCGGGAGCGTCAGTCCGGAACAGATGAAAATTCTAAGCGCCAATGAGGCGCTGATGGACGAACTGGGTGCAAATGTCACACCTGCGATTTATTACATGAGTCCAGAGAACACATTACAGCAAGCTGTCGGATTACCGGATCAAAAGACCTTAAATATTATTATGGGGAATAAATAACATTCATTTTATGGATAACTGGAATAGATGACTATTTTACAGTTATCCATAAAACCGCAAGTATTGTTCACCCCGCTCATATCAACTATGCTATTTTAGAAAAACTTAATCGTAAATTAAGTAAAACAACATAATATATGCAAATACATAAAGCCGTATCATTGACTTGATGAATATTATGAGAACAAGAATATGAATGGAGTGCATCATGGCTAATCTTTACGACTTAAAAAAATTCGATTTAAACTTGCTTGTTATTTTTGAATGCATATACCAACATCTTAGCATTAGCAAGGCCGCAGAATCGTTATATATAACACCTTCTGCGGTAAGTCAGTCTTTACAACGTCTACGTGCACAATTTAATGATCCCTTATTTATTCGCTCCGGAAAAGGTATTGCACCAACAACGACAGGGTTAAATTTGCATCATCATCTTGAGAAAAATCTTAAGAACCTTGAGCAAACCATCAACATTGTCAATACAGCAGAACTGAAGAAAAAATTTATTATTTATGGCCCGCAACTCATCTCTTCAACCAACAGTAGCCTTTTGATTGGATGTCTACGACAAGACACAGCCGTAGAAATTGAACATCATGACATCATGATGTCAGCAGAAAGTGCGGAAGATTTATTGACTTATCGCAAAGCAGACCTGGTCATCACATTAACGCCGGTCATCAGTCGCTCGGTGAGCTGTATGCCTTTTCAGTCGATACGAAACACGCTTATCTGTAGCACAACCCATCCGAGAATAACGGAAAACAGCAGCCGCGAAGAAATTCTTGATGAAGAGTTCACTTCCCTGACATCAAAAGCACCCGGCCTTGAAGACTTTCAGATGGAAATAGAAGCGATTCTGACAAACCGAAAAATAGCATTCCGTAGCTCTTCACTGTTTACTATTGTCAATACTATTGCAGTAACCGATTTACTGGGTATTGTTCCCTTCGAATTATATCGCAGCCATCAAAAAAACCTTCAATTAAAACAAATAAAACTAGAACAAAATCTACCCTCTAATACACTTTATATTTCCTACAATAAATCATCATTAAACAACCTGAGTTTCTCTCTTTTTATTGATCGTTTGAATGATAACTTATGTTAAACACCTACCGGCATGGATAATATTGGTCATAAAAATTCAGCATGTGAATATAAAATAAGATACCTCATTTTAATTTATTAATATTATAATCAGGAAACTATCGCACTTTTCTCACGGTCACGTTAAGAGAGCGTCTTCAGATGTCCATTTATAAAATCCCGCTACCTCTCAATATCCTGGAAGCAGCACAAGACCGTATCACCTGGACACTTAATACTCTGCCTCGCGTATGCGTCTCTTTTTCTGGTGGTAAAGATTCTGGCTTAATGCTCCATTTGACCGCAGATCTGGCCAGAAAAATGGGAAAAAAAATACACGTCCTGTTTATCGACTGGGAAGCTCAGTTTTCTTGTACGATTGACTATGTTCAATCGCTACGTGAGCAGTATGCCGATGTTATCGAAGAGTTTTATTGGGTGGCACTACCGCTAACAACGCAAAATTCATTATCCCAATATCAACCCGAATGGCAGTGCTGGCAGCCTGATATTGAATGGGTTCGTCAGCCGCCAGAAGATGCGATAACCGATCCCGCATTTTTCTCGTTTTATCAATCCGGCATGACCTTTGAACATTTCGTACGTGAATTTGCCGAATGGTTTTCACAACATCGCCCTGCCGCAATGATGGTCGGTATTCGTGCCGACGAGTCTTATAATCGTTTCGTCGCCATTGCCAGCTTAAATAAACAACGTTTTGCTGACGATAAGCCGTGGACCACCGCCGCGCCAGGTGGCCATTGTTGGTATATTTATCCCATTTACGACTGGAAAGTGGCCGATATCTGGACCTGGTATGCTAAACAGCAGACTCTATCTAACCCTTTGTATAACCTGATGTATCAGGCAGGCGTTCCCCTGCGTCACATGCGAATCTGTGAACCTTTTGGTCCGGAGCAACGGCAAGGTTTGTGGTTATATCATGTTCTTGAACCTGACCGATGGGCCGCAATGTGCGCCCGGGTCAGTGGCGTAAAAAGCGGTGGAATTTACGCAGGTCATGACAATCAATTTTATGGTCACCGGAAGATCCTTAAGCCTGACCATTTAGACTGGCAAGAATATGCCTTATTACTGCTAAACAGTATGCCCGAAAAAACGGCTGAACATTACCGCAATAAAATTGCTGTTTATTTGCACTGGTATCAAAAAAAAGGCATCGAGATCCCTCAAACACAGCATGGAGATATTGGCTCAAAAGACGTCCCTTCCTGGCGACGTATCTGCAAAGTATTGCTCAACAATGATTATTGGTGTCGGGCATTATCATTCAGCCCCACAAAAGCCAAAAATTATCAGCGTTATAACAAACGGATTAAAGGAAAACGTCAGGAATGGGGAATACTATGCAGCAGCGATTAACGCAGGATTTAACTCAATTTCTCGCCAGTCTGGCGGAAGAAGATCGCATTAAGGCGATCAATGAGATCAGAACGGCGATCCATCAAGTGAGCCCATTTCGCGACGAACCGGTAGATTGTGTTTTGTGGGTTAAGAACACCCAACTCACCCCCAATGATTACAATCCGAATAACGTCGCGCCGCCAGAGAAACGATTACTGCAAAAATCAATTGAGGTCGATGGTTTTACCCAGCCAATTGTGGTGACCAACACACGAGCCAGCACACTTGAAATTGTTGATGGTTTTCACCGTCATGAAATTGGTAAAGGCTCTAACACGTTAAAATTGCGATTAAAAGGGTATTTACCGGTCACCTGCCTGGAAGGAACACGTAACGAACGTATCGCTGCAACTATTCGCCACAACCGCGCGCGTGGTCGCCACCAGGTCACGGCAATGTCAGAAATTGTTCGTGAACTCAGCCAGTTAGGTTGGGACGATAATAAAATCGGTAAAGAGCTGGGTATGGATAGCGACGAAGTGTTACGCCTTAAGCAAATTAACGGCCTGCAAGAACTGTTTGCCGACCGTCAATATTCCCGCGCCTGGACCGTCAAATAACTAAAGCTGGCGCAGGCGTTCAGCCGCCGCCAGCAGCGTCGATTCCTTCTTGGCAAAACAAAGACGAATCAGTTTATGCGGGAAGGGATCTGCGCAAAATACCGACAGCGGGATCGCCGCCACTCCATGCTCCCGCGTCAACCACTGGCAAAACTCAACATCATTCAGCGTAGACACGGCGCTGTAATCCACCAGCAAAAAGTATGTACCTTCACACGGTAAAATCTCCAGCCGGCTCTCGCTTAACGCGTTCACGAGAATATCGCGCTTCTGGCGATAAAAGTCCGGTAATGCAAAATAATGTTCAGGATTTTCCCGTAGCATATCGGCAAGCGCCAGTTGTGCGGGGGTGTTGACCGAAAAGGTCAGATACTGATGCACTTTACGTATCTCGGCGCTGATGGGCGCTGGCGCAACGCAATACCCCACTTTCCAGCCAGTCATATGATAGGTCTTGCCAAACGATGACACCGCCACCGCCCGCTCACGCAGCTGCGGATGCGCCAGCACGCTGGCATGGCCTGGCTGTGAAAAGTTAATGTGCTCGTAAACTTCATCACTAATGACAAAAATCTCGCGATCGGCAATTGCCTGCCACAAAGCGGCAAAATCAGCCTGCTGCCAGACGGTGGCGCTGGGATTATGCGGCGTGTTGAGGATCACCAGCCGGGTGCGCTCGCCCAATAGCGCAGCAAATTCTTGCCAGTCAACGCGAAAATGCGGCGGCTGTAGCGCAATGCGTTTCACGATCCCACCAGATAGCGCAATGGCAGGCGCATAACTGTCATAACTGGGGTCGAAACAGATAACTTCATCGCCACTACGTACCAGCGCGGTAATCGCTGCGTATAACGCCTCCGTCGCCCCTGCTGTTACGGTGATGTCGCTATCAGCATCCGGTTGATAGCCATACAGACGTCCCGTTTTCTCAGCAATCGCCTCACGCAATGCCTGCACGCCGGTCATTGGCGCGTATTGATTTGCCCCCTGGGCAACGTGATGCGCCAGTCGCTCCTGCAAATAGTGCGGACCATCAAAATCAGGAAAGCCTTGCGACAGATTAATCGCCTGGTGCTGCTGCGCCAGCGCACTCATCTGGGTGAAAATGGTAGTGCCAAGTTGTGGAAGTTTGCTTTGTGGAATCAGAGGGTTATTTGTCATTTTTATTGTGCCTGACGAAGTTGCGTGTTGAAGGCACTATAACACGATGATAGTATTTGGCAATCAAGACGTTTAGATGTCTAAATAAAACAATAAGGACAACACAACATGCATCACAATCCTATCCGCGTCGTCGTCGGCCCTGCTAACTACTTTTCTCATCCCGGAAGTCTGAATCACCTGCATGATTTTTTCACGACTGAACAGCTTTCTCGCGCTGTGTGGATTTATGGTGAACGTGCCATTGCTGCGGCGCAAACCAAACTTCCGCCAGCGTTTGAACTGCCTGGGGCAAAGCATATTTTGTTTCGCGGTCATTGCAGCGAAAGCGATGTGCAGCAACTGGCGACGCAGTCTGGTGGCGATCGCAGCGTAGTAATTGGCGTCGGTGGCGGCGCACTGCTCGACACCGCAAAAGCCCTCGCCCGTCGCCTCGGTCTACCGTTTGTTGCCGTTCCGACGATCGCCGCTACCTGTGCCGCCTGGACTCCGCTCTCTGTCTGGTATAACGATGCCGGACAGGCGCTTCATTATGAGATTTTCGACGATGCCAATTTTATGGTGCTGGTGGAACCGGAGATTATCCTCAATGCGCCGCAAGAATATCTGCTGGCGGGCATCGGCGACACGCTGGCGAAATGGTATGAAGCGGTGGTGCTGGCTCCGCAACCAGAAACATTGCCACTAACCGTGCGTCTGGGAATCAATAACGCGCAGACCATCCGCGACGTCTTGTTAAACAGGAGCGAACAGGCGCTTGCCGATCAGCAAAATCAGCAGTTAACGCAATCATTTTGCGATGTGGTGGATGCCATTATCGCCGGAGGCGGAATGGTCGGTGGTCTGGGCGATCGTTTTACGCGTGTGGCGGCGGCCCATGCCGTGCATAACGGTCTGACTGTACTGCCGCAAACCGAGAAGTTTCTCCACGGCACCAAAGTCGCCTACGGAATTCTGGTGCAAAGCGCCTTGCTGGGTCAGGATGATGTGCTGGCGCAATTAACCGAGGCGTATCAGCGTTTTCATCTGCCGACCACGCTGGCGGAGCTGGATGTAGATATCAATAGTCAGGTAGAGATCGACAAAGTGATTGCCCATACTTTGCGCCCGGTGGAGTCCATTCATTATCTGCCAGTTACGCTGACAGCTGATACGTTGCGAACAGCGTTAGAAAAAGTGGAATCGTTTAAAGCCTGACGAACAAATTTAGCAGCAGCGCGCGCCGCCTTTCCCACCGTAGCGCGCGTCCTGCCGCTCGCGGAAAAACTCTTCATAGGTCATCGGCGTTTGATCAGGATGGTTAACCCGCATATGTTCGACATAGTTATCGTAATCAGGCATACCAATCATCAGCTTCGCCGCCTGACCTAAATATTTTCCGGCTTTTGCCAGTGAATCAAACATCAATACCTCCGGTAATCAGGTTGCTGAGAGAGTGCCGGATGCGGCGCGAACGCCTTATCCGGCCTGGAATTGCTGAGAGTAAGGGGTACGCCCGGCACATCCCCCCTCACTCTGACTTTAGTGCGCGCCTTTTGCCTGCGCCACGATCTCTTCAACATTTTCCGGCATTGGCTCATACGGCGTTTCTTTCGCCGTTGGCTTAGGCTCTTTCAATGCCGCCAGCGCCGTCTTAATCGAGAACAGCGCCAGAACCACCACGACCACCATAAAGAAGATGGTTAACCCGGCATCCAGACGGTTGTTGAACACCAGTTGCGCCAGTTGTGACTCAGTATACTGCGACGGAATATTGCCGCTGTCGATCATTGCCTGGAACTTGTTAGCAATGGCCAGGAAGCCCACTTTCGCATCCGGGCTAAACGCTTTCTGCCAGCCTGCGGTCAGGGTACAAATCAGCAACCAGGCCGTTGGTACCAGCGCCACCCAGGCGTAACGTTGACGTTTCATTTTGAACAACACCACGGCACAGAGCATCAGCGCCATCCCTGCCAGCATCTGGTTGGCAATACCAAACAGCGGCCACAGAGTGTTAATACCGCCCAGAGGATCGACCACGCCCTGATGGAGGAAGTAGCCCCACGCCAGCACGCACAGCGCCGTTGCCAGCAGGTTAGCAGGTAATGAATCGGTCCGTTTCAGACCCGGAGACACCACGCCCAGCAGATCCTGCAACATAAAGCGCGCAGCACGCGTACCCGCATCCACCGCCGTCAGAATAAACAGTGCTTCAAACAGAATGGCGAAGTGATACCAGAACGCCACATCCATCATGCCGCCCAGCGCGCCGTGCAGAATGTAGGCCATCCCCACCGCCAACGTCGGCGCACCGCCCGCACGGGAAATGATCGACTGTTCACCCACTTCGCTGGCAATCTGGTTTAACGTATCCGGGGTAATAGCAAAGCCCCAGCTACTCACCACCTGCGCGGCAGAAGCCACGACATCCGTCGTACCCGCCGGAGCCAGCACCGCCATCGGGCTATTCATGGCGAAGTACACACCCGGATCGATGATACAGGCAGAAACCAGCGCCATAATCGCCACGAAGGATTCCATCAACATCCCGCCGTAGCCGATAAAACACGCCTGACCTTCATTCGCCAGCATCTTCGGCGTGGTGCCGGAAGAGATCAGCGCATGGAAGCCAGACACCGCACCACAGGCGATGGTGATAAACAGGAACGGGAACAGGTTACCGGTCCATACCGGGCCAGTGCCGTCAACAAATTTGGTTAGCGCAGGCATGGTCAGCGTCGGGCGCATAATCAAAATGCCTACCGCCAGACCAACGATAGTCCCGATTTTCAGGAAGGTAGAGAGGTAGTCACGCGGAGCCAGCAGCAACCACACCGGCAGCACCGCCGCCACAAAACCGTAGCCCACCAACATCCAGGTCAACTGCACGCCGGTAAAGTCAAAGTACGGCGCCCAGGTCGGGCTTTCTGCCACCCAGCCGCCAGAGATAATGGCGAAAATCAGAAACACCAGACCGATGACCGACACTTCGCCAATGCGGCCCGGACGCAGATAGCGCAGGTAGATCCCCATAAACAGCGCCAGCGGAATGGTGAACGCAACGGTATACGTTCCCCACGGGCTATGGGTCAGGGCTTTCACCACGATCATCGCCAGCACGGCAAGGATAATGACCATGATCATAAAGCAGGCTACCAGCGCAATCACCCCGGCGGTTGGCCCCATCTCTTCTTTGACCAGCTCACCCAGCGAGCGACCGTCACGGCGCGTGGAAACAAACAGCACCATGAAATCCTGCACTGCACCGGCGAGAACCACTCCGGCAAGCAGCCAGATCATCCCCGGCAGGTAGCCCATTTGCGCCGCCAGCACCGGCCCCACCAGCGGGCCTGCTCCGGCAATGGCCGCAAAATGGTGACCGAACAGCACTTTCTTGTCCGTCGGCACATAGTCCAGCCCGTCGTTATGGCGCACCGCTGGCGTCATACGCGTCGGGTCCACCGCCAGCACATTTTTGGCGATATACAGACCATAAAAACGATAAGCGATTAGATAGATACAGACCGACGCCACCACAATCCACAGCGCGTTGATCTGTTCCCCACGGTTTAAAGCAATGTATCCCAGAGCAAATGCCCCCATTACAGAGAGCACTGTCCAGACGAGGTATTTCCCTGATTTGTTCATAATTGTTATCCGTGTGCGTGTCCATAGAGATGTTACATTTTGTTTCTATAACATCTTTGCGGAATTTAACAACGCGATAACTAAACAAATAAGAGTTAAAACCAATAATTAACTTAACAATGTTAACTCGGTCACTCCGTTAACCGAGTTTTCCTGCAATCTCATTTAATTCTGTCGGGTTCATCCCAAAACCGCCGTACCCAGCCGACAAGTGCAGCAACGCCGCCCCTGTTCATCGAAAACGACGATTTCCCAGCTCTGATTTTGCCGTCCAAGATGCAGCGGCTGGCAAACACCGCGCACCTTGCCCTCAGACACCGGGCGATGATGGGTGGCGTTAAGTTCCGTGCCCACCACACACTGTCCGTCGCGAGTCATCATAAATCCGGCCATCGATCCCAGCGTTTCCGCCAGCGCCGCCGACGCACCGCCATGCAGCAGGCCAAACGGCTGATGAGTACGGGGATCGACCGGCATTTCGGCTTCCAGAACATCATCACCCAGACGGGTATAAACAATTCCCAGATGCGCCACCATCGTGTTATGGCTGGTGGCGTTGAGTTCGTCGAGCGTTAAATGGCGTTTCCAGATCATGCTTATGCCCCCAGCGTCGATCCGCCATCCACCACGATATCCTGTAGCGTGATATGGCTGGCGAGGTCGGAGGCGAGGAACAAAATCGTGTTGGCGATTTCCTGCGGCCGGGCAATTTTCCCCAGCGGAATGCCGAGTTTAAACTGCTCACCAAAGCCGCGAATACGCTGTTCTTCGGCGTCATCGCTCACCCACAGCGTGCGTTGCATATCAGTATCGGTGGAACCTGGGGAAACCACATTACAGCGTACGCCGCTACCCGCCAGTTCCAGCCCGACACTCAACGCCAGGCTTTTCAGCGCCGCTTTCGATGCGCCATAAGCACTCATACCAATACGCGGCGTATGTGCGGCGTCGGACGCCACAGTGACAATCGCTCCGCCCCGCTGACGGCGAAACTGGTTCATGGTTTGCTGGAACAGGTTAAACGCCCCGCCGACGTTGACCGCAAAAGTCTGCTGCCAGTCCTCTTTGCTGAGCTGATCGGTCGCGCCCATGCGCAAAATTCCCGCCGCATTGACCAGCACGTCCAGTCGCTCCGTTTGCGCTAACAGTCGCTGACATACCTGCGCGACCTGCGCAGCATCGGCAACATCCATCACTTCGGTCGTAAAGGGATAATTCTCCTGCGCGAACGCTTGATCAAAACCTGTAACTTTTGCTCCCGCTTCCACAAACGCCAGCGCCGTGGCGTAGCCGATACCTTTCCCCGCGCCGGTTACCCAGACATTTTTGCCGCTGAAATCCATTATTTCACCTCGCGGGAGAGCAGTTTCCACCAGGCGTCGATGGTCGGGTTTTTCGCCAGCATGACAAAATCGATATCGCCATGCACTTTGCGCCAGCGCGCCGCCAGCGCCATCATGCGCACCGAATCCAGACCGTAGTCGATCAGGTTGTCGTCATCGAACGGCTCATCGGACTCGTCCAGCAGCGGCAGGATCACCTCGCGCAGCGCCGCTTTACTGGAAGGGATCGGTGCTGGCAGTAACTCTTCAGTCATCACCACCCGACCAGAACGTCCGGCCACATATTTCAGCGACATCAAATGCTCGTCACGGCTGAAATCGGCCAGCGCATCCGCCACCATAAACGGTTTAATATCCCGCATAAATGCGTCGGTCGCGGTGGTCATACAGCCAATATGCGCGTACACCCCAGTAATAATCAGTTGGTTACGTCCGCTCTCTTTGAGCATTTGCTCCAGCGGGGAACGATGAAACGCGCTGTAGCGCCACTTCACCAGCACCGTGTCGTCGGCATCCGGCGTGAGGCGATCCACCACCTTTTGCTGTTCCGGCGAACGGGTCAGGCCCGGCCCCCACATATCATTCAACAGCGCCCGATCTTCATCACTCTGCTCTTTCGGCTGCGCGGTGTAATAAACCGGAATATTATGCTGTTTGCAGTAGTCACGCAGCGCAGCAATATTCGCGATCACCTGTTCCATCATCGGGCAGCTCTCGCCCCAGAAGCTGACGAAATAGTCCTGCATATCATGAATTAACAGCGCAGCGCGTTGCGGTTCAAAGGCCCAGTCGACTTTATTTTGCGGAATATCGTGAGACTCCGGCAGCGCGTAAGCCTGTAATTTTGGAATAGCCATCGTGTTCTCTCCTTCAGGCTGAAGCGCGTGACGCCAGCCACTGACGTAATTGTTTTTTATCGACTTTCCCGACCGCCGTCAGCGGAAGTGAATCCACACACTCCACGCGATCCGGTAATTTAAATTCGGCAATACCCTGCTCACGCAGGAAGCGACGCACCTGCACCGCGCGCAGCGGTTCTTTCACCACCAGATAAGCGCAGCTTTTTTCGCCCATCAGTTCGTCTTCCATGCTCACCAGTGCGGCGTAGATCACCGCCGGATGGCGCAGCAGCAGGTTTTCGATCTCTTCGGCAGCGATCTTCTCGCCGCCACGATTGATCTGATCTTTCTCGCGCCCCTGCACGGTGATGTAACCCTCTGGATCAATGGAGATCAGATCGCCGGAACAGTAAAAACCGTTGGCATCAAAGGCACTGGCATTGTGCTGCGGACTTTTGTAATAACCGCGGAAGGTGTACGGCCCGCGCGTCATCAGGCGTCCGACTTCCCCTTGCGGCAGTGGATTTCCATCGGCATCGGCAACCCACACTTCATCGTCCGGACACATTGGGTAACCCTGGGTATGGATAATTTTCTCCGCGCTATCATCAAGACGGGTGTAGTTCACCAGCCCTTCCGCCATGCCGAACACCTGCTGCAACTGGCAGCCAATCTCTGCGGGAATACGCGCCGCAAGCGTGGCAGAAAGACGCGCACCGCCGACCTGTAACAGTTTCAGCGAGGCAAGCTGCGCCCGGCTTTCGCCTTCGGTCAGCGCCTGCAACCACAGGCTGACTGCTGGTGGCACCAGCGCGGTAACGTTAACCTGATGTTTTGCAATCAATGGGAAGCAAAGCGTGGCGCTGGGATCGGCCGCCAGAACGACGGTGCCGCCAGCAAGAAATACGCCCAGCGATCCCGGCGAACTCATGGCATAGTTGTGCGCCGCCGGAATCGCGCACAGGTAGCGTGTCTGTTGTGTGAACTGACAAATCTCGACGCTACGACGCACGCTGTAGTAATAGTCGTTATGAGTGCGCGGGATCAGTTTCGGTGTGCCGGTGGTGCCGCCGGAAAGCTGGAAATAGGCCACTTCATCAGCAGGTGACGGCGTGGCAGTAAAATCCTCAGCCGGATGGTTAATCGCATCCTGCAAGTTATGCTCACCGCTGTCGTTGTGCAGTTGCACCACGCGAATGGAGGAATGTTCTGTGACGAAAGTATTGAGGAAATCATCCCCGCTAAACAGCGCATGCTGGCGATCGGCAATCAGCAATGCGGGTTCAATCTGGCTGGCATAGGCGTTCAGTTCACTACGCTGATGGCTGAATAGCGCCAACACTGGCGCAACGCCCAGTTTCAGCAACGCGAAAAAGGTGATGTAAAGTTCAGCGACGTTACCCAACTGTACCAGCGCGGTTTCACCGGGTTTAATGCCTTGACGGCGCAAGCTACAGGCGAGATTATCCGCCGCCTGATTCAATTCCCGATAACTCAACTGACGCTCGCCATCGATAACCGCGATGCTGTCACTCGCAGCGTGGCGAGTCAGAATGTCGGTCAGCGGCAAATCCTGCCAGTAGCCTTTTTCCCGATAGCGACGGGCAAACTCTTCCGGCCAGCGGGTAAATGGAATGCTCATCCTCGCTCCTTAATGCAATCCAAAAACGTTCAACATGGTAGAAAGTTTGACGCCTGTTTCGCGCCACTCACCCAACGGTGACGACGCAGGCACAATCCCCGCTCCGGCAAACAGACGCACCTGATTTTCCCGTAGCTTCGCGCAGCGGATGGTCACCACCCACTCGCCGTTACCTTCGCTGTCACACCAGCCAACAATGCCGCCAAACAGTTCGCGGTCGAACGGCTCCAGTTCAGCAATCACTTTGGTTGCAGCCTGATGGGGGAAACCGCTCAGCGCGGGGGTCGGATGCAGCAGACAGGCCAGGGTCAGTGCGTTTTCTTGCGAATTCGCTCTGCCTTCAAAGGGCGTCGCGAGATGCCACAGCGTCGGCGTGGTGATCAATTGTGGAGAGGAGGGAACGTGTAACTCACTACTGCGTTCGCGCAGTACCTCTTTCATCGCCTGAGTCACCAGTTCATGCTCATGGCGATCTTTTTCTGACGCCAGTAGACGATTACCCGCTTCCCTGTCCAGCACGTCATCCGGCTGACGGCGCGCGGAACCGGCTAACGGAATGGAGCTAAAACGCTCGCCGTCTTTGCGCAGCAGCAGTTCCGGGCTTGCACCGAGCAGAACGCCACCATCGGACAGCGGGACATGGAAGTTGTAACTAACCGGGTTTTGTGCAATCAACCGTTCCAGCAGTACACCGCTGTCAATGGTGGCGTCGGTGGTGATATCAATCAACCGTGATAACACCACTTTGTCGACCTGCGGCGTGGCGGTAAGTGCGGCGGCGCGGGCAACCATCTGTTCAAACGTGGTTTGTTCCGGAATTGCCTGGCGTTCCACCACGTTCAGCGCCTGGCTGCGGGTGAAACGGCGTGCGGAAGCTTGTTTTTCTTTACGGGAGAATGGCTGCCAGGATTCGGGAATATACAGCGACGAAGGCTGACGTGGATCGAAGGGAATCGCCCCGACCATCACCGGATTTTTGATGCCCTGCGCTTTGGCATCGGCAAACAGCGCGGCGAGTTTTTGCTGGAAGGAACTGTCGGGCGAATCCCCGTTCACAGCCGGTTCATCGAAGCGGGCGAAACATCCTGACGTCGTAAAACTGCGGTACGGCGACATAAAGAAAAAACGATTGGGCGCAAGTGTTGCCATGGTCTGCTGTACTTCCTCAGCCAGTGACGTATCCATATCATCCTCCACAAAATGATAAAGGCTTTAATAATGATTATCATTTATATTTTCGGTCGCTAACCTAAAAGCAAACGCGCACTATGTCAACTCTTGAGGTAACGCAATCTGCAACTCGGGGTTGCATCTGCTTGTGGTTACAATGAAAATGAGAAGCATTATTGATGGATTCGCATAAGCGCAATGTGATGGCCTGCGCCGTTCTGCCCCCTCTCCCCAAAGGAGCGAGGGGACGAATGGTGCGCTTTGTCGAATTTGTCATTACGCCCTTAACCTTATTAATAACAGGAAGCTGATTTGTGAGACTCGCCCCGCTCTACCGCAACGCCCTTCTATTAACAGGACTTTTGCTTTCAGGAATAGCCGCAGTTCAGGCCGCCGACTGGCCGCGTCAGATTACTGACAGTCGTGGCACTCATACCCTGGAAAGCCAACCGCAGCGTATTGTTTCCACCAGCGTCACCCTGACCGGCTCACTGCTGGCGATTGATGCTCCGGTGATCGCCAGCGGCGCGACCACGCCGAATAACCGCGTCGCGGACGAACAAGGCTTTTTACGCCAGTGGAGCGACGTTGCCAAAGAACGCAAACTGCAGCGCCTCTATATCGGGGAACCGAACGCCGAAGCCGTTGCCGCACAAATGCCGGATCTGATTTTAATTAGCGCGACCGGCGGTGATTCGGCGCTGGCGCTGTACGATCAGCTTTCCACCATCGCCCCGACATTAATCATCAATTACGACGACAAAAGCTGGCAGTCGCTGTTAACGCAACTTGGCGAAATTACCGGGCATGAGAAACAAGCGGCAGAGCGGATTGCGCAGTTTGATAAGCAACTGGCGGCGGCGAAAGAGCAAATCAAATTACCGCCGCAGCCGGTCACTGCCATTGTCTATACCGCCGCTGCACACAGTGCCAATCTCTGGACACCGGAATCAGCACAAGGGCAGATGCTGGAACAACTCGGCTTTACGCTGGCGAAGTTGCCCGCAGGGTTAAACGCCAGCCAAAGCCAGGGCAAACGTCATGACATCATTCAGCTTGGTGGGGAAAATCTGGCTGCTGGGTTAAACGGTGAATCACTATTCCTGTTCGCCGGTGATCAGAAAGACGCCGATGCGATTTATGCTAATCCGCTGCTCGCGCACCTGCCTGCAGTACAAAACAAGCAGGTTTATGCGCTGGGAACCGAGACGTTCCGACTGGATTACTACAGCGCCATGCAAGTGCTGGAACGACTTAAGGCGCAGTTTTAAGCATTAACTGTCGGACGCTGTCACCTGCGGCGGCGTCTGGCGAAAACGCCGCAATTCCACCAGCACCAGCAACAGCAACACGCCGATAATAAACAAACCAAAGCCGCTCACGCTTGCGGAAGCAACCGGTGTCATCATCGCCCCCAGACCGCCCAGCAGCGCAGCACCAATCGCATCGCCCGTCACGTTCTGCGCCGTCCACAAACCGTTAATCCGCCCTAACATTGCTTCCGGAGTTTGCGTTTGCAGCATTGTGTATTGCAGCAACGAACTAACCGCGCTCAGCCAGCCGAACAGCGCCAGACAAACTACACCTAAAATCCACATCGGCATCAGGCCAAACAGACCAATGGCGAGAAACGACCCCAGCGTGGAGAGCAACATCAACAATCCAGGTCGCTCGCTATGCGCCAGCTTTCCGCTGGTTAACGCGCCAATAGCCGCGCCGAGCGGGATCGCCGCATAGAGAAAACCAATCTGTGCCGCCGACATCTGCCAGTTGGTAGCCAGCGCCGGATACAGTACCCGCACCGCGCTCGCCATCGTCAATAAACCACCCAGCAACGCAATCCCTCCCACCAGCGGGCTGGCGAGCAGAAAACGAAACGCGGCCAGAAGCGATTTCAACGGATGCTCACGCGGCTGCGGCGGCGGTGGCAGTGCCGGAAGGCTTAACAACGGCAGCAGGGTAATAAACGTGCCTGCCGCCGCCAGTCCGTAGTTCCAGGCTACGCCTCCGGTCGCCAGCAATAAACCGCCAATCATGGGCGAAATCACCGACCCCAGACGCACGGTCAACATGGTGATCGCCCCGGCCTGCATTAAGTTTTCACGCCCAACAAGTGCAGGTGTTGCCGCCAGTAGCGCCGTAACGCCAAGCGATGCGAAAAAGCCATCCCACAATCCGAGTAAATAGATTGCCAGCAATGACGGCTCCGGCAGCAGAGCATTCAGACACAGGCCAATAAAACCAATGCCACAAGTGCCGCGCGCCAGCAAAATCACTTTTTTGCGCTCATAACGATCCGCCAGCACGCCGCCAACCATCAGACCGACAAACATCGCGCTGCCGGTGAGCGTCACCGAAAGCCCCACTTGCCAGGTAGAGTGCGTCATCATCTGGATCTGCACCGGCACCGCGACGCCGAGCAAACCCAGAGAAACAATAGAGATGAAACGAGCGAGGAATACTGCGCGAAACGCCGGGTGCGTTTTCAACAGGCTGAGGTTAAGCAGCCAGGATTGTTTATTCATTACAATGCCTTGCCATCAAATATTTTAAATACCTATTCTTAGGCTGCACATGCTAACATATCCAAATAAGATCGATAACGATAATTAATTTCATTATCATGGAAGTTCGTATGTCTGGTTCTGTTGCCGTGACACGCGCCATTGCCGTGCCCGGATTGCTGTTATTACTGATTATCGCAACGACATTAAGTCTGCTCATTGGGGCAAAATCACTCCCCGCTTCCGTCGTGCTGGAGGCTCTCTCCGGCACCTGCCAGAGTGCCGACTGCACCATCGTGCTCGACGCGCGACTGCCGCGCACTCTTGCCGGTTTACTGGCAGGTGGTGCGCTTGGCCTTGCCGGGGCGTTAATGCAAACCCTCACCCGAAATCCACTTGCCGACCCCGGCTTGCTTGGCGTCAACGCCGGAGCCAGCTTTGCCATTGTGTTGGGAGCTGCGCTGTTTGGTTACTCATCCGCGCAGGAACAACTGGCGATGGCCTTCGCCGGGGCGCTGGTGGCCTCGTTGATTGTTGCCTTTACCGGCAGCCAGGGCGGTGGGCAGTTAAGTCCGGTGCGTTTAACCCTGGCGGGCGTGGCGCTGGCTGCGGTGCTGGAAGGGCTGACCAGCGGCATCGCCCTGCTTAATCCTGACGTCTACGATCAGTTACGTTTCTGGCAAGCCGGTTCGCTGGATATTCGCAATCTACATACCTTAAAAGTGGTGCTGATCCCGGTGCTGATCGCCGGAGCAACTGCGCTATTACTGAGTCGCGCGCTGAACAGTTTAAGCCTCGGCAGTGACACCGCGACGGCGTTGGGCAGTCGCGTGGCGCGCACACAGTTGATTGGTCTGCTGGCGATTACCGTGCTTTGCGGAAGTGCAACAGCGGTGGTTGGTCCGATTGCCTTTATTGGCCTGATGATGCCGCACATGGCGCGCTGGCTGGTAGGTGCCGATCATCGCTGGTCGCTGCCCGTCACGCTGCTCGCCACGCCTGCCCTGCTGCTGTTTGCCGATATCATCGGGCGCGTGATTGTTCCCGGCGAGCTGCGCGTTTCCGTAGTCAGCGCCTTTATTGGCGCACCGGTGTTGATCTTTCTTGTCCGACGTAAAACGCGAGGTGGCGCATGATTTACGTCTCTCGCCGATTAATCATCACCTGTTTGCTGCTAATTACCGCCTGTGTGGTTGCTGGTATCTGGGGATTACGCAGCGGTGCCGTCACGCTGGAAACCTCGCAGGTATTCGCCGCGCTGATGGGCGATGCGCCGCGCAGTATGACGATGGTAGTCACCGAATGGCGTTTACCACGCGTGCTGATGGCGCTGTTAATTGGCGCGGCGCTGGGCATCAGCGGCGCGATTTTTCAGTCGCTGATGCGTAACCCGCTCGGCAGCCCTGACGTAATGGGCTTTAACACCGGAGCGTGGAGCGGCGTACTGGTGGCGATGGTGCTGTTTGGTCAGGATCTGACGGCTATCGCCCTTGCAGCAATGGCGGGCGGCATTATCACTTCACTGCTGGTCTGGCTGCTTGCCTGGCGTAACGGCATCGACACTTTTCGGCTGATTATTATCGGCATCGGCGTTCGCGCCATGCTGGTGGCCTTTAATACCTGGCTGCTGTTGAAAGCATCCTTAGAAACGGCGCTAACGGCGGGTTTGTGGAATGCCGGATCGCTTAACGGCCTGACGTGGGCAAAAACCTGGCCTTCCGCGCCAATCATTGTGCTGATGTTAATTGCCGCTGCCTTACTGGTACGGCGAATGCGCTTGCTGGAGATGGGCGATGACACCGCCTGCGCGCTGGGCGTCAGCGTCGAACGTTCGCGTCTGTTAATGATGCTGGTTGCAGTGGTGCTTACCGCTGCGGCAACGGCCCTTGCCGGGCCGATTTCCTTTATTGCTTTAGTCGCGCCGCACATTGCCCGACGCATTAGCGGCACCGCTCGCTGGGGGCTTACCCAGGCGGCGCTGTGCGGTGCGCTGTTACTGCTGGCAGCCGATCTCTGCGCCCAACAACTGTTTATGCCGTATCAACTTCCGGTTGGTGTCGTTACCGTCAGCCTCGGCGGTATTTACCTTATCGTCTTGTTAATTCAGGAGTCTCGCAAAAAATGACCGAATCAGTAGCCCGTTTGCGCGGCGAACAGTTAACCCTCGGATATGGTAAATATACCGTTGCGGAAAATCTGACTGTAGAAATTCCTGATGGTCACTTCACGGCAATTATCGGGCCAAATGGCTGCGGTAAATCCACGTTGCTACGCACGTTAAGCCGCCTGATGACGCCTGCTCACGGGCATGTCTGGCTGGATGGTGAACAAATTCAGCGTTTCGCCAGTAAAGAGGTCGCACGCCGGATTGGTCTGCTGGCGCAAAACGCTACCACGCCGGGCGACATCACCGTTCAGGAGCTGGTAGCGCGTGGGCGTTATCCGCATCAACCGCTGTTTACCCGCTGGAGGAAAGAGGATGAAGAGGCGGTAACGAAAGCGATGCAGGCTACAGGAATTACCCATCTGGCGAATCAAAGCGTGGACACCCTTTCCGGTGGGCAACGCCAGCGAGCGTGGATTGCCATGGTGCTGGCACAGGAAACGGCGATTATGCTGCTCGATGAGCCGACCACCTGGCTGGATATCAGTCATCAGATTGATTTGCTGGAATTATTGAGCGAACTGAACCGCGAGAAAGGCTATACGCTGGCTGCGGTGCTGCACGATCTTAATCAGGCCTGTCGCTACGCCAGCCATTTGATTGCGCTGCGGGAAGGAAAAATTATCGCGCAGGGGGCGCCGAAGGAGATTGTCACTGCTGAATTGATCGAGCGCATTTATGGTCTGCGCTGCATGATTATTGACGATCCGGTGGCCGGAACGCCGCTCGTGGTGCCGCTCGGACGAACGGCACCTTCAACCGCGAAGATTTAAACTAAGTGGTCTTCCATCATGGCATCCTGTTTTCTGGATGCCATCGCATGACGCAACAGCACGCCACCACAAGCCACCATACCGCCGATCAACGCAGAAAGGATCACGATAATCGCCTTACCCGGACCGTCTTTTTTCACCGGCAAAGTCGGACGCAACTGATATTTAAACGGCGTAAAATTTACATCATTGACATTTGTTTTTGTTAATTGCTCGACTAGATACTGACGATTACGTAATTCACCATTCAGTTCCGCAACATCGGTGACTGCTTTTTCAATTTCTAGTTTGCGTTCTATACCGTCTGCACCGAGAGAAATAGAGAAATCAGGGTCATCTTTAACGGCCTGACCATTACTGTATACGGGCTTTTTAATTCCTGCCGCGTTGGCAATGTCGAGTGAATAATTGAGGCGTTGAATGTTTGCATCAAGCTGGTTTTTCGTTTTTATACGATCCTGTGCCAGTTTTTCTTTTTCAAACTGGGTTCTGATTTCCAGCTTATTACGCACATTTTCTAGCGACTCTTTCACCACGATGGCAGAGATATAATCGATATACCCTGCCAATACTGTCTGCGCTTCTTCACTGGTGGGTGCGGTGAAACTTAATGTCCAGGAAGTATACAGCGCGGGCTCATCTTTTTTCTTACTGGCGTTGTCATCAACCGCTTTCATTTTTTCGCTCAATGCGACAATAGCGCGATGCAAATCCAGTTCGTCGATTTTCGCCTCTTTTAATTGGTCCATCACATAAGGTGATGAGCGCAGGTACTCTTCCAGCAAGCTAATTGACTGAAATTTCTTGATAAACAGATTAAATACACCGCCACGGTCGATATTAACATCGAGATCAAGAACACGGAGTTTGGTAAAGGTTTTCTCCAGGTCCTGCCACTGAATAGCCTCAGCGGGAGTAATGACGGCAGAACTGGTCCATTTTTGCGGCAGGATGAAAGAGATCAGCAATCCTGTGCAGGCAAACGCAAAAACGACCGCCATGACCGTTTTTTTTGCCCGCCATAAAACTTCGATTAGATTAAGTAAATCAATTTCATTATTACTGGGCGACGCTAGAGGATACTCGGGAAAATGTGCGTCACTTCCCTGTTTAATATTCAGTGATGACATGCGGTATAACCTGAAATGGGTCCAATGGGATAAATTTCCACGGCGCACACTTTACCAGTTGGTGAGAATTATCCGAAGCTGAACTTTGTAAATTCCACGCAGCAAACGCAATGTTTGGCGCATTTTTAGACAAACCACTCAGTAAACATTAATACGGTAAATAACAAAATCCATAATTATTTATCATAATTATGGATTTGCATTTAAGATAAAGTTATTTAGCGTCGCACGAATAATTGGTCCAATTTTTTCAAATGCTATTGGAGAAATAATATCCACATGCGCGCAATCCTGGCGATAAATATCCAGCTCTGCTATCCACGGCGACCAGGCGCGTTCGGGGCTCATACCTTCCTGAAGTGTACGCTCCGCAACAAACAGCGTAGCTTTGCCATCAAACGGTTCACTATGGGCGGTGGTTAATAGCCGCACTGCATCGGCATAATTGCCTTCAATGGTGGTAAACAGCTCTGTCGACGCCGTTCCCTGCTGGGCTGCCATGAAGGCTTCGCGCTCGCGGTTAATCTCCGCCAGCACTTCCGGGTCCAGACCGTTAGCTTCTTTTTCCTGCCAGTTTTGCGTTTCTGGCGGCCAGGTATCCAGCAAACCAAGAAATGCCACCTGTTCGCCACGGGCACGCAGTCGCGCCGCGATGCCCTGTGCCAGCGTACCACCCAGCGAATAACCCAGCAGGTAATAAGGGCCATGAGGTTGTTGTTCCAGTAATGTTGCCAGATGCGCTTCGCAGACTTCCTCCAGGTTTGTCGCAGTCTGCATGGGTCCATGAGGGCGCGGCGACTGAATGCCGATAATCGACCATTGTGGATCGAGATAACGCGAGAGCACACTAAACTGCCAGGCAAAACCGGACGCCGGATGGAAACAGAACAGCGTCGGACCAGAGCCTTCACGCAGCGGAAGAACTGTTTCAAATCCCAGATGCCGGACGTTTTCTTCTTCACCATCAATAATCGAGGCCAGTTTGGCGACGGTTGACGCGACCATCACCTGCCCCGGCGTCACCTGGCGGGCAAACTGTCGACTTAACTGCGCCGCCAGTTTCATTGCCAGTAGTGAATGACCACCAAGCGCGAAGAAATCAGCATCGGCATCCTGCACGTCACAACCCAGCAACGACGAGAATGCCGCGGCGATAATCGTTTCACTGCCCGCTTTCGGCGCACGTCCCGACGTTTGTGCTCTCAATTCCGGCAACGGTAAGGCTTTGCGATCCAGTTTGCCATTGGCGCTAAGTGGCAACTGTGGAAGTTGCAGCAGAACCACGGGCACCATATGCGGTGGCAATGTTTCGCGAAGCTGCGCCTGTAATGCGCTGGTATCCAACGGCAGACCTGATTGCGACACCAGATAGCCCACCAACTGACGCGCATCACCACCAGTGGCTGCCGCCTGGTTAATCACACAGGCGTGGGTAACGGCTTGTTCGACATCCGGCAGCGCCTGCATCACGCGATCGATTTCGCCCAGTTCGATACGCTGCCCGCGAATTTTTAGCTGATCATCACTGCGCCCGAGGTACTCCACCGCGCCGTTATCCAGCCAGCGGGCAACGTCTCCGGTACGGTACATCCGTTCACCTGGGGCAAAAGGATCGGCAATAAAGCGGCTGGCGGTCAGATCGGGTCGTCCAAGATACCCCTGCGCCAGTTGAATACCGGTGAGATAGAGATCTCCCGCCACACCCGGCGGCACCGGATGCATCATCGCATCAAGAATACGCAGGCCCGTATTCCACACCGGATAACCAATCGGCACACTGCTGCCGCGCACCTGTGCCAGTTCCTCGCCAAAAGCCGGATACCAGCTGACATCTACCGCCGCTTCCGTCGGGCCATACAGATTATGCAACGGCACGCTGGTTAACTGTTGCCATTCGCGGCATAAATCAGCCGGTAAGGCCTCACCACTACAGAAAACCTGTTTCAACGTCGCGCAACTCTGGCGAGCGGTTTGCGGAGTCAGCGAAGCAACAAATGCCGCCAGCATCGAGGGAACAAAATGCGTGGTCGTTACGCCATATTCGGCAAAGAATTGTTGCATAGCGAGCGGATCGCGGTGCGCTTCCGGCTCAGCCATCACCAGTTTCGCCCCCGCAATAAACGGCCAGAAAAACTCCCACACCGAGACATCAAAACTGCACGGTGTTTTTTGGGCAACGACATCTTCACCTGTGAGCGGGTAGTGGTTTTGCATCCAAAGCAGGCGGTTAACGATAGCCGTCTGCCCGACCATTACCCCTTTCGGCCTGCCGGTGGAGCCAGAGGTAAAGATGATATAAGCCGTGTGGCGCGGTTGTGAAAGTTGCAACGGCGCACTGCCCTGCGGTGTAAGCGGGGCGTTATAGCAAAGGTGGGTTAAACCGGGAACATCAGCAAAGCGCGGCAGTTGATCGTCGGTGGTGATTAACAGCGGCGGACGCGCATCTTCCAGCATCATTTTCAGGCGATCGTCCGGATAGCCGGTATCCAGCGGTAACCAGGCCGCACCAGCTTCAACTATCGCATGTAGTGCCAGAGTCAAAAAGACCGAGCGCGGTAATGCCACCGCCACGCTGTCGCCTGGTTTAACGCCGCGCTCACGCAGCAGATTCGCCAGCGCCACCACCTGCTCGCGCATTTCCCGATAGCTGAACTGGTAATGCGCATCTGCCAGCGCCGGAGCATCCGGTGTTTTTGCCGCTTGTTCTGCCACCAGCGCGCTCAGCGTGGTTTCAGGGATTTCTACCTGTGTGGCGTTGATCTGCGCCAACTGTGCATACTCACCAGGCAGCATAATATCGACATCGCCGCACAACAGCGCCGGATTCGCGGCGAACTGCACAATCAGCATTTTCAGGCGTTCAGCATGCTCGATTAATGTTGGTTCATCGTAACGCTGTTTATTGGCGAGGATCTCAATACTCAAATCACCGTTTTCATCCGGGAACAGCGCCAGTTCAAGGTCATTAACCGGACCGGTTGCCAGTGTATGGGTTTGCGCCTGAACACCAGGAATATCCAGTTGGTAATCAAATACCTTGATATTGAGTACCGGACCGAACAGCGGTTCCTCTCCTGCCGCTCGTCCGCTGTCACGGACAATTTGTTCGGCATCGTAACGTTGATGGCGACGCATTTTTTTCAGTTGAGCCGCCAGTCGAGTTGCCAGTTGCGGCAATGTTTCTTGCGCCGCAATGTGAATACCCAACGGCAAAACGTTAAGCACGGGGCCGGTAGCCGTCAGCGCCGCCGATCCCATTCGACGCATAAAGATGAATCCGGCGGTGTAGTCCATGCGGTTGCACAATCGCCCCAGCCATAAGGTCGCCAGCGCAAGAGCTAAATCGGTACGTTGTACGGTCGGCAATTGGGCTGCCAACTGGCGGAATTTCCCGTCGGTAAATTCCAGTTTCAGGCGCAGAATATCTGCCGAGGCGCCCCGCCCCGCTAAAGGTGCAGACGAAAGTGACGCAGGTGGCGGCAGTTGGCGACGCTGTTCCGCCCAGAATGCCGCATCACGCTGCCAGGCTTCGCTTTCGCGGTACTGCAGGTACTCTTCCACCACTTCAGCGAAAGGCGTAAACGGCGAAGCAGGCGTTGGTTCGCCACGCAGCCATGCACAGTAAATATTGGCGATCTGGCGGGTAATTGCCGGGAAACTGAAACCATCGACCAGCAAATGATGGTAACGCTGATACCAGTACCAGCGGTTATCCGCCACCTGAATTAACTGATGAAAGACCAGCGGTTTACCACTATCGACGCGCAGGTTTTGGTGTAAATCAGCCTGCATCAATGCCTGCGCAGTTCCATGAGGATCAATGTTGGTACGCAGATCGATAATTTCTGGCTGTTCAAACGTCAGCGCATCATCGACCCATTGCCAGACCTCGCCGTTATCTTCCGTAAAACGCATCCGCAACGTATCCGCTTGTGCTAATCCGGCAACCACCGCGCGGGCCAGTAATGGCGCATCAACATCACCGGTTAACTCAACGTAATGCGCCACACTCCAGGCGGAGGGTAAATCCGACAGTTTTTCTGCCATCCAGATGCCGGGCTGTGCGGCGACCAAAGGTAAATGCTGGCTCATTGCGCCTCCTGCAACTGGGTGAAATTCGCCGGTGTCAGAGTACGCCAGTGGGCTTCCAGCCACTGCTGGCAGGACTCTTGTGACTGCGGCTGACACACAATGTCCCAGCCTGCCGGTAAGGCGCATTGTTGCGGCCACAGACTGAATTGCCCCTGCGCATTGCGCAAAATGTAAAACGCTCCCTGTGGATCATCGAAGGGATTACTGAATGCCATATTCAACTCCTGTCATGGAAAAGTGGTTGCCAGAGGTCGATTAGCCCCTGCATCAAGCCACCGCGCCAACAAAGCGCATCATGTCCGCCGTCAACCTGACGCCAGAAAATGGATTCTTTTATGGGGTGTAATTGCGCATACAGCGCCTGATTGGCCCGCATAATCATCGGCTCGCGAATACCCGCTTCCAGCACAATGCGCAGACCTTCGGCGCTAACTTCACCAGCTTTAAGCTGTTCAAGTAACACGCCCTCTTGCTGCCCGCCCCGATGCGGCCACCAGTACGATCCTGACTGGCTTAATACACAGCCAAAGCGTTCAGGCCAGTGCAGTCCGGCATACAGCGCGGAAAGCCCACCAAAACTCTGCCCGGCAACCACGGTGCGATCGCCGCGATCGCTAAAAGGGGCAATAGCTTTCACCAGGGGTAATAACTCTTGCTGTACTGCCAGCCAGAAATCGGCATTACACGGCAGTTCGTGAGCGCGGTGCGTGGTGTCGATAGCGTCGATCAACACATACACGGCGGGAGGAAGTTGCTGACGATGGGTCAGCGAAGTCAGCGCAGGCCAGACGGGCATACTCTGCGCCCAAAATTCGCCATCAAGCAAAACTGCCAGCGGACGTTCTTCTGCTGGTACATCGCCGGTGGTAAAAATCCATACACGGCGTGAATTTTTCAACCGTTCACTTTTCCAGATAATTTCTTTGGCTGCTATTTCTGGCGCTTGCGGACAATCCCATCCCGGTTGCAGAGGCGCTTGCGGCATTTCGAGTGCAGAAACAGCGTGCCCTCGCCCGCCTTTCCAGCTTTGCGGATTCAAAGGATCGGCTATCGCCTGGGGTAATAGTTTTCGCCAGCCTTCGCGTAATTCGAGGCGATCGGGTGATGGTGCAGAAAAAATGTCATCACGTTCGGTGGGAATAAAACAGTAGCTGCCGCGCCAGTTGGCATTGAGTTGTGTCGTCCACTGCCAAACGTCGGTGCCTGCAATGCGCTGCATCGACTGGGGATGGCTGTTCTGATGGTGATCGGTAACGCCAGTGATGTAAACCCATACGCACTTCACCGTCGAGCGGTCTTCAGAACCATGAGGGTCACGCCACCAGAAAGTGACCTGATATATTTCGTCATTAAGACACTGCCATTCCGGGCCATGTTTCGACTGCCACCAGCTCTCACTTCCCACGTTTAACGCCGTCACACCATAACCCCATGTTTACTGTGCAATTTTTTATTGATTGCAGAAATATATTGATAATATTATTGATAACTATTTGCATTTGCAATAGCGTATTGGCGCGCCATGTCAAGCGCGCACATTAATTAACCAACTGCACTGCGTGTCTTTCAGGATCAAAGGTTTTCGCGGTAGCGGGATGCGTCGTGTTGATGACGACCATGCCCGACAGTTGCAATTCGTGGCAAAAATGCAGGAATAAAACAATGAACAAGAAGATTCATTCCCTGGCCTTGTTGGTCAATCTGGGGATTTATGGGGTAGCGCAGGCACAAGAGCCGACCGATACTCCTGTTTCACATGACGATACCATTGTCGTTACCGCCGCAGAGCAGAACTTGCAGGCGCCTGGCGTTTCGACCATCACCGCAGATGAAATCCGCAAAAACCCAGTTGCCCGCGATGTGTCGGAGATCATCCGTACCATGCCAGGCGTTAACCTGACCGGTAACTCCACCAGTGGTCAGCGTGGTAATAACCGCCAGATTGATATTCGCGGCATGGGGCCGGAAAACACGCTGATTTTGATTGACGGCAAGCCGGTCAGCAGCCGTAACTCGGTGCGTCAGGGCTGGCGTGGCGAGCGCGATACCCGTGGTGATACCTCCTGGGTGCCGCCTGAAATGATTGAACGTATTGAAGTTCTGCGTGGTCCGGCAGCTGCGCGTTATGGCAACGGCGCGGCGGGCGGCGTAGTTAACATCATTACCAAAAAAGGCAGCGGTGAGTGGCACGGCTCCTGGGATGCTTATTTCAACGCCCCAGAACATAAAGAGGAAGGTGCCACCAAACGCACCAACTTCAGCCTGACCGGCCCGCTGGGTGATGAATTCAGCTTCCGTTTATATGGCAACCTCGACAAAACCCAGGCTGACGCGTGGGATATCAACCAGGGCCATCAGTCCGCGCGTGCCGGTACATATGCGGATACGCTGCCCGCCGGGCGCGAAGGGGTGATCAACAAGGATATTAATGGCGTAGTTCGCTGGGACTTCGCGCCTCTGCAATCACTCGAACTGGAAGCAGGCTACAGCCGCCAGGGCAACCTGTATGCGGGCGACACACAGAACACCAACTCCGATTCCTATACCCGCTCGAAATATGGTGATGAAACCAACCGCTTGTATCGCCAGAACTACTCGCTGACCTGGAACGGTGGCTGGGATAACGGCGTGACCACCAGTAACTGGGTGCAGTACGAACACACGCGAAACTCACGTATTCCGGAAGGTCTGGCGGGCGGCACCGAAGGGAAATTTAACGAAAAAGCGACACAGGATTTCGTCGATATCGATCTTGATGACGTGATGTTGCACAGCGAAGTTAACCTGCCGATTGATTTCCTTGTTAACCAGACGCTGACGCTGGGTACGGAGTGGAATCAGCAGCGGATGAAGGACTTAAGTTCCAACACCCAGGCGCTGACCGGAACGAATACCGGTGGTGCTATTGATGGTGTGAGTGCCACCGACCGTAGCCCATATTCAAAAGCAGAAATTTTCTCGTTGTTTGCCGAAAACAACATGGAGCTGACTGACAGCACCATCGTAACGCCGGGGCTGCGTTTCGATCATCACAGCATTGTTGGCGATAACTGGAGTCCGGCGCTGAACATATCGCAAGGATTAGGCGATGACTTCACGCTGAAAATGGGCATTGCCCGCGCCTATAAAGCGCCGAGCCTGTACCAGACTAACCCGAACTACATTCTCTACAGTAAAGGTCAGGGCTGTTACGCCAGCGCGGGCGGCTGCTATCTGCAGGGGAACGATGACCTGAAAGCGGAAACCAGTATCAACAAAGAGATTGGTCTGGAGTTCAAACGCGACGGCTGGCTGGCGGGCGTCACCTGGTTCCGTAACGATTATCGCAATAAGATTGAAGCGGGCTATGTGGCTGTAGGGCAAAATGCGGCTGGCACCGATCTCTACCAGTGGGATAACGTGCCGAAAGCGGTGGTTGAAGGTCTGGAAGGATCGTTAAACGTACCGGTTAGCGAAACGGTGATGTGGACCAATAACATCACTTATATGCTGAAGAGTGAAAACAAAACCACGGGCGACCGTTTGTCGATCATCCCGGAGTATACGTTGAACTCAACGCTGAGCTGGCAGGCACGAGAAGATTTGTCGATGCAAACGACCTTCACCTGGTACGGCAAGCAGCAGCCGAAGAAGTACAACTACAAAGGTCAGCCAGCGGTTGGCCCGGAAACCAAAGAAATCAGTCCGTACAGCATTGTGGGTCTGAGCGCGACCTGGGATGTGACGAAGAATGTCAGTCTGACCGGTGGCGTGGACAACCTGTTCGACAAGCGTTTGTGGCGTGCGGGTAATGCCCAGACCACAGGCGATCTGGCAGGAGCTAACTATATCGCCGGTGCCGGGGCGTATACCTATAACGAGCCGGGACGTACGTGGTATATGAGCATTAATACTCACTTCTGATGCTAACGTCAGATTGTTGACAAAGTGCGCGTCGTTCATGCCGGATGCGGCGTGAACGCCTTATCCGGCCTACAAAATCTTGCCAATTCAATATATTGCAGGACCACGTAGGCCTGATAAGCGTAGCGCATCAGGCAGTTTTGCGTTTGTCATCAGTCTCTAATATGGTCGACATGAAAACTACGCATACCGCCCTCCCCTTTGCCGGACATACGCTGCATTTTGTTGAGTTTGATCCGGCGAGTTTTCGCGAGCAGGATTTACTCTGGCTGCCGCACTACGCGCAACTGCAACACGCTGGACGGAAGCGTAAAACAGAGCATTTAGCCGGACGGATTGCTGCTGTTTATGCGTTGCGGGAATATGGCTATAAATGTGTACCCGCAATCGGCGAGCTACGCCAACCTGTGTGGCCTGCGGAGGTATACGGCAGTATTAGCCACTGCGGGACTACGGCATTAGCCGTGGTTTCCCGTCAACCGATTGGCATTGATATCGAAGAAATTTTTTCTGCGCAAACAGCGGCAGAATTGACAGACAACATTATTACCCACACTGAACACGAGATTATTACAGGCTGCGATTTACCTTTCCCTATGGCGCTTACACTGGCATTTTCAGCAAAAGAAAGTGCATTTAAGGCAAGCAAGTTACAGACAGAACAAGGTTTTCTGAATTATCAAATAATTAACTGGAATAAACAGCAGATCATCATTCGTCGAGATGGTGAGAAGTTTGCTGTGCACTGGCAGATAAAAGAAAAGATAGTCATAACGCTGTGCCAACACGATTAATTGACAATACCCGGAGCGATTCGCCCGCAGCCATCACTGACTGCGGGCGAAAGTGTAAAGCAGGTGCCTTACCATTCCTGACCTGACAACCGGATATGCGGGGATTACTCCCCGCACAACGGCTACTTCTTCGGTTCGTAAGCGAGAACAGCCTTAAACTCAATATTACGTTCCTTTACGGTGAACTCACACAGTGAGTCTCCGACCAGAAGCGTAAATCCCAGCACCGTTAAACACAGCACTATGACTGCCACAAGGGCATATTTCGTCAGCATGTTTATATTGCCTCCATGCGAAGAAGGGACTACCATCCAAATTGTTCGGGTTTGGAGTGGCAGCCCCAGGGTTGATAGAAATATCGTCCTGGGGCTTCATCTTTCCAGACCTCAGAGTAAACCTGAAACCGGAAATCTTCAGGCACCCGCCGTTATCTTATCCTTCCTCTTAGCAAAATAGCTGTTTATTTATACAGCAAATCCTGTTTCGGACTTTCCGTCATTCATTATCCGATCCGCAACTGGGCCAGGCTTTTTTTCTGCCCTCCCAGCTCGTCAAAATTCTCCTCCGCCAGCCAGCTCTGCAGCACCTTGCCACATTGCGGCCATTCGCTATCAATAATCGATAACCAATCGCTGTCACGGTTACGCCCTTTGCGCACGATTTTCTGCCGGAAACGACCTTCAAAAACAAAACCTAAACGTTCAGCAGCGCGGCGTGATGCCAGATTAAGCGAATCACATTTCCACTCCACGCGCCGATAATTATGAGCAAACGCGCATTGCAAAAGTAACCAGATCGCTTCTGTACCGAGCACGCTATTCTTCATTCGCGGTGACCAGGTAACATGGCCGATTTCAACCGAACCATGTTCGCGTTCGATTGCCATAAAACAGACCAGCCCAACGGCCCGCGCAGAACGATTATCAACCACGGCAAAGGGCACCAGTGAAAGATCATTCACTTTGCCAGCAATCCATGACTCGGTAGCAGCAACACTTGCCGGACGACTGCTGGCAAGCCACGTCCAGTTACGTTCGTCTGGCGCCTGAGCATATGCATCAAACAGATCGCCTGCGTGACGTTGCGCGTCTAGTGGCTCCAGTCGACACCATTGTCCTTCCAGTAAATGACGCGGTAAAACCGCTGCACCTTGCCAGTCCGGCAGCGCATCGCCGACCGTCTGTCCATATTGATTAATTTCCGGCACGACCTTCCCCTTTTGCTGATGTTTTAAACTGTTATATCAGTTCGCAATCACAACAAGAAAGAAACATTCCAGAACTTCCGCATCTCGCCCAGCCACTCCCACTTCTATACTGAAATGAAAACGCCAACATAAGAGAAACCTATGCCATTACCCAATTTTCATGTTTCTGAACCTTTTACCCTCGGTATTGAACTGGAAATGCAGGTGGTTAATCCGCCGGGCTATGACTTAAGCCAGGACTCTTCAACGCTGATTGACGCGGTTAAAAATGAGATCACTGCCGGAGAGGTAAAGCACGATATCACCGAAAGTATGCTGGAGCTGGCGACGGATGTTTGCCGTGATATTAACCAGGCTGCCGGGCAATTTTCAGCGATGCAGAAAGTCGTATTGCAGGCAGCCGCAGACCATCATCTGGAAATTTGCGGCGGTGGCACGCACCCGTTTCAGAAATGGCAGCGTCAGGAGGTATGCGATAACGAACGCTATCAGCGAACGCTGGAAAACTTTGGCTATCTCATTCAGCAGGCGACCGTTTTTGGTCAGCATGTCCATGTTGGCTGCGCCAGTGGCGATGACGCCATTTATTTGCTGCACGGCTTGTCACGGTTTGTGCCGCACTTTATCGCCCTTTCCGCCGCGTCGCCGTATATGCAGGGAACGGATACGCGTTTTGCTTCCTCACGACCGAATATTTTTTCCGCGTTTCCCGATAATGGCCCGATGCCGTGGGTCAGTAACTGGCAACAATTTGAAGCTCTGTTTCGCTGCCTGAGTTACACCACGATGATCGACAGCATTAAAGATCTGCACTGGGATATTCGCCCCAGTCCTCATTTTGGCACGGTGGAGGTTCGGGTGATGGATACTCCGTTAACCCTTAGCCATGCGGTAAATATGGCGGGATTGATTCAGGCTACCGCCCACTGGTTACTGACAGAACGCCCGTTCAAACATCAGGAGAAGGATTATCTGCTGTATAAATTCAACCGTTTCCAGGCCTGCCGTTATGGTCTGGAAGGCGTCATTACCGATCCGCACACCGGCGATCGTCGTCCACTAACGGAAGACACCTTACGATTGCTGGAAAAAATCGCCCCTTCTGCACATAAAATGGGTGCATCGAGTGCAATTGAGGCACTGCACCGTCAGGTCGTCAGCGGTCTGAATGAAGCGCAGCTGATGCGAGATTTCGTCGCCGATGGCGGCTCGCTGATTGGGTTGGTGAAAAAGCATTGTGAGATCTGGGCCGGTGACTAAGCAGGAATTGCCTTACTGAAGAATATCCCCGACAATGGTGTTTTAACTTACATTTAACAATGTTATGAAACACCCCTTAGAAACCTTGACTACCGCAGCAGGCATTTTGCTGATGGCTTTTCTCTCTTGCCTGCTGCTGCCCGCTCCCGCACTGGGGCTGACGCTGGCACAAAAACTGGTGACCACGTTCCATCTGATGGATCTTAGCCAGCTTTACACTTTATTGTTTTGCCTGTGGTTTTTAGTGCTGGGCGCTATTGAGTATTTTGTTCTGCGGTTTATCTGGCGACGCTGGTTTTCGCTGGCGGATTAAACGTCGATTATCGCCGTACTTCGCGGCATACTTTGCGTATTCTCCTTCGCCTAAAGGAACGTTTATGGATAAGCAATCACTGCACGAAACGGCGAAACGCCTGGCCCTTGAGTTACCCTTTGTCGAGCTTTGCTGGCCTTTTGGCCCGGAGTTCGATGTTTTTAAAATTGGCGGCAAGATTTTTATGTTGTCGTCAGAACTGCGCGGCGTTCCCTTTATCAATTTGAAGTCCGATCCACAAAAATCCCTGTTAAATCAGCAAATATACCCAAGCATTAAGTCCGGGTATCACATGAATAAAAAGCACTGGATTTCGGTGTATCCCGGCGAGGAAATCTCCGAAGCATTACTCAGCGATCTGATCAACGACTCATGGAATTTAGTGGTTGATGGCTTAGCTAAACGCGATCAAAAAAGGCTGCGCCCTGGCTAAAACGGAAATCTATAGAGCATTTTTCTCGCTTACCATTTTACTTCGATCCTTGTAATCTGCTGGCACACAAACACCTTTCACAAGGAGTCTTTATGGATATCATTTCTGTCGCCTTAAAGCGTCATTCCACTAAGGCATTTGATGCCAGCAAAAAACTTACCCCGGAACAGGACGAGCAGATCAAAACCCTGCTGCAATACAGCCCTTCCAGCACCAACTCCCAGCCGTGGCATTTTATCGTTGCCAGCACTGAAGAAGGCAAAGCACGTGTCGCCAAATCCGCAGCCGATAATTATGTGTTCAACGAGCGTAAAATGCTTGATGCCTCGCACGTCGTGGTGTTCTGTGCAAAAACCGCGATGGACGATGCCTGGCTGAAACTGGTTGTTGACCAGGAAGATGCGGATGGCCGTTTTGCCACGCCGGAAGCGAAAGCGGCGAACGATAAAGGCCGTAAGTTCTTCGCCGATATGCACCGTAAAGATCTGCATGATGATGCGCAGTGGATGGCAAAACAGGTTTATCTCAACGTCGGTAACTTCCTGCTGGGCGTGGCGGCTCTGGGTCTGGACGCGGTGCCAATCGAAGGTTTTGACGCGGCGATCCTCGATGAAGAATTTGGTCTGAAAGAGAAAGGTTACACCAGTCTGGTGGTTGTTCCGGTAGGTCATCATAGCGTTGAAGATTTTAACGCGACGCTGCCGAAATCTCGTCTACCGCAAAGTATCACCTTAACCGAAGTGTAATTATCCTGACAGCCGGGACCCCATCCCGGCTCAGATTGCTGGCAAAGTGCGCTTTGTTTATGCCGGATGCGGCGTGACCGCCTTATCCTGCCTACAAGTTCGTGCCAATTCATTCAGGTAGGCATGATAAGCGTAGCGCATCAGGCAATTTTATATTTGCCATCAGCCCTCGCTGGAAATCCCCCCTCAGATTCTCCTGATTTGCATAACCCCCTTTCAGCCGTCATCATAGGCCGCTGTTGTATAAAGGAGACGTTATGCAGGATTTAATATCCCAGGTTGAAGATTTAGCGGGTATTGAGTTTGATCACACCACCTCGATGGTGATGATTTTCGGTATTATTATTCTGACCGCCGTTGTAGTGCATATTATTTTGCACTGGGTGGTACTGCGTACCTTCGAAAAACGCGCCATTGCCAGTTCACGGCTGTGGCTGCAAATCATTACCCAGAATAAACTCTTCCACCGTTTAGCTTTTACCCTCCAGGGGATTATCGTCAATATTCAGGCGGTATTCTGGCTGCAAAAAGGCACCGAAGCGGCAGATATTCTGACCACCTGCGCGCAGTTGTGGATCATGATGTATGCGCTGCTTTCAGTCTTCTCGTTGCTGGATGTTATTTTGAATCTGGCACAGAAATTCCCGGCGGCAAAACAGTTGCCGTTAAAAGGGATATTTCAGGGGATTAAACTGATCGGCGCGATTCTGGTCGGCATTTTGATGATCTCACTGCTGATTGGTCAGTCACCGGCAATTCTGATCAGTGGTCTTGGCGCGATGGCCGCCGTGCTGATGTTGGTATTTAAAGATCCGATTCTTGGTCTGGTGGCAGGTATTCAGCTTTCCGCAAACGATATGCTGAAACTGGGCGACTGGCTGGAGATGCCGAAATACGGCGCGGATGGCGCAGTAATTGATATTGGGTTAACCACCGTCAAAGTGCGTAACTGGGACAATACCATTACCACTATTCCCACCTGGTCGTTGGTATCTGACTCCTTTAAAAACTGGAGCGGAATGTCAGCCTCTGGTGGGCGGCGTATTAAGCGCAGTATCAGTATTGATGTCACCAGTATTCGTTTTCTTGATGAAGCTGAAATGCAGCGGCTGAATAAAGCGCATCTGTTAAAGCCTTATTTAACCAGTCGCCATCAGGAAATTAATGAGTGGAACCGCCTGCAAGGGTCTACGGAGTCAGTATTAAACCTGCGCCGAATGACCAATGTTGGAACCTTTCGTGCCTATCTGAATGAATATCTGCGCAATCATCCGCGGATTCGCAAAGATATGACCTTAATGGTGCGCCAGTTAGCTCCGGGCGATAACGGTTTACCGCTCGAGATCTATGCATTTACCAACACCGTGGTGTGGCTGGAATATGAAAGCATTCAGGCTGATATATTCGACCACATATTTGCGATCGTCGAAGAGTTTGGTCTGCGACTTCATCAGTCGCCAACCAGCAATGATATTCGCTCCCTGGCAGAAGCATTTAAGCAGTAATTAAAAAACCGCTCTCATCGAATGGATGAGAGCGGCTTCAGATTGTTGTCATCGTGTTGTCGGATGCAACGTGAATGCCTTATCCAACCTGCACTATTATTTCGCTTTCCGACGCAGCGTTTTAAACGCCACAAACAGGAATACAATCCACACCGGCAGCAGAATTGCCGACAAGCGCATATCATCCATCGTGCACATCAGCAGCAAAATCATGCCGAGGAAGGCAATGCAAAGATAGTTGCCGAACGGATAAAGCAGCGCCTTAAACTGTGTTTCACGCCCCTGACGTCGCATCGCCGCGCGAAAACGCAGATGCGCCAGGCAGATCATAATCCAGTTCAGCAGCAAGGTTGCCACCACCAGCGCCATCAGCAGACCAAACGCTTTTTGCGGCAGCAGATAGTTAATCAGCACCACCAGCGAAGTGATCGCTCCGGAAAGCATCAACGAGTTGATCGGCACGCCGCGATGGCTAACACGGGTAAGAAACTTCGGTGCATTACCCTGCACGGAGAGGCCAAACAGCATCCGGCTGTTAGAGTAAACTCCACTGTTATACACTGACAGCGAAGCCACCAGAATGACAAAGTTCAGCGCAGATGCCACCACGTTGCTGTCGAGATTATGGAAAATCATCACAAACGGGCTACTGTTAGATTTCACTTCCACCCACGGGTAGAGCGCCAGTAATACCACCAGCGAACCGATATAAAACAGCAGGATACGATAAACCACCTGATTTACCGCTTTCGGAATGCTTTTTTCTGGATCGCGCGCTTCAGCGGCAGTAATTCCAATCAGCTCCAGGCCGCCGAAAGAGAACATAATCACCGCCAGCGACAAAATCAGCCCATTCCAGCCGGTGGCAAAGAAACCACCGTAGCGCCAGAGGTTGTCGATACTGGCTTTCTCGCCGCCGTGACCAGAAAACAGCAGCCACAGGCCAAAACCGATCATGCCGATGATCGCCAGCACTTTAATCAGCGCAAACCAGAACTCGGTTTCGCCATATAAGCGCACGTTCACCAGGTTAACGGCGTTGATGATAATAAAGAAGGCGGCAGCCCAAATCCACGTTGGAACATCCGGGAACCAGTACTGCATATAGATGCCCGCAGCGGTCAGCTCAGCCATTCCCACCAGCACGAACATCACCCAGTAGTTCCAGCCAGAGAGGAAGCCCGCAAACGGTCCCCAGTATTTATAGGCAAAGTGGGCAAATGAACCGGATACCGGCTCTTCGACCACCATCTCGCCGAGTTGGCGCATAATCAGGAAAGCGATGATCCCGGCGACGCCGTAGCCCAGCAATACAGCCGGACCCGCCATCTGAATCGCCGGGCCAATGCCAAGAAACAGACCAGTACCAATTGCGCCACCCAGCGCAATCAGTTGAATATGACGGTTATGTAATCCCCGATGAAGCGTCGGTTCTTGATTCGACGCAGTATCTTCCGATACGGTTGACGCGTTTTTCACGCCTTTCCCCTGTGTGTCTTTTTTATTGAGGGGCTCCTTTTAACATTTAGTGCTGGTCGTCGCAAGACACAATCCACACAGTTAAACCGGGTATCCCTACCCCGCTATGTTTTTTATTTCCGTATTCGATGTCGGTGCAGCCACATCAACTTATACGCCGCCGGGATAATAAACAGCGACAGCAGTGGTGCGGTGATCATGCCGCCAATCATCGGCGCGGCAATCCGGCTCATCACCTCTGACCCTGCCCCCGTTCCCCACAGAATCGGCAGAAGACCAGCGATAATCACCGCCACCGTCATTGCTTTCGGGCGCACGCGCAGTACCGCGCCGTGATACAACGCCTCATCCAGCTTCTGCTCGCTGAATGTTTGTGGATTATTCAGCGACGGCTCGGCCTCTATGGCGTGACGTAAATACATCAGCATCACCACGCCAAATTCGGCAGCGACCCCGGCAAGGGCGATAAATCCAGTACCCGTTGCCACAGAAAGATGAAAACCCATCCACCACAGCAACCAGATGCCGCCCACCAGCGCAAACGGTACGCTGCTGATAATCAGCAACGCTTCGCCCACGCGACGGAACGCCAGATACAACAGCACGAAGATGATCATCAGCGTCATCGGCACCATGAGTTTCAGCTTATGGTTGGCGCGCTCCAGCAACTCGAACTGCCCGGAGAATGCCACGCTGGTGCCCGGTTTTAACTGCACTTTTTCGGCAATCGCTTTTTGCAGATCGTGAACCACCGACACCATGTCACGATCGCGGGCATCGATATAAATCCAGCTCGTCGGGCGCGCATTCTCGGTTTTCAGCATCGACGGTCCGGTAGAGACTTTAACGTCGGCCACGTCTGCCAGGGTAATTTGCTGCTTCATCGGCGTCAGGATCGGTAGCTGGCGCAGCGCCTGCGGACTATCGCGCCAGCTTTGCGGATAACGCAGATTAATTGGATAACGGGCAATCCCTTCCACCGTTTCGCCAACCATCGCCCCGCCCACCGCAGAAGTCACAAACAACTGCACATCCGCCACCGTCATACCGTAACGCGCGGCTTTTTCACGGTTAATCTCAACGTTGATATAGCGCCCACCTTCCAGACGCTCGGCAAGCGCAGAAGCCACGCCTGGCACCGTTCGCGCCACTTCTTCAATTTGCTCCGCCATCGCGTCGATATCCGCCAGCACAGTGCCGGAAACTTTAATGCCGATGGGGCTTTTAATGCCGGTGGAAAGCATATCAATACGGTTACGGATTGGCGGCACCCACAGATTCGCCAGCCCTGGTAGCCGCACGGTGTTATCCAGCTCTTCGATGATTTTGTCCATCGTCATGCCAGGCCGCCACTGATCCTGCGGCTTAAGCTGGATGGTCGTTTCTACCATCTCCAACGGAGCAGAATCGGTTGCGGTTTCCGCTTTCCCGGTTTTGCCAAACACCCGCGCCACTTCAGGTACGCTCATAATCAGCTTGTCGGTTTTTTGCAGCATACTCGCCGCCTCTGCTGCGGAAATCCCCGGCAGCGTCGAAGGCATATACAGAAGATCGCCTTCATTAATCTGCGGTAAAAATTCCCCGCCAACTTTATTGAGCGGCCAGAGAACCGTCAGCACCGAAAGCGCCGCCACCAGCAGCGTGGTTTTCGGCCAGTGCAGTACTTTCAGCAACAGCGGATGATAAATACGAATCAAAAAGCGATTGAGCGGGTTACTGCTTTCCGGCGGAATTTTGCCACGGATCCAGTAGCCCATCAGGATCGGGATAACCACGATCGCCAGCAGCGCCGCGCCCGCCATCGCATAAGTTTTGGTGAACGCCAGCGGGCCAAACAGACGCCCTTCCTGCCCTTCCAGGGTGAAGATCGGGATAAACGACAACGTGATAATCAGCAGACTGATAAACAGCGCCGGGCCCACTTCAACAGATGCATCGGTGATCACCTGCCAGCGCGTTTTATTATCCAGCCTGGTGTCAGGATGCTGGTGCTGCCACTCTTCCAGCCGTTTATGTGCATTCTCGATCATGACGATGGCGGCATCGACCATCGCCCCAACGGCAATCGCAATGCCGCCCAGAGACATAATATTGGCGTTCAGTCCCTGAAAGTGCATGACAATGAAAGCAATACACAACCCCAGCGGCAACGAAATAATCGCCACCAGCGCCGAGCGCACATGCCAGAGAAACAGCGCGCAGACTACCGCCACCACAATAAACTCTTCCAGCAACTTGCCGCTGAGGTTGTCGATGGCGCGGTCAATGAGCTGGCTGCGATCGTATGTTGTAACTATCTCCACGCCTTCCGGCAGACTGCTTTTCAGCGTTTCCAGTTTGTCCTTCACGGCGGCGATCACTTCACGGGCATTTTTGCCGGAACGCAGGATAACCACCCCACCAGCGACTTCGCCTTCGCCGTTCAGCTCGGCAATGCCCCGGCGCATTTCCGGCCCTACCTGGACTTTCGCAACATCACGCAGATAAACGGGAACGCCATTTTCACTGGCTTTTAAAACGATGTGATTAAAGTCGTCGAGCGTTTGCAGATAGCCGCTGGCGCGCACCATATATTCCGCTTCCGCCAGTTCGATCGACGAACCGCCCGCTTCCTGGTTTGAAGCATCCAGCGCGCTTTTCACTTCGGCGAGTGTGATGCCATATTGCGCCAGACGCTGGGGATCGATAACCACCTGATACTCTTTAACTACGCCGCCTACCGACGCCACTTCCGCAACGTCAGGGATGGTTTTTAGCTCATATTTTAGAAACCAGTCCTGCAATGAGCGTAAATCAGCCAGATCGTGCTTACCGCTGCGATCCACCAGTGCATATTCATAGATCCAGCCAACGCCCGTAGCATCTGGCCCCAGCTCGGCGCTAACTCCCGCAGGCAGCTTACCCTGTACCTGGTTGAGGTACTCCAGCACCCGCGAGCGCGCCCAGTACGGATCGGTGCCATCTTCGAAAATGACATACACATAAGAATCACCAAACTGCGAGAAACCGCGCACGGTCTTCGCGCCCGGCACCGACAACATCGTGGTGGTCAGCGGATAAGTGACCTGATTTTCAACGATTTGCGGAGCCTGACCGGGATAGCTGGTTTTAATAATCACCTGCACATCCGAGAGATCCGGCAGCGCATCCACTGGTGTGTTAATAATGGTCCAGGTACCCCAGATGCTCAGAAACAATGCACCCATCAGCACCAGAAAACGGTTCGCCACCGAGCGACGAATAATCCATTCAATCATTGGTTATTCCCTCAATGCGCATGGGTAGCACTTTCAGAGCGCATCCGCTCCAGTGCGCCAGAAATATTGGCTTCAGAATCAATCAGGAACAGGCCGCTGGAAACCACCTTTTCACCTTCCGCCAGACCAGAACGTAACGCGGTGACGCCTTGCGACGCCTGGAAAACAGCAACGCGTTTCGGTACAAAGCGCCCGTCGGCATCAACGGTAATAACCCGCTGTTCGTTACCAGTATCAATCAGCGCCTGTGACGGAATGAGCAGCATCGGTTCGCTAGCGGTGTTGAGTTGCAACCAGGCGTTCATTCCCGGCTTTAGCGCCTCGTCGGCGTTGTCGACTTCCAGACGCAGCTGCAAAGTGCGGGTCGCGGTATCCACGCCCGGTAGCAGCGTCCATTTGCGGATGGTGAGCGTTTTATCGGGTCGCGCCGGAACAGTCAGCGTAAACTGCGAGGCATCTTTCACCAGCCAGGCGATAGACTCCGGGATCGCGGCAGTGATCCACACCGGGTCCATACCCTGAATTTTCGCTACCACATTATCTTTGGCGATATTCATACCCGCACGCAGATCAAACGCGGTGATCACGCCATCAATGGGCGCTTTGAGCGTAAAGCGAGTCTGGATTTTTTGCGTGGCGATCAGGCGGCGAATATCGGCCTCCGGCATTCCCGCCAGCCGCAGCCGTTCAAGAATACCCTCAGTCTGGGTCGCCGTACCGCCAGTTTCGCGCAGCAGTAAATACTCACTCTGCGCTTCCACCCAGTCGGGAATAGTCAGGTCGAGAAGCGGCGCACCTTTTTTCACTTTATCGCCCACGGTAAGCGGATACACCTTGTCGATAAATCCGGCAGCGCGAGCCTGCACAATGGCAAACTGATACTCGTTGTAACTCACATTCGCCGGGAAATTCTGGGCAAAAGTCAGCGGCCCGCGCGTGACGATAGCCGTTTTCACACCCAGATTCTGCGTCTGAGTCGGGTCAATGCGCACACCAGACGCAGAACTCTCTTCATCGGCATATTTCGGCACCAGATCCATATCCATAAACGGCGATTTACCTGGTTTATCGAACCGCGTATTGGGATACATCGGGTCGTACCAGAATAAGATTTTACGTTCTGCGGTCGGCGTTTTTTCTGCGGGCGGTTCAGCCTTTACAAACCAGGTAAAACCTGCCGCAGAAATAATACCGCCCGCGATCATGCTGCCGATAATAAGCGCGATTTTTTTCATTGAATTAAACCTGGGTTACTGGCTGACTTTAATATCCTGTAATAAAGAGAGATTGCCCTGCTGGACAAAATTAAACGAAACTTTGTCGCCGGTTTTAATTTCGCTCATTTTCGTCTGCGGAGTAATGGTAAAGCGCATGGTCATCTCCGGCCAGTTCACGGCAGCAATCGGATCGTGATGGATGGTGATTTTTTTGCTTTCCAGATCAATACCTTTTACCACGCCAGTGGCGCTAATAACCTGTGGTTGTGCTTCGCTCATGGTTTCATGATGATGTTCGTTAGCCTGGGCATTAAAGCCAATAACGGTAAACAGACTGAACATTGCGACTTGCAGTGCTTTTTTCATTTATTCTCTCCTGGAGTTAAAAATTACTACTGCCAACCGCCACCAAGTGCGGTATATAAAGAAATTTCGTTAACCTGACGGGCATAATTCAGGTCAAGTAAAGTTTGTCGGGTTGCAAATAAAGAACGCTCGGCATCCAGCACTTCCAGATAACTTACCGCGCCGTGCTGATATAATGTCCGCGCCCGTTGCAAGGTAATTTGCAATGACGCCAGATAACGCTGCTGGGCGCTAATTTGATCGTTCAGGCTCTGGCGTAATGCCAGCGCATCTGCAACTTCTTTAAAGGCATTCTGGATTTTCTGTTCATAATTCACCACCGACTGCTGCTGGCGAATTTCGGCGATATCCAGATTGGCCTGGTTGCGTCCGGCATTAAAAATGGGGATCTCAATTTTAGGAATAAAATTCCACATCCCACTGCTGGCGTTAAATAATGACGACAGATCGCTGCTGGCGGTCGATATTCCGCTGATCAGACTTATAGAGGGGAAAAATGCTGCGCGTGCGGCGCCAATATTGGCATTGGCCGCCATTAACGCGTGTTCAGCTTCCATAATATCCGGACGCTGCAATAAGATTTGCGACGACAAGCCCGCCGGTAATTTAATGCTTTGCAGGCTGTCGCTGTTTGCTGTCTGCGCTTGCGGCAGCTTGCCGTAGCTTCCCAATAACAGTTGCAATGCATTATTCGCCTGCGCCAGTTCCCCCTGACGTTTAGCGATATCACTGCGGGTACTTTCTATCACCCCGCGAGCCTGTTCCAGCGCCAGAACATTACTGCTACCGGTCAACAATTGTTTTTCGACAAACGCATATGACTGCTGATAATTACGCAGCGTTTCTTCGGCTATTTGCAATTGCGCATAAGCCAGCTGCTGATTGAAATAGCTTTGCGCGACATTAGAAACCAGCAGAATATGCACCGCGCGCTGAGCTTCCTCAGTGGCTAAATAATTTTGTCGCTCTGCTTCGCTCATGTTCTTTAAGCGACCGAAAAAATCGAGATCAAAGCTGGCGTTAAGGCCAGTTGAGAACTCCCGCGTCGTTGCGGAATCGCCTTTAAGATTGCCGCTCCAGCTGCCGCTGCCATCGCCATTGAGTTGCGGGTAGCGATCGGCATCGCTCAGACGATATTGCGCCCGCGCCTCCTGCACTTTCAGGGTCGCCATTCGCAAATCCCGGTTATTCACCAGCGCCTCGCTAATCAGCGTCTTCAGCTGATTATCAACAAAAAAGGTGCGCCAGCCCGCGTTCTGGTAGCTATCCGCCGCGTTAACCAGTCCGTTCTGGCTGAGCGAGAACTGCTGCGGCACAGGCATTGCCGGACGCTGATAATCCGGTGACAGCGAACAACCGGTTAGCGCGAGAGCTACACAAAGTGTCAGGAGTTTACAAGAAGACATAGGCGCATAATTTCTGGTGATTTTATGCCGCCAACTTTACCCTCCAGGCTCTGATTTTCCGGTGACAGGAAAATGACAAAATTGTCATTTTGCCAATAAGCGATTGCCATCTGATCCCGCTCCTCTAGAATTGCCCGGGCAACATGCGGAGGAAATATGAAACTGTTGATTGTCGAAGATGAAAAGAAAACTGGCGAATACCTAACCAAAGGGTTAACCGAAGCCGGTTTTGTGGTCGATTTAGCCGACAACGGGCTGAATGGCTACCATCTGGCGATGACCGGTGATTACGACCTGATAATCCTCGATATTATGCTGCCGGACGTGAACGGCTGGGATATCGTGCGCATGTTGCGTTCTGCCAACAAAGGGATGCCGATTCTGCTGCTCAGCGCGCTGGGTACGATTGAACATCGCGTCAAGGGACTGGAGCTGGGAGCAGATGACTATCTGGTGAAGCCGTTCGCTTTTGCTGAACTGCTGGCGCGGGTGCGCACTCTACTGCGGCGCGGGGCGGCGGTGATTATCGAAAGTCAGTTTCAGGTTGCCGATTTGATGGTCGATCTCGTCAGCCGCAAAGTCACCCGTAGCGGTACGCGTATCACTCTGACCAGTAAAGAGTTTACTCTGCTGGAGTTTTTTCTCCGCCATCAGGGCGAAGTGCTGCCCCGCTCGCTTATCGCCTCACAGGTGTGGGATATGAATTTTGACAGCGATACCAACGCCATTGATGTGGCGGTGAAGCGGCTACGCGGCAAAATCGACAACGACTTTGAGCCGAAGCTGATTCAGACCGTGCGCGGCGTGGGCTATATGCTTGAGGTGCCGGATGGCCAGTAAGCCGTTTCAGCGCCCGTTTTCGCTGGCAACCCGCCTGACCTTTTTTATCAGCCTTGCCACCATCGCGGCATTTTTCGCCTTCGCATGGATCATGATCCACTCGGTAAAGGTGCATTTTGCCGAGCAGGATATTAATGATTTAAAAGAGATTAGCACCACGCTCAAGCGCGTTCTTAATCATCCCGAAGAGACACAAGCCCGACGCTTAATGACGCTGGAAGACATTGTCAGTGGTTATTCCAACGTGTTGATTTCCCTGGCAGATAACCACGGTAACACGGTGTATCACTCCCCCGGCGCGCCCGATATCCGCGAGTTTGCTCACGATGCAATACCCGATAAAGACGCCCGGAGTGGCGAGGTGTATCTCCTTTCCGGCCCGACGATTATGATGCCGGGCCACGGTCACGGGCATATGGAACACAGCAACTGGCGGATGATTAGCTTGCCGGTTGGCCCACTGGCGGATGGCAAACCGAGTTATACGCTCTACATTGCGCTGTCGATCGATTTTCATCTTCATTACATAAATGATTTGATGAATAAACTTATTATGACCGCATCGGTAATCAGCATCCTGATCGTCTTTATCGTGCTGTTGGCGGTACATAAAGGTCACGCACCGATCCGCAGCGTCAGCCGTCAAATCCAGAACATTACCTCGAAAGATCTCGACGTTCGCCTCGACCCGCAGACCGTGCCGATTGAGCTGGAGCAACTGGTACTGTCGTTCAACCATATGATCGAGCGTATCGAGGATGTCTTTACCCGTCAGTCCAATTTCTCAGCGGATATCGCCCACGAAATTCGCACACCAATTACGAATCTGGTAACGCAAACGGAGATCGCCCTCAGCCAGTCGCGCAGCCAGAAGGAGCTGGAAGATGTGCTCTACTCTAATCTCGAAGAGCTAACGCGAATGGCGAAAATGGTCAGCGATATGCTGTTTCTCGCCCAGGCCGATAACAACCAGTTAATTCCCGAAAAGAAAATGCTCAACCTGGCAGATGAAGTCAGTAAGGTATTCGATTTTTTCGAGGCGTTAGCGGAAGATCGCGGCGTGGAGCTGCGGTTTGTTGGCGACGAGTGTCAGGTTGCGGGCGATCCGCTGATGCTGCGTCGGGCGTTAAGCAACCTGCTTTCTAACGCCCTGCGTTATACGCCCGCCGGGGAGGCAATTGTAGTACGCTGCCAGACAGTCGATCGCCAGGTGCAAGTTACCGTCGAAAACCCTGGTACGCCGATTGCGCCCGAACACTTACCGCGATTGTTTGACCGCTTCTACCGCGTGGACCCTTCCCGCCAGCGAAAAGGCGAAGGTAGCGGCATTGGTCTGGCGATAGTGAAATCGATTGTTGTCGCGCATAAAGGCACGGTTGCGGTAACGTCAGATGCGCGGGGGACAAGGTTTGTGATCACATTACCCGCTTAATCATTCAGCAATCAGCAACTTTTATAACCAGTGTAAAAATAACGTGCCGCAATAATCCTACCTATTAATGGTAAAAAGCTGTCACAATTCATAAAAAACCTTAATATACGCCACCCTAAACATAACCAGCGTTAATGTAAGGTTTTTGTGTGGACTGGCTTCTTGATGTTTTTGCTACCTGGCTCTATGGCTTAAAAGTAATCGCGATAACGTTAGCGGTCATAATGTTCATCAGCGGACTGGACGATTTTTTCATTGATGTCGTCTACTGGGTTCGCCGCATTAAGCGCAAGTTGAGTGTTTATCGCCGCTACCCGCGAATGAGTTACCGCGAACTGTATAAGCCGGATGAAAAACCCTTAGCGATTATGGTTCCGGCGTGGAATGAGACTGGCGTCATCGGCAATATGGCCGAGCTGGCGGCGACCACGCTCGACTACGAAAACTATCATATCTTTGTCGGCACTTACCCCAACGACCCCGATACTCAGCGTGATGTTGACGAAGTGTGCGCTCGCTTTCCGAATGTACACAAGGTGGTCTGTGCGCGTCCTGGCCCTACCAGTAAAGCTGACTGTCTGAACAATGTGCTGGACGCCATCACCCAGTTTGAGCGTAGCGCCAATTTCGCTTTTGCTGGTTTTATTCTGCATGATGCCGAAGACGTGATTTCACCGATGGAACTGCGTCTGTTCAACTATCTGGTCGAACGTAAAGACCTGATTCAGATCCCGGTGTATCCGTTCGAACGCGAGTGGACGCACTTCACCAGCATGACCTATATCGATGAGTTTTCAGAACTGCATGGCAAAGATGTTCCGGTGCGTGAAGCCCTCGCCGGACAGGTGCCCAGCGCAGGCGTCGGCACCTGTTTCAGCCGCCGCGCCGTGACCGCACTGTTAGCTGACGGTGACGGCATTGCTTTCGACGTGCAGAGTCTTACTGAAGATTACGATATTGGTTTCCGCCTGAAAGAAAAAGGCATGACGGAAATTTTTGTCCGTTTTCCAGTGGTGGACGAAGCCAAAGAACGCGAGCAGCGTAAATTTTTACAGCACGCGCGGACGTCAAACATGATCTGCGTGCGCGAATATTTCCCCGATACCTTTTCCACCGCAGTTCGACAAAAGTCTCGCTGGATCATCGGCATTGTTTTCCAGGGTTTTAAAACCCACAAATGGACCTCCAGTCTGACGCTGAACTACTTTCTCTGGCGCGACCGCAAAGGGGCAATCAGTAACTTTGTCAGCTTCCTCGCGATGCTGGTGATGATCCAGCTTTTGCTGTTGATGGCGTATGAAAGTTTGTGCTCCGACGCCTGGCATTTTCTTTCTATTTTCAGCGGCAGCGCATGGTTAATGACCCTGCTGTGGCTAAACTTTGGCTTGATGATCAACCGCATTGTGCAGCGAGTGATTTTTGTCACCGGCTACTATGGCCTGACACAAGGCTTACTGTCCGTCCTGCGGCTATTCTGGGGCAACCTGATTAACTTTATGGCTAACTGGCGCGCGCTGAAACAGGTTCTTCAGCACGGCGATCCGCGTCGCGTGGCGTGGGATAAAACGACGCACGATTTCCCCAGCGTGACTGGCGATACCCGTTCGTTGCGCCCTTTAGGTCAAATTCTGCTGGAAAATCAGGTCATCACCGAAGAACAACTCGATACGGCACTGCGTAATCGTGTCGAAGGTTTACGTCTCGGCGGCTCGATGCTAATGCAAGGACTGATTAGCGCCGAACAACTGGCGCAAGCACTGGCTGAACAAAACGGTGTGGCGTGGGAATCGATCGATGCCTGGCAGATCCCTTCCTCGCTGATTGATGAAATGCCAGCCTCCGTAGCGCTGCATTATGCAGTACTGCCGCTGCGTCTGGAAAATGATGAATTAATTGTCGGCAGTGAAGATGGTATTGACCCAGTTTCGCTGGCGGCGCTGGCGCGTAAGGTCGGACGAAAAGTACGTTACGTCATTGTTCTGCGTGGACAAATCGTCACCGGATTACGTCACTGGTATGCACGTCGGCGCGGTCACGATCCACGGGCAATGTTGTACAATGCGGTTCAGCATCAGTGGCTCACGGAACAGCAGGCCGGTGAAATCTGGCGGCAATATGTGCCGCATCAGTTCCTGTTCGCCGAAATACTGACCACGCTCGGTCATATTAATCGTTCAGCCATTAACGTGTTGTTATTGCGCCATGAACGCAGTTCTCTGCCGCTCGGCAAGTTTTTGGTCACCGAAGGCGTTATCAGCCAGGAAACGTTGGATCGCGTCCTGACAATTCAACGCGAATTACAAGTTTCGATGCAATCACTATTACTCAAAGCAGGTTTAAACACAGAACAGGTTGCGCAACTGGAGTCCGAAAATGAAGGAGAATAACCTTAATCGCGTCATCGGATGGTCTGGTTTACTGCTGACGTCTTTATTGAGTACCAGCGCACTCGCAGACAATATCGGCACCAGCGCAGAAGAGCTGGGGCTTAGCGACTATCGCCATTTTGTTATTTATCCCCGTCTCGATAAGGCGCTGAAGGCACAGAAAAATAACGACGAAGCAACCGCCATCCGCGAATTTGAATATATTCATCAGCAGGTGCCGGATAATATTCCGTTGACGTTATATCTGGCGGAGGCTTATCGCCATTTTGGTCATGATGACCGCGCGCGATTATTGCTTGAGGATCAACTAAAACGTCACCCTGGAGATGCCCGACTTGAACGCAATCTCGCGGCTATTCCAGTAGAAGCCAAAACCGTCACTACTGTTGAAGAGCTGCTCGCCCAGCAAAAAGCGTGCGATGCTGCGCCGACCCTGCGTTGCCGCAGTGAAGTCGGGCAGAATGCGCTGCGGCTGGCGCAGTTGCCTGTTGCCAGAGCGCAACTGGACGATGCAAAGTTTGCCGCATCGCCGGAAGGGAGAACGTTGCGGACCGATCTGCTGCAACGAGCAATCTACCTGAAACAATGGTCGCAGGCAGATACGCTATACAATGAAGCACGCCAGCAGAACACATTAAGCGCGGCAGAGCGCCGTCAGTGGTTTGACGTGCTTCTTGCCGGGCAACTGGACGATCGGATCCTTGCACTGCAATCAGTGGGAATCTTCACCGATCCACAGTCGTATATTACTTACGCGACCGCGCTAGCTTATCGTGGCGAAAAAGCACGTCTCCAGCGTTATCTCGCTGAAAATACGCCGCTATTTACCACGGACGCACAAGAGAAAAGCTGGCTCTATCTGTTATCGAAATACAGCGCCAACCCCGTGCAGGCATTGGCGAATCATCAGGTACAGTTTGCCGATAACCGCCAGTATGTTGTTGGCGCAACGCTACCGGTGCTGTTAAAAGAAGGTCAGTACGACGCGGCGCAAAGACTGCTCGCTACCCTCCCCGCCGATGAAATGCTTGAAGAGCGTTATGCCGTTAGCGTAGCGACCCGTAACAAGGCTGAAGCCCTGCGTCTGGCACGATTGCTGTATCAGCAAGAACCGGCAAATCTTACCCGCCTGGATCAACTGACCTGGCAACTGATGCAGAACGAGCAGTCACGCGAAGCTGCCGATTTATTGCTGCAACGCTATCCCTTCCAGGGTGATGCGACCGTCAGCCAGACTTTAATGACACGGCTGGCGTCTCTGCTGGATAGTCATCCTTACCTGGCGACACCTGCAAAAGTGGCGATTTTATCGAAACCCTTGCCGCTGGCGGCGCAACGTCAGTGGCAAAGTCAGTTGCCGGGTATTGCAGATAATTGCCCAGCAATCGTTCGTTTGCTTGGGGATATGTCACCTTCTTACGATGCAGCCGCCTGGAACCGCCTGGCAAAGTGTTACCGGGACACGCTACCCGGCGTGGCCTTGTATGCATGGCTTCAGGCAGAACAACGACAACCGAACGCCTGGCAACATCGCGCTGTGGCTTATCAGGCTTACCAGGTGGAAGATTACAGCACCGCCCTGGCAGCCTGGGAGAAAATCAGCCTTCACGACATGAGCAATGAGGATCTGCTTGCTGCCGCCAATACCGCTCAGGCAGCGGGAAATGGCGCGGCTCGCGATCGCTGGCTGCAACAAGCAGAACAACGCGGGCTGGGAAACAATGCGCTGTACTGGTGGCTACATGCACAACGTTATATTCCTGGTCAGCCGGAACTCGCACTGAACGATCTCATACGCTCAATTAACATTGCACCTTCTGCTAATGCTTACGTTGCGCGGGCAACGATTTATCGCCAACGTCATAATGTCTCAGCGGCGGTGAGCGATTTGCGCGCCGCGCTTGAACTGGAACCCAATAACAGCAACACCCAGGCGGCGCTCGGTTACGCCTTGTGGGATAGCGGTGATATCGCGCAATCGCGGGAAATGCTGGAACAGGCGCATAAAGGACTACCGGACGATCCGGCACTGACCAGACAACTGGCCTACGTGAACCAGCGTCTGGATGACATGCCTGCGACGCAGCACTACGCACGGCAGGTGATTGATGACATTGATAATCAGGCGCTGATTACACCGCTAACGCCGGAACAAAATCAACAACGCTTCAATTTCCGTCGCTTGCATGAAGACGTTGGTCGCCGCTGGACGTTCAGTTTCGATTCCTCCATCGGCTTGCGTTCCGGAGCGATGAGTACCGCTAACAATAATGTTGGCGGCGCTGCGCCAGGGAAAAGCTATCGTAGCTACGGGCAACTGGAAGCCGAATACCGCATCGGGCGCAATATGCTGCTGGAAGGCGACCTGCTCTCGGTTTACAGCCGTGTGTTTGCCGATACCGGAGAAAACGGAGTGATGATGCCGGTGAAAAATCCGATGTCCGGCACCGGATTGCGCTGGAAGCCGCTGCGCGATCAGATCTTTTTCCTCGCCGTTGAACAGCAGTTCCCACTAAACGGGCAAAATGGCGCCTCCGACACCATGCTGCGTGCCAGTGCCTCGTTCTTTAACGGCGGAAAATACAGCGATGAGTGGCACCCGAACGGTTCAGGCTGGTTTGCCCAAAATCTGTATCTCGATGCGGCGCAATATTTTCGTCAGGATATTCAAGCGTGGACGGCAGATTATCGAGTGAGCTGGCATCAGAAGGTAGCGAACGGGCAGACTATTGAACCTTACGCTCACGTACAGGGTAACGGCTATCGGGATAAAGGTACTCAGGGCGCGCAGGTGGGCGGCGTTGGCGTACGCTGGAATATCTGGACCGGCGAGACGCACTACGACGCCTGGCCACACAAAGTTAGTCTCGGCGTCGAATATCAACATACCTTTAAGGCGATTAATCAACGTACAGGGGAGCGCAACAACGCGTTTCTCACCATTGGAGTGCACTGGTAAATGCGTAAGTTAATTTTCGTATTGCTGACACTTTTGTTGGTCAGTCCTTTTTCCTTTGCGATGAAAGGTATTATCTGGCAGCCACAAAATCGCGATAGTCAGGTCACCGACGCCCAGTGGCGTGGGCTGATGAGTCAGTTGCATTTGCAAGGATTCGACACCCTGATTATGCAATGGACCCGTTACGGCGATGCGTTCACCCAGCCAGAACAGCGGGCATTATTGTTTAAGCGTGCCGCAGCTGCGCAACAAGCGGGCCTGAAGCTGATTGTCGGGCTGAACGCCGATCCGGAATTTTTTCTGCATCAGAAGCAGTCATCTGCGGCGCTGGAGAGCTATCTTAATCGCCTGCTGGTCGCCGATCTCCAGCAGGCCAGATTATGGAGCGCCGCACCCGGCGTTACGCCGGATGGCTGGTATATCAGCGCAGAAATTGACGACCTGAACTGGCGCAGCGAAGCCGCTCGCCAGCCATTGCTGAAGTGGTTAAACAACTCACAACGGCTGATCAGTGATGTTTCGGCAAAACCGGTTTATATCAGTAGCTTTTTCGCCGGAAACATGTCGCCCGATGGCTATCGGCAACTGCTGGAACAAGTGAAATCTACTGGCATCCACGTCTGGGTTCAGGATGGTAGCGGCGTCGATAAACTTACTGCCGAACAGCGTGAGCGTTATCTGCAGGCCAGTGCCGATTGCCAAACGTTCTCCCCCGCCAGCGGCGTTGTTTATGAACTGTTTGTCGCCGGTAAAGGTAAAACCTTTGAAGCAAAACCAAAACCGGATGCAGAAATTGCTTCGCTGTTAGCGAAACGTTCCTCCTGCGGCAAAGACGTGCTCTATTTCTCCCTGCGCTATTTGCCTGTCGCTCACGGCATTCTTGAGTATTAATGATTTAAGGGAGCAACTTTGCTTGCTCCTTTCCTTTTCACTTTCCTGGTCAGAATCCTGTCTGTATTAATTGTTTAGCAAAACCGCGACAAAAAAGTGATGGTTTAATTTGCGAAAAGGATTCAAACATATGGAGAGGAAATGGCGCACCCTGCAGGATTTGAACCTGCGGCCCACGACTTAGAAGTTCCTTGGACGTCATTTTAAGTCAATAAGTTACCCCGTCGCAGCGCGTTCTTGTACGACACACCGGCATTTTTCATTCCATATCTCCATTTTCGTCCCTTTAGTCATTTCACTTAGCTGCCGATATTTGACATACGGCAGCAACATTGCATGTGTTTTTTTAAATAGTTCATGCTGCCAAACACTTTTTCATATTTGGTTTTAATTAGATGTCAGCGGCTTCTCCCGCCCAACGCATAGGAATCACATAGATATCACAAGTAATCAATACTAATGCTCTGAGCCTTGTTGCACAGAATAACCTGAACAAATCTCAGTCCACTCTGGGAACGGCAATTCAGCGCCTGTCTTCTGGTCTGCGTATTAACAGCGCAAAAGATGATGCTGCAGGCCAGGCTATCAGCAACCGTTTCACCGCCAGTATCTCAGGCCTCACTCAGGCTTCCCGTAACGCTAACGACGGTATATCCATCGCTCAGACTACTGAAGGTGCTCTGAACGAAGTTAACGATAACCTGCAGAATATCCGTCGTCTGACGGTGCAGGCGCAGAACGGGACAAACTCTGATTCAGACCGTGCATCCATTCAGGATGAAATCGACGCCCGTCTGGAAGAAATCAACCGTATTGCAGATCAGACGGAATTCAACGGCGTAAAAGTGCTAAGCCGCGACCAGGCCTTATCCATTCAGGTGGGTTCTGACGATGCTCAAACTATTGATATCGAGCTGAACAAAGTCAGTGATGACAGCCTGGGTCTTACAGATTTTGCGGTAGAAGACAGGTTAAATAATATTCCATTGACTACCGTCCAAGCGGGAACATCAATTCAAGTAGAGCAAACCTACGAATTGAACAACCTTGAGAAAACAGGTGGAACAGCCAATGCGACTGATATCGTAAAAGAAGCGGGAAATGATCAGCTTTATGCAAAGTGTGACGACGGAAATTACTATCCGCTCTGGGATTTTGGCAATGGCTGTTTACGTTATGATTCAGGTTATCCGAAAGCGACTTTAGCAAATCCGACGACATCAGTAAAAGGTGAAAAATACATGGCTAACAGCGTTGAAGTAAAAAGTGACTCACTAGCCGGTTTTGGAGGTAATGCGCTGAAAACTGATAATAAAGGAAATTTTTTTATGGATGATGGTGCAGGTAACCTGACCCAGGTGGATGTCAAATTAACCCGTACTGGTTATTCGCTTGATATGACTCCTACCTTTACTGATACGAGAGTGGCTTCTGGAGGAAAGGTTTCCACAGCTGATCCGTTAAAAAAGATTGATGCCGCGTTGGCTAAAGTGGATAAACTGCGTTCTGGCCTCGGTGCTGTACAGAACCGTTTCGATTCTGTTATCAGCAACCTGAACAACACCGTTAACAACCTGTCCGAGTCTCGTTCCCGTATTCTCGACGCTGACTTTGCATCTGAAGTGTCTGAAATGAGCCGCGCGAACATCCTGCAGTCTGCAGGTACTTCTGTTCTGGCCCAGGCTAACCAAGTTCCGCAGAACGTTCTGCAGCTTCTGCGTTAATATGCCTCCACTGGCAGAATCATTCTGCCAGTACCCCATATTATCCTGCGTTGTACTATATTCATCGAAACAACAGCCACGCCACCACCGGTACGGCAAAATCCATCAGGCTTCCAGCATCCCACGCACGTGGATCAAAACCGTCCCACCACGCGCAATGAAGAACGTACAACCGGCTATCGCTCCGTAAGCCTTGTATCCGGTAAGAATACCAACCAGATCATTGGCTCTTGTCGTTGCGCTGACGCCTGAAATAATAAATGATTTTCGGATGGCTTCGACTCAGGTTTGCGCTTGTGACGATTTGGTACTTTGTAGATATTCCGTACAAGACACGAATAATCGGCGTAGCCACTACTCAGAGGGGGTATATAATCATATTCATACCACTATATAAATTTTAAATAAGAACAATTGTTTATTAACTGCATTAATATCAGCATATTCCTTTACACAGGAATACAACCTTTTATTTAATAAACAAAGAGGGTCCATAATGAGTAAAATTACAGGCGTTTTAGTTGATAACCATATCTATGATATTAACAATGATATGAAGTTTGGTTACAATTTTCCTAATAGCTTGTTTCCAGGTGCCACCTTCAAGATGGTCATTGATAATGACCCAGTTAATAATGATAAGGTAACATGGAGCTGTAGCACTGATGCAGACAATAATGCTCTGGCGGTGAGTCAGGATGGCACAGTGACTTTTCCGAACGTAGATGAAAAGTGCGTTTGGAAGTTATTTTCCATTTTCGCCACTGATAAAATAACAAATCAATCTGCCGGTGCTTATATATTTATCGTGAAGCGTTTTTTCAAACACAGCAGTGAAACTTATTATTCAGTTAAAGATACTTTACCGTGGATTAAAGATATGAACGGAGAACTTCCTGAAGCACGTGATATCGATAGTTACGATTATGATGATCTTTTTGCAACGCATATTATGAAGCGAGAAGTTAACGCAGGGCTTTACCAGGAATGGGGCAATGTAGCTAATAGTGGATGGCACACCATGATTGAGCACAACGGTGTTTGTGGCATTTACGCTTTTAATAAAGATAACAATGCTTATTATTGGCTGAGCAATAATGGAGGAAGAGAGAAAGTTGGGATAGGTCACCCCGCTCAGGCTGTTGCATCCTACAGTGACCCCATTGACTGATTGTGTTTTTTGTCCACTATCATTTGCATTATTGTAGCGTAAAAAAATCACTGAAATTATAAAATTAAACTTACGTAAAACCACCCGTTCAGCGGGTGGTTCTGATTTTTATCCACGATGAGTATGAATCTAAAAAAATAAACAGGCTTAAGAGTTCCTTTTTATATTGCTATAAATCATTTAATCACAAATGCCGACAGCATTTCTCACCGAAAACTTTATTACTATTGTTCAGAACACAAATATGGTAATTCCCTGCTCCACTAACCTAAAAACATTTACCAGCAGTATAAAAAGCAGTCCGTATAAAGATACGGGCTGCTTTATGTTTATACGATTCAAAAGTAATTATTTTTAATGTGGTGCACTTCGTGACAACAAATTAATTACCAACACTCCGGCACAAATCAACATCATGCCGATAATGGCTGGCAGGTCCAATCGTTGGCCGAAAAATCCCCAGGAAAGTAAACTAATCAGGACGATACCGACTCCTGACCAGACAGCATAAGCAATCCCTGTAGGAATATAAGCCAGCGTCTGAGCTAATAACCAGAATGATGCACAGTAACAAATAATTGTACCAACAGAGGGCCATAACCGTGTAAAACCCTCTGAAAACTTCATTAAGGTTGTACCAATGACCTCTGCAAGTATTGCACCACCAAGATAAATATAAGGGTTCATAGCATATTCTTTCCTGTTAATACCGAAGAGAATTGTACTACAGTTTGAACCTAACTCATCAGTTTCCTCCTGGTGCATTCATTGATGTTCTTCATCAGTGCTTCAGGAAATGGGCGGATGAGAATCCATAGAAATGGTGCGTAGATATGCTCACCTTGCGCCTAATCATTTGACGGAGCACGCGAGGAAAACAGACGACATTTTTGGTAACGATGTCCCAAATACGTCCACTCTGAAATTATGAAGGAGGTAAAGAAGGTGTAACTAATTGAATTGGAATGGCGCGCCCTGCAGGATTCGAACCTGCGGCCCACGACTTAGAAGGTCGTTGCTCTATCCAACTGAGCTAAGGGCGCATTACACCGCGAGATGCTGTAATCGCGTGAATTATACGGTCAACCCTTGCTGAGTCAATGGCTTTTGAACCGGTTGCTGAACAAGTGTACGGCGGTGTCTATTTATCTCACCATGAAAGCAAGGAAACACATATCCGCCCTCAGTCTGGAACAGGTAAACCTGTTTTTCATTTATATGAGCCGGGTAACTATCAAACCAGCAACGCGCTGTTGCCAAAAAAACAGCGGATTACAGATAGTCCAGAAAACGAAACCTGACAGCGCGCCCCGCTTCTGACAAAATAGACGCATCCCCTTCGACCTACGTAACAGATGGAATCCTCTCTCTGATGGCAGCAAAGATTATAGATGGTAAAACGATTGCGCAGCAGGTGCGCTCTGAGGTTGCTCAAAAAGTTCAGGCGCGTATTGCGGCCGGACTGCGGGCGCCAGGACTGGCCGTTGTGCTGGTGGGTAGCAACCCTGCATCGCAAATTTATGTCGCAAGCAAACGCAAAGCTTGCGAAGAGGTGGGATTCATCTCCCGCTCATACGACCTTCCGGAAACCACCAGCGAAGCAGAGCTGCTGGAGCTTATCGATGTCCTGAATGCCGACAACACCATCGATGGCATTCTGGTACAACTGCCATTACCGGCAGGAATTGATAACGTCAAAGTGCTGGAACGTATTCACCCGGACAAAGACGTGGACGGTTTCCATCCTTACAACGTCGGTCGTCTGTGCCAGCGCGCTCCGCGTCTGCGTCCCTGCACTCCGCGCGGTATCGTCACGCTGCTTGAGCGTTACAACATTGATACTTTCGGCCTCAACGCCGTGGTGATTGGCGCATCGAACATCGTTGGCCGCCCGATGAGCATGGAACTGCTGCTGGCAGGTTGCACCACCACCGTTACCCACCGTTTCACTAAAAATCTGCGTCATCACGTAGAAAACGCCGATCTGCTGATCGTCGCCGTCGGCAAGCCGGGCTTTATTCCAGGTGACTGGATCAAAGAAGGCGCAATTGTGATTGATGTCGGCATCAACCGTCTGGAAAATGGCAAAGTTGTGGGCGACGTAGTGTTTGAAGACGCGGCTAAACGCGCCTCCTGGATTACGCCTGTCCCCGGCGGCGTTGGCCCGATGACGGTTGCCACGCTGATTGAAAACACGCTACAGGCGTGCGTTGAATATCATGATCCACAGGGTGAGTAACATGGCTACATTTTCTTTAGGTAAACATCCGCACGTTGAGCTGTGCGACTTGCTGAAACTGGAAGGCTGGAGCGAAAGCGGCGCGCAGGCGAAAATCGCGATTGCCGAAGGCCAGGTAAAAGTCGACGGCGAAGTTGAAACGCGTAAACGTTGCAAAATCGTCGCCGGTCAGACAGTGAGTTTTGCAGGTCACAGCGTACAGGTTGTTGCCTGAGCCCACTTCGGCCTGCCTGTACGCAGGCCGATTCTCTTTTCAGACCTTTGCCCTCTTCGTCGCTTTCATACATGCTGATAGCGTCGACACTTTGCTGAAGCGATCATCATGCCAACCGTTATTACTCACGCCGCAGTCCCCCTTTGTCTGGGCTTAGGCCTGGGGTCGAAAATTATCCCTCCGCGCCTGTTATTTGCCGGAATCGTCCTGGCGATGCTGCCCGATGCCGACGTATTGTCGTTTAAATTTGGCGTTGCTTACGGCAATGTTTTTGGTCATCGCGGGTTTACCCATTCGCTGGTGTTTGCGTTTGTTGTCCCGCTGTTATGCGTGCTGATTGGACGCCGATGGTTCAGGGCTGGGCTGATTCGCTGCTGGCTGTTTTTAACCGTCTCGTTGTTATCGCACAGTTTGCTGGATTCGGTAACCACTGGCGGTAAGGGTGTTGACTGGCTGTGGCCGTGGTCAGATGAACGCTTTTTCGCTCCCTGGCAGGTGATTAAAGTCGCGCCGTTTGCTTTGTCTCGTTACACCACGCCTTACGGGCATCAGGTGATAATTTCTGAATTGATGTGGGTATGGTTGCCGGGGATGGTGCTGATGGGAATGTTGTGGTGGCGCAGGCGATAACCGGATGCGAGAACTCGCATCCGGCAATAGCGCAATTACTTACGACGCCAGGTGGTCCCTTGCGGGCCATCTTCCAGCACGATCCCCATCTCGTTAAGACGGTCACGCGCCGCATCCGCAGCCGCCCAGTCTTTCGCTTTACGGGCATCCAGACGCTGTTGAATTAACGCTTCAATCTCAGCCACTTCGCTATCGTCTGCTTGTGCACCGCTTTGCAGGAACGCTTCCGGTTCTTGCTCCAGCAGGCCCAATACAGCGGAAAGTTTACGCAGGTGAGACGCCATTGCATTCGCCGCTGCCATATCTTCTGCTTTCAGACGGTTCACTTCACGCGCCATATCAAACAGGACGGAATAGGCTTCCGGGGTGTTGAAATCGTCGTCCATCGCTTCAATAAAGCGCGCTTCAAACGCCTCGCCACCGGCAGGCGCAACGGTTTTATCTGTGCCGCGCAGCGCGGTGTAGAGACGCTCCAGCGCCGCACGCGCCTGTTTCAGGTTCTCTTCGCTATAGTTCAACTGGCTGCGATAGTGACCGGACATCAGGAAGTAACGCACGGTTTCCGCGTCGTAGTATTTCAGCACATCACGCACGGTGAAGAAGTTACCCAGCGATTTTGACATTTTCTCGCGGTCAACCATCACCATGCCGGAGTGCATCCAGTAGTTAACGTACTGACCATCGTGCGCGCAGGTGGACTGGGCGATTTCGTTCTCGTGGTGCGGGAACATCAGGTCTGAACCGCCGCCGTGGATATCAAAGTGGTTACCCAGCTGTTTGCAGTTCATTGCCGAACACTCAATGTGCCAGCCTGGACGACCCGCGCCCCACGGAGACGGCCAGCTCGGTTCGCCCTCTTTCGACATCTTCCACAGAACGAAGTCCATCGGGTTGCGTTTGTCGTCGACCACGTCAACGCGCGCGCCTGCCTGCAACTGGTCGAGATCCTGACGCGACAGCACGCCATAGGTTGGATCGGTCGGTACGTCGAACATCACGTCGCCGTTGTCCGCCACATAAGCATGACCTTTGGCGATCAGTTGTTCAGTGAGTTCAATAATTTCTGCGATATGGTGCGTTGCACGCGGCTCCATATCCGGGCGCAGAATGTTCAAGGCATCAAAATCTTTGTGCATTTCGGCGATCATGCGATCCACCAGCGCCACAAAGCTTTCGCCATTTTCATTGGCGCGCTTGATGATTTTGTCATCAATATCGGTAATGTTACGCACATACTTCAGCTTGTAGCCGAGGAAACGCAGGTAGCGTGCGACCACGTCAAAGGCAACAAAGGTACGCCCGTGACCGATATGACAGAGGTCGTAAACGGTGATTCCACACACGTACATGCCGACTTCCCCGGCGTGAATAGGCTTAAATTCCTCTTTTTGGCGTGTCAGAGTATTGAAGATTTTTAGCATCGAAGATTCCGTTTAGACATGTGTGGGTAATTGAGTTGCGTATAATACCCATATTTCCCGCGCGATTCAGCATACATTGCGAGATGATCCGATCGTGCGGTTATGCTATAACACCACCCTATATATGACCCGAACCGGGTTGAAGCACCAATCAAACGGAACAGGATGCAAAAATGGTTACTTTCCACACCAATCACGGCGATATTGTCATCAAAACTTTTGACGATAAAGCACCTGAAACAGTTAAAAACTTCCTGGACTACTGCCGCGAAGGTTTTTACAACAACACCATTTTCCACCGTGTTATCAACGGCTTTATGATTCAGGGCGGCGGTTTTGAGCCGGGCATGAAACAGAAAGCCACCAAAGAACCGATCAAAAACGAAGCCAACAACGGTCTGAAAAACACCCGTGGTACGCTGGCAATGGCGCGTACTCAGGCTCCGCACTCTGCAACTGCGCAGTTCTTCATCAACGTAGTTGATAACGACTTCCTGAACTTCTCTGGCGAAAGCCTGCAAGGTTGGGGCTACTGCGTGTTTGCTGAAGTGGTTGAAGGCATGGACGTGGTAGACAAAATCAAAGGTGTTGCAACCGGTCGTAGCGGTATGCACCAGGACGTGCCAAAAGAAGACGTTATCATTGAAAGCGTGACCGTTAGCGAGTAATCGTGGCGACACTCTTTATTGCAGACCTTCATCTCTGCGTGGAAGAACCGGCGATCACCGCCGGTTTTCTGCGTTTTTTAGCGGGAGAAGTCCGTAAGGCCGACGCGCTATATATTCTTGGCGATCTTTTTGAAGCATGGATTGGCGACGACGATCCCAACCCACTCCATCACCAGATAGCGGCGGCAATCAAAGCGGTGTCCGATTCCGGCGTTCCCTGTTATTTCATTCATGGCAACCGTGATTTTCTGCTCGGCAAACGCTTTGCCCGTGAAAGCGGCATGACGTTATTGCCGGAAGAAAAGGTGCTCGAACTTTATGGTCGTCGGGTGCTGATTATGCATGGCGACACGCTGTGCACCGATGACGCGGGTTATCAGGCATTTCGCGCCAAAGTCCACAAACCGTGGCTACAAACGCTATTCCTCGCCCTGCCGTTGTTTGTGCGCAAACGTATTGCTGCACGAATGCGAGCGAACAGTAAAGAAGCCAACAGCAGTAAATCGCTGGCGATCATGGACGTTAACCAAAACGCGGTGGTCAGTGCGATGGAAAAGCATCAGGTGCAATGGCTGATCCACGGGCATACGCATCGCCCGGCGGTCCATGAACTTATCGCCAATCAGCAACCTGCTTTTCGCGTGGTACTCGGTGCCTGGCATACGGAAGGTTCGATGGTGAAAGTCACGGCGGATGACGTTGAGCTGATTCATTTTCCATTTTAAATACCCGCGACTTTGCTGATTCCACAGCCACGCAACCGTTTTCCTTGCTCTCTTTCCGTGCTATTCTCTGTGCCCTCTAAAGCCGAGAGTTGTGCACCACAGGAGTTTTAAGACGCATGTCTTCCCGCAATAATCCGGCGCGTGTCGCCATCGTGATGGGGTCCAAAAGCGACTGGGCTACCATGCAGTTCGCCGCCGAAATCTTCGAAATCCTGAATGTCCCGCACCACGTTGAAGTGGTTTCTGCTCACCGCACCCCCGATAAACTGTTCAGCTTCGCCGAAAGCGCCGAAGAGAACGGTTATCAGGTGATTATTGCGGGCGCGGGCGGCGCAGCGCACCTGCCGGGCATGATTGCCGCCAAAACGCTGGTGCCAGTGCTGGGCGTGCCAGTACAGAGCGCCGCACTGAGCGGTGTCGATAGCCTCTACTCCATCGTACAAATGCCGCGCGGCATTCCGGTAGGTACGCTGGCGATTGGTAAAGCTGGCGCGGCAAACGCGGCGTTACTGGCAGCACAAATTCTTGCGACTCATGATAAAGAACTGCACCAGCGTCTGAATGACTGGCGCAAAGCCCAGACCGACGAAGTGCTGGAAAACCCGGACCCGCGAGGTGCGGCATGAAACAGGTTTGCGTCCTCGGTAACGGGCAGTTAGGCCGTATGCTGCGTCAGGCAGGCGAACCGTTAGGCATTGCTGTCTGGCCGGTCGGGCTGGACGCTGAACCGGCGGCGGTGCCTTTTCAACAAAGTGTGATTACCGCTGAGATCGAACGCTGGCCGGAAACCGCATTAACCCGCGAACTGGCGCGCCATCCGGCATTTGTGAACCGCGATGTATTCCCGATTATTGCCGACCGTCTGACTCAGAAGCAGCTTTTCGATAAGCTCCACCTGCCGACCGCACCGTGGCAGTTACTTGCCGATCGCAGCGAGTGGCCTGCGGTGTTTGATCGTTCAGGTGAGCTGGCGATTGTTAAGCGTCGCACTGGCGGCTATGACGGTCGCGGTCAATGGCGTTTACGTGCCGATGAAACCGATCAGTTACCGGCTGAATGCTACGGCGAATGTATTGTCGAGCAGGGCATTAACTTCTCTGGCGAAGTGTCGCTGGTTGGCGCGCGCGGCTTTGACGGCAGCACAGTGTTTTATCCGCTGACGCATAACCTGCATCAGAACGGTATTTTGCGCACCAGCGTCGCTTTCCCGCAGGCCAATGCACAGCAACAAGCGCAGGCCGAAGAGATGCTGTCGGCGATTATGCAGGAGCTGGGCTATGTGGGCGTGATGGCGATGGAGTGTTTTGTCACCCCGCAAGGTCTGTTGATCAACGAACTGGCTCCACGTGTGCATAACAGTGGTCACTGGACGCAAAACGGTGCCAGCATCAGCCAGTTTGAGCTGCATCTGCGGGCGATTACCGATCTGCCGTTACCGCAACCGGTTGTGAATAGTCCGTCGGTGATGATCAACCTGATTGGTAGCGATGTGAATTATGACTGGCTGAAACTGCCGCTGGTGCATCTGCACTGGTACGACAAAGAAGTCCGTCCGGGGCGTAAAGTAGGCCATCTGAATTTGACCGACAGCGACACATCGCGTCTGACCGCAACGCTGGAAGCATTAATCCCGCTGCTGCCGCCCGAGTATGCCAGCGGCGTGATGTGGGCGCAGAGTAAGTTCAGTTAACTGGTGCTCATATTCTTGCCGGATGCGGCGTAAACGCCTTATCCGGCCTACAGATCCGGCACCCATTGTAGGCCTGATAAGATGCGCCAGCGTCGCATCAGGCATGGTGCACCGATTGCCGGATGCGGCGTAAACGCCTTATCCGGCCTACCGATCCGACACCCATTGTAGGCCTGATAAGACGCGTCAAGCGTCGCATCAGGCATGGTGCGCCGATTGCCGGATGCGGCGTGAACGCCTTATCCGACCTACCGATCCGGCACCCATTGTAGGCCTGATAAGATGCGCCAGCGTCGCATCAGGCATGGTGCGCCGATTGCCGGATGCCTACGACTACAGCGAAATACAAGTCCCCGCCTCGCCCGCCAGCGTTTCTTCAATCCGCGATAACGCCCCAATCCACGCGGGTTTACCACGGCTTCTGACATAACCACTCACCGCCGTTACCTTCGGCCCCATCGAACCATCGGCTTTGGCAAATGGCGCTAACTCATCCGGCGTGGCATGGCGAATAGCGCGTTGCTGCGGCGTTCCCCAGTTTTCATAAACCGCATCGGCATCGGTGAGGATCACCAGTCCATCGGCATTAATCTGCCCGGCAAGCAACGCAGCGGCGAGATCTTTATCAATCACTGCTTCGCTCCCTGCCCCGTCTTCCGTGACCGGAACACCGCCGCCGCCACTGCAAATCACCACATGCCCCTCTTTGAGCAACAACTCTATGGCTTCGCTGTCGAGAATTTTACGCGGTTGCGGAGATGCCACCACCCGGCGTAAATATTTGCCATCACGTTTCATCTTCCAGCCGTAAGCCGCTTCCAGAGCCTCTTGTTCTTCAGGCTGGTAAACCGGGCCGATAAATTTCTCTGGCTGCAGAAACGCCGGATCATCAGGCGATACTTCAATGCGTGTCAGCACCGTCGTCACAGGCGGCATCTGCGGCTGCGCGCGCAAACTTTGCGCCAGCATATAGCCAATCATCCCCTGACTTTCCGCCACCAGCACATCCAGCGGATACGGCTCCACCTCTTTCCACGCCAGATTCTGTAACGCCAGCAGCCCCACCTGCGGCCCGTTGCCGTGAACAATCGCCAGCCGATAAGAACGGGCCAGGCGTGCCAACGCGGGTACAGCACTGGCGATATTGCGATATTGATTTTCTGCCGTCAGCGCCTCACCGCGCTGGAGTAAGGCGTTGCCCCCAAGAGCTACAACCAGAGTTTTCATGGTTTTCCTTGTAATAATTGTTGACCAAGCCAGAATCCCAGCAATGTATCTGCCCCTGACGTATGCCCCAGCGCCAGCAGCGAATCAGTCGCCGCAGCGGTACGTTTCGGGCAACTCAGAGCATGAACAAAGTGCAGGAGTGGCGAGGCGAAATATCCTTGCGCGGCGTAACGCAAATAACTGACGCTCACCGCCGTGGTAACGAGTTGAAGATTGTCGGAACAGGAAAAAAACTGGCCACCAGAGCACAAATCTAAAGCACCAAAATACCAGGCCGCCAGCAGCATTCCGCTCAGCGTGTCATCATGACTTGGCGTTAAGCCAGGACCTTTGCCCAGCCAGTGCCGCCAGTCGGTCTTAACGCCATTGAGCGCGGCCTGAAAACAGTGGCGAAACTGGCGTAATTCAGCAGGCAGCGGATCGCTTACCGCCATCGCCAGTGGTCCAAAAAGCCCGGTTTCCTCCGCGCGTTGCATCCATGCTGCTGCAAGCGGTTGAGGATGCGCAGGCGGCGTAATACGTAGCAAACAATAACGCTGTGGCTGTTTAACCGTGAAACGCCCGAGGCGAATCCCTTGTGCCACAACCTGCGGTCGTTCATTGCCGCATAATCCACTGCATAACGCATCGAATTGCGCGCGGCGAAGCACCCATCCTCCGGGGCCGAAACCACTTCCCTGACGATGCAGCGTTAACAGTTCACCGCTTTCTGTCATCAGATTAATCGCCCGCCGCCAGGTGCCCGCTAACCGCCAGGACTGGCGATAATTCGGTGCGCTACGGCTGGCAAGCAGAGGATGGATAATAGTCATTGCGCGTTCCTCAACCAATCCCCATGCTTTCAGCCAGTGCTTCCAGCGCCTGTTCAAAGCACGTCAGCGGTGCACGCACGGTGCCTGCGCCAATCTGCCCGATCCCCGCCTCTTTATGCGCGATTCCGGTATTGATGAGTGGCGTAATACCAGTTTCTACCACGCGACGAATATCCAGCCCCAGGCACGCGCCCTGGAAATCCCAGCCGGGGATCTGCAACTGCATATTGCGCTCAAGGAAGATTTCCGCCATCTCTTCAGATACCGTTCTGGCCGCTTCCATGCCACCCGCACCGACAAAGCGCGTTACGCCAGGTGCGGCGATCATTGCAGCGCCTCCGATACCAAAGGTTTCGGTAATCGCGCTATCGCCCATATCCGGGTTTGCCTGCTCCTGCGAAAATCCGGTGAAAAACAGACCTTGTGGAGTGTTTACAGGCGCAGTAAACCAGCGGTCGCCCAGCCCGCTTACCCGAATCCCGAACATATTGCCGTTGCGGGTCATAGCCGTAACGATACTGCCCGCACGAATCATCGCGCCTGCATCCATCGCCGCCTTGCAGTAAGCCATCGCGAGGTTGAGGAAGAACTGATCGGTCACACTAAGGAAATCCATCACTTCTGCGATGTGCTGTTTATCGTGATTGAGGCGAGCAATTTGTGGGGCCAGCGCACGCATTAACAGTGCTGAGGAAGCAATATTGCGCTGATGGAACTCATCGCCCATCGTAATGCCCTGTGCCATCATCGCCGTGAGATCGATACCGCGCTCCATGCGCCCCAGCGCCGCGCTTAATACTGGCATTAACACATCGCGCATCCAGCGATGGCGAGTCAGGACATCTTCGCCGTAAGCGCCAAAACGCATCACTTTGCCGATACCTTCGTTGAGGTTGCAGTACGCCCGGTTGCCGTCGGTCACGTTCTCGACCACCAGCATCGGCATACTGGCAGAAGTAATGCCGCCCATTGGCCCGACGGCATTCACATGGTGACAAGGAATGAAGTTCACTTCCCCTTGTTCAAGCATTGCCAGCGCCTGCGCTTCATTTTTCGCCCAGCCTTCAAACAGACATGCCCCGACACACGCCCCTTTCATGGGTCCGGTCATCTCCTGCCAGCGCATTGGCGGCCCGGCGTGAAGCAGTGTTTTGCCCGGGTGTAGTTCGCTGATAAGTGAAGAAGCCGGTTGCACATCGAGCCAGTGTGGACGAGCACGACGAATTTGTTCGATAACCGCAGCATTGGCTTGCGCCACTGATGTAAACATGGGAACCCCTTATTGCAAACGTTCTAATAAACGAGCCAGTTTTTTATTGCCGCCAGCGACTGGCGCCCATTGGTAATGCACTACCGGTTTGCTGGCACTTTGTAGCTCCAGCGCAAAACTGCGTAATCCGGCATTAATCACGGCGACGTTTTCCAGTAGAGATGGCGTGTGTTGATGCGTGGCAGGCGAAAGCGGACGAATCAGTGCCGCCGCCAGCAAGGTGGCTTCCGGCAGCGAATTAACTACTGCGATCCCCGCATCTTCCAGCGTGGCGATTTGCTGCGAGCGGCATTGCGGGTCACGTTCGGTGCCCGTCACCGTGGCAATGGCGTACAGCGGGTGGCTGTCTGAACGCGCGGCACAGGCTTTTTGCCAGGCGCTCACCAGCGAGGCGGCAGGATCGGCGGTCGCACCAAAGCCAATCACGACATCAAGCAGCAACACGCGCACTTGTGGTTTAGCACCGAGATCGGCAATTAACAGGTTGCGTAAGGTCGGGTCGATCATCGGATGGGGACGCCCAACGGTGTAAAAATCATCGCCCAGGTCGAGGATCTGATGTCCATCGGCATCCAGCATCATGCCATGTTGATGGGTATCGTCGGCTGCCACGCCAAGGTGTCCGGCAAGTAATCCCGCCGCTTCGGCAGCCAGCGTACCGCCGGTATACAAACCGCAAATAAAACCTTTGTTGGCAGGCGCTAGCGCATTACGTCGTGCCGTGACCCGAGAAAGTAGACAAGACAGGCGCGCAGCATCATCCAGCGAGGAGGCAAACCAGACATTTTCGTCGCGGGCTACCGCCGGGGTATAACCTATAAACAACGCCACCGTCGGTTTGCCGGTTGCTTTCATGGCATTAACAATACGTAAACGCACGGCTTCGGCAGGCGGTTTTGAAACAAATGCCAGCACTTCGCTTTTCGCGTCGGCGCTTAACATTTCCAGCGCCGTCAGCGCACTGATGCCGCCCACTTCACGGCTGAGGTCGCGCCCGCCAAGACCCATCGCGTGAGTAATTCCCTCCCCTGCCAGCGCAATCTGCGAACACAGTTCCTGAATCCCTGTACCGGAAGCGCCAATAACGCCAATATTGCCTTCCGGCATCACGTTGGCGAAAGCCAGCGGCGTGGCGGCAATCATCGACGTACCGCAGTCCGGCCCCATCACCAGCAAGCCTTTTTCCCGCGCGCGGGTTTTAAGTTGGATTTCATCTTCCAGCGTGACGTTATCGGAGAACATCATCACGTTAAGATTGCGATCCAGCGCCTGATTCGCCAGCTCTGCCGCGTACTCGCCAGCCACTGAAATCAGCGCCAGATTGGCATCGGGTAATTTCTGGCAGGCACTGTCCCAGCGACGCACCTGCGTCAACGCCTGGCTGCTGTCTGACCCCTGCGCCAGCTGTTTTAGCGCCTCTTCAAGCTGCTGCATAATCGCCTGCGCGATCCCCGCATCCGTCGCTTCGCTACGAATTGCCACGCAAATATCGTTCGGCGTGGCGTGATTAAAATCGTCATGCCAGAAACCTGTAGTCTCTAATAACGCTTTATTGGCGGGCGTCCCCATCATTACGGAAACATCATCAACATTTTCTGATTCGCTGAGTTTTCGTGAAATAATCATTAAACTGACCGAATCCTGAAAACACCCTTTTTTAATAAAGGCGTGGATCATAACAACTCCTTAAAAATTGCACCCATGGCAATTGCACGAGCAGTGTTAATGTGGCGATTACGGTATCGATGACAACGGGTAAATAAGGTGATGAATATCACACAGGGATTATTAACAAAAGAATTCAAATAACCGCCAGACTATTATCTGTTGATTTTTAACGAGCTGGGTTATTTCAAAAAACAGACTAAAAGTGCGCGGATTATCAAATAAATTCTAACTATATTTTTTTGTCTGTCTGGATCACATAATCCAGATATTTTCCCTGTATGTTAATTGCAGTCATGCTTCACACCGTCGTTAAAAAGGAAGACAGATGAAAATCAGTCGGGAAACACTCCACCAGCTAATTGAGAATAAACTCTGCCTGGCTGGGTTAAAACGTGAGCACGCTGCAACCGTGGCTGAAGTATTGGTTTACGCCGATGCCAGAGGGATCCACTCTCATGGCGCGGTGCGCGTAGAATACTACGCAGAGCGCATATCAAAAGGCGGCACCAACCGCGAACCAGAGTTTCGTCTTGAAGAAACCGGGCCATGTTCGGCAATTTTACATGCTGACAATGCCGCCGGGCAGGTCGCGGCGAAAATGGGTATGGAACATGCCATCAAAACCGCCCAACAAAATGGCGTTGCGGTGGTCGGCATCAGCCGGATGGGTCACAGCGGCGCAATCTCTTACTTTGTGCAGCAGGCAGCTCGCGCCGGATTGATTGGCATTTCGATGTGCCAGTCCGATCCGATGGTGGTGCCGTTTGGCGGTGCGGAAATTTACTACGGTACTAACCCACTGGCCTTTGCCGCGCCGGGAGAAGGCGACGAGATCCTGACCTTTGATATGGCGACTACCGTGCAGGCGTGGGGGAAAGTTCTCGATGCGCGCTCGCGCAATATGTCTATACCCGATACCTGGGCGGTCGATAAAAACGGTGCTCCAACAACCGATCCGTTCGCGGTTCATGCTCTGCTCCCCGCCGCCGGACCGAAAGGGTATGGCCTAATGATGATGATTGACGTCCTCTCAGGCGTGTTACTCGGCTTACCGTTCGGGCGTCAGGTCAGTTCGATGTATGACGATTTACACGCCGGGCGTAATTTGGGGCAATTACATTTAGTTATTAACCCGAACTTTTTCTCCTCCAGCGAATTATTCCGTCAACATCTTAGCCAGACCATGCGCGAATTAAATGCCATTACCCCCGCGCCCGGTTTTAACCAGGTTTATTATCCCGGACAGGATCAGGATATTAAACAACGCAAAGCCGCCGTCGAAGGCATCGAAATTGTTGATGATATTTACCAGTATTTAATTTCCGACGCGCTTTATAACACGTCATACGAAACGAAAAATCCCTTTGCGCAATAATTATTGAGACAGGACTTTCTTATGATTACACATTTTCGTCAAGCCATAGAAGAAACGCTGCCCTGGCTTTCCTCTTTTGGCGCTGACCCAACGGGTGGAATGACCCGTTTACTTTATTCGCCGGAATGGCTGGAAACCCAGCAGCAATTTAAAAAAAGAATGACAGCAAGTGGGCTGGAAACACGTTTCGATGAAGTGGGAAATTTATACGGTCGCCTGAATGGCACCGAATACCCACAGGAAGTGATTCTGAGCGGTTCGCATATCGATACCGTGGTTAACGGCGGTAACCTCGACGGGCAATTCGGCGCGCTGGCGGCATGGCTGGCAATTGACTGGCTGAAAACGCAATACGGCGCGCCGCTACGTACCGTCGAAGTGGTGGCGATGGCGGAAGAAGAAGGCAGCCGCTTCCCGTATGTCTTCTGGGGCAGTAAAAATATCTTTGGGCTGGCGAATCCTGACGACGTGCGGAATATCTGTGATGCCAAAGGAAATGGCTTTGTCGATGCGATGAATGCTTGCGGATTTACTCTGCCGAACGCCCCACTAACTCCACGCCAGGATATTAAAGCTTTTGTTGAATTGCATATCGAACAGGGCTGTGTGCTGGAAAGTAATGGGCAGTCAATTGGCGTGGTGAATGCAATTGTCGGGCAGCGTCGTTATACGGTGACGCTGAATGGCGAATCAAACCATGCAGGCACCACGCCGATGGGTTATCGTCGTGATACGGTTTACGCTTTCAGTCGCATTTGCCATCAGTCGGTTGAAAAAGCGAAAAAGATGGGCGACCCGCTGGTGCTGACTTTTGGCAAAGTAGAGCCGCGCCCGAATACGGTGAATGTGGTGCCGGGTAAAACCACGTTCACCATTGATTGTCGTCATACCGACGCTGCCGTGCTGCGCGATTTCACCCAACAGTTAGAAAACGACATGCGGGCGATTTGCGATGAAATGGACATTGGTATTGATATCGATTTATGGATGGATGAAGAACCGGTGCCAATGAACGAAGAGCTGGTCGCCACCCTGACGGAACTGTGCGAAACAGAAAAACTGAACTATCGGGTGATGCACAGTGGTGCCGGGCACGATGCGCAAATTTTCGCGCCTCGCGTGCCGACCTGCATGATTTTTATTCCCAGCATTAACGGGATCAGCTATAACCCGGCGGAACGCACCAATATTAACGACCTTGCCGAAGGGGTCAAAACGTTGGCACTCATGCTTTATCAACTTGCCTGGCAGAAATAAGGAGTCATAAATGGGATATTTAAATAACGTCACCGGTTACCGCGATGATTTACTGGCTAACCGCGCGATTGTGAAACACGGTAATTTCGCGCTGTTAACGCCGGATGGCCTGGTAAAAAATATTATTCCGGGCTTTGAAAATTGTGACGCGACAATCCTGTCCACGCCAAAGCTGGGCGCAACGTTTGTCGATTATCTGGTCACACTGCATCAAAATGGCGGTAATCAGCAGGGATTCGGCGGAGAAGGAATTGAAACGTTCCTGTATGTCATTTCTGGAAATATCACTGCCGAAGCCGAAGGAAAAACATTTGCCTTAAGCGAAGGGGGTTATCTTTACTGCCCGCCAGGCTCCTTAATGACGTTTGGTAACGCCCAGGCCGAAGACAGCCAAATCTTTTTATATAAGCGCCGCTATGTTCCGGTAGAAGGTCATGCGCCGTGGCTGGTTTCTGGCAATGCCAGCGAACTGGAACGCATTCACTATGAAGGTATGGACGATGTTATTCTGCTGGATTTCCTGCCCAAAGAGTTAGGCTTTGATATGAATATGCATATCCTCTCTTTTGCGCCAGGTGCCAGCCACGGTTATATCGAAACCCACGTTCAGGAGCACGGTGCTTATATTCTTTCCGGTCAGGGCGTTTATAACCTTGATAATAACTGGATACCGGTGAAAAAAGGCGATTACATCTTTATGGGCGCTTATTCGTTACAGGCCGGTTATGGCGTAGGGCGTGGTGAAGCGTTTAGTTATATTTATTCGAAGGATTGTAACCGCGACGTTGAGATTTAAGTAATACCACTCTCGCTGATATTTTTATTTTAGCTATGTTGGATTTCGCCACGGTTTATACCGTGGCTTTTTTTTCGCAACATTGCCTGATGCGCTTCGCTTATCAGGCCTACATGATAATTTCCGGGATGGATCCGGCATACACAACACGCACGTTGTCAGCAATCTGAAGCAGATGCGATATAAACCGCATCCGCTCTAATGGTAAGAGTCAGTTTTTAATTCCCTGACCTATTTTAATGGCGCAGGCAATATTTCGCGCACTGTTGAAGAGATTGGTTTCACCGCTGGCGAGCACTTCGGCTAAAGGTGCCAGACGTGGCAAAATGCTGAATACCGCATCAATGCCGTACTGGTGCACCACTTCCACGCCATCGCCCAATACGCCAGCAATCCCAATCACCGGTACATTAAACTGCTTCGCCACTGACGCCACACCCAGCGGCGCTTTACCACCCGCCGTTTGTGAGTCAATACGCCCTTCCCCGGTGATCACCAGTGCCGCCCCCTGCACCGCCTGCTCCAGGTTGACCGCCCGCAGTACAATCTCAATGCCCGGTTTAATATCCGCATTGAGGAATACCGCCGCCGCAATACCCATACCGCCCGCTGCGCCACCGCCCGCCATCTGGCAGACGTTGATTTCAGTTTGCTGTTGTAAAACACGGGCGTAATTTTGCAGCCCCTGTTCCAGCTCTTCGACCATTTCCGGCGTTGCCCCTTTTTGCGGGCCAAACACCGCCGCCGCGCCGCGTGCCCCCACCAGCGGGTTATCAACGTCACATGCTACTTCAATATGGCAGTTAGCAAGACGCGGATCGCACTCCTCCATCTCAATGCTTGCCACGCGAGCTAAGTTGCCGCCGTTAGCCGCCAGCACCTGACCGTCGGCATCGAGGAAACGCACACCAAGCGCCTGCGCCATGCCCATGCCGCCGTCCACCGTCGCACTACCACCAATGCCGAGAATAATATGGCGAATGTCGTTATCCAGCGCATGGCGAATTAACTCCCCCGTACCAAAACTGGAGGCCAGCAACGGATTACGCTTTTCAGGCGCGACCAGCATCAGGCCACTTGCCGCCGCCATCTCAATCACTGCTGTTTTCCCGTCGCCGGTAAGGCCATAAAAAGCATTCACTTTTTCGCCCATCGGTCCACAGACTTCAAGCGTCACGATTTTGCCGCCCGTCGCGGCGACCATCGCATCCACCGTCCCTTCGCCGCCATCCGCTATCGGTAAACAGATATAGTGCGCATCGGGAAAGAGGGTCGAAAACCCGGCTTTAATTGCCTGACAACATTTTTCTGCACTTAAGCTCTCTTTAAAAGAGTCTGGCGCAATGACAATCTTCATTATCAATCCTTTTTCAACAAATTATTTGATGCGTTCCCACGGTATAAGATTATCCATAAGAACAGCCAGTAAAATTCCGACCAGTAAGCCGTTACTGAGCAGAGGACGAAGCGTTAATGGAAGGTCTTGCAGATACACAGGCGGTAATGCCATTAAAAATATGCCGACAAATAACGGTAATGCGAGGCGATAAATATTGCGAGCAGTAAAGGTTATTTGCTGGCTAAACACCAGTGCGGAAAATAGCAAAGGTAGATAAGAAACCAGCATGACCGCGCTACTCACCGGTAGGGGAATACTACAAAACAGTCGCGTGAGCGCCGGAACCAGCGCCACCAGCAGGCAAATAACACTGCCATAAATAAACGAGCGTCGCGTGTAGTCGCCAGTCTGGGTTAATAAACCAATGGATGAAACAAACGGTGAGAACGGAATTACTGCCAGCGGCACGGTTATCAGCGTCATAAATCCGGTCGCCACAAAGCTGCGACGATAACGCGTATTTCCGGCGCCCTGTTGCGGATAAAAAACATCCGTGCCGCGAATCGCACCGTAGGTATTACTGATATTCACCAGACCGGTAATCACCGCCGTCAGAATAATTCCCGGTGACAACGTACCGCCACTACCTAGCGGAAACCACTGCCAGTGCAACTCACCAGAAAGTGAGTGCGAGGACGGGAAGCAAAAGTACCATAACAACCAGCCGGTTATCGTGCCGACCAGCAGGCCGTAACGGGCAAAACGTTGCGGCAGGAAGATAATCATCGCCAGCACCAGGCACATCACCGCGACTGAGAGCGCGAACGGCGGTAACTGAATTTTAAAATTTGGGTCGGCTATGCCAAACGGCAGCCCGAGCATACCTTTGAAAAAGATAGTGGTCAGCTGCGCGCCCAGCATCAACATAAACAGCACCATCATTGTCGGAGTAAACAACCGCGCCAGGCGATGACCTAATCCGCTAAGACCAATCAATATCGTCAGCACACCGGAAATCGCAATGCCCACCGCCAGACTGGTGGCGATATCGTTGACAGGCGTTCCGCGCGATGCTTCGCCAAGAGTGATAGTAAGGATGGTTCCCCACCACAGGCCACCCGGCCCTTCCATAATAGCGCGACGATGACCGCAGAACGCCTGAGCGAAGCAGGCCAGTGCGGTAGCAAGAAAAGCATATTGCGTGAGCGTAAGCAGGCTACTTTGCTGCAACTGAAAAGCCGAAAGCAGCGTAGGAGGAACCACAACAGTGTTGCAAAAAATAAAGAAAAACCACTGAAATCCTGATAACAGGCTTTCGCGGCTCACTGCAAAATTGAACATAAACACACCTTAACCGGAGAATGCCCGCCACGAAGGCGGGCATTACAAGGGCCAGATTACTGCTGATGTTTAAGGATAAATTGACCTTTCGGCGCAACAGGGAAGCCCTGTTCGATGTCGTAAATCACATCACCACGTAAGAGGGTTTTCGTGATACGCGCACCAATAGTACGGCCAACATACGGGCTGACTTTGTGGCGATATTCCAGATCGTCATTGGTAAGAACATAGCTGCTATTCGGCTGAATGAAGACGAAATCGGCATCTTTTCCTGGGGCGATACGGCCTTTTTGCTGCAGACCGAAAATATCCGCTGCATTAGTCGCCATTAATTTACCGAACATTGCCAGAGACATACCGCGTTTCTGTACCGCTTCATCGAACATCACGTCCATGCAGCTTTGCAGACCGGCGATACCGCCCCATGCTTTCATGATGTTGCCCGCTTTCATTTCCGGCGGGCATGGAGAGTGGTCGGAAACCAGGCAGTCAATTTCACCATTAAACAGTTTTTCCCACATGCCTTTCTGGTTTTCCAGATCGCGGATCGGCGGAGAACACTTCGCCAGAGTACCGATTTCTTCGAACTGATCGGTATCCAGCACAAAGTAATGCGGGCAGGATTCACAAGTAACGTCCTGACCTTCCTGACGTGCACGAGTGACTTCCTCAACACCTTCCGGGCTGCTGACGTGGCAAACGTGCAGACGGCAACCAGCAACTTTCGCCAGGTACAGCACGCGGCGAATCGCTTCCACTTCGGTAAATACCGGACGCGAAGCCACATAGTCATGAGCGGTTACGCGACCTTCACGCTTCGCTTCTGCGCCCAGTTCGTCACAGATCAGGGCGTTTTCGCAGTGCACCAGCACCGGCTGCCCCAGTTCGCCCAGCTTCTGCGCGCCTTTGAAGAACTGCCAGTCATTGACGTCACGGAAGTCGTTGTCGATACCGCGATCGCCACAGGTCGCAACGAAGCATTTGAAGCCGACAACGCCCACTTCATCCAGCTCGTGCAGACGGTCGATGTTGTAAGACACCAGGCCACCGAGTTGTGCCGCATCGATAGTCAGCTTGCCTTTAGCAGCATCGAACTTCAGTTCAATAGAAGCGCGGTCAACCGTTGCAGGCAGCTGGTTGAGCGGCATTTCGATCATGGTGGTGATACCGCCCTTTGCCGCTGCGCGAGTGCCGGTTTCATAACCTTCCCAGTGGCTACGACCCGGTTCAGAAATATGGGTGTGCGCATCGACCATGCCCGGAGAAACCACCAGACCAGATGCATCCATGACTTCTTTTGCATCGCCCAGATCCTGACCGATAGCGGCAATTTTTCCGCCTTTAACGGCGATATCGACAACGCGAGCTTCGTTTTCTAAAATGACGGTGCCGTTTTTAATAATTAAATCAAAAGACATAACAAACTCCTTGTAAAATACAGATTGGTTTTTCTAACTCAATTTTGAATATCGGGATTAATTAACCTGTGACTTTTTGTTCTCCTGTTTTTTCGACTGCTGTGCGTTTTTTTAATAAAGCGTAGGCCGCAAAGGCGACGATAACGCCGACAAACCATGAAATACGCGATAACGGTTCCATGACCGGAATAAATTTACCGCCAAGAGATAAAATAACCGCCACCAGAGTTACTGAGAACGCCGTGAGATTAAATCCGTTATCGTAATATTTGAAATCACCTGATGCAGTGTACAGCTCGTCGAGATTAATTTGCCCGCGCATCACCACGAAATAATGCGCCATCATCACACCAATTACCGGACCGAGCATTCCGCCGATAATATCGAGGAACAGATAAATACTGTCCTGATTTTCCATTAATTTCCACGGGCAGATCAGCAGGCTGATAATACTGGCAATCAGTACGCCGTTTTTATAGGTCAGTTTCGTTGGTGCAATAGCGGCAATCTGATAACCGGCTGGAATAATATTACCGGTGGCATTCGTAGAGATTGTCGTCATCAGAATAACCAGTACCGCAAAAAACGAGGCAAACAGGCTGTCCCAACGTTGAACAATATCCAGCACGTTCCAGGTATCAGCGCCGTAATGAATACTGGCGCCAGCAATAATACTTACCCCGGCGACCGCAAACAGAATATAGGCCACCACTAATCCCAGCGTTTGCCCCAGCGCCTGCTCACGGAAAGAGTGGGCGTTTTGCGTAAAGTCAGATGCACTCACCGCCGGTGCCGCCCAGACCGCAACCACCGCGTTTATCACCACCAGGAACAGGAAGCCACTGTTTTCTGCTTTCTGCACTCCACTGGGGATGTAGTCGAGGATTGGACCGATCCCAACCAGCGAAATCGCCCAAATCGCCATGCCACCGAAAACGATATAGATGCACGGGTTAAGAATGGCGGTGAATTTATTTAAAACTTTGCCGCCGCCAAAACCAATACCAACGTTAACCAGCCAGAAGAGTAAGAAAGTGATTAAGCCTGGTAGAGAAAGCCCTAACAGTGTGAAATCACCACCGAGAGTTAAAAATCCCGGCCAGATTTTGCCAATCAGGATCAAGCAGGCCAGTGACCCCGCGTAACATTGCAGGCCAAACCACATAATGGCAGCAATACCGCCTCTTAATAATCCGGGAAACAGTGCGCCACGTACGCCATAAGAAGCACGCAGGATCATGGCAAAAGGTACGCCGTATTTACTGCCCGCAGCACCGTTTAATACCATTACCGCGGCAATGAAAAAGGCGCTAAGGATAATTGCCAGCATAATACTAAAGGTTGACAAGTCGAGAATAAAAAAGCCGCCGACCATCACATAATTGGGAACGTTATGAACCGAACCCATCCATAAGGTAAAATAGTTAAATGATTTCCAGGTACGCTGACTTTGCGTTTTCGGCAATAAATCTTCGCTATAGCCGCGTTGCTGGAATAGTTTTCTCTGATGTTCCATAAATCCCTCTTAATTTCACGTATCGAATAACGCTGTTTTAATCTAGCTATGAGGAACTAATAAAATAAAAAATATATTTTTAATACTGAAGCAACGTCTTTGGCTGCTTTCTATGTTTAATACTGCGGGCCGATTCATTTTCTGATATCGGCCATTTTTATTGCGGGCATCAGGCCAGTTTATGATTCGCCATTAATTCCAGCGCCTGCACTAACGCAGAGTGATCCAACTGGCTGCCGCCGTTTGCCGCACAGGTATTAAATAGCTCCTGGCAGGTCGCGGTGTTAGGCAGATTCAGCGCCAGTGCTTTCGCACTTTGCAGCGCCAGGTTGAGATCTTTCTGGTGCAGAGCAATTTTGAAACCTGGATTAAAGGTGCGTTTAATCATGCGCTCACCGTGAACTTCCAGAATACGCGAGGAAGCAAAGCCGCCCATCAGCGCCTGGCGTACACGTACCGGGTCCGCTCCGGCTTTTGAAGCAAACAGCAGGGCTTCAGAAACCGCTTCAATATTGAGCGCCACGATAATCTGGTTTGCCACTTTGCAGGTTTGACCGTCGCCGTTACCGCCCACAAGAGTGATATTTTTACCGAGCAATTCAAACAGCGGTTTCACACTTTCAAATACCGCTTCGTCGCCGCCAACCATAATTGACAACGTACCTTCACGGGCACCGATTTCGCCGCCGGAGACTGGCGCGTCGAGATAATCGCCGCCCAGTTCATTCACCTGACGGGCGAAACGTTTAGTTTCAATCGGTGAAATGGAGCTCATATCTACAATGGTTTTGCCCTTCAGCGAGGCTTTAGTACAACCATTCTCACCAAACAGAACTTCTTCAACGTGCGGCGTATCCGGCACCATAATAAAAATGATGTCTGATGCTTCCGTTACCTGACGCGCGGTGTCGACATTAACGGCGCCGAGTGACAGTAATTCATCAGCAACCGGACCAATGGTTGTGACATGCAATTGATGACCGGCACGCGCCAGATTAATGGCCATCGGAGTACCCATAATGCCTAAGCCAATAAATCCCAGTTTCATAATTAACCTCTTTTAAATGTCGCTTTTCCTGAATCCAGACAACACGATCCCCTGCCGACGTTGCGGCCTAAAAAAGCATTGTCTGAACAGCGTTACGTTTTAACGGTACGGAGCCATCCAGCCTAAACCGGCTTCCGTGGTGGTTTTAGGTTTATATTCACAGCCAACCCAACCGTTGTAGTCAGAATTTTCAATTACCTTAAAGAGATAATCGTAATTAATTTCTCCGGTCCCCGGTTCGCCGCGATGCGGATTATCGGCGATTTGCAGGTGCCCAATTTTATCGGCCCATTGGGTCATGGTGTTGGTTAATTCACCTTCCATCCGCTGCATGTGATAAATGTCATACTGAATTTTCACATTGCAGCAGCCAACATCGTCAATTAGTTTCAGCGCCTGTTGAGTTCCGGTGAGATGGAAACCAGGAATATCGAAATGGTTGATAGGCTCAATCAGTAATAAAATATCTTCTTTCATCAACATATTCGCGGCATAACGCAGGTTTTCTACAAGCGTTGCGTGAATCTGTTCACTGCTGAAACCAGCCGGAGTTTTACCGACCAGACAGTTAATTTTTTTATTACCCAGTGCACGGGCATAACGAATCGCTGCGGCTACGCCATCACGAAACTCTTCTTCACGCCCCGGAATACAGGCAATACCGCGCTCGCCCGCCGCCCAGTCACCTGCCGGTAAATTGTGCAGCGTATGTTCGAGTTTATTACTCGCCAGTACATGTGTTAATTCTTCAATGTCGTAATCATAAGGGAACATAAATTCAACGCCGCGAAAACCACACTGCGCGGCTTTCTCAAAACGGGCGAGAAAATCATATTCACCAAATAGCATCGATAAATTTGCAGAGAAACGTAACATTATTTATCTCCCTTACTCATAGTGCATGAAGCAAGTTTCAGTCGGCGCATCCGCTGCGTTATCGGTGATATCTTCAAATTCCATGACGTTATCCAGTTCGCTACCCATCGAAATATTGGTTACACGTTCCAGCATAATTTCCACCACCACCGGAACACGGTATTGCGCCATTAACGCTTTCGCCTGTTCAAAGGCCGGAGCAATATCTTCCGGTTTGAAAACGCGAATCGCTTTACAGCCTAAACCTTCCGCCACTTTCACGTGGTCAACGCCATAACCATTTACATCACTGGAGTTAATATTTTCAAACGCGAGCTGTACGCAGTAATCCATATCAAATGCGCGCTGCGACTGGCGAATCAGGCCGAGATAGGCGTTATTAACCAGCACATGGATGTACGGAATATTGAACTGTGCGCCAACGGCTAATTCTTCAATCAGGAACTGGAAGTCGAAGTCACCGGAAATCGCCACCACATTGCGTTCTGGATCAGCAGCACACACGCCCAGCGCCGCCGGAATGGTCCAGCCCAGTGGACCTGCCTGACCACAGTTGATCCAGTGACGGTCTTTAAAGACATGCAGCATTTGCGCCGCAGCAATTTGTGACAGGCCGATGGTGGTGACATAGCAAACATCGCGACCAAAGGCTTTGTTCATCTCTTCATACACACGCTGCGGTTTAACCGGAACGTTGTCGAAGTGTGTTTTACGCAACAAAGTACGTTTGCGCTGCTGGCACTCAGCAACCCACTCTTTACGGCATGGCAGACGCCCTGCTTTATGCATTTCCTGCACAACTTCAACCAGCAGCGTCAGGGCAGCTTTAGCATCAGAGACAATCCCCAGATCCGGGCACAGCACGCGACCAATTTGCGTCGGCTCAATATCGATATGAACGATTTTGCGCCCTTCGGTGTATTTCTCTACCGAACCGGTATGACGGTTAGCAAAACGGTTACCGATACCAAATACCAGGTCGGACGCCAGCAACGTTGCGTTACCGTAACGATGCGCGGTTTGCAGACCCACCATCCCGGCCATCAGTTCGTGATCGTCCGGGATACAGCCCCAGCCCATCAGCGTTGGGATCACCGGAACGCTGGTCAGTTCAGCGAACTGTTGTAACAGTGCAGCTGCGTCAGCATTAATTACCCCGCCCCCGGCAACAATCACCGGACGTTCAGCCTGGAGAAGCATTTCAATAGCTTTTTCGATCTGCATACGGCTGGCTGCTGGTTTGTAAACCGGCAACGGTTCGTACATATCAGGATCAAACTCGATTTCCGCAACCTGAACGTCGAACGGTAAATCCACCAGTACCGGACCCGGACGACCAGAACGCATCAGGTGAAATGCCTGTTGCAGCACACGAGGCACCAGCGCCGCTTCACGTACTGTAACCGCCATTTTACTTACCGGCTTGGCGATAGCTTCGATATCAACAGCCTGGAAATCTTCTTTATGCAGACGAGCACGTGGTGCCTGACCAGTGATGCACAAAATAGGAATGGAATCAGCAGAAGCGGAATAGAGCGCGGTGATCATGTCCGTGCCCGCAGGACCAGAAGTCCCCAGACAAACGCCGATATTCCCTGCCGTTGCGCGGGTATACCCTTCCGCCATATGCGACGCACCTTCAACATGACGCGCCAGAATGTGGCGAATCCCGCCGTGCTTACGCATCGCCGAATAGAAAGGATTGATTGCTGCTCCAGGAACACCAAAAGCGGTGGTGATACCTTCTTTTTCCAGCACATACATTGCCGCGTCAACGGCTCTCATTTTTGCCATTTTCTTCCTACCTCTATTAATTGGAAAAATTTTCCAACTTTCAAAATTTGCCAAAAAATCCCGCTCCGCAGAGCGGGAAGCGACTGAAACTATGGGTGAGCTTTCAGTCCCAGCGCCGTACTGATATCTCGTGCCGTGTCCCGTACCAGCTCACCCTGACTGACAAAGCGATCTTCCGTCAGTCTCGAGGCCGGGCCTGAGATGGAGATAGCCGCAACCACGCTTCCAACATCGTCATAAATCGCTGAAGCAATGCAATTCAGACCAATTACATGCTCTTCTTTGTCGACGGTATATCCCTGTTCACGCGCCTGTTCCAGATCCCTGAGCAGAGTGGGCATATCCACCAACGTGTTCGGCGTAAACTGCTGCAAGCCAGTTTTCAGAATAATGCCCATCAACTCTTCTTCTGCCAGCGGATAAAGCAAAGCCTTACCTGCGCCGGAAGCGTGTAGCGGCAGGCGACTGCCCAGCGGGGCACACATCCTGACCATCGACTTACACTCTTGCTGCCCAATCAACACCGCTTCTGTACCATTACGAATCGCGACGTTGACCGTCTCGCCAGAGAGCAGCATCAGTCGGCGCATAAACGGCCCGGCGACGGAGAGGACATCGCGGTTATGGATGTACGCCGCGCCGACGTTAAAGACACCTAATCCTATATGCCACCAGCCTAACTGACTGTCCTGATAGACAAAATCCGCTGCCTGTAAAACCTTTAACAGGCGAAAGGTCGTCGAGAGCGGCAAATCCAGATTGAGAGAAATATCGCTAACCGACGAACTTCCTCCACTTTTTTCCAGATATTGCAGAATCGCAATTCCCCGCTCTAACGCCTGTGCGCCCTTCTGTGCCACAGGCTCCGCCTGTCCTGGCCTGCCGCGCCGTCTAACTTCCGTCATACCTACGTTAACTCCGACCTACAAGTGAGCATAAACAATGAACAATTAGTTTATCTTATGCAAGTCGGTTGCAGGCGTCACGCAAAACAGAGTTCCTGTTCAGGAATACTTTCAACATCACAGTTGTCACTGCCGCCGCGATCGATGGTCAGAAAATCGGTTACGCGCTGCCAAGCGAAAAGCGGGTGATGCCAGACGTTACGATGATAATTCACCCCCTGCTCACCGTTGGTGATAAACGCCCGCAGCGTTGACAGGTCTGGCTTATCGTCACCTGACGCCACGACCACGACAAACACTTCACCTTTCATCGGGATAAATGCCTGAGTACCCAGCGGATGACGTTCGAGTTCGTGGATGGTCAGCGGCAGATTCGCCGGTTGCGCGCGGTTAATGCTGATAAGCGTACGGTCTTGCTCAAGAATTTCAACCAGCGCCAAATCGTGATAGCGCTCCACCAGGCCATTGTTAATATGGAAAAAATCCCGTTGCTGCGTTTCGATAACGTCGCCATAAGCACAGAAGGCTTCCTGACTTAACGGTAATACCTGAAGTTTCATCTTTTTGTCCTTGTAACATAATTCCGTTCAACCACCGCCGACCGGTCAGCTTGGTTTCAATAACAGGCAATCTAAAACCTTAAGAGAACAACATCAACACAAAAGTTGGAATATTTTTCCAAAACTAGATTTAGCCCACAAATCACGCAGGGTTATCATGTAAAAATACAGGTAAATCAAAGGACAGAAAATCACGCAACTTGCTGATTTAAAAAGGGGATACCTGAAGATGTTTGATCCAGAAACTTTGCGGACTTTCATTGCTGTTGCCGAAACGGGAAGTTTTTCAAAAGCGGCAGAACGATTATGTAAAACGACGGCAACCATCAGTTATCGCATTAAGCTTCTGGAAGAGAATACCGGAGTAGCGCTGTTTTTCCGCACGACTCGCAGCGTAACGTTGACAGCGGCTGGCGAACATCTGCTTTGTCAGGCCAGAGACTGGCTGAGTTGGCTGGAAAGCATGCCGAGCGAGCTGCAACAGGTGAATGATGGCGTGGAACGCCAGGTGAATATCGTCATCAACAACCTGCTCTACAACCCCCAGGCCGTTGCCAGGCTGCTGACGTGGCTTAATGAACGTTACCCGTTTACCCAGTTTCACATCTCCCGCCAAATCTATATGGGCGTCTGGGATTCGCTACTTTACGAAGGTTTTTCACTGGCCATCGGCGTCACGGGAACCGAAGCACTGGCAAATACGTTTAGCCTTGATCCTTTAGGTTCGGTGCAATGGCGCTTTGTCATGGCGGCAGATCATCCACTGGCGAACGTTGAAGAGCCGCTAACAGAAGCGCAGTTGCGGCGCTTTCCGGCGGTCAATATTGAAGACAGCGCCCGCACATTAACCAAACGCGTCGCCTGGCGATTGCCGGGGCAAAAAGAGATTATTGTTCCTGATATGGAAACGAAAATCGCCGCCCATCTGGCGGGTGTTGGCATTGGTTTTTTGCCAAAATCACTTTGCCAGTCAATGATCGATAATCAACAACTGGTCAGCCGGGTCATTCCAACGATGCGCCCGCCTTCGCCATTGAGTCTGGCATGGCGTAAATTTGGCAGCGGCAAAGCGGTGGAAGATATTGTGGCCTTGTTTACCCAGCGCAGGCCGGAAATCAGTGGATTTTTAGAAATTTTCGGCAACTCACACAGTTAAAAATCAAGTTTCCTTGCGCGTTGGCGCGTAAAATAGCGCGCAAGCTGATTTGAGGTTCACTTTTTACTATGCAAGAGAGACACACGGAACAGGACTATCGTGCCCTGCTGATTGCTGATACGCCCATTATTGATGTTCGCGCCCCCATCGAGTTTGAGCAAGGCGCAATGCCCGCCGCTATCAATCTGCCGTTAATGAATAATGATGAACGCGCCGCCGTTGGCACCTGCTATAAACAGCAAGGGTCAGACGCGGCGCTGGCGCTGGGGCATAAACTGGTGGCGGGTGAAATTCGTCAGCAGCGCATGGACGCCTGGCGGGCAGCGTGTCTGCAAAATCCGCAAGGTATTCTCTGCTGCGCCCGTGGCGGTCAACGTTCACATATTGTGCAACGCTGGCTGCATGAAGCGGGAATTGATTATCCGCTGGTGGAAGGCGGTTATAAGGCACTGCGCCAGACCGCGATTCAAGCGACCATTGAACTGGCACAAAAACCGATAGTGCTGATTGGCGGTTGTACCGGCAGCGGTAAAACGCTGTTAGTGCAACAGCAGCCGAACGGTGTTGATCTGGAAGGGCTGGCGCGCCATCGCGGCTCTGCTTTTGGTCGCACATTGCAGCCACAACTTAGCCAGGCAAGTTTTGAAAACCTGCTGGCTGCCGAGATGCTAAAAACCGACGCCCGTCAGGATTTGCGCTTGTGGGTGCTGGAAGATGAAAGCCGGATGATTGGTTCAAACCATCTGCCGGAGTGTCTGCGCGAACGAATGACCCAGGCGGCAATTGCGGTGGTAGAAGACCCGTTTGAGATCCGTCTTGAACGCCTGAACGAAGAATATTTCTTGCGTATGCATCATGATTTTACCCACGCGTACGGCGACGAACAGGGCTGGCAAGAGTATTGCGAATACCTGCATCATGGGCTTTCGGCGATTAAGCGTCGACTGGGACTACAGCGATATAACGAACTGGCTGCAAGGCTGGATGCGGCGCTGGCAACGCAACTCGCAACCGGCAGCACCGACGGTCATATGGCCTGGCTGGTGCCACTGCTTGAAGAGTATTACGACCCGATGTATCGCTATCAGCTTGAGAAAAAAGCGGAAAAGGTTGTTTTTCGCGGTGAGTGGGCGGAAGTGATGGCGTGGGTTAATAATCATGCCTCTGGTTATTAACCCACAAAAGTGCTTTTCTTTCCTCTTTAAGAAATTGTGCAACTGGTTAACTACCAGTTGCCGTAGGGATATTTTTTATCTTTGATAAAGTTTTTTGTACTTTCCGGATAAGAATACCCACGTTTATAGATGCTTCGGCCTTTACACATCTCCATTTTTTCACCTGAAACTGTTTCTATCAGAATCTGCTTATCCGTCAGTCGAATATTGGGTTTGTCACGTTTCTCCAGCCATACGCGTACTTTTCCTTCCGGAGCCAGCCCGATTAACAGATACCGCAGATAATACTTTTCACTGCCACCACCAGGTGGTGAATAAGGTGTGAGCATCAATTTCCAGACTTCTCCCGCCAGCGTTATCCAGGTTTCATACACTTTTTTATCAATCACTGAGTCCCAGCAAAAATGGATAGACATCGGGGGATTTTTGGCTTTATTAAAAACTGACGACATTCCCGATACTTTCTCGCTCCATTGTCCTACGCTTCCTGGACTGGCATTAGTACTGGCCAGCGTTCTGAACTGATAATAGATGCCATCGGTATCCAATAATTCCACATAGGTAACTTCTGCTGGCAAGGAATTAGGGTGGAAAAAATTGAAATACCACTCATCATAGGGTGCGAGTAGCGATATTTTTTCTTTCGCTGCTGTCTGGACTGCTCCGGATATCATTAACGCAATGGTTAATATATAAATTATTTTAGCTGTTATTTTCACTGTTGCTTACCAGTTACCGTAGGGATATTTTTTATCTTTGATAAACTCAAGAACATATTCATCGTCTCCAAGAGAAAAATCATGCCGGGTAATTCCTTTACACATCTCCATTTTTTCACCTGAAACTGTTTCTATCAGAATCTGCTTATCTGTCAGGCGAATATTGGGTTTGTCAGGCTTCTCCAGCCATACCCGTATTTTTCCTTCCGGAGCCAGACCGATTAACAGATACCGCAGATAATACTTTTCACTGCTATCACCTGGTGATGAATAAGGTGTGAGCATCAATTTCCAGACATCTCCCGCTAGCGTTATCCAGGTTTCATACACTTTTTTATCAATCACTGAGTCCCAGCAGAAATGGATAGACATTGGGGGATTTTTGGCATGATTGAATGCCGTCATTCCACCACTAAGATTTTCCTGCCATTGTCCTATTGTTGTTGACACAGGGATAGTGCCATCCAGCGTTCTGAACTGATAATAGATGCCATCAGTATCCAATAATTCCACATAGGTAACTTGTGCAGGTAGTGCATTAGGGTAAAAAAAATTGAAATACCACTCATCATAGGGTGCAAGCAGCGATATTTTTTCTTTCGCTGCTGTCTGGACTGCTCCGGATATCATTAACGCAATGGTTAATCTATAAATTATTTTAGCTATTATTTTCACTGTTGCTTACCAGTTACCGTAGGGATATTTTTTATCTTTGATAAAGTTTTTTGTACTTTCCGGATAAGAATACCCATGTTTATAGGCACTTCGGCCGTTACACATTTCCATTTTTTCACCTGAAACCGTTTCTATCAGAATCTGCTTATCCGTCAGGCGAATATTGGGTTTGTCAGGTTTCGTCAGCCATACGCGTACTTTTCCTTCCGGAGCCAGCCCGATTAACAGATACCGCAGATAATACTTTTCACTGCCACCACCAGGTGGTGAATAAGGTGTGAGCATCAATTTCCAGACTTCTCCCGCCAGCGTTATCCAGGTTTCATACACTTTTTTATCAATCACTGAGTCCCAGCAAAAATGGATAGACATAGGAGGATTTTTGGCTTTATTGAATGATAACACCCCAACCCGAAGATTATCTCTCCATTGATCAATAGTTGTGGAACTCGGAGCGGTAGCATCCAGCGTTCTGAACTGATAATAGATACCATCAGTGTCCAATAGTTCTACATAGGTAACTCGTGCCGGTAGCGCATTAGGGTAGAAAAAAAGGAAATACCACTCATCATAGGGTGCAAGAAGCGATATTTTTTCTTTCGCTGCTGTCTGGACTGCTCCGGATATCATTAACGCAATGGTTAATATATAAATTATTTTAGCTGTTATTTTCACTGTTGCTTACCAGTTACCGTAGGGATATTTTTTATCTTTGATAAACTCAAGAACATATTCATCGTCTCCAAGAGAAAAATCATGCCGGGTAATTCCTTTACACATCTCCATTTTTTCACCTGAAACTGTTTCTATCAGAATCTGCTTATCCGTCAGGCGAATATTGGGTTTATTAGGTTTATCCAGCCATACTCCTATTTTTCCTTCCGGAGCCAGACCGATTAACAGATACCGCAGATAATACTTTTCACTGCCACCGTCTGGTGGTGAATAAGGTGTGAGCATCAATTTCCAGACTTCTCCAGCCAGTGTTATCCAGGTTTCATACACTTTTTTATCAATCACTGAGTCCCAGCAGAAATGGATAGACATCGGGGGATTTTTGGCTTTATTAAAAACTGACGACATCCCCGATACTTTCTCGCTCCATTGTCCCACGCTTCCTGGACTGGCATTAGTACTGGCCAGCGTTCTGAACTGATAATAGATGCCATCGGTATCCAATAATTCCACATAGGTAACTTCTGCTGGCAAGGAATTAGGGTGGAAAAAATTGAAATACCACTCATCATAGGGTGCGAGTAGCGATATTTTTTCTTTCGCTGCTGCGTTAAAGTTAAGAATCATACACGTAATAACAAACAGTGACTTTATATTAAATTCCATTTTGTTTATTCCCTTGCATATCGTATATAGTCCTGTTCCAATTTTCATCCGGCCGATTCACAAAACTAAACGCTTTAAACGATGATACCGCAGTAGATACTTTATTTTTCAATCGATAATCAACGGTATTCCAATTGGAAGAGCAGTGTATATATTTTCCAATGATTTTAAGCTCATCATCAGAAAAAGGTATCGGCGCTGTACACAAGAGAGCGGATTTACCCTGAGAAATCGCTTTTTCACATATTACCTTTAAATCACTGGGAAATTTTAATTCCGTATCAGCAATAGAAATGGCATCAAATACCACCCCCGCCTCTTTAGCGACTTCATACATTACTCTTAACGCAATCTTTGACCAGTCATTGGTGATAGTTCTGCGAAATGTCACCGCTGCAGCGACCCGTTTTCTCACATTACCTAAGTGGTCAGGCGACGCTATTTCATCAATATTGGATTCAATTTTCAGGACACCAGAAGGCAGAATCGGAGCCAGCGTTGAATAGCGCCACAATAACTCTGCCTGCTGTGCTGCTTTTTGATATGCGCTTGTTGCTTCCACCGGCACATTTCCCAGTACCGTTTCAATTGCCGGGCGACTTAAAAACAGGTACTCATCTTCCAGTGGGTCATAACCACCACCAATATCAGCATGTGATCCAGGGAAACTTAATTCTGGCCAGCTTTCCTTTATGCTGTTGAGGCAAAAGTTATAGCGGCATTCGTTCATGGCTGTGAGCTGGAATACATGTTTGGCCACACCTGGCGGCAACTTCACTTTCACCGAAAGGTTATTACCATCATGAGGGTCAAAACCATCCATCAGCCCTCCGATGGCTGCAACTGTGTCAAAAATACCTAAAAATTGCACTTCCCCGGAAGGCTTACCTAAATATTCAACTGACTGAAATGCCGTCGCGATGGTTTTAATCAGTACCGGATCACGCTCAAATACGCGATTAGTAAAATGCCGTGCGGCTGCTGCACCACGACTAAAGCCAAATACGTCAAACTGTAGACGCTTAATTACTAGTTTATTCTCTTTTAAATCAAAAATAATCTTAGCTAGTGTTTTATGAAGCAGTGATATCGCACGATCAGTTTTAGCAATTACCCCAGTATCATTATTTCCCAGCCCCATTCCCACCAGAGAATCTGCTTTATTATTTTCAGTACCTATCCCTTCAATATAAATTTCACGTTGAACATTGACTGAATCCGCATTTATTTCTGAATTTTTATGGTACAACTTATTCAACCAATGAATATTCGTATAGTAATTCAAATAGCTCTGTACACCTGATCCCGTTTTACCCTGCTTGCTCATACATTGTTTATTAAACGAGGCCAAATCCTGGACATCCAGACCATAGGTTTCAGGTTGGCACAAACTCATACGTAAATTCGTATTGGTTAAATTGTTACCTGTGCCATCAAAGAATACGCCAATGGTGAGGATAATTTCTCGTTTAGGCGGTATTACTGGTTTTTCCTCGACAGATAAGAGCGTCGGTGGGAAAAGGCGATTATAATTTTCAGGTGTGAGTAAATAGCTAAATTCTGTATTGGCTGTAAGATGCTTACAGTAGATATATTCGTAGTGTATCGTTATATATTGATAGTCAAGTTCATTTTGTTTTATTATAATCTGATTTTGACTTAACGTCGCACCACGGACTTCAATATAATAATACCTTTCCCATTTTCCATATTTATTAATACGATAAAAATCGAACTCAAAACGGCATCGCTCGTTATTATTAATGCAGCTCATCAGCAACGGTGAGCTTTTATCTAGAATTTTACAAAATTGTATCGTTTGATGATTAATGCCAAATCCTGTGTTACTTACTGCCCCCTGAAAACTAAAAACAAATATTTCTTCCTCATGTCCCTGTTGATACCGATTCCCGACAGAGGCCTGCGTCCCACATTCTGCAGAAATATCACCCTGTAGTTCCCCTGTAATGCGTAGATATATAATGTCGCTCATATGATTATACCCATTCCATAGATTTTAATTATATAATATAAACTTAATAATCATCTCGTTCAGCACTGTATATTAATTAATGTTTGGGTATAACAAGTTTTTATAAATTACCAATATAATTTTCAATTACGTGATGCACTAATAAAAAAGCCGTTTATCTACCAGGTAGAAATAAACGGCTTTATCACTTCACCCCGCAAACTGCCTGAACAGCGCCTTCCCCTTAACCAGTCTCGCGCCCAGCCAGCCGCCGCAAAGCGACAGCAGCAGTGCACCGCTGCACGGCAGCACAATCCACAATCGCCAGTCTGGTTCCCACGGGAAGTCGAACACTTTCGCCTGCAACACTGCCAGCGCCGTTTCCGCACCAATTGCGGCCACCAGGCCGGAAACAAACCCAAGCATGGCGAACTCACACCACAATGTCATCCGCAGCAGTTTTTTCCCCGCACCGAGTGTGCGCCACACCACCAGCTCCTGATGACGCTGACGCATTCCCACCTGCACCTGAGCCAGCAACAACAACATACCGCAGGCGGTGACCAGCACCACCATCACTTCCAGCGCCCGACTTACCTGCTCCAGCACCTGACCGACCTGTTTTAAAATCGCGCCAATGTCTAACAGGCTAATGGTCGGGAACTGGCGGTTGAGTTGCGTCAACATGCCGTTGCCGTTCTCCCAGCGGAAACTGGTGAGCCAGCTCTGCGGCTGCCCGTCCAATGCCCCTTCCGGGAAAATAAAATAGAAATTAGGCCGCAGGCTTTCCCAGTCCACTTTGCGCAGGCTGGTTACTTTGGCGCGAAACTCCTGGGTATCGCCCATAAAAGTCACGGTATCCCCGAGGGCAACGTTTAAGCGTTTCGCCAGTCCCTCTTCCATCGACACTTCATCGGCTTTTGGCGGCCAGTTACCGGCGACAATCGGATTATGATCGGGCCGCGTATTTTGCCAGGTGAGATTAAGTTCGCGGTTGAGCGCCTCATCTTCATTGCCTTCTGTCGGCTTGTCATTAATCGCCGTCAGCCGCGCCCGCACCACCGGATAAAATGATTCCGGGACTATCTGATGTTCCGCGAGGAACGCTTTTAGCGGCGTGACCTGTTCCGTGGCGATGTTGATTAAAAAGTAGTTCGGGCTTTCTGGCGGTAGCTGCTGCTGCCAGCGGTCGAGCAGATCGCCACGCAGCACCAGTAGCAGTGCCAGCAGCATAAAGGAGAGCGAAAATGCCGAAAGCTGGCTCAACGTTGACCACGGCTGGCGTAACAGGCGGCTGACCGCCAGGCGCAGAGGTAGCGATTTCAGCGTCATGCTGCGTAATACATTAAGCAACATCCAGCCCAGCACACCGCACAGCAAAGCCAGCACTACCGCGCCCGCCAGCACTGCCCACAGCAGCATACTGCCGCCCATCAGTCCGGCGAGCAGCAGCACAACCACCACGGTGACAATCGGCAGATAAAACTTCAGCGGCCAGACGTTCGCTACCACATCATTACGTAATACGCGTAAAGGCTGCGTTGCCAGCAACAGGCGGTACGGTCGCAGCCCCACCAGCAGCGAGATGACCGTCATGGTGCCGAGCGCCCACAGCCACGGCCAGAGGCTGGCAGGCGGCAGCGCGGCGGGCAGAACAGGTTTGAGCAGCACCATCAACACGTTTTCGAACAACAGACCTATCGCGCCACCGGTAACGGCTGAAAGCACCAGCACCATTAACCACTGGCCGACAATCAGCTTACGCAATTGCGCTCGCCCTGCCCCCAGCGTTTTGAGGATCGCCACCAGATCGTAGCGACTGCGACAGTAATGATTCATCGCCACCGCCACCGCTGCCACTGCCAGCAGCAAGGTCAGCAGCGCCGAAAGCAGCAGGAATTGTTGCGAACGTTCCATCGATCGCCCCAGTGCACCTTCGTCCTGTTCCAGACCGTACCAGCGTTGTTCGGGTTTAAGCTGGGGTAACAGCCATTTCTCATAGCTGTCGAGCTGGTTCTCGTTGCCGCCGAATTTATAGCGCCAGGTGACCCGACTCCCCGGCTGCACGGCTCCGGTTTTATCGACATCCGCCAGATTCATCATCAGACGCGGAGCCATCTGGAAGGGGTTAAAACCGGAATCCGGTTCCTGAATCACTTCTCCGGCAATCCGCAAGGTAGCATCGCCCACGTCGATGGTGTCGCCCGTTTTCAGGTTAAGGAGTGCCATCAGACGTGGGGCCAGCAATACGCTGCCCGCCTGCGGTTTCAGGCCTGGAGGATTGGTTTGCAGATCGCCATACATCGGGTAGATATCATCCACCGCTTTGACGTTCGCCAGCTGCGGAGTGTCGCCCGCAAAGGTCATCGTGGCGAAAGTCAGCTGCTTGCCGACTTTCAGGCCGCGCTTTTGCGCTTCCTCCAGCCACGCTTGCGGCACTTCGCGCGAACTGCGCAGCGCCCGATCGCCCGCCATAAACTCGCGGCTTTGCTGGCTTAAACCTTTCTCCATGCGATCGCTGATATTGCCCAGCGCCAGCACGCAGGCCACCGCCAGGCTTAGCGCCAGCCAGACAATTAATAGCGACGGCGAGCGCCATTCGCGCCAGAACCAACGTGCAATCATGCTTCCTCCTGCAACTGCCCGTTCACCAGCCGTAAGCAGCGGTCGCAGCGTGCCGCCAGTTGCAGGTCGTGGGTCACCATAATCAACGTGGTGCCATGCTCACGGTTGAGGGAAAACAGCAGGTCGGCAATTTTATCGCCCGTCTGGCGGTCAAGGTTGCCGGTAGGTTCGTCGGCAAACAGCACATCAGGTCGACCGTTAAAGGCTCTCGCCAGCGCCACTCGTTGCTGTTCGCCGCCGGAAAGCTGTGCCGGAAGATGATCCAGGCGTTTACCCAGCCCTAACTGTTCGAGCAAGGCTTTCGCCCCGTTACGACTTTCCAGGCTACTCTCACCGCGCAGCAGCGCCGGAAGCTCGACGTTTTCCAGCGCGTTAAGGGTAGGTATTAACATAAATGACTGAAAAACAAAGCCTACGTGCTTCGCGCGCAACTTTGCCCGCGCTTCTTCGTCCATATTATGTAGCGGTTGTCCCACCAGATTCACTTCACCACTGCTGCCGTCGTCCAGCCCGGCGAGGATCGCCAGCAAGGTTGACTTACCCGACCCTGACTCGCCCACCAGTGCGATGGTTTCGCCGCGTTTGACAACCAGCTCAACTCCGGTGAGGATGGAGAGTTCATGCTCCCCCTGACCGACGGACTTCTTAAGATGATGAACTTCAACAATGTTTTCCGCTGGCATTTGCCCTTCCTGTTCCTGGTTCTGTTAACCTTCCGTGCCGCCGCAGCGGACACGTTATTGATTCTGGGTGATAGCCTGAGCGCCGGGTATCGAATGTCTGCCAGCGCGGCCTGGCCTGCCTTGTTGAATGATAAGTGGCAGAGTAAAACGTCGGTAGTTAATGCCAGCATCAGTGGCGACACCTCGCAACAAGGGCTGGCGCGCCTTCCGGCTCTGCTGAAACAGCATCAGCCGCGCTGGGTGCTGGTTGAACTGGGCGGCAATGACGGTTTGCGTGGTTTTCAGCCACAACAAACGGAGCAGACGCTGCGCCAGATTTTGCAGGATGTCAAAGCCGCCAACGCTGAACCATTGTTGATGCAAATACGTCTGCCTGCAAACTATGGTCGCCGTTATAATGAAGCCTTTAGCGCCATTTACCCCAAACTCGCCAAAGAGTTTGATGTTCCGCTGCTGCCCTTTTTTATGGAAGAGGTCTACCTCAAGCCACAATGGATGCAGGATGACGGTATTCATCCCAACCGCGACGCCCAGCCGTTTATTGCCGACTGGATGGCGAAGCAGTTGCAGCCTTTAGTAAATCATGACTCATAAAGCAACGGAGATCCTGACAGGTAAAGTTATGCAAAAATCGGTCTTAATTACCGGATGTTCCAGTGGAATTGGTCTGGAAAGCGCGCTCGAATTAAAACGCCAGGGTTTTCATGTGCTGGCAGGTTGCCGGAAACCGGATGATGTTGAGCGTATGAACAGCATGGGATTTACCGGCGTGTTGATCGATCTGGATTCACCAGAAAGTGTTGATCGCGCAGCCGACAAAGTGATCGCCCTGACCGATAATTGTCTGTATGGGATCTTTAACAATGCCGGATTCGGCATGTATGGCCCCCTTTCCACCATCAGCCGTGCGCAGATGGAACAGCAGTTTTCCGCCAACTTTTTCGGCGCACACCAGCTCACCATGCGCCTCTTACCCGCTATGTTGCCGCACGGTGAAGGGCGTATTGTGATGACCTCATCGGTGATGGGATTAATCTCCACGCCGGGTCGCGGCGCTTACGCGGCCAGTAAATATGCGCTGGAGGCGTGGTCAGACGCGCTGCGCATGGAACTGCGCCACAGCGGAATCAAAGTCAGCCTGATTGAACCCGGTCCCATTCGCACTCGCTTTACCGACAACGTCAACCAGACGCAAAGCGATCAACCGGTCGAAAACCCCGGTATTGCCGCCCGTTTTACTCTGGGACCGGAAGCGGTGGTCGCCAAAGTGCGCCATGCTTTTATTAGCGAGAAGCCGAAGATGCGCTATCCGGTGACGCTGGTGACCTGGGCGGTAATGGTGCTTAAGCGCCTGCTGCCGGGGCGCGTGATGGACAAAATATTGCAGGGGTGAGTTGAAGCGCGTGCTTAAGCCCCCATGTCAAAGAAAATATCGACAACAGAGAGTGACTCCATGTCCGTAGAAAATATTGTCAACATTAACGAATCTAACCTGCAACAGGTTCTTGAACAGTCGATGACCACACCGGTGCTGTTCTATTTTTGGTCTGAGCGTAGCCAGCACTGTTTGCAGTTAACCCCAATTCTGGAAAGCCTCGCGGCGCAGTACAACGGGCAATTTATTCTGGCGAAGCTGGACTGCGACGCCGAGCAGATGATTGCTTCCCAGTTTGGTCTGCGCGCGATTCCGACCGTTTATCTGTTCCAGAACGGGCAACCGGTAGACGGCTTCCAGGGGCCGCAACCGGAAGAAGCGATCCGCGCCCTGCTGGATAAAGTGCTGCCGCGCGAAGAAGAGTTAAAAGCGCAGCAGGCGATGCAACTGATGCAGGAAGGTAATTACACCGACGCTCTGCCATTGCTGAAAGACGCCTGGCAGTTGTCGAATCAGAACGGGGAGATCGGCCTGCTGCTGGCAGAAACGCTGATTGCGCTGAACCGTTCTGAAGATGCAGAAGCGGTGCTGAAAACCATTCCGTTGCAGGATCAGGACACCCGCTATCAGGGTCTGGTGGCGCAAATTGAACTGCTGAAGCAGGCGGCAGATACGCCGGAAATTCAGCAGCTGCAACAGCAGGTGGCAGAGAATCCAGAAGATGCCGCACTGGCGACGCAACTGGCGCTGCAACTGCATCAGGTTGGGCGCAATGAAGAGGCGCTGGAGTTGCTGTTCGGACATCTGCGTAAAGATCTCACCGCCGCAGACGGTCAGACACGTAAAACGTTCCAGGAGATCCTCGCTGCGCTGGGTACGGGTGATGCGCTGGCGTCGAAATATCGCCGCCAGCTGTATGCGTTGTTGTATTGATATTCGGTTGAGATGCGATGCTACGTAGATTCATAGGCATGATAAGACGCGTCAGCGTCGCATCAGGCGTCCGCGCATAACCGCCGGATGCGGCGTAAACGCCTTATCCGGCCTACGATTCGCGCACAGACTGTGCAGGCATCGCATTATTTCATTTCTTCTTCAATTGCGTCACCACCAACTGGTGGCGCGAATTATAAAACTTACGATAGGTTAAATAACAGGCAATAATGGTCGACAAGCTGGCGGTTGAGAGCAGCATAAAGGTCACCATAATCTGATATTTAATCGCCTTCACCGGATCAATCCCGGCAAATATCAGCCCGGACATCATTCCTGGTAAACTCACTAAGCCAACCGTTTTTGCCGAATCCACCGTTGGAATTAAAGCCGCGCGAATACTGTCGCGAATCAATATCGCTGAAGCCTGTTTCGGCGTCGCACCAAGACTCAGTTTCTCCTGAATCTGTTGCTGTTCGCTGATAAACCGCTGACCGAGATTGTTATAACACAGCCCTACCGCCACCATAGCGTTACCGGCAATCATCCCGGCGATAGGGATCACCTGCATCGGGATAAACTCAATCGATCCTGAGAGAATCAATACCGCCAGGGTAATTCCCGCCCCGACCGTAATGGCAATAAATGACGAGACAAAGGCTTTAGCAATATATTTACTGCGTTTTTGCGCATTCCACGCCGCATTAAAGCAGATAAATAACACCATCAATAATGTCAGGCTGGCATCATCCACGCTGAAAATATACTTCAGCACATAGCCGACAATAATCAGCTGAATTATCGCGCGCCCCACACTCCAGAGAATATCTTTCTCCAGCGCCAGTTTTTCTTTATGGCTAATTAAGATTGCGACAATCACCAGCATTAATGCCAGTGCCAGTGACTCGTTGGTAATATTATGCGTGTTCATAGCGTGCTTCCTGCATTTCTCCGGCATGCGGTTGCAGTGTAATCACCTTATCCGCATGATTAATTTCGTCTTTATCGTGCGTCACCCACAACACAGCAATATTTTGCTCACGTACATAGCGGTGGATCATCTCATTGACGTTGCGTTTGTTGCTTTCATCCAGCGCACTGGTGATTTCGTCGAGCAATAAAACCTTCGGCATAAATTGTAGGTTACGAATCAATGAGATGCGTTGTTTTTCACCACCAGATAGCTCGGCGATATTTTTCGTCAAAATGGTGTCCGGCAAGGAGAAACGTTCGAGAAAATCGAGAAAAATGGCCGGGTCAGGCTGCTGGTTACGGATCTGCCAGGGAAAGATCAGGTTATCGTAGACCGTGTCGCCAAACAGAGCCGGCGTCTGGGCGCAGTAAGAAACTTGTTGGCGATAAGTTTCTGGCTTTAGTGTGCTGACATCCTCACCTTCAAACAGTAACGTTCCGCTGGTCGGGCTGATTAATGAAGCAACTATTTTTAGTAGCGTACTTTTACCGCAGCCGGAAGGGCCGGTAATTAACTTAAATTCGCCAGCACGCAGCGAAAAATTGATGTTATTGAGAATCTTCGTATCGCCCGCCTGATATCCAACATTTTGTAGTTGGAGCAAAAGACTATTTTCCTGCATTGCCCATCCCTTTTCTGATTTTTACTAAAAACAGTTTATCCTCCGCAAGAATAAGGGGGAACTCTCTTTCAGTAATCAGGTATAATTTGTTTAATCAAGCAGCATTTTTGCTCTTTATGGACGGTACAACAGGAGGTTTTTCCGATGCTTATTTTTATCCCGATTCTCATTTTTGTCGCGCTGGTGATTGTTGGTGCGGGCGTCAAAATCGTTCCGCAGGGCTATCAGTGGACGGTAGAACGATTTGGTCGTTATACCAAAACATTACAGCCGGGGCTAAGTCTGGTGGTGCCGTTTATGGACCGCATTGGTCGTAAGATCAATATGATGGAGCAAGTGCTCGACATCCCATCCCAGGAAGTTATCTCGAAAGATAACGCCAACGTGACCATCGACGCCGTTTGCTTTATTCAGGTGATTGATGCCCCGCGTGCCGCTTATGAAGTCAGCAATCTGGAACTGGCGATCATCAACCTGACCATGACCAACATCCGTACCGTTCTGGGTTCAATGGAACTTGACGAAATGCTCTCTCAGCGCGACAGCATTAACTCGCGTCTGCTGCATATTGTCGATGAAGCCACTAATCCGTGGGGGATAAAAGTCACCCGTATTGAAATTCGCGATGTGCGCCCACCAGCAGAGCTTATCTCTTCGATGAACGCGCAGATGAAAGCGGAACGTACCAAACGCGCTTACATCCTTGAGGCGGAAGGGATACGTCAGGCGGAAATCCTCAAAGCCGAAGGTGAAAAACAGTCACAAATCCTGAAAGCGGAAGGCGAACGTCAGTCGGCGTTTTTACAGGCTGAAGCGCGTGAACGTTCTGCCGAAGCGGAAGCCCGCGCAACCCAAATGGTGTCTGAAGCCATTGCTTCTGGTGACATTCAGGCAGTGAATTACTTCGTGGCGCAGAAATACACCGAAGCGTTACAGCAGATTGGTTCGTCCAGTAACAGCAAAGTGGTGATGATGCCATTAGACGCCAGCAGCCTGATGGGGTCGATTGCCGGGATTGCCGAACTGGTGAAAGACAGCGCGAACGAGCGAAATAAATCATGATAGAGATGATAGCTATCCATCCGCATATTTTTTGGCTGAGTCTCGGCGGTCTGCTGCTGGCAGCCGAGATGCTGGGCGGCAATGGTTATCTGCTTTGGAGCGGTGCCGCGGCGGTGATTACTGGCCTGGTGGTCTGGCTGCTGCCGCTGGGTTGGGAGTGGCAAGGGGTGATGTTTGCCGTCCTGACGCTACTTGCCGCCTGGCTGTGGTGGAAATGGCTGGCACGAGGCGTGCGCGAACAAAAGCACAGTGACAGCCATCTTAACCAGCGCGGTCAACAATTGATCGGCAGACGATTTGTGCTGGAATCGCCACTGGTCAACGGGCGAGGTCATATGCGCGTCGGTGACAGTTCATGGCCCGTCAGCGCCAGCGAGGATCTCGGTGCAGGTACGCATGTTGAGGTGATTGCGATTGAAGGGATAACGCTGATCATCCGTGCGGTCATCGCCTGATGCGACGCTGACGCGTCTTATCATGCCTGGAAATCTGCGCCCGAATCGTAGGCCGGATAAGGCGTTTACGCCGCATCCGGCGGTTATGCACCGATGCCTGATGCGACGCTAACGCGTCTTATCATGCCTACAAAACTGCACTCAACCGTAGGCCGGATAAGGCGTTTACGCCGCATCCGGCGGTTATGCACCGATGCCTGATGCGACGCTAACGCGTCTTATCATGCCTGGAAGTCTGCGCCCGAATCGTAGGCCGCCTCCGCCATATTAACTGGCATTGGCAAATTACTCGTCACTACCTTTATTCATGTTTTTTTGGTCTTCATCCGGATAATGTTTTTTTAGATATTCCAGGACGTTTTTATTGACCTTGTGTTGGGTATACACCCACCCTTTCCAGTAATCAGGCTGGTCCAGGTAAACTTCTGGCGGAATGGTGAAATCAGAAAGCGTTAACCATTCGGCTAACAAATCAGGATTACGTTTCTGGATTAACTGCAACAGCATGATCAGCGACATGGCAGAGGCAGGAGCCGTACTATCGCCACTTAAATATTTCCACACTGTTGACCGGTTCGAACGAAAAAGGATGGGTAGCAGCGCCCTGTCCAGATTCATTTCATTAAAAATCTTCTCAAATTCATTCATTTAATTTTCCTGCCTGGCGTAAACCTCTTAAAATTTGAGATTTATCAAAGAAACGCATTCTAGCACACATCAGGAACAGCTTCACGTTTAGCCCAGAAACAGCATTTATTTCGCTTATCAAAACAAGTCTTTACGGTTTCTTACAGAGAAATAGCACAAAATGCCTTCCCATTTTATTTCTAAAAGAAACATTTTTAGTTTCTATTTGGCGGTATTTACGCTTACACAGTATAAAAACGCGCTTTACATCACACAAATGCCAGCGTAGATTCCGATCAATGCGAAACACATAACATTTCTTATAACAACAACTAATGTTGCTATAAGAAACAAAAATGCGACTTACTTTGATTGAGAAAAAATGAATGAAAACTGTAAAGATGTCTTTACTGGCTGTCGTTGTTGCTACTGCTGTATGTCCATCGGCCTTTGCGGGGGACACCATTGAGGCGGCGACGACAGAACAGACCCAGACAGACCGCGATGCGGCACAAGATACCGCCATCCAGAATGCGCAAACCACCGCGAACAAAGCAGTGACGACCGCCGATGAAGCACACCAGGCCATTACGTCAGTGCAAACCGAGATTGACGCCAACAAAGCGGCTATTCATAAAAATACCAACAACATTACCGAACAGAATAACATTCTCAGAGCTCAACAAGAGCAAATTACCGACACACAAAAAACGGTTGCTGCTACCGGTGATGTTCAGAACGCAGCACGTTATCAAAGCATGGTAAACGCCCGTCAGGAGGCTGCGGATAACGCACAGCAGCAACAAGCCGAAGCCCAACAAACGCAGATTACCGAACAGCAAAAGCAAATCGAAGCCACACAAAAAACGGTTGCAGCTACTGGTGACGTTCAGACCGCCGCCCGTTATCAAAGCATGGTAAACGCCCGTCAGGAGGCTGCGGATAACGCACAGCAGCAACAAGCCGAAGCCCAACAAACGCAGATTACCGAACAGCAAAAGCAAATCGAAGCCACACAAAAAACCGTCGCTGCTACCGGTGATGTTCAGACCGCCGCCCGTTATCAGGGAATGGTCAACGCTAAACTGGCTGCGGAAAATGAAGCCAGCACGCGCGCTTCTGCGGAGCAAGGGAAAAAAATTGACGCTCTTTCTTCTACCATGACGACGGTATCTCAAAGTGTTGCTACCGAGAACCACACAAAAGAACTGGAAGAAATTCATGGCGATATAACAAAAACCAACACTGCAGTAAGCAAGCTGGCGGCACAACAACAGATAGATAGCGTTCATTACGGTGAACAAATTCAAAACCTGGTGCAGGATTCCACCGACACACATCAGCAGTTATCAACCACGCAAAAACGAGTAGCGGATAACAGCCAGCAAATTAATACTCTCAATAACCATTTCAGCTCACTGAAAAACGAAGTTGAAGACAACCGTAAAGATGCCAATGCGGGGATCGCGTCAGCTATTGCCATTGCTTCACAACCGCAGGTGAAAACCGGTGATTTAATGATGGTGTCTGCGGGAGCGGGAACGTTTAATGGTGAATCGGCGGTATCTGTCGGCACGTCTTTTAATGCCGGGGTCCACACGGTAATTAAAGCAGGTGTTTCTGCGGATACGCAATCTGATTTCGGTGCGGGTGTCGGTGTGGGATATTCGTTCTAAGATCTCGCTGGATACTTTATAAATATCAATAAAAACCATTAAATAAATTAGAGCAAGGACGTTTGCCTGTTTTCACTCCTTAATGATTTTCATACTCTATTTAAGGTTAACAATGATGAATAGCTCCATTAAATCGTTTTCCCTGCTGGCTGTTATATTACTGGCTGGCTGTAGCTCTCCCACTTCCCGCATCGCAGATTGCCAGGCGCAGGGTGTCAGCCATGACACCTGTTATCTCGCCGAACAGCAGCGTCAGGCGGCTATTTTAAGTGCATCCGAGGCGCAGGCATTTAAAAATGCAGAAGCCGCACAACACGCCCAGGCGGCAAAGAAAGCCATTTATAAAGGATATGGCATGACCTTTAGAATGAGCAGTAAAAACTTTGCGTATCTCAATGATTCATTATGTGCGATAGATGAAGATAACGCCGATGCCACCGTTTATCAATCGGGTCTGTATAACGTCATTGTTTATCATCACACAGGAAAAGTCGCATTAATGAAAGAAGGCCAGTTTGTGGGCTATTTAAAATGAAGGAGCAAAAGAAAATAGCCATGACGCATATTATGATTATCGGTGCGTTTATTTTTGCCTTCCTGCAAGTGGTGTTATTAGCCTCCCTGGTTCACGCTGTGAATGTTAACAACGAAATCCAGGAAGGCTTATTTCAGTCGGGGCGCATTATGGTAGAAAGTTTGCAACATATTCTTTCTGTGCAAACGGGGATTAACTGATTTTCACCCCGCCCGATGATGACAGCAGCCGGAGAGATTTTCGATAATCGGGCAGTCGGCGCTGTCATCACCAGGGCAGGCATTCGCCAGCGCCAGCAGCTGGTTCCGCATGGACTGCAGTTCTTCAATATGTCGCTCGATCTCTGCCACCTTCTCCAGCGTGCGCCGTTTTACATCAGCACTGTGGCGCTGCGGGTCGTTAAACAGATTCACCAGTTCGCCGCTCTCTTCCAGGTTAAAGCCCACCTGGCGCGCCTGGCGCAGTAAGGTCAGTTCGTTGAGATGCTGCTGCGTGTAGGTGCGATAACCGTTTTCGCTGCGCATCGGCGGTGTCACCAGCCCCTTCTCTTCATAGAAGCGAATGGCTTTGCTGGTCAGGCCGGTAATTTTTGCTACATCACTAATGTTCATCGTTCGCGCAACGCCTCCTGTGCTTTGTTAAAGGGTTTCAACAGATAATCCAGCACGCTCTTTTTGCCGGTACGGATATCAACCGTCGCCACCATACCTGGGAATATCGGAAACTGCTGTTTACTTTTGTTTTCCAGATGGTTGCTGAAAGTGCGAATGTACACCCGATAGTAATAAACATCGCGCCGCACTTCATCCTGCACGGTGTCTGGTGATATCACTGCCACTTCCCCCGGCAGGCCGCCATAGATGGAGTAATCGTAAGCGGTTATTTTCACCAGCGATTTTTGCCCCGGATGGATAAACGCCACATCGCGCGGGGAGATTTTCGCCTCAATCAGCAGTTGCTCATCCAGCGGCACGATGGTCATGAGTTTACCACCGGGGGCAATGACGCCGCCAACCGTGGTGACGTCAATGTCCTGAACAATGCCACGCACCGGCGCAGTAAAGTTGAGCCTGGTGAGGGAATCTTCCCGCCCACGGATCACCGAACGCTGGGTTTCCACTTCCGCATTGGCTTTCGCTAACTCTTCCCGCGCCTGAACGTAATATTGTGTACGCACGTCGTTAAGTTTGTTTTCCAGTTCGTTAGCCTGACGCTGTAAACGCAACACTTCCACGTTGCTCGCCGCCCCCTGTTTCACCAGCGGCTGGGTCATTGCCAGTTCACGATTGACCAGACTAATCCCCTGCGTCAGCCCGGTGGTGGCTTTATTCAGCCCGTCGCGGCGAGTGTTATATAACGCCGTTTCCGACTCGATAAGCTCGGGGAATTTATTCAGTTCGTCAGGGAAAACCAGCGGTTTATTACTCACTTCCGCCCGCAGCCGCGCCGAGGTTGCCAGCGCCGCGTACAGCCGCGACATCGCTTCCTGGACGTCGGATTCCGTTTTGGTGCGGTTAAGCTGCGCCAGCGGCTGGCCCTGTTCAACAATATCGCCAACCTTCACATCGAGATGATACAAAATCCCGCCTTCCAGCGACTGCACCACCTGTTCGCGCCCGGAAGGTTCTACCGTGCCGCTGCCGGTAGTGACTTCATCAAGCTGGAAATACCACGCCCAGCCGAGAAAACAGAGCAGCATCACAGCGGTAACGCGTACCGCCAGCGCCGAGCGCGGCAGGCGGGGTTCAGTCAGGCCACGGTTATATTGCAGTTGTCCGTTCATGCGGCAGACCCCTTATTCTTCTCCTGCAACACCACGCGTCGCGCCGTGGGTTCGCCCTGTTCACGCAAAATAGCCTCTTTCGCACCATCCATCACAATCCGCCCCTGATCCATCACGATTATCCTGTCTACCAGTTGCAGCATCGCCGTGCGATGAGTGGCGATTACCAGCGTGCGATGGCCTATCCACTGCTTCAGTTGCTCGATTAAATGCGCTTCCGCCATTTCGTCCAGCGAGGCGCTGGGTTCGTCAAGCAGGACGATATTGGGTTGAGAGATAAGTAGCCGCGCCAGCAGCAGCGTTTGCCGCTGACCGCCAGAGAGGCCAAATCCCCCTTCCTGAATCATGTAGTTAAGGCCGTTTTTCTGCTTCTGCACAAAGGGCAGCGCCCCGCTGAGGATTAATGCGCGCTCGATATCTTCATCGCTGGCTTCCGGCATCCCCATGGTGAGGTTTTCCCGCAGCGAGCCGAAGAACAGTCGCCCGGTCTGGCTAAGCAGCCCCATGTCGCGGCGCAGATCCGCCGGATCAAGCTGCCCGATGCTGATGTTATCCAGCAGCACCTGCCCCTGCTGGGCGATACGCATTCCGGCGAGCATTTGCAGTAGCGTCGATTTACCCGCGCCGTTGCGCCCGAGAATGGCGATTTTCTCTCCGGCCTGAATGTTGAGTTTGCCAATCGCCACATCGGCAATCTTCTCTTCTTCGTCGTAATAAAACACCGCATTGCTGAACTGATAATTGCCGTGCAGCACCGCTTTATGCACCAGTTTGCCGTGCTCCGGCTGATCCACCGGGCGCTTCATCAGTTCATCAAGGCCGTTACGCGCCACCTTCGCCTGCTGCCAGCGCGAGAGCACGCCGGATATCTGCGACAGCGGCGCAATGGTGCGCGAAGCCAGGATCGTCGTCCCGACCAGCGCGCCGGTGGTCATATCACCGTTCATTACCATAAAGCAGCCCACCAACAGCACCACGACGTAGACGATGGATTGCACTTCCTGGGTCCAGGTGAGCAGCAGCCCGGTGAGAAAACGTTGCTTCATGCTGATGGACGACGCCACGTCGTTGGTGTGATTCCACTGATTCTGAAAACGCTGTTCGGCGCGCAACAGTTTAATGTCTTCAATCGACTGCACGGCTTCCACAAGCGTCGCGTTACGTACCGCCGACTCGCGCATCCCTTCGTTCGCCAGCCGCGCCAGCGGGCGTTGCACCAGCAGGCCGGGGATCACCAGCAACGGCAGCGCCAGCAAAACAACCAGCACCAGCCAGCCGCCAATCATCCACAGAATAAAGACAAACAGCAGGAAGAACGGCAGATCCGCCACCGCGCCGATGGTGGTGGAAGTAATAAGCTCCCGCACCGATTCCAGTTCGCGGATCTGCGAGATAAACGATCCGGTGGATTTCGATCGCACATTATTTTTCAGCCGTAACGCATGACCAAAAACGCGATCCGAAATCCGTAAATCCGCCCGCTTGCCAATCATATCCGAGAGGTGCGTACGCACCATGCGCATACAGAACTCAAACAGGATCGCCATCATCACCCCGGCGAACAGCACCCACAGCGTCGGGTACGACTGCGCCGGAACGACGCGGTCGTAAACCTGCATCGAGAAAATCATCGCCGCCAGTGCCAGCACGTTCGCCACCAGTGACGCCAGCATAATATCGCCATAGCGCCGCCAGTCTTTCAGCGAGAGATTCCAGAACCAGTTCGCTTGATACGGGCGAATGTAGTCATCTACCCGCGCATCTGGAATGGCGCTGAGCGGGCGGAGTAGCGCCAGTTCGACGATTTTATCTTCAACATCCGCGACGTTAAGCGTGGTTTCCAGCCCTTCGTCACCACTGAACTGAATGCTGATATTGTCGTGGTTATCGCGGCGAGTGATCACACCGACCTGTTGATTATCAAACACCGCAATCAACGGCAGTCGCCATGGGTTAAGCGAATCGGCGGAGAACTCCACCAGCCGTAGCCCCATCCCCAACTGCCGCGCCATGTCGGTGAGTAACTCTTCCCGTTTGCTGTCGCGCTCCCAGTTGACGGTTGCACGCACATTCTCCTGAGAAAAATCAAGGCGGTAATAACGCGCCACGGCGATCATCGCCTCCAGCCAGGCTTCCACGGACTGGGCATTTTTTTTCATTATCTACACCACCATCAACTGATGATTCGCCAGCAAGGTGGCGAGGTCGGTATGCACGCCCGTCAGCGTGACCACGTTAGCTGTCGCAAAGCCACCGCCCGTGCCGTCGCGGTCGATCTGCACGATGGTGTCGCTGCCGCTCTGGGTAACTTTGACAAAATCACTGATGTTTCCGGCCTGCGCATCCAGCGTTGCCACGCCGTTGACGTAGCTGGCTTTGCCGTTGCCGGTGTAGCCGCTGCCCTGCAACAGTTCACGAATATCAATGCGGTCGGTGTCGGCGGTGCCTTCCCATGTCCCTACCGTAAAACCATTCACCACGTCCGAACCGTTGCCGCCAGTGGCGTCGCTGGCGTTGAGCAGTTTATAGAGCAAGGTGTCGTGGCCGCCGTTGCCGATGTTGAGCGTGTCGTTACCGCCGCGCCCTTCCAGTTGGTTATCGCCCGTGCTGCCGGTCAGAGTGTCGTTAAAATTCGAGCCGGAAATGCCTTCGATATTGGTAAATGTCGAGGTGTTAAAACCGGTGGCCTGGGCGGCGGTGCTGCTTAAGTTAGCGGTCACGCCCACCGTCGATAGCCGAAAATCAACCACGTCCATCCCACCGTTTGCCAGCCAGGTTCCGGTGCCAGAGCTGTACACCCAGCCGCCGGAGCCGTCGTAAGTGTCGGTGCCTGCGGTGGCGAAGAAGGTGTCGTTATAACCGGTGCCGACGAACTTGCCGTTGTTGCTCGCGGTGCCCGCTTCGGCGCTGAGATCGTAAGCGTGGGTAGCATCGGTGGCCTGTAAGCCGCCCCAGCTGGTATTGACCGTCTGGTCAATATTGCTGGCAGTCGCGCCAGCGGATTTGATCAGCACGGCGTTGTAGGTTTCTCCGGCATTCAGCCCGTAGAAATTGACCAGCGCCGAGGTGTCGTTAACCCCCATCCCCGACTGCGGGTTGATGATTTGCGTGGCGACCAGCACACCCGCCGAGTTGTACAGTTTTACGGTATTGCCGTAATAGACGTTAATGCCGTTGGGATCGGTGATGCGCAGGTGCAGCGAAGTGCCGTAGCTCACCGTGTTGGTGTTGCGGATCAGGAACACGCTGCCAGACTGTTTGGTCACCAGTACATCCACCGCGCCGTCCCAGTCGTAGTCCATTGCCGCCACGCCGCTGGTGGTGCCGCTCTGGCTGCCGCCGAGTACCGACTGCGTCCAGTTGCTGGCCCCGCCAACGTTGGTGTAAAGGTAGGACTGTCCGGTCTGGGCAATACGGGCGATATCCATCAGGCCATCGTGGTTCCAGTCCACCGCCACGCTGAACTGGCTGGCATAGGTGGTTGCCGTTGCCCCCACCGCCACCGGATTACCCAACACGCCGTTGGTATTGAATAACAGCGAGCCGTAGTTAGCTCTTCCCTGGCTGGCGGGCAGGAAGAGATCCATATCGCCGTCGCCATCGAAATCCGCCCAGGTCATGGAGACAGACGTCGAGTTACCGCCGCTGCCTGCAACGCTGAGGAAGGTGTTGATGGTGTTCTGCCCCCAGACAAACGTGCCGTTGCCCTGGCTGATAAGCGACGAAAGGGTGTAGTAGTTATTCAGGTTGAAGGTGTGCTGAACCAGGTCTACCCTGCCGTCATTGTTGAGATCGACGCCGGAACCTTCGTTAAGGGAAAGATAGCCGTTTACTACCCCGCCGACCGTGGCGCTCCCTCCGTTGTTGGCGGTGGTGGAGTTGCCTACCAGCGTGCCTGCGTTATTCCACAGGAAGGTGTTGGAGTCCGGCCCGCCCGCGTCGCCAATCCAGAAATCGAGATAGCCGTCGCCCTCTTTATCAAACGCCACAATCGAGCCGTACCACGTCAGGGTGCCGACGTTCACCTGAATCGCACTGGAAAAGGTGCCGTCGCCGTTATTGGTAAAGCCGTTGATATACCCCGTGCCGTAGTCATCGCGGGTAATAAACAGATCGCCCGTGCCGTTACGATCGTAATCGGCAATGGAACTGGTGGCGTAGTTGTTACCGCTTTGCACCAGCGTCAGTGCGGTCTTCGACCAGGTTAACGGGTCGGTTGATTGCATAATTTGCTGGTTTGCCAGCACCGTCCACATCCCGTGGTTGTCGAGGCCATAGGTCAGCCCCCAGGCCGTTGTTTTATTGGCGGTTGTCCAGGCTGGCGTGTAATCAATTGCCGCGTTGACCGTCACCGAGCCGTTGCTGACGTTAGCGGTGTTGCCGTTGCCCGCCGAGCTTTTCACCTGCGCGGTGACGTTATAAGCGGTTGCGGACGCCGCCAGCACATCGGTATCCGGCAGTTGCACATACCAGGTGTTGTGCGCCGGATCGACTACCACCGCACCGCCCGGCTGCGAGGTGTAGGTTTTGCCGTTGATGACCACTTCGACATACTGCCCGCTGGCGAGCGCGGCAGTGATCACCCCGCTGATAATTGGCGTGGTGTCACGCGTGGTCTGGCTGGTGATTTGCGCCAGCGTGGTCGGAATAGAGGTATCCACCGTCAGGATAAAATCACTGGAAGAGGTGATATTCCCTGCCAGATCCACTACCCGCGCACTGTAGGTATACGCACCGCTGACCAGCCCGCTGTCGCTGTAGGTCCAGTTCAGTGCGCCGACCATCGTTACCGCACCTAACAACAAGCCGTTGCGGTAGAGGTAAACCACTTCGCCGCTGGCCAGCGGGCCGGAGAGCACGCCGTTCAGCAGTGGCGTGGTATCGTCGGTGGCCTGCGAACTGCTTAACGTCCCCTGTCGCTGCCCGACATCATCGGTATACGACACAATAGTCGGCGTGGCGGTGGGGTTAATCGTATCGACCACCACCGTTTTCGACACCACCGGGCCGGTATTCCCCGCCAGATCCAGCACCCGCACCTGATAAACGTAGCTGCCATCTGTCAGCGTGCGGCTGTCGGTGTAAGTCCACTGCGTGCCGTTGGTAGTGAGCGTGGTCCAGGTCGCACCGCCATCAAGGCTAATCTGCGCCACTTCGCCGCTGGCAAGCCCCGCCCCCAGTGACCCCGTCAACGTGAGCGTGGTATCACTGGTGATAAAGTCGGTGGACGAACTCCCCGTGTCGGTGCTGATGCTGGCGATAGTGAGCACCTGCGCCGGGTTAACGGTGTCGATCTGCGCCGTCTGACTGCCCGTTGCGCCAACGTTGCCTGCCAGATCGACCACCCGCACCTGCCAGGTTGTCGTGCCGTTAGTCAACGTGCGCCCATCAGCGTATGTCCAGTTCAGGCCGTCCGCTGCCAGCGTCACATTCACCCATGTAGCGCCGTTGTCGGTGCTGATTTGCGCGAACTCATTAGCCCCTAGCGCCGCGCCCAGTACGCCGCGCACGGTAAGCGTGGTATCGCTGGTAATAAAATCGCTGCTGCTGGCTCCGGTGTCATCGCTGATGCCGGTAATGGTGATGCTTTTCGCCGCTTCCGGGCTGGTGGTATCGACCACCACGTTTTGCGTCGCGGTCTGCCCGACATTCCCCGCCAGATCCACCACCCGCACCGTGTAGTTCCAGATGCCGTCGGTAAGCGTGCGACCATCGGCGTAGCTCCAGCTGGTGCCGATAACGGTTAAGGTTGTCCAGGTGACACCGCCGTCGAGGCTGATTTGCGCCCGTTCATCGGCGGCCAGCGCCGCGCCGAGCGTCCCGCGCACGGTCAGCGTCGTGTCGCGAGTAACAAAATCGCTGCTGCTTAAACCGGTGTCATCACTGATGCCCGCAATGGCGATGGTTTTGCTCGCCAGCGGCGCGCTGGTGTCAATGGTGACAATCTGGCTGGCGGTCGCGCCGATATTTCCGGCGGTGTCGATAACCCGCACCTGATAGTTGTAGTTGCCGTCGCTCAGCGTGCGCCCGTCAAGGTATGTCCAGGTCAAACCGCTTACGGAAAGATTCTGCCAGGTTGTACCGCCGTCGATGCTGATTTGCGCGAACTCACCAGCAGCCAGCGTCGCCCCCAACGAGCCGCTCACCGCAAGCGTCGTGTCGCTGGTGACAAAATCGTTAGTGATCAATCCGGTATCGGTGGTGATCGCGCTGATAGCGATGGTTTTCACCGCTGGATCTGGCGCGATGGTGTCGATCACCACATTCTGGCTGTCAGTCGCGCCGACGTTGCCCGCCGCGTCAATCACCCGCACCTGATAGAGATAATTGCCATCAGTCAGCGTGCGGCTGTCGTTATAGCGCCAGGTCGTGCCAGTGACGGTGAGCGTGCTCCAGGTTGCGCCGCCGTCGATACTGATTTGCGCCGTCTCGTTACTGGCAAGCGCGGCGGTCAGCGAACCGTTGACCACCACCGGGCTGACGCTGGTGATAAAGTCGCTGGCGCTAAGCCCGGTGTCGGTTTGCAGGGAATCGATATTAATACCCATCGCCGGGGCGCTGAGATCGACGGTAATACTGTGATTGCTGCTGCCAGTATTGCCAATGGCGTTGCTCACCGAGGCGTTAATCACGTAGGCGTTGCCGTCCGCCAGCGCAGTGACATCGGCGCTGCCGAGGGTGTAGCTCCAGCTACCACCGGTCTGCACGGTGGTGGTGTAGGTTTTGCCGTTTAAAGTCAGGGTCAGCGTCTGCCCGACCGGCGCGGTGGTGGTGCCGCTGATCACCAGCGACGAACCGTGTTCCGCTGCGTTCACCACATCGTCGCCCGCAAAAGTGTTGATGGTGACGGTAGGCACATCGCCGTTCAACGTGACGCCACGGCTGGCGCTGCCGGGGTTTCCGGCCTGATCGGCGACCGTTGCGCTGATGGTGTAGCTGCCGTCGCTTAATCCGGCAAACTGCTGCGCCGGAATAAACACCGACCAGCTTCCGCCGCTGCCGACCGTTGCGGTCCAGCTCTGACCGTTAAAGGTGACAGTGACCGTCTGACCCACTTCGGCGGTGGTGGTGCCGCTGATGGTCTGCCCGGCAAGCTGCTCGGCGTTGTTGATAATATCGTCGCCCGCTACCGTGGCGATGGTGACCGTCGGCGCAACGGTATCGACGGTCAGGGCGTGCGTGGTTTGACCGGGGTTACCGGCGCGATCGTTCACGCTGGCGGTAATGGTCTGCGCGCCCTGACCGAGCGCTGCCAGATCCGCCGCAGGCACGTTCAGCGCCCAGGTGCCATTGGCAGCAACCGTGGCGGTGTAGGTTTTGCCGCCAAAGGTCACGGTGACCGTCTGCCCCACTTCCGCGCTGGTCGAGCCGTTAAGGGTTAACGGCTGCTGCTGTTCGGCGGCGTTGAGTCGGTCGTCCGTTGAAACGGTGTTAATGCTGATAATCGGAGCGGTGAGATCTACCGCCACGCTGCGCGAGGCCGTGGCGCTGTTTCCGGCGCTGTCCTGGGCGGAAGCGCTGACCGTGTAGCTGGTGCCATCCGCCAGTGCCGCGACGTCCGCCGCAGGCACGTTCACACTCCAGCTCCCGTTGCTTTGAATGGTAGCGTTGTAGCCTTTGCCGTTAAGCAACACGGTCACCACTGTACCTGCGGCAAAGTTCGTTCCGGTGCCGCTCAGGGTCAGCGCGCTGCCTGCTTCGGCGGCGTTAATGAGGTTATCGCCGCTGATGGTGCTTACCGAGAGCGACACTGCCGCCGTGTTCACCTGCACGTTGTGCGTCTGCGTGCTGCTGTTGCCTGCGCTGTCGGTGATAGTGGCGCTGATGGTCACCGTGCCATCCGTAAGGCCGGAAATCACACTGGCTGGCACGCCGACGCTCCAGTTGCCGCTGGCATCGGTGCTGGTAACGTACTGCTGTCCGGCGATAGTCACCACCAGGCGGTCGCCCGCTACCGCGCCCGTGGCGGTGCCGCTGATAATCTGCGCCTGGTTATGTTCGACGTTGTTAATCACATCATCGCCCGCCACGGTGTTAAAACTGATGACGGGCGCGGTGGTATCGACGGTCACGCCTTTGCTGGCGCTGCCAGGGTTACCCGCCAAATCGCTGACCGTGGCGGTGAGGGTGTAGCCGTTATTGGCAAGCGCGGTTAAGTCGCTGGCGGGCAGCGTTAAGCTCCAGCTACCGTCCACCTGCACCATGGTCTGGTAGGTAGTGCCGTTGAGCGTGACGGTGAGCGTCTGCCCCGTTTGCGCCGTGCTGGTGCCGGATACCGTTACGCCCGCCGCCGCTTCGCTGGCATTGATGATGTTATCGCTGGCAATGGTGTTGATGGTCACCGATGGCGCGGCACTATCGACGCTATATTCGTGCGTGGCCGTGGCGCTGTTGCCGTTGACGTTAGTCACCCGCACCTGGGCGCTGGCATCGCCATCACGCAACGTCGCCATATCCGCAGCCGGAACGGTGGTGCTCCAGCTACCGTTTGCCGCCACCGTGGTGGTGTAGGTTTTGCCGCCAAAGGTCACAGTGACGGTTTGCCCCGCTTCTACGCCGGACGTGCTACCGGAGAGCGTTAACGCCGCGCCTTTTTCGGCGGCGTTTATCACATCATCGCTGGTGATGCTGTTCATGCTGATGGCGACGGCGGTGAGATCAACGGTCAGCGGATGGGTAATGCTGGTTTGCGTTCCGGCACTGTTCGCTCCGCTAACGGTAATGTTCAGCGTTCCCGCAGGCCAGTTGCTGACATCCGCCGCCGGAACGCCGACGCTCCAGCTGCCGTTTGCCAGCACTGTGGCGGCGTAAGTTTGGTTATTAATCACCACGGTCAGCGCTGTGCCTGCCGCAAAGCCGGAGCTGCTGCCAGTAATCACCTGCGCCTGAGCGTGTTCGATGATATTGACCACATCATCGCCTGCAACGGTATCGACTCGCAGACCGGGCAGACTGGCGTCGATGGTGATATCGCGCGTGCCGCTGCCGGTGTTGCCAACGGCGTTGGTCACCGAGGCGTTAACGGTTAACTCACCGTTACCCAACGCCTGCCAGTCGGCGGCAGGCACGCTCACATTCCAGCTTAAATCAGCCTGCACGGTTGCGGTGTAAGTTTTACCGCCCAGTTCAACGGTGACGGTACTGCCCGCCGCCGCCCCGGTTACCTGGCCGCTGATAGTTTGCGCGCTACCGACTTCGGCGGCATTGATAATGTCGTCCGTCGCCACCGGATTAATGGTGACGCCCGGCAGCGCGGTATTGACCTGCACGTTATGGCTGGCGGTGCTGCTGTTACCCTGAGCATTGGTGACGCTCGCCGTCACGCTGTAGGTCGCTTCGCCCAGCGCACTGACCGCAGAGGCAGGTACGGTAATGCTCCAGTTGCCGGAGGCGTCGGTAGTGGCGCTGTAGTTTTGTCCGTTCAGCGTCACGGTGATCGCCGTACCCGCAGGCTGATCGCTGGTGCCGGAAAGCGCCAGATTCGATCCTTTTTCCGTCGCGTTGATCACATCATCGCCCGCGATGGTGTTGATGCTAATCACTGGCGCGCTGAGGCTGACGGTCACGGTGCGGCTGGCGTCGTCGCTGTTACCCGCCCGATCGCTGACGCTGGCAGTGATGGTCTGCGCACCGCTACCCAGTGCCGTAACATCCGCCGCCGGAACACCAACGCTCCAGTTACCGGAGGCATCCAGCGTGGTGGTGTAGGTTTTTCCGTTGAGCACAACGCTCACCACATCGCCCGCTTCCCCGCCGCTGCTGGTGCCGGAGATCACCAGCGCCTGCGCGTGTTCGGCATCGTTGATGATGTCATCGCCTGCCACTGTGTTAATGGTGAGAACCGGCGCGGTGGTGTCTACCGCCAGATTATGGCTGGCGCTGCCGGGGTTGCCTGCTTTGTCGTTGACCGCGGCGCTGACGGTGTAATTGCTTGCGGTCAGCGCGCCTAAGGCTGAAGTAGGAACACTGACGCTCCAGCTACCGTCCGCCTGTACATTGCCGCTATAGGTTGCGCCATTAAGGGTGACGGTGACCGTCTGCCCGGTTTCGGCGGTGCTGGTGCCGCTGAGGGTGAGCGGGCTTCCGGCCTCCGTGGCGTTAAGAATGTCATCGCTGGCGATGGTGTTTATGGTCAGCGTCGGCGCGCTGGCATCGACGCTGTACGCATGCGTTGCCGAAGCGTTATTGCCGCTCGCGCTGCTGACGCTGGCCTGCACGTTCGCCGCGCCGTCTGGCAAGGTTGCCAGATCTGCCGCCGGAACGTTCACACTCCAGCTTCCGTTGGCGGCGACGCTTGCGGTGTAGGTTTTGCCGCCAAAAGTGACGGTGACGGTTTGCCCGCTTTCAATCCCGCTGGTGCTGCCGGAAAGGGTCAATCCGGCACCTTTTTCGGCAGCGTTAATCACGTCGTCGCTGGCAACGGTGTTGATGCTGATTGCCACCGCCGTTAAATCGACGGTGAACGGATGGCTGACGCTGACCGGATTTCCGGCGCTGCTCTGTCCTACCACATCAACGGCCAACGGCCCCGCTGGCCATGCGCTAACGTTCGCCGCCGGAATGCCGACGCTCCAGCTACCGTCAGCCTGTACCGTGGCGGCATAGGCCACACCGTTAATGGTGACCGTCAGCGCTGCGCCTGCATTCAGGCCGCTACTGCCGCCGGTGATCACCAGCGCCTGCCCGTGTTCGATGCTGTTGACGATATCATCACCCGCGACGGTATCCACGCGCAGACCTGGCAGGTTGGCGTCAATGGTGATATCTCGCGTGCCGCTGCCCGTATTGCCATTCGCGTTGGTCACCGAGGCGTTAATGGTCAAATCGCCATTGCCCAGCGCCTGGAGATCGGCTGCCGGAACGCTGATACTCCAGCTTAAGTTGCCCTGTACCGTGGTAGTGTAAGTGTTGCCGCCCAGCGTCACGGTAACCGTATCGCCTGCGGCGGCTCGGGTCACCACCCCGCTGATGGTTTGATCGGCGCCCGCTTCAGCGGCGTTGATAATATCGTCGCCTGCCACGGTGTTGATGGTGACGCCCGGCAGGCCGCTGTCGACCAGTAAATTCGCCTGGCTGCTGGCAGTGTTACCCACCGTACTGGTGGCACTGGCGCTGACGGTATAGTTGGCCTGGCCTAGAGCCGCCAGATCGCTGACCGGAACGGTTAAGGTCCAGTTGCCCGCCGCGTCGGTGGTGGTGCTGTAGTTATGACCGTTGAGCGTGACGGTAACCTGTGCGCCCGTCGCCAGCCCCGTACTGCTACCGCTGATGGTCAACGGCTGGCCTTTTTCATCGGCGTTCAGGACGTTATCGCCGCTGATGGCGTTAAAGGTAATTGACGGCAGACCCGTATTGACCGTCACCTGATGGGTGGCGCTGCCGCTGTTACCTCCGGCATCGGTCACGCTGGCGTTAATGGTCACCGTGCCGTTCGCCAGCGCCGAGACGACGCTTGCCGGAACGCCGACGCTCCAGTTACCGCTGGCATCCAGCACGGTGGTGAAGGTATTGGTGCCAATAGTCACCGTCACGGTGCTACCGGTTGCCGCACCCGTGGCGGAGCCGCTGATGATCTGCGCCTGGGCGTGTTCCGTCGCGTTGATCACATCATCGCCCGCCACCGTGTTGATGGTGACGACCGGAACGGAAGTATCCACCGTCAGGTTATGGTTAGCGGAGGCCGGGTTTCCGGCTTTGTCGCTCACCGCCGCGCTGACGGTGTAGTTGCTGGCGGTCAAGGCGCTTAACGCTGCTGGCGGCACGCTGACGCTCCAGCTACCGTCCGTTTGTACCGTGCCGGTATAATTTGCGCCATTGAGCGTGACGGTAACCGTTTGCCCCGCTTCCGCCGAACTGCTGCCGTTGATGGTCAGCGCCGTACCCGCTTCGGTGGCGTTAAGAATGTCGTCGCCCGCAATGGTGTTGATGGTCACCGTTGGCGCGCTGGCATCGACGCTGTACGCGTGGGTAGTGGTGGTGGTGTTGCCATTAACATTGCTGACGCTGGCCTGTGCGCTGGCATCGCCATCACGCAGGGCTGCCATATCCGCCGCCGGAACCGTGGCGCTCCACGAACCGTTCGCCGCAACGCTTGCCGTATAGCTTTTGCCGCCAAAGGTGACGGTGACCGTTTGCCCGGCTTCGACGCCGGAAGTGCTGCCGGAGAGTGTTAACGCCGCGCCTTTTTCAGCGGCGTTTATCACATCATCGGCGGTAATGGTGTTAATGCTGATGGCGATCGCCGTGAGATCGACGGTGACCGGGTGCGTGACGCTGACCGGATTTCCGGCTGTGGTGCTACCGCTCGCCGTAATCGTGACCGTCCCCGCAGGCCAGGCGCTGACATCCACCGCCGGAACGCCGACGCTCCATGAGCCATCGGCTAAAACCGTTGCGCTATAGGTCTGGCTATTAATCGAAACCGTGAGTACCGCACCCGCTGCCAGTCCAGAACTGCTGCCGGTTACCACCAGTGCCTGCCCGTGCTCGATAATATTCACCACATCATCGCCAGCGACCGTATCGACCCGCAGACCTGGCAGATTAGCGTCAATGGTAATGTCGCGCGTACCGCTGCCAGTATTGCCCACGCTGTTTGTCACCGTGGCCGAAATGGTCAACTCACCGTTGCCCAACGCCTGTAAAGCGGCTGCCGGAACACTCATACTCCAGCTTAAATTGGCCTGCACTGTCGCCGTGTAAGTCTCGCCACCCAGCGTGACGGTCACCGTGTCGCCCGCCGCTGCGCCTGTAACCTGACCGCTGATAGTTTGATCTGCCCCTGCTTCGGCAGCGTTAATAATATCGTCCGTTGCCACAATGTTAATGGTGACGCCCGGCAGCGCGGTATTAACCTGCACGTTATGGCTGGCGGAACCGCTGTTGCCAGCGGAGTCAATAGCTGCGGCGGTCACCGTGTAAGTGGCTTCACCAAGCGCGCTCACAGCGGACGCCGGAACGGTCACGCTCCAGTTACCGGAGGCATCGGCTGTGGTGGTGTAATTTTGCCCGTTAAGCGTAACGGTTACCTGCGTACCCGCAGGCTGGTTGCTGCTGCCGGAAATCGCCAGATCCGCGCCTTTCTCGGTGGCGTTGATAATGTCGTCGACGGCGATGGTGTTAATGCCGAGCACCGGAGCGCCGAGCGCCACGCTGACAGTGTGCGAGGCTGTGCCGCTGTTGCCTGCAGAGTCGGTGACCGTGGCGGTAATGGTCACATCGCCCTGCGCCAGTGCGGAAATCACGCTGGCAGGCACGCCGATGCTCCAGTTGCCGTTGGCGTCCAGCACGGTGTTGTAGGTGGTCGTGCCAATCGTCACAGAAACCGTGTTACCAGTCGTCGCGCCCGTTGCCGAGCCGCTGATAATCTGCGCCTGAGCATGTTCCGTGGCGTTAATGATGTCATCGCCCGCTACCGTGTTGATGGTAACGACCGGAGCGGCAAGGTCCACCGCCAGATTATGCGTTGCCGAGGCCGGATTTCCGGCTTTGTCGCTGACCGCCGCGTTGACGGTATACGGGCTGGCGGTGAGATTCGCTAAATCGCCAGTCGGTACGCTGACGCTCCAGCTACCGTCTGCCTGTACATTGCCGCTGTAATTAACGCCGTTTAGCGTCACGGTCACCGCCTGCCCGGCTTCTGCCGTGCTGGTGCCGCTGATGGTCAGCGCGGTTCCGGCTTCAGCGGCATTAAGAATATCGTCCGTGGCGATGGTGTTGATAGTAACGGAGGGCGCAGTGACATCGACACTATAAACATGCGTTGCCAGGGCGTTGTTACCAGCTACGTTGCTGACGCTGGCTTGTACGTTTGCTGCGCCATCTGGCAAAGCGGCGAGATCGGCGGCTGGGATCGTCAGCCCCCAGGTATTATCCGCCGCAACCGTGGTGGTGTAGCTTTTGCCGCCGAAAATAACGGTGATGGTCTGCCCCGCTTCCACACCGGAGGTGGTGCCGGAGAGCTGCAAATCGCTGCCTTTTTCGGCGGCGTTAATCACATCGTCGCCGGAAAGTATATTGATGGTGATAGCGACGGCAGCGAGATCGACCGTGATCGGATGGCTAATGCTGGTTGTCGTTCCGGCGGTGTTGGTGCCTGTAACCGTAATATCGACCGTCCCCGCTGGCCAGTTAGCGACGTCCCCAACCGGAACACCGACGCTCCAGGTGCCATCGGCGAGTACCGTTGCGCCGTAGGTGACGCTGTTGATTTCCACTGTCAGTGGCGTTCCCACCGCCAGTCCGGTGCTGCTGCCGGTTACCACCAGTGCCTGACCGTGTTCGATAATATTGACCACATCATCGCCTGCTACGGTATCGACGCGCAGACCAGGCAGATTGGCATCTATCACGATGTCGTGTGTGGCGGTGCCAGTATTGCCTGTGGTGTTGGTGACCGAGGCGCTGATGGTCAGCTCACCGTTGCCCAGCGCCTGCAAATCTGCCGCCGGCACGCTGACGCTCCAGCTTAAATCTGGTTGCACGGTAGCGGTATACTGGTTGCCACCAAGCGTGACCGTCACCGTATTCCCCGCCTCCGCCGTTCCCGTGACCTGACCGCTAATAGTCTGGTTAACAGCGATTTCAGCGGCGTTGATAATGTCATCGCCTGCCACGGTATTAATGATTACCCCAGGCAGGAGCGATTCGACATTCACCGTATGGGTGGTACTGCCGCTGTTGCCCGCGCTGTCGGTGGCGCTGGCGCTAATCTGGTACACCGCCTCGCCCAATGCACCCACAGCCGAAGCAGGCACGGTGATGCTCCAGTTGCCAGAACCATCAGTGGTGGCGCTGTACGCCAGACCGTTCAACATCACGGTGACCGTGGTGCCTGTCGCCAGACCGCTGGAGCCGCCGCTGATGGTCAGATCCTGGGTTTTCTCGGTATTGTTAATGATGTCATCGCCGGAGACGATATTGATGGTCAGCGTCGGGCCACTGAGATCAACGGTCACATCGTGAGTCGTGCTGTCGCTGTTGCCCGCGCGATCGATCAGGCTGGCGGTGATGGTCTGGCTGCCGGTTGCCAGCGCCGTGACATCCGCCGCCGGAATACCCACGCTCCAGTTACCGGAGGCATCCAGCGTGGTGGTGTAGTTTTTACCGTTGAGCGTGACAGTTACCACATCGCCCGCTGCCGCGCCCGTACTGGTTCCGCTGACGACCAGCGCCTGACCGTGTTCGATGGCGTTGATAATGTCATCGCCCGAAACGGTGTTAATGGTGAGATCCGGCGCGGTGACATCCACCGCCAGCGCGTGGTCGACGCTTGCCGGGTTACCCGCTTTATCGCTCACCGTCGCAGTCACGGTATAGCTGCTGGCGGTTAATCCGCTCAAATCCGTTGCCGGAACGTTCACGCTCCAGGTGCCATCCGCCTGAACGGTGGTCTGGTACGTGTTGTTATTGAGCGTGACGGTCAGCGTCTGTCCGGCCTGCGCCGTGGTGGTGCCGCTGATGGTGATCCCCGCGCCCGCTTCGCTCACGTTGAGAATATCGTCGCTGGCGATGGTGTTGATGGTCACAAGCGGCGCGGTGGCATCGACGCTGTACGCACGATCGGCCTGAGCACTGTTGCCGTTAATGTTGCTGACGCTCGCCTGCACGTTGCCCGCGCCGTCAGGCAGCGCGGCGAGATCGGCAGGCGGCACATTCACCGTCCAGCTACCGTTGGCTTCCACGGTGGTGGTGTAATTTTTGCCGCCAAAGGTCACGGTCACCGTTTGCCCGGCTTCCACACCGCTGGTGCTGCCGCTTACGACCAGCGTTTCGCCTTTTTCGACGGCGTTGATCACATCATCACCAGAGAGAGTGTTAATGGTGATGGCGACCGCCGCCAGATCGACGGTAACCGGATGAGTTATGGTGGAGGTTGTTCCGGCGCTGTTGGTGCCGCTTACGGTTATATCCACCGTACCCGCAGGCCAGTTGCTGACGTCTGCCGCCGGAACACCGAGGTTCCATGTGCCGTCGGCTAACACCGTCGCGGCGTAAGTCACATTATTGATAACGACCGTTAACGCCGTTCCCACCGTTAATCCGTTGCTGCTCCCGGTGATCACCAGCGCCTGATTGTGCTCAATGCTGTTTATGACATCATCGCCCGCCACCGTATCGACGCGTAAGCCAGGCAGATTGGCGTCGATTGTGATATCCCGCGAGCCGCTGCCCGTGTTGCCAACGCCATTGGTGACCGAGGCGTTAACTGTCAGAGAACCGTTGCCCAGCGCCTGAATATCCGCCGCCGGAACGTCCACGCTCCAGCTTAAATTAGCCTGCACCGTGGCGGTGTAGGTGTTGCCGCCCAACGTAACGGTGACCGTATCTCCCTGCGCCGCACCCGTGACCTGGCCGCTGATGGTTTGCGCGTTTCCGGATTCAGCAGCGTTAATAATATCGTCGGTCGCCACCGCGTTAATGGTGACGGCAGGCAAGGCGCTGTTGACCAGCACGTTATGGCTGGCGGAATTGCTGTTGCCTGCCGTGTCAGTGACGTTTGCGGTTACCGTGTAGTTAGCTTCACCCAGCGCGCTAACCGCTGACGCTGGCACCGTGGCGCTCCAGTTGCCGTTGCTATCGGTAGTGGCGGTATAATTTTGCCCGTTCAGCGTCACCGTAATGGTGGTGCCTGCGGGCTGATTACTGGTGCCAGTAATTTGCAGATCCGCGCCTTTTTCCGTGGCGTTAATCACGTCATCGCTGGCGATAGTGTTGATGCCAATGGTTGGCGAGGTGAAATTCACAGTGACCGTGCGGCTGGCATCATCGCTATTACCCGCGATATCCGTAATGGTGGCGGTGATGGTTTGCGGGCCGCTGCCCAGCGCGGTGACATCTGCCGCCGGAACGCCGACGCTCCAGTTGCCGGAGGCGTCCAGTGTGGTGGTGTAGGTTTTACTGTTTAACGTGACGGTGATGACATCGCCCGCTTCGCCACCAGTGCTGGAACCGGAGATCACCAGCGCCTGCCCGTGTTCGGTGGCGTTAATAATGTCATCGCCGGAGACGGTGTTGATGGTCAGCACTGGAACAGTGAGATCCACCGCCAGACCGTGAGTTGCGGACGCCGGGTTACCCGCTTTGTCGTTTACCGAGGCGCTGACCGTGTACGGGCTGGCGGTCAGATTGCTGAGATCCGCCGTCGGTACGCTGACGCTCCAGCTGCCGTCCGCCTGGACGGTGCCGCTGTAAGTCACGCCATTAAGCGTGACGGTTACCGTCTGCCCCGCTTCGGCGCTACTGCTGCCGCTGATGATTAGCGGATTGCCCGCCTCGGCGGCGTTCAGAATATCGTCAGTGGCGATGGTGTTAATGGCAAGCGTCGGTGCCGTAGCATCGACGCTGTAGGCGTGCGTTGCCGAAGCCGTGTTGCCGTTAACGTTGCTGACGCTGGCCTGCACGGTGGCGTCACCGTCGCGTAACGCGTTGAGATCGGCGGCGGGTACGGTGGTTGTCCAGCTACCATCACCTGCTACGGTGGCGGTGTAGGTTTTTCCGCCAAAGATGACGGTGACCGTTTGCCCCGCTTCCACGCCGGAGGTGCTGCCGGAAAGGGTTAAATCTGCCCCTTTTTCGGCAGCGTTAATCACATCGTCGCCGGAAACGGTGTTAATGGAGATCGCCACCGCCGACAGATCGACGGTGACCGGATGAGTGATAGTGACCGGGTTTCCTGCGCTACTGGCGCCAGAAACCGTGATATTCACCGTCCCCGCAGGCCAGTTGCCCACATCTGCTGCCGGAACACCAACGCTCCATGTGCCATCGGCTAATACGGTCGCAGCGTAAGTGACCGTGTTAATCACCACCGTCAGCGCCGCGCCCGTCGCCAGCCCGCTGCTGCCACCGGTTATCACCAGCGCCTGAGCGTGCTCGATGCTATTGACCACATCATCGCCCGCCACGGTGTCGACGCGCAGACCAGGCAAATTGGCGTCGATAGTAATGTCTCGCGAACCGCTGCCAGTATTGCCAACGCCGTTGGTTACCGAGGCGTTAACCGTCAGCTCGCCATTACCGATGGCCTGAATATCTGCCGCCGGAACGTCCACGCTCCAGCTTAAATTCCCTTGCACGGTAGCAGTGTAGGTTTTGCCACCCAGCGTTACGGTGACGGTATCGCCCGCCGCCGCGCCCGTCACCTGACCGCTGATGGTCTGTGCCACGCCCGATTCGGCGGCGTTAATAATGTCGTCGTTCGCCACCGGATTAAGGGTGACGCCCGGCAGCGCAGTATTCACCTGCACGTTATGGCTGGCGGAATTGCTGTTGCCTGCGCTGTCGGTGACGTTCGCCGTCACCGTGTAGCTGGCTTCGCCCAGCGCACCGACGGCGGATGCTGGCACCGTGGTGCTCCAGTTGCCTGCGGCGTCCGTCGTCGCGATGTAATTTTGCCCGTTAAGCGTCAGCGTAATTGTGGTGCCTGCGGGCTGGTTACTGGTGCCGGAAATTTGCAGATCTGCGCCTTTTTCGCTGGCGTTAATCACGTCATCGGTGGCGATGGTGTTGATGCCAATGGTCGGCGCGGTAAGGTTAACGGTGACCGTGTGCGTCTCGCTGTCGTTGTTGCCTGCCGCATCGGTAACGCTCGCCGTTACGGTTTGCGGGCCGCTGCCCAGCGCCGTGACATCCGCCGCCGGAACGCCGACGCTCCAGTTGCCGGAGGCATCAAGCGTCGTGGTATAGGTTTTACTGTTTAGCGTGACGGTGACGATATCCCCCGCTTCCCCGCCGGTACCGGAACCAGAAATCACCAGCGCCTGTCCGTGCTCGGCGGCGTTAATAATATCATCACCCGCAATGGTGTTGATGGTCAGCACCGGAACGGTGAGATCCACCGCCAGATTATGCGTGGTGCTCGCCGGGTTGCCCGCTTTGTCATTGACCGTCGCCGTCAGGGTGTGGCTGCCATCGGTCAACGCCTCAAGATCTGCCGCCGGAATATTAATGCTCCAGCTACCGTCGGCCTGTACCGTTGCCTGATACGTCTGCACGGTCGGGCTGTTAAGCGTTATCGTAACAATCTGCCCCGCTTCGGCGGTGGTGCTGCCGCTCACCGTCACTCCCGCGTCGGCTTCACTGGCGTTGACGATATTGTCGCTGGCAACGGTATTGATAATGATGGTTGGCGCGCTGCTGTCGACGCTGTAGCTATGCACCGCCGAGGCGCTATTGCCGTTGACGTTGCTGACGCTGGCCTGCGCGGAGGCGCTGCCATCGGTTAATGACGCCAGATCGGCGGCGGGAACAGTGGCGGTCCAGCTACCATCGCTCGCCACGGTAGCGGTGTAGTTTTTACCGCCAAAGGTCACGGTGACCGTTTGCCCGGCTTCTACATTCGTGGTGGTGCCGGAAAGCGTTAAATCAGCGCCTTTTTCTGCGGCGTTAATCACATCGTCCGTGGCGATAGTGTTGATGGTGATAGCCGCCGGAGTGAGATCCACCGTTACCGGATGCGTAATGCTTATCGGATTTCCGGCGCTACTTTCCCCGGAGACGGCAATATTAACCGTCCCCGCAGGCCAGGCGCTAACCTGCGCCGCCGTGACGCCCACGCTCCAGCTGCCATCGGCCTGCACCGCAGTGGTGTATTCCACATTATTAATCGTGACGGTAAGCGGCGTGCCTTCTGCCAGCCCCGAACTGCTGCCGCTAACTACCAGCGCCTGCCCATGTTCGATGATATTGACCACATCATCGCCTGCCACCGTATCGACCCGCAGGCCGGGCAGATTGGCGTCGATGGTGATATCCCGCGTGCCGCTACCGGTATTGCCGTTTTGATTGGTGACCGAGGCATTTGCCGTTAAATCGCCATTGCCCAGCGCCTGAATATCTGCCGCCGGAACGCTCACGCTCCAGCTTAATCCCGGCTGGACGGTGGTGGTGTAAGTATTGCCGCCCAGCGTAATCGTTACCGTGTCGCCAACGGCGGCTCCGGTAACCTGTCCGCTGATGGTTTGCGCTACGCCCGCTTCGGCGGCGTTAATAATATCGTCGGTTGCCACCGGGTTAATGGTCACACCGGGCAATGCGCTGTCGACCAGTACGTTATGGCTGGCGGTGGCGCTGTTGCCGATACCGCTGGTCACCGCTGCCGTTACCGTGTAGTTGGCCTGGCCCAGTGCGGTTACCGCCGAGGCCGGAACCGTCACGCTCCAGTTGCCGGAGGCGTCGGTCGTGGCGGTGTAATTTTGCCCGTTCAGCGTCACGGTGATGGTGGTATTGGCTGGCTGATCGCTGGTACCGGTAATCTGGACATCGGCCCCTTTTTCGCTGGCGTTTATCACATCATCGCCAGCAATGGTGTTAATACCAATCACTGGCGCGGCGGTATCGACCGTGACGGTCAGCGCCTGGCTGCCCGTGTTTCCGGCACGATCGGTTACTGAGACGCTGACAGGATAACTGCCGTCCACCAGCCCACTGACCACCGAGGCCGGAACGCCCAGACTCCAGTTGCCGGAAGCATCCACCACCGTGGTGTAATTCACGTTATTCAGCGTCACGGTGACGATATCGCCCGCCTGTGCGCCAGTAACCGTGCCGCTGATAATTTGCGCCTGGGTGTGTTCCGGCGTGTTGATGACGTTATCGGTCGCCACCGGATTAATGGTCACCACGGGCGGCGTGGCATCGACCAGCGCCACACGTGAGACGCTGGTCGGGTTACCTGCGATATCGTTCACGCTGGCGGTGACCGTGGCGTTGCCGTCAGCCAGTGCGTCAACATTCGCGGCGGGAACGGTCACGCTCCAGGTGCCGTCTGGCTGCACGACGCCCTGATACGTCTGCCCATTCAACGTAACGGTCACCGTCTGCCCCGGCTGGGCGTCGGTGGTGCCAGTGATGGACAGATCCTGCCCACTTTCGGCGGCGTTGATGATGTTGTCGGCAGTCAGTGGATCAATGCTCAACGCCGGGGCCTGACTGTCGACGGTAATGGTGCGGGAGGTGTCGCCAGTGTTACCGCTGATGTTGGTGACGGTCGCGGTGATTTCTGCTGCGCCATCTGCCAGACTACTGACTGTACTGGCGGGGACGGTCAGGCTCCAGCCGCCCCCCGACTGAACGGTGGTAGTAAAGGTTTGCCCGGCGAATTTCACTACCACGGTTTGCCCGGTTTCCACCAACTGCGTGGTGCCAGTCAGCGTTAACGGCGCGCCTTTTTCTGCGGCATTAATAATGTCATCGCCGGAGACGGTATTGATGGTGATAAGCACCGCGCCCGGATTGACTTCCACGCTGCGATCGATGGAAACCGGGTTCCCGGCCGGGTCCGTTGCGCTGGCATTAACCACTATCGTCCCCGGCGTCAGCGCCTGTAAATCTGCCGCAGGCACGCCTACCTGCCAGTTGCCGTTGCTGTCGGTCACCCCCTGGTAGGTGTTGCCACCGAGCAAAACAGTGACCACTCTTCCAGCGGGAAGATTGGTACTACTACCGGTGATGATCAGATTTTGCTGCTGCTCAACGGCATTGATCACATCATCACCCGCGATGGTGTCAATGCGCAGCCCCGGCAGCCCGGCACTGATGGTGATATCAAGCGCGCTGCTGCCTGTATTGCCATGTACGGTGGTAACCGAAGCATTAATGGTTAACGCACCGTCGCCCAGCGCCTGTAAATCTGCCGCCGGAACGTTCACGCTCCAGGTGAGATTGCTGCCCACCGTCGCCGTGTAAGTATTGCCGCCCAGCTCAATAGTTACCGTATCACCCTGCGCCGCACCCACGACGCGCCCACTGAGGGTTTGATCTGCCCCCGCTTCGGCGTTGTTGACAATGTTGTCGCCCGCAAAGGTGTTGATGATCACCTGTGGCAGCACCGTATCGACCAGTAAATTGCTCTGCGCGGTGCCGGTGTTGCCGGTCACATCTGTGGCGCTGGCAGTAATGGTGTAATTGGTATTCGCCAGATTGACAACATCGCTCACCGGAACGCTCAGCGACCAGACGCCGCCGCTAACCTGAGCGCTATACGTGACATTATTCAACGTCACGCTAACCGTGCCGCCGTCCGGTAAATTGCTGGTGCCACTTAACGTTAGCGGCTGCTGAGACTCCAGTGAATTCAGTACGTTATCACCGCTGATAGCATCTATCGACACTTGCGGCGCGACGCCCGCCAGGGTGATGTTATGAGTCGCAGTACCGGTATTACCAGCAGCATCGGTAACCGTGACAATAATATCGTTAGGCCCACGCGCCAGGGTGCGGGTTACCGCTGGATCCAGCGCCACATTCCATGTACCGTCCCCCAGCACTACACCAGTCAGAACAGTAGCACCTAACTTCACGGTGACCGTATCGCCAGGTGAAGCGCCACTGACCTGACCGGAAATAATCTGCGCCACAATCTGTTCAGCGGTGTTAAGAATATCGTCGCCAGCGATGGTATTAACGCTAACCACTGGCGCACTGGTGTCTACCGCGAAATTCGCACTGTTGCTGGTGGTGTTTCCTGCCCGGTCGCTGACGCTGGCGTTAAGCGTGTAGCCACCATCTGCCAGCGCCTGTACCTCTGTCGCAGGCAGCGTCACTTGCCAGGTTCCGTCACTACCGACGGTTGCAGTGTGGGTGACGCCGTTCAGGTTCAGGGTTACGGTTTGCCCCGCTTCCGCATTCGATGTGCCGCTCAGTACCAGCGCGGCGTTATGCTCGGCGGCGCTGACAATGTTGTCCTGGGCGATAGTGTTGATAGCAAGTGTCGGCGGTTGGGTATCGACCGTTAACAGTTGCGCGCCAGTGACCGTATTGCCCGTGGCATCTTTCCCACTGACCAGCACCGCCTGATTCCCTTCTCCTAACGCTTGCGCATCGGCGGTCGGCACCTGCACGCTCCACCCACCGTTAGCCCCAACGGTGGTGGTGTAGGTTTTGCCGTTAAGCGTGACGGTGAGTTCTGTTCCCTGTGCCAGATGGCTACTGGTGCCAGAAAGCGTAAATCCGGCTGCCTGTTCGCTGGCATTAATGATGTTATCGCCTGCGGTGGTGGCGAGCTGTACGGCGGCCTGACTATTGTCGATGGTTAACGTTATCGACCCGGCGTTGGTAATGGTGCTACCGACGATTTGCACCACTGACCAGGTATGTTCGCCCGCGCTTTGCGTGGGCAAATCGACGCTCCAGCGTCCATCGCTACCGACCTGAGTACTGGCGATGGTGTCCCCATTGCTGTCTTTAATCTGGATGGTCGCCCCCGCCTGCCCGCTGCCGCTAAAGGTTGGCGTAGTATCATCGGTGGTATCGTTGGCGGAAAGAATACCGCGTTGATCGCCCTGATTATCGGTTACCAAAAACGATGGCGTGGCGTTGCCGGGTTCGGCTGGCGGTGGGTTGTTAACCACTTCAGTTTTTGAGCCATCATCGCCACCGCTTGCCAGTAAAGCGCCAAGCGCGCCGCCACCTACCGCCGCCCCCGCCAGCCATCCCCACGGGAAAGCCGTCGTCTGACCGACGATATCAAGGTACGGCGCAATGCTTTCAATTGCGGTGGTCTGAGCGGTCAGCTCCACGGGCGCTAATCCACCTGCCGCGGTATCGGCAAATGTTACGTGCGTCAGTTGTTGACCATCGGCAAACACCAGTTCGGATTGTTCGCTGGTATTTGCCGCTTGCAGGAAATAACCGTTGCAGCGGATCACCGTGCCGTCCTGCATATAGATCAACAAGTCATTTCCGTCACGAACATAACGCGCAACGGCAGATGCCTGAGCATGAACCTGCACCACAGAGGGCTCATAAATGACAACCGTAACGTCGCCAGGATTGATCAGCGTTTGTTTGACGGATGTTTTTCGCGAAATAACATCAATAATCAGGCTCATAATGGCATTCCTGATAAATGGCGCACATCCTTAGCGAGTCCATTTATCTAAATAAGACAAAGGTAATCACTCAACAACGATGCATACCTGATATTAATAATGGCAGGATTATTTCAAGTCGGGTAAGTCGTTGTATAAGCCCTGTTTAATTCCCGCTAATGGAATAAGGTTATTAACCGCAGCGGCATAATTCACTGCGGCGACCCAGCCATCATAATTGGCATTTATTTCAGCCGATTGCGCCTGAAAGACATCTTGCTCGACGGTTAATAGATCATTCAGGCTGCGTTTACCCAATTTATATTCATTTTGGTAGACATCTCGCGTTCTGTGCGCACTTTCAGATTGCGCTAACCCAGCCTCTTCACGACCCCGTGCGCCAGTCCAGTTGGCATACGCCACCGACGCTCGTTGAAGCACGTCCAGTTTTGCCTGCTCAACCTGCGAGGCAGAGATTTTTTGTTGCCCTTCGGCTTGTTGCACCTGGGCTGAAACCGCGCCGCCCTGATACAGCGGCGCGTTGACGTTCAGTTGTAACTGATCATCCCAATACGAGCGGTCGCTGGTCTGGTAGCGAGTTTTGCCGCCCTGAATACTGAGCGTAGGCCAGTATTGCGATTTAGTTTTTTCCACGCCGTACTGGGCAGACTGGCGTAGGTTTTCAGCAGCCAGTACCAGAGGGATGGACTGATAGTCGATTTTTTTTAGCGACACTGGCTGTTCGGCTAATGCGGCTGGCGGCGAAGCTATCGCCTCCGGCTGTACGCCTGTGAGCACCGCCAGCTGTGCTTTGGCGCTTGTCATCTGCGCCTGATATTGTTCCAGCGTCGAGCGCATTCCCGCTATACGCGTTTGCGCCTGTAACTCATCGGATGATGAGTTAAGCCCGGCGTTGGCGCGTAGTGCGGCCATGTTGTAGACGTTTTCCAGCGAGTGAATATTACGTTGCGCAGCGTCGCACAAAGCCTGATAGCGGCTAACTTCCATATAAACAGTCGCTGTTTTTTCTGCGACATCGGTTAGGGTTGCCATCAATTTAAAGCGGTAGCTGTCACGAGCGGCAGTTTGCAGTTTGATATCGTTACTGGTTTTACCAAAGTCATACACCAGCTGCGTCAGAGTTATGCCATAAGAAACGTTATTATCAAGCCGGCCGCTGGAGTCCGTTTGCCTGGAAGGCCCCGCATTACCGGTTAAACCGACATGCGGATACCAGGCGCTTTTGGCTTCATCGATTTGCGCTTCGCCAATACCTATCTGCGCCGCCTGTTGGGTGACGTCGGGGTTTCGCGCAAAGGCGCGCAATATGCTTTCCTGTAAGGATAAACTGGCAACCGGCGTAACCGCAGGAGCATTGGCCCATTGCGGTAATGGCGCAGCAAGCGCGTCTCCACCCATCACAATAAAACTGATTAAAAATATCAGACCTTTATTTTTACGGTTTTTTAATTGTAATCGCGCCATAGATAAGTCACTTCCTTCCAGGTCATTATTTTAACTGATCTTTATAACCAGCATCATTTTATTTAAGAAGGGTAATAACTTGTGCATCTCTTTTGTTTTTACGTCCCCCATTAAAAGAAATGCAGTGAAAAAGCTTATACGTTATTTATTAAGAATACACTACGACTTTTAGTTTACCATCATCCTCGTTAAGAATAATCCACGATAAGAAGTGATAGAAATCACAGTTTTATCGTCTATATATCTTTTTTGTGTGAATTATTTATTAAAAGCATAAGCAAGGGATTAAATTAAGGATAAAAAATAAAAGCGCAGTGCAGAAAGCACTGCGCACAAGAAGGTTTATACCGTTTTATTCCGTTTCATTACCATTGCAACAATAAGGCTTAGTAATAGTGCGCCTATAATCCACATCAGCGCACTGCTGCCCAGGGACCACAGGCTGTAAATAAAACCGATAATCACCAACAACATAACCAGCGTACCAACGATGAGGATTGGCAACGAGGCGTGGATATCATGACGCAGGCGGATAGCGACCACAAACACCGCCAGATAGCAGATCAAAAAGGTGGCGCTAGCGACGCTGGCCAGTGAGCCTAAATTCAACGCCGCCGTCATCAGCATGATCAACACCACCACGATGATGTTGCCCCATGTGCTCTGCCGCCACAGGGATTTATTCATTAGCTTCGGCAGTTCATGCTCGCTGCCCATGTTGTCCATAATATTAAATACCGCGAACAGGTTAGCGTTAATGGCTGAAGCCGTCGCCAGTAAAGCACCGATCACCACAATCACATATCCTACATGCCCGAGCAGCGGAGAAGCGGCCTGCGCTACCGCGGTATCGGCATATTTTTCTAACTCTAATGCCGAAACATCGCTAAGCAGTACCAGCGCTAATGCGATGTAAAGCAGCGTAGTCACGCCAATCGCCACCAGAAACGCCCGTGGCATAATGACCGCCGGATCTTTTACTTTATCCGCCGCGTTCGCCATCATGCCAAAGCCCGCGTAGGCAAGGAAGGTAATCCCGATACAGGAGAAGAACGCGCCGGAAGTGGGGGGCGCGGAGACAGAAATGTGCGCAGGTTGTAGCGACCAGACACCCGCAATGATCAACAACAACAGGATCATCATTTTGATGCCAACGAGGATAACTTCCAGTCGGCCTACCGCGTGGTTGCTTAAAGAGTTGAAGAGTGTCATCAGCGCAATGATAGCCAGCGCGTACAGCAAAATAAGATGCTCATCCTGGCTGCCTTCATGCAGAAACTGCACGGCATAAGCACCAAATGCGCGGGCAACCATAGCAATACTCACCGCCAGCGTCATCAGGTAAAGCAAGGATAATGCCAGCGAAAAGACGCCGTTCCCTAATCCCCGGCGAAAGAAGTCAATAATCCCGCCGTTACTGGGATAACTCGCCCCAAGCCGCGCATAGGCATAACCGGAAAACATCGCCACTATGCCGCCAAAGGCAAAAGCGACCCAGGTTGAGGCTTCCATTAACAACGCCGCCTGCCCCAGCAGGGCAAAGATCCCTGCCCCCACCATTGCCCCGATGCCAATGGAAACGACATTCCATAGCCCGAGGGGTTTGTTACCGTTATCACCTTCCGCGTTCATCATGATCAGCCCTTAAACACGTTATAGCCGAGTTGGTTAGCAACAGATGCCACCATTTTCTGACCCCGAACACTGTTACCGTCTTCATCCAGCGGCGGGGAGAACGCGGCAATCCCCATCACGCCAGGTACGACCGCCAGAATGCCGCCGCCAACGCCGCTTTTTCCTGGCAAACCCACGCGATACGCCCAGTCACCGGAGCGACCATACAGCCCTTCCATCATCATTTCGGCCAGAATGTATGGCACGTTGTCGGCCTGCAGAATGCGTTTTTGACTTAGCGGATTAACCCCGCCCGCCGCCAGCGTCGCGCCAAGCGTCGCCAGTTCCACGGTATTGATGAGCGTGGAACATTGGCGAGTGTAGACATCACAGGCTTCCATCGCATCGCAGTAGAGATATCCGGCGGAGTACAGCAGCCAGGCAATAGCGCGGTTATGGAAGTTGGTTGTTTGTTCCGACTGGTTGACTTCGTCAGAGAGCGCGATTTGTTCTCCTGCAAGCTGTTGTTGAATATGTAAAATTCGCTGCCAGCGTTGTTCTGCATTCTCGGCTTTAATCAGACTGACGGCGGCGATAGCCCCCGCATTAACCAGCGGTGATAACGGTTTGCCACCATGAAGTTCTAAGGCAATGACCGAGTTAAAGGGAAGTCCGGTGGGATCTGCGCCAATTTTATCCTGTACTGCCTGCGGGCCGACATCTTCTAACGCGAGGGCTAACGTACAGACTTTGGAGATGGATTCCAGAGCGAAGCGGTAATCACTGTCACCGGCACTATAGATATTGCCATCGCAGGTTACGATAGCGACGCTCGCCAGTTGGCTGGGTACATTCGCCAGAAAGGGGATGTAGTCGGCGTTTTGTCCGCCGCTAAGTGAGTGAAATTGGGTGTACGCCTGATCCACTGCTTGTTGTAATTTGTTTGCATCTAACATCTTTTGTTAACTCCTTTTTATAGATGCGGGAGGTATTTCCTCACCCCGATGCCAGTTTTCAGGCATCCTGATTTAACTTAGCACCCGTACTTTAGATAAAGGAAAACAAAGAGATAAATGTCTAATTCTGATGCTAATTGCGCCAATTTTTTAATCTCTGCCGACTTTTCATTTCGCTGATAAATAATTTCTTGACCTTCCCCTTGCTGGAAGGTTTACCCTTTATCACAGTCAGTCAACACTGTCTTAAAGGAGTGAACTATGTCTCAAACTATCGACCTGACCCTGGACGGCCTGTCCTGCGGTCACTGCGTTAAACGCGTGAAAGAAAGTCTCGAACAGCGCCCGGACGTTGAGCAGGCTGATGTGTCTGTCACTGAAGCACACGTTACCGGCACTGCCAGTGCAGAACAGCTGATCGAAACCATCAAACAAGCGGGTTATGACGCATCTGTAAGCCACCCAAAGGCTAAACCGCTGGCGGAGTCATCAATCCCGTCGGAAGCACTGACAGCGGTTTCTGATGAGCTTCCGGCAGCGACCGCCGATGACGATGACAGCCAGCAGTTGCTGCTGAGCGGCATGAGCTGCGCCAGCTGTGTCACCCGCGTACAAAACGCGCTGCAAAGCGTACCGGGCGTCACCCAGGCACGGGTAAACCTGGCGGAGCGTACTGCGCTGGTGATGGGCAGTGCCTCCCCACAAGATTTAGTGCAGGCGGTGGAGAAAGCAGGTTACGGCGCGGAAGCGATTGAAGATGACGCTAAACGCCGTGAGCGCCAGCAAGAAACCGCCATCGCTACAATGAAGCGCTTCCGCTGGCAGGCGATTGTCGCCCTGGCGGTGGGTATCCCGGTGATGGTCTGGGGGATGATCGGCGATAACATGATGGTCACCGCTGACAACCGCAGCCTGTGGCTGGTTATCGGCCTGATAACCCTGGCGGTGATGGTCTTCGCGGGCGGGCATTTTTACCGCAGCGCGTGGAAAAGCCTGCGCAACGGTGCGGCGACGATGGATACGCTGGTGGCGCTGGGTACGGGCGTGGCGTGGCTCTATTCGATGAGCGTCAACCTGTGGCCGCAGTGGTTCCCGATGGAAGCGCGGCATCTTTATTACGAAGCCAGCGCGATGATTATCGGTCTGATCAATCTCGGCCATATGCTGGAAGCGCGCGCACGTCAGCGTTCTTCTAAGGCGTTGGAGAAGTTACTCGATTTAACCCCGCCGACGGCGCGACTGGTTACTGACGAAGGTGAAAAGAGTGTGCCGCTGGCGGAAGTGCAGCCAGGTATGTTGCTGCGCCTGACTACCGGCGATCGCGTGCCGGTAGATGGCGAGATTACCCAGGGCGAAGCGTGGCTGGATGAAGCGATGCTGACGGGCGAACCTATCCCGCAGCAAAAAGGCGAAGGCGATAGCGTCCATGCCGGGACAGTGGTTCAGGACGGCAGCGTGCTGTTTCGCGCCAGTGCGGTTGGCAGCCATACCACGCTGTCGCGGATTATTCGTATGGTGCGCCAGGCCCAGAGCAGTAAGCCAGAAATCGGTCAGCTGGCGGATAAAATCTCTGCCGTATTTGTGCCGGTAGTGGTGGTTATTGCGCTGATCAGTGCGGCAATCTGGTATTTCTTTGGTCCGGCACCGCAGATTGTCTATACCCTGGTCATTGCCACCACAGTGCTGATTATCGCCTGTCCGTGTGCGCTGGGGCTGGCGACGCCGATGTCGATTATTTCCGGCGTCGGGCGGGCGGCTGAATTTGGCGTGCTGGTGCGAGACGCCGACGCGCTGCAACGCGCCAGTACGCTTGATACCGTCGTGTTCGATAAAACCGGGACGCTGACCGAAGGGAAGCCACAGGTTGTCGCGGTAAAAACATTTGCTGATGTTGATGAAGCGCAGGCATTGCGTCTGGCGGCGGCGCTGGAGCAAGGTTCCAGCCATCCGCTGGCACGAGCGATCCTCGATAAAGCAGGCGATATGCAGCTGCCGCAGGTCAACGGTTTCCGCACATTGCGCGGGCTGGGCGTGAGCGGTGAAGCAGAAGGTCATGCGTTATTACTGGGTAATCAGGCGTTGTTAAATGACCAGCAAGTCGATACTAAAGCGATTGAAGCAGATATTTCAGCTCAGGCATCGCAAGGGGCAACGCCTGTGCTGCTGGCGGTTGACGGGAAAGCGGTAGCCCTGCTGGCAGTACGCGATCCGTTGCGTAGTGATAGCGTGGCGGCGCTGCAACGTCTGCATAAAACGGGATATCGTCTGGTGATGTTGACCGGGGATAACCCAACCACCGCCAATGCGATCGCCAAAGAAGCCGGGATTGATGAGGTGATAGCCGGGGTGCTGCCGGACGGTAAAGCCGAAGCGATCAAACGTCTGCAAAGTGAGGGACGGCAGGTGGCGATGGTGGGCGACGGCATTAACGACGCGCCAGCGCTGGCCCAGGCGGATGTCGGTATTGCGATGGGCAGCGGCAGTGATGTTGCCATTGAAACCGCGGCGATTACCCTGATGCGCCATAGCCTGATGGGCGTTGCGGATGCGCTCGCGATTTCCCGTGCAACGCTGCGCAACATGAAGCAGAACCTGCTCGGCGCGTTTATCTACAACAGTATCGGTATTCCGGTCGCCGCCGGTATTTTGTGGCCGTTCACTGGAACACTGCTTAACCCGGTAGTTGCCGGAGCAGCAATGGCGCTCTCGTCGATTACCGTAGTGAGTAACGCCAACCGATTGCTGCGGTTTAAACCGAAGGAATAAGTACGTCATTGCGGATGCGCTGCTTTAGGGCGGCGCATTTGGCATCGACGCATGACTGCCGGATGCGGCGTAAACGCCTTATCCGGCCTACGGTTCGGCCACAGGTTTGTAGGCCTGATAAGACGCGCCAGCGTCGCATCAGGCAATGGTGTTCAGGTGCCGGATGACGCACTGTGCACAAGTGCAACAATCAACTCCATTTGCGCCATCCCTCCCCGCGCGCTAGCATGATATTTCACAAAGGGAGGTCGTATGGATCTGTTGTACCGGGTAAAAACGCTTTGGGCCGCGCTGCGCGGTAATCATTACACCTGGCCTGCCATCGATATCACCCTCCCCGGCAATCGCCATTTTCATCTGATTGGCAGTATTCATATGGGGAGTCACGATATGGCTCCCCTGCCCACCCGTTTGCTCAAAAAGCTCAAAAACGCCGATGCGCTGATCGTCGAGGCGGATGTTTCCACCAGCGATACACCTTTTGCCAATTTGCCAGCCTGCGAGGCGCTGGAAGAGCGCATTAGCGAAGAGCAATTGCAAAATCTGCAGCACATTAGCCAGGAGATGGGAATTTCTCCCTCACTCTTTTCTACCCAACCGCTGTGGCAAATCGCGATGGTTCTTCAGGCGACGCAGGCGCAAAAACTGGGGCTGCGGGCAGAATACGGTATCGATTACCAGTTATTGCAGGCGGCGAAGCAACAACATAAACCTGTAATTGAACTGGAAGGGGCAGAAAAGCAAATTGCCATGTTGCTCCAGCTTCCCGACAAAGGACTGGCGTTGCTGGACGATACGCTGACCCACTGGCATACCAATGCACGGTTGCTGCAACAAATGATGAGCTGGTGGCTGAATGCGCCGCCGCAAAATAATGAAATAACGCTGCCCAATACGTTCAGTCAGTCGCTGTACGATGTGCTGATGCACCAGCGAAATCTCGCCTGGCGGGATAAACTGCATGCTATGCCGCCAGGGCGCTATGTGGTCGCGGTCGGTGCTTTACATCTGTATGGAGAAGGAAATTTGCCGCAGATGTTGCGCTAAAAAAATGGCCAATATCGCTATTGGCCCGTCAAAGAGGAATTTCATATTTTTATTATTATGCCGTCACTTTAAGCGACGGTGTAAGTCGATTGTCGCTCAATCTCACCATCCTGCCAATACTCTTAGGCAAGATGGCACTTTTTTTTGGACCACCATCAGGCGTATGCTTGCTTCGTTTTTTTGTTTAAGGCAGGAAAATTACGATGACACCGGCAGTTAAATTACTCGAAAAAAACAAAATTTCTTTTCAGGTTCATACCTACGAACACGATCCGGCTGAAACCAATTTTGGCGATGAAGTCGTCAAAAAATTAGGTTTGAATGCGGATCAGGTGTACAAAACGCTGCTGGTCGCAGTGAACGGCGATATGAAACATCTGGCAGTGGCCGTCACGCCGGTCGCAGGTCAATTGGATCTCAAAAAAGTGGCTAAGGCGCTGGGAGCCAAGAAAGTAGAGATGGCCGATCCGATGGTCGCGCAGCGTTCAACGGGATATCTGGTTGGGGGAATTAGCCCATTAGGGCAGAAAAAACGTCTGCCGACGATTATTGACGCCCCCGCACAAGAATTTGCCACTATTTATGTTTCCGGCGGTAAACGCGGGCTGGATATCGAACTGGCAGCAAGCGATCTGGGGAAGATCCTCGATGCCAAATTTGCCGATATCGCTCGCCGCGATTAAGCATTGTGCCGGATGTGAGCATCCGGCACTTTCAGATTACTGCCAGCCCACCTCACCTTTCGGTTCATAGACACTCACATCCAGCGGCGAGTTTTTCTGGATATACGCTTTCAGCACTTCGGCATCAATAAAGCCGGTATTAACATAGCCCGGTTTATTATCAAGGCGCGGATAACCATCACCGCCGGTGGCATTGAAGTTTAATGTCGCCATACGGTAAGTTTTTGCCGGATCGACCGGTTCGCCTTTGATTTTCAGGTCGCTCAGTTTGCCGTCTTTCGCCACAAAGCTGACGTTGGCAAATTGTGGGTAGGCACCGGAATCTGGTTTCATTTGCGCGACGGAGGTGAGGTAATCAAGCACCTCTTTACCGGTCATGTCGGCATACACCACCACATTACCGAACGGCTGCACCTTCAGCACGTTTTTATAGCTGATATTGCCTGCCTCGATAGAATCACGAATTCCGCCTCCGCTCATCACCGCAAAGTCGGCACCAGTACGATCCATTTGGGCTGCCAGAATCAACCGCCCCATATTGGTCTGAACAAAACGCACTTTGTCACGATCGCCTTCCAGACGACCATTGGTTTCGCCTATTTTCACTTCCAGTTGCGCTTTGCCTTTGTTCTGGAACGGGGATAACAGCGAGATCATTTGCTGATTCTCGGCGATTTCCGGGGTGTACAGCACACGCTCGCTTTTCCCGTCTTCCCAGGTGACTTTTTTCTTCAGGTTCACCGGAATCAGCTGGTAGTTGACCATTTTCATTTCGCCGTTGCGAAACTCAAAATCGGCTCGTCCCACGTACTTGCCCCACTCATGCGCCTGGACAATCCAGATGCCGTTTTGTTGATCCGGTTTGCATGGCGTACCAGGAACGTAATCTACCTGCTTTTTATTTTCCGCAGCCATACAAACGGGATCTTGCGAGTGACCGCCGACAATCATCGCCAACGATCCGGCCGGCAGACTGCGCGCCATCTTTACATCGCCCGGTGCATTTGAACCGTGTTCACCATTGTCGTAATGCCCCATATGCGTGGCTGCAATAATAATGTCCGGCTTTTCTGTCTGTTGCAGTTCCTGAATCACCAGCTTCGCTTCGTCGGCAGGTTTACGAAACTCAATGTCGGTGAAATATTCCGGGTTACCAATTTTCGCCGTGTCATCGGTCGTCAGGCCAATTACCGCGATTTTCAGATCCTGACGCTTAAACAACGCCCAAGGTTTAAACAGGCGCTCGCCGGTACTTTTTTGATAGATATTGGCGGAGAGTAACGGGAACTTTGCCCATTTTTCCTGCTGGCGTAATACGGTGAGCGGGTTATCAAATTCATGATTGCCAATCGCCATTGCATCATAGCCCACCAGATTCATGCCGCGAAAATCTGGCTCTGCGTCCTGCAAATCGGATTCCGGCACACCGGTATTAATGTCGCCACCAGAAAGTAGCAGCACGCTCCCGCCTTCAGCGGCGACCTCTTTACGAATACCGTCCACCAGCGTTTTTTGTGCCGCCAGACCGTATTCACCATATTCATTGCGCCAGAAATGACCATGATGGTCGTTGGTATGCAGAACCGTAATTTTATAGGTTTTATCCTGCTCATAGGCCAACGCAGTTGCACTCGCCAGTGACAATGTGGTTAACAGTGCTAATGCCACACCCCGCTGCAATAATTTCATACTTCTCTCCCTGACCAGATAATAACGTGTTGAAAATTAGTATGACGCGACATCATAGACAAGTCTGCGTTCGGTTACGATAAATCTACATCCAGATTGGAAATTCTGTTTTCCACATTGAGACTTCCTTCAAAAGGCACGTGCAGGTATGTTAGTCAGGTAATAATCACAATTAAGATAAATTTTTACATCGCAACTCTAAAAAAGTGACTTTCCTATGGCAATGAGTGAACAATCCCAGCCTGTGGCGGGCGCGACTGCGTCGGCCACCAAGGCCCGAACTTCGTTTGGTATTTTAGGCGCTATCAGCCTCTCACATCTGCTGAACGACATGATCCAATCGCTGATTCTGGCGATTTATCCGCTATTACAGTCAGAGTTTTCCCTGACGTTTATGCAGATAGGGCTGATAACCCTCACCTTCCAGCTCGCCTCTTCGCTGCTGCAACCGGTCGTCGGCTACTGGACAGATAAATACCCAATGCCGTGGTCGTTGCCAATTGGCATGTGCTTTACCTTAAGCGGCCTGGTATTGCTGGCATTGGCGGGCAGTTTTGGCTCGGTGTTGCTGGCGGCGGCGCTGGTCGGTACCGGTTCGTCGGTCTTTCATCCAGAATCTTCCCGCGTGGCACGTATGGCGTCTGGCGGACGTCATGGTCTGGCGCAATCCATCTTTCAGGTCGGCGGTAACTTTGGCAGTTCGTTGGGGCCTTTGCTGGCGGCGGTGCTCATCGCCCCCTATGGCAAAGGCAACGTTGCATGGTTTGTACTGGCGGCACTGCTGGCAATCGTGGTGTTAGCGCAAATCAGCCGCTGGTACTCTGCGCAGCACCGAATGAGTAAAGGCAAGCCGAAAGCGCCAATAATCAATCCGCTGCCACGAAATAAGGTCGTGCTGGCTGTTTGCGTACTGTTAGTGCTGATTTTCTCGAAATATTTCTATATGGCGAGCATCAGCAGCTATTACACCTTTTATCTGATGGAAAAATTCGGATTATCCATCCAGAATGCCCAGCTTCATCTGTTTGCCTTCTTATTTGCCGTTGCGGCGGGGACAGTGATTGGCGGGCCTGTTGGCGATAAGATTGGGCGAAAATATGTAATTTGGGGCTCTATCCTCGGCGTTGCGCCTTTTACGCTTATTTTACCGTACGCAAGCCTGCACTGGACGGGGGTTTTGACGGTGATTATTGGATTTATCCTCGCCTCGGCGTTTTCTGCCATTCTGGTTTATGCGCAAGAGCTGTTGCCGGGGCGTATCGGCATGGTTTCCGGGCTCTTTTTCGGTTTTGCTTTTGGCATGGGTGGCCTTGGAGCCGCAGTTCTGGGGCTTATCGCCGACCATACCAGTATCGAGTTAGTTTATAAAATATGTGCTTTCCTGCCGCTTCTTGGAATGTTGACCATATTCTTACCTGATAATCGGCATAAATCCTGAATTCCCGGCAGCCAAAGGTAAACTTTGGCTGCTTCATTTTGCAGTAACCATAAGCCTTTCCTCTTCATACACCTCATCACTTTTCCGATCCGTGCCTTTTTTGCGGCTAATTCCATTTTTCTGCAAAATTCAACAATTATTCATAAACATCATCTATGAAATTGTCATAAACTATTACCTGTAATTTTGGTTTTCCCGGCCAAAATATGGACAACCACCACCAGGAAAAGGAGACGGAATGCATCACGCCACCCCGCTTATCACCACAATTGTTGGCGGCCTTGTGCTTGCCTTTATCCTCGGCATGCTGGCCAATAAACTGCGTATTTCTCCTCTGGTGGGATATCTGTTAGCGGGCGTGCTGGCTGGCCCCTTTACTCCAGGGTTTGTTGCCGATACCAAACTGGCACCGGAACTGGCGGAGCTGGGCGTTATTTTGCTGATGTTCGGCGTCGGTTTGCATTTTTCGCTCAAGGATTTGATGGCGGTAAAGTCCATCGCCATTCCCGGCGCGATTGCCCAGATAGCCGTGGCGACGTTGCTGGGTATGGCGCTCTCCGCCGTGCTGGGCTGGTCGTTGATGACCGGTATCGTGTTCGGCCTGTGTCTTTCCACCGCCAGTACCGTGGTGCTGCTGCGCGCGCTTGAAGAACGGCAGTTGATAGACAGCCAGCGCGGGCAAATCGCCATTGGCTGGCTGATTGTGGAAGACCTGGTGATGGTCCTGACGCTGGTGTTGCTGCCAGCGGTAGCCGGAATGCTGGAACAGGGCGATGTGGGCTTTGCGACGCTGGCGCTGGATATGAGTATCACCATCGGCAAAGTTGTCGCGTTTATTGCCATTATGATGTTGGTAGGTCGCCGTCTGGTGCCGTGGATTATGGCACGTAGCGCGGCAACGGGTTCGCGCGAGCTGTTTACCTTGTCGGTGCTGGCGCTGGCGTTAGGGATTGCTTTTGGCGCGGTGGAGCTGTTTGACGTCTCCTTTGCACTCGGCGCGTTCTTTGCCGGGATGGTGCTGAATGAGTCCGAACTTAGCCACCGCGCGGCGCATGATACGCTGCCGTTGCGCGATGCGTTTGCGGTGCTGTTCTTTGTCTCTGTCGGCATGTTGTTTGATCCGTTAATCCTGATTCAGCAGCCGTTGGCGGTGCTGGCTACGCTGGCGATTATTCTGTTTGGTAAATCGGTCGCGGCGCTTTTCCTCGTCAGGTTGTTTGGCCACTCCCAGCGTACGGCGTTGACCATCGCCGCCAGCCTGGCGCAGATTGGTGAGTTCGCCTTTATTCTGGCAGGTCTGGGGATGGCGTTGAATCTGCTGCCGCAGGCCGGGCAAAACCTGGTGCTGGCGGGGGCGATTTTGTCGATTATGCTCAACCCGGTGCTGTTCGCGCTGCTGGAGAAATACCTGGCGAAAACCGAAACGCTGGAAGAGCAGACGCTGGAGGAAGCTATCGAAGAAGAGAAGCAGATTCCGGTGGATATCTGCAACCATGCGCTGCTGGTGGGGTATGGTCGTGTGGGCAGCCTGCTGGGGGAGAAATTGCTCGCGTCTGATATTCCTTTAGTGGTGATTGAGACGTCACGTACTCGCGTCGACGAACTGCGTGAGCGCGGAGTCCGGGCGGTATTAGGCAACGCGGCTAACGAAGAGATCATGCAACTGGCGCATCTGGAATGTGCAAAATGGCTGATCCTGACGATTCCCAACGGTTACGAAGCAGGCGAGATAGTGGCGTCTGCTCGCGCGAAAAACCCGGATATTGAGATTATCGCCCGCGCCCATTATGACGACGAGGTGGCATATATCACCGAACGTGGCGCGAATCAGGTAGTGATGGGCGAGCGTGAAATTGCCCGAACTATGCTGGAACTGCTGGAAACGCCACCGGCGGGTGAAGTGGTGACGGGGTAAACGGTGATTGCCGGATAATAGGCGCGGATATGTAGGCCTGATAAGACGCAGCCAGCGTCGCATCAGGCATCGAGCGCAAAATGCCGGACGCTTACCCCGCGTTGGGGGCAATCAATTCCGAGGCCTGGTCCCATGAAATGAAGCCCTCTTCCCACCAGGTACGATCAAGCTGCCCTTTATCTGGCCGAATATTTGCAGCATCTTCCTGAAAATAGCGGCAGGCCGTTCCCGGGCCTGCTCTGCCAGTTCGGCAGTGGTATAAATGCCGAGGAAGACGTAATCATCAGCCTCATCATCACGGATATGCCACAAGCTGTAAACCATCGCCCCGACGGGATCGTCTGCCTGTGTAACGGGAAAATCTCCCCAAAGGTCCTGGTTAAGGATGCATTCAATAAACTGAAAATTTTCCGGGTAATCCACAAACCCAGGCTTATTTTCCACGTCTTTTTTGGCCTGCAAGGCCAGTTCATAACGGGTGTAAATGCCGATACCTTTCATATCGCCAAAATGCGTATGTTGCAGATACCAAACCGTCTTCATCCTATGCATCCTTGTCAGAAGTAAAAAAAGACGCCGGGATTGCCCTGTTTGGATAGATCGCATTGCCGGATGCAATTTGGTTACATCCGATAACTTAACGATCCCAGTAAGATTCTTCCAGGCTGTCTTCACGCTCCGGCAGCCCGCGCGTTAAGCGAGGTGAATGCTGGTTAAGCACCTGATAACTGACGCGGTTAGCATATTTACACACCTGCGCTAATGACGAATACGTCAACCAGGTGAATTTATGCTTGCTGGAATTTGGCACGTTAGTGCGGTGATAGCTATTGGCGGTAATGTCATGCAACAACGCTGCCAGCGCACCGTCTCCGGCACCGTTGGTGTTCATGATTTTTTCTGGGCCGCCCATGTACGGCGCAATGTGCGAATAAACACGCAGCGGGTTCTGGCAATCCTTGTGGCGCATGGCGCGGCTAAACTCATACTGGTTAAATTCCGCGATAGCGCCCGGCAGCAGCGGATGCTGGGTTTTGCGTTTCGCTTCGTCTTCCGTAAAGCCCGCCATATACAAGCCGATTGGCCCGGCGGTGCACAGCACCAGATCAACCCAGTCCAGCGCCTTATCAGATGCCAGCAGCGGATCGCTCTCTCCGGTCAACGCTTCGGCTTCTTCTTCGTTCATCGCAAGGATGGAAACGTGTTCTTTGAGGAATTGCTGCCACCATTGCGGATTCTCGGCAATGACAAACTTGGTCCCCAGCGTCAGCACCACCGGCACGTTATATTTCTTCGCGTACTCAATGGCTTTCATGGTCGCTTCCGGCATCGGCTCACCCGGTTTACAACGCACCAGATAGGACGTTAATACCAGCGCCGACGCTCCGGCAATCACATCTTCCGGAATGCTTTCTGCCCGTAGCTGGTTCATGTGGCCAGGACTGATAGCAAAGGTACGTTCGCCAGACTCGCCAATCAGCGTAAAGCAACGACCAATCGGACCATCCACGCCCTGCAAATAGTTAAGATCGGTACGACTGGATGTATTACACAAGTAACGATAGGCGTAGCTGCCAATTTCAATATTGCTGCACATCACGCCCAGCAGCACCGAACGGTCGTCTGCCAGTACAGAATAGTTGTGCATGGTATTGCCAATAGTGCCACCTGCAAACTGATGAGTAATCAGGTTTTTCTGTTTCAGTTCCTGATAAAGTGCTTCAGCAACATCATCTTCAATGACCAGCGAATGCCCGGCGCTTAATCCATAACGTTCAATAAAATCGTCTTCCACTTTGGCTTCAATATCCACCAGCGTCTGGTCGATACCTACCACCCAGGCTGCGCTGGTTTCGTTTTCTGGTTGGATTTGCTGCAACAGCGGATCGCGTGCATTTACGGGGAAGTAATGTTTGGATTTACGTTTGCCGGGAAATTTCATGGTTGTTTTTACGGGTGGTTAACTGAGCGGCGAATGTTAACACAATCATGCCTGAACGCGCGAGACGCAGGCAGTTTCAATATCAGCAGACGGGATCGCATTATCATGGCAGAGCTTCCTTACAATGGCGTAATTTGAAAGGAGTTTTTCTATGAAGATGGAAAACAAATTACCCGCACTGGAACTGATTTCTGCCGAAATGAGGGCCGTTGTTAATACACTTCAGCCTGATTTACCGCCCTGGCCCGCAGAAGGAACACTTGCCGAGCAGCGTCAGCATTACACGCTCGAACGGCGATTCTGGAATGCGGGCGCTCCAGAAATGGAAACCAGGGATTACGCAGTTCCGACAAAATATGGCCAGGTGAAAGCACGGCTATTTTGTCCGAACCCGGATAGCCCGGCGACGTTGTTTTATCTGCATGGCGGCGGTTTTATTCTCGGCAATCTCGATACTCACGATCGCATCATGCGACTTCTGGCAAAGTACACCCAGTGTACGGTGATTGGTATTGATTACACCCTTTCGCCTGAAGCGCGTTTTCCGCAAGCGATAGAGGAAATTGTGGCTGCCTGTTGTCACTTCCACCAGCAGGCGAGCGATTATCAAATTAATATGTCACGTATTGGCTTTGCCGGTGATTCCGCTGGCGCAATGCTGGCGCTCGCCAGTGCTTTGTGGTTACGTGATAAGCAGATCGATTGCGGTAAGGTTGTGGGCGTTTTGCTGTGGTATGGACTTTATGGGTTACGGGATTCCGTGACTCGTCGCCTGCTGGGCGGTGGCTGGGATGGCTTAACGCAACAGGATTTGCAGATGTATGAAGAGGCATACTTAGGCAGCGAAGCAGATCGCGAGTCGCCGTATTACTGCCTGTTTAATAATGATCTCACTCGAAATGTGCCGCCCTGTTATATCGCCGGAGCGGAGTTCGATCCGCTGCTGGATGACAGTCGCCTACTTTACCAGACGTTAGCGGCGCATCAGCAGCCCTGTGATTTCAAACTCTACCCAGGTACGCTGCACGCCTTTTTGCATTATTCACGGATGATGAAAACCGCCGACGATGCTCTTCGCGACGGTGCTCAGTTCTTTACCGCTCAGCTTTAGCGATAGGCTGCAACAAGATTAGCCATCATTTCGATATGTTCCGGTGTGGCATTAAGCGCCGGAATATATTCGTATTTTTTCCCGCCAGCGCCGAGGAAGACTTCACGGTTTTGCTCGGCAATCTCTTCCAGCGTCTCCAGACAATCCGCAGCAAAGCCCGGACACACCACCTGAATATGACCGACACCTTTTTCTCCGAGCATTTTCAACGTTTCGTCGGTATAAGGCATCAGCCAGGGTTCCCGACCAAAGCGCGACTGAAAGGTCATCATCACTTTTTCCGGTGCCATCCCCAGTGCGGAAGCCAGTTCACGAGTCGTTGTGCGGCAACGCTGCGGGTAATCATCACCTTCATCCGCGTAACGCTGAGGAATGCCATGATAAGAGAGCAGCAGCAGATCCGGCTCGCCATGTTTTTCGAAAGAGGCCCGCACGCTATTTGCCAGCGCATTAATGTAATCGTGGTTATCGGCGTAATCACGAATAAACGAAATCCCCGGAATGCTACGCTTGCGCGCCAGAATGCGTGCAAGTTCATCCCACACAGCGCCAACCGTAGAACAGGAGTATTGCGGATAGAGCGGCAGCACCACAATATGATCAACATGTTCTGCCAGTAGTTCATCTACGGCGCTTTCCAGTGATGGCGAGCCGTAGCTCATGCCCAGCGCCACTGGCGTATCCGGTAAACGTTGTGCCAGCGCCTGCTGTTGCTGGCGGCTGTAAACCATCAGCGGCGAGCCGTCTTCCATCCAGACCGAGGCGTACAGCTTCGCCACGCGCGGTGAGCGCAGCGGCAAAATCACACCACGCAGCAACGGCCACCACAACAGTCGTGAGGTATCAACCACGCGTCTGTCGCTTAAAAATTGTTTCAGGTAACGTTTTACCGCTTCAGGAGTGGGGGCATCGGGCGTCCCCAGGTTTGCCAGCAGGATACCGGTTTTAGTCTGACGCATTACCGCCTCTTATCGATTCAACTTGTTGATAATTGTAGCGGAAAAGTGAGGAAGAAGAACTAATTGCTGTGAGAGGTCTAACCTGAGGAGGATACGCAGACCTGCCCGAAAGCAGATCTGCTGCAACTTGATTAGCCGAGGATTTTTTCCAGAGCTGCGCGAACTTCAGCAACCGGTTTGGTGCCGTCAACTTTCGCGTATTTGGTGTTACCCGCTTCAGCTTCTTTGGAGTAGTAGCCGATCAGCGGTGCAGTCATCTGATGGTATTCAACCAGACGTTTACGTACGGTCTCTTCCTGATCGTCTTTACGGGTAGTCAGTTCTTCACCGGTAACGTCGTCTTTGCCTTCTACTTTCGGCGGATTGAATTTAACGTGATATACACGACCAGACGGCGCGTGAACGCGGCGACCGACGATACGGTCAACGATCAGTTCGTCCGGAACGTCGAATTCCAGAACGTAGTCAACGTTGATGCCCGCTTCTTTCATCGCGTCTGCCTGCGGAATGGTACGCGGGAAGCCGTCAAGCAGGAAACCGTTACGGCAGTCTTCCTGAGCAATGCGCTCTTTAACCAGCGCGATCACCAGTTCGTCGGTGACCAGTTTGCCAGCGTCCATAATGTCTTTAGCTTGTTTACCCAGCTCGGAGCCAGATTTGACTGCGGCACGCAGCATATCGCCAGTGGAGATTTGCGGAATACCATATTTCTCCATGATGAACTGAGCCTGAGTCCCTTTCCCCGCGCCCGGAGCGCCAAGCAGAATGATACGCATTGCGAAAATCCCCTTAAAATGTGTCGAATTTTTTGAAAAAGCGATAAACGATACCACCATCAGGCGATTGCCTCAAGAAAGGCGCCCGGGGCTGAAACGGTTAATGGTGAGATAATTTGCGGAAAGTGCAGAGGATGAAAAGAAAAATGCCGGATGACACGAAGGTCATCCGGCACCACATTCAGCTGTATGCCGGATAAAATTCATCCGGCATTACATCAGGAAACCAGTAACTGGTTCATACGACGAATAAACAGGTTCGGATCTTCCAGCGTACCGCGTTCTGCCAGCAGCGCCTGATCCAGCAGCAGTTCTACCCACTCGCTGAACTTGGCTTCATCTTCAGTATCTGCAGCACGTTTCACCAGTACGTGATCCGGGTTCAGTTCGAAGATGTATTTCACTTCTGGCACTTTCTGGCCCGCTGCGGCGAACAGTTTCGCCATCTGGGTGCTCATTTCGTCCGCGTCAGTAGAAACGATCGCTGGGGTATCGGTCAGACGGTGGGTCAGACGGACATCTTTCACGCGCTCGCCAAGCAGTGCTTTCACGCGGTCGATGAACGGAGTCAGTGCTTTCTCCGCTTCTTTCGCGCTCTCATCAACTTCGTCAGCCAGTTTTTCCAGCGACTCGTCAACTTTAGACACAGACTGGAACGGCTTGCCATCGAACTCAGTCAGATAGTTCATCATCCACTCATCGATGCGGTCAGAAAGCAGCAGAACTTCGATGCCTTTCTTACGCAGCAGTTCCAGGTGCGGGCTGCTCTTCGCTGCCGCATAGCTGTCTGCAGTGATGTAGTAGATTTTCTCCTGCCCTTCTTTCATGCGGGATACGTAGTCTTCCAGAGACACGGTCTGCGCAGAAGAGTCGGTATGGGTAGAAGCAAAACGCAGCAGTTTGGCGATCGCTTCCTGGTTAGCGAAATCTTCCGCCGGACCTTCTTTCAGTACCAGGCCAAACTGTTGCCAGAAGGTCTGGTATTTTTCTGCGTCGTCTTTCGCCAGTTTTTCCAGCATTTGCAGCACACGCTTGGTCAGCGCATTGCGCAGATTGCGGGTTACGGTGCTGTCCTGGAGGATTTCACGGGAAACGTTCAGCGGCAGATCGCTGGAGTCAATCAGACCACGCACGAAGCGCAGATAGTTCGGCATGAACTGTTCTGCGTCGTCCATGATGAACACACGCTGGACGTACAGTTTCAGGCCGTGCTTATGATCGCGGTTCCACATATCCCACGGCGCCTGCGATGGGATGTACAGCAGGCTGGTGTATTCCTGCTTACCTTCGACACGGTTGTGGCTCCAGGTCAGCGGATCGTTAAAGTCGTGTGCGATATGTTTGTAGAACTCTTTGTACTCTTCGTCGGTGATTTCCGACTTGTTACGGGTCCACAGCGCCTGCGCTTTGTTGATTTTCTCCCAGGAGATAACGGTTTCGCCGTCTTTCTCTTCGCGTTTTTCGATCTCTACCGGCAGCGCGATATGGTCGGAGTATTTGCTGATGATGGAACGCACGCGCCAGTCATCGAGGAACTCGTCTTCGCCTTCACGCAGATGCAGGGTGATTTCAGTACCACGATCTTCTTTGGTGATGTCGGCAACGGTGTATTCACCTTCACCAGCCGATTCCCAGAACACGCCGTTTTCTGGTTTTTCACCCGCCGCACGAGTACGCACGGTCACTTTATCAGCCACGATAAACGCGGAGTAGAAACCAACACCGAACTGACCGATCAGCTGGCTGTCTTTCGCCTGGTCAGACCCCAGGGATTCAAGGAATGATTTGGTGCCAGATTTAGCGATAGTACCCAGATGGTCAATCACTTCGTCGCGGGTCATCCCCACGCCGTTATCGGAAATGGTCAGCGTGCGCTTGTCTTTATCGAAAGAAATACGAACGCGCAGTTCGCCGTCACCTTCGTACAGATCCGGGTTAGAGAGCGCGCGGAAACGCAGCTTGTCCGCCGCATCGGAGGCGTTAGAGATAAGCTCACGCAGGAAGATTTCTTTATTGGAATAGAGAGAATGGATCATCAGGTGCAGAAGCTGTTTCACTTCTGACTGAAAACCACGAGTTTCTTGTCCTTTCATGTAGGTCTACCTCAATAATGCCATTTTAAGGTTAAAAACAGGATGAGGGGTAAATGGGGACAAGGAAGGATAATTTCAAGCGAGAGCAGGTGATCCTGCTCTCGTTTGCTTAAAAACGAATCTTATGACGCCCGGCAAGGGAATGCGACAACGTGGTGCCGTCGACCATTTCCAGCTCGCCGCCAACCGGTACGCCATGAGCAATACGGCTGGCTTCCACGTCATATTGCGCGCAAAGCTCGGCAATGTAGTTAGCGGTGGCTTCACCTTCGACCGTCGGGTTGGTGGCGAGGATCACTTCAGTGATTTTTTCTGCCGCCAGACGCTGTTCCAGGCGATCAAGTCCGATATCATCCGGGCCAATGCCGTCCAGCGGTGACAGATGCCCCATCAACACAAAATAACGACCGGAAAACTGCCCTGTCTGCTCAATGGCGTAGATGTCCGCCGGACTCTCCACCACGCAGATTTGACCGTTTTCCTGACGACGCGGATTCGAACAGATGTTACAGACTTCCTGTTCAGTGAAGGTCCGACAATCGGCGCAGTGGCCGATTTCCGACATCGCCCGGGTGAGCGCCTGCGCCAGACGCATCCCGCCGCTACGATCGCGCTGAAGCAGCGTGAACGCCATACGCTGCGCCGACTTCGGGCCAACGCCCGGCAGACAGCGCAGTGCTTCCATAAGCTGTGTTAACAGCGGGCTGGTTTGCATCAGAACGGCATCTTAAAGCCTGGCGGCAGCTGCATTCCGGAGGAAACAGAAGCCATTTTTTCTTTCTGGGTTTCTTCGATGCGACGCGCTGCGTCGTTGAATGCCGCAGCGACCAAATCTTCCAGCATCTCTTTGTCGTCTTCCAGCAGGCTAGGGTCGATCTCTACACGACGGCAGTTGTGAGCGCCATTGATGGTCACTTTCACCAGACCAGCACCGGATTCGCCGGTCACTTCCAGCTTCGCGATTTCTTCCTGCATCTGCTGCATTTTTTCTTGCATCTGCTGGGCTTGCTTCATCAGGTTGCCCAGACCGCCTTTACCAAACATAGGTTTCTCTCTCAATCACGTTAAGGATGACGATCGTAAGCTGTGCTTACGATCAAATGGGGCGGATACTTTCTTCATCCAGCTCCGCATCAAAGAATCGACGCAGGGTCTGAATATTATTATCCGCAATAATGGACTCGCGCGCCTGCGCAAGTTTTTCTTCGTATATCGCCTGACGCCACTCCAGCGGCGTGCGCACCGCGGGATTATCATCTTCAACGATAGTCAGTTCAACCGTTGAACCTTTTAACGTGCTCAACGCTTCAGCCAGTTTTTGTTGTGCGCCGCGGTTATTCAAATGCCGCTGAGAGGAGCGCAAATGCAGGCATACTGCGTTGTCGCTCTCCTCTTTCCAGGCATTTAACGCCACCTGTTCGACCAGTTTGGGTAGCGATAGTTGGCTCACCTGTGCCGCCCACGGGTCGCGCTCAATGGCTTCTGCCGCCAGCTTCGCAGCCAGTTCCGGCGTTTTTTCATGTTCCAGCGCTTTTTTCAGCGCCTTCGGCGTGGCGACCACTTCTTTTTGCTGCATCACTGGAGTGGTAGCCTTCCAGCGATACGCTTCTTTTTTAGCTGGCGCTTTTTCCAGCGCCGATGGCACCGGACGCGACTGAACGCGATCGGTGACCGAAGCCAGTCTTTCCAGCGCAGCGTTATTCACCGGCCGCGCGCGGGTAGCGGCTGCCGGTTCACTCTTTTTTGCTTTGGTTGCTCCCTGAGCGCGCTGCAGTTGCTGACGCGCCGCCAGCACCTGGCTGGTGGTTTCTGAGAGCGGTACAGTCGGTGCCTGCTGCTGCGCTGGTTGCGGTTGCGGCGGCACTTGGGTTGGCGTCATTACTGCCGTTGGCGCGACGGGTGCAAAGGACTGACGCGGCGCTTCCGGTTCAGGCAGCGGCATACGCGGATGGAACGCCAACGCGCGCAATAGCGTCATTTCAACGCCCATACGACGGTCCGGCGCATACGGTAATTCTTTGCGACCAATCAACAACGTCTGATAGTAAAGCTGAATATCCGTCGGCGGTATGGTGCGCGCAAGTTCACGCATCCGCAACTCGATGGCGGCCATGTCGTTGCCCAGCGCGGCAGGCGAAAGTTGTACCATCGCAATGCGGTGCAACAGGCCGAGCATTTCCACCAACAACGCTTCCCACTCGATACCACGGGCAGCGGCTTCATTAATCAGCGCCATTACGCGCTCGCCGTTGGCCTCGACCATCGCTTCAACCAGCGACAGCGCTTGATCGTCGTCAAGCGTACCCAGCATCGCACTGACCGCCTGGGTTGAAACCTGGCCGTCACCGCTGGCAATTGCCTGGTCGGTCAGACTTAAGGCGTCTCGCAGGCTGCCTTCAGCGGCGCGCGCCAGCAGTTGCAACGCACGTGGCTCGTGAGCGATATGTTCTTCGTTGAGGATGTGCTCAAGCTGATGGCGAATTTGCTCGACATCCAGCGCCTTGAGATGGAATTGCAGACAGCGTGACAAAATCGTCACCGGCAATTTCTGCGGATCGGTCGTCGCCAGCAGGAACTTGACGTGCTCTGGCGGCTCTTCAAGGGTTTTTAACAGTGCGTTAAAGCTGTGACGCGACAGCATATGCACTTCGTCGATCAGATAGACTTTAAAACGACCACGCGCCGGAGCGTACTGAACGTTATCCAGCAGGTCGCGGGTATCTTCAACTTTAGTGCGCGAGGCGGCGTCGATTTCAATCAAATCGACAAAGCGCCCCTGCTCGATTTCACGGCAGTTATCGCATACGCCGCACGGCGTCGCGGTAATGCCGGTTTCGCAGTTTAGTCCCTTCGCCAGCAGTCGGGCGATAGAGGTTTTTCCGACGCCACGGGTGCCGGAAAAAAGATAAGCATGATGAATACGCCCTAACGACAAGCCGTTCGCCAGTGCGGTCAGCACATGTTCCTGGCCGACGACGTCAGCAAAGGTTTGTGGGCGCCATTTTCGGGCTAAGACCTGATAACTCATTGGCAGGCTCTGAAACGCTGGAAGGTGGATTCACGAAGGGGTAATGCTAACACAGCCCCGTCAGAACGGCGAGGCTGAATGTACAACTTGTGCTGCCCATGGCATGGGCTGGCGAAAATTAATGGCCCGGGAACGGGACAAGGCTATAACAGGTAATGCCCTGCTTTTCGAGGCGCTGTTCGCCGCCAAGATCGAACAGATTAATGATGAACGCAGCGTCAGTAACTTCACCACCTAAACGGCGGATCAGTTTAACCGTCGCTTCAATGGTGCCGCCTGTTGCCAGCAAATCATCAACCACCAGCACTTTGTCGCCAGGTTTAATGGCATCAACGTGGATTTCCAGCTTATCGGTGCCGTATTCCAGTTCGTAAGATTCGTTGATAGTTTCGCGCGGCAGTTTGCCTGGTTTACGTACCGGCACAAAACCAACGCCCAGACCCAATGCTACCGGAGCGCCGAACAAGAAGCCACGAGCTTCAGTGCCGACAACTTTGGTAATGCCCGCATTTTTGTAACGCTCAACCAGTAGATCGATGCTGAGAGCGTAAGCTTTCGGGTCTTCCAGTAAGCTGGTGACATCGCGGAAAAGAATGCCGGGTTTCGGGTAGTCCTGAATGCTTTTGATGCTATTTTTGAGATACTCAAGCTGCTGTGCAGTCGCGGTCATAAGTGTATGCCTGCTTGTTACGGTGGTACTCACGGCGCGTTTTAAACGAGTCAAAAGTAACAGTTGTTTAACCTTTGACCGCCTGCGCCTGTGCTCGAAAACGCCAGAATGTACTGGCTGTGGGCGATAATTGCAACAGCGATTGTTGTGCTTTGCCGTTTTTATTGCTTTTCATCAATCACCGGGATTCGCCACATAAAAATCAGCAAACAGCCGAGGATCACCAATAACAGAATCCGCACCCACGTCATATGTACGAACCAAAGTGAAATCGCAAAAGTCAGTAAAATAATGAATATCGCCCGAGGCTTTGCACCGCGCGGCATCGCATGATATTTCTGCCAGAAGCGTAAATAGCTGCCAAACCATGAGCGGTACAGCAACCAGGCGTGGAAGCGCGGCGATGAACGGGCAAAGCACCAGGCGGCCAGTAGGATAAATGGCGTCGTCGGCAATACCGGTAATACCACGCCCAGCGTACCCAACACTACCGCCAGCCAGCCAATGATGATTAAAATGATTCGTTGCATATTATGTGTAGTCAGCATACAGAGTGGCTACTTTAGCATAACAATTATCATTTTCATTGAGGTCTTATCGTGAAAACTGCCCTGCTGCTGGAAAAACTGGAAGGTCAGCTCGCCACGCTGCGCCAGCGTTGTGCCCCGGTGGCGCAGTTCGCCACGTTAAGCGCCCGTTTCGACAGGCACCTTTTTCAGACCCGTGCGACAACGTTACAGGCGTACCTGGAAGAAGCGGGAGATAATTTGTCCGCGCTTCGCCATGCTGTTGAGCAACAGCAACTGCCGCAAGTCGCCTGGCTGGCAGAACATCTGGCGGCACAACTGGAAGCCATCGCGCGTGAAGCCGCAGCCTGGTCGCTACGCGAGTGGGATAGCGCACCACCAAAAATTGCCCGCTGGCAGCGTAAACGTATTCAGCATCAGGAGTTTGAACGACGGCTACGTGAAATGGTTGCCGAGCGTAAAGCCCGTCTGGTGCGGGCGACCGATCTCGTGGAACAGCAGACGCTACATCGTGAAGTGGAAGCCTATGAAGCGCGCCTGGCGCGTTGCCGTCATGCGTTGGAAAAAATCGAAAACAGGCTAGCGCGTTTAACCCGCTAACAATGGAGAAAGTATGTCACTGGAAAATGCCCCTGACGATGTCAAACTGGCCGTCGATTTAATTGTGCTGCTGGAAGAAAATCAAATCCCTGCCAGTACCGTGCTGCGCGCGCTGGATATTGTAAAGCGTGATTATGAAAAGAAATTAACGCGCGATGATGAGGCGCAAAGTGATAAATAAATGGGGCCGCTAAATGTCCGCTAAGATTGCGGGCAAACGCAAAACTGCCTGATGCACTACGCTTATCAGGCCTATACCGCTCCTGCAATATATTGAATTTTCGCGGTTTCGTAGGCCGGATAAGGCGGTCACGCCGCATCCGGCATGAACAACGCGCACTTTGTCAGCAATCTCGGGGGCAACTAAATGCCGCCCCTTTCGTTATTATCCTACCGCAGGCGTCGGATCGTCACCTTTGTAGTCACGTTTCACTTCCGTCACTTCATCGCCCTTCTCGTTATGCAGATGCACTTCAAGTTGGTTAAAGGCAATGTTGATGTCGTTTTCACGGCACAGCTGATCGATGGTACGGTTCAGTTCATCGACAGTACGGCTACGGTCGCGCAGTTCACGAACATACAAGCGCAGTTCGTGATCCAGCGTGCTGGCGCCAAATGCAGTAAAGAAGACTTCTGGCATTGGCTCGTGCATCACCCTTGGATGCTCAGTCGCTGCCTGGAGCAGAACTCTGCGGACTTTTTCCAGATCGGAGCCATAGGCCACGCCCAGGCGGATCACCAGACGCGTGGTGGTGTCAGTTAACGACCAGTTGATCAGACGCTCGGTAACAAACGCTTTGTTCGGGATGATCACTTCTTTGCGATCGAAATCGGTAATCGTTGTCGCACGAATACGGATCTTACTGACCGTCCCAGAGTAGGTACCAATGGTTACCGTATCGCCAATGCGCACCGGACGTTCGAACAGGATGATCAAACCGGAGACGAAGTTACCGAAGATCTCCTGTAAGCCAAAACCAAGACCTACGGATAATGCTGCTGCCAGCCACTGGAGTTTATCCCACGAGACGCCCAGCGATCCGAACACCGTCATCGCACCAACGGCAATGATGATGTAGTTAAGGATAGTGGTGATGGCATACGATGCCCCCTGGCGCATGTTCAGGCGCGACAGCACCAGCACTTCCAGCAAACCAGGCAGGTTGCGAATCAACGCCCAGGCCACCATTGAGGCGATAATCGCAAACAACAGACTGCCCATGGTGACGTTTTTAACCACCGCAGCGCCAGCTTCATTGCCGTTGTAATGCCAGAGCGTGATGCTGTCGAGATAGCTGAACACGGTGATCAAATCGGACCAAATTGCCCAGAACATGACACCGAACAGCGCAAACATCAGCAACATGGTAATACGCAGCGTCTGCTGGTTAACCTGCTCCAGTGCAATGGTGGGTTCTTCCGGCGGTTCGGCACCTTCTGCGCCCTCTTTCACCAGATTCTGTCGACGCGCCAGCGCACGACGCCAGGCGATACGTCGCGCCGCTACACTTAAGCCGCGCAACACCGTCTGGTAGAGCAAGTTCCAGATGATCACCAGATAAACGGTTTCAATCCAACGCCCGGAGAGGCGCAGCGTGGTGTAGAAATAGCCCGTTGCAGTCAGCACCATCAGCGCAATCGGGATAATCGACAGCACGGTAATGGTGACCAGTCGCATGGTGTGCGACTCTTTATCACGCCAGCTTTCGCGGCACATCGGCCACACCAGGAAGGCAATCAGCAGCAGGTTGAAGAAAATCATCGCCTGCCCCAGCACATCATCCATCAGATGCAGCGGGGAGAGTTCTGCCACCACAGACCAGAAATGGATCGGTAGCAACGCGAGGCTGATGCGAACAATTTGCCGACGCCAGTGGCTGGTCTGCTGTTCCGGCATACCAAAGTGACGCACGGCAACACCGTTTTTCTCCAGCACTTTCCAGCACAGGCCAAACACCAGCCAGAAAATCGCCAGTTTTTTGCTGAACGACCACAATAACTCGCTGATATTGAGCTGCATAGTCAGCAAAATCAGGCCGACAGCGAGAATAATCAGGCACACCGGCAGTGCGCGGATCAGGTCAATAAGAATCGCTTTTGGCGTATTGAGCTGGCTATCGTTACGCAGGGAACCTACCGCCGAAGCCAGTTTTTGTTGATATGCTTTCAGCCAGCCTAAACGCCAGTGAATCAGCCCGGCAATCAACAGCAGCGGCAAACCGGCAAGGAAAGCGATGAATACGGCGGGCCAGGCTTTTTCCCAGTTCACCGTAATTTTCATCGATTTAAACTCATCTTTCAGGGTTTGCGGGAACGCTTTGATCCAGTCCCAGTCCATCGGACGGTTACTGTTCACCCAAAAAATTTGCTGAGTCAGGATGGATTTCAGGTTTTTCGATACGCTCATTAACTGCTGCTGGTTGATTTGCAGGTTAATGGCCATCATCAGCTGGTTACCCAACTGTTTGTTAAGCTGATCCAACAGTTCGCGACGCATATCAACCACTTGCAATAACGCATCGTGAACTTCGCTGTTGACTTCGTTGGCGTGACCTTCTTCCAGCTTGCTGACGAACGCATCGCTCTGGAACAGCGCGTCACGTTGCTGGTTGACTTCAAACTGTTCGAGACGCAAGTCCGCGATGCGGTTGGTCATATTTTCCAGTTCATCCGCCGAGGGCAGCGTTTGTTGTTGCTGATAAAGAATGCGTGAAAGCAGCAGACTACCTTTCAGGACAGAAATCTGCTCTTTGATGTTACGTTCCGATTGCAGCGCCCGCTCCAGCCAGTTTTTGACTTTGATGTTTTGCTGCATCAGGACATTACCGTTTTCGGTAGCGGTAATCAGACGCTGGCTTAATTGCTGGTTTATTTCCAGCTCCTGCTTCACCAGCGGATTAGCCTGAATACGCGCAGCTTCATCCGGAGTAACGGCTTCCTGCGCCGTTTTTTCGGTTAATGTCAGGCGCTTGCTGTTCACTGCCTCCTGCAACAGTTGTAGCTGATGCTCAAGTCGCGCACTGTTCGCCGTCACGTAATCACGCTGTTTTTGCAGAGTGTCCTGTAAGACAGTGTTCCCTTCCAGGCTTTTACGCTGTTGGTCAATCTCGGCATTCAGCAAAGCCTGCTGTGCCTGCATTAACACTTTCTGGCTGGGACGTAAGGCGGCTTCGCCGACCTCGGTTCCATCCAGGCGGCTACGAATTTGTTGCAATTGCTGCGAGGCGGTATACATCGCATTTTGCACGCGTTCAGGCTGCGTCTGTAACGAAACTAACTGGCTGTTATAAGAAGCCAGATCATTTTGTGCATTCTGCAAATCATCCAGCGCCTGGGAGACGCGTAACTCCAACTGGCGCAACGATAGCGTACTCAGAATTTTGCGGGTTTCTTCGTCGTTATCCACATCGTTGAGCGCAGTTAACGCTGCGGTCGCTTGACGCATTTTCTCTGGCGCTTCGGCAACTTTTTGCCGTAATTGCACCGTTTCGTCTTTTACGCGATCGATTTTCTCGAGGGTGGCTAATGTGTCAGTAATATCTTGCTGCACCAGCTTGTCCTGGGCAGAAAGATCTTTTTGTTTATTAAGTGAGTCAAGTTGTGCCTGCAGGTCTGCTTTCGTCGGTAGATCACCATTCGATGACGCCCGCGCAAACGCCGTGTTCTGGCATAACAAGACAAGAACAAAAGCAATAAATGCTGAAAAAACAAAATGCCGTGATCGTTTGTAATACTGGAACATAGTCATGATGAATGAAGGTTTCTGAACCTGAAGAACGACCTGAACTAGTCGGGTGGCTAGAATATCACGGTGTAGAGAGCCAGAATAGCAACAGCGAAAATGTCCAGGATAAATCCTGGAGTCTAATTCAGGATTTTTCGTTGGCGGCGGGAGTACGAAGGGTCGGGCAAAGAAGATACATTTCCAACAAGATGGCTACGTAATCGCGGGCTTCTTTTTTTAGATCAAAAGATTGCGGTGCAAACAGCCAGTTTTCCATCAGGCCGGAAATATAACCGCGCATAATTATCGCCGCACGGCGCGTCATTAAATTGGTTGGTAATAATTTCTTTTCAATACAATGCCTTAACGTTTGCTCTATACGTTCATAACTTTCCAGACAGAGATTTCGTTGTGCCTGTTGGACAACCGCCATTTCTCCGACAAACTCGCATTTGTGGAAAATAATCTCCATCAATAATCGACGCCGTTCTTCTGTCACCGTCGATTCAAGCACATGAATTAGTATTTCTCTTAAAACTGAGAGTGGATCGTCAGGGAATTTTGCCTGATACTCAAGCTCTAGTTCACCAATATTGGACTCTGACAGCTCCCAGATCTCACTGAACAAATCCGACTTGTCTTTAAAATGCCAGTAGATTGCACCGCGCGTAACGCCTGCCGCTTTTGCAATCTCTCCCAGTGAGGTGGATGATACCCCCTGCTGTGAGAAAAGACGTAGCGCCACATCGAGGATGTGTTGACGCGTTTCTTGCGCTTCTTGTTTGGTTTTTCGTGCCATATGTTAGTGAATTTACAGGCGTTAGATTTACATACATTTATGAATGTATGTACCATAGCACGACGATAATATAAACGCAGCAATGGGTTTATCGACTTTTGACCATTGACCAATTTGAAATCGGACACTCGAGGTTTACATATGAACAAAAACAGAGGGTTTACGCCTCTGGCGATCGTTCTGATGCTCTCAGGCAGCTTAGCGCTTACAGGATGTGACGACAAACAGGCCCAACAAGGTGGCCAGCAGATGCCCGCCGTTGGGGTAGTAACAGTCAAAACTGAACCTCTGCAGATCACAACCGAGCTTCCGGGCCGCACCAGTGCTTACCGGATCGCAGAAGTTCGTCCTCAAGTTAGCGGGATTATCCTGAAGCGTAATTTCAAAGAGGGTAGCGACATCGAAGCAGGTGTCTCTCTTTATCAGATTGATCCTGCTACCTACCAGGCGGCGTACGACAGTGCAAAAGGCGATCTGGCGAAAGCGCAGGCGGCAGCCAATATCGCGCAACTGACTGTTAATCGTTACCAGAAACTGCTGGGTACTCAGTACATCAGTAAGCAAGAGTACGATCAGGCGCTGGCTGATGCGCAACAGGCAAATGCGGCTGTCACTGCGGCAAAAGCGGCTGTTGAAACCGCGCGGATCAATCTGGCTTACACCAAAGTCACCTCTCCGATTACTGGCCGTATTGGTAAATCGAACGTGACGGAAGGCGCCCTGGTGCAAAACGGTCAGGCGACTGCGCTGGCAACCGTGCAGCAACTTGATCCTATCTATGTGGATGTTACCCAGTCCAGCAACGACTTCCTGCGTCTGAAACAGGAACTGGCAAATGGCACGCTGAAGCAAGAGAACGGCAAGGCCAAAGTCTCGCTGATCACCAGTGACGGCATTAAGTTCCCGCAGGACGGTACGCTGGAATTCTCTGACGTGACTGTCGATCAGACCACCGGTTCTATCACTTTACGCGCTATCTTCCCGAACCCGGATCACACTCTGCTGCCGGGCATGTTCGTACGCGCTCGTCTGGAAGAAGGGCTTAATCCTAACGCCATTTTAGTTCCGCAACAGGGTGTAACTCGTACACCACGCGGTGAGGCTACCGTTCTGGTGGTTGGCGCGGATGACAAAGTGGAAACCCGCCCAATCGTCGCAAGCCAGGCTATTGGCGATAAGTGGCTGGTGACAGAAGGTCTGAAAGCAGGCGACCGCGTAGTAATAAGTGGGCTGCAGAAAGTGCGTCCTGGTGTCCAGGTAAAAGCACAAGAAGTTACCGCTGATAATAACCAGCAAGCCGCAAGCGGTGCTCAGCCTGAACAGTCCAAGTCTTAACTTAAACAGGAGCCGTTAAGACATGCCTAATTTCTTTATTGATCGCCCGATTTTTGCGTGGGTGATCGCCATCATCATCATGTTGGCAGGGGGGTTGGCGATCCTCAAACTGCCGGTGGCGCAATATCCTACGATTGCACCGCCGGCGGTCACGATCTCCGCCTCCTACCCCGGCGCTGATGCGAAAACAGTGCAGGACACGGTGACACAGGTTATCGAACAGAATATGAACGGTATCGATAACCTGATGTATATGTCCTCTAACAGTGACTCCACAGGTACTGTGCAGATCACCCTGACCTTTGAGTCTGGTACTGATGCGGATATCGCGCAGGTTCAGGTGCAGAACAAACTGCAGCTGGCGATGCCGTTGCTGCCGCAAGAAGTACAGCAGCAAGGGGTGAGCGTTGAGAAATCTTCCAGTAGCTTCCTGATGGTTGTCGGCGTTATCAACACTGACGGCACCATGACGCAGGAAGATATCTCCGACTACGTAGCGGCAAATATGAAAGATGCCATTAGCCGTACGTCGGGCGTTGGTGACGTTCAGTTGTTCGGTTCACAGTACGCGATGCGTATCTGGATGAACCCGAATGAGTTGAACAAATACCAGCTAACGCCGGTTGATGTCATTACCGCTATCAAAGCACAGAACGCCCAGGTTGCAGCCGGTCAGCTCGGCGGTACACCGCCGGTGAAAGGCCAGCAGCTTAACGCCTCTATTATTGCTCAGACGCGTCTGACCTCTACTGAAGAGTTCGGCAAAATTCTGCTGAAAGTGAATCAGGATGGTTCCCGCGTGCTGCTGCGTGATGTGGCGAAGATTGAGCTGGGTGGTGAGAACTACGACATCATCGCGGAATTTAACGGACAACCGGCCTCTGGTCTGGGTATCAAGCTGGCAACCGGTGCGAACGCGCTGGAAACTGCTGCGGCAATCCGTGCTGAACTGGCGAAGATGGAGCCATTCTTCCCGTCAGGTCTGAAAATCGTTTACCCGTACGACACGACGCCGTTCGTGAAAATCTCTATTCACGAAGTGGTTAAAACCCTGGTCGAAGCGATCATCCTCGTGTTCCTGGTTATGTATCTGTTCCTGCAGAACTTCCGCGCGACGTTGATTCCGACCATTGCCGTACCGGTGGTATTGTTGGGGACCTTTGCCGTCCTTGCCGCCTTTGGCTTCTCGATAAACACGCTAACGATGTTCGGGATGGTGCTCGCCATCGGCCTGTTGGTGGATGACGCCATCGTCGTGGTAGAAAACGTTGAGCGTGTGATGGCGGAAGAAGGTCTGCCGCCGAAAGAAGCCACACGTAAGTCGATGGGGCAGATTCAGGGCGCACTGGTGGGTATCGCGATGGTGCTGTCAGCGGTATTTATCCCGATGGCCTTCTTCGGCGGCTCTACTGGTGCAATCTATCGTCAGTTCTCCATTACCATTGTTTCGGCAATGGCGCTGTCAGTGCTGGTGGCGTTGATCCTGACTCCGGCGCTTTGTGCGACCATGCTGAAACCTATCGCTAAAGGCGATCACGGCGAAGGCAAAAAAGGCTTCTTCGGCTGGTTTAACCGCATGTTCGAGAAGAGCACGCACCACTACACCGACAGCGTAGGCGGCATTCTGCGCAGTACGGGGCGTTATCTGGTGCTGTATCTGATCATTGTGGTCGGCATGGCTTATCTGTTTGTACGTCTGCCAAGTTCCTTCTTGCCAGATGAAGACCAGGGTGTATTTATGACCATGGTCCAACTGCCTGCGGGTGCGACGCAGGAACGTACGCAGAAAGTGCTCAATGAGGTGACGGATTACTATCTGACCAAAGAGAAGAACAACGTTGAGTCGGTATTCGCCGTTAACGGCTTCGGCTTTGCGGGACGTGGTCAGAACACCGGTATTGCGTTCGTTTCGTTGAAGGACTGGGCTGACCGTCCGGGTGATGAAAACAAAGTTGAAGCGATTACCATGCGTGCGACGCGCGCCTTCTCGCAAATTAAAGATGCGATGGTCTTCGCCTTTAACCTGCCTGCGATTGTGGAACTGGGTACGGCAACCGGCTTCGACTTTGAGCTGATTGACCAGGCTGGCCTCGGTCACGAAAAACTGACCCAAGCGCGTAACCAGCTGCTGGGCGAAGCGGCGAAACATCCTGATCTGTTGACCAGCGTGCGTCCAAACGGTCTGGAAGATACTCCGCAGTTCAAGATTGATATCGACCAGGAGAAAGCTCAGGCACTGGGTGTTTCTATTAACGACATTAACACCACTCTGGGCGCTGCATGGGGCGGCAGCTACGTGAACGACTTTATCGACCGCGGTCGTGTGAAGAAAGTTTACGTCATGTCAGAAGCAAAATACCGCATGCTGCCGGAAGATATCGGTAACTGGTATGTGCGTGCTGCTGATGGCCAGATGGTGCCGTTCTCGGCATTCTCATCTTCGCGTTGGGAGTACGGTTCGCCGCGTCTGGAGCGTTACAACGGCCTGCCATCCATGGAGATCTTAGGCCAGGCGGCACCAGGTAAGAGTACCGGTGAAGCAATGGCGCTGATGGAACAACTGGCGAGCAAACTGCCTACCGGCGTTGGCTACGACTGGACGGGGATGTCCTATCAGGAACGTCTCTCCGGCAACCAGGCGCCGTCGCTGTATGCGATTTCGTTGATTGTCGTGTTCCTGTGTCTGGCGGCATTGTACGAGAGCTGGTCGATTCCGTTCTCCGTTATGCTGGTCGTTCCGCTGGGTGTTATCGGTGCGTTGCTGGCAGCCACCTTCCGCGGCCTGACCAACGACGTTTACTTCCAGGTGGGCCTGCTCACAACCATTGGGTTGTCGGCGAAGAACGCGATACTTATCGTCGAATTCGCCAAAGACTTGATGGATAAAGAAGGTAAAGGTCTGATTGAAGCAACTCTGGATGCGGTGCGGATGCGTTTACGCCCAATCCTGATGACTTCACTGGCATTTATCCTCGGTGTTATGCCGCTGGTTATCAGCACCGGTGCTGGTTCCGGCGCGCAGAACGCAGTAGGTACTGGTGTAATGGGCGGGATGGTGACCGCAACGGTACTGGCGATCTTCTTCGTTCCGGTGTTCTTCGTGGTGGTTCGCCGCCGCTTTAGCCGCAAAAATGAAGATATCGAACATAACCATACAGTCGATCATCACTGATTAACGTCGTAATCACTAAGGCCGCGCAAGCGGCCTTTTTTATACGCGTAATCTTAATGTTGAAATGTTTATAGTTAATGATTTCAAACGTAAGTTAGTTTTAACGCCGCATAAAATTCATAAAAAATACTTATTGTTAGTTAATTTATATTAAGTCGTACTGATGGATTTAATAATCCCCAGGCATCTAGAGGCTATTCTTAATTATTTGCGGCAATTCTTTATTTGTTCATGTCAATTACATCATAATCAGAGTAATCCTGGGTATTAGTGTGACAAATCGTCAGACCATTTTATCACTCTCAAACATCCTGATTACATTATGTTATGAATAGCATCAGACAAAGTGCTTTAGCCATTACGTCGTCGGCGCAGGAATGAGGAAGAGGGTCTTTTCCCTCTCCTCCTCCTAATTGTAATTTTTCGTAATAATACGATGAAAACCGCCAAAGAGTAGCTTATAGTTAATCTAACAAGTGAGAGGGCAAGGCCAGGTCTGTAAGTTTTCCATCCCAAAAGGTGTCCGTTAGTTCAACCGCTAAGAAGGGGGACGCGTTATGGATGAATACTCACCAAAAAGACATGATATCGCGCAGCTTAAATTTCTCTGCGAAACCTTGTATCATGACTGTCTTGCAAACCTTGAAGAAAGTAACCATGGTTGGGTTAACGACCCTACCTCGGCCATCAATCTGCAGCTTAATGAACTCATTGAGCATATAGCAACCTTCGCACTTAATTACAAAATTAAGTATAATGAAGACAATAAGCTCATTGAGCAGATAGATGAATATCTGGACGACACCTTTATGTTGTTCAGTAGTTATGGTATTAATATGCAGGATCTCCAGAAATGGCGGAAGTCAGGTAACCGACTGTTCCGTTGTTTTGTGAATGCCACTAAAGAGAATCCTGCGAGTTTATCTTGTTAGAATTATTACAACCATGGGTAGAAGTATGTCCGATAAACCTTTAACGAAAACCGATTATTTGATGCGTCTGCGTCGTTGCCAGACAATTGACACGCTTGAGCGTGTTATCGAGAAAAATAAATACGAATTATCAGATAATGAACTGGCGGTATTTTACTCAGCCGCAGATCACCGCCTCGCAGAATTGACCATGAATAAACTGTACGACAAGATCCCCTCCTCTGTATGGAAATTTATTCGGTAATTAAATAGCAGACATTCGAAGATGTAACCGACTGTTTATTAACATTATTATATTATTCGCAATGAAAGCATACTGCATGTGACATTCATCACACTCGGGAAACGGGAACGTTCTCTTAACTGGCTTTTCGCATTACCGTGTTGCCGCATTTTCAGCAACAGGAGGTCAGTAATGAGCACAGAAAAAGAAAAGATGATTGCTGGTGAGTTGTATCGCTCGGCAGATGAGGAGTTATCTCGCGATCGCCTGCGCGCTCGTCAGCTTATTCACCAATACAATCATTCCGCACCGGAAGAACAAACATTACGCCAGAAAATTCTCACCAATTTATTCGGTCAGGTAGCAGATGCTTTTATTGAGCCCTCTTTTCGCTGCGACTATGGCTATAACATTTTTTTGGGCAAAGGATTTTACGCCAACTTCGATTGCGTGATGCTCGATGTCTGCCCAATTCGTATCGGTGATAATTGCATGTTGGCACCAGGTGTTCACATTTATACCGCTACGCACCCGGTCGACCCAGCAGAGCGTAATAGTGGCGCTGAACTGGGGAAACCTGTGACTATTGGTAATAACGTCTGGATTGGCGGACGTGCTGTCATCAACCCTGGTGTAACCATTGGCGATAACGTCGTGGTGGCCTCTGGCGCCGTCGTCACAAAAGATGTTCCGGCTAACGTTGTCGTAGGCGGTAACCCGGCCACTGTCATTAAAAAACTGTAACCATAGTTGCAACTGTTATGCAAAATTGTGGTTAATCTGTTACTTTCATCATATGATTCCCACGTTAAAATAGGGTGTTCCCTGAAAAGTTGCAGATACCACAAAGGCAAAAGATGACTGAAATACAACGCCTGCTGACCGAAACAATTGATGCACTAAATGCACACGAAAAACGCGATAATAAACCTCGCTTTAGTATCAGTTTTATCCGTAAACATCCGGGGCTGTTTATCGGTATGTATGTCGCTTTTTTTGCCACTCTGGCTGTGATGTTACAGTCTGAAACGCTGGTTGGTTCAGTCTGGCTCCTGGTGGTATTGTTCATCCTGCTTAACGGTTTCTTCTTTTTTGACGTTTATCCGCGTTACCATTACGAAGATATCGACGTTCTGGATTTCCGGGTTTGCTACAACGGCGAATGGTACAATACACGCTTTGTTCCAACTGCATTGGTCGACGCTATTCTGAACTCACCGCGTGTCGCGAACATCCACAAAGAACAGTTGCAGAAAATGATCGCTCGTAAAGGTGAGTTGTCCTTTTACGATATTTTCACTCTCGCCCGCACCGAAGCGACACCATAAGTTGTATCGCCCTCACCAGGCGTAAACATCAACGCCTGGTGAATTGACAACAATCGTTGCCACAACTCATTTAACGAAACTCCCCCACATCACTTATCTTTTGCATGCCCTTATTCGCTATCGGATATACTTTCCCTACACTGCGTAAATAAGGACATGCTGGTGAGAACACGACATCTGGTCAGCCTAATTTCAGGAGTACTGATCCTTTCCGTACTTCTGCCAGTGGGCTTAAGCATCTGGCTGGCTCATCAACAGGTAGAAACGTCATTTGTTGAGGAGCTACATACCTACTCATCCCGCGTCGCTATTCGCGCCAACAAAGTGGCGTCGCAAGGGAAAGATGCACTACAAAAACTGGAAAAATGGCAAGGCGCAGCCTGTAGCGAGGCTCATCTAATGGAAATGCGCCGGGTATCTTATAGTTATCGCTATATTCAGGAAGTGGTCTATGTCGATAACAACGTTCCTCAGTGCTCTTCTCTGGAACATGAAAGTCCGCCAGATACCTTCCCCGAGCCAGGTAAAATATCGAACGATGGTTATCGGGTATGGTTAACCTCGCACAACGATTTAGGTATTACCCGCTACATGGTCGCTATGGGAACTGCACATTACATAGTGATGATTGACCCCGCCTCATTTATAGATGTGATTCCTTATAGCTCGTGGCAAATTGATGCCGCGATTATTGGCAATGTGCATAACATTATCATTACCAGCAGTGACGAAATAGCCCAGGGAATTATTACCCAGCTGCAAAAAACACCGGGTGAACACATCGAAAAGAATGGAATCATTTACGATATCCTGCCTCTCCCCGAGATGAACATTTCCATAATCACCTGGGCTTCGACAAAAACGTTACAAAAAGGTTGGTATCGGCAGGTCTTTATCTGGTTGCCTGTCGGATTGTTAATTGGCCTACTGGCGGCAATGTTCGTTTTGCGGATTTTACGCCGTATCCAGTCACCGCATCATCGCCTGCAGGATGCTATCGAAAACCGCGATATTTGCGTGCACTATCAGCCTATTATCTCCTTATCGAATGGAAAGATTGTCGGAGCCGAAGCGCTGGCGCGCTGGCCGCAGACAGACGGTAGCTGGTTGTCACCGGATAGTTTTATCCCGCTGGCGCAACAAACGGGCCTGTCAGAATCTCTGACTCTGCTTATTATCAAAACGGTCTTTGAAGATATGGGCGACTGGCTGCGTCAGCATCCGCAGCAACATATTTCGATCAATCTTGAATCCACCGTGCTCACCTCGGAAAAAATCCCGCAATTGCTGCGTGAAATGATCAATCACTACCAGGTCAATCCCAGACAGATCGCTCTTGAACTCACTGAACGCGAGTTTGCCGATCCAAAAATCAGCGCCCCGGTAATCTCCCGATATCGACAGGTTGGTCATGAAATTTATCTTGATGATTTTGGTACCGGTTATTCGAGCTTAAGTTATTTGCAGGATCTGGATGTCGATATTCTGAAGATCGATAAATCCTTCGTTGATGCGCTGGAATATAAAAATGTCACACCGCATATCATCGAAATGGCAAAAACACTGAAACTTAAAATGGTGGCGGAAGGGATCGAAACCAGCAAACAGGAAGAGTGGTTGCGCCAGCATGGCGTGCATTACGGCCAGGGGTGGTTGTACAGCAAAGCATTACCGAAAGAGGAGTTTTTACGCTGGGCAGAACACCATCTGTGAATTTTGGGGCTGGCGGCACGCCGCACAGCCCGTCACGCTACTCGTCGATGATTGACTCGAACCCACCGTAGATCATTCGTTTACCATCAAACGGCATGGACTCGCCGAACTCTTTCATCCGTGGGTCCGACATCATCTTCTGATTGGCAGCGTCGCGGACCTCTTTTGAAGGGTATTCAATCCAGCTAAAAACCACTTCCTCATTCTCTTCCGCTTTGACCGCCATACGAAAATCGGTCACTTTGCCATTCGGTACATCGCTGGCCCAGCATTCAACAATGCGCAGGGCGCCAAACTCTTTAAACAGCGGCGCGGCCTTTGCGGCCATTTCACGATAGGCATCCTTTTTGTCGGCAGGAACAGCAACCACAAAACCATCAACATACTTCATCAGACATACCTCCGAAGCGTACTGCGCAGCCAGAAAATTCTTGCAGCATCAGCCGTGATTAAAGTTTAGCCATATTGGGATTTTTTGACGAAACGGTGGGGAGGCAGAAATGGGTGGGGGCCCTGCCAGCTACATCCCGGCACACGCGTCATCTGCCTTGGCTGCTTCCTTCCGGACCTGACCTGGTAAACAGAGTAGCGTTGCGGGAGAACCAACAGAGCCCCCATTGAGAGCGTTGAGAACCAACGCGCAGGCGCATTATCACTGCTGCCCCGGCTAATTGCAACCCATTGCGTGCCGGATGCTGGTTTCTTGCGCAATGCGGCTTCACTCGGACGTTTTTCCAGATTATGCTGAAAAATTACCTCAGGAAGAAAAGATGGAAAAAGAAGATTCGTTTCCCCAACGCGTGTGGCAAATCGTAGCCGCTATTCCCGAAGGGTATGTCACTACTTACGGCGATGTCGCGAAACTGGCAGGATCGCCCCGTGCCGCGCGCCAGGTGGGCGGTGTGTTAAAGCGCCTGCCCGAAGGCAGCACTCTGCCCTGGCATCGGGTGGTTAACCGCCACGGAGCAATCTCATTAACCGGACCAGATTTACAGCGTCAGCGGCAGGCATTACTGGCAGAAGGCGTGATGGTATCGGGAAACGGACAAATCGACTTGCAGCGTTATCGCTGGATTTACTAACCCTCTCCGGGCGGAGAGGGTTAGTGGCGCTTAGTATTGCGTAGGGGCAGGAACTGCCGAAGACGGATTCACCTGAGTTGGCGAAGTCGAAGGTACAGTAGTCGTTGCGCCACCGCTGGCCTGAATCGGCACGGCGGTTTGCTGAACAGGCACTAATGTCAGGTCAGCTTTGGTTCCGCCCTGATTGATCACCGGCTGGACGGTATCGGTAATAAACACCAATTTGTCATTTACGGTAATCGCCGCACTTAACAGAATACGCGCGTTCGGCTGAACGTCTGCCGGGTTAAATGGCAGAACAAAGCTGAATGGCGACTGTTTACCTTCGGTACGCACCGCTTTTTGCGCCAGTACTTTAGACGGCGCATCGGCTAACGACGCGTCAGAAAGTGTCACGGTCAGCACAGCATCGGGAGGCAGTGCGACTTTCTGACGGATCCAGACCGTACCGGAGACATTAGGTTGCTGTATAGCAGGTTGTTGTGTCGCCGCAATAGAGGTATTTGCAGCAGGTGCTGGCGTCTGGATATCCGCGCTTTTATCAGCGCAAGCTGCCAACGCAATCGCAACCGCTAAACCACTGGCCATGTGCACGAGTTTCATTCACTTCTCCTTATTATCAATGCACCAGCGGGCTAACTTTCCTCGCCGGAAGAGTGGTTAACAAAATCGTAACGTCAATAAGTGTGGCACAAATCACGTATTTACGCCTGCATTTAGCCCGTAATTCAGACCATTGCACCCATCGGACCAGTGACAAAATTGCGTTATACTCAACTCACTTTGGCTTGCTGCGGCAGCTTTGTTACTGGAGAGTTAATATGAGTCAGGCCTTAAAAAATTTACTGACATTGTTGAATCTGGAAAAAATTGAGGAAGGACTCTTTCGCGGCCAGAGTGAAGATTTAGGTTTACGCCAGGTGTTTGGCGGCCAGGTCGTGGGTCAGGCCCTGTATGCCGCTAAGGAGACAGTACCCGAAGAGCGTCTGGTGCATTCATTCCACAGCTACTTTCTTCGCCCTGGTGATAGTAAGAAGCCGATTATTTATGATGTCGAAACACTGCGCGACGGCAACAGTTTCAGTGCTCGCCGTGTGGCAGCGATTCAGAACGGCAAACCCATTTTTTATATGACAGCGTCTTTCCAGGCGCCAGAACCTGGATTCGAACACCAAAAAGAGATGCCTCCAGCCCCAGCGCCTGATGGTTTGCCTTCGGAAACACAGATCGCCCAGTCGCTGGCGCACCTGTTGCCGCCAGTGCTGAAAGATAAATTCATCTGCGATCGTCCGCTGGAAGTGCGTCCGGTGGAATTTCATAACCCACTGAAAGGTCACGTCGCCGCGCCGCATCGTCAGGTGTGGATCCGCGCAAATGGTAGCGTGCCGGATGATCTGCGCGTTCATCAGTATCTGCTGGGGTACGCTTCTGATCTTAACTTCCTGCCGGTAGCTCTACAGCCGCACGGCATCGGTTTTCTCGAACCGGGAATTCAGATAGCCACCATTGACCATTCCATGTGGTTCCATCGACCATTTAATTTAAACGAATGGCTGCTGTATAGCGTGGAGAGCACGTCAGCGTCCAGCGCACGCGGCTTTGTGCGCGGTGAGTTTTATACCCAGGACGGCGTGCTGGTTGCCTCGACCGTTCAGGAAGGGGTAATGCGTAATCACAATTAAAAAAACAGCCGGAGGTGAAAACCGTCCGGCTGCCAGATAGTTGGTAACGTGCTTTTGTTGATGCCGGATGCGGCGTAAACGCCTTATCCGGCCCACCAATTATTGTAAATTCAACAAATTGTGATTTTTAATGTAGGCCTGATAAGCACAGCGCATCAGGCGAAATTGCATTTGATTGCTTGTTACGCGTTATAGGCATTTTCGCCGTGGCTGTTGACGTCCAGCCCTTCTCGCTCCTGTTCTTCCGGCACACGCAGGCCAACCGTCAAATCCGCCAGTTTGTAGCCGATAAATGCCACCACACCGGACCAGACGATCGTAATGGCGATGCTTTCCAGCTGTACCAGCAGCTGATGCCCCATCGTCACACCTTCAGCGAAGCCCACGCCGCCCAGCGAGCTGGCGGCAAAAATCCCGGTCATGATACAGCCGACAATGCCACAAACGCCGTGCACACCGAAGACATCGCAAGGATCATCGACCCGCAACAGGCGTTTGAGCATGGTAACGCCCCACAAGCCCGCCAGACCAGCGACCACGCCGATAATCAACGCACCGCCAACCCCAATGTAGCCACAGGCTGGCGTCACGCCGACCAGACCGGCAATCGCGCCAGAACACGCCCCCAGCAGTGAAGGCTTACCACGCAGCGCCCATTCACCGAAGATCCAGCCAAGAATCGCCGCCGCCGTTGCCACCACAGTATTCACAAATGCCAGTGCTGCGATTTCATTCGCCGTACCCGCTGACCCGGCGTTAAATCCAAACCAACCGATATAGAGAATGGCAGTCCCGGTAAAGACCATCGGCAGATTGTGCGGTTTAAACGCCTCTTTGCCAAAGCCCACGCGTTTGCCTATCAGATACGCGCCCACCAGACCGGCAATTGCGGCGTTAATGTGCACCACCGTGCCACCCGCGAAATCCAGCGCACCGTGAGAAGCCAGCAAACCACCGCCCCAGACCATATGCGCAATCGGAATGTAAGAGAGCGTCAGCCATACCACCACGAAAATCAACACAGCTGAGAAGCGGATTCGTTCTGCCAGCGCTCCAACTATCAAGCCGACGGTAATGCAGGCAAACGATCCCTGAAACGCCACGTGGATATACTGATAAATGCTGCCCATCACCGCCGTCAGTTCGATGTTTTTCAGCATCAACCAGTTGATGTTGCCAAAGAAGTTGTTGCCCTCACCAAACGCCAGCGAGTAACCGTAAACCACCCAGAGAATACAGACCAGTGCAAACGTCACGGTCACCTGCGTTAGCATCGACAGCACGTTTTTGCCGCGAATCAACCCGCCGTAAAACAGGGCAATCCCCGGAACAGTCATAAACAGCACCAGCGCAGTACAAATCATCATAAACGCATTGTCGGCTTTATCGGCTACCGCAGGTGCAGCCATTACCAGTCCCGGCAGCATCGCCAGTGAAGCAAGCCCAGTTTTTATCGTCGCTATCTTCATTTTTCGTTCCTGTTGCTGTGTGCCAGAGATTACAGCGCCGCTTCGTCGGCTTCGCCGGTACGAATACGAATGACGCGTTGCAATTCAGCGACGAATATTTTGCCATCGCCAATTTTTCCGGTGTAAGCCGCCTTACTGACGATATCGATCACTTCATCAAGTTGATCATCAGCAATCGCCACATCAATTTTTACTTTTGGCAGGAAATTGACGCTGTATTCCGCGCCCCTGTACAGCTCAGCATGGCCCTTCTGACGCCCGAAACCTTTCACTTCGGTGACGGTCAGGCCCTGAATACCAATGGAAGATAACGCTTCACGAACGTCCTCCAGCTTGAATGGTTTGATTATCACGGTCACCAGCTTCATAGATCCCCTCCGGTCAGAATTCGGTAATGGTTCTGCTACACGAAGAAGGTATTGCAAGCGGTGTGCCAGAAATGAAAAACGAGAAAGAGAGCAGGAAGTTAAGAAGATTGAAAATAAAAACGCACTATGACAGTGCACAGTGCGTTACATTTTTGCACCACCGATGAAATTTTGCGCTATTCAGGCGCTCAATGATTCATCTTCACGCACGCTGGCTGCCAGCTCTTCGCCCGCAAGTTGCAGTTGATACATCTGCCAGTAGCGCCCCTGGGCGGCCAGCAGTTGCTGGTGAGTACCCTGCTCCACTGCTTGCCCACGATGAAGCACCAGAATGGTGTCAGCATCAACAATGGTCGATAAGCGGTGAGCAATCACCACAAGCGTTGTTTGTTCACGCACCGCCGCAAGGGCGCGTTGAATCGCCTGTTCAGTACCGGAATCAATACTGGCGGTTGCTTCATCAAGGATCAGTATTTGCGGTGTCTCTACCAGCACACGTGCCAGCGCCAGCAGTTGCTTTTGCCCGACCGAGAGATTATTCCCCTGTTCGCCAAGCGGCGTATAAATACCGTCGCTCATGCTGCGCGCCAGCTCCGCCAGTTGTACTGTTTCCAGCGCCTGCCAGACACGTTCTTCGGAGATATCTCGCCCCAGCGTCACATTGGCAAGGAAAGTATCCGCCAGCACTACCGGATCTTGCTGCACCATCGCCACGCCCTGACGCAGCGCGCTATGACTGAGCGAACTTAACGGACGTTCATCGAGGCGAATCTCACCTTCTGTTAGTGGGTAATAGCCCATCAGCAAACTTGCCAGGGTACTTTTGCCGCTACCGGTATGCCCCACCAACGCCACAAAGCTGCGCGAAGGAACGGCAAGATTAATATTTTTCAGCACCAGATTGTCATCGCGATATGCAAACGACACGTTATCGACTTCAATGGTGCCGCTCTGTAACGGGCGATCATCATTGCCATATTGCTGGCGCGGTCCGTCCATCAGTTCAAACACACGCTCGCCAGCAACAACAGCCTGTTGCAGCATCGCCTGCTGCGTGGTCAGTTCGATTAAGGGTTCGTTAAGTCGCCCCAAATAGCTGATAAACGCATACAGCACGCCCACTTCAATGGTGCCGCTGGCGGAGAAGCCAAACAGCATCAACAAGCCACAAAGAATGAGCGATGAAAACAGACTCAGCAGGGGACGCAGTAAAAAGCCGTCCAGCCGTAGCGTTTGCATTCGCGCCATATAGTGTGAACGGCTGGCTTCGCCCATACGTTCGCCAAATCGAGCCTGCTGGCGGAACTGCTGGATAACGCTCATGCCGTTAATAACTTCGTTAAAGCCGTCGTTGATATCAGCCAGATAGGCGCGTACACGGCGGACAATCGGCGTACTGTAACGCTGGTATATCACCATCACCACCAGCACAACCGGGAATATCATTATCGCTACCAGCGCCATTCGCCAGTCGAGACTGAACATCGCTACCAGCATCGCCCCTACCAGTGCGGCACTACGCAAAACGGTCGCGACCACGGTAACGTACAGATCTCGGATAACTTCAGTATCATTGGTAACGCGGGAAATCACCTGCCCGACCGGTTGAGTATCAAACTCACTCAACGGTTGGCGCAGTGCAGCATCCATCACATCGGTACGTAACTGTTGTACAACGCCTACTGCCGCCCGGTTAAATAACAGCGACTGCGCGTAATGTAGCCCGGCGGCAAACAGTTGCAGTACGACATATGCCGCTGCCAGCCCGACAACCATTTTCAGCGGTAGATTATTTTTCGCCACCATATTGTCGATAAAGTAACTGACGAGCAGCGGGCAGCTCACTTCTGCCGCCGCTGCCACCCACATCATCAACACTGCGATACCCAGCGGTTTACGCCATGGTGAACCGTAAGCTAACAGGCGCTTCAGAGTCGGCCAGAGTTGACTAAAACTACGCATCAACGGCCTCCTCATGATTTTCCGGAGCATCGTTGAGCGCCGCTTCCAGTTGTTGATAGCGATACATATCGCGATACCAGCCGCTTTGTTGCGCCAGCACATCATGATCGCCGCGCTGGGCAATATGCCCATGCTGCATCACAATAATTTCACTCGCTTCGGTCAGGGCAGAAAGGCGATGGGCGCTGATAATCACCGTTCTCCCCTGCCCCCACTGGCGCAGGTTATGTAGAATCTGGTATTCCGTGCGACCATCTACCGCCGATAAAGCATCGTCAAGAATGAGGATTTCCGCATTCACCAGCAATGCCCTGGCAATGGAGATTCGCTGTTTTTGCCCACCGGAAAGCATCACGCCGCGCTCACCCACTTCTGTGTCGTAACCTTGCGGCAGACGCAAAATATCGTCATGCACGCTGGCTAACCGCGCTACGTGTTCAATCTCTTGCTGGGTGGCATTCGGGCAACCCAGCGCGATGTTATTAGCAACCGTGTCAGAAAAAAGGAACGGTGTCTGGCTAACTACCGCCAGGCGGCTACGCCAGCTGTCGAGTTGCAACTGCGTCAAAGGAATATCATGAAAACGGATATCACCCTCGGTGACATCAAAATGACGTTGAATTAATGACAGCACAGTACTCTTGCCAGAGCCGGTCGGCCCGCAAATTCCCAGCATCTGACCCGGTTTCAGCGCAAAACTGATGTTCTCGAGCGCAGGATGATGAGTTTGAGGATACGTAAACTGGCGAATATTCACATCCAGTTCACCACGACCTTCTGGCACCTTATCTTTACCATCAATAACGACTGGCGCTTCGGCCAGCATGGTACGAATTCGGCTATACGCCGCGCTGCCGCGCTCTACAATGTTAAACATCCACGCCAGCGCTAACATCGGCCAAATCATCAAACCAAGGTACATCATAAAACTGGTGAGCTGGCCCAACGTTAAGCTGCCCTGCACGACCATCCAACTACCACCGCCAATCGCCAGTAAATTCGCCATGCCAATCGCAATATAAATGGTCGGATCGAAACGAGCATCAATGCGCGCTACTCGCATGTTTTTCTTACCGGTATCTTCGGCATCTGCGGCGAACAGTGCAGACTGGCGATCCTCCAGACCAAAGGATTTAATCATGCGAATACTGGTCAGACTCTCCTGGGTACGATCGTTAAGGCTGGAAAAAGCGGCTTGTGCCAGCTTAAAGCGTTCATGCAACGCGTCGCCGTTGCGTTTAATCATGATTGCCATCACTGGCATCGGCAACAGCGCTATTAAAGTTAACTGCCAGCTAATCTGCGTTGACATCATGATCAGCACTGCGCACCCCATCACCAGCGAATCCACCAGCGTTAGCACCCCTTCACCGGCGGCAAATACCACACGATCGACGTCATTTGTCGCACGGGCCATAAGGTCGCCCGTGCGATGACGCAGATAAAACTCTGGATGCTGGCGGCTTAGCTGGCGGTAATAATCTTCACGCAGTTCAACAGCCAGTTGATAAGACGCACCGAACAGCAGTACGCGCCAGACGTAGCGCAGGAGATAAACCACGACTGCAATCAACACCATGGTGGCGATCCACATCAGGATCTGCCCGGTAGTAAAGTGTTGCTCCGTCACGCCATCGACAACAATACCGACCACTTTCGGCGGAACCAGTTGCAGCATCGCGATAATGACCAGCAAGGCGACAGCCCCGAGATAGCGGCGCCATTCCCGGCGGAAATACCAGCTTAGTTGAGCAAATAATCGCACGCGTTATGTCCTGACCTGATCCTGGATAATTATTCGATAGGTAACGAGGTGGTGTACTTAATCTGTTCCATGGCGAAGCTGGAAGTGACGTCCGAAAGCCCCGGCACACTGTTAACCAGACGCTTATAAAACTCATCGTAGCGCTTCATATCAGCAACCTGGACCCGCATCAGATAATCGTATTCACCGGCCATGCGCCAGAAACCGAGAACTTCCGGCATTTCCGTGACGACCGTAACAAAGCGGCAATACCATTCACTGCTGTGATGTTGCGTTTTAATCAGCACAAAAGCCGTCAGACCCAGGCCAATTTTTTCCGGATCCAGTAACGCGACTTTGCCGATAAGAATACCGTCATCTTCCAACCGTTTCAGACGCTTCCAGCAAGGCGTGGTTGTCAGATTAACGGCTTCTGCCAGTGCCTGCAAAGAGAGGGTGCAATCCTGCTGTAGTAAGGCCAGCAGCTTACGGTCAATTTTATCTAACATAGCCAATCCACAGAGAATTATTTTCTCTTTTGATTCTATTTTAAAGGCCAAATAGCGACAATTTATTCCGTGCGATTTCACAGAGAATGCACAAAATGACAAATTCGGGGCAAAAAAAACCGGGCAGTTGCCCGGTGCTGGAAGGGATCTCGTTATTCGGGGGAATAAGGTAGATGTGGATTGTCCAGCCAGTGCGTCAAATAGTGAGAGACCGCCTGATTTCGGCAATGTCCAATCACCGGTAAATGAGGGAGTTCCGCGCGCAGTTGCGGCATCGCATTGCCCATAATAAAACCGCTACCGACGCTGCCTAACATTTCGCGATCGTTCATCGCGTCACCAAAGGCCATACAGTCACGCAGCGAAAAACCTAAATGTTGGGTCAGCACCGTCAACGCAGCGCCTTTATTGCAGCCCACCGGCAGCACTTCCAGGCAATCAGTCGCGGAAAAACACAAATGTGCATGCTCACCTAAAGCTTCGTGTAGTTGGATCTGCAAGCGTGCAAGATCGTCGTGATCGCCACAGAAACAGATCTTGGTGACACTGCCGAGTGGCATTTTTTTGACATCGATTATCTGATAACGAAAACCGCTATAGACAAATGCCTGCAATAGCGCAGGGATCTCTTTCCCGGTAAACCAACCATCGTCATTGAAGATATGCATGCTGGCTCGGGTATCCCATTGCTGATACAGCACCAGCTCCGCCACATCCGCAGGTAAATCATCACGATGTAAAAGCTCGCCTTCCAGAGAGTGCACACGCGTGCCGTTGCCGGTAATTAAATACGCATCCAGCGATAGCGCCCCGAGAATATGCTGCATCTCCAACGCATGACGCCCCGTAGCAAATGTAAGGGTAATATCGCGTTCACGCAGGCGCGCCAGAGTAGAGAGAGTTTTCTCACCTAAATGATGGTCAGGCATCAATAAAGTGCCGTCCATATCAAATGCAGCCAGACGAGCCATTTCTTTCTCCACTCTGTGACACGGTTAATGGTGATTGAGTATCACTTGATATATACGGAAGTAATAGTGAATAGATAAAAAATATTGTTCCGGGTTTATATGCGACTGCTTAATCGTCTTAACCAGTATCAACGTTTGTGGCAACCTTCCGCCGGAGCACCACAATCCGTTACCGTCAGCGAACTGGCAGAACGTTGCTTTTGCAGCGAACGCCATGTACGCACATTGTTGCGTCAGGCGCAGGATGCGGGATGGCTGGAGTGGCAGGCGCAATCCGGGCGCGGAAAACGCGGGCAACTGCGCTTTCTGGTGACGCCGGAATCCCTGCGCAATACGATGATGGAACAGGCGCTGGAAAGTGGAAAACAACAGGATGTGCTGGAACTCGCGCAGCTGGCGCCTGGCGAACTGCGTACCATGTTACAACCGTTTATGGGCGGGCAATGGCAAAACGATACCCCGACATTGCGTATTCCTTATTATCGCCCGCTCGAACCACTGCAACCGGGTTTTTTAGCCGGACGTGCCGAACAGCATCTCGCCGGGCAAATTTTTTCCGGCCTGAGCCGTTTCGACAATAACTCCCAGCGCCCAATTGGCGATTTAGCGCATCACTGGGAAACGTCTGCTGACGGGTTACGCTGGGATTTTTATCTTCGCTCAACCTTACACTGGCATAACGGTGATGCAGTAAAAGCAACACAGCTACATCAACGCTTGCTAATGCTGCTACAGTTGCCTGCCCTGAGGCAGTTATTTATTAGCGTGCAGCGTATTGAAGTCACCCACCCGCAGTGTCTGACCTTCTTTTTAAATCGTCCCGATTACTGGCTGGCACACCGACTGGCGAGCTATTGCTGCCATCTGGCGCATCCGCAATTACCACTGGTAGGAACCGGACCTTTCCGCTTAACACAATTCACACCGGAGCTGGTGCGCCTTGAAAGCCATGATTATTACCATTTACGTCATCCGCTACTAAAAGCGGTTGAGTACTGGATAACCCCGCCGCTTTTTGAAAAAGATTTGGGTACGAGTTGTCGGCATCCCGTCCAAATCACCATCGGCAAACCAGAGGAATTGCCACGGGTCAGTCAGGTCAGTAGCGGCATCAGTTTAGGTTTTTGCTATTTAACGTTGCGCAAAAGCCCCCGACTGACTCTCTGGCAGGCACGAAAAGTGATCACCATTATTCATCAATCCGGTTTACTACAAACGTTAGAAGTCGGAGAAAATCTGATCACCGCCAGTCATGCATTGCTGCCTGGCTGGACTATTCCGCAATGGCAAGTACCGGATGAGGTCAAACTACCGGAAACCTTGACGCTGGTTTATCACCTGCCGGTGGAACTTCATGCCATGGCAGAACAGCTACGAACGACGCTGGCAGCAGAAGGTTGCGAGCTAAAGATTATTTTTCATAACGCGAAAAACTGGGATGGAGCCACGCCACTGGAGCAAGCAGACCTCATGATGGGCGACAGATTAATTGGCGAAGCGCCGGAATATACCCTTGAACAGTGGCTGCGCTGCGATCCGCTGTGGCCACATGTTTTTACTGCCAGTACATACGCACATCTGCAATCGACACTGGATGCCGTGCAAGTAATGCCTGATGAAGAAAACCGATTTAATGCCCTGAAAACGGTGTTTAGCCAGTTAATGGCTGACGCAACGCTGACACCACTGTTCAACTATCACTATCGCATTAGTGCGCCGCCAGGCGTGAACGGTGTGCGACTGACACCGCGCGGCTGGTTTGAATTTACCGAGGCCTGGCTACCCGCACCGTCGCAATGAAGAGCTGGCCCGGGTTAACCGCAGGCGTTACCATAACGTTTTTATCGATTTAGCAGGATAATTTATGAAACGTGCTGTCGTTGTGTTCAGTGGTGGTCAGGACTCCACCACCTGTCTGGTACAGGCATTGCAGCAATATGATGAAGTCCATTGCGTGACGTTTGATTACGGTCAGCGCCATCGCGCAGAGATCGACGTCGCGCGCGATCTGGCGCTGAAACTGGGCGCACGCGCGCATAAGGTGCTGGATGTCACCCTGCTTAACGAGCTGGCAGTCAGCAGTCTGACGCGTGACAGCATTCCAGTGCCCGATTATGAACCTGAAGCCGATGGTATCCCGAATACGTTTGTCCCTGGGCGTAATATTCTGTTCCTGACGCTGGCGGCAATATATGCGTACCAGGTAAAAGCCGAAGCAGTGATTACCGGCGTCTGCGAAACGGATTTCTCCGGTTACCCGGATTGCCGCGATGAGTTTGTGAAAGCACTGAACCATGCCGTCAGTCTGGGCATGGCGAAAGATATTCGTTTTGAAACGCCGCTGATGTGGATTGATAAAGCAGAAACCTGGGCGCTGGCGGATTATTACGGCAAGCTGGATTTAGTGCGTAACGAAACGCTGACCTGCTATAACGGCATCAAAGGCGACGGTTGCGGTCATTGTGCTGCATGTAATCTGCGTAGTAACGGGTTGAATCATTATCTGGCCGATAAACCGGCTGTGATGGCGGCGATGAAGCAGAAAACAGGGTTGAAGTAATTATTCCGGGTGTTGCCGGATGCGGCTTGAGCATCCGGCACAACAAAACGTTTACTTAACCATCTGCTCCAGCTTTTCGCGCAGCTCCCCTTCCAGAGCTAAAGCCTTCTGCGTTTTAAGATCGATACAAACAAACGTGATAAGCGCATCCGCGACCACCTGCCCTTCCGGCTCCAGAGTGATGACCTGGCTTAAGATGCCGCTTTTACCGTTTAATTGCTGTAACTGGCTCGTAATGGTTAACAAGTCACTTAATACCGCCGGGCGGCGATAGTTGATATTGATATTTACCACCACGAAAGCGATGTTATGGGCGGTCATCCATTGAAAACTGTCACTGTTTTCCAGTCCATCCCAGCGGGCTTCTTCGAGAAACTCAAGGTAGCGGGCGTTGTTTACGTGCTGGTAGACGTCGAGATGATATCCACGAACTTTGATTTGTGTTTGCATAGCGCAATAACCTTACGTTGTTGTTATAAGTACAGAGGCCATAACTGGTATGACCTCTTCAGTCTGGCAAAAAATTGCCACTATGCAAATTAATTACAGGGTTAATACCGCCAGATTACGCTCCACCAGCGAATTACCCATCCCCGGCACCTGCTTTAGGTCCTCCACCGTTTTAAACGGGCCATACTCTTCGCGATAACTGACAATCGCCTGCGCTTTCTTCAGGCCAACGCCATTCATCGCGCGGGCTAACTCCTCCGCGCTGGCATTATTAATGCTGACTCTGGTGCCTTCTTCATCACTGGCTTTCGCCGGTACTGCCGCTTTGCTTTGTGCTGCAGGGGCTTCCGCTTTGGTTTCGACCGCCGCCGGTTTCGCTGCAGGAGCTGTCGCCAGCGCACAGTGAGACATTCCGGCACAGGCCAGGGACAGGGTAATGAGTAGAGCTTTGATTCCGTGTTTCATACTGTTTTCTCCTTGTTTGTTAACAGTGGAATCACCTTAACGGCAGTGAAAACAGTAAACAAATGGCAATGTTCAGAAATGGAAAAGGCCGCGAAAGCGACCTTTTCTTGTTACAGCTGCAAAGCATTTTTTTGCGAGGCGGCTTCAGGATTATTGCTGTTCCAGCGCATCGCCAATTTTGATTTTCGCCTCTTTGCGCAGGTTACTCATCAGAGCTTCAAAGACGATTTGAGCGTTGTTTTGGGTAATACCCTGCACCATCGCTTTTTTCTGCTCTTCCGGCATTGAACCTTGTTTCACTTCGTCCAGCGCCAGCAGAACGACATTGCCCTGCATATCGGTCGCCATACCGTAGCTCGGTTTGTCTTTCGCTGGCAGAGGCAGTGCAAATGCCGCCAGGCTAATCGGGTCACGACCAGAACGGCTTAAGGTTTTCGGCTCACCAAATTTCACACCGGCAGCCTGCATAGCTTCCGCACCCTTGCCCGCTTTCAGATCAACCAGCAGTTTTTCAGCATCCATTTTCGCTTGCTGTTCAGCTTTGTTGTGCTGAACCATCGCTTTAACCTGTTCCTGAACATCTGCCAGCGGTTTCACCGCTTCCGGTTTATGCTCACTGATACGCAGAACGAATGCACGATCGCCGTCTACGGTGATGATGTCAGAGTTGATGCCCGGTGCGCCGTTTTCACCAATCAGACCGCCGTTAAAGATAGCGTCCGCCACCGGTTTGAAGTTTAACTCTTCCGGCAGCTTATCTTTGCTGAACCAGCCAGTCTGAGTAGCTTTAACGCCCGCTGCCTGCTCTGCACCTGCCAGAGATTCAGTGTCGTTGCTTGCTGCATCGCTTATTTTCTGTTGCAACGCGTAGTATGCATCCAGCGCTTTTTCGTGTTTCACTTTCGCTGCGATTTCGTCACGCACTTCGTCTAACGACTTCACTTTTGCTGGCTGAATGTCATCCAGACGGACGATCAGGAAACCTACCGAGGATTTGATCACGCCAGAAAGCTGACCTTTTTCTTTCAGACCGGCATTTTTCAGTTCGTCCGGAGTGGTGGCGTCTTCTAACCAACCCATATCACCGCCGTTACGGGCAGAGATAATATCGGCAGATTTTTCTTTTGCTAACGCGGCAAAATCACCGCCTTTGTTCAGCGCATCAAGTACGGCTTTCGCTTCATCTTCAGTTTTGGTCTGGATGATGCTGTAGCGCGTGCGCTGTGGCTGGGTGAATTGATCCTGATGCTGATCGTAGTAGCTCTGGATATCCGCATCGCTAACCGATTGCTGCATCGTGGCAGCATCCAGCTTGATGTAGCTCACGCGGAACTGTTCCGGAGTCATGAAATTGTTTTTGTTTTGCTCGTAGTAGCTGGCGATTTCTGGTTCGGTCACAGCTTGCTTAGCCGCCAGCGCATTAACGTCGATAGTCGCTTCACGCACTACACGTTGTTGCGCGACCAGTGCTGCCAGTTCGTCAGTTTCACCTTTCAACATAAAGTCGGTGCCGGCAACGCCAGCAATCAGCTGTTGGGTGGTGAGCTGGTTACGCAGCGCCTGCGCGTACTGATCGGCACTCATTCCCATTCGGTTGAGGATATCGTTGTAGCGGCTGTTATCGAACTTGCCGTCAACCTGGAAAGCCGGGGTCGCGAAAATCGCCTGCTTGACCTGCTCATCGCTGATACCCAGTTTCAGTTCGCGAGCGTACTGATCCAGTAGAGCCTCGTCGATAAGACGATTCAGCACCTGTTGACGCAGGGTTTTCATATAGCCTTCGTTCGCCGCCAGCTCGGAGTATTGATCGCCCAGCTGTTGCTGCATGCGATTACGCTCGCTGTTGAAGGCGTTCTCGAACTGCCCACGGCTGATTTCCTGGTCATTCACTTTTGCGGCGTAGTTATTGCCTCCGCCAATCAGGTAACCACTCACGCCGGTCAATATGAACGACACGATAATGATACCGAAAATAATCTTGAGCACGAGACTGTTTGCAGCCGTGCGTAAGCTGTCCATCATGGTGTAACAACACTCCGCTGTAGATGACTGTATACCTCACGCAACTTATCGCTGCGCGCAAAGGCCTATTGTGACAAGAAACGGGGGCAATTGTCAGCCCACAATGCGCAGAAAGTCACGGAATACAAATAAAAAAGGCACATCAGTAGATGCGCCCTTGAACTTCGTCACATCCCCAATGGGGACAACACTTAGTTTACCGCGTCTTTCAGTGCTTTACCTGCACGGAAGCTCGGTACTTTAGCTGCAGCGATGGTGATCTCTTTACCAGTCTGCGGGTTGCGACCAGTACGGGCAGCACGCTCTTTAACGGCAAAAGTACCAAAACCTACCAGTGCTACATCATCCCCTTCTTTCAGGGATTCAGTTACGGAAGCAATAATAGCATCTAACGCACGGCCAGCCGCAGCTTTAGAGATATCAGCCCCTGCAGCAATCTTGTCAATCAATTGAGATTTATTCACTCTTCTCTTCCTCTTTATAATTTATCTCGCACTTGAATCCTTCAAGGTGCGAACGCGCAGCAGTTATATCAGGCCAGCCATCCCCTTACAACACCCCTTAATAAGGGCAAGCCTAATCCGCCCTCTAACTTAACGAGACAAAAAAAGGCTGGCAAGTCCGAATTTACCTGCCAGCCCTTTTTTTATTAGTGCATTTTGCGCGAGGTCACTATTTTGCGGTTACAACCTGCATGCCAGACGGCTCATTTTGCAACGCGAGAGTCAGAACTTCCTCAATGCGTTTCACCGGATGAATGTCCAGATCGGCAATAACATTGTCTGGAATCTCTTCCAGATCGCGTTTATTTTCGTGCGGAATTAACACAGTTTTAATTCCACCACGATGCGCCGCCAGCAGTTTTTCTTTCAAACCGCCGATTGGTAACACTTGGCCACGCAAGGTTATCTCGCCCGTCATCGCTACATCGGCGCGAACCGGGTTACCGGTCAGGCAAGAAACCAGCGCAGTGCACATGGCAATACCAGCGCTCGGACCATCTTTCGGCGTCGCACCTTCCGGTACGTGCACGTGGATGTCGCGTTTTTCGTAAAAATCTGGATTGATCCCCAGTTTTTCCGCACGCGCACGAACCACCGTTAACGCTGCCTGAATGGACTCTTGCATCACTTCGCCCAGCGAACCGGTATAAGTGAGTTTGCCTTTCCCCGGAACACATGCGGTTTCGATGGTCAGCAAGTCGCCGCCGACTTCTGTCCACGCCAGACCCGTTACCTGACCGACGCGGTTTTCGTTATCCGCGCGACCATAGTCGAAACGTTGTACGCCGAGGTAGTCATGCAGGTTATCACCGTTAATTTCGATATGTTTTAATGACTTATCGAGAAGTAACTGCTTAACCGCTTTACGGCACAGTTTGGAGATTTCACGCTCCAGACCACGCACGCCTGCCTCACGGGTGTAGTAACGAATAATGCCGATAATGGCGCTATCGTCGACGGTCAGCTCACCTTTTTTCAGCGCATTACGTTCAATCTGCTTCGGCAGCAAGTGACGTTTGGCGATGTTCAGTTTTTCATCTTCGGTATAACCGGAGAGGCGAATTACTTCCATACGATCCAGCAGCGGTGCCGGAATGTTCATGGAGTTCGACGTCGCGACAAACATCACGTCACTCAGGTCGTAATCCACTTCCAGGTAATGGTCGCTGAACGCCACGTTCTGCTCTGGATCCAACACTTCAAGCAGTGCAGAAGCCGGATCGCCACGCATGTCAGAAGACATTTTGTCGATCTCATCGAGCAGGAACAGCGGGTTTTTCACGCCCACTTTCGCCATTTTCTGGATCAATTTACCCGGCATAGAACCGATGTAAGTACGGCGGTGACCGCGGATTTCCGCTTCATCACGCACGCCGCCCAGTGCCATACGGACATATTTACGTCCTGTGGCTTTGGCGATGGACTGACCCAGGGACGTTTTACCTACCCCCGGCGGCCCTACCAGGCAGAGGATCGGCCCCTTGATTTTGTTTACACGGCTTTGAACCGCGAGGTACTCAAGGATACGATCTTTCACGCGCTCCAGACCATAATGATCGGTATCGAGGATTTCTTGCGCCTGACGCAGGTCTTTTTTGACCTTGCTACGCGCATTCCACGGCACCTGTACCATCCAGTCGATATAACCACGCACCACGGTTGCTTCTGCCGACATCGGAGACATCATTTTCAGCTTCTGCAGTTCTGCTTCCGCTTTTTCTTTTGCCTCTTTCGGCATTTTCGCCGCGTCGATTTTGCGCTTCAGGGCTTCGTTTTCGTCCGGCGCGTCGTCCATTTCGCCGAGTTCTTTCTGAATGGCTTTCATCTGCTCGTTCAGATAGTACTCACGCTGGGATTTCTCCATCTGCTTTTTCACGCGGTTACGAATACGTTTCTCAACCTGCAGCAGATCGATTTCCGATTCCATCATCGCCATCAGATATTCCAGACGCTCGTTAACGTCGGACATCTCAAGAACAGACTGTTTGTCAGCCAGTTTCAGCGGCATATGCGCGGCAATGGTATCTGCCAGACGCGCCGGGTCGTCGATGCTGTTAAGCGACGTCAGCACTTCTGGTGGGATTTTCTTATTCAGCTTGATGTAGCCTTCGAACTGGCTGATTGCAGTACGCACCAGCACTTCCTGTTCCCGCTCCTCAATGGTCGGCGATTCCAGATACTCCGCCTTCGCAGAAAAGTGTTCGCCATTGTCAGAGAGCGCAGAAATACGCGCGCGCTGTAACCCCTCGACCAGCACTTTGACGGTGCCGTCAGGCAGCTTCAGCATCTGCAATATAGAGGCCACGGTCCCGACGGTGAAAAGATCGTTTACACCCGGCTCATCCGTTGAAGCTTCTTTCTGCGCGACCAGCATAATTTTTTTATCATGGTCCATCGCCGCTTCCAGACAACGGATAGATTTTTCCCGCCCGACAAATAAGGGGATGACCATGTGCGGATAAACCACCACATCGCGCAGCGGCAATACGGGGATTTCAATGCGTTCAGAACGCTCAGGATTCATAGAGCTCTCTCTTAGTTTAATTTCCGCCAGGTAATCAGATGACACGACTGTGCTTCACGCCATCTATTAACATGTACGTCAGTATATGGGGATGTTTCCCCCACATTCAACGTCGAGAATAGAGGAAAAATGAAAGGGGAGATAAAATCCCCCCTTTTTGGTTAACTGACTGTATGGGAATGGTTAATTATTCACCAGATGCCTGTTGCGCTTCCGGCTTGCCATAAATCAGCAGCGGTTTGCTCTGGCCATCAATTACCGATTCGTCAATAACCACTTTTTCGACATCTTCCATGGACGGCAGATCGTACATGGTATCGAGCAGTGCGGCTTCTACGATGGAGCGCAGACCACGAGCACCGGTTTTACGCGCCATCGCTTTCTTAGCGATAGCATCCAGCGCCTCGTCACGGAACTCCAGATCAACACCCTCAAGATTAAACAACGCCTGATATTGCTTGGTCAGGGCGTTTTTCGGCTCTTTAAGAATCTGAATCAGGGCTTCTTCGCTCAGTTCATTCAGCGTTGCTACAACTGGCAGACGACCGATGAACTCAGGGATCAGACCAAATTTGATCAGATCTTCCGGTTCTACCTGCGCCAGCAGTTCGCCTTCACTTGCTTTGTCGGACTTCGCTTTTACCGTCGCGCCAAAACCAATGCCGGAGCCGGTTTCTACACGGTGGGAAATCACTTTATCCAGACCAGCAAACGCACCACCACAGATAAACAGGATCTTAGAGGTATCTACCTGCAAGAACTCCTGCTGCGGATGCTTACGCCCGCCCTGCGGTGGAACGGCAGCAACTGTACCTTCGATCAGTTTCAACAGTGCCTGCTGTACGCCTTCACCGGAAACGTCACGGGTAATAGACGGGTTGTCAGACTTACGTGAAATCTTGTCAATTTCATCGATGTAGACAATCCCGCGCTGCGCTTTCTGTACGTCGTAGTCGCACTTCTGCAACAGCTTCTGAATGATGTTTTCAACGTCTTCGCCCACATAACCGGCTTCGGTCAGTGTAGTCGCATCGGCCATAGTGAACGGAACATCCAGCAGGCGTGCCAGCGTTTCAGCCAGCAGCGTTTTACCGGAACCGGTCGGACCGATCAGTAGAATGTTACTTTTGCCCAACTCGACGCCATTGCTGGTATCGCCATTGCGCAGACGTTTGTAGTGGTTGTATACCGCGACCGCCAGCACTTTTTTCGCCTGTTCCTGACCGATTACGTAATCGTCCAGATGGTTGCGAATTTCATGCGGCGTCGGTAGCGCACTGCGTTCACGATGCGGTGCAACTTCTTTAATCTCTTCGCGAATGATGTCGTTACATAAATCAACACATTCGTCGCAGATATACACGGATGGTCCGGCAATCAGCTTGCGCACTTCATGCTGGCTTTTGCCGCAAAAAGAGCAGTACAACAGTTTGCCTGAGCCATCTTTGCGTTTATCTGTCATGGGTCAAAACCTCTTCTTTGTTCTTTGTGCCGCACACGACGACGCAAATGCCATTCTCAGGCGCAAGTCGCTTATAGCGTTGTGCCGCCCTGGATAAGTATAGCGGCACAGTTGCGCCTCTGGCATCAATTACGATGGGTCAGAATCGAATCGACCAGACCGTATTCCACCGCTTCAGGGGCGGAAAGGAAGCGATCGCGCTCGGTATCTCGTTCAATCTGTTCTAATGATTGACCCGTATGGAGCGCCATAAGTTCATTCATGCGCCCTTTAACTTTCAGAATCTCACGGGCATGAATTTCGATATCGGTCGCCTGGCCCTGATAGCCGCCCAGCGGCTGGTGAATCATCACGCGCGAGTTCGGCAGGCAGAAACGTTTACCTTTTGCCCCTGCGGTCAGCAGGAATGCGCCCATCGAGGCCGCCTGGCCCATACAGATGGTGCTGACATCAGGCTTGATAAACTGCATGGTGTCATAGATAGACATCCCGGCAGTGATCACTCCGCCTGGGGAGTTAATGTACAGATAGATATCTTTTTCTGGGTTTTCCGCTTCCAGGAACAGCATCTGCGCCACAATCAGGTTAGCCATGTGGTCTTCAACCTGGCCAGTCAGAAAAATAACGCGTTCCTTAAGTAGACGAGAATAGATATCAAAAGAGCGCTCACCGCGTGAGGTCTGTTCAATGACCATCGGCACCAGCGCCATATGGGGTGCAAAGTTATCTCGTTCGCCGCTGTATGACATTTCCGTCTCCTGGATAAAATTGAAAAAACCTGCTGTACCGATTGTAACCTTATGGACGGATTATCAGCTAGTCCCTGTGTTATGGGTACGGCATCACCATATTTCAAGCATAACAATCTTTTGTTGTTACGCTAACACCGAAAGAGCGTTTTCGCACGGTTCCATGCAAAATTCATGACAAAAAAAAGCCCACCACCTGGCGGTGACGGGCCTTTGTGCGAATTTAGCGCGTTATGCTGCGTAAATTACGCCTGCTGGTTCATCAGCTCGTTGAAAGTGGTTTCTTTTTCAGTCACTTTCGCTTTCGCCAGTACAGCTTCTACAGCCTGTTCTTCCAGAGCAACATTGCGCATGTTGTCCATCAGTTCTTTGTTTTTGCTGTAGAACTCGATAACTTCTTTCGGATCTTCATACGCAGAAGCCATCTCTTCGATCAGACCTTTCACGCGCTCTTCGTCAGCTTTCAGCTCGTTGGTGCGGATAACTTCGCCCAGCAGCAGGCCAACAACTACGCGGCGTTTAGCCTGTTCTTCGAACAGTTCACGCGGCAGTTCCAGCGCTTGTTTCTCATTGCCACCGAAACGCTGTGCAGCCTGGCGACGCAGAACGTCGATTTCGCTGTCGATCAGCGCAGCCGGTACGTCGATGTCGTTAGCTTTTACCAGACCTTCGATCGCCTGAGACTTAACGCGGTTACGGATGGCGCTCTTCAGCTCGCGCTCCATGTTTTTACGCACTTCAGCGCGCAGACCTTCTACGGAACCATCTTCAACGCCGAAACGTTTGATGAATTCAGCAGTCAGTTCCGGCAGTTCACGCTCTTCAACTTTCTTCAGGTTGATAGCGAATTTCGCTGCTTTACCCTTCAGGTTTTCTGCGTGGTATTCTTCCGGGAAGGTCACGTCGATGGTGAACTCTTCGCCAGCTTTGTGGCCTTTGATACCGTCTTCAAAGCCCGGGATCATGCGACCCTGACCCATCGCCAGTACGAAATCAGACGCTTTACCGCCTTCGAACTCTTCGCCGTCAACTGAACCGGTGAAGTCGATGGTTACGCGGTCTTCTGCTTCAACAGCGCCGTCTTTTTCTTTCCAGGTAGCCTGCTGTTTACGCAGAGTATCCAGCATGCCGTCAACGTCAGCGTCGGTCACTTCAACGATCGGTTTTTCAACTTCGATCGCTTCCAGACCCTGCAGTTCAACTTCCGGATAAACTTCAAACTCTACAGAGTAGGTGAAGTCTTCACCCAGCTTGTATTCGCCCGGAACATAGGTCGGTGCGCCAGCCGGATTGATTTTTTCTTTAATGATGGCGTCAATGAAGTTACGGCTCATCAGGTCACCCAGAACGTCCTGGCGTACAGACGCGCCATAACGCTGAGCAACGATATTCATTGGCACTTTGCCTTTACGGAAGCCGTCAATACGTACTTTTTTCGCAACGTTGACCAGCTCGCTTTTAACAGCGGTTTCGATGCTGTCAGCAGCGATAGTAATCGTTACACGGCGGCCAAGGCCTTGAGTGGTTTCAACTGAAACTTGCATCTTGTTACCTCAAAAAATCACAGTGCTCGGTCAACTCTTACCCCGCGAGCACAGGTTGTTGGCTTCGCGGTACCGGGATGTTCTTATAATCAATCACATTCCCTGTTACCAGAATCATCCCGAAAGCATTCAAATGGACGCGGCATTATAGCGACATCACTTTTATGAGTCGAGAACGGTTATTGCGCACTACCGCGTATTTTTTCACAATTCCCGGGGAATTTTCGTCTGAATGCTGGGCAAAAAGCACAAAATCCAGACAAAACAAAACGGCCCGTAGGCCGTTTTTCATAAAATCTTTAGCAACATACTGGAAAAGCGCCGACGGTTGCAAATGCGTTTTTACGCAATGCTTCCTGCTCCACGACAGGGAGGAGAGGCAAAAATGGTATCCTGCAACCCTTCCCATTCCTTAATAGTGTAAGTATGCAGAGCCAGCGCATGAACGGTAGTAGAGAGTTCCTCCGCTAAAGTACTGTAAATCATTCGATGACGATTCAGAAAACGTTCACCCATAAAACGATCGCTGACCAGCACAACTTTAAAATGGCTTTCAGAGCCGGCTGGGACATTGTGACGATAGCTTTCATCCACAACTTCGAGGAATACGGGTTGGAACGCAGTCCTTAATTTTTCTTCTATCCGCTCACGTATCATCATGAAATATCTCCTCCGACAACGCTGAGATGTCACCCATCCCTTTAAATACTAGCCGCTTTTACCGTTTCCATTACAGCTTAACAACAAATAATTAGCTTTCATCCTATTTTTTCTGTCAAGCGTATGAAGTTTACTGATTTAAAGATTGATTCACTGGCTTCACATCAGTGTTTCTTTTACTCAAGGCGATTATTTCGTCAACATAATGAATTTACATGTCTTACCCACTTCCCCTCGTCGTTGGCGATGTTATGATGGCGGGAATCTTTACCAAACACGCTTAAAAGTCTCTGAGAGCCAGAACATGTTCAAAAAAATCCTCTTCCCGTTAGTTGCTCTGTTTATGCTTGCAGGATGCGCAAAACCGCCAACAACCATTGAAGTTTCTCCGACGATGACGCTGCCACAGCAGGACCCAAGTCTGATGGGCGTCACCGTTAGCATTAATGGTGCCGATCAACGTACCGATCAGGCGCTGGCGAAAGTGACCCGCGATAATCAGATTGTCACCCTGACCGCCTCTCGCGATTTGCGTTTCCTGTTGCAAGAAGTGCTGGAAAAACAAATGACCGCGCGTGGTTACATGGTCGGCCCAAATGGTCCGGTTAATCTGCAAATCATCGTTAGCCAACTGTATGCTGACGTATCCCAGGGTAACGTGCGTTACAACATCGCCACTAAAGCAGATATCGCCATCATCGCCACCGCGCAGAATGGCAACAAGATGACCAAAAACTATCGTGCCAGCTACAACGTTGAAGGCGCTTTTCAGGCTTCCAACAAAAATATCGCCGATGCGGTTAACAGTGTGCTGACCGACACCATTGCTGACATGTCTCAGGACACCAGCATTCACGAATTCATCAAGCAGAACGCGCGTTAATTTCTGCCCTCTGGCCCGGTGCAAGCCGGGCCTGTAGACGCCCATGTCCAGTCAATATTTACGTATTTTCCAACAGCCGCGTTCAGCCATTTTGCTGATCCTGGGTTTTGCATCCGGGCTACCGCTAGCCCTGACATCAGGCACGTTACAGGCGTGGATGACCGTTGAGAATATCGATCTTAAAACCATCGGTTTCTTCTCTCTGGTAGGTCAGGCTTATGTATTTAAATTTCTCTGGTCCCCGCTGATGGACCGCTACACCCCTCCGTTCCTCGGACGTCGACGCGGTTGGCTGCTCGCTACACAAACTCTATTGTTACTGTCCATTGCGGCGATGGGTTTTCTCGAACCTGGCACCCAATTACGCTGGATGGCAGCTCTGGCGGTGGTGATCGCTTTTTGCTCCGCCTCCCAGGATATCGTCTTTGATGCCTGGAAAACGGATGTGCTTCCAGCGGAAGAACGCGGCGCAGGTGCGGCAATCAGCGTGCTGGGGTATCGCCTGGGGATGCTGGTATCCGGCGGCCTGGCTTTATGGCTGGCGGATAAATGGCTGGGCTGGCAAGGCATGTACTGGTTGATGGCGGCGCTGCTGATCCCCTGTATTATCGCGACACTGCTTGCACCAGAACCAACCGACACCATTCCTGTACCCAAAACGCTGGAACGAGCCGTTGTAGCACCATTGCGTGATTTCTTTGGCCGCAATAACGCATGGCTGATTCTGCTTTTAATCGTACTGTACAAACTGGGCGATGCTTTCGCCATGAGCCTGACAACCACGTTTTTGATTCGCGGCGTCGGATTTGATGCCGGCGAAGTGGGTGTAGTTAACAAAACGCTCGGTCTACTGGCGACCATCGTCGGCGCATTGTTCGGCGGAATTTTGATGCAGCGCCTGTCATTGTTCCGTGCGCTCATGATTTTCGGCCTTTTACAAGGTGCGTCCAACGCCGGTTACTGGCTACTTTCCGTGACTGATAAGCATCTCTACAGCATGGGCGCGGCTGTCTTTTTCGAAAATCTGTGTGGCGGGATGGGAACATCAGCATTTGTGGCGCTATTAATGACCCTGTGTAATAAGTCATTTTCCGCTACCCAGTTCGCCCTGCTCTCGGCGCTTTCTGCTGTAGGACGGGTTTATGTAGGACCTGTAGCAGGTTGGTTTGTTGAAGCTCACGGCTGGCCGACGTTCTATCTGTTCTCTGTTGCCGCCGCCGTACCTGGACTTATTTTGCTGCTGGTTTGCCGCCGCACGCTGGAGTACACATGGGTCAATAACGACTTTATCCCTCGTACCGGGTATCCGGCAGGTTATGCCTTTGCCATGTCGACGCTGGCAACGGGCGTCTGTCTGTTAGCCGTGTGGTTACTGCTATTGACGATGGACTCGCTGGATTTGACCCACTTCTCTTTCCTGCCTGCTCTGCTGGAAGTCGGCGTTTTAGTCGCCCTGGGCGGAGTCGTGCTTGGTGGTTTGCTGGATTATCTGGCGCTACGAAAAACACATCTGACGTAATCTGTGAATATTATTTAGCTGTAGTAATCACCCGGCGTAATTATTACGGCTAAATAAACATCAGCATCGCTTAATAATATTTGTTCTTTTGTGCGGCTTAGATTTCTAAAATTATTGACGTCATTTATAGATTCTATTTTTCTTACACGATTCAGCTAATGACACTTTATTTCCCCTCACCTGAGTTGTCACCTCAATGATAATTATTTGTTAAATAATTGTTTTATTTTAAGATTGGTTATACCAATTGCCCTACTACCCCCTTTCCGCGCGCCCCTTTCGTTATAACGCCCTTTTGCAACAGCTTCTTAAAACCAACCTGATATGTTTTGCAACATATGTGACCTGACAGCCAAATCCAAGTAACAGGAATTTAATCATGTTTACAGTAATGTAACCTTCCCGTAAAATGCCCACACACTTTAAACGCCACCAGATCCCGTGGAATTGAGGTCGTTAAATGAGACTCAGGAAATACAATAAAAGTTTGGGATGGTTGTCATTATTTGCAGGCACTGTATTGCTCAGTGGTTGTAATTCTGCGCTGTTAGATCCCAAAGGACAGATTGGTCTGGAGCAACGTTCACTGATACTGACGGCATTTGGCCTGATGTTGATTGTCGTTATTCCCGCAATCTTGATGGCTGTTGGTTTCGCCTGGAAGTACCGTGCGAGCAATAAAGATGCTAAGTACAGCCCGAACTGGTCACACTCCAATAAAGTGGAAGCTGTGGTCTGGACGGTACCTATCTTAATCATCATCTTCCTTGCGGTACTGACCTGGAAAACCACTCACGCTCTTGAGCCTAGCAAGCCGCTGGCGCACGACGAGAAGCCCATTACCATCGAAGTGGTTTCCATGGACTGGAAATGGTTCTTCATCTACCCGGAACAGGGAATTGCTACCGTGAATGAAATCGCTTTCCCGGCGAACACTCCGGTGTACTTCAAAGTGACCTCCAACTCCGTGATGAACTCCTTCTTCATTCCGCGTCTGGGTAGCCAGATTTATGCCATGGCCGGTATGCAGACTCGCCTGCATCTGATCGCCAACGAACCCGGTACTTATGACGGTATCTCCGCCAGCTACAGCGGCCCGGGCTTCTCAGGCATGAAGTTCAAAGCTATCGCAACGCCGGATCGCGCCGAATTCGACCAATGGGTCGCAAAAGCCAAACAGTCGCCGAACACCATGTCTGACATGGCTGCTTTCGAAAAACTGGCCGCGCCTAGCGAATACAACCAGGTGGAATATTTCTCCAACGTGAAACCAGATTTGTTTGCCGATGTGATTAACAAGTTTATGGCTCACGGTAAGAGCATGGACATGACCCAGCCAGAAGGTGAGCACAGCGCACACGAAGGTATGGAAGGCATGGACATGAGCCACGCGGAATCCGCCCATTAAAGGGGTTGAGGAAGAATAAAGATGTTCGGAAAATTATCACTTGATGCAGTCCCGTTCCATGAACCTATCGTCATGGTTACGATCGCTGCCATTATTTTGGGAGGTCTGGCGCTCGTTGGCCTGATCACTTACTTCGGTAAGTGGACCTACCTGTGGAAAGAGTGGCTGACCTCCGTCGACCATAAACGCCTTGGTATCATGTATATCATCGTGGCAATTGTGATGCTGCTGCGTGGTTTTGCTGACGCCATTATGATGCGTAGCCAGCAGGCTCTTGCCTCAGCGGGCGAAGCGGGCTTCCTGCCGCCTCACCACTACGATCAGATCTTTACCGCGCACGGCGTGATTATGATCTTCTTCGTGGCGATGCCTTTCGTTATCGGTCTGATGAACCTGGTGGTTCCGCTGCAGATCGGCGCGCGTGACGTTGCGTTCCCGTTCCTCAACAACTTAAGCTTCTGGTTTACCGTTGTTGGTGTGATTCTGGTTAACGTTTCTCTCGGCGTGGGCGAGTTTGCGCAGACCGGCTGGCTGGCCTATCCACCGCTATCGGGAATAGAGTACAGTCCGGGGGTCGGTGTCGATTACTGGATATGGAGTCTCCAGCTATCCGGTATTGGTACGACGCTAACCGGTATCAACTTCTTCGTTACCATTCTGAAGATGCGCGCACCGGGCATGACCATGTTCAAGATGCCAGTATTTACCTGGGCATCACTGTGCGCAAACATTCTGATTATTGCTTCCTTCCCAATTCTGACGGTTACCGTCGCGTTGTTGACCCTGGATCGCTATCTGGGCACCCATTTCTTTACCAACGATATGGGTGGCAACATGATGATGTACATCAACCTGATTTGGGCATGGGGACACCCGGAAGTTTACATCCTGATCCTGCCTGTTTTCGGTGTGTTCTCCGAAATTGCGGCAACCTTCTCGCGTAAACGCCTGTTTGGTTATACCTCGCTGGTATGGGCAACCGTCTGTATCACCGTGCTGTCGTTCATCGTCTGGCTGCACCACTTCTTTACGATGGGTGCGGGCGCGAATGTAAACGCCTTCTTTGGTATCACCACGATGATTATCGCCATCCCGACCGGGGTGAAGATCTTCAACTGGCTGTTCACCATGTATCAGGGCCGCATCGTGTTCCATTCTGCGATGCTGTGGACCATCGGCTTTATCGTCACCTTCTCGGTGGGCGGTATGACTGGTGTGCTGCTGGCAGTTCCGGGCGCGGACTTCGTTCTGCATAACAGCCTGTTCCTGATTGCGCACTTCCATAACGTTATCATCGGCGGCGTGGTCTTCGGCTGCTTCGCAGGGATGACCTACTGGTGGCCTAAAGCGTTCGGTTTCAAACTCAACGAAACCTGGGGTAAACGCGCGTTCTGGTTCTGGATCATCGGCTTCTTCGTTGCCTTTATGCCGCTGTATGCGCTGGGCTTCATGGGCATGACTCGTCGCTTGAGCCAGCAGATTGACCCGCAGTTCCACACCATGCTGATGATTGCAGCCAGCGGTGCGGTACTGATTGCGCTGGGTATCCTCTGCCTCGTTATTCAGATGTACGTTTCCATTCGCGACCGCGACCAGAACCGTGACCTGACTGGCGACCCGTGGGGTGGCCGTACGCTGGAGTGGGCAACCTCTTCCCCGCCTCCGTTCTATAACTTTGCCGTTGTGCCGCACGTTCACGAGCGTGATGCATTCTGGGAAATGAAAGAGAAAGGCGAAGCGTACAAAAAGCCTGACCACTATGAAGAAATTCATATGCCGAAAAACAGCGGCGCCGGTATCGTCATTGCGGCTTTCTCCACCATCTTCGGTTTCGCCATGATCTGGCATATCTGGTGGCTGGCGATTGTTGGCTTCGCAGGCATGATCATCACCTGGATCGTGAAAAGCTTCGACGAGGACGTGGATTACTACGTGCCGGTGGCAGAAATCGAAAAACTGGAAAACCAGCATTTCGATGAGATTACTAAGGCAGGGCTGAAAAATGGCAACTGATACTTTGACGCACGCGACTGCCCACGCGCACGAACACGGGCACCACGATGCAGGCGGAACCAAAATCTTCGGATTTTGGATCTACCTGATGAGCGACTGCATTCTGTTCTCTATCTTGTTTGCTACCTATGCCGTTCTGGTGAACGGCACCGCAGGCGGCCCGACAGGTAAGGACATTTTCGAACTGCCGTTCGTTCTGGTTGAAACTTTCTTGCTCTTGTTCAGCTCCATCACCTACGGCATGGCGGCTATCGCCATGTACAAAAACAACAAAAGCCAGGTTATCTCCTGGCTGGCGTTGACCTGGTTGTTTGGTGCCGGATTTATCGGGATGGAACTCTATGAATTCCATCATCTGATTGTTAACGACATGGGCCCGGATCGCAGTGGCTTCCTGTCAGCGTTCTTTGCGCTGGTCGGGACACACGGTCTGCACGTCACTTCAGGTCTTATCTGGATGGCGGTGCTGATGGTGCAAATCGCTCGTCGCGGCCTGACCAGCACTAACCGTACCCGCATCATGTGTCTGAGCCTGTTCTGGCACTTCCTGGATGTGGTGTGGATCTGTGTGTTCACTGTTGTTTATCTGATGGGGGCGATGTAATGAGTCATTCTAACGAACATAGCGGCGCATCCCATGGCAGCGTAAAAACCTACATGACAGGCTTTATCCTGTCGGTAATCCTGACGGTGATCCCGTTCTGGATGGTAATGACAGGTTCTGCCTCACCGGCCGTAATTCTGGGAACAATCCTGGCAATGGCAGTGGTACAGGTTCTGGTGCATCTGGTGTGCTTCCTGCACATGAATACCAAATCAGATGAAGGCTGGAACATGACGGCGTTTGTCTTCACCGTGCTAATCATCGCTATTCTGGTTGTAGGCTCCATCTGGATCATGTGGAACCTCAACTACAACATGATGATGCACTAAGAGCGGCGGTTATGATGTTTAAGCAATACCTGCAAGTAACGAAACCAGGCATCATCTTTGGCAACCTGATCTCGGTGATTGGGGGATTCCTGCTGGCCTCAAAGGGCAGCATTGATTATCCCCTGTTTATCTACACGTTGGTTGGGGTGTCACTGGTTGTGGCGTCGGGTTGTGTGTTTAACAACTACATCGACAGGGATATCGACAGAAAGATGGAAAGGACGAAGAATCGGGTGCTGGTTAAAGGCCTGATCTCTCCTGCTGTCTCGCTGGTGTACGCCACCTTGCTAGGCTTTGCTGGCTTTATGCTGCTGTGGTTTGGCGCGAATCCGCTGGCCTGCTGGCTGGGGGTGATGGGCTTTGTGGTTTATGTCGGCGTTTATAGTCTGTACATGAAACGCCACTCAGTCTACGGCACGTTGATTGGTTCGCTCTCCGGCGCTGCGCCGCCGGTGATCGGCTACTGTGCGGTAACGGGCGAGTTCGATAGCGGTGCAGCCATCCTGCTGGCTATCTTCAGCCTGTGGCAAATGCCTCACTCTTATGCCATCGCCATTTTCCGCTTTAAGGATTATCAGGCGGCAAACATTCCGGTACTGCCGGTGGTGAAAGGCATTTCGGTGGCGAAGAATCACATCACGCTGTATATCATCGCCTTTGCCGTTGCCACGCTGATGCTCTCTCTTGGCGGTTACGCTGGGTATAAATATCTGGTAGTCGCCGCAGCGGTTAGCGTCTGGTGGTTAGGCATGGCCCTGCGCGGTTATAAAGTTGCTGATGACAGAATCTGGGCGCGCAAGCTGTTCGGCTTCTCTATCATCGCCATCACAGCCCTCTCGGTAATGATGTCCGTTGATTTTATGGTGCCGGACTCGCATACGCTGCTGGCGTCTGTTTGGTAACGCGACTTCCCTGCTAAAAAAGGTGCTACGGCACCTTTTTTCTTAGTATTAGAAACATATCCCTCACGAAATATTTACTAAAAAAATCCGCATGTTTACCCCATTCGTTTGCCGCTTTACACTAGTCGCGAATTTAAAATAGAGGTGGTAATGAACGATTATAAAATGACACCAGGTGAGCGGCGCGCGACCTGGGGTTTAGGAACCGTTTTCTCGTTGCGCATGCTGGGCATGTTCATGGTTCTGCCGGTTCTGACCACGTACGGCATGGCTCTGCAAGGTGCCAGCGAAGCATTAATCGGTATTGCCATTGGTATTTATGGTCTGACTCAGGCCGTTTTTCAAATTCCATTTGGCCTACTTTCCGACCGCATAGGTCGCAAACCGCTTATCGTTGGCGGGTTAGCTGTGTTTGTCGCCGGTAGCGTGATTGCCGCGCTTTCCGACTCTATCTGGGGAATCATTCTGGGTCGTGCGTTACAAGGTTCTGGCGCCATAGCCGCAGCCGTTATGGCGCTACTTTCTGATCTGACTCGCGAACAAAACCGTACCAAAGCGATGGCATTTATAGGCGTCAGTTTTGGCATTACCTTCGCCATTGCGATGGTGCTTGGTCCGATCATCACTCACAAACTTGGGCTGCACGCGCTCTTCTGGATGATCGCTATTCTGGCAACGACCGGCATTGCGTTGACCATTTGGGTTGTGCCCAACAGCAGTACGCACGTACTTAATCGTGAGTCCGGGATGGTGAAAGGCAGTTTCAGTAAAGTGCTGGCGGAACCACGGCTGCTGAAACTCAACTTCGGCATTATGTGTCTGCACATGCTGCTGATGTCGACGTTTGTTGCCCTGCCAGGGCAACTGGCTGATGCGGGTTTCCCGGCGGCTGAACACTGGAAGGTCTATCTGGCGACGATGTTAATCGCCTTTGGCTCGGTCGTGCCTTTCATTATCTACGCCGAAGTTAAGCGCAAGATGAAGCAAGTTTTTGTCTTCTGCGTCGGGCTGATCGTGGTTGCGGAAATTGTGTTGTGGAACGCACAAACGCAGTTCTGGCAACTGGTGGTCGGCGTGCAGCTTTTCTTTGTGGCGTTTAACCTGATGGAAGCCTTACTCCCTTCGCTTATCAGTAAAGAGTCTCCAGCTGGTTACAAAGGTACGGCGATGGGCGTTTACTCCACCAGCCAGTTTCTTGGCGTGGCGATTGGTGGTTCGCTGGGCGGCTGGATTGACGGCATGTTTGACGGTCAGGGCGTCTTTCTCGCTGGCGCAATGCTGGCCGCATTGTGGCTGGCAGTCGCCAGTACCATGAAAGAACCGCCGTATGTCAGCAGTTTACGCATTGAAATCCCGGCGGACATTGCCGCAAACAATGCGTTAAAAGTGCGTTTACTGGAAACGGCAGGCGTCAAAGAGGTGTTGATTGCAGAAGAAGAACATGCGGCTTACGTGAAGCTCGACAGCAAAGTGACGAATCGCTTTGAGGTAGAACAGGCAATTCGTCAGGCATAAAAACGGGGCTAAATTGCCCGATGTATTACGCTTATCTGGCCTACAAAGTTGCTGCAATCTTTTGAATTAACAAACTTTTACAGGCCAGATAAGACGTTCACGCCGCATCCGGCATGAACAAACCGCACGTTATCGTAATTAATCGCGGAAGTTTTTGAACTGGAACGGCTGACCGAGATCGCCACCGCGCACCATCGCCATGACAGCCTGCAAATCATCACGAGATTTGCCAGTCACACGGATCTCATCGCCCTGAATTTGCGCCTGCACTTTCAGTTTGCTGTCTTTGATCATCTTGACGATTTTCTTCTGGATCGCGCTCTCAATGCCCTGTTTCAGTTTCGCTTCCACAAACCAGGTTTTACCGCTATGAACGATATTTTCCGGTACATCCAGCGAACTACCTTCTATGCCGCGCTTCAGCAGCTTGGCACGCAGAATATCCAGCAACTGATTGACCTGGAAATCGGACTCGCTCAACACTTTAATGGTTTTGCTGGCGTCGTTCAGCTCAAATGAGGCTTCAACGTTACGGAAGTCAAAACGGGACTCCACTTCGCGGCTCGCGTTATCGACCGCGTTACGTGCTTCCTGAAGATCAACTTCAGAGACAATATCGAAAGATGGCATCTTTTCCTCTCCCTTCATTTTTGATGCGAAGCATAATACCTGCAAAGTTAAATAACCAACAGTCCTGCACCAGGACGTATCCCTTAATTGTGCATAGTCGCAACAGCATGCACAATTAAGGGATAGCCTTATTGAACACCCGGAGTGGTTGCGGGTGAGGAGGAACAATGAAAATTACCGTATTGGGATGCGGTGCCTTAGGGCAATTATGGCTTACAGCACTTTGCAAACAGGGTCACGAAGTTCAGGGCTGGCTGCGCGTACCGCAACCTTATTGTAGCGTGAATCTGGTTGAGACTGACGGTTCGATATTTAACGAATCACTGACCGCTAACGATCCCGATTTTCTGGCCACCAGCGATCTGTTACTGGTGACGCTGAAAGCATGGCAGGTTTCCGATGCCGTCAAAAGCCTCGCGTCCACACTGCCTGTAACCACGCCAATACTGTTAATTCACAACGGCATGGGTACCATCGAAGAGTTGCAAAACATTCAGCAGCCGTTACTGATGGGTACCACCACCCATGCCGCCCGCCGCGACGGCAATGTCATTATTCATGTGGCAAACGGTATCACACATATTGGTCCGGCACGGCAACAGGATGGCGATTACAGTTATCTGGCGGATATTTTGCAAACCGTGTTACCTGACGTCGCGTGGCATAACAATATTCGCGCCGAACTGTGGCGCAAGCTGGCAGTCAACTGTGTGATTAATCCACTGACCGCCATCTGGAATTGCCCGAATGGTGAATTACGTCATCATCCGCAAGAAATTATGCAGATATGCGAAGAAGTCGCGGCAGTGATCGAACGCGAGGGGCATCATACTTCAGCAGAAGATTTGCGTGATTACGTGATGCAGGTGATTGATGCCACAGCGGAAAATATCTCGTCGATGTTGCAGGATATCCGCGCGCTGCGCCACACTGAAATCGACTATATCAATGGTTTTCTCTTACGCCGCGCCCGTGCTCATGGGATTGCCGTACCGGAAAACACCCGCCTGTTTGAAATGGTAAAAAGAAAGGAGAGTGAATATGAGCGCATCGGCACTGGTTTGCCTCGCCCCTGGTAGTGAAGAGACTGAAGCCGTCACCACTATCGATCTGCTGGTTCGCGGCGGAATCAAAGTCACCACTGCCAGCGTCGCCAGCGATGGTAACCTGGCGATTACCTGCTCGCGCGGCGTGAAGCTGCTGGCGGATGCGCCGCTGGTCGAAGTTGCTGATGGCGAATATGACGTGATCGTGCTGCCTGGTGGCATTAAAGGCGCGGAATGTTTTCGTGATAGCACCCTGCTGGTTGAAACCGTTAAACAGTTCCACCGTTCCGGGCGTATTGTCGCGGCTATTTGCGCCGCGCCAGCCACCGTGCTGGTGCCGCACGATATCTTCCCGATTGGCAATATGACCGGCTTCCCGACGCTGAAAGACAAAATTCCCGCCGAACAATGGCAGGACAAGCGCGTCGTCTGGGATGCACGGGTAAAATTGCTGACCAGCCAGGGGCCGGGGACAGCTATCGACTTTGGTCTGAAAATTATCGACCTGCTGGTTGGGCGTGAAAAAGCCCATGAAGTGGCATCACAACTGGTGATGGCGGCAGGGATTTATAATTATTACGAGTAATGTCGGATGCGGTAAACGTCGCATCTGACCAGATGCGACGTAAAAACAACAAATTACGGGCGATATACCTTCACATTATTAAAGCCCTGCTCGCGCAGATAGAGCGCCTGCAGGCGGCTCATCACCCCGCGCTCACACCACAACAGCCAGGTTTTGTTCTGGTCGAGATCGCCAAATTTGGTGCTCAGTTTATAGAACGGTAGAGAAACCACGTCGATACCTTCAACTTTCAGTGGCTTATCTTCCTGTTCATCAACTGAACGAATATCGAGGATCACGTCGTTCGGGCCGAAGCCATTGACGGTTTCCACTTCCACCACTTCCTGCTCGGTCTGCTGGGCGATTTCGCGGATATCAACGTTATTCGCTTCCTCAACCACTTTGTCGAGAATGCTGAAGTCGAACTTCTCTTCTTCCGCTTCAATCTTCGATTTAACCGCTTTCACCGTCGGGCTTTTGGAGATCACACCGCAGTATTCCGGCATCGTGCGGGCAAAGTCTTCAGTGCCAATCTGGCGAGCCAGGTTGATGATGTGCTCTTTGTCGTAAGAGATCAGCGGACGCAGGATCAGCGTATCGGAGACGTTATCAATCAGGCGCAGGTTGGTCAGCGTCTGGCTGGACACCTGCCCCAGTGCTTCGCCGGTAACCAGCGCCTGTACGCCGTAACGTTCAGCCACTTTAGACGCGGCACGCACCATCATACGTTTGAGGATAACGCCCATCTGACCGTCGTCGATTTTCTCGAGAATTTCCCCGACGACCGGTTCGAAATTAATAGCGACAAATCGCACACGGTGGGAGCTGCCGAAGCGGTTCCACAGATAATGCGCCACCTGACGAACACCGATTTCATGCGCCGCGCCGCCAAGGTTAAAGAAGCAGTAATGCACGCGGCAGCCGCGACGCATCAACATATAACTGGAAACGCCGGAGTCGAAACCGCCGGAGATCAGCGACAGCACATCTTCCTGGGTGCCGATCGGGAAACCACCAATACCTTCGTAGCGCCCTTTGATCAGCAGCAGACGATCGTCTTCCACTTCCAGATGGACAGTCACTTCCGGATTCGTCAGCTTCACGCGCGCGGATTCAATATGCTGATTTAAACCGCCGCCGACGTAACGTTCCACATCAATCGAGCTAAAATCATGCTTACCGCGGCGCTTCACGCGCACGCAGAAGGTTTTGCCTTCCAACTGATCGCGATACTGAACCAACGCTTTCTCAAAAATATCGTGCATGTCAGTAAACGGCACATCTTCAACTTCGAGAATATGGTGGATACCCGGAATACGGGTCAGGGCGTCGCGAATGGCCAGACGCTGGTTTTCATCTTTCGCGCGAACTTCGATGTTATCCCAGTGGCGGACGACAGCGAGCGTCTCATCATAGTGCTTTAAAACGTTACGAATGTTCCCGGTAAGGATTTTTATAAAGCGCAAGCGCACAGATTGGCTTTTGATGGTGATTTCCGGGAACAATTTAATGATAAACTTCATGGCGGCAATGGTTCGTTGGCAAGTCTTAAGCGACTTGTATAGGGAAAAATACAGCAGCCCACACCTGCGGCTGCATCCAGGCGCGGAAGTATACCACTAACATCGCTTTGCTGCGCACATCACCTTACCATTGCGCGTTATTTGCTATTTGCCCTGAGTCCGTTACCATGACGGGGCGAAAAATATTGAGAGTCAGACATTCATTATGCCGAAGAAAAATGAGGCGCCCGCCAGCTTTGAAAAGGCGCTGAGCGAGCTGGAACAGATTGTAACCCGTCTGGAAAGTGGCGACCTGCCGCTGGAAGAGGCGCTGAACGAGTTCGAACGCGGCGTGCAGCTGGCACGTCAGGGGCAGGCCAAATTACAACAAGCCGAACAGCGCGTACAAATTCTGCTGTCTGACAATGAAGACGCCTCTCCAACACCTTTTACACCGGACAATGAGTAATGGACTTTCCGCAGCAACTCGAAGCCTGTGTTAAGCAGGCCAACCAGGCGCTGAGCCGTTTTATCGCCCCACTGCCCTTTCAGAACACTCCCGTGGTAGAAACCATGCAGTATGGCGCATTATTAGGTGGTAAGCGCCTGCGACCGTTCCTGGTTTATGCTACTGGTCAAATGCTCGGCGTTAGCATGAACACGCTGGACGCACCCGCCGCCGCCGTAGAGTGTATCCACGCTTACTCATTAATTCATGATGATTTACCGGCAATGGATGATGACGATCTGCGTCGCGGCTTGCCGACCTGTCATGTGAAGTTTGGCGAAGCGAACGCGATTCTCGCTGGCGACGCTTTGCAGACGCTGGCGTTCTCGATTTTAAGCGATGCCGATATGCCGGAAGTTTCAGATCGCGACAGAATTGCGATGATTTCTGAACTGGCAAACGCCAGCGGTATTGCCGGAATGTGCGGTGGTCAGGCATTAGATTTAGATGCGGAAGGTAAACACGTACCTCTGGACGCACTCGAGCGTATTCATCGTCATAAAACCGGCGCATTGATTCGCGCCGCCGTTCGCCTTGGTGCATTAAGCGCCGGAGATAAAGGACGAAATGCCCTGCCAATACTCGACAAGTACGCAGAGAGCATCGGCCTTGCCTTCCAGGTTCAGGATGACATCCTGGATGTGGTGGGAGATACTGCAACGTTGGGAAAACGCCAGGGTGCCGACCAGCAACTTGGTAAAAGTACCTACCCTGCACTTCTGGGTCTTGAGCAAGCCCGGAAGAAAGCCCGGGACCTGATCGATGATGCCCGCCAGTCGCTGAAACAACTGGCTGAACAGTCACTCGATACCTCGGCACTGGAAGCGCTAGCGGACTACATCATCCAGCGTAATAAATAAACAATAAGTATTAATAGGCCCCTGATGAGTTTTGATATTGCCAAATACCCGACCCTGGCACTGGTCGACTCCACCCAGGAGTTACGACTGTTGCCAAAAGAGAGTTTACCGAAACTCTGCGACGAACTGCGCCGCTATTTACTCGACAGCGTGAGCCGTTCCAGCGGGCACTTCGCCTCCGGGCTGGGCACGGTCGAACTGACCGTGGCGCTGCACTACGTCTATAACACCCCGTTTGACCAATTGATTTGGGATGTGGGGCATCAGGCTTATCCGCATAAAATTTTGACCGGACGCCGCGACAAAATCGGCACCATCCGTCAGAAAGGTGGCCTGCACCCGTTCCCGTGGCGCGGCGAAAGCGAATATGACGTATTAAGCGTCGGGCATTCATCAACCTCCATCAGTGCCGGAATTGGTATTGCGGTTGCTGCTGAGAAAGAAGGCAAAAATCGCCGTACCGTCTGTGTAATTGGCGACGGCGCGATTACCGCTGGCATGGCGTTTGAAGCGATGAACCATGCGGGCGATATCCGTCCTGATATGCTTGTTGTCCTCAACGACAACGAAATGTCGATTTCCGAAAATGTCGGCGCGCTCAACAACCATCTGGCGCAGTTACTTTCCGGTAAGCTTTACTCTTCACTGCGCGAAGGCGGGAAAAAAGTCTTTTCTGGCGTCCCCCCCATTAAAGAGCTGCTCAAACGCACCGAAGAACATATTAAAGGCATGGTGGTGCCTGGCACGTTGTTTGAAGAGCTGGGCTTTAACTACATCGGTCCGGTTGACGGTCACGATGTGCTGGGGCTTATTACCACGCTGAAGAACATGCGCGACCTGAAAGGCCCGCAGTTCCTGCATATCATGACCAAAAAAGGTCGTGGTTATGAACCGGCAGAAAAAGACCCAATCACCTTCCACGCCGTGCCTAAATTTGATCCCTCCAGCGGTTGTCTGCCGAAAAGTAGCGGCGGTTTGCCGAGCTATTCAAAAATCTTTGGCGACTGGTTGTGCGAAACCGCAGCGAAAGACAACAAGCTGATGGCGATTACTCCGGCGATGCGCGAAGGTTCCGGTATGGTCGAGTTTTCACGTAAATTCCCGGATCGCTACTTCGACGTGGCAATTGCCGAGCAACACGCCGTGACCTTTGCTGCGGGTCTGGCAATTGGTGGCTACAAACCCATTGTCGCGATCTACTCCACCTTCCTGCAACGCGCCTATGATCAGGTGCTGCATGACGTGGCAATTCAAAAGCTTCCGGTCCTGTTCGCCATCGACCGCGCGGGCATTGTTGGTGCTGACGGTCAAACCCACCAGGGCGCTTTTGATCTCTCTTACCTGCGCTGCATACCGGAAATGGTCATTATGACCCCGAGCGATGAAAACGAATGTCGCCAGATGCTCTATACCGGCTATCACTATAACGATGGCCCGTCCGCGGTGCGCTACCCGCGCGGCAACGCGGTTGGCGTGGAACTGACGCCGCTGGAAAAACTGCCAATTGGCAAAGGCATTGTGAAGCGTCGTGGCGAGAAACTGGCGATCCTTAACTTTGGTACATTGATGCCAGACGCGGCGAAAGTCGCTGAATCGCTGAATGCTACGCTGGTCGATATGCGTTTTGTGAAGCCGCTTGATGAAGCGTTAATTCTGGAAATGGCCGCCAGCCATGAAGCGCTGGTCACCGTAGAAGAAAACGCCATTATGGGCGGCGCGGGCAGCGGAGTGAACGAAGTGCTGATGGCCCATCGTAAACCAGTACCCGTGCTGAACATTGGTCTGCCGGACTTCTTTATTCCGCAAGGAACGCAGGAAGAAATGCGCGCCGAACTCGGCCTCGATGCCGCCGGTATGGAAGCCAAAATCAAGGCCTGGCTGGCATAATCCCTACTCTACTCCTGCTATGCTTAAGAAATTATTCATGGCAGGAGTGGCAGCATGCAATACAACCCCTTAGGAAAAACCGACCTTCGCGTTTCCCGACTTTGCCTCGGCTGTATGACCTTTGGCGAGCCAGATCGCGGTAATCACGCATGGACACTGCCGGAAGAGAGCAGCCGTCCCATCATCAAACGCGCGCTGGAAGGCGGCATAAATTTCTTTGATACCGCCAATAGCTATTCCGATGGCAGCAGCGAAGAGATCGTCGGTCGCGCATTACGGGATTTCGCCCGCCGTGAAGACGTGGTCGTCGCGACAAAAGTTTTCCATCGTGTCGGTGACTTACCAGAAGGATTATCCCGCGCACAAATTTTGCGCTCTATTGACGACAGCCTGCGTCGTCTCGGTATGGATTATGTCGATATCCTGCAAATTCATCGCTGGGATTACAACACGCCGATCGAAGAGACGCTGGAAGCCCTGAATGACGTCGTAAAAGCCGGGAAAGCGCGTTATATCGGCGCATCATCCATGCACGCCTCGCAGTTCGCTCAGGCGCTGGAACTACAAAAACAGCACGGCTGGGCGCAGTTTGTCAGTATGCAGGATCACTACAATCTGATTTATCGTGAAGAAGAGCGCGAGATGCTGCCACTGTGTTATCAGGAGGGGGTGGCGGTGATTCCGTGGAGCCCACTGGCGCGGGGCCGTCTGACTCGTCCGTGGGGAGAAACCACTGCACGCCTGGTGTCTGATGAAGTGGGGAAAAATCTCTATAAAGAAAGCGATGAAAATGACGCGCAAATTGCAGAACGCTTAACGGGCGTCAGTGAAGAACTGGGCGCGACACGAGCACAAGTTGCGCTGGCCTGGTTGTTGAGCAAACCAGGTATTGCTGCACCCATTATCGGAACATCGCGGGAAGAACAACTTGATGAACTACTGAACGCGGTGGATATCACGTTGAAACCGGAACAGATTGCCGAGCTGGAAACGCCGTATAAGCCGCATCCGGTGGTAGGTTTTAAATAGGAATGTCGGCCTGATAAGACGCGACGGCGCATAACTGCCGGATGCGGCGTGAACGCCTCATCCGGCCTACGACAGAATACCCAGCGGCCAGTGATGACCGATAAAATACAGGATGCCTGCGGAAATCACCCCGGCGACAATATCATCGATCATGATCCCCATGCCGCCATGCACATTGCGATCAAACCAGCGGATCGGCCACGGTTTCCACATATCCAGAATACGGAAAATCACAAACCCGGCGGCGACCCACTGCCAGTCATTGGTCGGCAGCGCCATGAGCGTGATCCACATGCCGATAAATTCGTCCCAGACGATACTGCCGTGATCGTGCACGCCCATATCTTTCGCGGTCTGATGACAAAGATAAACGCCAATACAGATCCCCAGCATGACTACCAGCGAATAAAGCTGCCAGGGTAAAAAGGTCATCAGATACCAGAACGGAATCGCCGCCAGCGATCCCATCGTGCCAGGAACAATCGGGCTTAATCCACTTCCGAATCCGACAGCAAGCAAATGCCACGGGTTACTCATTTTCAGGCGACTTTTCGCGACATCTTTATGGCGTGGCAAAATGGTCATATCCTTTCCAGTCTAACGTGACAGGTTCGCCGTCACGAACAAAACAAAGCCCTTCGATATCGGCGGTCATTTGCCCGATACAGGTAAACGGTACGCCAAGATGTCCCAAAGCCACATCCAGCGCGCCTCGGTTAAGTTCCGGGACAGTGAAACACAACTCGTAATCTTCGCCGCCAGAGAGCGCCCAGCGCAGCGCCTGTTCCGGTTCAACGTGGCGAGAAAGCGCATCAGAGAATGGCAACAATGTCAGGTCAATACGCGCGCCGCAGTCGCTGGCTTTCACGATATGCCCGAGATCGGAGATCAGACCGTCAGAGAGATCGATGGCTGAACTCGCCAGATCGCGCAGTGCCTGCCCCTGTAAAATACGCGGCGATGGACGGAGGTGACGTTTGATCAAGTAGTCAGCATCTTTGCCATCCGCCACGTGGAGACGATTTTGCAAAATCGCCAGCCCGGCGGCACTATCGCCCGGCGTACCAGTCACATAAATCCAGTCACCTGGTTTCGCACCAGAGCGCGTTAAGGCGCGCCCCATCGGAACAAAGCCGTGGATACCCAACGTCATTGATAATGGCCCACGCGTGGTGTCACCGCCAATGAGTTGCATATCGTAATAATTGAGGAGCTCAAACAAACTGTCGCTGAAGGACTCAAGCCATGCTTCGTCTACGTCCGGTAAGGTTAATGCCAGCGTCAGCCAGGCCGGATCGGCGCCCATCGCTGCCAGATCGCTTAGGTTTACCGCCAGTGCTTTATATGCCAGATCCGCAGGATCGATATCAGGGAGGAAATGGTTGCCCGCCACCAGCGTATCAGTGCTGATCGCCAGGGTCTGTTTCTCGGGGATATTGAGAAGTGCGCAATCGTCGCCAATGCCAAGTTCGACATCAAGACGAGAGCTTCTTACACGGTCAAAATAACGGGCAATCAGGGAGAACTCGCCACATGCCATACGTTATGCCTCAGCAGGTAAAAAAGAAAAGGCCGGCGAGTGCGGAACTGTTTATCCGTTACTCTGCCGGCCTGGATATCACTTTTTGTTAGGGCGAATCACAGGTGCTGCTTTATCCAGTACGCCATTGACGAACTTATGGCTGTCTTCTGCGCCGAACGATTTCGCCAGTTCGATCGCTTCGTTAATGGCCACTTTGTACGGCACATCGCTACGTTTAGACAGCTCGTACAGCGCAATGCGCAGTACCGCTTTTTCTACCTGACCCAGCTCTTCCAGCAGGCGGGACAGGTATGGCTTCATCAGTCCGTCGAGGTATGCGGTGTTAGTCGCCACCCCGGCCAGCAGCTCACGGAAGTACAGGACGTCAACGTCTTTTACATCCTGTTCAGCCAGGAACTGGTATTCAACATCAGCGATGTCGTTCTGGGACAACTGCCAGGAGTAGAGCGCCTGGACGGCACACTCACGAGCGCGGCGACGAGCAGCAGGTTTCACGGATTTCCCCTTACTAATTTCAGGCCTTGATGGCTTTCAATACATTAATCATTTCAAGCGCGGTCAGTGCAGCTTCTGCACCTTTGTTACCAGCTTTAGTGCCAGCACGTTCGATCGCTTGTTCAATGCTTTCAGTGGTCAAAACCCCAAAAGCAACCGGAATTTCGCTGTCCTGGGCAACATGTGCCAGGCCGTTGCTTGCACCACCAGCGACATATTCAAAGTGGGCAGTGCCACCACGAATAACCGTCCCCAGCGCAATCACCGCGTCGTATTTACCGGTTTTAGCCAGTGCACCCGCCGCCAGCGGCAGCTCATAGGCACCAGGCACCCAAACAACGGTAATGTTTTCATCTTTTACCTGACCGATACGTTTCAGTGCGTCAATTGCACCTTCCAGCAGGCTGTCATTGATAAAGTTGTTGAAACGCGCAATGGTGATGGCGACGCGAGCGTCCGGGGTAGCAACGTTAGCTTCAATAATGTTCATTTTCTTCCTTCGGGTTCGAGTATGGCCCCGCAGGGGGGCGGATTTTAGCATAATATTTCGTGCGCTGCTTCCCTTTCGAGCCGGGAGATCATGCGCCCACTAAATGCAGGCAAACATCCGGGCCTACATGACGTATCTCTTTGAATTTAAATTGGGGCGCGTCGGCTAATTTCTCAAGCCCCGGCAGCGTACATAATCCGCGGGCGTCGCTGCCTAATAGTTTAGGTGCGATATAGACAATCAGCTCATCGACTAAACCCGCCTGTAGCAATGCGCCAGCGAGCGTTGGCCCCGCTTCCACCCATATGCTGTTAATCTGCTGCTTACCCAGTTGCATCATCAGCACAACCAGATCCAGATGACCTTTATGCTCTGGAATCAGCAAAGTACGCACCGTTTCCGGCCATTCACGAGAATCTTCCTGCGTACGTGCGAACCAGGTTTCGCCCGGCTGCTGCACGATGCGGTGTTCCGGCGTCACGCGATTGTGACTGTCAATCACAATACGTACCGGCTGACGGAGATTTTGTTGCGGATAGAGCGCCTGAGTTTGTTCATCCAGTTCAGACCAACGCACCGTTAAGGCTGGATCGTCCGCCAGCACCGTGGCGCTGCTGGTTAAAATGGCATGACTTTGCGCGCGCAGACGCTGAACATCGTGTCGAGCCTGAGGTGAAGTGATCCACTGGCTTTCACCGCTGGCCATCGCAGTGCGACCATCTAGCGACGCGCCGAGTTTCAACTGTATATAAGGAAAGCCGGTGCGCATGCGCTTGAGAAAGCCTTTATTCAATTGCTCGGCTTCGCTCATCATCAGCCCGTGGCTGACGTCAATGCCAGCTTGTTGCAAACGGTAAAGTCCACGCCCAGCGACCTGCGGATTAGGGTCCTGCATCGCAGCCACCACGCGCGCCACGCCAGCAGCAATTAATGCGTCACAACACGGTGGCGTACGACCATGATGACTACAAGGTTCGAGTGTCACATACGCCGTTGCGCCTTTGGCTTTTTCACCCGCCATACGCAACGCGTGTACTTCGGCATGTGGTTCACCCGCACGGTGATGGTAACCTTCACCGATAATTTCGCCATCTTTGACAATGACGCATCCGACATTCGGATTGGGATGCGTGGTGAAGCGCCCTCGTTGCGCCAGCTTTAGCGCCCGCGCCATGTATAACTCGTCCTGCACGGTTTAATCCTCCAGGCGCGCAATCTCTTCGCCAAATTCTTTGATATCTTCGAAACTGCGATAGACAGAGGCAAAACGGATATAGGCGACTTTGTCGAGCTTTTTCAATTGCTCCATCACCAGATTGCCAATCATTTTGCTCGGCACTTCGCGCTCACCGGTGGCGCGGAGTTGCGATTTAATATGGTTGATCGCCATTTCGACGTCATCGGAACTTACCGGACGTTTTTCCAGCGCCCGCAGCATTCCGCTACGCAATTTTTCTTCATTAAACGGTTCGCGCACGTCGTTGCTTTTCACGACACGCGGCATAACCAGTTCCGCCACTTCAAAAGTAGTGAAACGTTCATTACACACCAGACACTGCCGACGGCGGCGTACGGAAGAGCCCTCGCTCACGAGACGAGAGTCAATTACCTTAGTGTCCACGGCGAAACAGAATGGGCAATGCATACGGCGTCCTGACCAGGTGGTTAATAGAAATCTATTTTACCCTGAACTGGCGATACAACAAAGGCGCAACGCTTTTGAGATAAAGGATCGATGCTTTCACGGCTTTAAGCCTCTACCATTAGGCTAATTGTGACGAGAAAGGGACTACCTATGAACATTAAAGTATGTTTTCGACTACTCCTGCTGGGAAGCCTGTTCAGCCTGAGCGCCTGCGTACAGCAAAGCGAAGTACGCCAGATGAAACACAGCGTCAACACGTTGAATAAAGAGATGACTCAGCTCAACAAAGAAACTGTCAAAATCACCCAGCAAAATACGCTGAACGCAAAATCCAGCAGTGGGGTTTACCTGTTACCTGGTGCAAATACACCGGCACGGCTGGAAAGCCAAATTGGTACTTTACGTATGTCGCTGGTGAATATTACGCCAAATGCAGATGGCACCACTCTGACGTTACGGATTCAGGGCGAGTCCAATGATCCCTTACCCGCTTTCAGCGGAACCGTTGAATATGGACAAATTCAGGGAACAACTGACAACTTTCAGGAAGTCAATGTGCAGAATCAATTGATTAACGCACCTGCCAGCGTCCTCGCTCCGAGCGATGTTGATATTCCCTTACAGTTAAAGGGTATTTCTGTGGATCAGTTAGGTTTTGTACGTATACACGACATTCAACCTGTTATGCAGTAAACGTATCGCGGGGCGTTTTGTGCGTCCCGCAACATCCTCCCCCGTCATTTTGTTACTCCGCTTACATCACCCAGATTGATAGTAAAAGTTTGCAACAAGGGTGAAAGTCAGTACAATCCCCGCCCGAATATGTGTAAACGTGAACGCAATCGATTACGTAAATGATAGAACTGTGAAACGAAACATATTTTTGTGAGCAATGATTTTTATAATAGGCTCCTCTGTATAGGAAATATTTAGAAACGCAATTTGCGCCTTTTTCACTCCCGTAAGGGATTTTCAAACAGTGGCATACATATGAAAAAAACATTACTGGCAGCCGGTGCGGTACTGGCGCTCTCTTCGTCTTTTACTGTCAACGCAGCTGAAAACGATAAACCGCAGTACCTTTCCGACTGGTGGCACCAGAGCGTTAACGTAGTTGGTAGCTATCACACTCGTTTCGGACCGCAGATCCGTAACGATACTTACCTGGAGTATGAAGCATTCGCTAAAAAAGACTGGTTCGATTTCTATGGTTACGCGGATGCGCCGGTATTCTTCGGCGGTAATTCCGATGCAAAAGGTATCTGGAACCACGGTTCTCCGCTGTTTATGGAAATCGAACCGCGTTTCTCCATCGATAAGCTGACCAATACTGACCTTAGCTTCGGTCCGTTCAAAGAGTGGTACTTCGCGAACAACTACATTTACGACATGGGCCGTAACAAAGATGGTCGCCAGAGCACCTGGTATATGGGTCTGGGTACTGACATCGACACTGGCCTGCCGATGAGCCTGTCCATGAACGTGTATGCGAAATACCAGTGGCAGAACTACGGCGCAGCGAACGAAAACGAGTGGGACGGTTACCGTTTCAAAATTAAATACTTTGTGCCGATTACCGATCTGTGGGGTGGTCAGCTGAGCTACATCGGCTTCACCAACTTCGACTGGGGTTCCGATCTGGGTGACGACAGCGGTAACGCAATCAATGGTATTAAGACGCGTAGCAATAACTCTATCGCTTCCAGCCATATTCTGGCGCTGAACTACGATCACTGGCACTACTCTGTCGTTGCACGTTACTGGCATGACGGTGGTCAGTGGAACGATGATGCAGAGCTGAACTTCGGTAACGGCAACTTCAACGTTCGCTCTACCGGCTGGGGTGGTTACCTGGTGGTAGGTTACAACTTCTGATGAATGAAATGCCGGGATTTATTCCCGGCATTTCAGATTGTCGACAACGTGCGCTTTGTTCATGCCAGATGCGGAGTAAACGCCTTATCCGGTCTACAAAAGCACGCAAATTCAATATATTGCTGAGATTACGCAGGGGTGATAAGCGTAGCGCATCAGGCAATTTTTCGTTTGTCACAAAGCTCAAATAGCGGATTTTATATCCGGCATTTTTTATTACTTCTTCTTATTCATCATTGCTTTTAAATCAGCAAACGGGTTGTATTTCGCTTCACCGACATCTTTCTGCGCATCTTCCCCTGCGATAACCGTCGTACCATACTGATCCGCTTCGGTATATTTCGAATGCTCATGATCATGGCAATAGAGACAAAGCAATTCCCAGTTACTACCATCTTCCGGGTTATTGGTATGGTCGTGATCGATATGGTGAACGGTAAGTTCACGCAGGTTGGAATAGACAAACTCGCGGGAACAGCGACCGCAGACCCACGGATAGAGTTTTAATGCTTTTTCGCGATAGCCGCTTTCTAACCGCGCATAGTTTTTTGGGATGAAAGCCATGAAAAGTTACCTGGATGAAATGTAGGGTTACGCGCAGTTTCCCAAGATGCGGGGATTTTCGCAATCACACCATATAAAAAAATCCCGATCTTCTGACCGGGATTTTCAACATCAACTGAAACTTGATTAAGGCAGAATTGACGGCTGGTCCGCCCCTTCTTTTTCCACTTTCTGCTGCAGCATGTGTTCGCGCTTCATACCCAGTTTCAGGGCCAGCGCCGATGCTACGTAGATAGAAGAGGCAGTACCGATAGTCACACCAATCAGCATGGTCAGCGAGAAGCCTTCCAGCACCGGGCCACCGAAGAGATACAGCATCAGGATAACCATCAGGGTGGTACCGGATGTGATCAAGGTACGGTGCAGCGTCTGGGTCAAGGACACGTTAAAGATTTCGTAAGGCGTACCGCGACGGATCTTGCGGAAGTTTTCACGAATACGGTCCGATACCACGATACTGTCGTTAAGCGAGTAACCGATAACCGACATCAACGATGCCACAATGGTCAAGTCAATCTCGATATGGAATAACGACAAAATACCCAGCGTAATGATAACGTCGTGCGCCAGCGCGATTACTACCCCTGCAGCCAGTCGCCACTCAAAGCGGAAACCAACGTATACAAGGATAGACAGCAGCGCCGCCATCAGCGCCATTGCACCGGTTTGCGCAAGGTCTGCACCCACGCTCGGGCCGACGAATTCAATACGCTTCACCGCCGCGTTCTGATTGGTGGATTCGTTAATCACCTTCAGAACTTTGCTGCCCAGCACCTGACCACCGGTTTCGCCTTCAGCTGGCGGCATGCGGACCATGATGTCGTGGCTGCTACCGAAATTTTGCAGCATCGGCTCTTCAAAGCCCGCTTTCTGCAATGCATCACGCATTACATCAATTTCAGCCGGTTTTTCGAGCGTAATTTCAATAACCGTACCACCGGTGAAATCCAGCCCCCAGTTAAAGCCGCGCACGCCCATAATGACGATAGCGGCGATTAACAGCAGACCAGAGATGCCGAAAGCCCAGTAGTCCCAGCGCATAAAGTCATAGACTTTACGGCCGTGGTTTAGTTGTTCAACAGTATATTCCTGTGCCACATCGCACTCCTCAGATTGACAGCTTCTTGACGCGCTTGCCGCCATATAGCAGGTTTACGATGGCACGCGTACCGACAATCGCGGTAAACATCGACGTCGCCACACCGATACCGGTAGTAATCGCGAACCCTTTAATTGCCCCGGTACCCACCGCGTACAGGATGATGACTTTAATCAGCGTGGTGATGTTCGCATCGAAGATGGAACTGAACGCGCCACGATAACCTTCATCAATTGCCTGCTGAACAGTACGCCCGTTGCTTAACTCTTCTTTAATACGTTCGTTGATCAGTACGTTAGCATCGACCGCTACTGCAAGGGTTAAGACGATACCCGCGATACCCGGCATACTCAGCGTTGCGCCTGGCAACAGCGACATAATGCCGACAATCAAGATCAAGTTCGCAATCAGAGCACTGGTCGCAATCAGACCAAACTTCTTATAGAAGAGGATCATGAACAGAATAGAAACCAGCAGGCCAGCCAGACACGCTTCCAGCCCCTGTTCAATGTTCTGCATACCCAGAGTCGGGCCGATGGTACGTTCTTCAACAATCTGAATCGGCGCGATCAACGCACCGGCACGCAGCAGCAGCGACAGCTGACGCGCTTCGTTCGGGTTGTTGATACCAGTGATACGGAAGCTGTTCCCCAGACGAGACTGGATATTCGCGATGTTAATCACCTCTTCCTGTTTCACCAGAACCGCACGACCGTTAGCATCTTTCTTACCGCTGTCTTTGTACTCCACAAACAGGGTCGCCATCGGTTTGCCGATGTTGTCCTTAGTGAAGTTAGACATGATGTTGCCACCAGCGCTATCGAGCGAGATGTTAACCTGCGGCTGGTTGTATTCGTCCTGGCTGGAAGTGGAGTCGGTGATATGATCACCGGTCAGGATCACGCGTTTGTACAGCACAACTGGCTGACCTTCGCGGGTCTGTTTCACTTCAGAGTCACCCGGTACGCGGCCAGACGCGGCAGCGGCCTGGTCAACGTTGGTGTTTACCAGACGGAACTCCAGCGTTGCCGTCGCGCCCAGAATCTCTTTCGCGCGAGCGGTATCCTGGATACCCGGCAGTTCAACAACGATACGGTCAGCGCCCTGGCGCTGTACCACCGGTTCAGCAACACCAAGCTGGTTTACACGGTTACGCAGGATGTTGATGTTCTGCTGCACCGCATATTCACGCGCTTCACTCAGACGTGCATCGCTCATTACTGCGCGCAACTGATTGCTGCCCTGACTGCTAATCACCAGATCAGGATGACGCTTGCTCAGATATGCAATGGCTTCATCACGGGCGTTGCCATCGCGGAAAGTGATGCTCAGACCGTAATTATTTTCTTTACGAACAGTGGTATACGGGATGCCTTTTTCACGCAGATCGCTGCGCAGGCTATCGATATTTTGTTCCTGAAGTTTGCCAAGCGCAGTGTCCATATCCACTTCCATCAGGAAGTGAACGCCGCCACGCAAGTCAAGACCGAGCTTCATCGGCTCAGCGTGAATAGCTGCCAGCCAGCGCGGCGTGGCCGGGGCAAGGTTAAGCGCCACGACATATTTGTCACCCAGAATGCCCATTAATGCTTCACGAGCGCGTAGCTGGGTGTCAGTGGAGTCGAAGCGCGCAAGAATAGCGCCCTCTTCCAGTGCCACAGACTTAGCAGTTATTTTTTCTTCTTGTAACGTTTTCTGGACCTGGATCAGCGTTTGCTCACTGGCGGCGACTCCGCGCGCGCCAGTGATCTGAACAGCCGGATCCTCACCAAACAGGTTGGGAAGCGCATACAGCAGACCGATGACAATCACCACGATCAGCATGACGTACTTCCACAAAGGATAACGGTTTAACACGGCAATTCCCTTAGGGAAAAATTTTAATTACAGCGCCTTCATGGTGCCTTTCGGCAGAACGGCGGCTACGAAGTCACGTTTAATAACTACTTCAGTGGTGTCATTCAGCGCGATAGCAATGTAGCCGTTTTCTGCTACTTTGGTTACGCGACCGACCAGGCCACCGTTCGTCAGCACTTCATCACCTTTCGCGATGGAGTCCATCAGCTTTTTGTGTTCTTTGGTGCGCTTCTGCTGTGGGCGCAGGATCATGAAATAGAAAATCAGACCGAATACCACCAGCATCAAAATCAAAGACATCGGGCTACCTTGTGCCGGAGCACCCGTTGCCGCTACCGCATCAGAAATAAAAAAGCTCATTAAATTTCCCTCATTATTAATATTAATCAACGTTCAAAGGTGGTACTTCTCGCCCCTGACGCTGGTAAAAATCAGCTACGAAGCTCTCTAATTTACCCTCTTCAATAGCCTTGCGTAAACCCGCCATCAAACGCTGGTAGTAACGAAGGTTATGAATGGTGTTGAGTCGCGCGCCTAATATTTCGTTGCAACGGTCGAGATGATGCAAGTAGGCACGTGAATAATTGCGACAGGTGTAGCAATCACACTCAGGATCGAGCGGGCCAGTGTCGCTCTTATACTTCGCATTGCGGATTTTCACCACGCCATCGGTCACGAACAGATGACCGTTACGCGCATTACGTGTTGGCATTACGCAGTCAAACATATCGATACCGCGGCGCACGCCTTCAACCAGGTCTTCCGGTTTACCAACGCCCATCAGGTAACGTGGTTTGTCTGCCGGAATTTGCGGGCACACATGCTCCAGGATACGGTGCATATCTGCTTTAGGCTCACCCACTGCCAGACCGCCGACAGCGTAGCCATCAAAACCGATATCTACCAGACCTTTAACAGAGATATCACGTAAATCTTCGTAAACGCTGCCCTGGATGATACCAAACAGCGCATTTTTATTGCCGAGGCTGTCAAAACGCTCGCGGCTACGCTTCGCCCATCGCAGCGACATCTCCATAGAGCGCTTCGCGTAATCCCAGTCAGCAGGATAAGGCGTACACTCGTCAAAAATCATGACGATGTCTGAGCCAAGATCGTATTGAATCTCCATCGATTTTTCGGGATCGAGGAAAATCGGGTCGCCGTTGATGGGGTTACGGAAGTGCACGCCCTGTTCGGTGATTTTACGGATATCGCCGAGACTGAAGACCTGGAAGCCGCCGGAGTCGGTAAGGATCGGGCCTTTCCACTGCATAAAATCGTGCAGATCGCCATGCAGTTTCATGATTTCCTGACCCGGGCGCAGCCACAGGTGGAAAGTGTTACCCAGAATAATTTGCGCGCCAGTGGCTTCAACTTCTTCCGGCGTCATCCCTTTTACGGTGCCGTAGGTGCCAACAGGCATAAAACAAGGCGTTTCCACTACGCCACGATCGAAGACCAGGCGGCCACGGCGTGCGCGACCGTCGGTGGTGTCCAGTTCAAATTTCATTTTTTCTCCACTACGTCAGAAAAACAGTCCAACGTTTAAACCAGCGCCGCGGAATTACTCCCCGACGCGCTCATTAATTGCCTGCGGATTGTACGTGATAAACATCGCATCACCGTAACTAAAAAAGCGATATTTCTCTTCTACTGCCGCTTTATAGGCGTTCATGGTGTGTTGATAACCGGCAAATGCGGAAACCAGCATAATCAGCGTTGACTCCGGCAGGTGGAAGTTAGTCACCAGCGCATCGACCACTTTGTACTGGAAGCCGGGATAGATAAAGATTTGTGTATCATCGAAAAACGGTTCAATCAGATCGTTTTTCGCCGCCTGGGCCGCACTCTCAAGCGAGCGAACAGAGGTGGTGCCAACCGCAATCACCCGGTTACCACGCGCTTTCGCAGCCAGCACTGCGTCAACCACATCCTGCGGCACTTCTGCATATTCCGAGTGCATGATGTGGTCTTCAATGGTGTCGACGCGTACCGGCTGGAAGGTACCCGCCCCCACATGCAGGGTCACGAATGCCATCTCCACGCCTTTGGCGCGCAATTTTTCCAGCAACGGTTCGTCAAAATGCAGTCCGGCGGTCGGTGCTGCTACCGCGCCTGGTTTTTCGCTATAAACCGTTTGATAAAGTTCGCGGTCTGCATCTTCGTCCGGACGGTCGATGTACGGCGGCAGCGGCATATGGCCGATGCTGTTGAGAATATCCAGCACCGAGCGCTCATCGTTAAATTCGACTTCAAACAGCGCGCCGTGACGAGCGGTCATTGTTGCTTTGATGCTTTCGTCATCGCCCAGCAGTAGCTCCGCGCCCGGTTTTGGCGCTTTCGAGGCGCGAATATGCGCGAGAATGCGTTTGTCGTCGAGCATCCGCTCAACCAGCACTTCAATTTTACCGCCGCTGGATTTTCGCCCAAACAGACGCGCCGGGATCACGCGGGTATTGTTAAAAACCAGAAGATCGCCGGGGTTGAGCTTGTCGAGTAAATCGGTGAAAGTACCGTGCGTCAGCGCGCCCGTCGGCCCGTCCAGCGACAGTAAACGACAGCTACTGCGTTCAGGCATGGGATAGTGGGCAATCAGGGATTCGGGCAATTCAAAGGAGAAATCGGTAACGCGCATGACACTGACTCAGACTAAAATAAGAGGCGGGTAGTCTAGTGCCGGGGCGCTCTCCCTGCAACCTTTACCCCCCTTTGGATAGAATATAATCGATGAATTTTTTAGCTCACCTGCATTTAGCTCACCTGGCTGAAAGCTCGCTTTCTGGCAACTTACTGGCTGATTTTGTTCGCGGAAACCCTGATGAAATTTATCCGCCCGACGTCGTGGCTGGCATTCACATGCATAGGCGAATCGACGTATTAACCGACAATCTGCCGGAAGTCCGCGAAGCGCGGGAGTGGTTTCGTAGTGAAACTCGCCGGGTTGCGCCTATCACGCTGGATGTCATGTGGGATCACTTTCTTTCCCGCCACTGGTCGCAGCTGTCACCCAATTTTCCGCTAGAGGAATTTGTCGGTTATGCCCGCGAGCAAGTGATGGCTATTCTGCCGGACTCACCGCCGCGCTTTATCAATCTGAATAACTACTTGTGGTCAGAGCAATGGCTGGTGCGCTATCGCGATATGGATTTCATCCAGAGCGTGTTAAACGGCATGGCAAGTCGTCGTCCACGTCTGGATGCTCTGCGTGACTCCTGGTACGATTTAGACGCCCATTACGATGCCCTCGAAACCCGCTTCTGGCAATTTTATCCGCGGATGATGGAGCAGGCGTCACGCAAAGCGTTGTAAGGTATTAATTCATCCACACCGTGGCTGATATCGCGGGCAACGTCAGGATCCCATCTACCCGTTGTCCCTTCCCTTCTTTGCATTGCCATTGCGCGACATTAAGCAACGGCGATGCGGGTAGCACCACTTCACACGCTTCACCACGGTTGATTGCCACTAGCACACGCTGCTGATTGAGCACACGCACAAACACCACCACGTTATCTTCCGCATACAACACCTGACAGCCGCCACGACGCAATGCCAGGCTCTTCTTACGCAGCGCAATCATTCGCTGGTACAGCGCGAATAGTTCCGTATCTTGTTTTTCCGGGTCCCAGGGAAACGGTTTACGACAAAATGGATCGTTATTGCCGTCCAGCCCCACTTCATCGCCGTAATAAATACACGGCACACCAGGCCAGGTGAACAGCCAGACGACCGCCAGTGGCAGGCGCGCAACATCCCGTCCGAGTAACGTTTTAAATCGCGCGGTATCGTGACTATCGAGCTGGTTAAACATACGCAGTTGCTGTTGATGAGAAAGCCCGGCACGGTAATTGTCCATCCAGGTCATACAGATTTGAGCGTCAATCTGCTGCGGATCGTAAGAGACATCGGTATTAGCGAGAAAGCCCCACAGCGGAAAAGTAAAACCGCGATAGTTCATCGATGCATCTTCCACATCGGCCTGTAACCATTGCCGCGCATCGCCAAAATATTCACCGACAATGTACGCTTCTGGCTGGGTTTCTTTCGCCGCCTCAGTGATGCCGGCGACATGCTGCAAATTATTGCGCGCCCCGCCCGCTTCCCCCAGCATATGCACCACATCCAGCCGCCAGCCGTCCATATTCCACGGCGCTTTCAGCCAGTGACGGACAATGCTGTCTTCACCGCGATAAATTTCATTCACCAGACTTTCCGACTGATAATCCAGTTTTGGCAGGCTGGCATAGCCCAGCCAATCGAGCGCCGTGCCGTCATCGCGAAACGAGTACCAGTCGCGCCAGGGCGATTCGGGGTTATGGCAAGCGCCCCCCGTCCCGCGATTGTGCCTGTCAAACCAGGCATGAGAATCGCCACTGTGGTTAAACACGCCGTCCAGCATCAGGCGCATTCCTTGCTGCTGTGTGTTGTGTCTCAAACGCAGCAACGCCCCGTCGCCGCCAAATTGCGGATCGACGTGGCGATAATCTTCGGTATCGTATTTATGCACGCTGGGTGCTTTAAACACCGGATTAAGATACAGCGCCGTCACGCCGAGTTTTTTCAGGTACGGCAGTTTTTCGCTTATCCCGTCCAGATCGCCGCCATAGAACGTTGATCCGCCCGCCTGTGCTGTGACCGGTTCATCCCAGTCACGCAATATGATTTCCCGCCCGGCGGCGTGATGATAATAGACATGATCCTGATCGGCATTACGAGGCTGACTCCGGGCAAAACGATCCGGGAAGATCTGATAAAAAATCTGATCCGCCGCCCATTGTGGTCCGATATCCGGCACATCGACGGCAAACTGTTCCAGCCGTGCTGGTGGTATTGGGCTGAAACCTTGCGGCGTAAACCAACGCTGGCGATCGTGCCACAGCAATTTGAAACTGTAGCGCCGCCGTGGTTGCCCGGTGGCGAGAGAGAGCGCTCCCCGCCACGCCGTCACGCCAGGCTGTGGCTGGCTGCGCTGTTTATGCATCGGTATTGATGTTTCTTCGTTATCGTTTTCCATGCGCAACATAATGCGCTGTGGCGGCTCTTCGCCCGTCAACCACAGTGTAATAAGCAGTTGATCTTTGCTTTGCTTAACAAACGGAGACACCGGCAGGTGCCATGCATTCAACATCATAATTCCCCTGCGATTAAAATGTGCTCACCTTGCCATAGCCTAATGCAGGATCAATCATCATCTGAAGAATATTTGAGGGAGGAGGACGGGGGCGGATAATTTTCGGAATAGCCGGATCAAGTTTTGCTCCTGATCCGGCGACAAAAGGCAGGAATTAGTGGTTTTCTGCCAACTGGCGATCGTGGCGGCGTTTAAACATCCAGCCAATCAACAGCACCACAATCCACGCAAAACCAACGTACAGAGAGATACGCGTTTCAGGGTGATAACCAATCAGTCCGATGATAAAGACCAGGAAAACCAGCCCCGTGATGGTCGTTGCCACTCCGCCAGGAACTTTAAATTTCAGCGCGTTAACTTCTTCTGGCGGCAGGCGGCGACGGAAGGCAATCTGCGACAGCAGGATCATAATCCACACCCACACGGTAGCGAAGGTCGCCAGCGAGGCAATCACCAGGAAGACGTTTTCCGGCATGATGTAGTTCAGATACACAGCAAATAGCAGCGCGGTAGTCATGACCAGCACCGTGACCCACGGAATACCGCGACGCGACGTTTTGCTGAAAATTTTCGGCGCACTGCCCTGCTCTGCCATGCCGTGCAGCATACGGCCTACACCAAACACATCGCTGTTAATTGCCGACAGTGAAGCAGTCAGCACAACGAAGTTAAGAATGCTGGCGGCAAAGGTAATCCCCAAATGCTGGAACGTCAGCACGAACGGGCTACCAGCAGTACCTACCTGATTCCACGGATAGATAGACATAATGACGAACAGCGTACCAACATAGAACACCAGAATACGCATCGGCACTGAGTTAATCGCGCGCGGAATAGACTTCTCCGGCTCTTTCGCTTCACCAGCGGTAATACCAATAATTTCAATACCACCGTAGGCAAACATCACCATTTGCAACGACATCACCATGCCAAGCCAGCCGTTACTGAAGAAGCCGCCGTTGCTCCACAGGTTATGGATACCGGTCGGTTGCCCGCCGTTGCCAATCCCCCAAATGATGATACCGAAACCAGCAACGATCATGATGATAATGGTGGCGACTTTAAAGAACGAGAACCAGAACTCCAGCTCACCAAATACTTTCACGCTCATCAGGTTAATGGCGCAGATAATCAGCACCACGCTCAACACCCATATCCAGTGCGGCACCGTCGGGAACCAGACGCCCATATAGATACCGAAAGCGGTGACATCGGCAATGGCAACAATAAGGATTTCAAAGCAGTAGGTCCAGCCAGTGATATAACCTGCCAGCGGACCAAGGTTTTCCTGCGCATAACGCGAGAAAGAGCTGGCGGCCGGGTTATGTACCGACATTTCTCCCAGCGCACGCATAATGATATACGCCGCGACACCACCGATAATATAGGCCAACAACACGCTCGGTCCGGCCATTTTGATGGCGTCCGCCGAACCGTAAAACAACCCGGTGCCAATTGCTGAACCCAGTGCCATAAAGCGTATGTGTCGGGTACTTAGCCCACGCTTTAGCTTGTTCTTACTTTCCATCAATTCCTAACCCATCAACACAATAAAAAACCACGGGGCATCGCAGCCCCGTGGTTAAAACAAATTTACAGTGATTTAGTGGGCGCTGGAGGTCACCTGACGACCTGCTGCGCGATCCCAGATAATGGCCAGAACCACCATCACCACCGTTGGCATTAACCACGCCAGACCTTGTTCGGCCAGCGGTAAACGCTGCGCCCAGGACGGTAAAATATCGCTGAATGCAGATGCTTTGATCCCGTCGAGAATACCAAAAAGCAGGCTGATAAACATCGGCGGAGCAATCACGCGGGACGAATTATGCCACCATGAGCGTGTAAAACTTAATACAACCAGTGCGATACACGGCGGATAAATGGCAGTCAGCACCGGTACAGAGATCTGAATCAGCTGGCTCAAGCCCAGATTAGACACCACCATCGAGAAGCCGCCGAGGATAAACACCAGCGTACGATATGAGAGCGGGATGTATTGGGCGAAGAATTCCGCACAAGCGCAGGTCAGACCAACCGCCGTGACCAGACAAGCGATGAAGATTAACGCCGCCAGCAGGAAGCTACCGCCGCCGCCAAAGGTGTGCTGAACGTAAGCATGCAGAATAGCGGCACCGTTCGCGGATTGATCAACCAGCGACGCGCTGTCTGAACCCAGACGGAACAGCGCCAGGTACAGCAGAGTCAAACCAACGCCTGCCATCAGGCCGGCCCAGACGGTATAACGGGTCAGCAGACGCGCTTCGGTAACGCCGCGAGAACGCGCCGCGTTAACAATAACGATACCAAACACCATCGCGCCCAGCGTATCCATCGTCAGGTAGCCATTGACAAAACCGTTCGAAAACGCAGCGTTTTGATAAGCCTCAGTTGCCGAGCTAATCGAGCCCGCTGGCCAGACAATCGCCGCAACAGACAGGATGACCAGCGCGATAATTTTCAGCGGCGCAAGGAAGTTGCCCACGGTATCCAGCAGCTTGCCCGGATAGAGCGAAACCAGAATAACGATAGCGAAATAGACCAGGCTGTAGATAAACAGCGGCAGTGCGGAGTCACCCGTCAGCGGCGCAATGCCCACTTCAAAGGAGACAGTTGCCGTACGCGGTGTTGCAAACAGCGGCCCTACCGCCAGGTAGCAGACCGTAGCCAGCAGCACGCCTGCGACTTTACCGATTGGTGTGCTCAGACTGTCAACGCCGCCGCCAACTTTCGCCAGCGCCACTACCGTTAATACCGGCAGACCAACGGCAGTAATGAGGAAGCCGAATGCCGCAGTCCAGACGTGTTCGCCTGCCTGCAAGCCGACCATAGGAGGGAAAATAATGTTACCTGCGCCAACGAACAACGCAAATGTCATAAAGCCCAGAGCGATGATATCGCGCGATCTTAACTGATGGGTCATAAATCATACTGCCTGTGGATGTGGTGTTGTAACGTTAAATTTTGTGCCAATCCCTGGGGATGATACAGCGGTATATTTAAACAATTTTAGCGGGAAATACTCCCAACCAGGCGCGGCGAAGAATAGTTTTTCGATTTACCGCGTGAATGCAGTCAGTATGACAGCACCTGAAGCGCAATTTAAACGCTTATAACGTTTTAAAGCAAGGAGGGATCTAAAAACCAGAGGTATATAGCGATAAGAAATCTCCAACCAGTATAAAACACTATTTCCGTGAAAAAGATATGGCTTATCATGCGAACAAAAAATCACCAGACATTGTAAAATTCAGCGCCCGTTTTTTGACTGCAAAGAAAAAAAGCCAGCATCGGCTGGCTTATGGCAACAAAAAATGACAAAGGCGGATTAATCGCTATTTTTGGCAATTAAACGTTCCGGCAGAACAAAACTGAAACGCGTACCTTTGCCCACCGTACTTTCAATATTGAGCCGGCTTTCATGATGATTTACCGCATGCTTCACGATCGCTAACCCCAACCCGCTACCGCCAGTTTGTCGGGAACGCGCTTTATCAACGCGATAAAAACGCTCGGTCAGGCGCGGAATATGCTCCGGTGCGATGCCCGGTCCATTATCTTCAACACTAAATTCGGCACCGTGCGGCACTCGCTGCCAGCGTACGGTGATATGCGTACCTTCCGGCGTATGATTCACGGCGTTATAGACCAGATTCGAAATCGCACTGCGTAACTGGTCTTCGCTGCCAGACACTTTGAGGCCGTTATCAATCTCAAAGGTAAATGTCTGTTTTTGCTGGCTCAGCGTCTGGGCTTCCCGCTCAACGACGCGCAGCATCATCGGCACATCAACCTTCTCATTCAGCAACTGCGTCGGCGCGGCTTCAATTTTCGACAAGGTCAGCAACTGCTTCACCAGCCCTTCCATCCGCTGAGTCTGCTCACGCATGGTGTGCAACGCTTTTTCGCGTACCGCTCCTTCCAGCGGTTGCTCATCCATCATCTCCAGGTAACCCTGTAACACGGTCAATGGCGTGCGTAACTCATGGCTTACGTTGGCGAAAAAGTTGCGCCGCGCCCCTTCCAGTTGATGCATTTGCGTGACATCTCGCGCCACCATCAGCAGCTGTTTATGGGTATAAGGCATGACGCGAATTTCCAGATGCCGCCCGGTGTTGAGCACCAGATTGAGTGGGCGAGAAAAATCACGCGTTTTCAGATATTGCGTAAACTCCGGATAACGCAGCAGGTTAAGGATGTTCTGCCCGTTATCTTCCGGCCAGCGCAGACCAAGAATTTGTTGCGCCAGACCGTTACACCAGAAAATACCGCCCTCTTCCGTGGTCAGCACCACCGCATCGGGTAGCGACTCCGCGCCGCTACGAAAGCGTTTGATAAGATTACCCAGCTCGCGGCGGCGTTTTTTATTACGCAGTTGCATCTGGTGTAAACCGTACAGCAGCGGTTCCCAGCTACCACGCCCCGGTGGCGGCGTCATACTGCGATCCACCCACAGCCACCACGAAAGGCGCAATAAATTCCAGAAATGCCAGATAAGCAGTCCTGTTACCGATGCCAGCAAAAACCAGGGCAGGTAACCAAAAAATGCACCCAGGATGAAAGCCGGGATGCAGCAAAGTAGCAGCTCCAGCACCAGCCTTTTCCACGACAGCCGTTCCAGCACGTAAGATACTCCAGTTATGAAATCATAAGCCTTGCTCTGCGTCCGATGAGCAAGGCGTTAAAAGCGGGTTGAAAAACGATATCCTGTACCGCGCACGGTCTGCACCATGCGGTCATGCCCACCCGGTTCCAGTGCTTTACGCAGGCGGCGAATGTGGACATCGACCGTGCGGTCTTCCACATATACGTTGGTTCCCCAGACGTGATTTAACAGTTGCTCGCGACTGTACACGCGCTCGGGATGCGTCATAAAAAAGTGCAGCAGTTTAAATTCAGTTGGCCCCATCTCCAGCGGTTCTTCGCCCGCCATCACCCGGTGAGATGTCGGGTCGAGACTTAGCCCCTGCATCTCAATCACCTCTTCCACCGCCATCGGCGATATACGGCGCATTACCGCTTTGATTCGCGCCACCAGCTCCTTCGGCGAAAACGGCTTGGTGATATAGTCATCCGCACCGGTTTCAAGGCCGCGCACGCGATCTTCTTCTTCCCCTCTGGCGGTCAACATCACAACCGGAATATCACGGGTCATCGACTCACGCTTGAGATGTTTGATGAACTGGATACCGGAGCCGCCGGGTAACATCCAGTCGAGGAGAATTAAATCCGGCCAGGGTTCATTCAGTTGATTCACAGCACTGTCATAATCTTCCGCTTCGACCGGCTGGAAGCCATTTTGCTCGAGCACGAAGCAGACCATTTCGCGAATTGGAGCTTCATCTTCTACGACCAGAATACGTCTCGCCATGATTTGCCCTGTTGTAATAAATAGATTGCGATCATTAATGCGACGTCATTATGCGTCAGATTTATGACAGATTTATGAAAAGCACGTCGCACATCCCTTCAGGTTATTGATTTCCGTGGTGCAGAAAAAAGCAAATAGCGCACCTGTTTGGGTATAATCGCGCCCATGCTTTTTCGCCAGAGAATCGTTATGCGCATCCTTCACACTTCAGACTGGCATCTCGGCCAGAACTTCTACAGTAAAAGCCGCGAAGCTGAGCATCAGGCTTTTCTTGACTGGCTGCTGGAGACAGCACAAACCCATCAGGTGGATGCGATTATTGTTGCCGGTGATGTTTTCGATACCGGTTCGCCGCCCAGTTACGCCCGTACGTTATACAACCGTTTTGTTGTCAATTTACAGCAAACGGGCTGTCATCTGGTGGTACTGGCGGGAAACCATGATTCAGTCGCCACGCTGAATGAATCGCGCGATATCATGGCGTTCCTCAATACTACCGTGGTCGCCAGCGCCGGACATGCGCCGCAAATCTTGCCTCATCGCGACGGGACGCCAGGCGCAGTGCTGTGCCCCATTCCTTTTTTACGCCCGCGTGACATTATTACCAGCCAGGCGGGGCTTAACGGTATTGAAAAACAGCAGCATTTGCTGGCAGCTATTACTGATTATTATCAACAACACTATGCCGATGCCTGCAAGCTGCGCGGCGATCAGCCTCTGCCCATCATCGCCACGGGACATTTAACGACCGTGGGTGCCAGTAAAAGTGACGCCGTGCGTGACATTTATATTGGCACGCTGGACGCGTTTCCGGCACAAAACTTTCCGCCAGCCGACTACATCGCGCTCGGGCATATTCACCGCGCGCAGATTATTGGTGGCATGGAACATGTTCGCTATTGCGGCTCCCCCATTCCACTGAGTTTTGATGAATGCGGTAAGAGTAAATATGTCCATCTGGTGACATTTTCAAACGGCAAATTAGAGAGCGTGGAAAACCTGAACGTACCGGTAACGCAACCGATGGCAGTGCTGAAAGGAGATCTGGCGTCGATTACCGAACAGCTGGAACAGTGGCGCGATGTATCACAAGAACCACCTGTCTGGCTGGATATCGAAATCACTACTGATGAGTATCTGCATGATATTCAACGCAAGATTCAGGTATTAACCGAATCACTGCCAGTCGAAGTATTGCTGGTACGCCGGAGTCGTGAACAGCGCGAGCGTGTGTTAGCCAGCCAACAGCGTGAAACCCTCAGCGAACTCAGCGTCGAAGAGGTGTTCAATCGCCGTCTGGCACTAGAAGAACTGGATGAATCGCAGCAGCAACGTCTACAGAATCTTTTCGCCACGACGTTGCAGACCCTCGCCGGAGAACACGAAGCATGAAAATTCTCAGCCTGCGCCTGAAAAACCTGAACTCATTAAAAGGCGAATGGAAGATTGATTTCACCCGCGAGCCGTTCGCCAGCAACGGGCTGTTTGCCATTACCGGCCCAACCGGTGCGGGGAAAACCACCCTGCTGGACGCCATTTGTCTGGCGCTGTATCACGAAACCCCGCGCCTCTCTAACGTTTCGCAATCACAAAATGATCTCATGACCCGCGATACCGCCGAATGTCTGGCGGAAGTGGAATTTGAAGTGAAAGGTGAAGCGTATCGCGCATTCTGGAGCCAGAATCGGGCGCGTAACCAGCCGGACGGTAATTTGCAGGTGCCACGCGTAGAGCTGGCGCGCTGCGCAGACGGCAAAATTCTCGCCGACAAAGTGAAAGATAAGCTGGAACTGACAGCGACGTTAACCGGGCTTGATTACGGGCGCTTCACCCGTTCGATGCTGCTTTCACAAGGGCAATTTGCTGCCTTCCTGAATGCAAAACCAAAAGAACGCGCGGAATTGCTCGAGGAGTTAACCGGCACCGAAATCTACGGGCAAATCTCGGCGATGGTTTTTGAACAGCATAAATCGACCCGTACTGAGCTGGAGAAACTGCAAGCGCAGGCCAGCGGCGTTGCGTTATTAGCGCCAGAACAGCTGCAATCGCTTACAGATAGTTTGCAGGTACTCACTGACGAAGAGAAACGGTTACTCACTGCGCAGCAGCAAGAACAACAATCGCTAAACTGGTTAACGCGTAAGGACGAGTTGCAGCAGGAAGCCAGTCGCCGTCAGCAGGCACTGCAACAGGCGTTAGCCGAAGAAGAAAAAGCACAACCGCAACTGGCGGCCCTCAGCCTGGCGCAACCGGCAAGAAATCTTCGTCCGCACTGGGAACGAATAGCAGAACACAGCGCAGCGCTAACGCATACTCGCCAGCAGATTGAAGAAGTAAATACTCGCTTACAGAGCACAATGGCGCTTCGCGCGAGCATTCGCCACCACGCGGCGAAGCAGTCAGCAGAATTACAGCAGCAGCAACAAAGCCTGAATGCCTGGTTACAGGAACACGACCGCTTCCGTCAGTGGAACAACGAACTGGCGGGTTGGCGTGCGCAGTTCTCCCAACAAACCAGCGATCGCGAGCATCTGCGGCAATGGCAGCAACAGTTAACCCATGCAGAGCAAAAAATTAATGCGCTTGCGGCGATCACGTTGACGTTAACCGCCGATGAAGTTGCTAGCGCCCAGGCGCAACATGCTGAGCAACGCCCACTGCGTCAACGCCTGGTTGCGCTGCATGGGCAGATTGTTCCCCAACAAAAACGTCTGGCGCAGTTACAGGTCGCTATCCAGAATGTCACTCTGGAACAGACGCAACGTAACGCCGCACTTAACGAAATGCGCCAGCGTTATAAAGAAAAGACGCAGCAACTTGCCGATGTCAAAACAATTTGCGAGCAGGAAGCGCGCATTAAAACGCTGGAAGCCCAGCGCGCGCAGTTACAGGCGGGTCAGCCTTGTCCACTTTGCGGTTCCACCAGCCACCCGGCGGTTGAGGCGTATCAGGCGCTGGAACCGGGCGTTAATCAGGCCCGGCTATTAACGCTGGAAAACGAAGTGAAAAAGCTCGGCGAAGAAGGCGCGGCGCTGCGTGGGCAACTGGATACATTAACGAAGCAGCTTCAGCGCGATGAAAACGAAGCACAAAGCCTCCGACAAGATGAGCAAGCACTTACTCAACAATGGCAAGCCGTCGCGGCCAGCCTCAATATCACCTTGCAGCCACAGGACGATATTCAACCGTGGCTAGATGCACAAGATGAGCACGAACGCCAGCTGCGGTTACTCAGCCAACGACATGAATTACAAGGGCAGATTGCCGCGCATAACCAGCAAATTATCCAGTATCAACAGCAAATTGAACAACGCCAGCAGCAACTCTTAACGGCATTGGCAGGTTACGCACTGACATTGCCACAGGAAGAGGAAGAAGAGAGCTGGTTGGCGACACGTCAGCAAGAAGCGCAGAACTGGCAGCAACGCCAGAACGAATTAACCGCGCTGCAAAACCGTATTCAGCAGCTGACGCCGATTCTGGAAACGTTGCCGCAAAGTGATGAACTCCCGCACAGCGAAGAAACGGTGGCGCTGGAAAACTGGCGGCAAGTTCACGAACAATGCCTCGCGTTGCAAAGCCAGCAGCAAACGTTGCAGCAACAGGAGGTTCTGGCAGTGCAAAGTCTGCAAAAAATTCAGGCGCAGTTTGACACCGCGCTACAGGACAGCATTTTTGACGATCAGCAGGCATTTCTTGCAGCGCTAATGGATGAACAAACACTAACGCAGCTGGAACAGCTCAAGCAGAATCTGGAAAACCAGCGTCGTCAGGCGCAAGCGCTGGCCACTCAGACAGCTGAAACGCTGGCACAGCATCAGCAACACCGACCTGGCGGACTGGATCTCACGGTGACGGTGGAACAGATTCAGCAAGAGTTAGCCCAAACTCACCAAAAGTTGCGTGAAAACACCACTCGCCAGGGGGAAATTCGCCAGCAGCTGAAGCAGGATGCAGACAACCGTCAGCAACAACAAACCTTAATGCAGCAAATTGCACAGACGACGCAGCAGGTTGAGGACTGGGGATATCTTAATTCGCTGATTGGCTCCAAAGAGGGCGATAAATTCCGTAAATTCGCTCAGGGACTGACGCTGGATAATCTGGTCCATCTGGCTAACCAGCAACTTACCCGGCTGCACGGTCGCTACCTGTTACAGCGTAAAGCCAGCGAGGCGCTGGAGGTCGAGGTTGTTGATACCTGGCAGGCAGATGCGGTACGCGACACCCGTACCCTTTCCGGCGGCGAAAGTTTCCTCGTGAGCCTGGCACTGGCGCTGGCGCTTTCGGATCTGGTCAGCCATAAAACGCGTATTGACTCGCTGTTCCTCGATGAAGGTTTCGGCACGCTGGATAGCGAAACGCTGGATACCGCCCTTGACGCACTGGATGCCCTGAACGCCAGTGGTAAAACCATCGGGGTGATTAGCCACGTTGAAGCGATGAAAGAGCGTATTCCGGTGCAGATCAAAGTGAAGAAGATCAACGGACTGGGTTACAGCAAACTGGACAGCACGTTCGCGGTGAAATAACTATTCAGCAGGATAATGAATACAGAGGGGCGAATTATCTCTTGGCCCGACTGGTCGTTATCCTGCAAGCTATCACTTTATTGGCTACGGTGATTCGTAGCTGCTCTGTTGGTTGTGATGGTGGTATGAAAAAAGTTATTTTATCTTTGGCACTCGGCACATTTGGCCTGGGAATGGCTGAATTTGGCATTATGGGGGTGCTCACGGAGCTGGCGCATAATGTGGGGATTTCGATTCCTGCCGCCGGGCATATGATTTCGTATTATGCGCTGGGGGTGGTGGTCGGTGCACCGATAATCGCGCTTTTTTCCAGCCGCTACTCACTCAAACATATCTTGTTGTTTCTGGTGACGTTGTGCGTCATTGGCCGCCTGGTTTCCGGGTTTCCGCATGGCGCGTTTTTTGGCGTCGGGGCGATCGTGTTATCGAAAATCATCCAACCCGGCAAAGTCACCGCCGCCGTGGCGGGTATGGTTTCCGGGATGACGGTCGCCAATCTGCTGGGCATTCCGCTGGGGACGTATTTAAGTCAGGAATTTAGCTGGCGCTACACCTTTTTATTGATCGCTGTTTTTAATATTGCGGTGATGGCATCGGTCTATTTTTGGGTACCGGATATTCGCGACGAGGCGAAAGGAAAGCTGCGCGAACAATTTCACTTTTTGCGCAGCCCGGCCCCGTGGTTAATTTTCGCCGCCACCATGTTTGGCAACGCAGGTGTGTTTGCCTGGTTTAGTTACGTGAAACCTTACATGATGTTTATTTCCGGTTTTTCGGAAACGGCGATGACCTTCATTATGATGCTGGTCGGACTGGGGATGGTGCTGGGGAATATGCTAAGTGGCCGGATTTCCGGACGTTACTCGCCGCTACGCATTGCGGCAGTGACGGACTTCATTATTGTGCTGGCACTGCTGATGCTTTTTTTCTTCGGCGGCATGAAAACAACGTCGCTTATTTTTGCTTTTATATGTTGCGCGGGATTATTTGCCCTTTCAGCACCGCTGCAAATATTGTTACTGCAAAATGCCAAAGGTGGGGAGTTATTAGGTGCCGCGGGTGGGCAAATAGCGTTTAACCTCGGTAGCGCCGTGGGGGCTTATTGCGGCGGGATGATGCTGACGCTGGGGCTGGCGTATAATTACGTGGCGTTGCCTGCCGCCCTGCTCTCGTTTGCTGCGATGTCCTCGTTGCTGCTGTATGGTCGCTATAAGCGCCAGCAAGTAGCGGAGAGTCCGGTGCTGGCGAAACCACTGGGATAGGTTGCAGTCACAGTGCTCGTTGCTTATTGCCGGATGCGGCGTGAACGCCTTATCCGGCCTACGGGCTGCTCATTTTGTAGGCCTGATAAGACACACCAGTGTCGCATCAGGCATCTGAGCACAGTGCCGGATGCGGCGTGAACGCCTTATCCGGCCTACGGGCTGCTCATTTTGTAGGCCTGATAAGACACGCCAGTGTCGCATCAGGCATCTGAGCACGGTGCCGGATGCGGCGCGAGCGCCTTATCCGGCCTACGTGTAAGCCTGATAAGACGCGGCAAGCGTCGCATCAGGCATGATGCACCAGCTACCTGGTTTTTTTACTCTTGTGGCCATAACCATGCGGCACCGCGTACGCCGCTGGAATCACCATGCTTCGCCTTACGCACGGGCGTTTCACATTCACCACCGAAGACAAATTGTTTAATCAGCGGTGGAACTGTTTGATATAAACGGTCAACATTGCTCATCCCTCCGCCCAGGACAATCACATCCGGGTCGAGAATATTCACCACATGCGCCAGCGACTTCGCCAGTCGTAGCTCATAACGACGTAATGCCAGCTCGGCAACCGGATCGCTTTCTTCAACGAGACGAATAATTTCACTGCCTTTCAGCGCATGTCCGCTCAAACGACGATAATCCGTCGCGAATCCGGTACCCGAAATAAAGGTTTCAATACAACCTTGTTTACCGCAATAACAAGGGACTTCCTCGCGATAACGCAGTTCGTCTTCGTCCATCCACGGTAGCGGATTGTGTCCCCACTCGCCTGCCGTGCCATTGCCGCCGATATGCGCCCGACCATTGAACGCCACGCCCGCGCCGCATCCCGTGCCGATAATCACGGCAAATACCGTCTGCGCTCCCGCTGCCGCGCCATCTACCGCTTCTGAAACCGCCAGACAGTTGGCGTCATTTGCCAGCCGCACTTCCCGCTGCAACCGCGCACTTAAGTCTTTATCGAATGGTTGACCGTTAAGCCAGGTTGAATTGGCATTCTTCACCACTCCGGTATAGGGTGAAATCGAGCCGGGGATCCCCATCCCCACTGTTCCACGCTGCCCCGTCGCCTGCTCCGCCATCTCTACCAACGCGGCGATCGTTTCAATAGTCTGCTGGTAATCATCACGCGGCGTGGGCAGACGATGACGGTACAACTGCTCCCCTGCATCGCCCAGTGCAATGACTTCCGTTTTGGTGCCGCCTAAATCGATACCTATACGCACGGTACTCTCCTTATTTTTTTCAATATCAATAGCGTAGAGACGGACAACCGGATTGGCAATGCAAGGCCGCCGACAATTCGTTATCATGCCCGCTAAATTTAACGACAAGGCCGTGGAAATTATCATGCTGTGGTTCAAAAATTTAATGGTTTACCGTCTTAGCCGCGAAATTTCGCTGCGTGCAGAAGAGATGGAAAAACAGCTAGCCTCGATGGCATTTACCCCATGCGGCAGCCAGGATATGGCGAAGATGGGCTGGGTTCCTCCGATGGGATCGCACAGCGATGCGTTAACGCACGTTGCCAATGGTCAAATTGTTATCTGCGCGCGCAAAGAAGAAAAAATTCTCCCGTCTCCGGTCATTAAACAGGCGCTGGAAGCGAAAATCGCCAAACTGGAAGCCGAGCAAGCGCGTAAGCTGAAGAAAACCGAAAAAGATTCGCTGAAAGATGAAGTGCTGCACTCTCTGCTGCCTCGCGCCTTCAGCCGTTTCAGCCAGACCATGATGTGGATCGACACGGTGAACGGTTTGATCATGGTGGACTGCGCCAGCGCCAAAAAAGCGGAAGATACGCTGGCACTGCTGCGTAAAAGCCTGGGGTCGTTACCGGTTGTGCCATTGAGCATGGAAAACCCGATTGAACTGACGCTGACCGAATGGGTACGCTCCGGTAGCGCGGCACAGGGCTTCCAGCTGCTTGATGAAGCCGAGCTGAAATCGCTGCTGGAAGATGGCGGCGTGATCCGCGCGAAGAAACAAGATCTGACCAGCGAAGAGATCACCAATCACATTGAAGCCGGAAAAGTGGTGACTAAACTGGCGCTCGACTGGCAGCAGCGCGTTCAGTTTGTGATGTGCGACGATGGTTCGCTCAAGCGCCTGAAGTTCTGCGACGAACTGCGCGATCAAAACGAAGATATCGACCGCGAAGATTTTGCCCAGCGTTTTGACGCCGATTTCATCCTGATGACAGGCGAACTGGCAGCGTTAATTCAAAACCTGATCGAAGGATTGGGTGGCGAAGCGCAACGTTAATAGCTGGTTTGCCTTCAATGCCGGATGCGACGCCTCGGTGCGTCTTATCCGGCGTACGAAGCCATGCCAGGCATTAATCTAATCATTCGCTACGTCGGGTAATGATTTTTAACGCTGCAATATTATGCGTTTTACGCCGTAACTGATCTAACCGCCTCGTCCCTATTCGCCTGTCGGCGGCACGCAGAATATTCACTAACCCCCACTTATCGCCAGCAAACTGTTTCGTTAACAGTTCCGCTTTCGGTGTATCAATATATTCACGCAATAAATCGGAAATTGAACAAATATCCGTCAGGTAAGGATACCAGCAAGTTTCGCCGTGAAAATTTCGCACGCCATGATTACCCGCGACAAAGTCTTTTGGGTAATCCCAGATAACATCGTGATCCAGAGTGATCCAGTAACACGGCAAATCGGTGCTTCCACCATTTTGGCTGCGCATTGGATAACGGGTACAGTGAATTTGCAAATTGATGATCGGCGTCAGTAAATCATAGATTTCCCGCTGTAATTTACTCCAGGGCCGTGACCTCATTTTAGTTCCTCAAGCTTATTGCGCGCTTCACTACGAATTTGCCGTGTCGATCCGGTTTTAACTAATTTTCGTAATTGTTGCGGATCCGGATGATCGGCAAATAACAGTAATGACGGTTCCTCTTTTAACCACGCCGTTTTCACCTCAGCAGGCAGTTGCGGATTGGCAATCGCTCCCTGACGATCCTGCGGTGTAACCAATGCTGTGAATGCGGAAGTCGGCGTATGCGCATTAATCAACGCCGTTTTACGTAATTGTTCATGCCGACTTTGCAGTAATGCCAGCCAAAACTCGTCATCAGGCTTATCTGTCAGCTTATCCAGCTCAATTAAAATAACGCTATCATCATCATTCCAGCGACGTAATCCTCTATCACACTGCCTACGATTACTATTTGTCATGTCTGTAACAGACAGCGCCCAGTCAGAATTAAAGCGATATTGCTTATCAAGACGGGCAATAATCTCTGATGGTAAATCATTTTTATCAAATAACTGATTGCGCATCCGGTAACGATATTCAGCCGGTAAATCAGGCAGCAAATCGATGGCGTCATTGAGCATTGCTTCATCTACCATGCCATTATCAATCAGTTCCAGTTGTATATCATACGCCTGCTCCTGATCTTCTTGCCGTTTGTTCATCATTAATTGCAATGTGCGCTGCCACAATTTTTCCTTATATTCTAACGGCAGCAGTTTATCGTGTGCTAATTCATTCCAGACAGCAGGGTTATCATGATGTGTCAGGAGATAGTTAATCACTTCAGTTGATGTCAGATAACGCGCACCTTCACGTAAATATCGTATATCTTCTTTTGCCAGCGACAGTTGGCGCGCTTCAGGTAAAGCAATAAATAATGCCATAACGATATTTTTATGGTCTTTATTATCGAGATACATTTGATCTGCAATACGTTCAATATCGGGAATACTCATGTTTGCAGAAAGCCGCGTAACTTTTAGTTCCGCAAGCGTATGGGCTACGGCTTCACGGACCTTAAGTGATTGATCGTTACTCAGCGCCACGGCTTGTCGTGTAGTCAAATCGGCACCAGCAATTCGTTCGCGTAGTTTATCATCATCGCTATTTATCAGTTCATCCACCACGGATGCTGGCGCCAGCCACGCGTAATCGTACTGGCTGACTAACGTCTTACGCACAATCGGAAACGGACTCTGACTTAATAGGGCAATGATTTCCGGAGAAAGATTATCCTGTCTGGCCTGCTCGAGTTGGACGCTCTCGACAGGAGTCGACATTAATTTTTCATTCACTTCTGGTGAAATATCGCTGTTTTTAATCAGTCCTTTCGCCACTGCCTGGTCTTTAATAAAAGGCGCGGTGAGTAAATGCATTTGCCTGGCGGGCCAACGCTGCGCCATATATTCTCGTGTCTGGTCATCAGGATGCTGTAGCAATTGCAGCATAACATCGGTTGGTAGACTCTCCATGCGAGTCAGAAAACGCGCCACCAGCGGATCTTCATGTTTAACGTTGCCAGCCGCAAATTTTTCGACCTTGCCCTGTTCAATCCACTGCAATTTTTCACTTACCCCCGATACAGGTTTATCGCGAAACAACGGCAATCCCTGGACAATACTGGCCGCTACGCTGTCATAATCAGGATAGGCATTTAAAACATTGTCGGTTTTAATTTCAGTAATCTCATAGAGGTCGGGCTCAAACAGCGAATACGCTTTCCGAATATTCGCATCCCAGTCATAATTTTCATTGCTGGTATCTTCGTTGATATAAAACTCAGCGTTATTAACCTCAAATTGCGTCGCCTTGTCTGAAACAATAATTCCGCGAGCCGTAATACCTTTCATTACTTCAAAGTTATGATCATTATAATCAGCATAGACTAAACCTTTCGCTTGCATCTCACCTTTGACGTATGCGAAATCATGATTAATAAAGTTGTCGACAATTACATTGCCTAACACAATGAGTTGACCATCACCTGCCGAATAATCATCATAATCACCATTAATGGTTAAATTCCCCTTGATTACCAGGGTATGCTTATTACTAAAATTGCTGGGTATTGATAAATCTCCATTATGATAATACCAACGAATGTTATTTTTAAGCATATAAGAGGCTTCCATACTATCACCGGTTTCCTCTTTCACTCCATTACGTTCTTCTGCAGTCATGATATGGAAATCTGACTTAATAAGATCATCGCTAGTGATCCACTCAGCAGCGTAAACATTTTCGGTGGCAATAAATACAATCATACAGATGATCAATATTTTTATTTTATTCATAATCTTCACTGATATTAATATCAACCTTGATAGATTATGAATATATCGAAAATAGAAAAATTAGCAGCAACGGAGATTTTATTATTCGTGAATTAAGGAATATTTCAGAAAAATGCCCTCCCATTCAGACGGGAAGGCGCGATATTACAGATAGCGGCACAAATAGGAGGTCGGCTCGGCAACTTGCAGATGGAACTCGCTGTGGCCGGGAACATTAAATACTTCACCAGCTTCATACACGCGCCAGTCGGTAGCGCCAGGCAGCAAAACATTCAGCGCCCCGCTGACCACCGTCATCTCTTCGGGGTCCGCAGTACTGAACGTGTATTCACCTTCAACCATCACACCGACGCTGGCGCGGCCAGTATCGCTGCTGGTAAAGCCGATCGATTTCACTTTTCCGGAAAAGTATTCGTTACTTTGAAGCATAAACTGGCCCTGTCAGGTGGTTTAACATCTTCTTCACTATAGGGGCCAAAGGTGCTAACTGTCACGTAAAATTACACCAGCAATTCCGCCGCCAGCCTAGCAATCAATACGTTAGAGAGCAAAACAGGTACATCGAGCTTTTTTTGCAGTAAATCGCGATGACGCTGATTAAATCCTAAACAATCCAGCATGATGACATCCGCCCCATTCGCCAGCAATTCTTTCCCGGCATCAACGATTTTCTGCTCAGAATCGTGAATGGGATTTCCCAGCGAAAATAGTGGTGTTCTCTGCAAAATTTGCCATTTTTGCGCCTGAACGGCCAAAAGCTCTTCTACTGGAACAATAACACCGACCTGGTGACCTTCAACAATGGAGGAAACCAACGGTGGGAGAATGCGTAAAGGCTCGAGGAAGATCGTATTTCGCGCTGTCATATTACTAATGTTGGCCGTACTCATTAGCAAAATAACGTCATAATCCTGATTATCGAGTACCTCAATCACGCTTTGTAGATCACGCTCCACTTTACGGCGTGAAACGTGGGCCAGCTGGTTGTCATTTAATAATGTAAGAATAGTTTCTTCGCCTGCTTCTGGCGCATACTCCGCCATCACCTCTTCGCGGCTTAATTTCCCCAGCAGGCTATGATGGGAAATATTATTTTCGTCAATGTACTCCGTCAGAAGCGGCAAAACTTCATGCATTGGTACAATGCCGATGGTCAGAATCGCCAACGACGCGCTCATTGTCTTCCACCTTTCTTTTTCGTCGTTAATTACCGAGCAAATACTAAGCACCACAGCGGGCGCTTGCCGATGCTACAAATGCAAAAAAGCGTAGCAGCAGACACGCACGGCATAATGTAAAGATTCCCAATAGTTCCAGTAATGGATTGTTATTGTTTAATATTCTAATTATTTGAAAAACATGAATTGTGAAAAGTGTGATGCAGGTCCGTTGTAATAGCACTCAGAGTCCCTTCCGAGCAGTCTGATGCGGTCACTCTTTTTCAGGATCCTCATAGCGTTTTTTAGCATCCATCGCCTCCTGGGCCGTAGGATGTTCGCTGATCAAAGAGTCTGGTTTGGGATGATCGGCTCGCAGCTGATACCAGGTCACAGTCTGTCCTTGCTGGCCTTTTTCTACCGTAACAATTCTGGCTTCTCGGGGATAAGGCGGTTTCGTTGGCATTGTTCTTCCTTATTTCACGGGATGAACATTAAGTATAGGTGCCAGGACAATGACAGTTTGCCGTTTGTGCCAAAGCGGTTCGAATTTCAGAGATTACCTGACTGGGTTCGTTGTTAGCATCGACGATAATATGCGCAACTTCACGATATAACGCATCGCGTTCTTCCAGCACTTCCTGAACTTCTTCACTTAACGGTTTTCCTGTGAGTGTTGGCCGTAAATCCTCTTCTGGCGCTGCTTGCAGACGATTTACCAGCACTGACACCGGCGCGCACAAGTAAACCACAATCCCGTTATTACGCATGTAGTGGCGATTAAATTCCGTCAGAATAATACCGCCGCCCGTCGCGATAACGGTGGATGGCGCAGTAACTGCTTCCAGAGCTGCGCTCTCCCTGGCGCGAAATCCTGCCCACTCTTCCCTTTCGACGATCTCTGCTACCGTCATATTGAGTTGTGATTGCAACCATTGGTCGGTATCAACAAACCGACAGTTGAGCGAATCGGCAAGGGCCATTCCGACCGTTGTTTTACCACAGCCCCGAGGCCCGATCAGAAAAAGAGGTTGTGTCATCGTGGGTTTTCCCCAAAAGGTCGCAATGCGGCGAAAGCCGGTTTCGTAAGAATAACGATCATACCATCAAACTAGTACAATTTCGATTGTAAAGAAATAATTCCACTTAAGGAGTGAACTTCAATACATTCCTTACTATAACAAGAAATGATTGAGAAAGAAGTGTAAATAATAAATTACATTTACGAACGGTTACGCTGAGCTTCCAGCCACCATTTTTCAAGTTCAGCCGCAAATGCCTGGCGGTCACGTTGCGAAAGACTATCTGGCCCTCCGGTCTGGATCCCGCTGGCTCTAAGGGTATCCATAAAATCGCGCATAGTCAGACGTTCACGAATAGTCGCAGGTGTGTACCGTTCGCCACGCGGATTAAGTGCTGCCGCACCTTTCTCGATGGCTTCAGCGGCCAAAGGAATATCTGCGGTTATCACCAAATCGCCCGCCTCACACTGACGTACAATTTCATTATCGGCCACGTCAAAACCTGCCGCGACGCGCAGCGTGCGAATAAACCGCGATGGCGGCACGCGTAAACTCTGATTTGCCACCAACACCAGCGGCATCTGCATACGTTCTGCCGCGCGATACAGAATCTCTTTAATTACATTGGGACACGCATCGGCGTCCACCCATATTGTCATAAGGCTATCCTCTGTTGGGTAATCTTCTATTGTGTCGCGCTTTTGCCTTCCGGCATAGTTCTGTTTATGCTTCTGACCAGGCGCTTTTCAAAATAATGAATTCACGGCAGGAGTGTGCAATGGAAAAGAAAATCGGTTTTATTGGCTGCGGCAATATGGGAAAAGCCATTCTCGGCGGTCTGATTGCCAGCGGTCAGGTCCTTCCAGGGCAAATCTGGGTGTATACCCCCTCCCCGGATAAAGTTGCCGCCTTACATGAACAGTTTGGTATCAACGCCGCAGAATCGGCACAGGAAGTGGCGCAAATCACCGATATCGTCTTTGCTGCCGTCAAACCGGGCATCATGATTAAAGTCCTTAGCGAAATCACTTCCAGCCTGAATAAAGACTCTCTGGTGGTTTCTATCGCCGCAGGCGTTACGCTCGACCAACTTGCCCGGGCGCTGGGTCACGACCGGAAAATTATCCGCGCCATGCCGAATACCCCCGCGTTGGTCAACGCCGGGATGACATCCGTAACGCCAAACGCGTTGGTCACTCCTGAAGATACTGCCGATGTGCTGAATATTTTCCGTTGCTTTGGCGAGGCGGAAGTCATTGCTGAGCCGATGATCCACCCAGTGGTTGGTGTGAGCGGTTCTTCGCCTGCTTATGTCTTTATGTTTATCGAAGCGATGGCCGACGCCGCCGTGCTGGGCGGGATGCCACGCGCGCAGGCTTATAAGTTTGCCGCCCAGGCGGTAATGGGCTCCGCGAAAATGGTGCTGGAAACCGGCGAACATCCGGGCGCCTTGAAAGATATGGTCTGCTCACCAGGAGGCACAACCATTGAAGCGGTACGCGTTCTGGAAGAGAAAGGATTCCGTGCCGCGGTGATCGAAGCGATGACGAAGTGTATGGAAAAATCAGAAAAACTCAGCAAGTCCTGATGACTCTCGCCGGACGTCAGGCCGCCACTTCAGTACGGTTACGTCCGGCTCTCTTTGCTTTGTAGAGCGCCATATCAGCCGATTTCAGCCACTCACGGTAGTGACTCATTTGCGGATTCAGCGGCGCGATACCGACGCTTATCCGTAATATCACCTGCGGCGTATTTGGCAGGCGTAATGCATTTAATCCTTCATGCACACGTAACATGGCAGTAATGGCGTTTTCGGCTGGTGTACCTGACATAATTACCGCAAATTCATCACCACCAAAACGACCAATCACATCGCTGCCACGCAGGGTAATTTGTAACTGTCGGGTAAGGGCAACGATTGCTTCATCACCCACATCGTGACCCCATGTATCGTTGATACTCTTAAAATGGTCGATATCAATAATCAATAGCGTCGCATCGCGATTGTGTCGGCGACAGTTATCAAACTCATTACGTAGTATGATTTCCCAGTGACGCCGGTTGTAAACGCCCGTCATGCCGTCGCGGGTACTCATGACCTGTAATCTTCGTTTATGTTCAGCCAGTTTGGTCGCTGTCTGGTAGCTGACCCAGCCAAACAGCAGAGGATAAATGACGATAATGGGAAGGGAGAGCCACCATTCCAGCGGCGCACTCTTGAGCGACACCGTGATCCCCGTGAGTTCGAGAGTGACAAGGCAGGAAACAACCATCAGCACCAAACCGGCGACAAACAGACGGGGGCCGCCTGCCCCCATCAAATTCAGGCACATAATCATCAGCATTGCGATCGAAGGCAGCACGTTTACGCCCATCACGCCAACCCACATACCGGCTAACACTGCATCAGTTTTTAAGTTGTATATTTCCCGGCCAAGCGGATCAACGGCCCTGCTCGCCAACTGCCAGGCTAAATGCGGCCAGACAAATGCCCAGCCAACCAACACCAGCCACCACCAGCCTGACAGCGGGTGCGAAACCAACGTCGAGGCGATTGGTAAGAACATCCCAGCCAGTCCTACCGCCCGCGGTAGTCTGACGCGACGGGCGAAGCGCAGCCCGGATCGCTGATGTTCGTTTTGAGGAGCTAATGGTGGTATCTCCCCGTGTGCCGCCGCTTTTTTGAAAAAATTTTCATCATTCATTATTTTTGGGAACATTCAGAAACAATTTTCCCAAATTATAGAGATGGGGCGAAAGGCGGGAGTATGATATTTCGGGTGAGCCATTTTCTTAACTCACCCGTTAGCACTATAGGTATTACGCGGCTTTCTTGAGGCAGGCACTCATAAACTTATTACGATCATCACCTTTCAGAGATTGCTGCGTCGCCTGACTATTACATTCGCGCATCTTCTGCTGCTGCGGTGTCAAACTCTTTTCACCGGGCGCAGATTTGCTGTTCTTCAGGCAATCACTCATGTATGTCTTACGGGCATCCCCTTTCAACGCCTGCGCTGTCGCCTGTTGATTACAGGAGGTCATACGCTGTTGTTGTGGGGTTAACGTTCTCTCGGCAGCGCCGACAGTGGTTAAAAAAACCAGGCCGAATAGCAGGGTAACCAGTAATGTTATTTTCATAGCACCATCCCTCTTCACATTTAAACCAGGAGCGTTTGCGCCCTTGATCTGCTTTTAAGTCTGGTTGCTAACAGCAAAAAAACCACCCGACAGCCAAAATTAGCCGCCGGGTTCGGTGTTATTTCAGCCCCAGTGCAGCTTTCATGGTGTAGAAGAGATCTGTCTGATCGGTCAAACCAACCACATTCGCAGCGTGCGGACCATATGCAGCAATACGCAACTGGCTACCGGTATGCTCTTGTGAATCCTCTTCGGAGTTCCCGTAACTCATCACCATCACTGCGCCATCTTTGGTGTTTAACGCCTGAGTCAGACCCGGTGCTTTGGTATCCGGCGCGACAATCTGGCTGGCGTGAGCGTGGTCAGCGGTGACCACCACCAGTGTGTTGCCATCCTTTTTGGCAAATTCCAGCGCCCGCTGTACGGCTTCATCGAGATCGACCGTCTCGCCAATTTGGCCACAAGGATTCGCGGCGTGATCCTGTTTATCGATCGACGCGCCTTCAACTTGCAGGAAGAATCCTTTCTCATTTTTGCTCAGTAGTTCAATGGCTTTATCGGTCATCTGCGCCAGCGTAGGCACACTGTCATTACGTTGCGGATTCGGGGTACAGGTGACTGCGGGCTTATCGATATTACCGTGGTACGTTGCTTTCGGTCCTTGCCAGCGCACTGGCATATTGCCGTCAGCAAACAGTCCAAGCAGGGGTTTTTGCTGGTTCGCTTCCGTCACCGCATTCAGCGATGCAGTATCGCTGACTAACTGATAACCACGCGCCTGTGCCTGTTCACGCAGCGTTTTTCCCTGCCATTCACCGGCGGTTGCCGTTTCAGCAAAGGTTTTTGCGCCGCCGCCAAGCGTAACATCGGCACGGGCGTTAAGCAGTTGTTCGGTAATCGATCCTTTTCCACCTTTTTCCAGCGCGTTACTCGGGCATTTTTCGCTGGTAACGCTCGGACCATAGCATTTGCGCGAGGTCACATGTGCCACAAGCGCAGCGGGAGTGGCATCCTGTATTTCAGCCGTTGAAACGTTGCCGGTCGCCAGTCCTGCGGCTTTTGCCAATTCCAGAATCGTTGGATGATCTTTTTCATGAATATCGACACCCAGCGCGCCGTTATACGTTTTGACGCCAGTTGACCAGGCCGTTGCTGACGCTGCGGAGTCGGTCACGTAGTCTGGTTTTCCGGTTTTTTTATCCAGCGCATAATGGGTGTATTGTCCGGTAAGCGGCAAGGCATCGATCCCTTTAAAAAAACCACCCGCGCCTTCAGCATAATTGCGTGCGGCAGTGATTTCCGAATCCCCCATCCCATCACCAATCAATAAAATAATATTTTTCGCGGGTTTATCGCTAAGAGAATCGCGTAAGGCAGCAGTCTGATCGCTCGTTAATCGGCGAGCGCCGCCAGGCGCGGTAATATCCCCCTGTGCCGCCCGGTTTTCCAGAATTGGCATCTCTGGGGTCCGGGCTTTAGTAACAGGGGTAAACAGTAACGGCAAGAGAGCCAGTGCAATAGTGCTTTGTTTCACTTTATTTTCTCCATGTACAAATACATTAAAAAATAAAAACAAAGCGACTATAAGTCTCTGGCATGACAGCATTATGACAACTGTTGGAGGGCTTAACTTTTTACTGACGAGGATGCCTCAATAACTTCTTTACGTAATCGCGCAGCAGCTCCGTATCGTCATCAGGAATGCTGGCATCGGGCTTTACCGAGTATAGAGCCCCTTCAACCTGATCAATCAACCGCTGTTGGTCATTTTGCGCCATATTGCGAAGCATCGCAGTAACGATAATCTCTAGTGCTTCGACCTGCGCGCACAATTCTTTCGATTCCTCTTCCTTTTGGGCAAGCTTAAATAGCAACTCAGCAATGAGATTTTTCATATCTGTATTTCCTTATCCAAAGTATGGAGAAGTTAACATTATGTTTCACAACTGCATAGAGTCTTGATGTAGTATTTTTATGACAGAGGAAATAGTTTTAGCAAATATTTTTTTCACCTTTATCAGCGAAACGTTTCTCTATTTTTAAATAATTCCACACATAGAATATAGGTATGTAATTATTAATGTTTTTTATAATAAAAAGTTATGGAATATATCCTCTTGGTTAACTTATTATTACGTATAATAACCATCCGGGCAGCAATTCAGACCAGGAATAAATTAGTTTCCCGTTCATCATTTTTGTGATTTTGCGCACATAATTTAGTCAGCGATGAATCTTACCCCGCAAGCTGCACGGTTTATCAGCAGAAGATTGCAACAAACTGTCAGAAGGCCGCGAATCCCCCGTTTTGTCGTGGTAATGTATGCTCTTTGTGTTCTACGGGATAGGTTTTTAAGATGGAAAAACTGCGGGTAGGAATCGTTTTTGGTGGAAAGTCAGCAGAACATGAAGTGTCTCTGCAATCGGCAAAAAACATTGTCGATGCCATTGATAAAAGTCGCTTTGACGTTGTGCTGCTGGGCATTGATAAACAAGGGCAATGGCACGTCAGCGATGCCAGCAATTATTTGCTGAACGCAGACGATCCTGCCCATATTGCGCTGCGCCCTTCAGCCACCAGTCTCGCGCAGGTGCCGGGTAAACATGAACAGCAACTTATTGATGCGCAGAACGGCCAGCCGTTGCCGACGGTGGATGTCATTTTCCCAATTGTCCACGGTACGTTGGGTGAAGATGGTTCCTTGCAGGGAATGCTGCGGGTCGCCAATCTACCGTTTGTCGGTTCCGATGTTCTGGCTTCTGCTGCATGCATGGATAAAGACGTCACCAAACGTCTGCTGCGTGACGCTGGATTGAACATCGCGCCATTTATTACCCTGACGCGCGCCAATCGCCGCAAAATCAGCTTCGCCGAAGTGAAGTCTAAACTTGGGTTGCCGCTGTTTGTAAAACCAGCTAATCAGGGTTCCTCTGTTGGCGTCAGCAAAGTGACCAGCGAAGAGCAGTATGCCCTTGCTGTCGATCTGGCGTTCGAATTCGATCACAAGGTGATCGTTGAGCAAGGGATCAAAGGTCGTGAGATCGAATGTGCGGTTCTGGGTAATGACAATCCGCAAGCCAGTACCTGTGGCGAGATCGTACTGACCAACGATTTCTACGCCTACGACACCAAGTACATTGACGAAGATGGCGCGAAAGTGGTGGTTCCTGCGGACATCGCGCCGGAAATCAACGATAAAATTCGGGCGATTGCCGTTCAGGCTTACCAGGCGTTGGGATGTGCTGGCATGGCGCGTGTAGACGTCTTTTTAACGCCGGAAAACGAGGTGGTGATCAACGAGATCAACACGCTGCCAGGCTTTACCAACATCAGTATGTATCCGAAGCTGTGGCAAGCCAGTGGCCTGGGCTACACCGACCTGATCACGCGTTTGATTGAGCTGGCGCTGGAGCGTCACGCAGCGGATAACGCACTGAAAACCACCATGTAATTTTTGGATGCCCAATAACTTTTTTGTTGGGCATTTCAGGCTGATGGCAAACGTAAGATTGCCTGATGCGCTTCGCTTACCAGACCTACCAGATGATTGCAATATACTGATATTGCACGATTTTGTAGGCAGGATAAGGCTTTCACGCCGCATCCGGCATAAACAACGAGCACTTTGCCAGCACTCCAGAACGCCCTATCCTCTGTTATTGGGCGTTTTCAGTATCGTCATCGCGACGACGAATAATCAGCCCCGCCAGCCAGAAACTAATCACCCATGTCACCAAACCAACGGCATAGGTCTGCCAACCTTTTGCTTCAAACCCCAGTAAACCCACCACGCCATTAAGAATGAATATAAGACCAATGGCGAACGCATAGTAATGCCAGTCGCGGCGGATTTTTACAGGCAGATTCATGGCAACTCCGTTAACGAAAAACAACATCCTTGCATATTCTGCAACATCCGTCTGTGGTGTAGACAGCATTTCCAGAACCGTTAAGAAATTTAACTTAAGGTTGCAATTTTGTGACTCATGACGAAGATTCTCGCTTCGGGAATATTCCCAACATCAATTTACCATGATTCTGATATTGACAATCCCAATGACCTGTCAGACTTGCCATAAGCCGCTGGTATCACACCAGAAGAGAAGCAGATGACTTCCGGAGGTTTTTATGGCTGATTTCACCCTGTCAAAATCGCTGTTTAGCGGAAAATATCGCGATGCCTCTTCAACGCCTGGCAACATTGCCTATGCATTGTTTGTGCTGTTTTGCTTTTGGGCTGGGGCTCAATTACTGAATTTGTTGGTGCATGCGCCAGGTGTCTATGAGCGTTTAATGCAGGTCCAGGAGACAGGCCGCCCACGGGTGGAAATTGGTCTGGGAGTCGGCACCATTTTCGGGCTGATCCCGTTTTTGGTTGGCTGCTTCATCTTTGCGGTGGTTGCGGTGTGGCTGCACTGGCGACATCGCCGCCAGTAAGATTTATTTTGCCAGATGCGACGTAAACATCTGGCCTACGATTACCTATTGGTCACGGCTTCATACAGCGCGCTCGTCTTTCATCGACGCGCTTCGCAAACCATGCGGTGGTAAGGTTACGGGTGATTTTCGGGCTTTCCAGTTGAATGCCAGGCAACATTTCACGCGGTAGCGATTTACCCGTTTTCGCTTCGGCGAGTTGATAAACCTTCTTATACAGCGCCGTCTCTTCAAAAGAGAAACTATCCCCTTTCTCTAGCTGACGACGAATTTCGCTGTCGCTCATTCCCAGTTTGCCCGCCAGCTTACGCGTCGCCAGTTCTGTTTTACCCGGCTCTTTACTGTCATAACGAATCAAATCACCATCCAGCGCCAACTTCACGCCGCTGGCTTTGCTGACCGCATTCTGAAACGCGGCATTACGACTGGCATACCAACCGGCATTAAAATCGGCGAAACGGAAAATCGGCGCGCTATAGCTGGCAGGATAATTGAGTAAATGGTAAGTACCGAACCATAATCCGCCGCGACGACTGAAGACCTCCTGACGTACCGTACCGTCCATTTTCCACGGATACCCCCTGGTATGCTGTTCGGCAAAAGCAATGCTGACCTGCATCGGTCCACCGGTGCGCACCGGGTTAAGCGAACCAAACAGCGTCTGCCCCATCGGCACCATGCTGATCAGATCGTCGAAAATTGCACTCAGCTGCTTTTCCGTGCGCACGGAGTCTAACCGTTCACTGTAGCTTTTGCCGTTTGGCGATTTGATTTTTAGCGCGGTATGAACCAGAAAAGCCGGAATGTGCATCCGTTCGGCACGGCGGTCAATCTCTTGCCAGGCGATTTTACTTAATCCTGGAACGACCGGATCCGCCTGATAATTTGACTCCTGCTGCGCCACCGCCAGCACCGAGCAGACATTTTCCAGTGTCGGTGCCAGCCCCTGACTTTCAAAAGTGGTGGCAAGATCTTTCGCCCAGGCATCGCGGTCTTTTACGCTGGCGGGTAACTTCTGCCGCACCACGCTTGCCACATCTATCGCTTTTTCGCCCTTTTTCAACGGCTGCGGCGCCTGACTGCTACACCCCGCTAAAACCAGAACCGCCAACAATGAAAGCGAAGACAGATGATTGACTCGCGACATTACCTCTCCTTTTTAACTCAATGTATGGGTTACTTCCTGAATTTTGTCATTATCCAGTTCATGTTCAAAGCTGCGCAGACGTTTGTAGATCGACATCAACTCGACCAGCGTGGTCCATGAGTTAATCAGATACTGGAAAGCGCCGCGAACCTGACCAAAAACGTTGGTTATTTGGGTCATCAGGCCGAGCGTAATCGTACCGGCAACAATCGACGGAAACAGCAAGAACAAACCGAAAACGTTATCGACCTGCAGGTAGAGAATGCGGGCGATGTTGAAATACATATAGTGAAAATAGAGGCGGAAATAGTTCTTCCGTACCGCGCTGAATAACTCGCGCACCGTTGGCGGTGTCGCACGCGTGGCGTCGTCTTCACCATAGACCAGCTCTTTACGGTAAGCTGCCTCTACTCGCTGGTTTTTAAACTCAAGTCCCGGCAGTTTGATCCCCACAACCGCCAGTAATCCGGTCCCCATCAGCGACCAGATAATCGCGGCAATCACCAAACCATACGGAATGTGCCCCACAATCGGCAACTCTGGCACGTGTGCGGAGAGCGTCACCAACACCGGCAAGAAGGCGATCAGCGTCATGATGGCGTTAATAAAGCTGACGCCCATATTCTCAAGCGTTGAAGCAAAACGCATGGTGTCTTCCTGCACACGCTGCGCGGCCCCTTCGATATGGCGCAGTTGCTGCCAGTTCGCCATGTAGTATTCGTTCATCGCCGTACGCCAGCGAAACACGTAGTGACTGACAAAGAAATTGTTCAACACACTGATAACCACCGCGATCAGCGCTATCCCCAGAAAGACGCCCACCTCGCGATAAAACTGTTCGATGGTCACTTTATGCGGCGAACTGAGCGCGGTTTGAATCAGGTCATAAAACGGTGCATACCAGGCGTTGACTGCAACCCCAACTTCCACCAGAAACCAGGTCACGAAGATAATTAGCGCAGTGCCGAGTATTGACCAGTATTGCCAACGATGTGGGCTGTAGATAAACCAGAACAGCGCGAAAAGTCCTACGCAAACAATGTAATAAGCGTAAAAAACCAGGAAGTCTAACGACCAGAAACGGGCAGCGCTAATCGGTATCTGCCCAGAAGCGCCGGTGATGCGGGCAACCCAGTCACCGCCTCCCGCTTGCCAGAAGATTACGGCAATCAATGCCCAAACAAAGGCCGAGAGAAAAAAGGCTCCCGGTTTTGGGAAAAAAGACTTAAACATATGCTCTCCTGCTAGCTTCTTATCGTTTTAGCAACTGCTGTGTATTAACCGCATGGCCGCTTCAAAGAGTCAGCCAAATGAAACCGCCCATTGTGACCAACCGTGGGGCGCTTAGTTCGTCCTCCTGACTGGAAGAATTGTTTCGACGGATTTCACAAACAAAGGATTGTTTACATAAGCGTATTAACACGTACAGGATCACAAATGCAGACATTGGTGAGCAGGAAAAAGATCGTGTTTACGCGCCGTTACGTTTTTAACACTATTATTGCACTAATTTGCGCTTTGCAATCCATCAACGAGTAGTATAAATACGCTCAGTTACCTTCATTTAATTTATGGACACCACCGTTGAAACGTAGTCTGCTTTTTTCTGCCGTGCTGTGTGCGGCGTCATTGACCTCTGTCCACGCGGCGCAACCTATCGCCGAACCTGAATTCGCCTCTGATATTGTTGATCGCTATGCCGATCATATTTTTTACGGCAGCGGTGCCACCGGGATGGCGCTGGTCGTTATCGACGGTAATCAGCGTGTCTTTCGCAGTTATGGCGAAACTCGCCCAGGTAATAACGTTCGCCCGCAGTTGGATTCGGTAGTACGTATTGCTTCGCTCACCAAGTTGATGACCAGTGAGATGCTGGTGAAATTGCTGGACCAGGGGACAGTGAAGTTAAACGATCCACTGAGTAAATATGCCCCGCCAGGCGCACGCGTGCCAACTTACAATGGAGCCCCCATCACGTTGGTGAATCTGGCAACCCATACCAGCGCCCTGCCCCGTGAACAGCCCGGTGGTGCAGCAAATCGTCCGGTATTTGTCTGGCCGACGCGAGAGCAACGCTGGAAATATCTTTCTACGGCTAAGCTAAAAGCCGCGCCTGGCAGCCAGGCCGCGTACTCCAACCTTGCGTTCGACCTGCTGGCGGATGCGCTGGCGAATGCATCCGGCAAGCCTTATACCCAGTTGTTTGAAGAGCAAATTACCCGTCCGCTGGGGATGAAAGACACCACCTACACACCATCACCGGACCAGTGCCGCCGTTTGATGGTTGCCGAGCGCGGTGCCAGTCCGTGTAACAATACGCTGGCGGCCATTGGCAGCGGCGGCGTTTATTCCACACCTGGTGATATGATGCGCTGGATGCAGCAATATTTGTCTTCTGATTTTTATCAGCGTAGTAACCAGGCGGATCGCATGCAGACGCTGATTTATCAGCGTGCACAGTTTACGAAAGTGATTGGCATGGATGTACCAGGCAGAGCGGATGCACTCGGTTTAGGCTGGGTGTATATGGCACCGAAGGATGGACGTCCGGGTATTATTCAGAAGACCGGTGGTGGCGGTGGTTTCATTACCTATATGGCGATGATCCCGCAAAAAAATATCGGTGCGTTTGTGGTCGTAACCCGCTCACCATTAACACGGTTTAAAAATATGAGCGATGGCATCAATGATTTGGTGACCGAACTTAGCGGGAATAAACCGATGGTCATTCCCGCTTCCTGATTAATACTCTGAAGGCAAACGGTTGATAGCGATCAGTTTGCCTTTATTCATTTCGATATAGCCGCCCTTGCGTAAAGCCGCAAGAACTTCTGCCACGACGGAACGTGATATGCGTGTACGTTGATGGATATAATTCATTACACCAATGCGTGATCGCAATTCATCATTCCAATCAATCATTGATAATAACGTCGCGCGGATTTGCTCGTAGGAATTATGCCCAATGAGTTGAACGTCGCGTAATTCCAGGATTTTATTTTGCCAGGCTAACCAGTAAAAAGCGTCGCGCCAGAGTTGATTTTGTTCAATAAGAGTAATGGTTTGTTTGGCTGGTAGATGATATCCCGTACAGTTTCCTTCTGATATTAATTTGTATGGTATATCATTTTTCATTAAACCATCAGTCAGTCCCATAATATAAGGAGCTTGCGTAATACCGATAAGTACATTTTCTTCTCTACGGAGAGAGATAACACCTTCTAAAATAACGAATGTGTCTTCGCTGTTTACATCACTTGAAAATATAACTTGTTTTTCATTATTAAACTCGAAGCGCGTGCCGTATCTGGACAAACATTTATCGAGCTTACCAAATTCCTGAAGAGGTTTAACTACAGATAACATTTGCGCGTCCTTTGCAGTAATGCCCGTCAAATCCTTGACGGGCATTATTTAGATTAAATTACCTATTTCTTCGGAGTGAAGAATATTACCAGGTATATTTAACACCCACATTCGCGGACCAATCTTGATCTACGTCACCACCACCGAGGTAGTTAGCATCGGTATAGGCGCTGAAGTTCTTGGTGAAGCTGAACTGAGTACCCAGACCAACACGTACCGCAGACCCTTCAGTACCGTTATCGATGGAATCGCCGTTCACATCGTTATCGTTGTTAGAGTCGTCGTAGACGTAAGCCAGTTTGAAGTACGGAGTCAGAGCCTGGTCTTCGCTGTAAGTGAAGGTATAACCTGCATCTACACCCAGTTCATAACGCATGCTGTCGTAAGACTGACCGTCAACTTTCATGTCGTTGCTCAGCTGGTAGTCATCACCAGACTGGAACAGACCAGAAATGCTGCCGTAAGGAGTTACGTAACCTGCATCACCCAGTTTGAAGTCGTAACCGGCTTTCAAACCGAAGCCCCATGCGTCGGAGTTGGTGCTACCGTCAACGTAAGTACCGTTGCTCATGGTTGCAGACAGATCGTTGTTGAAGTGAGAGTAGCTCAAGCTACCATCAACAAAGATGTTGTTCGCGAAGCGAGCAGAAGAGTAGATGTAGGCAGACTGGCTGTCTTGATCCACCTGACCAGAACGGTCATTCATGTCGCCTTTACCGAAGCCTGCAGCTGCACCGACGATCCACTTAGCGTTGTTACCATCAATTTTGGTATCAACACCGACCATGATGCCGTTAACATCCTGATCGTAGTCAATGGTACCGTTGTTGCCGTTGAAGTTACCACCGAAGTAGCTTACCCATGCGCCGCCGTTATCAGCCAGACCATGACGAGAGTTGGTCAAACGAGTACCAACGGTGTCTTGTTCCAGGTTCCAGATATTGGTGTTTGCAGACGGGATGCTCAGCGCCATGTTAGCGTAGTCAGTCAACTCGGTCTGATGCAGAACAACGGTGTTACCTTCCTGACGAGCTTCGTAGGTGTATGCACCCAGGTCAGCTTTGTTAGCAGCAGAGAAGGTCGCGTTGCTGTTTTTGTCGTTAACGTAGATCAGCTCGTTGCCGTTGTAGTCAGCGATAGAACCAGCACCAGTAGCGTTGTCGATACGAACTTTGTAGTTACCGGTTGCAGCTGCAACATGGTCACCATTGTTATCAACTTCGTTCTGACCAGCTTCGATAGAAGCAGTGTTGTCGTTATCGCCGTTACCGTTAATGGTCAGGTGACCATCAGAGTTCATTGCGATTAAGCCATAACCATAGTTTGACTTGGTAGTGTCGTTGGTACGGTCGTTGGTCAAGTCTGCATCAAGTACAAAGCGATTGCTTTCGATGTTAAACACACCAGCGTGAATGTTACCACTCGTATCAGTGGTGCTGGTCAGGTTCAGAGTATCAACCTGAAGAGCATTCGCTGCTGTGTTACCTACATCCAGAATACCGTCGTTAGTCACTTTGATGTTGTTGGCATACAGAGCAGCATCACCTACAGCCCAACCAGCAGAAACTTCATCAGAAATGGTTACGGTACTGTTGTCGATAGTCAGTGAATCAGTTGCAACATGACCATCTTCGTTGATGTTCAGCGCAGAAAGACCTGTCAGAGAGATAGAGTCAGAAATCAGCGTTGAATCAGCAACATTAACAGTTGAACCACTGTTGATGCTCAGAGTATCAATCAGAGAAGTTTTGGTGGTATCCCATTGTGAACCGGTATTCAGAGTCACATTGAACAGACCGCTCTGGTAAACTTCGTTACCGATGATGTGATCAAATTCGCTGTATTCAGAGTCGCTGTTTTCTACACCAACAGTTGATAAAGGCCACAGGCTGTTAGCTGCGATGTCGATCAGAGTTGCAGTGGCATCGGAACCCATCGCATAAGCATCGTAAATGCCATCCAGCGGACTGTCTTTATCGATCTTACCATCGAGGGTATCGTTATCAGCATAACCATCGTCATTAAGATCTGTCCCAATATCTGAACCCAGATCAACCTGATGCGCAGACATTGCTGCACCAACCCACTTGCTGCCATTGTTCAGGGTCAGATCCAGGCGATCAGTACCATCCCAACCGTTAGTATCTACATCACCGTCAGCATCACGGTAGCTATCACGACCATGTGGGAAGAAGTTCTCATCAAAGTTGCTTGAGAAGAAAACATCACCCATCAGTGTGGAGTTATCGAATGTTGCAGTAGTCTGCATTGCGTTATCAGCATCAGGATGTGCAATAACGGCTAATGCGATATCGTCAGCATTCCAGCCATCACCGTTGTAATCACTGGCATTGCTGGTATTACCAAACCAACCAGTAGTACCTTCATCAGTCCATGAACCAGAGGTCACGGTAGAATCTTTAACAGTGATGGTGTTATTAAACACTTCGCTGCTATTTACACCGGTGCTGACAGTGTTGTCGTCGATATCTTCCCACTCATAACCCTGAGTCAGCGTAATACCTGCTACGTGAGAGTTATTAGAGATGGACAGATCAACTTCCTGATCCAGAGTGATGGCAGTACCGATGTTAAATACATTTACAACATGAGTATCAGCGGCATTATTGTAGGTGCCGTTATATGTATAGTGTTCGTAGTTGTCGTCGATCGTTGAGTTATCAACGGTCAGCGCCAGACGGTCATGGTAGTAATCATCCGCACGATCAGCACAATCAGTTGTCATGCACTCGGAATAAATCATACCGTGAATAGTGCTGTTTTTGATTGTCAGACTATTGGCGTTGGTATTGGTAGAAATACCGTCGTCCAGATAGTAAGTAGAAATCACGCCATTAACGGTAGCGTTATTAATGACCGGGTAAATGTCGCCGTTGTAGAAGCTATCAGCGGCATAGTTGTTCCAGCCTGCATAACCATCATAGTAAACGTCATCAGCATAAGTGGCGTCGTTGTAGTGATGGAACGTATTGTAAGTTTGACCAGAAATATCGTTGGTCGCTGCATTAGCCTGAGAGGTGATAGCCAGAGTGCAAGCCAATGCTAATTGTGATACTACAAGTTTCTTTTTCCAGGAGTGCATTTGTCATCCCTCCTCAGGGACGTAATAAGTTGATCCATCAATTATCAATGCATAGAAAACATATTATGTTTCGCGTTTACGATTATGCGGCGTGACAGATGAATGGTTCAATTATTCTTTCCCCTAAGTCCGAATGTGGACATATATAAATAACGTGTAAACACAGATCACAAAAATAGACAAAAACCAGGCATTTCAATCTGTTAATGACAGCATTGATTTCAAAATCATATACCCTACAAATATTACACCAGCAAATTAGACAAATAATGTATCGATAAACAATGAACTTTGAACCATTCTATTTTTAACAACTCACCCCTCCCCAAAAAAACAATAATTCGGAGCAATTAATAAAAATTAAAAATATTTTCAGTGAATATGAAAATATTGCTATTTCTATTAAAAAGATGTCCAGGCCGGTCTTTCATTCTCTTCTTATCAACATCGCGACAACTTTCGTAAAACACTCCTGCCCCGCTTCAGGTATACTGTGCACCTTAATTCCACAAACATCAGGCAGACCATGACAGACTTAATCCAACGCCCTCGTCGCCTGCGCAAATCTCCTGCGCTGCGCGCTATGTTTGAAGAGACAACACTTAGCCTTAACGACCTGGTGTTGCCGATCTTTGTTGAAGAAGAAATTGACGACTACAAAGCCGTTGAAGCCATGCCGGGCGTAATGCGCATTCCAGAGAAACATCTGGCGCGTGAAATCGAACGCATCGCCAACGCCGGTATTCGTTCGGTGATGACTTTCGGCATCTCTCACCATACCGATGAAACGGGCAGCGATGCCTGGCGGGAGGATGGTCTGGTGGCGCGTATGTCGCGCATCTGCAAGCAGACCGTGCCTGAAATGATCGTTATGTCAGACACCTGTTTCTGTGAATACACTTCTCACGGACACTGCGGCGTGTTGTGCGATCACGGCGTCGACAACGACGCAACTCTGGTGAATTTAGGCAAACAAGCAGTGGTTGCAGCTGCTGCCGGTGCTGACTTCATCGCCCCTTCTGCTGCAATGGACGGTCAGGTGCAGGCGATTCGCCAGGCGCTGGACGCTGCGGGCTTTACCGACACCGCGATCATGTCGTATTCGACCAAATTCGCCTCTTCCTTTTATGGACCGTTCCGTGAAGCTGCCGGAAGCGCATTAAAAGGCGATCGCAAAAGCTATCAGATGAACCCAATGAACCGTCGTGAGGCGATTCGTGAGTCACTGCTGGATGAAGCCCAGGGCGCAGACTGCCTGATGGTTAAACCTGCTGGAGCGTACCTCGACATCGTGCGTGAGCTGCGTGAACGTACTGAATTGCCGATTGGCGCGTATCAGGTGAGCGGTGAGTACGCGATGATTAAATTCGCCGCGCTGGCAGGTGCTATAGATGAAGAGAAAGTGGTGCTCGAAAGCTTAGGTTCGATTAAGCGTGCGGGTGCGGATCTGATTTTCAGCTACTTTGCGCTGGATCTGGCTGAGAAGAAGATTCTGCGTTAATGATCATTATGCCGGGTTATCCCAACCCGGCATTTCCCCTTTACCCCGCCCGATAAAACGGTTTATCCCCGAGAATCGTCGCGCGATGCATAATCCGCCGCTGTGGCAAATAATCGGCATTCGCATAATGCTGAGTCACGCGGTTATCCCAAATCGCAATATCATTCGGTTGCCAGCGCCAGCGCACCTGAAACTCCGGTTTGGTGATATGGGCGAATAAAAAGCCTAACAAGGCTTCACTCTCTTTCTCGCTGACATCAACAATTCGCGTGGTAAATCCTTCATTAACAAACAGTGCCTGTTTGCCGCTCACCGGATGAGTACGCACCACTGGATGTAACAACGGCGGATTCTTCGCGGCCGCCTCGCGCCAACGTTGATGTTCTTCTTCGGTATTGCGGTACTTGTATTCCGGGAAAGATTTACGGAAATCATGCTCCGCACGCAGCCCGCTCAAAAGCTGGCGGAAAGGAACAGAAAGCGCCTCATAGGCCGCAATACCGCTGGTCCAGAGCGTATCGCCACCGGTCGATGGCAACTCTTTCGCTGCGAGAATCGCCCCTGCAGGCGGCGTCTCAATAAATGTCACATCGGTGTGCCAGTTGTCGTTATCCGGTGGATTATCGTTATGGGTGTCCAGTACGATGATCTCGTCAACCCCTTCGGCATGAGGATAAACAGGATGAATATGCAGTTCGCCAAAACGCTGGGCCAGCGCACGTTGCTGCTGTGGCGTTATCGCCTGTTCACGCAAAAAAACCACCTGATGACGCAGCACCGCATGGTAAAGCTGTTCAAACTGATTATCGCTTAACGGGCGCGTCAGGTCGGCACCCGAAATTTGTGCGCCAATATACGGCCCCAGCGGGGTAATGCTCAGACGTTCACTCATTGTACTTCTCCATGCCAGGGCGTCAGACGGCGTTGTAACGCACGCAGACCCAGTTCTAAAAGAAAGGCGATAATCGCAATCACCGCGATCCCCGCCAGCACCACGTCAGTCGCGAGAAATTCACCTGCTGACTGGACCATAAAACCTAAGCCTCGCGTTGCGGCAATCAGCTCCGCCGCCACCAACGTAGACCAGCCAACTCCCAGACCAATACGTAATCCGGTAAGAATTTCCGGCAGCGCGCCAGGCAGAATGACAAACCACAGTACCTGCATGCGGCTGGCGCCCAGCGACTGCGCGGCACGAACGCGAACCTGCTGCACGCTTTTCACCCCCGCCAGCGCCGACATCGCCACCGGTGCAAAAATCGCTAAATAGATCAGTAAGATCTTCGACGTTTCGCCAATACCAAACCAGATCACCATCAGCGGCAAATAGGCCAGCGGCGGCACCGGACGATAAAGCTCGATTACCGGATCCAGAATGCCGCGTACCGTAGGGCTAAGTCCCATCGCGATCCCGACCGGAATACCGATCAACACCGCTGCAAATAGCGCCAGCATAATGCGCGTCAGGCTGGCTGCCAGATGCTGCCACAGCGTGGCGTCCATAAAGCCTTGCGATCCGGCAATGGTGAACAGTTTTTCCAGTACCTGTTGCGGCGGCGGCAAAAACAGCGGGCTAATCAGTTGCAGCGTCGCCACCGTCCACCATATGGTGAGTAAAACCGCTAACGTACCAACGCTTAAGGTCACTTGCCGCGAGAGCGGCCAGCACCATTTCAACCGACTCGAATGCAGTTTTTCGTTAATGAGCACACTCATGAGAACGCCTCCCGTTGCTCAAATACGCGGCTTAAAACATATTCGCGAATGGCAATAAACTGTGGATCGGACTTGATGCTGCGACTCGATTCTCCCGCAACAAAGCGGCGAGCGAAGTCGAGCGGAAGACGCTCCAGCACACGCCCTGGCCCTGGCGAAAGCAGAACCAGCTCGGTCGCCATAAACACCGCTTCCTCTATATCGTGAGTAATCAACAGCACCTGCTTGCCCGTCTCCTGCCAGAGTTTCAGCAACAAGGTTTGCATCTGGTCGCGGGTAAAGGCGTCCAACGCGCCAAACGGCTCGTCGAGTAATAACAGTTGGGGATTTGCCGCCAGCGCGCGGGCAATCCCCACTCGCTGACGCTGGCCTCCAGAAAGCTGCCAGATGAAGCATTTTTCTGCGCCTTCCAGACCCACTTTTTTCAGCATCTGGAGAGCAATTTCCAGACGCTGCATTTTCTCCATCCCCGCCAGTTGCAGACCAAACGCCACGTTGTCCTGCACATTGCGCCACGGCAGCAATCCTTCATTATGAAAAACCACGCCGCGTTCTGCTCCCGGTCCCTGAATGTGTTTGCCCGCCAGTTGAATGCTGCCGTGCTGATAAGGCACAAAACCAGCAATTAAATTCAGCAACGTGGTTTTGCCGCAGCCGGACGGCCCCAGCACCACCAACAGTTCGCCGCTTTCCAGCGTCAGGTTAATATCTTCCAGCGCCGGTTTGCCGCCATAATCGGCATATAGATGAGAGATTTGCAGCATCTGCGCCTCCTTTTATTGCACGAAGCGAGAGGTAACGTACTGGCTGTAATCATTCGCCACGGCGGGGACTTTGCCCTGATCTTTCAAAAACTGGGCAGTGTCGATGATCGCTTTGTTCACCGGTCCGGTCAGTTCTGCCGTTTGCTGCTGCGGCGTCAGATAGGTGTTTCCCTTCACCAGCCCCGGCACATCGCCTTCCGGCACGCCGCTTAAGCGCGCCAGTTTGCTGATGTTTTCCGGCTGTTTCAGCCACGCGTCTGGGTTAGCAATGTACGGTTGCTGGGCATTGATGGCGCTTTTAGCGAACGCTTTCACCACCTCAGGATGTTTCTCCGCAAAATCTTTCCGCACTACCCAGACATCCAGCGTCGGTGCGCCCCACAGCCCGACCTGTTCAGAATCGGTCAGCACCTTGCCGTCTTTTTCCAGGGCGTTAACCGCCGGTGCCCAGACATAAGCACCATCAATATCTCCCCGTTGCCAGGCGGCGATAATCGCGGGAGGCTGCAGGTTCACTATCTCCACTTGCCCAGGTTTAATGCCCCAGTGTTTCAACGCTGCCAGCAGGCTGTAGTGCGTGGTGGAGATAAACGGCACAGCGATGCGCTTACCAATGAGATCTTCGGGTTTGCTGATGTTTTTCTTAACTACCAGCGCCTCGGAGTTACCCAGTTTCGACGCCAGCAAGAAGACTTCAATCGGCACCTGCTGGCTGGCAGCGACCGCTAACGGGCTGGAACCGAGATTACCGATTTGCACGTCGCCAGAAGCCAGCGCCCGAACGATGCTGGCTCCGCTGTCAAACTTGCGCCAGTCCACGGTCGCCCCGCTCTCTTTGGCAAAGGTGTTATCAGCCTGTGCGACTTTCGCCGGTTCGGCGGAGGTTTGATAGGCCACGGTGACGTTCACCGCTTGCGCCTGAAAAGCGATGAATGCCAGTGCGGCAAGAAGTGTGTTACGCGATGAAATAGCCATGATTGTCTGCTCCCCTGTCTTGTTATGGGAGCAGTATTCGCGGATAAAGACATTTGATAAAAGAATTAGTCGTTATGGGCAATATGTTTTTATTCTTAGCAAAAAAACGGCAACAGATAGATGAGTTATGCATTTGCCAACCGTTTCCCTGCAAAGTAATGCCGCATTTCTTTTTATATGTGAATAAAAACTCAAACAACAATACTTTATTCCCCCCCACCCAACCAAACAAACAAACCAATAATAAACATATATATTATTCTAATTTTATATAACAGACTTTATTTACCCTACAAATTCATTCATAAAACGAATATGAATAATAATGGTTCATAGAAGATATTTTTTAAATGCAATTAATTGACAAACTAAATCACATCTAAATACAATATATAAAAAATATAACCACACTCACAAAAAACACAAACACTTAACATATGATGCACACAAATCAAACTTATACCGTTTACGACCCGCCTGGCATTAATTGATCTGTTCTCAGGATTATTTTTTTACCGCGTGCCATTTTTAACATCTGAGTATGTTGCAGAGGCTTGCCGCTCTGCATTCGTCGCGCTTTCAGCATAATAATTACAATGGAGTGTCATGAATTGGATAAAGTTTTAAATTCTGCGTTGAATTTTTCAGCAGAAAAGAGGAAAGGTATCCTTGCGATTGGTGCACATCCTGACGATATTGAATTAGGTTGTGGCGCATCGCTTGCTCGTCTTGCGCAGAAGGGAATTTATATCACAGCCGTTGTCATGACTGCTGGCGATTCGGGTATCAGCGAAGTCATCGATCGTCACGAAGAATCTCGCGAAGCATTAAAGATGTTGGGGTGTCAGCAAACTATTCATCTTAATTTTTCAGACACCCGCACACATCTGCAACTCAATGATATGATTTCCTCCCTGGAAGATATTATTAAAAATCAAATTCCCGCTGATGTAGAAATCATACGGGTATATACCATGCATGATGCTGACCGCCATCAGGATCATCTGGCAGTTTATCAGGCATCAATGGTTGCCTGCCGTACTATTCCACAAATTCTCGGCTATGAAACTCCAAGCACCTGGCTTTCATTTATGCCCCAGGTTTTTGAATCCGTAAAAGAAGAATATTTTACCGTAAAACTGGCTGCATTAAAAAAACATAAAAGCCAGGAGCGACGTGATTATATGCGTCATGAACGCCTCCGTGCTGTTGCACAATTCCGCGGACAACAGGTCAATAGCGATCTGGGTGAAGGCTTTGTTATTCATAAAATGATTCTTTGAGTAGAGTAAATGAAAACCTGGATCTTTATATTTATGGCCGTAGCAATATTGCTATGGTTTTTGAGTACGTTAAGACGTAAGCCCAGCCAAAAGAAAGGCTGTATTGACGCGATTATTCCTGCCTATAACGAAGGCCCCTGTCTGGCACAATCACTGGATAATCTGCTGCGCAATCCTTATTTTTGCAGGGTAATTTGTGTTAACGACGGCTCCACGGATAATACCGAAGCGGTAATGGCGGAAGTCAAACGTAAATGGGGCGACCGCTTTGTTGCTGTTACGCAAAAAAATACTGGTAAAGGCGGAGCTCTGATGAACGGCCTCAACTACGCCACCTGCGACCAGGTTTTTTTAAGCGATGCTGACACCTATGTTCCGCCCGATAAAGACGGAATGGGTTATATGCTGGCGGAAATTGAGCGCGGCGCTGACGCCGTCGGCGGCATTCCTTCCACAGCGTTAAAAGGCGCAGGTTTGCTGCCTCATATTCGCGCTACGGTAAAACTGCCGATGATCGTTATGAAACGCACGCTACAACAGCTTTTGGGCGGTGCGCCCTTTATTATCAGCGGTGCCTGCGGGATGTTCCGTACTGATGTATTGCGTAAATTCGGTTTTTCGGACCGTACCAAAGTCGAAGATCTGGATCTCACCTGGACGCTGGTCGCCAATGGTTATCGCATTCGTCAGGCAAATCGCTGCATTGTATACCCTCAGGAATGCAATAACCCGCGTGAGGAGTGGCGTCGCTGGCGGCGCTGGATTGTGGGTTACGCGGTCTGTATGCGTCTGCATAAAAGGCTTTTATTTAGCCGTTTCGGCATCTTCAGTATTTTCCCTATGCTGTTGGTCGTGCTCTATGGCGTTGGGATTTATCTCACCACCTGGTTTAATGAATTAATCACCACCGGGCCACATGGCGTGGTGCTGGCCATGTTTCCGCTTATCTGGGTCGGCGTAGTTTGTATTATTGGTGCTTTTAGCGCCTGGTTTCATCGTTGCTGGTTGTTGGTGCCTTTAGCACCACTTTCCGTTGTGTATGTATTATTAGCTTATGCCATCTGGATTATTTATGGACTTATTGCCTTTGTTACTGGACGCGAACCTCAGCGCGACAAACCTACCCGTTATTCCGCACTGGTGGAAACGCCAACCACTTATTCCCAACCATCTGTCACAGGAACTGAAAAGTTATCTGAAGCTTAATGTCAAAGAGAAAAATATTCAGATTGCTGACCAGGTAATTATTGATGAAAGTGCTGGTGAAGTTATTATCGGTGCCAATACCCGTATTTGTCACGGTGCGGTTATTCAAGGACCGGTCGTGATTGGCGCAAACTGCCTGATAGGTAATTATGCTTTTATTCGCCCCGGTACGGTAATCAGCAATGGTGTAAAAATTGGTTTTGCCACTGAAATCAAAAATGCAGTTATTGAAACGGAAGCGATGATTGGCCCGCAATGTTTTATTGCCGATTCCGTTGTTGCAAGCCAGGCATATTTGGGCGCACAAGTGCGTACCAGTAACCATCGACTGGATGAACAGCCAGTATCTGTTCGCACCCCAGAGGGTATTATCGCTACCGGCTGCGATAAATTAGGTTGTTATATTGGTCAGCGTTCACGTCTTGGCGTACAGGTTATTATTTTACCAGGGCGAATTATTGCTCCGAACACGCAACTTGGCCCGCGCGTTATTGTAGAACGTAATTTACCTACCGGAAATTATTCACTCCGGCAAGAACTTATCCGTACAGGAGATTAAAATGATAAAACGGACGTTATTAGCGGCGGCAATATTTAGTACATTGCCCGCTTATGCCGGGTTAACTTCTATTACCGCAGGCTACGATTTTACCGATTATTCTGGCGATCATGGCAACCGTAATTTAGCGTATGCTGAACTGGTGGCAAAAGTTAAAAACGCAACGCTGCTTTTTAATCTTTCCCAGGGGCGCCGTGATTATGAGACTGAACGTTTCAATGCCACACGCGGTCAGGGCGCTGTCTGGTACAAATGGAATAACTGGCTGACAACCCGCACGGGTATTGCCTTTGCCGATAATACTCCGGTTTTTGCTCGCCAGGATTTTCGTCAGGATATTAACCTGGCCCTGCTGCCAAAAACGGTGTTCACGACCGGTTATCGCTACACCAAATATTACGATGACGTTGACGTTAATGCCTGGCAAGGTGGCGTTTCGCTTTATACCGGCCCGGTGATCACCAGCTATCGCTATACCCATTATGACTCAAGCGATGCGGGCGGCAGTTACAGCAATATGATTTCCCTGCGCCTGAACGATACGCGCGGCGGTGGTTATACCCAGCTTTGGCTAACTCGCGGGACCGGAGCTTATACTTATGACTGGTCGCCAGAGACACGACACGGCAGTATGAAGAGCGTCAGTTTACAGCGTATTCAGCCTTTAACAGAGCAACTTAATCTCGGGCTGACGGCAGGTAAAGTGTGGTACGACACCCCAACCGATGATTATAACGGCCTGCAACTCGCAGCCCATCTGACCTGGAAATTTTGATTCCTTCCGCCGCCCGCCATCCAGGGCGGCCTTCCCTGCCGATTAGCGCCCAAACACTTTCCTTTTCTTTTTCCGCCCACATTCGCCGGATAAATTTTATTCCCCAGCGTTATATACTATAGGGGGGTATGCATTGACACATAGCATACCCCCCTATAGTATATAACGTGCAGATGATGAGGTGCGAAATGCCCAGTACTCCGGAAGAGAAGAAAAAGGTGCTTACTCGAGTTCGTCGTATTCGGGGGCAGATAGATGCTCTGGAACGGTCGCTGGAGGGTGATGCCGAATGCCGTGCCATACTCCAACAGATAGCCGCCGTTCGGGGCGCGGCTAACGGGCTAATGGCAGAAGTGCTTGAAAGCCATATCCGGGAAACGTTTGACCGAAATGACTGCTACAGCCGCGAAGTCAGCCAATCCGTTGACGACACTATTGAACTGGTTCGTGCCTATCTTAAATAGCTGAATCTATTACCATATTGAGGAAGAGCGAAAGATGAAATCACGTGCTGCCGTTGCATTTGCTCCCGGTAAACCGCTGGAAATCGTTGAAATTGACGTTGCACCACCGAAAAAAGGTGAAGTGCTGATTAAAGTCACCCATACCGGCGTTTGCCATACCGACGCATTTACCCTCTCTGGCGATGACCCGGAAGGTGTATTCCCGGTGGTTCTCGGTCACGAAGGAGCTGGTGTTGTGGTTGAAGTCGGTGAAGGCGTGACCAGCGTGAAACCTGGTGACCATGTGATCCCGCTTTACACCGCTGAGTGTGGCGAGTGTGAGTTCTGTCGTTCCGGCAAAACTAACCTTTGTGTCGCGGTTCGCGAAACCCAGGGCAAAGGCCTGATGCCAGACGGCACCACCCGTTTTTCTTACAACGGGCAACCGCTTTATCACTACATGGGCTGTTCGACATTCAGTGAATATACCGTGGTCGCAGAAGTATCTCTGGCCAAAATTAATCCAGAAGCAAACCATGAACACGTCTGCCTGCTGGGCTGTGGCGTAACCACCGGTATTGGCGCGGTGCATAACACCGCTAAAGTCCAGCCAGGTGATTCTGTTGCGGTGTTTGGTCTTGGCGCTATTGGTCTGGCAGTGGTTCAGGGCGCACGTCAGGCGAAAGCGGGACGGATTATCGCTATCGACACTAACCCGAAGAAATTCGATCTGGCGCGTCGATTCGGTGCCACCGACTGCATTAACCCGAATGACTACGACAAACCGATTAAAGATGTCCTGCTGGATATCAACAAATGGGGTATCGACCATACCTTCGAGTGCATCGGTAACGTCAATGTGATGCGTGCGGCGCTGGAAAGTGCGCACCGCGGCTGGGGTCAGTCGGTAATCATCGGGGTAGCAGGTTCCGGTCAGGAAATTTCAACGCGCCCATTCCAGTTGGTCACCGGTCGTGTATGGAAAGGTTCTGCGTTTGGTGGCGTGAAAGGTCGTTCCCAGTTACCGGGTATGGTTGAAGATGCGATGAAAGGTGATATCGACCTGGAACCGTTTGTGACGCATACCATGAGCCTGGATGAAATTAATGACGCCTTTGATCTGATGCATGAAGGCAAATCCATTCGAACCGTAATTCGTTACTAATTTCCCGCAGGTTTTGCCCCGTCCACTTCAGACGAGGTTCTTAATACCGTCCCCGGGCAGCCGTCCGGGGAATTAACCATGAGATAATGGCTGATGGAACTCATTGAAAAGCATGCCAGCTTTGGCGGCTGGCAAAATGTGTATCGGCATTATTCCCAATCACTGAATTGTGAAATGAATGTCGGCGTCTATCTCCCGCCAAAAGCCGCGAGTGAAAAATTGCCGATGCTGTACTGGCTTTCGGGCCTGACCTGCAACGAGCAGAATTTCATTACCAAATCGGGAATGCAGCGTTACGCGGCTGAACACAACATTATTGTTGTTGCGCCGGACACCAGTCCGCGAGGCAGTCATGTCGCAGATGCCGACCGTTACGATCTCGGGCAAGGTGCCGGGTTTTATCTGAACGCGACGCAAGCGCCGTGGAGTGAACATTACAAAATGTATGACTATATCCACAGTGAGCTGCCGGATTTAGTGATGCAACATTTTCCGGCAACGGCCAGAAAGTCAATCGCAGGTCATTCTATGGGCGGGCTGGGTGCGCTGGTACTGGCGCTGCGTAACCCAGATGAATATGTCAGCGTCTCGGCGTTTTCACCCATTGTTTCCCCTTCGCAAGTACCGTGGGGCCAGCAAGCCTTTGCCGCGTATCTTGGTGAAAATAAAGAAACCTGGTTGGATTACGATCCGGTGAGTCTTATTTCACAAGGCCAACGCGTTGCGGAAATAATGGTTGATCAGGGGTTGAGTGATGATTTTTACGCGGAACAGCTGCGGACTCCAAATCTTGAAAAGATCTGTCAGGAGATGAATATCAAGGCGTTAATCCGTTATCACGAAGGTTACGACCACAGCTATTATTTTGTCTCCAGTTTTATTGGCGAGCATATTGCCTACCACGCCAATAAACTGAATATGCGTTGAGCATTTGCGCACGACTGCCGGATGCGGCATGAACGTCTTATCCGGCCCACATTTCGCTCGTAAATCGTAGGCCTGATAAGACGCGAAAAGCGTCGCATCAGGCATCTGCGCACGGCTGCCGGATGCGGCGTGAACGCCTTATCCGGCCTACACTTCGCCCATAAACCGTAGGCCTGATAAGACGCGAAAAGCGTCGCATCAGGCATTTGCGCACGACTGCCGGATGCGGCGTAAACGCCTTATCCGGCCTACACTTCGCCCGTAAACCGTAGGCCTGATAAGACGCGAAAAGCGTCGCATCAGGCATCTGCGCACGGCTGCCGGATGCGGCATGAACGTCTTATCCGGCCCACATTTCGCTCGTAAACCGTAGGCCTGATAAGACGCACATAGCGTCGCATCAGGCATTTGCGCACGGCTTATCTATGTTTACCACATCAAATCATCAGGCACTTTGAAGTCGGCATACGGATCATCTTCATTCTGCTCTTCGGCGCTGAGTGCACTATGCAACACAATACTGCTGGCATCACGCTGAGCAATTTTATCGGCAACGCTGGCGGGAATAATGGCGTATTCACCTTCGCTATTGTTATCGACCAACAAGCGAGCAATCGCCAGACGACCATTAATCAACTGCGTTTGCGTGAGCTTATCAACAAAAATCTTCTTAATCAGATTACCATCGGTAAAGTTAAAACCAATATCGCCATTGGCAATGGTGATTCGGTTCATTTCAATAAGCTGCTTCACCTGGGCTTTATATTCTTTCGCCAACGCCGCTTGTTTTTGTTGCTCGCTAAGCTGTTTATCACGCTCAAGCTGTGCCTTTTTATTTTCTTCTACCGCCGCCCGAGCTTCACGCGCCTGAACGCGCGATTTTTTCGCCGTTCTCTCAACCTTCGCCGCTTTTTTGCTGGTGACTAATCCTGCTTTGAGCAACTGCTCTTGTAAGGTAAGTTTTGCCATCTTTGTTTCCAAACCCGCTGAATAATTTTTAGCGAGTATACCTGTAAACGCCGTAGGTGTATTGAGGGCAAGTCCCTTTCGCCCCTGCTTAATAAGGCGCGTCAGGCGTCGGCGCACGGCTGCATTCGTGATCTCCGGCTCATCAAAATAAATACCGCCAACCCAGCAACAAGAATACCCGGCGCAGAAGCTGCCATTACGCCGACCGTGCCAGTGCCTAATGCCAGCATTTTCCCGGCCAGCAACGGGCCGCTCATAGCCCCCAGACGCCCTACCGCCACGGCTGTTCCCACACCTGTTGCGCGGATCTGCGAGCTGTAAAACAACGGTGCCAATGCATATAAAACGCTTTGCCCACCTGTCGCAAACAACCCCGCGACAAATCCCGCCAGCAACATACCGTTAAATGACGACACTGTTCCCAGCGCCAGCAGCGAAGCTAACATGCCGCTATAAATCAGTAGCGACATGGTTACTGGACGCAGCTTATCCATCAATGCACCCAACATTAACGTCCCGCTTGCCGCCCCCATTTGCAGTGCAAACATCACCCCAGCCGCCTGTGATGGCTGGAATCCTTGCTCCACCAAAAGCAGCGGCAGCCAGTTGATCAACATGTAGACCACCAGCAGAGTGAAGAAATAACACAACCACAGCAACAACGTCGCGGTGGCCGTTTCTGGCGCAAATAACGCACGCAGTGGTGGCGCGGCCTGTTTTTCGCCAGCGAAAACCGCCGACTCCGGCAGCCAGCGCATTAATAGCGGCACCAGAATCAACGGCACCACACCACCTACCCAAAACACCGTTTGCCAGGCTAAGTTTGCCCCCGCGAAACCCAGCGTCGCCGCCAGCGCCGCGCCAATAGGGACACCGCAATACATCAGGCTCACCGCCGTCCCACGAAAACGAGGACCCGCGGCTTCAGACGTCAGGGCGATAAGATTCGGCAACGCCGCCCCCAGCCCGACACCGGTCATCAGCCGCGTAAAGACCAGCGATGGAAAATCCCAGGCAATCGCCGTTGCCAGCGAGAACAAACCAAACAGCGCAACTGAGCTAATCAAAATACGCTTACGACCATAACGGTCCGCCAGCATTCCGCCAACCAGCGCGCCGGGTAGCAAACCGAGTATTCCGGCGCTGAATATCCAGCCCATTTGCATTTTATCGAGTGCGAAAGCCTGTGCGATGCCACCCGCCGCAATGCCAGCCGCCTGAAGATCCAGTCCTTCCATCAGAGCGACCAAAAAACAAAGCCCGATGGTCAGCATCAGGCGGGATGAAGATGATAAAGAGGTACGAGTCGACATAAGATGAACCTCGTTGTGAGTACAGGTGAATCGCGACTGATACATTGCCAGCCGCGTAATCAGAACTATTTAATGACTGCCTCCAGGCGAAATGTAGGCCGGATAGGTGTTCACGCCGCATCCGGCAGGCGTGCACAGATGCCTGATGCGACGCTGACGCGTCTTATCATGCCTACGGCCTGCGGGCGAAATGTAGGCCGGATAAGGCGTTCACGCCGCATCCGGCAGGCGTGCACAGATGCCTGATGCGACGCTGACGCGTCTTATCATGCCTACGGCCTGCGGGCGAAATGTAGGCCGGATAAGGCGTTTACGCCGCATCCGGCAGGCGTGCGCAGATGCCTGATGCGACGCTGACGCGTCTTATCATGCCTACGGCCTGCGGGCGAAATGTAGGCCGGATAAGGCGTTTACGCCGCATCCGGCAGGCGTGCGCAGACGCCTGATGCGACGCTGACGCGTCTTATCATGCCTACGGCCTGCGGGCGAAATGTAGGCCGGATAAGGCGTTCACGCCGCATCCGGCAGTCGTGCACAGATGCCTGATGCGACGCTTGCGCGTCTTATCATGCCTGGGATGGGCATACAAAATGCACGTTCTCGGCAGTCATCATTATTTGTTGTTGCGCAGATCCAGCGCCACATCGACAATCATATCCTCCTGGCCGCCAACCATCCGGCGTTTGCCCAGCTCAACGAGAATATCCACCGCGCTTAAGCCATAACGCGCCGCCGCCGTTTCACAGTGACGCAGGAAGCTGGAGTAAACGCCAGCGTATCCCAGCGCCAGCGTTTCGCGATCGACTCGTACCGGACGATCCTGCAACGGACGCACCAGGTCGTCAGCGGCATCCATTAACGCATAAAGATCGGTCCCATGCTGCCAGCCCAGTTTATCCGCGGCGGCAATAAACACTTCCAGCGGCGCGTTACCTGCGCCCGCGCCCATTCCCGCGAGACTGGCGTCGATTCGGTCACAGCCCTCTTCCACTGCTGCAATAGAGTTCGCCACGCCAAGACTCAAGTTATGGTGAGCGTGCATGCCGGTTTGCGTTTCTGGTTTCAGCACTGCTTTCAGGGCGCGGAAACGGTCGCGGATATCGCTCATGTTCATCGCACCGCCAGAATCCACCACATAAATACAGGTCGCACCGTAGCCTTCCATCAGCTTTGCCTGCTTCGCGAGATTTTCCGGCGTGGTCATATGGCTCATCATCAGAAAACCAACGGTGTCCATTCCGAGCTCGCGGGCATACTGAATATGCTGGGCGGAAACATCAGCTTCGGTACAGTGCGTTGCCACACGAACCACACGCGCGCCAGCCTGCCAGGCATTTTTCAGATCGTGAATAGTGCCGATTCCTGGCAGCAACAACGTCGCGATTTTGGCGTGCTTCACCACATCCGCCGCCGCTTCAATCCATTCAAGGTCGCTATGTGCGCCGAAACCATAGTTAAAGCTGGAACCCTGCAAACCGTCGCCGTGGGCCACTTCAATCGAATCCACACGAGCATCATCCAGTGCTTTGGCAATCTGGCGAACATTTTCCAGCGAATACTGATGACGAATGGCGTGCATACCGTCACGCAACGTGACGTCCGAGATATAAAGTTTTTTACCGTTCATGCCGCTTCTCCTGCCTTGCGCGCCAGTGACTGGGCCATTTTTTCCGCTGTCGCCAGCGCACTGGAAGTCATAATGTCGAGGTTGCCCGCATAGGCAGGCAGATAATGCGCTGCGCCTTCGACTTCCAGCCAGACCGCCGTTTTCAGCCCGGAGAACTGCCCCACGCCCGGCAAATTAACCGGTTTATCCTGCGGGATGACTTCAAACTGCACGCGCTGTTTCAGGCGATATCCCGGTACGTAAGCCTGCACCGCCTCAGCCATTTCATTGATTGAGGCTTCGATATCATCTTGTGAAGCTTCGTCGCTCAATACATACACCGTGTCACGCATCATCAACGGTGGCTCTGCTGGGTTAAGCACGATAATTGCCTTCCCTTTTGCCGCGCCGCCCACCACTTCAATGGCGCGCGAAGTGGTTTCCGTAAATTCATCGATATTGGCACGCGTGCCAGGTCCGGCAGATTTACTGGCGATAGAAGCGATAATTTCGGCGTAATGAACACGCGCCACGCGTGAAACTGCCGCCACCATTGGAATGGTGGCCTGGCCGCCGCAGGTGACCATGTTGACGTTCAGTTGTTCGACATTCGCATCAAGGTTAACCACCGGAACGCAGTAAGGGCCGATGGCAGCAGGCGTCAGGTCGATTAAGCGAATATCCGGTTTCGCTTCGCGCAAAGCGGCATCGTTTTTCACATGCGCGCCCGCGCTGGTCGCATCAAACACAATATCGATATCAGCAAATTCAGGCATGTTCATCAGTCCGATTACCCCTTCATGGGTGGTGGCGACGCCCATGCGTCTGGCACGCGCCAGCCCGTCGGACTGTGGGTCAATGCCGACCATCACCGCCATCTCCAGATGCTGACCGTGACGCAAAATTTTAATCATCAGATCGGTGCCAATATTGCCAGAACCGATAATGGCGACTTTACGCTTACTCATGACTGACTTCCTTTTGTAGCTGCGTTTGAAAATGTCGCAGCAACTGAACCTATGCCTTCAATATGGGCTTCAAAACAATCGCCCGCATTCACCGCCACCATCGGACCTAATGCCCCGGTAAGAATGATATCTCCGGCGCGCAGCGGTTGACCCAGACTGGCCATTTTGCGTGCCAGCCAGACAGCGGCATTAAGCGGATGTCCCAGGCATTCGCTGCCGCGCCCGCTGGAAACCTCTTCGTTATTACACGTCATCTTCATGGCGCAGTTTTTCAGATCTAACCCCGCCAGACGTTGCGCCGGACCGCCGATGACATACACCCCGCAGGAAGCGTTATCTGCCACGGTATCGACAAACTGAATCGACCAGTCGCGGATGCGGCTACCCACCACTTCCAGCGCCGGAAGTACCCATTCAATGGCGTTATACAGTTCGTTAAACGTGGTATCGGTCGCGGGCAAATCGCGGTTCAAAACCAGTGCGATTTCCGCTTCAATGCGCGGTTGCAAGACGCGGGAAAAAGGAATGGTTTCATTATCGCCATAACACATATCGGCAAATAACGTCCCAAAATCCGGTTGATCAACGCCCAGTTGTTGTTGCACTTTCGGATGCGTCAGTCCCACTTTGCGCCCCACCACTCGCCGTCCCTGAGCGACGTCATGTTGCACATTGATGCGCTGAATGGCGTAGGCGGCTTTCGCGTTTTCAATACCAATCAGATCGCGTAGCGGCGCAATCGCTTCGCCCTGCTCTGCGGCGCGGCGTAAATCCGCCGCCAGTTGCTCAAGAGTATGCTTCGTCATGACCATTCCTTAAGGGCGCGCGAGGAAATTCAGCACCAGTTGATTGAAAGCGTCGGCATGTTCCCACTGCGCCCAGTGACCACAGTCGCGGAAGATATGCAGTTCAGAACCGGCAATGCCGGACAGCAGACGCAGACCCGCATCCATCGGCACAAAGCGGTCGTTGCGCCCCCAGACAATCAGGGTTTGCGCTTTGATTTCCGCCAGACGTGGGCCAAAATCCGGGAACTGTTTCGGATTAACTTCCAGGCTCTTAACGAAGTTTTCCAGGTGATCGCGGCGCGACAGCATATTATTCAGGCGCGCTTCAAACAGGGCGTCGGTCAAATCGCTGGTATCAAAAACGAAGATATCCATCATCAGCTTCAGGTTTTCGATAGTAGGCTGACGATAAAGCTGATTCAGTCGCTTAATACCTTCGGTTGGCATCGGCGTAAACAAACTCATGCCGCCCGTACCGCCGCCCATCAGCACCAGTTTGCCGACGCGCTCCGGCCAATTAAGAGTGAACGCCACAGAACTGTGGCCGCCCATGGAGTTGCCCAGCAGGTGGATTTTGGCGATATCCAGTTGATCCACCACGCTTTTCAGGATGCGTGCATTAAGATCCGATCGCGAACCACTATTAACGATCGAATCGCTCTTACCCCAGCCCGGACAATCCAACAGGATCACCCGATAGCCCGCCTCTACCAGCGGATCGATATTGCGGCTGAAGTTCGCCCAGCCAGTAGCACCCGGGCCGGAACCGTGCAGCAGGACAACGGTTTCGTCGCCTTGTCCGCAGTCATTAAAATGGATGCGCAGCGTTTTACCCGCTTCTTCTACATTCAGAAAACGGCTGGTGGCGGCTTCGGTTTGTGGCTGATAACTCATCATCTTCTCCTGCATATTCAGTTCTCTGTTCTGGCGCTTAACGAGCCAAATCCGGCAATCCACTCCGGGATTGGGCGGTAATAACGCCCTTCGCTACGCCAGTTGCCAAACGCAGAAATAGCGGCAAAAGCGGCGACCCAGGTTTTGATTTCATGTGTCGACTTTCCGGCAATGGCGGAAAGCTCTTCGTTACTGACGGCATCCAGTTCCTGTATGCGTCCCTGCTCCAGCAAAGTCATGAACTGGTTATCCCAAATCGGGTTGAGCGGATGCAGAGTTCTCTGATCCTCAACAAACTTCTCCGCGGCGCTGATCACCCGTTGCTGACGCAATTCACGCTCACTGGCGGGTAAATCTTTCCCGCTCCCCAACAAACGGTCGCGCATATGGGCATCGGCTTTCGCCAGTTCTGGCACCGGCGGCTGATGGGAAAGCCCACCGGACCCAAGGAACAGCACGCGTTTATTGAGAGTGCTGGTGAAACGTCCAATGGCTTCACCCAACATGCGGGTACGCTGGAAACCAGGCAAAGGCGTGGCGACGCCGTTGATGAAAACAGGCAGAACTGGCACCTTATCCAGCCCACCGAGCAGGAACTCCAGCGGCTGGGCGAACCCGTGGTCCACCTGCATACAGTAAGAAACGGCAAGATCGATCCCACTCTTCATGACGGCATGCGCACAGGCCTCCGCCAGCTCCACAGGCACGGGAAGCTCTCCTGCCGCACTGCCGAAATCACCAATTGCCGTCGCCCCAACGCCTAAACAGAACGGCGGCATCACGTCATAGAAAAAACCGTTGTAGTGATCTGGCGCAAACAGCACCACCAGTTCAGGGGAGAAAGCCGCAATACGCTCGCGGGCGCTGGCAATCACGCCATTGACCTCATCGAGTACCTCTTGCGCCGGGTCGACATACCCCACCAGCGGCGAGTGGGAAAGACAGTGAAGATAAGCGTGCATATCAGGCTACCTTTTCGACAGAAACGTCGGCATCAGGGCGGGTCAGCGTCATCACCGACGCCAGTTTATTCAGCGTATTGCCCAGAGTTTGCGGAATGGCGGTGGCGGCAACAAAGCGATCCGGGCGCATCACCACCAGCGAAGCATTGTGTTGCGCAAACCAGCTACGCAGGCGACCTTGCGTATCGCCCACGCGTAGCACGCCGTCATGGTTATCCTGCGCAGTATGAATTTGCACTTCCGGCACCACCTGAATGAAGCGTGTGCCCAACGCGCGCCACTGCTGGATTTGCTCGTCGCTCATCCCCCACAGTGGATTGCATCCCCAGCCAATTACCGCGAAGTTCGCGCCGATCGCGTTATCGAGCAGCGTCACGTCGCCGTTTTCCAGCGTGACTTTCGGCTGAATAAACATCTTGCCGACCGGAGAGTGCTTCGTTTCACCCTCACGCACCAGCGCACCGCCGTAATATTGCGGCATCGGCTTGAAGCGCATTTCGAGGAAGTAGCGTTTTACTGGCGGCAGATAATTCAGTAGCCAGGAAACGCCGTCACGTAACGTACCCTGCCAGCGTTTCGGCGGAGCCAGCACGTTGCCCGCCATCACGGACAGGTCAATCATCGCTTTGGCGTGATCGCGACGTTCTTGTTGATAGGTATCTAGCAGCGCATCACTGGCTTTCCCCTGGATAACCAACGCCAGTTTCCAGGCGAGGTTAAAGGCGTCGCGCATACCGCTGTTATAGCCCTGCCCCTGCCACACCGGCATGATGTGCGCGGCATCGCCCGCCAGCAGTACGCGATCAATACGAAAACGTTGCGCCAGTCGCGCGTTGTGGGTGTAGACACGCTGGCGAATCAATTCAACGTTGTCCGGATTAGGCAGCACTTTGCTTAACAGCTTGCGCATATTTTGCGGCTCACGCAGCTGTTCCTCGGTTTCTCCCGGCATCACCATAAATTCAAAGCGACGTACCGCATGAGGCAGCGCGGCAGAAACATATGGGCGCACCGGATCGCAACACAAATAGATATGCGGCGTACTTAACGGATCGTTGGCGATATCTACCACAATCCACTGATTTGGCGCGGTTTTACCTTCAAACGGCACATTCAGGGTGCGACGGACAAAACTTGCCCCACCATCACAGGCCACCAACCACTGGGCTTTGACAGTTTCCCGCTGCCCTTCTGCCGTTTTCAGGTGCAAGGTCACTTCGTCATCTTGCTGGCTGAAGGCCTCCAGCTCACGGGAAAACAAGCAGCGCACATTGGGAAAACGCGACAACCCTTCCAGCATCACCGCATCGACCTGCGGCTGAATAAAGGCGTTACGGCGCGGCCAGCCAAATTCATCGGTCATTGGCTGAATATCAGCAAAACAGCGGCCTTTCGGGGTGAGAAAACGCATCGCGTGCCACGGCGTAGTATGCGGCAGAACATTATCGACCAGGCCGACCGACTGCATGGTGCGCAGCGCCTCGTCATCAATACCAATCGCACGCGGGTAGTCGATCAACTTATCGAGTTTCTCCACCACCAGCACGTCAATGCCCATCTGGCCGAGATAGCTCGCCATCATCAGCCCGACCGGACCGGCACCAGCGATCGCCACCTGAACGTTATGGTTAACAGCAGGCTGGATGTCAGGGTGTTGTATTGCCATTTCAGTACCTCACGACTCGGACAAAATGCCGTTGCGCGCACAGTACAGCGCAACTTATTTTGTTAAAAACATGTAAATGATTTTTTATTGTTCGCTCAGTATAGGAAGGGTGTTTTCGGCTACAATCAAAACATGCCCGAATGTGCACTAGGTGCACAACGTTGTTTTAACTATAGAAATGTCAATTAATATGCAGAACGATGAGCAGACGGAATACAAAACCGTGCGCGGATTAACCCGCGGTCTAATGTTATTAAATATGTTAAATAAACTTGACGGCGGTGCCAGCGTCGGGCTGCTGGCGGAACTCAGCGGTCTGCATCGCACCACTGTGCGGCGACTGCTGGAGACGTTACTGGAAGAGGGATATGTTCGACGCAGTACCTCCGATGACAGTTTTCGTCTGACCATCAAAGTGCGGCAATTAAGCGAAGGGTTTCGTGACGAACAGTGGATTTCTGCACTGGCGGCCCCGCTGCTGGGCGATCTGTTGCGCGAAGTGGTATGGCCGACAGATGTGTCCACGCTGGATGTTGATGCAATGGTGGTACGCGAAACCACTCACCGTTTCAGTCGATTATCCTTTCACCGGGCAATGGTCGGGCGGCGTTTACCGCTCCTGAAAACCGCCTCGGGCCTGACCTGGTTGGCCTTTTGTCCGGAAAAAGAACGCCAGGCGTTAATCGAAATGTTAGCCACCCGCCCCGGTGATGACTATCAACTGGCACGGGAACCGTTAAAGCTGGAAGCCATTCTGGCGCGCGCGCGCAAAGAGGGTTACGGACAGAACTACCGCGGCTGGGATCAAGAAGAAAAGATCGCCTCCATTGCCGTACCGCTGTGCAGTGAACAACGGGTGATTGGCTGCCTGAATCTGGTGTATATGGCCAGTGCGATGACCATCGAACAGGCGGCAGAAAAACATCTTCCGGCGCTGCAACGGGTAGCAAAACAGATTGAAGAAGGGGTTGAATCGCAGGCTATTCTGGTGGCCGGACGGCGAAGTGGCGTGCATTTGCGTTAACGCCGCCGAATGGCGAAAAACCTTCCGTGGTATGGCATGATAGCACTCGGAAGAAAGTGAATTCAGGGTGGTGAATGTGAAACCAGTAACGCTATACGATGTCGCAGAGTATGCCGGAGTCTCTTATCAGACCGTTTCTCGCGTGGTGAATCAGGCCAGCCACGTTTCTGCGAAAACGCGGGAAAAAGTGGAAGCGGCAATGGCGGAGCTGAATTACATTCCCAACCGCGTGGCACAACAACTGGCGGGCAAACAGTCGTTGCTGATTGGCGTTGCCACCTCCAGCCTGGCCCTGCACGCACCGTCACAAATTGTCGCGGCGATTAAATCCCGCGCCGACCAACTGGGTGCCAGCGTGGTGGTGTCGATGGTAGAACGAAGCGGCGTCGATGCCTGTAAAGCGGCGGTACACAATCTTCTCGCGCAACGTGTCAGCGGTCTGATCATCAACTATCCGCTGGATGAACAAGATGCCATTGCTGTGGAAGCCGCCTGTGGTAACGTGCCAGCGTTATTCCTTGATGTCTCCGACCAGGCCCCCATCAACAGTATTATTTTTTCCCATGAAGACGGTACGCGGCTTGGCGTGGAGCATTTGGTCGAATTAGGTCACCAGCAAATCGCCCTGTTAGCGGGCCCATTAAGTTCTGTCTCGGCGCGTCTGCGTCTGGCGGGCTGGCACAAATATCTCAAACACAATCAAATTCAGCCGATAGCAGAACTGGAAGGCGACTGGAGCGCCATGTCCGGTTTTCAACAAACCATGCAGATGCTGAATGAGGGGATCATTCCCACCGCGATGCTGGTTGCCAACGATCAGATGGCGTTGGGCGCAATGCGCGCCATTACCGAGTTCGGGCTGCGCGTCGGCGCGGATATCTCGGTAGTGGGATACGATGATACCGAAGACAGCTCATGTTATATCCCGCCGTTAACCACCATCAAACAGGATTTTCGTCTGCTGGGGAAAACCAGCGTAGACCGCTTGCTGCAACTTTCTCAGGGGCAGGCGGTGAAGGGAAATCAGCTACTGCCCGTCTCACTGGTGACACGAAAAACCACCCTGCCACCCAATACGCAAACCGCCTCTCCCCGCGCACTGGCGGATTCATTAATGCAGCTGGCAAGGCAAATTTCCCGTCTGGAAAGCGGACAGTGAGCGCAACGCAATTAATGTGAGTCAGCTCACTCATTAGGCCCCCAAGGCTTTACACTCTATGCGTCAGGCTCGTATGTTGTGTGAAATTGTGAGCGGATAACAATTTCACACAGGATACAGCTATGACCATGATTACGGATTCACTGGCCGTCGTATTACAACGTCGTGACTGGGAAAACCCTGGCGTTACCCAACTCAACCGCCTTGCGGCGCATCCCCCCTTTTCCAGCTGGCGCAATGGTGAAGAAGCCCGCGAAAATCGCCCTTCCCGCCAGTTGCGCAGTCTGAATGGCGAATGGCAATTTGCCTGGTTTCCGGCACCAGAAGCGGTGCCGGAAAGCTGGCTGGAGTGCGATCTTCCTGATGCCGATTGCGTATCAGTGCCATCAAACTGGCAGATGCACGGTTACGACGCGCCCATCTACACCAACGTGACCTATCCCATTGTGGTCAATCCGCCATTTGTTCCCGCAGAAAATCCGACAGGCTGTTACTCGCTCACATTTAATGTTGATGAAAGCTGGCTACAGGAAGGCCAGACGCGAATTATTTTTGATGGCGTTAACTCGGCGTTTCATCTGTGGTGCAACGGACGCTGGGTCGGTTACGGCCAGGACAGTCGTTTGCCGTCTGAATTTGACCTGAGCGCCTTTTTACACGCCGGAGAAAACCGCCTCGCCGTTATGGTGTTGCGCTGGAGTGACGGTAGCTATCTTGAAGATCAGGATATGTGGCGAATGAGCGGTATTTTCCGTGACGTCTCGTTGCTGCACAAACCGACCACACAAATCAGCGATTTCCATGTTGCCACTCACTTTAATGATGATTTCAGCCGCGCTGTACTGGAGGCTGAAGTTCAGATGTGCGGCGAGTTGCGTGACTACCTACGGATAACAGTTTCTTTATGGCAGGGTGAAACGCAGGTCGCCAGCGGCACCGCGCCTTTCGGCGGTGAAATTATCGATGAGCGTGGTGGTTATGCCGATCGCGTCACGCTACGTCTGAACGTCGAAAACCCGGAGCTGTGGAGCGCCGAAATCCCGAATCTCTATCGTGCGGTGGTTGAACTGCACACCGCCGACGGCACGCTGATTGAAGCAGAAGCCTGCGATGTCGGTTTCCGCGAGGTGCGGATTGAAAATGGCCTGCTGCTGCTGAACGGCAAGCCGTTGCTGATTCGCGGCGTTAACCGTCACGAGCATCATCCTCTGCATGGTCAGGTGATGGATGAGCAGACGATGGTGCAGGATATCCTGCTGATGAAGCAGAACAACTTTAACGCCGTGCGCTGTTCGCATTATCCGAACCATCCGCTGTGGTACACGCTGTGCGACCGCTACGGCCTGTATGTGGTGGATGAAGCTAATATTGAAACCCACGGCATGGTGCCAATGAATCGTCTGACCGATGATCCGCACTGGCTACCCGCGATGAGCGAACGCGTAACGCGAATGGTGCAGCGCGATCGTAATCACCCGAGTGTGATCATCTGGTCGCTGGGGAATGAATCAGGCCACGGCGCTAATCACGACGCACTCTATCGCTGGATTAAATCTGTCGATCCTTCCCGCCCGGTGCAGTATGAAGGCGGCGGAGCCGACACCTCCGCAACCGATATTATTTGCCCGATGTACGCGCGCGTGGATGAAGACCAGCCCTTCCCGGCTGTGCCGAAATGGTCCATCAAAAAATGGCTTTCGCTGCCTGGAGAAACACGCCCGCTGATCCTTTGCGAATACGCCCACGCGATGGGTAACAGTCTTGGCGGCTTTGCCAAATACTGGCAGGCGTTTCGTCAGTACCCCCGTTTACAGGGCGGCTTCGTCTGGGACTGGGTGGATCAGTCGCTGATTAAATATGATGAAAACGGTAATCCGTGGTCGGCTTACGGCGGTGATTTTGGCGATACGCCAAACGATCGCCAGTTCTGCATGAACGGTCTGGTCTTTGCCGACCGCACGCCGCATCCGGCGCTGACAGAAGCAAAACACCAGCAGCAGTTTTTCCAGTTCCGTTTATCCGGGCGAACCATCGAAGTGACCAGCGAATACCTGTTCCGTCATAGCGATAACGAGCTCCTGCACTGGACGGTGGCGCTGGATGGCAAGCCGCTGGCAAGCGGTGAAGTGCCTCTGGATGTCGCTCCACAAGGTAAACAGTTGATTGAATTACCTGAGCTGCCACAGCCGGAGAGCGCCGGGCAACTCTGGCTAACGGTTCACGTAGTGCAACCGAACGCGACCGCATGGTCAGAAGCCGGACACATCAGCGCCTGGCAACAATGGCGACTGGCGGAAAACCTTAGTGTGACGCCCCTCTCCGCGCCCCACTCCACCCCGCAACTGACCACCAGCGAAACGGATTTTTGTATCGCGCTGGGTAATAAGCGTTGGCAATTTAACCGCCAGTCAGGCCTTCTTTCACAGATGTGGATTGGCGATGAAAAACAACTACTGACGCCGCTGCGCGATCAGTTCACCCGTGCGCCGCTGGATAACGACATTGGCGTGAGTGAAGCGACCCGCATTGACCCGAACGCCTGGGTAGAACGCTGGAAAGCGGCGGGCCATTACCAGGCCGAAGCGGCGTTGTTGCAGTGCTCGGCAGATAAACTTGCCGACGCGGTGCTGATTACGACTGCCCACGCCTGGCAGCATCAGGGGAAAACCTTATTTATCAGCCGGAAAACCTACCGTATTGATGGAGACGGTGAAATGGTCATCAGTGTGGATGTTGAAGTGGCAAGCGATACGCCGCATCCGGCGCGGATTGGCCTGACCTGCCAACTGGCACAGGTTGCTGAACGGGTTAACTGGCTGGGGCTGGGACCGCAAGAAAACTATCCCGACCGCCTTACTGCGGCCTGTTTTGACCGCTGGGATCTGCCATTGTCAGAAATGTATACGCCGTACGTCTTCCCGAGCGAGAACGGTCTGCGCTGTGGGACGCGCGAATTGAATTATGGCTCACACCAGTGGCGCGGCGACTTCCAGTTCAACATCAGTCGCTACAGCCAACAACAACTGATGGAAACCAGCCATCGCCATCTGCTGCACGCGGAAGAAGGCAGCTGGCTGAATATCGACGGTTTCCATATGGGGATTGGTGGCGACGACTCCTGGAGCCCGTCCGTTTCGGCAGAATACCAACTGAGCGCAGGGCGCTACCATTACCAGTTGGTCTGGCGTCAAAAATAATAATAACCGGGCAGGCCATGTCTGCCCGTATTTCGCGTAAGGAAATCCATTATGTTCTATCTAAAAAACACAAACTTTTGGATGTTCGGCTTATTCTTTTTCTTTTACTTTTTTATCATGGGAGCCTATTTCCCGTTTTTCCCGATTTGGCTACATGACATCAACCATATCAGCAAAAGTGATACGGGTATTATTTTCGCTGCGATTTCCCTGTTCTCTCTGTTATTCCAACCGCTGTTTGGCTTGCTTTCTGACAAACTTGGACTGCGCAAATATCTGCTATGGATTATTACCGGCATGTTAGTAATGTTTGCGCCATTCTTTATTTTTATCTTTGGCCCGTTGTTACAATACAATATTTTAGTAGGTTCAGTTGTTGGTGGTATTTATCTTGGTTTTTGTTTTAACGCCGGCGCGCCAGCAGTAGAAGCATTTATCGAGAAGGTCAGCCGACGCAGTAATTTCGAATTTGGTCGCGCGCGGATGTTTGGCTGCGTTGGCTGGGCGCTGTGTGCCTCGATTGTCGGCATCATGTTCACCATCAATAACCAGTTTGTTTTCTGGCTGGGTTCTGGCTGTGCACTCATCCTCGCCGTTTTGCTCTTTTTCGCCAAAACGGATGCCCCTTCTTCCGCCACGGTTGCCAATGCCGTAGGTGCCAACCATTCGGCATTTAGCCTTAAGCTGGCGCTGGAATTGTTCAGACAGCCAAAACTGTGGTTTTTGTCACTGTATGTTATTGGCGTTTCCTGCACCTACGATGTTTTTGACCAACAGTTTGCTAATTTCTTTACTTCGTTCTTTGCCACCGGTGAACAGGGTACGCGGGTATTTGGCTATGTCACAACAATGGGCGAATTACTTAACGCCTCGATTATGTTCTTTGCGCCGCTGATTATTAATCGCATCGGTGGGAAAAACGCCCTGCTGCTAGCTGGCACCATTATGTCAGTACGTATTATTGGCTCATCGTTCGCCACCTCGGCGCTGGAAGTGGTTATTCTGAAAACGCTGCATATGTTTGAAGTACCGTTCCTGCTGGTGGGCTGCTTTAAATATATTACCAGCCAGTTTGAAGTGCGTTTTTCAGCGACGATTTATCTGGTCTGTTTCTGCTTCTTTAAGCAACTGGCGATGATTTTTATGTCTGTTCTGGCGGGCAATATGTATGAAAGCATCGGTTTCCAGGGCGCTTATCTGGTGCTGGGTCTGGTGGCACTGGGCTTCACCTTGATTTCCGTGTTCACACTTAGCGGCCCCGGTCCGCTTTCTCTGCTGCGTCGCCAGGTGAATGAAGTCGCTTAAGCAATTAATGTCGGATGCGGCGCAAGCGCCTTATCCGACCAACATATCAGGACGGAATGATCGAAATGAACATGCGAATGACCGAAAGAATAAAAGCAGGCAAGCTATTTACCGATATGTGCGAAGGCTTACCTGAAAAAAGACTTCGTGGGAAAACGTTAATGTATGAGTTTAATCACTCGCATCCATCAGAAGTTGAAAAAAGGGAAAGCCTGCTTAAAGAAATGTTTGCCACGGTAGGGGAAAACGCCTGGGTAGAACCACCTGTCTATTTCTCTTACGGTTCCAACATCCATATAGGCCGCAATTTTTACGCAAATTTCAATTTAACCATTGTCGATGACTACACGGTAACAATCGGTGATAACGTACTGATTGCACCCAATGTTACTCTTTCCGTTACGGGACACCCTGTACACCATGAATTGAGAAAAAACGGAGAGATGTACTCTTTTCCGATAACGATTGGCAATAATGTCTGGATCGGTAGCCATGTGGTCATTAATCCAGGCGTCACCATCGGGGATAATTCTGTTATTGGCGCAGGTAGTGTCGTCACAAAAGACATTCCACCAAACGTCGTGGCTGCTGGCGTTCCTTGTCGGGTTATTCGCGAAATAAACGACCGGGATAAGCAATATTATTTCAAAGATTACAAAGTTGAATCGTCAGTTTAAATTATAAAAATTGCCTGATGCGCTCCGCTTATCAGGCCTACAAGTTCAGTGATCTACATTGGCCGCATCCGGCATGAGCAAAGCGCAGGAACAAGCGTCGCATCATGCCTCTTTGACCCACAGCTGCGGAAAATGTGCTGGTGCAAAACGCAGGGTTATGATCATCAGCCCAACGACGCACAGCGCATGAAACGCCCAGTCCATCAGGTAATTGCCGCTGATACTACGCAGCACGCCAGAAAACCACGGGGCAAGCCCGGCGATGATAAAACCGATCCCCTGCATAAACGCCACCAGCTTGCCAGCAATACCCGGTTGCGCAGAGTGATCGAGCGCCAGCAGCAAACAGAGCGGAAATGCGCCGCCCAAACCTAACCCACACACCATCGCCCACAATACCGGCAATTGCAGCGGCAACCAGATAAAGCCGCAGAAACCAACCAGTTGTAACGCCAGTGCCAGCATCAAAAGTTTGCGCCGATCCTGATGGCGAGCCATAGCAGGCATCAGCAATGCTCCTGCGGCTTGCCCAAGCGTCATCAATGCCAGCAAGGAACCGCTGTACTGAGCGCTGGCACCAATCTCAATATAGAAAGCGGGTAACCAGGCAATCAGGCTGGCGTAACCACCGTTAATCAGACCGAAGTAAACACCCAGCGTCCACGCGCGGGGAGTGAATACCACGCGAACCGGAGTGGTTGTTGTCTTGTGGGAAGAGGCGACCTCGCGGGCGCTTTGCCACCACCAGGCAAAGAGCGCAGCAACGGCAGGCAGCGCCCACCAGGCGAGAGTCTGGAACCAAATCTCGCTATGTTGAACTAACCAGGGCGTCATGGCGGCGCCAAGTCCACCACCGCCCATCAGAGCCGCAGACCACAGCCCCATCACCAGTGGCGTACGCTGCTGAAACCGCCGTTTAATCACCGAAGGCATCACCGTCTGAATGATGCCGATCCCCACCCCACCAAGCAGTGCGCTGCTAAGCAGCAGCACACTTTGGGGGTAAAGCTCACGCATCAATGCACCGACGGCAATCAGCAACAAACTGATGGCGACGCTGCGACGTTCGCTGATATGCTGATGAAGCCAGCTTCCGGCCAGCGCCAGCCCGCCCATGGTGACCACCGGCAGAGCGGTCAACAGGGCAGCCACACTAAAGCTCATTCCGCTTGCCTGGCGCAATTGCGGTAGCAGTGGCCCGACGGAGGTGAGCAGTGGTCGCATATTAAGACCAATCAGCACCAAAACCAGCAATATCGTGAACGTCTTTTGATGGTCGCGCATGGCTGTCAGAACGGTTTGGTCGGCAGATATTTACCATCTAAGGTGATGACCGCACGTTCGCCACCTTCCGGGTCCGCCACTTTCTTAACGTCGAGTTTGAAGTTAATCGCGCTGATAATGCCATCGCCAAACTTCTCATGAACCAACGCTTTCAGAGTGGTGCCGTACACCTGCAACATTTCGTAGAAACGGTACATTGTTGGGTCGGTTGGAACACGGTCATCAATGCAGCCACGCAGTGGAATCATCTGCAACAGTAGAATGGCGTCTTCGTCGAGATCCAGCTTCGCCCCGACCTGGCGGGCGGCGTCAGCAGGAAGCGCCTGCTGACCCAGCAAAGCAGCGGTCACGAAGGCTTCTGCCAGACCGGTGCCGTCGGCAATCTCGGCAAATGAGAGATCTTTTTTAGCTTTGCTGAGCAAAATGGCATCGGCAAGATCAAGACGAATATTGCGGTTAATTTGCGACTGAATCATGGTAAATCTCCTGATGGTTTAAAAATAAGGTTAAGCTGCAGCTTGCTGGCGTAGCGGTATGGCACAAACGCCGGGATTGGTTGCCAGTGGCACAAACTGGCGGGTTGCGCCGTCAAAAGCTGCAATGCTGCCGCTTTCAATGTCGTAGACCCAGCCGTGCAGGGCGATCCGCCCCTCTTCGAGCGCCAGGCGCACCGATGGATGAGTTTGCAAATTAGCCAACTGAGCAATGACGTTTTCACGTACCATCGCCGCAGCTTTTGACGGTAAATCGAGATGCGGGCGCGCCTCATTAACGACTCGGGCTGAATCGGCATAACGCAGCCAGTGGGAGACGGCAGGCATATGGTCCATGCACTGACAGCTGGCAATAGCGGTCATTGCGCCACAGTTGGAATGACCGCAAATCACAATGTCAGATACCCGAAGCGCGGCGACGGCGTACTCCACCGAAGCGGAAACGCCACCGGGTTCCGGCCCGTAGGAAGGGACGATATTGCCCGCGTTGCGAATAACGAACAGATCGCCAGGCTCACGTTGCGTCACCAGCTCAGGGACCAGACGGCTGTCGGAGCAGGAGATAAAAAGTGTGCGCGGGCTTTGCTGTGTCGCCAGCTGTTTAAACAAGGCTTCCCGCTCAGGAAATGCCTCGCGCTGGAATTTAAGGAATCCATCAATAATCTCTTTCACCGTTAACCTCTGTCTGTCTCTGGAATGAGAGGCAGACTACTCGCCGATTGTCATAAGGTAAAAGACTCATTTATGATGAGTTCTATTGGATTTACTTATAGGTTGGCGAATGCTCTCTCGACATATCAATTATTTTCTTGCCGTGGCTGAACATGGCAGCTTCACCCGTGCCGCCAGTGCGTTGCACGTCTCCCAGCCTGCGCTTTCCCAGCAGATTCGCCAGTTAGAAGAGAGTTTGGGCGTGCCGCTGTTTGACCGTAGCGGGCGAACGATTCGTCTCACTGATGCAGGAGAAGTCTGGCGACAGTACGCCAGCCGGGCGTTACAAGAACTGGGAGCGGGTAAACGGGCGATTCATGATGTTGCCGATCTGACGCGAGGATCGCTGCGTATCGCCGTCACCCCCACCTTTACGAGCTACTTTATCGGCCCTTTAATGGCGGATTTTTATGCGCGTTATCCCGGTATCACGCTCCAGCTACAGGAAATGTCGCAGGAGAAAATCGAAGATATGCTTTGTCGCGACGAGCTGGACGTTGGGATTGCCTTCGCGCCTGTGCATTCGCCGGAGCTGGAGGCAATTCCTTTACTGACAGAAAGTTTAGCGTTGGTGGTGGCGAAACATCATCCGCTGGCTGACCAGGAACAGGTGGCATTGAGTCGCTTGCATGATGAAAAACTGGTCCTGCTCAGCGCGGAATTTGCCACCAGAGAGCAAATTGACCACTACTGCGAGAAAGCGGGGCTGCATCCACAGGTGGTCATAGAGGCGAACTCAATTAGCGCGGTTCTGGAGCTGATTCGCCGCACTTCCCTTTCCACATTGTTACCAGCAGCGATTGCCACACAACATGATGGGCTTAAAGCTATTTCTCTTGCCCCACCACTACTGGAGAGAACGGCGGTTTTGTTGCGGCGGAAAAATAGCTGGCAGACAGCCGCCGCGAAGGCATTTTTGCAAATGGCGTTGGATAAATGCACGGTTGTTGGCGGGAATGAATCACGGTAGCTGGTATTGCCTGATGCGCTACGCTTATCAGGCCTACGAGTTTAGTGCTCTACGTAGGCCGGATAAGGCGTTCACGCCGCATCCGGCATAAACTACAGCTGGCAGACAACCGCCATGAAGGCATTTTTGCAAATGGCGTTGGATAAATGCACGGTTGTTGGCGGGAATGAATCACGGTAGCCACTGACACAGGTCAGTGGCTGAAATTGCCTGATGCGCTACGCTTATCAGGCCTACGAGTTTAGTGCTCTACGTAGGCCGGATAAGGCGTTCACGCCGCATCCGGCGTGAACTACGCGTGCTGTAACCCAGCCGATTACCGTTTGTAATCGATGGCTTCTGGCTGCTCGAGATATACGGTGGTTTGTGCCGGTTGTGTACTGGCAATCACCTTACCGCCACGTACCGAATAACGTACCGGAACCTGACGGCGCAGCGCATCAAACCCATTTTCAGCCGGCAGGATAATCAGGTTGGCGCTGTTTCCGGCGGCAATGCCGTAATCCTGCAAATTCAACGTCCTGGCGCTGTGGTGGGTGATTAAATTCAGGCCATCGTTAATCTGCCCGTAGCCCATCAGCTGGCAAACATGTAGACCCATATGCAGCACTTGCAGCATATTCGCCGTTCCCAGCGGATACCACGGATCGAAGACATCATCGTGACCAAAGCAGACGTTAATGCCGGACTCCAGCATCTCTTTAACGCGTGTGATGCCGCGACGTTTTGGATACGTATCGAAACGACCTTGCAGATGAATATTGACCAGCGGGTTGGCAACAAAGTTAATACCGGACATTTTCAGCAAGCGGAACAGGCGTGAGGTATACGCCCCGTTATAGGAGTGCATTGCCGTGGTGTGGCTGGCAGTGACTCGCGCGCCCATTCCTTCACGGTGCGCCAGGGCAGCAACGGTTTCGACAAAGCGCGACTGTTCGTCATCGATCTCATCACAGTGAACGTCGATGAGACGGTCGTATTTTTGCGCCAGGGCGAAGGTTTTATGCAGCGACTCCACGCCGTATTCGCGGGTAAATTCAAAATGCGGAATCGCCCCCACTACGTCTGCCCCTAAGCGTAGCGCCTCTTCCAGCAACGCTTCACCGTTGGGATACGACAAAATCCCTTCCTGCGGGAAAGCGACGATTTGCAGATCAATCCACGGCGCGACTTCCTGCTTCACTTCCAGCATTGCTTTCAATGCGGTCAGGGTTGCGTCCGATACATCGACATGGGTACGCACATGCTGAATGCCGTTGGCAATCTGCCATTTCAGCGTTTGCCAGGCGCGTTGTTTCACATCGTCATGGGTTAATAACGCTTTGCGCTCGGCCCAGCGTTCAATGCCTTCAAACAGCGTGCCGGACTGATTCCAGTTCGGTTGCCCGGCGGTTTGCGTGGTGTCCAGGTGAATATGCGGCTCCACAAACGGCGGTATAACTAAACCTTGTTCGGCATCCAGGCTGTTTTCAGTTATGGGCATCACGCCAGATTGCGCATCAATGGCGCTGATTTTTCCGTCGTGCAGATGAATCTGCCACAGCCCCTCTTTGCCGGGTAAGCGGGCGTTAATAATGGTCTGTAAAGCGTTATTCGACACTGTTAGCCTCCACATGCGTCATTGCTGCTGTCGTTTTACGATTCAAAATCGGGTTAAGAATCAGATAGCTCAGCGCGCCACCTAATACCGCGTTGACCGGAACAATTCCCGGTAACCAGTGGCCTGCGGCAATCCCCAGCCCGACCGCCAGAATCGCCACCCAATTGACACTCATCATACGCGTGGTCGCAAAGTGCTCATAGCGGCGACGGTTCATCAGATAGTCAGCGATGATCACGCCACCTACCGGAGGAATAGCTGCCGAAAGGAAGGTCAGCCAGCCGACAAAATTGTTGTACAGCCATAGTGCGCAGACCGTACCGATAATACCGTTAATCACCGAAAGGGTTTTGCTCGACATACCGGTAATGTTGGCGAAACCTAAACCCGACGCATACAGCGCGTTATCGTTGGTGGTCCAGATATTCAGCCCCAGCACCACAATCGCAGGCAGCAGCAGGCCCTGAGCAATCATCACATCAGAGATATCTGCCATGCCCAGTGCCGCAGCTCCCGCCGCACCGAAAATAAACATCAACGAGTTGCCGAGGAAAAAGGCCACCATCGCCACCAGCACCGCCAGTTTGGCATTGCGACCAAAGCGGACAAAGTCAGCGGTGAGCGTACCCGCGCTGATAAATGACCCCACAACCAGCGCCAGCGCGACATTGAAATCTAACGGTTGTGCGGGAACGACCGCTTTTAATGCGTCCAGGCCGCCCATGCCGTTAACGGCCAGCCACACGGAATAACCGCCAAGGCAGGCGATAGCCGGAACCGCAATCACCGAAAGAACCGTCAGCGCCGAGATACCAAAGAAGACGGTGACGGTCATCAGTAAACCGGAAACGGCAATCAGCAAATTAATATCCAGCCCGGTTGCCTTGCCCACCGGAATAGCAAACATCGCCACGCCAACGCCAAACCAGCCAACCTGGGTGCCGCCCAGCAACAGTGAAGGCAGCCATGAGCCTTTAACACCAAACGAGAAGCGAGCAAGAAGATGGGTGGTCAGGCCGGTTTTTGCGCCAATGTAACCAAGAAATGAAGTGTAAATACCGAGGAGAAGATTACCGATGAGGACTGCGAGGAAGAAATCATGATAGCTAAGACCGGTTCCGAGAGTGCCGCCGGTCCACATACTGGCGGAAAAGAAGGTTAATCCCAGCATGACGAACGTCAATGCCAATACCCCTTTCCGCGCCGACTGCGGGACTGGCCCCTGGCTAAAGTTGTTATCTTGCGACACGAAATTCCTCCGTTTGCTGTTTGAAACCCAAAAAATCCGCAGCATTCTATTCATCTGAAAATAAAAAGCAATCGTTTCCGTGGTGGGATAAATTTTTTATATGGATGAATGAAAAAAGGTGGGGAAAAAATTATCTGTGTAAAAACAGTGGGTAGGCATGATAAGACGCGTCAGCGTCGCATCAGGCATCTGCGCACGGTGTCGGATGCGGCGCGAGCGCCTTATCCGACCTACGGTTCAGACTTGTAGGCATGATAAGACGCGTCAGCGTCGCATCTGGCATCGGCGCACAGTTGTCGGATGCGGCGCGAGCGCCTTATCCGACCTACGGTTCAGACTTGTAGGCATGATAAGACGCGTCAGCGTCGCATCTGGCATCGGCGCACAATTGTCGGATGCGGCGCGAGCGCCTTATCCGACCTACGGTTCAGACTTGTAGGCATGATAAGACGCGACAGCGTCGCATCAGGCATCGGCGCACAGTTGTCGGATGCGGCGCGAGCGCCTTATCCGACCTACGATTCAGACTTGTAGGCATGATAAGACGCGTCAGCGTCGCATCAGGCATCGGCGCACAGTTGTCGGATGCGGCGCGAGCGCCTTATCCGACCTACGGTTCAGACTTGTAGGCATGATAAGACGCGACAGCGTCGCATCTGGCATCGGCGCACAACTGTCGGATACGGCGCACGACGCATCCGACAATAACCTACTCTTCCATCGCCTGGCGGATCTGATCCAACGACGCCGGATCATCAATGGTCGTCAGATCCCCCGGATCGCGTCCTTCGCAAATTGCCTGGATCGTGCGGCGCAGCATTTTTCCGGATCGCGTTTTCGGCAATTGCGAGACAAACCAGACGTGCGCCGGGCGACCAAAGTTGCCAATCTGGCTGTCCACCAGCGCCATAATCGCCTTCTCTTGCGAGTGCGCCACCTCACGGTCTTCCAGACTGTCACTCTCTTTGGGAATGACAAACGCCACTGCTACCTGCCCTTTCAGCGCATCTTTCACCCCAACCACCGCCACTTCGGCAACGCCCGGATGACTGGAGATACTCTCTTCAATCTCGCGCGTGCCCAGCCGATGCCCGGCAACGTTAATCACATCGTCAGTGCGCCCGAGAATAAAGTGATAACCGTCAGCATCGCGGATACCCCAGTCAAACGTGGCGTAAACCGGACGGGAAAACAGCGACCAGTACGTCTTCACAAAGCGGTCGTCATCGCCCCAGATGGTCTGAATACACCCCGGCGGCAGCGGCCCTTCTACCACCAGCATCCCTTTCTCATTGACGCCGCACGGTTCGCCGGTGACTTCATTGAGCAACTGCACGTTGTAGCCATACATCGGCACGCCGGGGCTTCCCAGACGCGTCGGCCTATCGTCCAGACCGCGAGCAATCGCCATAATCGGCCAGCCGGATTCGGTCTGCCAGTAGTTGTCGATGACCGGCACATCCAGCGTATTGCTCACCCAACTGGCGGTCGGCTCGTCCAGCGGTTCTCCAGCCAGATAGAGCACTTCCAGCGACGAGAGATCGTGTTTGCGAATTTCAGCGGTAGGGAATTTTTTCAGCACGCGAATGGCGGTCGGCGCTGAGAACATCCGGCTCACCTGATATTTCTCGACGATTTTCCACCACACGCCGCAGTCAGGCCAGGTCGGTAATCCTTCGTAAACAATGGTCGCCATCCCCGCCAGCAGCGGCGCGTAGACGATATACGAATGCCCCACCACCCAGCCGATATCCGATGCGCAAAAGAACACACCGCCCGCTTTGCCGCCAAAAATGGTGTCCATCGAGGTCGCCAGCGCTACCGCATATCCGCCGACGTCACGCTGCACGCCTTTAGGTTTGCCGGTCGTGCCAGAGGTGTAGAGAATGCAGGAGGTTTCGTTGGATTCCAGCCAGGCCACGGGGACTCGCGCACCAATATGCTGATGACGCAACGAAGCGAAATCGACATCCCGCCCACTGACGCGCGCCATTTTCGTCAGCCCGCGATCCACCAGTAAAACGTGGCGCGGCTGGTGCTGCGCCTGGCTTATCGCATCGTCGAGCAATTTTTTATACGGAATGATTTTGCCACCACGCGCTCCGGCATCAGCCGAGACAATCAGCACCGGTTTAGCGTCATCAATCCGCGCCGCCACGCTGTGCGAGGCAAATCCACCAAATACAACCGAGTGAATAGCACCAATGCGCGCGCAGGCCAGTAGCGTAATATGCGCTTCGGCAATCATCGGCATATACACCAGCACTCGATCGCCGCGCTGCACGCCCAGCGAGCGCAGCATTGACGCCACCGCGTTCACTTCGTCATGAAGCTGGCGAAAGGTAAAGGTGCGCTCTTCTTCTGTTTCTGAAGAGACGGCAATCAATGCCAGCGCCTCTGGCTGTTTCTCCAGCCAGCGATCGATGGCGTTGTGGCACAAGTTGGTTCGGCCTTCACAAAACCAACGGGCAAACGGCGGATTGCTGTGATCGAGCGTTTGCGTAAAGGGCGTCTGCCAGTCAATACGCTGAGCCTGCTCAGCCCAGAACTGCTCCGGTTCGTTAATCGAACGCTGATAAAATTCGCTAAAAGACATAATGCTCTCCTGTTGAACTTACGCCTTACCGCTGTTTGCTTAAATGACGTACAGGTCGAGATACTCATTGACCGGCATCTGTTCCAGGCGAGCTCTGTCGAGAGAAACCTCCAGAATGCGCTGCTGTTGGCGAGTCGGGAACTGGCGCGCGAGATTGATTTTGAATTTATCGACCAGCTTCGGAATGCCATCCTGACGGCGACGGGCATGACCAATTGGGTACTCCACCACCACTTCTTCAAAGCGCGTACCGTCGGTGAACTCAAGGGTAATAGCGTTGGCGATGGCGCGTTTTTCCGGGTCGTGGTAGTCAGCGGTAAACGCCGGATCTTCAAAGCAATTGATCTTCTCACGCAGGGCGTCAATGCGTTTATCTTGCGCAACCTTGTCTTCGTAATCTGCCGCCGTTAAGCGCCCGAACAGCAGCGGGATCGCCACCATATACTGAATGCAGTGGTCGCGGTCTGCCGGGTTATTGAGCGGCCCTTTTTTGTCGATGATGCGAATACAGGCTTCGTGGGTGCGAATGGTCACTTTTTCGATATCCGCCGCTGTTTTGCCTGCTGCCTGCATCTGTTCATAGAGCGTCATCGCCGCTTCAACGGCCGTCTGGGAGTGGAACTCCGCCGGGAAGGAGATTTTGAACAGCACATTTTCCATGACGTAAGAACCGTACGGGCGCTGGAAGCGGAACGACTCACCTTTAAAGGAGACGTCGTAGAAGCCCCACACAGGCGCAGTCAGGGCTGACGGGTAACCCATTTCGCCCGTTTTCGCCATCAGTGCCAGACGTACCGCGCGGGAAGTGGCATCGCCCGCCGCCCAGGATTTACGCGTGCCGGTGTTCGGCGCATGGCGATAGGTGCGCAGCGACTGACCGTCCACCCACGCCAGCGAAACGGCGTTGAGAATTTCCTCGCGGGTCAGGCCGAGCATTTCTGCGACCACGGCGGTGGAAGCCACTTTCACTAACAGAACGTGGTCGAGACCGACGCGGTTAAAGGAGTTTTCCAGCGCGATGCAGCCCTGAATTTCATGGGCTTTGATCATTCCGGTCAGCACTTGTTTCATGGTCAACGGCGCTTTGCCGCTGGCGACCGCGTTGCGCGAAAGCCAGTCCGCCGTTGCCAGAATGCCGCCGAGGTTGTCGGAAGGATGGCCCCACTCCGCCGCAAGCCAGGTATCGTTGAAATCGAGCCAGCGGATCATCGCGCCGATATTAAATGCCGCCTGGACGGGGTCGAGCTGGAACTGAGTTCCGGGGACGCGCACGCCGTTAGGTACGACGGTGCCAGGAACAATTGGCCCCAGCAGTTTTTTACAGGCCGGGTATTCGAGAGCTTCCAGACCGCAGCCGAGCGTGTCGAGCAGGCAGTAATGGGCGGTGTCGTAGGCCATTCTGGAGCTGATTTCGTAATTCATTACGTAATCGACGATATCAACGATTTCACGGTCGAATTCCGGGCGGATGTTGTTGATTTGAGCTGACATTGGGTACGTTTCCTTATTGTTATTCGTAGAGGTTTACTGGCGCTTATCCAGCGCGACAAACGGACGGTCTTCCGGTCCAACGTAATTGGCAGAAGGACGGATAATTTTGTTGTCCTGACGTTGTTCGATAATGTGCGCCGCCCAGCCGGTGACGCGGGCGATAACAAACAGTGGTGTGAACATCTCGGTGGGAACGCCCATCATGTTGTAGGAAACAGCGGAGAACCAGTCGAGATTGGGGAACATCTTTTTCGTCTCCCACATCACCGTTTCCAGGCGATCGGCAATGTTGTACATCTTCAGCGAACCGCCTTCCTGCGAGAGCTGCTTCGCCACACGCTTGATCACCTGATGGCGCGGGTCGGCGATGGTATAAACCGGATGCCCAAAACCAATCACCACTTCTTTGTTTTCCACGCGCTTGCGGATATCTGCTTCGGCTTCGTCCGGCGTTTCGTAGCGTTGTTGGATCTCCAGTGACACTTCATTCGCCCCGCCGTGTTTCGGCCCGCGCAGTGCGCCAATCGCGCCAATAATGGCTGAGTACATATCCGAGCCTGTACCCGCAATAACCCGGCTGGTAAAGGTGGAGGCGTTAAACTCGTGCTCGGCGTACAGCACCAGCGAAATTTGCATCGCCTTTTCCCAACTTTGCGACGGCTTTTCGCCGTGCAGCAGATGCAGGAAGTGACCGCCTATTGAGTCGTCATCGGTTTCCGGCTGGATGCGTTCGCCGTTGTGGCTGTAGTGATACCAGTAGAGAAGAATCGAGCTCAGCGACGCCAGCAGTTTGTCGGCAATATCCCGCGCGCCAGAGACGGTATGCCCCTCTTTTTCCGGCAGCGTGCAGCCGAGCGCGGAAACGCCTGTGCGCATAACATCCATCGGGTGCGACGCAGCAGGCAAGGCCTCCAGCACGGTACGCACGTTAGCCGGTAAGCCGCGCAGAGCTTTCAGTTTCGTTTTGTAAGCGGCGAGTTCGTCACGGGTCGGCAGTTTGCCGTGGATCAGCAGATGTGCCACTTCTTCAAATTCGCAATGTTCTGCCAGATCAAGAATATCGTAGCCGCGGTAATGCAGGTCATTGCCGCTTTTACCCACGGTGCAGAGCGCCGTATTGCCCGCCGGAACGCCGGAAAGTGCCACAGATTTTTTCGGTTTAATGACATGGGTACTGTTTTGCAGGATCGTTGTGTCGCTCATGTTGTCCTCGTCATTGTTATCATTTGTAGGGTCGAGATTGTTGTCGGATGCGACGCTAAGCGTCTTATCCGACCTACAATTCAGCACGCCTCGTAGGCCTGATAAGTCGCGTCAGCGGCGCATCAGGCATCGGTTGTCGGATGCGACGCTATGCGTCTTATCCGACCTACAGTTCAGTTCACCTCGCAGGTCTGATAAGTCGCGTCAGCGGCGCATCAGGCATCGGTTGTCGGATGCGACGCCATGCGTCTTATCCGACCTACAGTTCAGTACACCCGTAGGCCTGATAAGTCGCGTCAGCGGCGCATCAGGCATCGGTTGTCGGATGCGATGCCATGCGTCTTATCCGACCTACAGTTCAGTTCACCTCGTAGGCCTGATAAGTCGCGTCAGCGGCGCATCAGGCATCGGTTGTCGGATGCGACGCTATGCGTCTTATCCGACCTACAGTTCAGTGCACCCCGTAGGCCTGATAAGTCGCGTCAGCGACGCATCAGGCATCGGTTGTCGAATACAACCAACGGGCGTTTTTTATTTCGCCTGACTACGGGCAAACAGGTCGTCGAGCTTCTCTTCGTACTGGTAATAGTTGATGCTTTCGTACAGCTCGTTGCGGGTCTGCATGGTGTCGATGACGCTTTTCTGCGTGCCTTCCTGGCGCAGGACGTTGTAGACATGTTCAGCGGCGCGGTTCATGGCGCGGAACGCTGAAAGCGGGTAAAGCGCCATTGCGACATGGGCGCTGCGTAATTCATCGGTGGTGAACAGTGGCGTGGCGCCAAATTCGGTAATGTTGGCGAGGATCGGCACCTGCACCGCATCGGAAAACTGGCGGTACATGGCGAGTTCGGTAATCGCTTCCGGGAACAGCATCTCGGCCCCCGCTTCAACATAGGCCTGCGCACGCTCGATCGCGGCATCCAGTCCTTCAACCGCGAGCGCATCAGTGCGCGCCATGATCACAAAATCAGGATCGGTTTTCGCATCCACCGCTGCGCGGATCCGATCCACCATCTCTTCTTTCGAGACGATCGCTTTGTTCGGGCGATGGCCGCAGCGTTTCGCACCAACCTGATCTTCAATATGCAATCCCGCCGCGCCCGCTTTAATCATCGATTTCACGGTGCGGGCAACGTTAAAAGCCGAAGAACCAAAACCGATATCGGCATCAACCAGCAGCGGCAGCGAGCAAACGTCGGTGATACGGCGAATATCGGTCAGCACATCATCAAGGGTAGAAATACCGAGATCGGGCAGCCCCAGCGAACCTGCCGCCACGCCACCGCCGGAGAGATAAATCGCCTGATATCCGGCACGCTGTGCCAGCAGCGCATGGTTAGCGTTGATGGTGCCGACAATTTGCAACGGGGTTTCTTTGCTTAGTGCCGCGCGAAACGCTTTACCTGGAGAGTGTAGAGACATAGCCCATCCTTTGTTATCAACTTGTTATTTGCATTGATAAAGACAAAGCAAGGGGTGTGCCACAATTATCTGAATTGAATTAAATGTTTAATTTCAATTTGTTAGCAATAAATTCATGAAGTAATCCGCAAATATGCGTTTCAGTTAACGTTTCAGACACTGTTTCACTGCGTTTCATTGCAACAATTATGAAACAAGACTAAACCCAATATTCGGTTTCTTAACTTTGCGGTGCGCTATGGCACATCCACCACGGCTGAATGACGACAAACCGGTTATCTGGACGGTATCGGTGACGCGCCTGTTCGAGCTGTTTCGCGATATCAGCCTCGAGTTTGATCACCTGGCGAATATTACCCCTATCCAGCTTGGCTTTGAAAAAGCGGTGACCTACATCCGCAAGAAACTGGCAAACGAACGCTGCGACGCCATCATCGCTGCTGGCTCTAACGGCGCGTACCTGAAAAGCCGCCTGTCAGTGCCAGTTATTTTGATTAAACCGAGCGGCTACGATGTGTTACAGGCACTGGCAAAAGCCGGAAAACTTACCTCGTCGATTGGTGTTGTCACCTATCAGGAAACTATTCCGGCACTGGTGGCGTTTCAAAAGACCTTTAATCTGCGCCTCGATCAACGTAGCTACATTACCGAAGAAGACGCGCGCGGGCAGATTAACGAGCTAAAAGCCAACGGCACCGAAGCGGTGGTCGGCGCTGGGCTGATTACCGATCTGGCAGAAGAAGCCGGAATGACCGGAATTTTTATCTATTCCGCGGCCACCGTGCGCCAGGCGTTCAGCGATGCGCTGGATATGACGCGCATGTCGTTACGCCATAACACTCACGATGCCACCCGCAACGCCCTGCGTACTCGTTACGTGCTGGGCGATATGCTCGGTCAATCACCACAGATGGAACAGGTACGGCAGACTATTTTGCTGTATGCCCGCTCCAGTGCAGCGGTGTTGATTGAGGGGGAAACGGGAACGGGCAAAGAACTGGCGGCCCAGGCGATTCATCGGGAATATTTTGCCCGCCACGATGCGCGACAGGGCAAAAAGTCGCATCCGTTTGTTGCCGTCAACTGCGGGGCGATTGCCGAATCGCTGCTAGAAGCGGAGCTGTTTGGCTATGAGGAAGGGGCGTTTACCGGCTCGCGACGCGGAGGACGCGCCGGGCTGTTTGAAATCGCCCACGGCGGCACGCTGTTTCTTGACGAGATAGGCGAAATGCCGCTGCCGTTGCAGACTCGGCTGCTGCGGGTGCTCGAAGAAAAAGAGGTCACCCGCGTCGGCGGGCATCAGCCTGTTCCGGTGGATGTACGGGTTATTAGCGCCACTCACTGCAATCTGGAAGAGGATATGCAGCAAGGGCAGTTTCGTCGTGATCTGTTTTATCGGCTGAGTATTTTGCGTCTGCAATTACCGCCACTGCGTGAGCGAGTGGCGGATATTCTGCCGCTGGCGGAAAGCTTTTTGAAAGTGTCTCTGGCAGCACTTGCCGCCCCGTTTTCTGCTGCGTTACGCCAGGGGTTACAGGCAAGCGAAACCGTGCTATTGCGCTACGACTGGCCGGGCAATATTCGTGAACTGCGTAATATGATGGAGCGGCTGGCGCTATTTTTAAGTGTGGAACCGACGCCGGATTTAACGCCGCAATTTTTGCAGCAATTATTGCCAGAGCTGACACAAAAATCGGGTAACGTCATCGCCCCACCCTTGCTGACACCACTACAGGCACTGGAGAAATTTGATGGTGATAAAACAGCAGCAGCGAATTATTTAGGCGTCAGCCGAACGACGTTCTGGCGGCGGCTAAAAAATTAAATTGCCGGATGCAGCGTGAACGCCTTATCCGGCTTACAAGACCATGAATTTCAATATATATGCGTTCACCGATAGACGTGCGCATCGGGCATGTTTACATGAGTTTCAGAATTACTTCTTCTTATAAATATTTGCCGTGCCGTGGATCTTATTGTCAGTCTGACCGGAGGTCAGCACTAACACATCCGCACCTTTTTCATCCGCTTTTTTGATCAGATCTTCTTTTGCATCTGCGGTCGACATTTCATTACTGGTTGAAATATCACCTATTTTTTCATATTGCGATTCAACTTTTTCAAATTCCGCTTTAGTCATCAATTCAGCGGCATAGACATTTGTGACAACAAAAGCTAACGCACCAACTAAGAGCTTAGTTCCAGTTTTCATCGATGAACTCCATAATGTGTGATTGGCCAATGCCCTGAAGCTAACAGTCATCATCAGGGTTGATTAATAAGTAGTTCAGCGGTTAGGAAAAATCTATAGGAAAAGAGAATATATTTGTATTTTTCTCAACGATAGCCACATACCCCCTGTTGTTTAATAACGCTCACTACAATTATCACAGTTGCTCCTTAAATTAATTTTCATAAAAATCTTAGATTCCTTCTTCCGCTAAAATCCAATATAAAATTCACATGAGCCGCATTACTTTTCTGAACAAAAAACCACCAATCATATATTAATGTGATTTCCATACTTTTTCTTTATTTCACTTACATACAGCTTAGGATTATTAGATGTATTTTTTCTAAACGACATAAAAAAACCGCATTATCTCCACTTACAAACCACTAAAACCAATCAATGCAATGAACAACTAACACTTTAATAAATTTATTACATCTAATATTACATATATTCTTATTTAGTAACTTGCATGTTTGTGCCTTACAAGGCTTCAGGAAGAAAAACAGTGCAATAAAAAGCATCTCGCCATTTAATTTTTAAGGATAAAAGTGAGTGATATGAAATCAGCAAAAAAAGCTTATCGACACGGGCGATAGCCATTTCCACCATATTATTTACGCCAGTATCCTTGGCTATCACCCCACCTACAAATTCAGATAGTAATGTTGTCATTAATAATAATGAAGAGATAAAACTCATTGCGTCAGAAGGCTACGATCCCGGATGGGAGCATTTTAACTCATTGAAAGTAGGTGAAGACTCTAATGGTTCATTACTCATTGATAATCTTTCACTTACCACTTCAGCAGCCAGCATTGGTAATAATGCTGAAGGCTCCATCACTTTAACAAACCATACCAACTGGCAGTTCGACACCCCTACCTCCAATATTTTTTTAGGCACTAACGAAGGCTCCGGTACGTTATACGTGTTAGAAGGTAGTAAGATAAGTGGCCTGCAATCAATAAGAGTTGGTGAGTTTTATGGTGACGCCAGGGGGACGTTGGTTATTGATGGGGAAAACTCATCAGTCACCTCTAACACTGCTATTGTTGGCGATCAGGGAACAGGGAAAGTATCTGTTACTAATGGCGGTACACTCACTTCCCTGACTCAACTGAATATTGGGTATGTTAACGCCCATTCTTCTCTGTCAGCTAACCAGAGTAGTTATGGAGAAGTTCAGGTTGCCGATAAAAATTCAACCGTAAATGCCCCAAATATACTTCTTGGCGGATATAACACATCTTCTACTTCTGATACTACCGGAGTTCTCACTGTCAGCAACGATGGTGTAATCAATGTGAATTCATATATCTGGGTTGGTGTCTCCTCTAACGGAACAGGAATATTAAATATTGGAGGTGCGCAAGGTGAGGCTGCGCAACCTGCTGGTTCAATTAATACTCCCCGAATTTATTTAGGGGGGAAAAATGCGTCAACCACTTCAATATTAAACTTTAATCACACCAACGCTGATTTTGTTCTGACCTCATACATAGACGGTAAAGGCCAGGTTAACCAGGTAGGTTCCGGGACAACCACATTATCCGGCGCGAATATCTATACCGGTAATACTTATATTAGCAACGGAAGTCTGCGCGCTGGCACGGTTGATACTTTCAGCCCAAACTCCGATTATATTGTCGACAGCGATGGGCATCTCGATTTAAACGGTTATTCGCAAGCGTTAAATACTCTGGCGCTGGCTGGAACAGCAACGTTGTCTTCGTATGAACAGGGTCACGAGTTCACGCCGACCACACTGACCATTAACGGCAACTATGCTGCCAATGATGGCCTGTTAGTCATGCATACTGTATTAGGCGATGATAATTCCGTAACAGATAAACTCATCGTAAAAGGTGATACTTCCGGTAGTACCCGCGTCATGGTCAACAATGCGGGCGGTCTGGGCGCGGATACTCTGGAAGGGATAAAAATTGTAGAGGTTGACGGCCTGTCAGAGGGCGTTTTCAGTAAAGAAGGTCGTATTGTTGCCGGTCCCTATGACTACAACGTGGTAAAAAGCGACAACCAGAACTGGTTTTTAACCAGTGAAATTCCCGCAGGACCGTATACCCCTCCGGTACTACCTGTCATCCCGGAACCAGATCCTGAGCCACCTGTAACACCTGAGCCCCCTGTAACACCAGAACCGCCTGTGACACCGGAGCCGCCTGTTACGCCATCTGTTCCACAACCAGAACGAAAACATCTGTATCGCCCGGAAATTGGTAGCTATCTGGCCAATATTCAGGCGGCAAATACGCTGTTTAATACCCGGCTGCATGACCGTCTGGGGGAAACACAATACACCGACCTGCTAACCGACGAGCAGAAAGTGACCAGTTTGTGGATGCGTAACATTGGCGGACATAATCGCTTTAAAGATCGTTCGGATGAACTGAGTACCCAGAGCAACCGTTATGTTCTGCAACTGGGTGGGGACCTCGCGCAATGGAGCAGTAACGCACTCGATCGCTGGCATCTCGGCCTGATGGCTGGCTATGCCAACAGCAAGAGTCACACGCACTCCAGCCTGACCGGGTACAGCTCACGTGGGCAAATCGACGGCTACAGTGTGGGCGTATATGGCACCTGGTACGCTAATGAAGCAGACAAAACAGGAACCTATGTTGACAGCTGGTTGCTCTATAACTGGTTTGATAACACCGTCTCCGGCGAGTACCTGCCGAGTGAGAAATATCACTCTGACGGCATCACCGCCGCCATTGAAGCGGGTTATACCTTCCGTCTTGGTGAAAGCGCAGATGCGCGTACCAGCTACTGGCTGCAGCCCAAAATGCAACTGACGTGGATGGATGTGAAGGCAGACAATCATACGGAAGACAATGGCACGCTGGTTGAGGACAGCACCGAAGGCAACCTGCAAACGCGTCTGGGGGTGAAAGCGTATCTGCAGGGTCATCATGCTATTGATGATCATAAAGAGCGTTCTTTCCAGCCTTTCGTGGAAGCCAACTGGATTTATAACTCCCGCAATTACAGCGTGAAGATGGATGGCATCGGCGATGAGATCATCGGCGCGCGTAACGCAGGCGAGTTAAAAGCGGGGGTGGAAGGTCAGATTACTCCGCGTCTGCAACTGTGGGGTAACGTCGCCCAGCAGTTGGGCGACAACGGTTACAGTGATACCCAGGGAATGCTGGGCATGAAATATCTCTTTTAATGCCACTTTGCCGCCTGTCACGTACGGGCGGCACTCTTTTTAGATCCACGTTCTTTGTGAGCGCGCTCGCATTCAGTATAAATATGATGAAGTTAATTCAGCTTATTTATGGATGAAATCACTATGGATCCTTTGCACGCCGTATATAGCCCCTCCCGTTGTACAAGTTATTTTTCATCTGTGTAACGGAAGTTAGTTGCATTCGTATATCCGACCTCTCTTACGGTACCGTCGTACCCGGCCATGATGTGTGATTAGGCCAATACCCTGAAGCTAACAGTCATCATCAGGGTTGATTAATAAGTAGTTCAGCGGTTAGGAAAAACCTACAGAAAAAGGGAATATATTTGTATTTTTCTCAACAATAGCCGCATTTCTCCTGTTGTTTAATAACGCTCATGACAATTATCGCAGGTGTTCCTTAAATTAATTTTCATAAAAATCTCAAATTCTTGCTTCCGCTAAAATCCAATATAAAATTCACACAAACCGCATTACTTTTCTGAACAAAAAAGCCACCAACCATCTATTAATGTGATTTTCATACCTTTTCTTTATTTCACTCACATAAGGTTTGGGATTATTAGAGGTGCTTTTTTCTAAACGAAATAAAAAACCTAATTAACTCCAATTACAAACCACTAAAACCTATCAATGCAATGAACAACTAACACTTTAATAAATTTATTGTGTGTGACATTACAGATATTCTTATTTAGCAACTTGCATGCTTACGCCTTACAAGGCTTCAGGAAGAAAACCAGTGCAATAAAAAACATCTCGCCATTTAAATTTAAGGATGAAAGTGAGTGATATGAAATTAACAAAACATACTTTATCAACCCTGGCTATAGCCATTTCAACAATATTATCCACACCCGTATCCCTGGCCGTAACCCCACCCACAGATGCAAATAGTACTGTTATCATTAATAATGGCGAAGAAGCAAAAATCATTGCCTCTGAAGGTTACGATCCCGGATGGAATAATTTTACTTCTTTGACTGTAGGTAAAGACTCTAATGGCTCATTACTCATTGATAATCTTTCATTTATTACTGCTCATGCTACCGTAGGTAATAACTCTGAAGGTTCCCTCACTTTATCCAACCATACCAACTGGCAGTTTAATGCTCCCACATCTAACTTGTATTTGGGTACAAATGAAGGTTCCGGCACCGTATATGTATTAGAAGGCAGTAAGATAAGTGGCCTGCAGGAACTAAGGATTGGTGAATATTATGGTGATGCCAAAGGGTTGATGGTTATTGATGGAGAAAACTCATCAGTTTCCTCTAACGTTACTCTCGTTGGCGATCAGGGAACCGGCTATTTACGTATTACTAATGGCGGTACACTCACTACATCAGCTCAGATAGCTATTGGATATGCTTATCCAGGCAGTGGTGCATCAAAAAATCGTAATAGTTATGGCGAGGTTCTGGTTGATGGTAAAAATTCAACATTGAATGCTGAATATGTTTATCTTGGTGGATTCAGCCCAGATTTTGCTTTCAATACTACAGGTATCCTTACCGTTAATAACGGTGCAATAATCAATGCCAATTCGTTTATCTGGGTTACTCTCGCACCTGGCGCCACAGGCGTTTTAAATATTGGTGGTGCGCAAGGTGAGGCTGAACAGCCTGCTGGTTCGATTAATACGCCATTTATTCATTTGGGAGCCGCAGATGCTTCTTCCTCTTCGATAGTAAACTTTAATCACTCGAGTACCGATTTTATCCTGGCCTCACCTATCCAGGGCAACGGCCAGGTTAACCAGGTAGGTTCCGGGACAACCACATTATCCGGCTCGAATAACTATGCTGGTGATACCTATATAACCAAAGGCAGCCTACGCGCAGGTAAAGAAAATACCTTCAGCCCCAACTCCGATTATATTGTCGACAGCGATGGGCATCTCGATTTAAACGGTTATTCGCAAGCGTTAAAAACGCTGACGCTGGCTGGAACAACAATGTTGTCTTCGTATGAACAGGGTCACGAGTTCACGCCGACCACACTGACCATTAACGGCAACTACACCGCCAATGATGGCCTGTTAGTCATGCATACTGTATTAGGTGATGATAATTCCGTAACGGATAAACTCATCGTAAAAGGTGATACTTCCGGTAGTACCCGCGTCATGGTCAACAATGCGGGCGGTCTGGGCGCGGATACTCTGGAAGGGATAAAAATTGTAGAGGTTGATGGCCTGTCAGAGGGCGTTTTCAGTAAAGAAGGTCGTATTGTTGCCGGTCCCTATGACTACAACGTGGTAAAAAGCGACAACCAGAACTGGTTTTTAACCAGTGAAATTCCCGTAGGGCCATATACTCCACCGGAACTGCCCGTCATCCCGGAACCAGATCCTGAGCCACCTGTAACACCTGAGCCCCCTGTAACACCAGAACCGCCTGTAACACCGGAACCGCCTGTGACACCGGAGCCGCCTGTTACGCCATCTGTTCCACAACCAGAACGAAAACATCTGTATCGCCCGGAAATTGGTAGCTATCTGGCCAATATTCAGGCGGCAAATACGCTGTTTAATACCCGGCTGCATGACCGTCTGGGGGAAACACAATACACCGACCTGCTAACCGGCGAGCAGAAAGTGACCAGCTTGTGGATGCGCAACATTGGCGGACATAATCGCTTTAAAGATCGTTCGGATGAACTGAGTACCCAGAGCAACCGTTATGTTCTGCAACTGGGGGGTGACCTCGCACAATGGAGCAGTAATGACCTTGATCGCTGGCATCTCGGCCTGATGGCTGGCTATGCCAACAGCAAGAGTCACACGCACTCCAGCCTGACCGGGTACAGCTCACGTGGGCAAATCGACGGCTACAGTGTGGGCGTGTATGGCACCTGGTACGCTAATGAAGCAGACAAAACAGGAACCTATGTTGACAGCTGGTTGCTCTATAACTGGTTTGATAACACCGTCTCCGGCGAGTACCTGCCGAGCGAGAAATATCACTCTGACGGCATCACCGCCGCCATTGAAGCGGGTTATACCTTCCGTCTTGGTGAAAGCGCAGATGCGCGTACCAGTTACTGGCTGCAGCCCAAAATGCAACTGACGTGGATGGATGTGAAGGCAGACAATCATACGGAAGACAATGGCACGCTTGTTGAGGACAGCACCGAAGGCAACCTGCAAACGCGTCTGGGGGTGAAAGCGTATCTGCAGGGTCATCATGCTATTGATGATCATAAAGAGCGTTCTTTCCAGCCTTTCGTGGAAGCCAACTGGATTTATAACTCCCGCAATTACAGCGTGAAGATGGATGGCATCAGCGATGAGATCATCGGCGCGCGCAACATCGGCGAGTTAAAAGTCGGGGTGGAAGGTCAGCTTAATCCGCGTCTGCAACTGTGGGGTAATGTCGCCCAGCAGTTGGGCGACAATGGTTACAGTGATACCCAGGGAATGCTGGGCATGAAATATCTCTTTTAATGCCCCTTTGCCGCCTGTCACGTACGGGCGGCACTCTTTTTAGATCCACGTTCTTTGTGATCGCGCTCGCATTCAGTCATTTTTACTATAAATATGATGAAGTTAATTCAGCTTATTTATGGGTGAAATCACTATGGATCCTTTGCACGCCGTTTACCTGACCGTCGGACTGTTCGTCATCACCTTTTTTAATCCGGGGGCAAATCTTTTTGTCGTGGTACAAACCAGCCTGGCCTCAGGCCGTCGTGCAGGTGTACTCACCGGGCTTGGCGTGGCGCTTGGCGATGCCATCTATTCCGGGTTGGGATTGTTTGGGATGGCGACGCTCATTATCCAGTGTGAAGAGATTTTCTCACTCATTAAAATCGTCGGCGGCGCTTATCTTTTATGGTTTGCCTAGAACAGTATGCGCCGACAATCAACACCACAGATGAGCGCATTACAGCACCCGCTTAATGCTCCCTGGTATGTATTTTTCCGCCGTGGACTCATTACCGATCTCTCTAATCCACAAACAGTTTTATTTTTTATCAGTATCTTCTCAGTGACGTTAAGCGCAGAAACGCCGACCTGGGCGCGGTTTATGGCCTGGGCGGGGATCGTGCTCGCATCTATTATCTGGCGTGTATTTCTTAGTCAGGCGTTTTCTTTACCCGCCGTGCGTCGTGCATACGGGCGTATGCAGCGCGTTGCCAGTCGGGTTATTGGTGCGATTATTGGTGTCTTTGCGCTACGGCTGATTTATGAAGGAGTGACACATCGGTGAGCTGATAATTGTAACCAACCCAATTGAGAAATTGGACCGCCATCGAGGCCTCGAACCCCGTACCATACAACAATCCTGGTTGTCGTCTGCTCTTCCTGATGAGCTAATGGCGGTTTTTTGATACGAACCTTACAGCATATTTTCTGTCAGGCCCTGGTGCGATGCATAAGATACAGAAACTGCCCTACGCGAACATGACGGAATTATGATTTTTTTCATATGAATGTCAACTCATACATTCACAAAATATCTTTATTGATCATTTAGCAAGCAATGCTGAGTTTATGTCGGCTGATCACTTTACACAGGCAGCGAACTCTTGCCCCTGCCCTGAATGTTGTCGCTCTCTTAGTGCCGGAGAGCGACGTGATATGCAGCACTGCACGCTATATTTAATTTTTCAGTCCGTTAGCGTGCCATTATCAATCACAAAGCGATATTTCACATCGCCGCGCAACATTCGCTCATAGGCTTCGTTAATTTGATCGGCCCGAATCATCTCTATATCAGCAACGATGCCATGTTCGGCGCAGAAGTCGAGCATCTCCTGAGTTTCCGGAATGCCGCCAATCATCGAGCCGGCAATTGAGCGACGTTTCATGATCAGGTTGAAAACCTCCGGCGACTTATGCGGCGTTGCGGGAGCACCAACCAGCGTCATGGTGCCATCGCGTTTCAGCAAAATCGTAAAATCATCGAGATTATGCGGCGCAGCAACTGTATTTAAAATGAAATCGAAACTCTTCACATGGGCCGCCATTTCATCGGCATTACGCGAGTTAACGACTTCATCAGCCCCCAGGGCTTTTGCCGCTTCGCGTTTTGATTCAGAAGTGGTAAACGCCACCACATGCGCCCCCATCGCGTGGGCCAGCTTGATCCCCATATGCCCCAGACCGCCAATGCCGACCACGCCCACTTTTTTACCTGGCCCGGCCTGCCAGTGGCGCAGCGGTGAATAGGTCGTAATGCCTGCACACAGCAACGGCGCAACGGCGGCAAGCTGCTCTTGCGGGTGGCGAATACGCAAAACGTAACGCTCATGAACAACAATTTGCTGCGAATAACCGCCCAGAGTATGGCCCGGCTCGTCTGGCGTCGGCGCGTTATAGGTCCCTGTCATGTGGTCACAATAGTTTTCCAGCCCGTCTTCACACTCTTCGCAGTGTTTACAACTGTCGACAATACAGCCGACGCCCACCAGATCGCCCGGCGCATGTTTTTCCACCTGATCGCCAACGGCCACCACGCGCCCCACAATTTCATGGCCTGGCACGCAGGGATAGACCGTCCCCGCCCATTCCGAACGGACCTGGTGGATATCGGAATGGCAGACACCACAATAAGCGATTTCGATTTTGACATCATGCGGCCCCGGTTCACGTCGGGTGATGTTCATCGGTTCCAGCGGTTGTTTAGCGGAATATGCACCAATAGCTTTGATCTTCATTGCGTTTACTCCTGGTTAGCTATGTGTGTTTGGCGATGCCTGATATGTCATCGCGGCAAAACGCGTCCATTGAATATAGCCAATATTTAAGTCGCCCGATCCAGCCCCAACATACCGCGTACCTGAATCAAACAGAGCAGTGACGTTCCCCACAGGGCCAATAGAGGTGTTTTTTGTCATGCGTAAAAGCGCAAAATAAATAAAACTGGCGATATATATGTTGGTTTTTGAGCGCAGATAAATTAATTATCTACACAATGTCAATAAGGGCATACTCTTCGAAGATAACGTCCATTTCTGGCGAATAACTTCCTTCCGCCTCGAAAAAACGACGGTGTTCATTACGCCAATATTTAAGACTGAGATCACCTTCGCCTTCCTTACGAGCAAACTCTTCAGTGACATCAGAAAAGCGCAGTAAATGCAGGCCAATAATTCTGATAACACAAACAGGCTCGCCCGCGCTATTTTGCACAATCTTATACTCACCAATCATCGGAAACGCGTTGTCCTCAATACATCCCGCCAGCGAACCACAGGAAGCAGTTTTAACACCAGTCGCAATCAACGTTGCGAGGTGATCGGCCAACGCTGCTGAATCGCCAAAAGTACAACAGGAAGCATGAGGATATTTTTGTGAGATATTTTCTTCTATGGACATGGGAATATTTACGCAATCATGGAAAAATAAATCACATCATAATTACTCTTGATAATAATCAGCAAGAGTATTATTGGTTTATCTACGTTTAATCTTTTTTATCCGAAGCAGGTCACATTTATGGCTTGATAAATATCTTTGTTAAAACTCTTTTTTTGTGTATTTCTCTCAAATAATCCCCTAAAAATTATGCCTGGAGATTATAAAGTTCAGGATGATTCATTAGCAAACCACTGCCGACACACTCATATTCAGATAGCCCCACTCACTGGGGCTTAAATCTCTTACTATTCACCGTTGCAGACATATCAAATGCGTATCAACCTGCCACACTCCCCCACACCAGTTGTCCTTTATGGAACGTCGCCGTTCTCGGCGAGATACGCGCCACTGCCTCGGCAGAACAGGAGGCGTCCACCAGCACAAAGCTGGCGTCATCCTGCGCTTTAGGCCAGACACGCTCGCCTTTTTCATTCAGCGGCAACACATCACCAGTGGCTAAAAACAGCGAGCGGGACAAATTCTGTTCGTTAGGACGAATATAGAGCTGCGCATACAGATTGGCTTTTTCCAGCATGTCGCCCAGGCCGTAAGGCGACCAGTGGTCGATAACGCTGTCAGTGCCAGTCATCACTTTTACGCCTTTGTCGTGCAGCTGTTTAAGCGGCATATGTAACGTGCCAATCGGCACCGTCGAAGCGATAGAAATTTGCTGCGCCACCATCCGGTTCGCCAGTTCATCTACCTGTTGCTCGTTGAGCGTTGCCAGCGCAAAAGCGTGACTGATGGTCAGTTTGCCTTTCAGCTGTGGCGTTTTCTCCACCGTTTCAACCATATAATTGATGGCTGCCACGCCCGCCGGAGTGGTTTCGTGCAGGTGAATATCGACGCCTTTGTCGTAGTCCAGCGCAATCTGGAACATAGTATCGAGGGATTTTTCCATCGCGCCATCGACACTGGACGGGTCCAGCCCGCCGACGTAATGCGCCCCTGCCTGCATCGCTTCACGCATTAAGGGTTCCGATTTCGACAGCAGCAAACCGTGCTGCGGGAAGGCGACAATTTCACACTCGAAGCCCGCCTGACGTCGCGCCAGCACCGCCTGCAAATTTTGCAGATTTTTCAGGCCGGAAACCGGTTCAATATTGCAGTGGCTGCGGGCAATGGTGGTGCCTTTCGACTGCAATAAATCGATCAGTTTTTCCGCCCGTTCCTGCGTGTACGGTTGTAACTCCGGCAGCATTTTCTGCTCGAGTTTGATCATGTCCTGGATGGTGGTGCCTGCCGGACGATTGAGCGAGCGCCACGGCCCGCCGTAAAAGGTTTTGTCGAGATGAATATGCATGTCGCGGGTGGTGGGCAGCATCAACTTACCGCCAGCGTCATAGTGCGGCAGCGTGGCGTCCGGATGCTGTTTGTTCTCGTGCAGGGCAACAATTTTGCCGTCCTGAATCTCCACGGTCTGGCGCGCCGTGCGGGTCTGTACCGCCACGCCATTTTCGTAGTCAAATCCAGTTTCCAGCAGCACGTTGTCGAGATAGTAGTGCGGGTCAGTGATTTTCATGGTGTTATTCGCTTCGCAGTTTGTGATGCCAGAGACCGCCGCATGGGCAAGCGGCACAGAGGTACCAAACAGCGCGGCGGCGGTGACCATCTTACCGCTCTGACTCAGAAACTCACGGCGGCTATTGCTTTCTTTCATCTTACGTCCTTACGTTTTAATAATATGGGTGCCCGTTTCACCGCGCAGCGCCGCAGGCAGGCATTCCGGCGTGGTGATAATCACTTCTTTGCCGCCCTGTTCCAGGAACGTCAGGCTGGCGATGATTTTTGGCAACATGCTGCCGGGCGGGAAATGCCCTTCCTGCATATAGCGGGTCATGGTGGCAATATCCACCCGATCGAGCGCCTGCTGCTGGGGTTTGCCAAAGTGAATGCACACCTTTTCCACGCCGGTAGTGATCACCAGAATGTCGGCGTGAATTTCACGGGCCAGTAGCGCAGTAGAGAGATCTTTGTCGATAACCGCGTCCACGCTTTGGTAATCCCCCGCTTCACTGCGCACCACCGGAATGCCGCCGCCGCCCGCGCCGATGACCACAAAGCCTTGTTGGATCAGTGCCTTAATGGCAGGCGCTTCGACAATACGTTTCGGTTCCGGCGAGGCGACTACGCGGCGATAGCCCCGTCCGGCATCTTCAACAAAACGCCAGTCAGGGTTTGCCTTTTGTAATTGGTCACGCTGGCTTTCACTGAAGAATGCACCGATAGGCTTGGTGGGATGGGCAAACCCCGGATCGTTATTATCCACTTCCACCTGAGTCACCACAGTGACGGCTTTTTTCTCGCCGTGACGCGCCAGCCGGTTGTTCAGCGCCTGTTGGATCAGATAGCCGATGCCGCCTTGTGTATCCGCCACACAGTTCGCCAGCGGCGTTAAGGGCAGCCCTTCGCGCTCGTGGGCAATCTCCGCGCGGCGTAAATCCAGCCCGACCTGCGGCCCGTTGCCGTGGGTCAGCACAATGTCGTAATCGGAAGCCAGCATTTCCAGCACCGTATCGGCGACGGCTTTCACCGCCTCCGCCTGATGCTCAATCGACTGGCTGGCGTTATCTTTGATAATGCTGTTGCCACCAATGGCAACGACCACAAGTTCTTTCATGTTGTTATGTCCGCGACAGAGGGTGATGGGGTTATGACCAACGCCAGACTGCCTGATGCGCTACGCTTATCAGGCCTACAATTCTCGTGCCACTCGTAGGCCGGATAAGGCGTTCACGCCGCATCCGGCAATGGTGACAAATGCCTGATGCGCTACGCTTATCAGGCCTACAGATTCTCGCGCCATTCGTAGGCCGGATAAGGCGTTCACGCCGCATCCGGCAATAGTGACAAATGCCTGATGCACTACGCTTATCAGGCCTACAAATTCTTGCGCCACTCGTAGGCCGGATAAGGCGTTCACGCCGCATCCGGCAGTGGTGACAAATGCCTGATGCGACGCTCGCGCGTCTTATCAGGCCTACAAATTCTTGCGCCACTCGTAGGCCGGATAAGGCGTTCACGCCGCATCCGGCAGAGACAACGCGTACTTTGCAGGTCAAACGCCGTAACGTTCGCACCAGCCAAGAATGGCTTTCTCGAAGCAGGCGAATGGTGGATGCACAATGCCCGCGCCAATCATGCCGACGCCCGCATCTTTATGGGCGATGGCGGTGTTGATCACCGGCAGAATGCCGCTGCTGCCCACGCGGGTGATGTCGATAGCCGACGGTACGCCCATAAAACCGAGCAGCGGAATGGTGACGTTGGGGTTTTCACCGAGGGTGATTTCGCGCATCTGACGGGAGAAATCAATAGCTTCTTCCACCGTGCCGCCCACCAGCGCGACGATAGCGGGCGCGGTCGCCATAGCAAATCCGCCAATACCGTAGGTTTCGGTGATGGCGCTATCGCCGATATCCAGCCCCGAATCTTCCGGCTTATAACCTGCAAACATCGGGCCGATGACCTGCTGCGCCGGACCGGTAAACCATTGCCCCGGTAATCCGCTGACCCGCAGGCCGAACTCGACGCCGTTACGCGCCATGGTGGTGACCACGGTGCTGTATTCGATGCCGTGCGCCGCATCCATCGCCGCTTTACACATCGCCATCCACGTCGGGCCGGAGAAGTAGTCGCTGCTGGCGACAAACTCAAACACTTCGCGCTGTTTCTCCACGGAATAACCGGCCTGAATAATTCCCGGCGTCAGCGCCTGAATCAGCAACGTCGTCCCGGCGTTATTGCGGTTATGGCACTCATCGCCCATATGCAGCGCCTGCGCCAGCATTAAGCGCAGATCGATCTCACCGATAATTTTCATCGCGTCGCGCAGCATTGGCCCCTGCACATCGCGCATCCAGTTGAGGCGGTCGATCACGCTCTGATCGTTGGCCCCCATACGCAAAATCTTCGCCATCTGCTCGCTCATATTGGTATAAGCGATGTTGCCGTAGGTTTTGTTTTTTACGATGTGCATAAACATCGAGGCCGAGGTAACACCCGCCATCGATCCCACACAGTCGTGTTCGTGGCACGGCGAGAAGGTGATCTCCCCGGAGGCCGCCAGGTCAGCCGCCTCGTCGAGATCTTTCGCCAGTCCTTCGAACACCAGCGCTCCGGTGACCGCGCCTTTCATCGCGCCGCACATTTTTTCCCAGGTGATCGGCGGCCCGGCGTGAAGAATGGTTTTCGGCGTCATGCCGGGCACCACGTTAATCGCCTGATCAAAGCCAATCAAAACCGGATGCGACTGAATAATGCGTTCCAGCGCCTGCTGATTAGCGGCAGCGATTTTGTCTGCCAGCGGCGAATCGGCAATGTTATCCAGCGCCTGCACCACCTGCATATTGCCCTGCCCCGGCGGCGTCCAGTCGAGTTGAGTCACTTCTACATGCTGCTTTTTCAGATCATCGCTAAACATGGCGATACCGACGTTAATAACGTTCAACGGTTGGCTAAACAGTGACTGGCTCATCAGGCTTCCTCCCCTTTGCAGATAAATTCACGCGCCAGCAATCCGGTATTGGTGCTGCTGCTCGCCAGAATCACTCCGGCATCAAGCAGCATCTGGCTTTGTTGTTCTAACGATGGCGTATCAAGATCGGTACCCAGCACATAGGCGAGAATGATCAACTCGCGTCCTTCGGCAGCGGCGATCGCTTTCGCTTCTTTGATCGCCTCGATGGTGGAGCCGACCGGATCTTCATGCGATCCAAATCCGAGCACAAAATCCATCACGATCACCGCCACTTCTGGATCGCGCGCCTCTTCGATCAAGCGACTGATGCGGTTGGTGGGGTCAATCATTGGATGCGGCTTGCCGTTGGTGAAGTCGTCATCGCCAAAGTCGAGGAAGGTGTGTTTGATGCTGCGGTTGATATCTTTCAGGCGGAATTCCGGATCGGGCTGAATGTTGCTGTAGACATCGCCATGTTTTTCCATCACCGCGAACATGGTTTCGTCGCACAACGTGCCGCCGCAGAACAGGCCACGAATGTATTTCTGCTGCGGTTGCAGACGCGCACGCACATCCGCAATCAACGGCTGGTTAAGCGTATGCAGGTCGAGATTTTCCTGTTTCACGCCGGAGAGCATCACCGCTTTTAGCGCCGCCTCTTTGGTGCCGCGGGCAAACTGTAGCCCCTGCTCATCCACCGGCGTTTCAACGCGACCGAGGAAGCAGACCACCACCGGCTTGCGGCAGGCACGTGCGCGTTCCAGCACTTTGCGGGCCACCGCAGGCGCGGGAGGTTTTGAAATCAGCGCGATAATTTCAGTTTGCGGATCGTTTTCCAGCATCCCGATGGCGTCGAGCATCATCAGGCCGCCGATTTTCTCGCTCAGGTCGCGCCCGCCGGTGCCAATCAGTTGTGAAACGCCGCCACCAAATTCATGAATGCGGACGCTCAGCTCCTGGCTGCCGGTGCCGGATGCGCCAACAATACCGATGTTGCCGCGACGCACGGCGTTACCAAAACAGAGCGCCGCGCCGTTGATAATCGCCGTGCCACAGTCTGGCCCCATCATCAGCAGCCCTTTTTCGTGGGCCAGTTGCTTGAGCGCCAGTTCATCTTCAACCGAGACGTTATCGGAGAACAACATCACGTTGAGGTCGTTTTGCAGCGCCTGACGCGCTTCGCGAGCGGCAAACAGACCGTTGACCGAAATCACCGCCAGGTTACTTTCCGGGATATGCTTTTTGGCGCTGGCAAGGGTGGCGTAACGCGCCTCATGCGAGCCACTTTGCGCTTTGCTGTTGAACAGTTCTTCAATCTCCACCAGCAACTGCTCGTTGTCCGCGCCCGCTTTGCCGTTAATAACGATCATCAGGTCGCCGTTTTTCGCCTGCTCCAGCTCCGGCGTCAGCAGCCCTAAATTGTTCAGCACGCCTTTGTTCATTTCGGTCGCCATCGCCACAAATGCCTGCTCGACGCCGTCGAGTTTATTTGCACGCGTGGAGATGGACATCAGCGAGACAGAATCAAAATAGGTATTCGGTTTAATGACTATTTTAACTGACATAATTCCCTCCGTAGGTTTGGCTCAGCGCACAACCATCGGCCATGCCATACAGCATGTCGCAGCCGGAACTGGAGCCAATATGTTTAATTTTTTCTATTGCCTGAGTGGCGTTCTCAGGGATGTCATTAATGATGCCGTGAATAAAATGGTAAATATTTTCCCGACAGCGTTGTTGTAATGCGGCTTCCAGCGTAATAGCACTTAATAACGTGGTATTATTTCTGCCGCGTTGCAGGCCGAGATAAAATTCCTCTTTGCATTTTCCTGCCGGATGCCCGGAAATAAATAAAACAAGCACCAGACCTGTTAAATAATCATCGGCTGAAGGTGTCAGACCAATCCCTAACCCCATCATATTAGCGACCGCTGACGCGATATTTTGTTTATCGTTTAATGCCTGAATAACAGCACGTCGCCTGATATGTAATTCTTTATTTAACGCCTGATAAAACGGATTATCACCGCGATAATTAAACAGGGTTTCATTTTCCCCCAGATGCTGATGAATAATGTCGTGCCACTGTTGCCAGGCGATAAGGTGAAAATTCTCAGCGGTCATTTGCAAGGTTGGGGACAGCCAACGCTGGCAACGACGCTTATCTATATGAATATATTTACCAATCGTAATTCCGTGCTCGTCAAACTGAACTTTTTCGCCATGATGGAACAGGCCATCAAAGTGAGTGAGTGCCAACCGACAACTGTTTGGCGCATTGTCGTATTCTTCACAAAGCAGCGTCAGCAACTGCTGGCGAGCCGGGAGCGCAATATTTACCGCTCTGGCAAAGACCTGTTCAACCTGTCCTTGCCCCCGCTGCGCCAGAAAATCCGCATCCGCAGTTAGCGCCCACACACACCGTTTTTCTGGTGTGTTGATAGCAAGCCTCCCGGTTTATGCACCTGCGGCAATCAGTAACTGCGCAATCTCTTCAAAGCCCCGTTCCCGCGCCAGTTCCAGTGGCGTTTTGCCATATTTATCGGTCAGATGCGGGCTGGCACCGTGTTCCAGCAATAACTGGACAATCGCCTGCTGTTTAATACCGCCATCGTTAAGCACAATCGCTTCCAGCAGCGGCGTCCAGCCAACATGGTTGGTCTGGTTAACGTTAATCTCCGTATGCGCCAAAAGCTCTTTCACAATACTTAAATGGCCTTTTTCACAGGCAGGCGTCAGGCCGACACCACCGAAACGGGTGACGCAATTAAGGTCTGGTTTAGCCGGTAAAATAATTCGTAGCAGCGTTAAATCACCGTTCAGGCAGCTCATTAAAAAAGGATTTAAACATGTCAGGTCTTGTTTATTAATATCCGCCCCGGCATCAATTAATGCCTGAACACAAGCATATTGCTGATATAAACTTGCCAGCGTAATTGCCGTTTTCCCCTGGCGATCGCAGGTATTAATATCGACACCCAGCGCAAGACAGGTTTTTACTTTATCGATATCGCCCTGTTGTGCAGCCAATAAATAGTCGGCAGGTAGATTTTTTATAGTCATTCACATTCCCCTGGTTTTTGTGGCTGTTTTCGATGAATTGAGAATAGCAACGATAATCTGATAAAAGAACCCGCTTAAATTTAATTCGCCGTATTTCGCCTTTTTGTTGAATGATGTTCAACAATCTTTTCGCAGTGTGCGGTAGTGCAATATTTGTTTCTTTGACCCGATACCCTTTCACTCAATCAGGTTTTATTTCTCTATAGTCTGCACATGTAAGAGTAGCTTTCGTCCATGTCTAACCAGAGGGGAACAAGATGAACGGACTCACGGCAACGGGTGTCACCGTCGGTATTTGTGCAGGGCTTTGGCAGTTAGTGTCTTCACATGTCGGGCTCTCTCAGGGATGGGAATTATTAGGAACCATTGGCTTCGTCGCATTTTGCAGTTTTTATGCCGCAGGCGGCGGTAAATCGGGGTTTATCAAAAGCCTGGCGGTTAATTATTCCGGGATGGTGTGGGCGTTTTTCGCCGCGCTGGCTGCCGGTTGGCTGGCCTCTGTAAGTGGACTGTCCGCGTTCTGGGCGAGCGTGATTACGACTGTACCCTTCTCGGCGGTAGTGGTCTGGCAAGGGCGTTTCTGGTTACTGTCATTTATTCCCGGTGGCTTTCTCGGCATGACGCTGTTTTTTGCCAGCGGGATGAACTGGACGGTGACGTTACTGGGTTTTCTGGCGGGTAACTGCGTGGGGATAATTTCAGAATATGGCGGACAAAAATTAAGCGAAGCGACGACTAAACGCGACGGGTATTAAAAGTTATTCAAAAATGATTATCTATCTTTAACCGATACCTCTACAGTCATAGCTGGAGAAATTCATATTAGATAATGGCGGGAATGGTTTAATGAACTCAATTTTTACCGAAGAGAATCTGTTGGCATTTACTACCGCTGCGCGTTTTGGCAGCTTCAGTAAAGCGGCAGAAGAGTTGGGTTTAACCACTTCCGCCATTAGCTACACCATCAAGCGTATGGAGACGGGGCTGGATGTGGTGCTGTTCACTCGCAGTACCCGCAGCATTGAGTTAACGGAGTCCGGGCGTTATTTTTTCCGCAAAGCTACCGACCTGCTGAATGATTTTTATGCCATCAAACGTAGCATCGATACTATTTCGCAGGGCATAGAAGCACGTGTGCGCATTTGTATTAATCAGCTGCTTTATACGCCCAAACACACCGCGCGCTTATTGCAGGTGCTGAAAAAGCAATTTCCAACCTGCCAGATTACCGTCACCACCGAAGTGTATAACGGTGTCTGGGATGCGATTATTAATAATCAGGCGAACATCGCTATTGGCGCCCCCGACACACTGCTGGACGGTGGCGGTATTGATTACACGGAGATTGGTGCGATTCGCTGGGCTTTTGCTATCGCCCCGAATCACCCGTTAGCCTTTGTGCCGGAGCCAATCGCTGAAAGTCAGCTACGTCTCTACCCCAATATCATGGTGGAAGACACCGCGCATACGATTAATAAAAAGGTGGGCTGGTTGCTGCATGGGCAGGAGTCGATTCTGGTGCCAGATTTTAACACCAAATGTCAGTGCCAGATTTTAGGTGAAGGGATTGGTTTTTTGCCGGATTACATGGTCCGTGAGGCAATGGCGCAATCCCTGCTGGTTACCCGACAAATTCATAATCCGCGCCAGGATTCACGCATGTTACTCGCAACCCAGCACTCTGCCACCGGTCAGGTGACGCAGTGGGTTAAAAAACAATTTACGCCTAAAGGGATATTAACGGAGATTTATCAGGATTTACTGCATCGGGAGAATTAATCGCTGCCAACCTCCCGATGCGCTGTGAATAGCGGTTTACATCAACCACCTGCTTTCATTACCCATTCAGAGATAAATTTATTACCCGGAACTGGCGGGGAGTACAAATAGCCCTGCAAAAAGTGAACGCCTTTACCGATCATTAAATCCGCCTGCTCTTGGGTTTCTACCCCTTCCGCTACGATACTCAGACCAGGCTTACGCGCCAGTTCGACAATGTTGTCGACAATATGACCGGAGATTTCGTCCACGCTCGCCATTTGCACAAATGACTTATCGATCTTAATAAAATCGACCGGGAACGCCTGCAAGTAACGATAGGTCGCATAACCCGTACCAAAGTCATCCAGCGCAAAGGTAATATTGTGCTGATGAAGGCTATCAAATATCGCTCTGGCTTCTGGCGTTACCGGAATGGGGTTACGTTCCGTCAGCTCAAGAACCAGCTTGATTTTATCGTTACCTAATTTCTTAACCAGGTTCAGACACTCTTTTTCAAATCCCGCAGCCAAAAAACAGCCCGCCGAGACGTTGATACCAATATGGAAGTTGTCCGGCAGCAAATGTTTTACCGGCATCAGAATATCCGCAGTCTGTTTCATCAACTGGCGGGTCATTATGACAATAAGACCAGATGACTCCGCCAGAGGAATAAATTGATCCGGCGGGATGATTCCCGTTTGCGGATGTTCCCAGCGAACAAGCACTTCACAACCTGTCAGTACTCCTGTCTGAGCACAAAATACCGGTTGGATCCATGGTTTGAATTCATGGTTTTCCAGCGCCAGACTGATGGCTTCAGGTGTGACAATATGGTGACAACGGTTGTCAGGAAGATAAATTTTATTTTTATTTCCCGTGGCGGTGGTTACCTGCGGGTGATACTGAAAAAAGATATCCCGCCAGAAGGTAATATCACTCTGGATGCCTAATTTCTCATACAACTGCTTCTTTTGATGTGAAATTGTCTTTGCACTGCGATTTCTGTACTGTGAGATTTCTGTAACCGACATCCCCTCCATTAGCAGCTTGAGTAAAAGCCGTTCTTTTTCGGACACAATACCAGGCAACGTCAAATTCACCGTTGCGCCGAACTCTTCCAAAAAAACACTCAAATCATGCGAAGCCATTTAACACACCTTGATTAAATCTTGTGCGCCAGCTTAATCTGCTTGTCTTCACTCTGGCAGGAAAAGCTGGCTGCAAGAAAATGACACAGAGAGCCGAATTGGTACCCATTCGGCTCTCTCCTTTTACTTATTATTCAGATCAGAATTGCCACTTAACGCCAATCATTGCTGAGGTGTCATTATATCCCTTATCAGCAACCTGAACGCCCACATTTCCCCAGACATTCAGGTTGGCATTTAGCTGTCCTTCCACACCCGTTTTTATCTCGGCAATATTTCGGGCTCCATCCTGAGTGACTGACACGCCATCCATGCTGGTACTGAAATCCTTACTGTTATGCAGCCAGTTCACTTCTACAAACGGCTGGAACTCGCGGGATTTACCGTCATCCATTTTATGATGGCTCTTCAGCCAGGTTTTTACGCCAAGTCGTGTTTGAATGTTGCCATCACCGCTGCTATCAACAAGAGTACCGTTGCTTTCGCGGTGCTTATCGGCTTTGACACCCATCCAGGTAACCTGAGCTTGTGGCTGAACATACCATTCATTACGCGTTCCCTGGCTGCCATTAAATTCAGCTAATTTGTGTTTGTATCCAGCTTCCAGTGAAGCGGTAAATCCTTTTGATTTATAGGATTCACTTTGTAAATCATCACCTTTCACTGTGTTATCAAACCAGCTGTACTGCGCCCAACTGTCGAGATACGCGCCATTATGCGATTCGTCATCGGCATACCAGGTGGCATACAGGCCGGTGCTATATCCGTTCACACTCGCTTTTGCACGATAACCGGTTCGCGAGGAAATGGTTTTGCTGTCGCTGTTGCCATATCCCGCCATGACCCCAACATGCCAGCGGTCGCTGCCGTTTTGGCCCCACTGCGCGATATCGCCTCCCAGTTGCAGAACATAGCGATTGCTTTGGGTTTTCAGCTGGCCGCTGCCATCGCGCCATTTATTATGACCACCTTCATGGCGCATCCACATAGTGGTTTGTTTCTGCTCACCCGTCACCATGTCGGTATAGTCCGTATTACCCAGACGCTCATGCAGACGCGTGGTGAACATGGTATTCGCTGCTGCAAGGTTCGCGATGTAGCTACCCGCCTCCGGTCGCAGGTCATTATCCACATTCAGATCCGGACCCGGCGTAGGTGTCGGGTTAGGGGTCGGCTCTGGATTCGGGTTTGGCTCCGGATTCGGGTTTGGCTCCGGATTCGGCATCGGCTCTGGCTCCGGTTGCGGTTCAGCTGAATCACCACCACTGGTCAGATACCAGTTACCACTGTTTGCCCCCTTACCACGCGCGAGAGTGTAGTCATATGCGCCCGCAACGATACGTCCCGCCTGAACAAATTCCCCCTCAGACTTACCATCAACATGGATAAGTTCAATGCCGTTAAGCGTTTTAGCGCCTGTACCACCAGCGTTATTCACCGTAACGGAGGTCGTGCCGCTGGTATCGCCCTCAACAACCAGTTTATCCGTCACTGAATCATCGCCATTCAGTGCCGTATTCATCACCAGTCGGCCGTTATCACCATGGTAGTTCCCCTTCACCACTAACGCGTTGCCCGCTTGCTGTCCAGACTCTCCGGTCATCAGCGTACCGTTGTTAGTCAGGTTGCCGCCCAGGGTGTAATTCACAGGCACAGCCGCTCTTTTTTCAGCGCTATTATTCAACACCAGGGTACCGTTGTTCTCAACGTTTGCGCCACCCAATCCCTGTGCATGACTTACCAGCACTTTAGCCGAGCTGGCAATATTCATATTAGCCGTCAGGTTGCTGTTATCGCCCGCGACTTCCAGCGTGCCGCTCTGAATATTCAGCTCCCCGTTCCCCGTTAACGAACCTGCTGAAGTCCCCCCGTTGGCAAGAGTCAGACTGCCGCCGTTTAAGTTCAGCAGCGAATCGGCGCCGCCATTGAGCGTACCCACGGTCTGGCTGTGACCATTCATATCCAGTTCAGTCTCTGCCGCCAGACGCAGTTCCTGGGTATTACCCAACACGTTATCGTTATTCAACAAGAGCGTCCCGCTGCGCAGATCGGTAATACCGGTATAGTCGTTGTCTTTGTTAGAAAGCGATACGGTCTGACCTTTCTGGCTGCTGAATGCCAGGTCACCATTGCCGGTAATCTTTGCGCTGAGATCGGCGGCATTCTCGCTTTTACCGTTTGCACTCAGCACCAGAGCATCACTGTCGGTAGCCTGCAAATCAAGCTGCGTCAGGCCATAGCCGATATACAGGCCATCATTGTTTACCCCACTCGTCAGACGATAGTCGTAAGTGCCGACGGCCGCTGTTTGTCCATTCTGTTGAATATCACGTTGGGCGCTGCTGGAGAGGATTTGCCCATTTTTATCCTGCAATTGCAGATTGCCAGCATCGCCCAGAACTTCCGCACCTTGCGCATCAACCAGCTTAATGGCGCTGTTACCATCATCAACTTCAGTGAGCGATAACGCAGAGTCAATATCACGAGATACTGAGCGGACAACGTCACTGTCTGAAACCTGAATCACACCCTCGCCGCGCAAATCCAGCGTTTTACTAACGTTGACTGTCCCTTCTGTCATCTGTGCACCTGCTGCCAGGGCACCAAAATCAACCGTTCCGCCGGAGAATCCCAAAGTGCTAATGGAGTGAGCGCCCTTACCCACTGTTACCAGGCTTCCCTGACCCGCAGTGATCCCGCCTTTCTGCAGAAACTCCGCATTCTTTTCCAGGTTAAATGTCGTGTTCTGGAACGCCAGTGAACCCTGGAACCAGTCTGTATAAGCAAAATCATCGAAGGAGAATTCGTGATTCCCCATGTTTATTTCAACAATGCCTTTACCTTCAAGATCGTTATCAAATACCCAATCTTTGTTGGCATTAATTTGCAGTTTGCCATCAACATCCAGATCCGCGTTGCCAATGTTTTTTTCTTCAGAAATAACCGCGACAGCATCGGAAGCAACATCAATATATCCGCTGAAGGCATAGTTATTGCCGGTCAACTCCACCGTCCCACTGTCGATACTTATTGTACCGTTGCCGGAAATCTTATTGGCAAAGGTCATGCTATCGTCAGCCTTCAGGTGTAATTTCCCGCGGTTGGTGATATCTGCAGTGCCTATATTTTGGGTGATCCCCAACGCCCCATTTTTCTCAATCGTTACTTTGCCGCTAAAGGCAGAGTTATCACCGGTTAAGTAAGTCGTGCCATTGAGCGCATTGATGTAACCCAGGCCCTCGCTGCCACTGACAATATCCGCGGAAATAGTCGCATTTTTATCCGTGTGGTTTAAGGTGATTTTCTTCTCGGATGTCTTTGCCCACACAAACTCAATTTTTTCGGCATCAATAATCCCTGCAGCCTTCGCCTCATTCCCTTGCTGTGCACCTAACGCCAACTCAGAGTTGGTGCTTAAACTAATAGTCGGTGCTGAAATTTTACCACCTTCTGAAACAGCAAGTGTTGTATCGGAGACTTGATCATAATAGCCCAGGCTAATTTTTTCACTGGCATTAACTTCACCGCCGTTATTAACTGACAGGTACTGATTACCACCGTAACTGCCGTAAACGCCCATAAAGAAGGTTTTGGAATTTACCTGGCTACCTTCACCACTAACATTTCCCTGCAAATAGGTCAGACGGCTGGTGCCCTTAACATGGATTTTGCCGCCGTTGGAGACGTTAAAATAGCCTCTATCGTGGGTAATATTAGAGTAAGATTCATATAAATCATCAGCATATAACTCACTGCCGGCATTGGCGACGTTCAGAAACCCCGTCCCTTTTAACAAAAAGTTAAGCGAGCCATTGATATGCACCTTCCCTCCGGTGATATCCAGCCCACCACCAGAAGCGAGAGTCAGACGTGGACGAGAAGAGTCTGTCGCATCGATTACCAGATTGGCATTGTCGGTCACTGAAATACGGTAATCAATAGTCTGGTTATCTTTACCGAATACAGCTGTGTAATCTTCACTTACAGCAACATCTTTAGACAGTGCCAGAGATGAATATAAACTTATCGCGCTAATTAAAACAGCCCGGGACTTTTTTCCTTTTATTTTGCTTCCCAGTTCAGAGCAGACGCTCCAACAGTTACGGGACCTGTTCCACTTTAGCCGATATATTTTATTCATCACAATCTCCAGCAATACATCCAAATAAAACCAAGATTGCATAAACAGCAACGTATAAAATGCCATCCCGGTTGCTGCTCATGGCATATATAAATTCAAAAAAATCGCATAACATTGATAACCACATACCTGGGTATGCAGTTCAGAGAGTAATAATAGATTAACTTACTACCGGACACCTATTTCAAATTAACAATATTAACTTAATCCTTACATTACCCCCCAGTCTCGAACATATGCGCATTATATGTATCTAAGAGCTCAAATCAACTCAAAATATAAACAAGAAGCAGGCATCACCCCCATAATATATAACCAACGAAAGCGATAACTCTTATTAGGTATTTAATTATAAGAATTGTCTTATTAATAAATATATATGCGCATAAGACTGAATCCATTCAGCTTTCATTCATATAAAATCGTTAATTAATAGAATATAAGATTTGCAAGTGACTAAGAGGAATTACAAGAAATGAAGTTACAACTATATATAATATATGCATAAAATTCTACAGTGGGTCAATGATTCCCGTACCATATGCAGACATGGCGCAGTTTTATGCACGTCCTGGAACATCACACTATTCCCTGTGAGTCGATTGTCAGACCGATGAACAGCTCAACGAGCTTGTGCGTAATTACACCGAAACCGCCTTTCCCCCGTGCGATGCGTGCAAAACAGACTACGACGAGACGGCGGGCCGTATACGAACTGGAAGGCCTGCGCATGGTAGATGCATCAATTATGATTGGCGAGAAGCACGGCTGCGTATTTTGTGGCGAATGGAATGCCGCTGAGAGCTAAAAATTCAGTCGCGACTTGATTTGACTGTAGGCCTTGCAAGGTTGAGAGTTACCGTATTGATATGGGACCGAATCCTACTATAAAAACGTGAGGTAACTCTCATGCTACTCCCTCTCAGCAATCCTCAATAATCAGGTACACCGCTTTCACCGGGCCATGAACCCCGACGACTTTGATAAGCTCAATATCCGCCGTTGAACTAGGACCGCTAATGATGTTAATGCAGGACGGCATACGCTCACCAGACAGCGCTTTCTGATGCAATTTTTCTGCGAGTTGCGCCACACGTGGCAGGATGGTGCTTTTGCGCAGGATAAAAATTGAGGACTCAGGGAGCAAACTCAACGAGCGCCCACGCTCAGCAGCGGAAAAAAGCACCACGCCTCCCGATTCTGTTAAGCCATATTCAGCATACACTACGCCAACTTTAGCCTGCTCTGCCTGCGAGATATTCTCGGCACCTTTCAGCGGGTCCCACACGGCGGCATTGCATTCCTGTTGTAAACGCTCACTGATCCCCAATTCTTCCAGTCGCGAGTCACCGCTAATCACAACTGACTGCTCTCCCAGCTCTTTACACAGGCGTAATGCAGCTTCTGCGGCCTGCGCCTCGCTGGTCAGTTCACAACGCGTCAACATGACATCACTGGCAAACTGGATAAACGCGTCACAGCGCTGTTGCTGGTTAAGTTCAGTAAGACGCTCGTTAGCATAGTTGTTAAGCGGCACATCTTCCGTTTGCGGTTCGAGTCGCAGCGGGCGGCCCAGTGCCTGAGCAACGTTTTGCAAGAATTCGCTTCGATTATCCATTTTTTTTCTCCTGCGCCTGATGTTTCTTAAACCAACTACGGAAACTCTCGCCGTCAGCTTCAGGAAGATCGCGGGCTTCCATCCAGTCGCTAATCGCACCGATCCTGAGTGGTGTTTTGCCACCACTGATAAACCAGCTTGCCGCATGAGCGCCTGCCATCATCCCGACTTTCCACAATCCCGGATGGCTATTGGCATAAGCGAACATTTTGATCGCCCGTTGCTCTGCTTTTGCGGTGATCCCTTTTTCAGCCATCACCCGACGATGACGCAAAATCAGTTTTGACAGAGGAATACGCACCGGACACACGCTGTCACAGGCCGTGCATAAAGAGCAGGCATAGGGTAAATCTTTAAAATCTTTATAGCCGCCAAGTAGCGGAGAAATCACCGCGCCGATTGGCCCTGGGTAAATTGAGCCGTATCCGTGACCTCCAATGTGGCGATATGCCGGACAAGTATTCATACAGGCTCCGCAGCGAATACAGCGCAGCACATCCCGAAATTCAGAGGCCAGCACCTCAGAACGCCCGTTATCAACAATAACCAGATGAAACTCTTCAGGCCCGTCCACATGCCCCGCTTCGCGCGGCCCTGTCAGCCAGGTGTTGTATCCCGTCAAACGTGCGCCAACGGCACTACGCGCCAGCATGGTGATCAATACATCAACCTCGGCAAACGTGGGGGCAATACGCTCCATCCCCATCACCGCAATATGCGTTTTAGGTAGCGTGGTACACATTCGCGCATTACCTTCATTGGTCACCAGGCATACCGAACCGGTTTCTGCTACCGCGAAATTACAACCGGTTATACCGATTTCGGCACTGAGGAAATCTTCACGGATCTTTTGACGAATGAATAAGGTCATCGCTTCAGGCGTCTCCGGGCCATCATAGCCCAGACGTTCGTGTAGCACCCGGCGGATCTGGTGGCGATCTTTATGGATAGCCGGGACCACAACATGAGATGGCGGATCTTGATCCAACTGAAGAATGTATTCACCCAGATCGGTTTCAATCACCTGAATGCCAGCATCCTGCAACACATGATTGACGCCAATCTCTTCGGTCACCATCGATTTAGATTTCACCACCTTCCGAGCATTTTTGCGTTGGGCGACCTGTAAAATGTAGCGGGTAGAGTCTTCTTTGGTTTTTGCAAACCAGACGTGACCGCCGTTTTGCGTCACTTTTTCGGAGAGCTGGTACAGATAAGCGTCGAGATTACTCAGAACATGATCACGTATCTGGCTGGCACGATCGCGCCACTCCTCCCAGTGACCTAATTCATCGACCATTTTTTGCCGATTTGCCCCAATACGCTGCTGCGCGTTTGCCACCGCTTTGCGCATGATCGGATCTTCAATTTGCTGACGGATGCGTGTCTTGAATTCTGTATTACTGGTTTTGATCGACATCTTTATACCCTCAGCGGCTCATCAGCACTTCAGCAATATGCATCACTTTGACTTTCTGCCCTTCCCGTTGTAATCGCCCACTTATGTTCAGCAAGCAACTAATGTCGGCACCAATTAAATACTCAGGACAGACCTCCATCAGGTGTGAAACCTTTTCTTTCACCATCTCGCCGGAAATTTCGGCCATTTTGACCGAGAACGTACCGCCAAACCCGCAGCAAGTATCCTGTTCGGCAAAGGACAACAGCTCCAGTCCACGTACATTTTTTAGCAGCGTAAGTGGTTCATCCTTCACACCCAGCTTACGGGCCAGACTACAGGATGGATGATATACCGCCCTCCCTTGCAAGCTGGCGCCTACATCGACGACCCCTAATGTATTGACAATAAAAGAAGTGAGATCCTGCATACGCGCGGCGACCTTTTCTGCACGTGATGCCCATTCTGGTTCGTCAGCCAGATATGTTGGGTAACTTTTTACGGCGTAAGTGCAGGAACCGGCGGGAGAAATAATGGGATCGTCGTTATCTTCAAGTGCAGCGATCAGATTTTTCATTCCTGGGATCGCTTCTTTGATATAACCACTATTGATCGCAGGCTGACCGCAGCATCCCTGTTTCTCAGGAAAATTTACGCGACAGCCGAGTTTTTCCAGGAGCAGCACGGAGTCTCGTGCCATCCTTGATTTCAGTGCATCACCGATACAGGTAACAAAGAAATTTACATTCACAACCAATACTCCATTGCTTCATTTCTATTTATGCCTGATCGCAACCACTCCTTCCGGGTTATCAGACATCAATAAAAATGGCGGCTTTTTTATTGGGTAGCAGAATACAAATTCAAAGCGATTTGTATGACAAATCAATAATCCATCATTGGATACCTGGATGCAATAGCTAATTTTATTTCTTTCGGCGTCGCTCACATTTTTATAATGATCGCCACTAACAACATGGAATCATGCATTAGATACAATAACATATTGAATTTAATTGAATTTATCTTAAATACCTATTTAAAGATACTCATTTGGTATCTATTAAAACAGCCCCCCAAATGAGTATAAATGAAATTATTAACAATAATTACACAACCATTAATAACTGTAATTTTATCTTACTGAAGCGATTCAGTGTGTGGTTTTTATTTTTATAATGAGATCCCGCCTTCGGAAAATATATAATAACATCTGCTATAAGTCATATTTTCAGAGTGCGGGTCAGGTAGTATCCTGATAACTCTAATTAGTTATGTATTTTTACACCAAGACAGCCACGAACAAACTCAGGATTAAAATGTTTTACGGATTCGCCAACATACCCCAGATCAAGTGAGCTTATTTGCGCCATTTCTTTCTCTGTCAGTGAAAAATCCCAGATAGCGAAGTTCTCTTCAATACGATGCTGATGAGTCGATTTTGGAATAACAACCACTCCCCGTTGAATATTCCAGCGTAGAATTACCTGAGAAATCGATTTTTGGTGGGCATTTGCAATACCCTGAAGCAGGCTGTTTTCAAATGGTTTATGTCTTCCCCCGCCTAATGGTGCCCATGCTTCAGGCTGCACGTTGTAGTACTTCATGGTTGCCAGCGCTTCTGGTTGGGCAAAATAGGGATGCAACTCAACCTGGTTGACCATTGGCTTAATTCTGACTGTTTCACAAAAGTTTGCCAGAACATGAGGATAGAAATTGGAAACCCCAATCGCTTTCAGTTTGCCCTCTTCATAGGCCTCTTCCAGTGCACGCCATGCACTGAAATAATCGCGCATTGCCTGGTGCAATAAATAGAGATCAAAGTATTCAAGTCCCGATTTTTTTAATGACGCTTCAATACCTGCTTTTGCCGTATCCTGATCAACCATGTCCTGTACCCACAATTTAGACGTAATAAATAACTCCTCGCGGGTACAGAAACCTTCCGAAATGGCTTCACGAATAGCGTCGCCGACGGCGTCTTCATTACCATATACCGCTGCAGTGTCGATGAGTCGATAACCGGTTCGGATAGCATTCAACACTGATTGTTTACATACTTCTTTATCGGTAACCTGAAAAACACCAAATCCCATCATCGGCATTTTCAGATTGTTGCTTAATACGGAAAATTCCACTAGCAGTCCCTCCATTACGTATGAATCATTAGTCTACGTTAAAACATGACCGCAGATTAGTATGTGGATTTTGATATCACTTATGTAAAAATTTCATTAATAATAGGGGACTGTAATTTCTCTATTATGGGAAAAATGAAGCAGACACGATAAGATTGATGACAAGCACAAAATTGCCTGATGCGCTATGATTATCATGCCTACCAGAGAATCGCAATTTATTGAATTTGCGCTATTTTGTAGGCTGGATAAGTTCCGGCATACACAACAAGCATTTGTCAACAATCTGAGATACTGTCAGTCGCCTGGCCTCGGACCTTTCTGTTTTTGATACACTAATAGCCTTTGTCATACGAAAAATGTACGAAATGGCGAAGGGTAAATGGAGAATGTTATGATCAGGCAGAAGATTTTACAGCAACTCCTGGAGTGGATTGAGTGCAATCTCGGTAACCCTATCTCAATCGAAGATATCGCACAGAAATCTGGCTACAGTAGACGCAATATCCAGCTCCTGTTCAGAAACTTCATGCATGTGCCGCTGGGAGAATACATTCGCAAACGGAGACTTTGCCGGGCAGCTATTCTTGTCCGACTCACAGCGAAATCTATGCTTGATATTGCACTATCTTTGCATTTTGATTCACAGCAGTCATTCAGTCGCGAATTTAAAAAGTTGTTCGGATGCTCTCCCCGAGAATACCGGCTCCGTGATTATTGGGATCTGGAAAATATCTTCCCTCCATTTTTAGCACGCCAACATACAAAAATTGATTGCACATTAATTCATTTCCCAGAAACACGTATTTTTGGCAATTCATTTAAGTATGATACTGAAATATCGAATAAGTCACCGGATGAAGAAGTCAAATTGCGACGTCATCATTTAGCCAGGTGTATGAAGGATTTTAAGACGGATATCTATTTCGTCTCAACGTTTAAGCCATCAACAAAGTCGGTCGATTTACTCACAGTTGAAACCTTTGCTGGTACGGTATGCGAATATGCTGACATGCCGAAAGAGTGGACAACGACCCGAGAACTTTATGCCTCTTTCCGTTATGAAGGAAACTGGGAACATTATCCTGACTGGGTGCGGAACATCTATCTGATAGAGTTGCCTGCCAGGGGGTTAGCCAGAGTGAACGGCAGCGATATTGAGCGATTTTATTACAATGAAAATTTCGTAGAAAAGGATGGCAATGATGTTGTTTGCGAAATTTTTATTCCCGTTCGTCCTCTTTAGCCTGTAACTCCATCACATGAGATTTACCCTACCCTGCCACCGTCTAATCGGTACCAGGGTAGGTATTCAGTAAATAATGGCGCTGCGCATGTCAACGCCATTATTATTTATTACATCGTCGCTTTTATTTCTCCTCAGCGTCTTCAGTATCTGCAGCAACGGCGTTAATTGTCACCTTCACAGGCTTCATTTCGTACCCGCCATACGTCAGTGCGTTGTATGTGAACGTATAGGTACCCGGCTTGGTGGTACTAAATGTACGCGTGATTTTCCCCCCCGAGAAATGGTCAGCCTTCGACGGCAGGAATTTATAATCCGCCTCTGTCACCCCTTCCGGAGCCTCAATGTCGACCCACACATTCCCCCCAACAGGGTTATTTGCCGAGAACAGGGTAACCGTCATTGTTGCGGTCTGTACCCCATCCGCCACCAGAGAAGGTGTATCAGTCGAGGCCTTGAGCTCCGCGTTTTTATCATCCGCGACGAATTTAGATTCGGCAGTTTTCGTCGATTCCTGACCGTCGGCCTGACTCACTTTCGCCGTGAGTGTATATTTCGCTGCGACAGTGGTCGTGGCGGTGAAAATAGCCTGCCCTTGCTCATTAGTTTTCGCCGTCCCATCGGGAGTCAGAACTAAATTTGCCGGGCTGGCAGTCAGCGTCACGTCGCTATCTTTCAACAGGTTGTTATTGGCATCAGTCACCGTAACTTTATACGTCTGTTTGGCTTTGCCATCCGCCAGTGCGTAGTTGCCAATCACCTCAATACCGGAGACGGTTGCGGTCGCCTTATCGGCCACAAACGTTATAGTCTGCGCAGTCGAAGGCTGGTCATTTCCTGCTGACGCCGTGATCTCATACGTTCCGGCAGTCACGGAAACCACTTGCAGCTCCGCTTTACCCTCATTGTTGGCTTTCACCCAGACATAATCGCCTGTAACCGAATTGACACCCCGAGGCAGATTAAAGGTCACCAGAGCCCCTGGAACAGGGTTACCGTTTTTATCCTTAACCGTTGCCGTCAGCGTAAAGGCATCTTTGCCGTTTGCCACTTTTTCCGCGGCGCCATCAACCTCCAGGCTCGCCTGACCGGTGCTGGCATCCGCCTTGAATTTCACCGTAACCGTCTTCTGAACACCATTCACTGAGGCCGTGATACTGTGTTCCCCGGCAACCGTTGACATCAGCTCAATGTCAGCTTTACCTGCCGTATTGGTTGTTACCGTATTCCCCGTCTTGCTGGTCACACCCGTCGGTAAATTCAGCGTAACTTCTTGCCCCTGCAACGGGTTACCATAGGTGTCCACAACGGTCAGGGTTACCTGGTTAGTCGACTGTCCATTAGCCAGCTGGTTATCAACCTTCACCGTCATATCACGTATCTCAGCCTTAGATGCGTCACCTGCAACGTTCAGCACCAGCGGTTTTGCTACGGCATTTTGGCCGTTCACTCGCGGCATCACAGACAACTGACCCGCGGCAGATCCCAGAGTTAAGGTCGCCACGTAGACCCCATTACTTTTCTCTGTCCAGTTTCCTGCTGAAGGACGCTCACTCCCCGTGCTGGCGGCACCGCTAAACACTGGTGCATCGAGCTTCAGGTCACTAACAGGGTTCCCATACGCATCCTTCGCGGTGAAGGTGAGTTCCGTCGTCGCTTTGACGGTCGGAGCCTCATTGTCAGCAACAAGCGTAGAGTTCGCTGATGACATCTCCCCCGCAATAACAGTCAACTGCGCAGCGTCGGTGGCTGCTGGCTGGCCGTTGAATAGCGGCATGACGAGAAGCTCACCCGTCTTTCCACCTGTGGTCAGCGTAGCAACATAGGAACCGTCACCTTTTTCGGTCCAACTAGAAACAGTCGCCCCTTCAGACGCAGCACCCGTCAGGCTTGCCGACAGGGAAAGACCACTGATAGCGTTGCCATGTGCATCTTTTGCAATAAGCGTCACGGTTGTGCTTTCGCCTGCTTTTACGCGATCTGCGGCTACAGAGACTGTCGACTGGCCTGAAGATAACGCATCAGCCACCACGGTTACTTTCGCCGCCTTTGCTGCCGCGTCCTGCCCATTGAGCTTCGGCATAACCTCTAATTCCCCCGCCGTAGTGCCGAGAGTAATCTGCGCAGTCCAGGTCCCGTCGCCATTATCCGTCCAGCCTGATGCCATAGACCCCGCAGCGGCTGCGCCAGATAATGACGGTGCATCCGGATTGAGGCCAGTTACAGGGTTGCCATTGGCATCTTTTGCCGTCCAGATTGCCGTAAGCGTACCGCCAACCACCGGTTTATCCGGATTCAGAGCGATGGTCGAATGTGCTGCATCAAGCGGCCCGGCGACAAACTTCAGCGTTTGTTGTAATGAGCCCAACTGATACTGCTCGCTAAAGGCACGCACAACAACGTTTCCGGCACGGGTCGAAGAAACCGTAGCGCTGTAAACGCCTGGTTTTATCTCCGAAATGGTACCAATGGTGACACCATTGCTATCCTGCGGAACAAATCGCAAGCGGCTGGCCTCTCCCGTCACCGGGTTACCATCAGTATCCACCGCAGTAAGCGTCAGCGTGTGGGATTGCAGACCATCAGCAACCACATCTCCTGAGAGTTCATTCACGCTCAGAGTAGACTTCGACACATCCATCATCGTGGCGCGCAATTCTGCAGTGACGGTTTTGCTCATGCCATCAACGCTAACAGTAATCGTTGCCTCACCTGATTGCGTTCCGGTAGTAAAGACAGACTGATACACCCCAGCTTCAGTTTCGGTGAACTCACCCAGTGTTGGCTGTGCCTGTGATTTAGTGGCCTTCAGGGTACGAGTCACAATATTTCCAGCTGGCTTGAACGTCAGCTCAGTCTTGATCTGATCTTTCATGCCCGTGACTGGCTGCCCCTCGGCGTCGCGCAGAGAAAGCACCAGTGGCTTTTGCTCACTACCGTTAGCAAGCATTTGGATACGGCTCTGACCGTCAAGCGTTAACGCCGTGCGTTCGGCACTCATACCAGCTCCGGTAATGACCACCTCTGTCTGCACGCGTTTTGAGGCATTGCCTTTGTTATCGTAGGCAACCGCAGAAATCGCATAATAATTGTCTTTGCCTGCCTGGTAAGCCGGGAGTGTCACTTGCCACTGATTACCCTGCCCCGTAATTTTTCCGCCTGCGGCCAGCAAAGACGGCGCTTCCCATTGAACATTTTTCAGACCGTGAGTTGCTTTGCTCACCACAAGCCCCAGGGAAACCGTCTGCCCGCCCTTACCTTCAATGCGGTCAGGCAGAGCAATACGAATCACTTCAGATTTGCGATACTCAAGAACGATATTGTTATTACGCTCAACCAGGTCATAGCGACTGCCTGCCAGTACCCGACGCTCGCGAATGCTATCCGTATCGAGTTGTTTCGCCAAAGGTTCGCCAATTCGGTAGTTAACTTCCAGGCCAAAGCGAGTGTCATTCTCACCGCTCTTGCCCTGCTTATGCCCGGCGCTCAGTGTCAGAAGAGGCACTGGCGTATAGGTCACCTCGGCAGAAATAGCATGCGGGTCTTTCTGGCGCTTATCTTTACCAAACAGCCCGACTTCATCACCATAATACTGTTCATACATCAGGCTTGCGCCAAGCTGCGGCCAGGCAGGTAAATAGCCCTCTGCGCGGATATCCCAGCCATTCGCCGGGCGTTCCTGATAATCCTCAACATCCGGCGATTTTTTCCAGCCAGAAGCCCGAATATAACCATTGGCGCTCAGTTTCAGATAATCGCGCCAGTATTCCGCACCAACACCAATGCGGGTATGACTACGGGATAAATCATGGTCGATAAAGGTGTTCACCCCCGCCATCCAGTCATTTCCTGAAAAATGACGCCAGCCAAAACCAATATTTGACTGAGTACGATCGTCTGTACGATGTATTGCTCCCTGAGTGAACAACATATTTGTCGGCGTATCATAAATCGGATAAAGCATTTCCAGCGAAGAATCCTTCAGCGAGAAATCTTTATCGACATTCAGTTTGACGCGCGCAGTACCATATTTCCCGAGCCACTCCTGTATTTCCTGGTTAGCTTTAGCGGTGGCCATTCCGGTAATAAAATTACGTGTCGCATCGCTATCTGGCTGACTGCTTAAAAATGTCCCGGCATTTGCGGCAAACGACGCGACATTTTTCTCCACGTTATTATCAGCAGTTACCGTAGTATTTTCCATGCTCAGCCGTGGCTGAACCGCGTTCTGCGCACGTGCCGCCATTACTGGCGTAAAGGTGACTGCGAGTGGAAAAAGAACCTGAACAGAGATATTTGCCCACGCCACGCAGCGGGCCAGAACTGAATAACGAAATCGTGGTTGTTTATGACCTGTTTTATAACGTGACATTGAGATAATTTCCTGATGAACGAATTAACGAACATAGGCAGACACAAATAATGGCGTCTGCTTGTCAGAAAAACCGGGGATTTCCCGGTTTCCTTTTCCGCAGAAAAGGAAATACCTTTATGTAAGAAAGTACACCGCCACCTAATATATCCAGTGCCTGTAGCCACTCATCAGGTGGTTGGGCGCGGGATTATATTTTTATCTATGGGTAAAAATTTAGCTTTTTGTGCAAGTCATTAAATAGATACCTAAGTTATATTTATTACTCTACGGACAGTGAATAATTCATTATTCAGAGTGAATAATAATGACATATCTTTAATTTACCACGATTGGCAATACGTCGAAGTAGGTATATACGCCAGGATAAACCAATATATTTTTATGGATATTCATTTTCCTTCATCGGACTGTAAATCCCGGGGATATCGAATTTGCACTACTCATCTCAACACTCAAACAGATTTATGAATTTCGTTCATAACCCCTGACAAATCCTGCCGTCTAATCGAGCTCTTCCCTTTACGTTATGCTTCTTATGAACGATAACGGAAGGATAACACCATGCAAAAAGTAAAACTGAACAACGGTATTGAAATGCCCTTGCTGGGCTTTGGTGTATTTCAGATGACCGATGCCGCCGAATGCGAAAGAGCGGTCATTGACGCTATTAACACCGGTTATCGACTGATTGACACCGCCGCCTCCTATCAAAATGAAACCCAGGTCGGGAACGCACTGAAACAAAGCGGTATCGCCCGTAACGAGCTCTTTGTCACCACGAAACTCTGGTTGCAGGATACCTGTTACGAAGGGGCCAAAGCCCAGTTCGAACGCTCTCTGAATCGACTACAACTTGATTACGTTGACCTGTATTTGATTCACCAGCCATACGGTGATGTCCACGGTGCCTGGCGCGCCATGGAAGAACTGCAACAGGCAGGCAAGATCCGCGCTATTGGTGTCAGTAACTTCCATCCTGACCGACTGGCTGACCTTATCGCCTTTAATAAAGTCGTTCCGGCGGTAAACCAGATTGAAGTTAACCCCTTCAACCAGCAATTACAGGCCGTTCCGTGGATGCAAAGTCGTGGCATTCAGCCAGAAGCCTGGGCACCGTTTGCAGAAGGGAAAAATGGTCTGTTCCAGCATCCTGTTCTCACGGCAATTGGCGAGAAGTATGGCAAAAGCGTGGGCCAGGTTGTTCTGCGCTGGATCTACCAACGAGGCATTGTTTCACTGGCAAAATCAGTGCGAAAAGAACGCATGGAAGAGAACATCAACATTCTCGATTTTGAACTCAGCCCTGAAGATATGCTGCAAATTACCGCCCTGGATACCGCAACCAGCGCGTTCTTCTCTCACCGCGATCCCGCAATGGTGGAATGGCTGACTGGCCGCAAACTTGATGTTTAAGCCGCGATAAAAGAGGTATTCATTCAATGCAAAAACGTTATCTGGGTAAATCCGGACTCGAAGTCTCCGCCCTTGGGCTCGGTTGCATGGGCTTAAGCCACGGGTACGGCCCGGCGACCGATACCCGCCAGGCTATCGAACTTATTCGTGCTGCGGTTGAACGTGGCGTCACCTTCTTCGATACCGCCGAAGTGTATGGTCCGTATCTGAATGAAGAAGTGGTCGGCGAAGCCTTAAAACCGTTTCGTGACCGTGTGGTGATTGCCACTAAATTCGGTTTTACCTTCGGCGATGATAATAAGCAGCAGATTTTAAACAGCCGCCCGGAACATATCCGTGAAGCCGTTGAAGGTTCATTACGCCGCCTTAAGACAGATGTTATTGACCTTCTGTATCAACACCGTGTTGATCCGGATGTTCCTATTGAAGATGTTGCAGGAACGGTGAAAGACCTAATTGCAGAAGGTAAGGTCAAACATTTCGGCCTGTCTGAAGCGGGAGCACAAACCATTCGTCGTGCACATGCGGTACAACCTGTCACCGCCCTGCAAAGCGAATACTCCATGTGGTGGCGTGAGCCTGAACAGGAAATTCTGCCGTTGCTGGAGGAACTGGGGATTGGTTTTGTCCCCTTCAGCCCACTAGGTAAAGGTTTCCTGACGGGGTCGATTAAGCCAGGAACCACTTTCGGCAAGGATGATTACCGTAGCACCGTACCGCGTTTCGCGGCACAAGCCATTGAAGCCAATGAAAAACTGGTCACCTTGTTAGGTGAACTGGCCGCGGAGAAAGGGGTAACATCTGCACAAATCGCACTGGCATGGCTGTTAGCACAAAAGCCATGGATTGTACCCATCCCAGGCACCACTAAACTGCACCGGCTGGAAGAAAACCTGGGTGCTGTCGACATTGTTCTTTCGCAGAAAGATACGCAGCAGATAACCGAGGCACTGGAAACAATTAAAATCGTCGGTGAACGTTACTCGCCTGAGCACCAGGCACGCGTAGGCCGTTAATGCCCAAACGGGTCCACAACAAAATGTGGACCCGTTACTCTGAATAGCGAAGTGCATCGATCAACAGCGCAAAAGCTGGCGGATGCTGCTTGCGGCTGGGGCAGTAAAGGTAATATCCGGGAAAATATCATCAATTTTCGAGCTTTACTCTTTTCTCCACCATAAAATCAATAAAAGCACGAACTTTAGAGGGCATTCTCACTCGTGAGGAAACATAAATATAAAATCCAGGAAATGAAACGGCCCAATCCTCAAGAATCGGCTGTAACTTGCCCGCATTGATATGTTCAGCGATTGCAAAATCCAGATGTTGGATGATACCTGTCCCATTAAGCGCCATTCGTATCATGCTTTCGTCATCATTAGAAATATACTTACCTGACACCTCTATTTCGAACTCTTCATTATTCCCCGTGACATTAGAAAACTCCCATGCTGAGAGTGCTCCGCTACTTTTATGCCGCAATCGAAGGCAATTATGGCTACTCAGTTCCTGAGGCGTTTCAGGAATACCGTGTTCTCTTAAATAATCTGGCGATGCCACGGTAACCAGTTTAATAAGCGGAGAAACAGGAACGGCAGTCATATGCTCATCCAGTCCTTGCTCAAGGCGTATGCCCACATCACAGCCGTCCGCAATAATGTTAGATAAACCGTCATCCATAATGAGCTCTATCTTTGTTTTGGGGTAACGAGTAAGAAACTCGCCAATATGAGGCTCAACAAGCATCCTTGCTGCAACACGGGAGGAATTTATTCTCAACAGGCCAGTAGGTTCAAGTTGGGTATCACCGACATCTTTCAAAGCATCATCAATTTGCCCCAAAGCCGACACCAGCACTTCATACAGACGCTGGCCTTCCTCGGTAAGCGACATATTGCGGGTCGTACGGTATATCAGCTTGGTGTTAAGACGTTCCTCAAGAGATTTTAAATTCTGGGACAATGCGGCCCGCGTAATACCCATTTCAGAGGCTGCTCTGGAGAAACTTCCGGCGCGAACAATCAGCGCAAACCAGGCAAGAGAAGGCAAAATTGAAGGCTCTATTTTCATCATTGTAAACCTTAACTTAACACTGTGATAGATATTAGACCATTGATGATAACCAATACAAGTCATACTATTACGCCGTTCGCGATAAGAACACGAATGCCAGTTGCGGATAATAGAAATGATATTTAAATCTGTTTAGGCAAATCCCCGGAGCTTGAAATGAAAACTGTTTCGATAAAACACACTTACTGGGATATAGCTGCTGATATCTATTTCCCTGACGATTTTAATAGTGAAAAAAAGTATCCTGCCATTATCAGCGCTCATCCAATTGGAAGCTGCAAAGAACAGACATCGGGTAGCGTGTATGGTGCCGCCCTGGCAAAAGCTGGCTTTATCGTCATTGCTTTTGATGCCAGTTTTCAGGGAAGCAGCGGTGGAGAACCGCGTTATCTGGAAGATCCAACAATGCGAGTAAAAGACTTCAGCATTGTCGTTGATTACCTTACCACCTTACCTTACGTTGATGCCGGGCGTATTGGCGTCCTGGGTATTTGCGGTGGTGGTGGATATGCCATTAATGCCGCAATGACAGAACGTCGAATTAAAGCCATTGGTACTGTCACGGGTGCAAACTACGGGCGTCTTATGCGTGAAGGTTTTTCGGCATTTAACCCTGTCGGAGCACTCGAAGCAATGGCGCAACAAAGAACAGACGAAGCTAACGGCGCAAAACTTCGCGTAGATGATTTACTCCCTTCTTCTCCGGATGCAGCTCTTGAAGCGGGATTAACAGAAATAGATCTTTTTGAAGCAACAGAATATTATCGTTCACCACGAGGCTGTGCGCCTAATGGGGTAAATCGTTCGCTATTTTCACATCAGACTGTTGCAGTGGGCTGGGATGCTTTTCATCTTGCAGAAGTCCTGTTAACTCAACCACTAATGGTTGTAGTGGGTGATAGAGTGGGCGCTTTTGGTGCCTATCGTGACGGCTGCGAAATTATTGGCCGCGCTGCCTCAAAACATAAAGAGCTGGTCGTGGTTGAAGGTTATTCACATTACGACTTGTATGATAAGCCAGAACCTGTGAAACAGGCGCTCGATAAATTAATTCCTTTTTATAAAACACATTTATAAAAATGCTGCGGGGAGATTCATTATCTCCCTGACATTTATCCTTTATTGACTACACGACAATAATAAAATTACTCAAAAAGAAATTTCATTAAAGAAACAAAAGCATCAAAAAAGCAGCGATTCAACTTATTAAGATTATAAGCAACTCTTTGAAGTAATTATAAATAAAATCAAACCAGAAATCGTGGTTCCAAAGCTGGCAACAACTCACCAGTTAAAACATACGCATCAAAATCAGATAAACATTTGAGGTATTGTTATGTCAAATAAACACCCATCATTGTTTTCTCCTTTTATGCTGACAGAAAAAATAAAGCTACGTAATCGTATCGTTATGGCGCCTATGACGACCTGGTCAGCGAATCCTGATGGAACCATCTCTGAGCAAGAACTCGAATTTTATAAACGTCGCTCACAAAATGTTGGTTTAGTAATAACAGGATGTACCTATGTCACACCAAGCGGCATTGGGTTTACTCATGAATTTGCCGCGTATGACGACCGTTTCATTAACAGCCTTGAAAAGTTAGCGACTGCTGCCAAAAGTGGCGGTGCTCCGGCTATTTTACAGATTTTCCACGCCGGTAATAAAGCCATCCCGGAGCTTGTGCCGAATAACGATGTCATTAGTGCCAGCGCATCAAGCGTAAAATCTGGTGACTTTATGAAGAGAGTAGTACAAAGCAGGGAAATGACTGAAAACGAAATTCAGGAAACCATTAGAGCATTCGGAGATGTAACAAAAAGGGCGATTAAAGCAGGTTTTGATGGCGTTGAACTTCATGGCGCGCACGGATTCCTTCTGCAGAATTTCTTCTCCCCTCTATTTAACCAGCGTAATGACCGATGGGGAGGAGATCTCGAAGGACGTATGCGCTTCCCGCTGGCCGTATTACAGGAAGTAAAAAATGTAGTCTATGAATATGCGACAAAGCCCTTTGCCATCGGTTACAGAATATCGCCTGAAGAATCTGCAACAGGGGGGCTGCGGATAGAGGATACTTATAAACTCCTTGATCGGCTCATTTCATCCGGTATTTCGTATATACATACCTCGCTGGTCAGTGTTAACGATAGCTGCCCTGTAGAATCGCCAAATGGCCCCCGAACCATTGAGCTGATTTTAAATCATATTGCAGGCAGAGTGCCGGTAATCGCCGCAGGTAAAATACGCACGCCGTCTCAGGCTCAAGAGGCAATTTCTGTTGGCCTGCCACTTGTTGCTATCGGTAAAGGGCTGGTGATTAATCCAGAATGGGTGACTTTAGCTGAATCAGGAAGAAGTCATGAAATTCAAACAACCCTTAATCCACAACTCGTTCCTGAATTAACCATTCCGGATAAACTATGGGATCAAATTCAGGCATCGAAAGGAACTGGCTGGTTTCCGTTAATGGATTAAATATCTATTTTCTGCTTAGAGAGGTGATTATCACTTATTCACCCGGTAGTAAAACGATTGAACAAATTCGAACTCCATATGTATTCCAGATCACCAGTATCGATATCTACAGCTCAGTTCAGCCCGTAAGCCTGATAAATCGCGTCAGCGGCGCATCAGGCATCGGTTGTCGGATGCGACGCCACGCGTCTTATCCGACCTTGTATAACACCCTGAGAGCTGCGGCACTCTGAAGAGGTGCAGTGTGCTCACTCTGCGCCTGCGACGCCAGGATAAGGCCGCTCGGGAGAACAGACTCATCCCCGGAGCTGATTTCAGGTGACGTATATCGATGACTTTGGTGCAATAAATAATAGCTGATGTAATACATCTATTCAAATTTGTGATACATCTCAAAAAACTGGTTGACCAAACTCGTTATTTATATAGGGACGCTTACGAAGCGCACTATTTTTTAAAGCGAGGAACTACAAATGAAAGAGAATAATATACAGAGAATCAGTAATAAACTGATCAATATCGTTGTTTTTGTTGCCGTTGTAGAGTACGCCTATTTGTTCCTCCACTTCTATTAATAACGTCATAAAACAATTTAGTTTAGTGATATTTAAAATAAGCATCCTTTCACTGTTTTTCACGCTATTCAGCGGCGTAAGAAAAAGTGTTGATTATGAATTAGACGGTTTAACAATATCTGTCTGATTGGCAATCATAATCATCTGTGATTAATGCTGGCCTATTCATTACGCCAGCATTAACCTCTTATTTCTTCGGACGGAGCAATGCTAAACATCATGAATCTTGCTATGCAAAACAGAGGGATATATAAATTTTGCTCTCGATATATTTAATAAAACGTGAATATAAAAGTCATCCTTCAGTTTGCAGACGCAGTGGGTCTGATGGTAATTTCGGTTGTATCAACGCTTTCGGGAGATTCAATAATATGCCTTACCGCACGGGCAATATCCGCGGGTTGAAGTGCAACAGAACGGTAGGCGTCCATTGCCTTCATGGTTTCCACATGGGTAATGGTTGAAGCCAGTTCACTTTCGACAACGCCAGGATTTACGCAGGTCACGCGGATTTTCGAGCTTTCCTGTCGTAAGCCATCAGAAATAGCCCGTACTGCAAATTTTGATGCACAATAGACTGCGCCCGTGGGCACAACTGAAAGGGCACCAATAGAACCAAGATTGATTATCTGACCGGAACCCTGCGCTTCCATCACTGGAAGTACAGCGCCAATTCCCCAGAGTACCCCCTTGATATTCACATCAATAGTGAGCTCCCATTCATCCTGTTTTCCTGCTGCAAGCGGTGAAAGCGGCATAACGCCCGCATTATTGATAAGAACATCAACTCGCCCCCAGCTATCCAGCGCTGCTTGCACGAAATCTGCCATGGACTGTCGGTCTGTGACATCCAACTCCCGCGCTTTAGCAATTCCTCCTGCGCGGCAGATTTCTGCTGCAACGGCTTCGATACGCTCAAGTCTGCGTGCTCCCAGTAAAACTTTCGCACCTGTCGTTCCCAGCTCTCTGGCAATGCCTTCCCCAATACCACTTGATGCGCCAGTGATTAATATGACCTTATCCATTACGTTCTCCTTCAAATGTGTTCGGAGAGAGAATAGAACTTTATGATTGGTTCCAGTATCCTGCTTTCAATGTACTCAGTGGTTAGCGGCATTAAACAATGAAAATCGATCTTAATCTTTTACCCATTTTTATCGCGGTAGCAGAAGAGAGTAATTTCAGTAAAGCCGCCGCACGGCTGGGAGTTACCCGTTCAGCGGTCAGTCAGGGAATAAGGCGCCTTGAAGATGCATTCGGGACAATGCTTGTAATGCGGACCACGCGTTCAGTTAATTTGACGGAAGCGGGAGAACGGCTGCATAAATCACTGTCATTACCTTTATCCGGTATTGAGACAGCGTTCGAAGAGATGGTTTCTGACCATGTGCCACGTGGACTTCTCAGAATCGCGGTGACGTCAATAGCTGAAGAATTTCTTTCAGGTCCGCTAATCGCTTCGTTTGTAGCGGCCAATCCAGCCGTTACGCTTGATATTGTTGTCACGGATGAGGAATTCGATATCGTGGCCGCAGGTTACGATGCTGGCGTAAGGCTTGGAGAAGTCATTGAAAAAGACATGATTGCTGTTCCCCTTACTGGTAGGCAGCGTGAAATGGTCGTTGCCTCTCCCTCCTATCTCGCAGCCAACAGCACACCTGTTCATCCGCGTGAACTTGTGAATCATAAGTGTATCGGCTGGCGTCAGTCCCCGGAGGTTGCGCCTTATCGCTGGCCATTTGAAGAAAACGGGAGAACTTTCGACCTTGCGATTGAACCGCAAATTACGACAAATGATCTGCGTCTGATGTTGAGGCTGGCTCTTGCCGGCGCAGGCATAACAATTGCCACTCAGGAAACTTTCAGGCCGTATATTGAAAGCGGTAAGCTTGTATCGCTGCTTGATGACTTTCTTCCACAATTTCCTGGCTTCTATCTGTATTTCCCTCAGCGTCGCAACATTGCACCAAAGCTCCGCGCCCTGATTGACCACGTCAAAGAATGGCGGCAGCAATTGGCTTAAATATCTGCACCTGCATTGCCTGATGTCAGAACAGTATTTTGATCAATTGCCAGGGTTACAATGGCATAAATACGGCACAGGAGGAGAACGTGGTTTACTTAAATGCGAGGTAACTTATTGATTTAAATGGTGCCGATAATAGGAGTCGAACCTACGACCTTCGCATTACGAATGCGCTGCTCTACCAACTGAGCTATATCGGCCCTGAAAGGACATGTTCACGAACGTGAATCACGGTGGACAAGGTTAAAACTAACCGGGCGATGCGTCAATGGCCTTGTGAATCAAACGGCTACTTTTGCATCACCCGGTTTTATTTACGCACGAATGGTGTAATCACCAATGCCGATCCACTTGTAGGTGGTCAGTGCTTCCAGCCCCATTGGGCCGCGCGCGTGCAGTTTTTGTGTGCTTACCGCCACTTCCGCGCCCAGACCAAACTGGCCGCCGTCAGTAAAACGCGTAGACGCGTTAACGTAAACAGCGGACGAATCCACTTCGTTGACAAAACGCTGGGCGTTGCGCATATCGCGGGTCAGGATCGCATCGGAGTGTTGCGTGCCGTGTTCACGAATGTGGTCGATGGCATCGTCAAGATCGCTGACGATTTTGACGTTCAAATCTAATGACAGAAACTCATCGTCATACTCTTCAGCTTTAACAGCCACCGCCTTCGCGGGTCCTGCCTGCAACTGCGCCATTGCGCCAGCATCTGCGTGTAATGTCACGCCGCTTTCCGCCATTTGCTTGCTTAATGCGGGCAGGAAGCTATCAGCGATGTTTTGATTCACCAGCAACGTTTCTACCGTATTACACGTGCTCGGACGCTGAGTTTTCGCGTTGACGATCACTTTCAGGGCTTCAGCGATCTCTGCACTTTCATCAACGTAAATATGGCATACGCCTATACCGCCTGTGATCACCGGAATCGTCGACTGTTCGCGGCACAGCTTATGCAAACCAGCACCGCCGCGCGGGATCAGCATGTCGATATATTTATCCATACGCAGCATTTCACTGACCAACGCGCGGTCAGGATTATCAATTGCCTGTACTGCACCTGCCGGTAAACCGCAGGATTTCAGGGCGTCCTGAATCACCGCCACCGTTGCAGCGTTAGTGCGGCAGGTTTCTTTGCCGCCACGCAGGATCACCGCGTTACCCGTTTTCAGGCACAGCGAAGCGACATCAACCGTCACGTTCGGGCGCGCTTCATAAATCACGCCAATCACCCCCAACGGTACGCGACGACGCTCCAGACGCAGGCCGCAGTCCAGCACGCCACCATCAATCACCTGCCCCACCGGATCGGCGAGGTTGCATACCTGGCGCACATCATCGGCAATGCCTTTCAGCCGTGCGGGCGTCAGTGCCAGACGGTCAAGCATCGCTTCGCTAAGGCCATTGGCACGCGCGTCAGCAACATCCCGGGCGTTAGCGTTGAGGATGATTTCGCTTTGTGCTTCCAGTTCATCGGCGATCTTATCCAGCACGCGATTTTTTTCGCGGCTGGAGAGTTGCGCTAATTTATACGAGGCTTGCTTCGCGGCAATGCCCATTTGTTCCAGCATCAGCCTGCTCCTTAACGGGTAATCATGTCATCACGGTGAACGGCAACCGGGCCGTATTCATATCCCAGTATTGCATCAATTTCTTGCGAGTGGTGTCCGGCAATACGGCGTAATGCATCGCTGTTGTAACGACTGACGCCGTGGGCGATATCGCGACCTTCGAGATTGCAAATGCGGATGACTTCACCACGCGAGAAATTGCCAGTCACGCTTTTAATGCCTTTCGGCAACAGGGAGCTGCCGCGTTCAAGAATGGCGGCGGTTGCCCCTTCATCTACCGTGATTTCACCCGCAGGCGGCGCACCGAAAATCCAGCGTTTACGGTTTTCAAGCGGAGTCGCCTGAGCATGGAACAGCGTACCGACGGAAATGCCTTCCATCACATCACCAATGACGCCCGGCTTGCTGCCCGCGGCAATAATGGTGTCGATACCCGCACGGCAAGCCACGTCAGCGGCCTGCAATTTGGTACTCATGCCGCCAGTTCCGAGGCCTGAAACGCTGTCACCGGCAATCGCGCGCAGTGCGTCATCAATGCCGTAAACATCTTTAATCAGTTCTGCCTGCGGATTGCTGCGCGGGTCAGCGGTATACAAACCTTTTTGATCGGTCAGCAGCAACAGTTTATCGGCACCCGCCAGAATCGCCGCCAGCGCAGAAAGATTGTCGTTATCGCCGACTTTAATCTCTGCCGTAGCGACAGCATCGTTCTCATTGATTACTGGAACGATGTTGTTATCGAGCAGCGCACGCAGCGTATCGCGGGCGTTCAGGAAGCGTTCACGGTCTTCCATATCGGCACGGGTCAGCAGCATCTGCCCGACGTGAATGCCATAAATCGAAAACAGCTGTTCCCACAGTTGAATCAGTCGACTCTGCCCTACCGCCGCCAGCAGTTGTTTTGAGGCGATAGTCGCTGGCAGTTCCGGGTAACCCAGGTGCTCACGTCCGGCGGCAATCGCGCCCGACGTCACAATGACTATCCGATGCCCGGCGGCATGTAACTGCGCGCACTGGCGAACAAGTTCAACGATATGGGCACGGTTCAGGCGGCGCGATCCGCCTGTTAGCACACTGGTGCCGAGTTTTACCACCAGCGTCTGGCTGTCACTCATGATTCTCTGCCATTCAATTTTAGGAAAAATGATATCAAACGAACGTTTTAGCAGGACTGTCGCCGGTTGCCAACCATCTGCGAGCAAAGCATAGCGTTTTGTTGCGCGGGATCAGCAAGCGTAACGGCAGTTGTTTACGCTTTTATTACAGATTTAATAAATTAGCAAATTTTAAGAATATTATTAAGCTGTAATATATCTTTAACAATTTCACGTTAAAAACTTTCCTGTTTTCGACGGAACTCTCCCGAAGAATATTCGCGCGTTAATTAAAATCAGGAATGAAAATGAAAAAGAGCACTCTGGCATTAGTGATGATGGGCATTGTGGCATCTGCATCCGTACAGGCCGCAGAAGTATATAACAAAGACGGTAATAAACTGGATATTTATGGCAAAGTTAAAGCCATGCATTATATGAGTGATAATGACAGTAAAGATGGCGACCAGAGTTATATCCGCTTTGGTTTTAAAGGTGAAACACAAATTAACGATCAACTGACTGGTTATGGTCGTTGGGAAGCAGAGTTTGCTGGTAATAAAGCAGAGAGCGATACCGCACAGCAAAAAACACGTCTCGCTTTTGCCGGATTGAAATATAAAGATTTGGGTTCTTTCGATTATGGTCGTAACCTGGGCGCGCTGTATGACGTCGAAGCCTGGACCGATATGTTCCCGGAGTTTGGTGGCGACTCCTCGGCGCAGACCGACAACTTTATGACCAAACGCGCCAGCGGGCTGGCGACGTATCGTAACACCGACTTCTTCGGCGTTATCGATGGCTTGAATTTAACCTTGCAATATCAAGGGAAAAACGAAAACCGCGATGTGAAAAAGCAGAATGGCGATGGCTTCGGCACCTCGTTAACCTATGACTTCGGCGGCAGCGATTTCGCTATTAGTGGAGCCTATACCAACTCTGATCGCACCAACGAGCAAAACCTGCAAAGCCGTGGCACAGGCAAACACGCAGAAGCGTGGGCAACGGGTCTTAAATACGATGCCAATAATATTTACCTGGCCACCTTCTATTCTGAAACGCGTAAAATGACGCCAATCTCTGGCGGCTTTGCCAATAAGACGCAGAACTTTGAAGCGGTCGCACAATATCAATTCGACTTTGGTCTGCGTCCATCGCTAGGTTACGTCTTATCGAAAGGGAAAGATATTGAAGGCATCGGCGATGAAGATCTGGTCAATTACATCGATGTCGGTGCTACGTATTATTTCAACAAAAATATGTCAGCGTTTGTTGATTATAAAATTAATCAACTGGATAGCGATAATAAGCTGAATATCAACAATGATGATATTGTCGCGGTTGGGATGACGTATCAGTTTTAATGAATATTGCCGGATGCGGCGTGAACGCCCTATCCGGCCTACGAAAACCAATATTTCAGGCCGGAAGAGATGCTCAAACATCGCATCCGGCACATTTCACTCACGCCGTTAACTTCACCGGCTCATCGCGAAAATCATCCGCCGGTTCCAGCTTAAGATTCAGCGTCGTCAGCAATTCACGCAGCTTCTCATGAAACTCACGCAGGGTGTGCTCCAGTCGCTCAACCACTTCCGCATCTTTTACCTGAACACACGTCCAGTCACCTGCTTTATCAAACAGACCGAACTGGTAACTGTAGGTAAAACGGGATTCCTGCGCTTCCAGTTCCATCCACCAGCCCCAGAACTCACGCACTTCCGGCGCTGGTTTCACGTTGACGCATACAGCCAGACAATCGAAAAAGAATCGATTATCTTCGCACTTACCTTCACGAATATACGGGCCTAGTGCGGTAAATTTTTTGATCAATCTGCTTTTCGGGTGTCCACTCGGTAACGTCATTGCGATCTCCTGTTGTGATGCAACTGTTTTACCAAATTGACAAAATTTAGCAAATTTTTAACACAATCGCTTTTCGATCCAGTTGGTGATTTCCTGAAGCGCCTTGTCAAAATTCCGATACACGGGGTTAAACGGAATCTCTAACAATTTACCATCAGCAGATGACGACGTAATTAAGCGTGAATCCTCTTCCGGGCTGAACGGATCGTTCTTCCAGTACCCTGATAACATTGGCGTTGGGCAACGACGCCCCAGCAATCCTTGCACTTTTAATGAGTAGCGATTCAGCTCCACACGCAACGCTTCATCAGAAGCATCATGCATTCCCAAACGACTGGCCAGGACGTCAAGATACATTTCCGGCACCTGTTGCTGACACTTAAAGTCACTTAACAAGGTATGAACCACCGGGCCAAGACAGGCCACCGCTTTCAAACGTGATGCCTCGAGATAAGCCAGGCGTACAGCAACGTTAGCACCAAAACGGAAACCAAAGGCTGCGACGCGCGTGTGATCTACCCACGGCACGTTTGGCAACGCCTTTAAGACATGTTGGTGCAATAGGCTGGAATCCTGGGTGAGTTTCCATTTTGAGGAAAAACCGACCGAAGGCATATCAATAGTCAGCATCGCAATGCCGCGCGGTGCAAAATAGCGCTCATAAAGGGAGTAATAGTCTGTTTGCATCGCATCCAGACCACCACACATTAATACTGTCGGGAATGGGCCATCACCTTTTGGCATATGCAAAAAGCCAGTGATGGGCGCGCCCCCCGGAACGGTAAACTCCATTTGCCGCATTGTTCCAGGCAGACGTTGCGCAGCTTCTTCATACGCGCGATTTGACAACGCCTGTACCTGTTCAGCCAGATCATCGCCCTTCAAGTGAGGATAGGCGGCAATATTGTACAACGTAGCTGCGTGCAGCCAGTGACGCCCGCTGAGTTGCGGATCTTCTTCCGCACAGGCTTTCTGTTGCCACACCATCGCCTGGGTGGCCCACTCATAAATCCAGTTGCCGCCACGGTAGCCAATCACCGTATCGTATAAATCATTGTCGGTGCGTTCAGCATCGCTCATCACAATGCGCGCCTGGACGTCGAGGATTTCACGCGGATCAACACCGCGCCAGATCCACATCAGGCGGTTAATCATGCGATACCAATGAGGAATATTTTTGCCATCGAGGGCCGACTGCACCGACGGTTGCGCACCGTGGTTAAAACGGCGGACTAGCGTCGAGGTTTCAGGATGTTTAAAGCGGGGTTTGAACAGGGTTTCGCTCAAGTTAGCCTGTGTCATGGATGCAACCTCCAGGAATACTTACTGGAAGCTATTGTAACCTGCCTGACGTTAAAAAGAACAACGCCCGGCAGTGCCAGGCGTTGAAAAGATTAGCGACCGGAGATTGGCGGGACGAATACGACGCCCATATCCCACGGTTGTTCAATCCAGGTATCTTGTGGGATATCAACCACATAATCATCTACCAGAGGACGACCAGCCGGTTTCGCGAAGATAGTCACAAAGTGTGCTTTAGGATACATTTCACGAATCGCAACCGCAGTACCACCGGTATCTACCAGGTCATCAATGACGATAAAGCCTTCACCGTCACCTTCTGCGCGTTTCAGTACTTTCAGTTCGCGCTGGTTGTCGTGATCGTAGCTGGAAATACATACGGTATCGACATGACGAATACCCAGTTCACGCGCCAGTAACGCACCCGGTACCAGACCGCCACGGCTAACGGCAATAATGCCTTTCCATTGTTCAGAAGGCATCAGGCGGCTTGCCAGTTTACGTGCATGGATCTGCAACATGTCCCAGGTGACGATGTATTTTTCGCTCATGTGAAGTGTCCCAGCCTGTTTATCTACGGCTTAAAAAGTGTTCGAGGGGAAAATAGGTTGCGCGAGATTATAGAGATCTGGCGCACTAAAAACCAGTATTTCACATAAGTCCGCGTCTTTTTACGCACTGCTACTACCTGTCGCTAGATAAAGTGGTATTCTCAAACATATCTCGCAAGCCTGACTTGTGCTGACAACATTTTCTGCTAACCCTGTGACCTGCAATACTGTTTTGCGGGTGATCGACAAGGAGACTTAACGTGTCTGAACTGTCTCAATTATCTCCACAGCCGCTGTGGGATATTTTTGCAAAAATCTGTTCTATTCCTCACCCGTCCTATCATGAAGAGCAACTCGCTGAATACATTGTAGGTTGGGCAAAAGAAAAAGGTTTCCACGTCGAACGCGATCAAGTGGGGAATATCCTGATTCGTAAACCTGCCACCGCAGGTATGGAAAACCGTAAACCGGTTGTCCTGCAGGCTCACCTCGATATGGTGCCGCAAAAAAACAACGACACCGTGCACGACTTCACCAAAGATCCTATCCAGCCCTATATTGATGGCGAATGGGTTAAAGCGCGCGGCACCACGCTGGGTGCAGATAACGGCATTGGTATGGCGTCTGCGCTGGCGGTTCTGGCTGACGAAAACGTGGTTCACGGCCCGCTGGAAGTGCTGCTGACTATGACCGAAGAAGCCGGTATGGACGGCGCATTCGGTTTACAAAGCAACTGGTTGCAGGCTGACATTCTGATTAACACCGACTCCGAAGAAGAAGGTGAAATCTATATGGGATGTGCGGGGGGTATCGACTTCACCTCCAACCTGCATTTAGATCGTGAAGCGGTTCCAGCTGGCTTTGAAACCTTCAAGTTAACCTTAAAAGGTCTGAAAGGCGGTCACTCTGGTGGCGAAATCCACGTTGGCCTGGGTAACGCGAACAAACTGCTGGTTCGCTTCCTGGCGGGTCATGCAGAAGAACTGGACCTGCGTCTTATCGATTTCAACGGCGGCACACTGCGTAACGCCATCCCGCGTGAAGCCTTTGCGACCATTGCTGTCGCAGCTGATAAAGTCGACGCACTGAAATCTCTGGTGAATACCTATCAGGACATCCTGAAAAACGAACTGGCAGAGAAAGAGAAAAACCTGGCCTTGTTGCTGGACTCTGTTGCGAACGATAAAGCTGCCCTGATTGCGAAATCTCGCGATACCTTTATTCGTCTGCTGAACGCCACCCCGAACGGTGTGATTCGTAACTCCGATGTAGCCAAAGGCGTGGTTGAAACCTCCCTGAACGTCGGTGTGGTGACAATGACCGACAACAACGTAGAAATTCACTGCCTGATCCGTTCTCTGATCGACAGTGGTAAAGACTACGTGGTGAGCATGCTGGATTCGCTGGGTAAACTGGCTGGCGCGAAAACCGAAGCGAAAGGCGCATATCCTGGCTGGCAGCCGGACGCTAATTCTCCGGTGATGCATCTGGTACGTGAAACCTATCAGCGTCTGTTCAACAAGACGCCGAACATCCAGATTATCCACGCGGGCCTGGAATGTGGTCTGTTTAAAAAACCGTATCCGGAAATGGACATGGTTTCTATCGGGCCGACTATCACCGGTCCACACTCTCCGGATGAGCAAGTTCATATCGAAAGCGTTGGTCATTACTGGACGCTTCTGACTGAACTGCTGAAAGAAATTCCTGCGAAGTAATTATTTGATTTACTGCCGGATGGCGTTTAATCACCTTCCGGCAGTTTCATCCTTCATTACCCTTCGATAAATGCCATCCCTGTAAATGTCCGTCGCGGGTTGCCACGTTCAATCTGGTGATGGAACATTCGCCGCTGTGATTTCAGCGTCGCGCTATTTTCCTGTTGTTGTTGCTCCAGCTTCCAGGCAATCAGCAATCGCGCCAGCCGTTTGTTAGCATGCTGGCTGCGCTCTGACTGAACCTTCACGCTAATCCCGGTTGCCAGATGCGTGGCACGCACCGCAGAGTCGGTTTTATTGACATGTTGACCGCCCGGCCCCGACGAACGCAGCGTCTCATACCGGATCGCATCGGATTGCTCTTGTTCATCAGCAGCAAAACGCCCAATGCCCAGAAACCAGTTTTTGCGCCCATGATGAGGCCGATACGGACTCGGACAAATCCACTGAATAGTGCCACACCAGCTTTCGCTTAATGCCCATGCGTTGTCACCATCCAGAGAAACCAGCGCCGAACGCAGCGTGTCAGAGTAGCGGCCCGTTTCTGTTTCCAGCACCGTTACCGCGACGTCTTGTCGGGTAGCTTCTTTAATCAACCTGTCCAGCGCCTTTTTCACTGCGAGACAACATTCTTCCGGCCCCTGAGCTGAGGAGAGTTGTAGCAAGATCATCCTTTTTTCCCTCCACTGTTTTTGAGCGTTAGCACCGGACGCAGCCGCGCGACAGGATTAATTAAACCGGCCTGCACCAGACATTGCACCACGCTTTCTGCCGATTTATAGGCTTGTGGCGCTTCTTCGAAGATGAGTTGTTTATCGCGACAAATTACCCGACTGCCAAGCTCAGTACGCGAGAGTTGCGTCGCCGTGTATTTCGCTGCCAGACGCCCTTTACACTCGGTGCGCCCCCATTTACGCCCTGCCCCATGCGCCAGCGAGTGGAGCGTTTTTTCGTTCGCAACAGGCTGTACAAGCCAGGAGTAATCACCGCGTGACCCCGGGATAACCACCAGACCGTTGTCATCCGGCGTGGCACCTTTACGATGCAACCAACCTTGTTGATCGCCGATTTGACACGCGCTAACAAAGTTATGCGCCACATCCAGAACCGGACTTCCGGTGACCTTAACTTGTTGCATTATGCGCAAAGCGATCAGCTGGCGATTAATACGCGCAAACGCCAGCGCATCGTCATGTTCCGCAATATACCGTAGCGCGTCGTCACAGCCTTCTGGCAAACCATGATGCGAAAACGAGGCAATATGCCGCTGTAAAATAGACTGCCCCAACCCCCTCGAGCCGCTATGAACCAGCAGTTGCAGATGCTGCGCATCCAGACCTGCCAGTGCAAGCAGTTCAGCGTCGATGATTTGATCAACTTGTTGCAGTTCTGCGAAGTGGTTACCGCCACCGATAGAGCCAAGCGAGCTGCGCCACGGATGCTGTGCAAACGCTGACGGAAGGTTTTCCTCCAGCCAGCTTTCTTCAGCAACGTCATCCAAAGCTGATAATCGCTTTTCAAACTTATCGGCGTTGTATTTGCGAGCGAGAATATCTGTTTGCCATAGCGCCATGCCGCAGCCGATATCATTGCCGACCAGTGCCGGGTAAAAACGACCAACGGAGAAGAATGCTGCGCCAATCGGGTAGCCGCGTCCGGGGTGTAAATCTGGCATCCCTACTACGCGCTGCATGTTGGGTAAATTTGCCGTGGAGTGTAATTGTTGGATCGCTGAACTCTCGATCCACAGGTCATCAGATGCGATGGTAAATACCGCATCGGATAAGGGACGAATATAATTGCCCATATACCATTCCGTAAATAGACTCGTCATACTTCAAGTTGCATGTGCTGCGACTCGAATTATTGAGAGTAACAATTAAAAAATCAGGAAATGGCAGACGAATCCAGGGCAAAAAAAAAGAATTAATCCTGGAAAGGTCTGCAAAGAGTCATTGATAAAGGATTTGTCATGATTTACCTCCTTGCAGTTTGTGGAATAAGAAAACGCGCACATACTAGGCGGGCGTTATTTTCATTGCAAGCTGGATTTAATGTTGCTGTTTATATCGCATATAAAAATTAGTAAACCACTCTCCCCGGCATTCAACGCGCTGCTGCTTAACTGTCTGAAAACCATAACGTTCAAAAAAGGGTTTTGCGGTTATGCTGGCATCCACCGTAAGTTCGGATTCAGACTTAATCAAAGGTTTTAACAAAGCGCTGGCGACACCGCGGCGGGTGTATTCAGGGTCAACAAATAACATATCGATATAATGTTCAATGCGGGAAATAAAACCAACCGGTTGTGCATTAATGACTGCAACCCGCACTTGTGATTTCGCGAGTTTCTCCTTCCAGCGAGATTCGTCAATCTGCGCCCAGGCGGCAATTTGTTGCGGTGAATAATGCTGACTGGCTGTCATCGTAACCGCTCTAATGAAAATAGCGCATAGTTGCTGAAAATCGCCAGGCTGATAGTTTCTTATTTGTATGTTATTCATAATCCCAGCACCAGTTGTCTTTCCATTTGCGGGTCAAGCAACGTCACATGCAGCCCCACCAGCCGTACACCGCGCCCGCCGCGGCGTTCATCCCAGGTTTTACGCGCGGTGGCGATTAGGTCAGCTTTATTCAAACGCGGCCAGACGTGCTCTTGAGTGGTTTGCTGAAAATCGTCGAACTTTAATTTCACCCCCTGGCGAGCAATCAGTAAATCAGGTTTTACCTTTGCCAGACGGCGTTCAAGTTCCGGATACAGCCGCTCGATAATCGCTTCACATTCAGACCAGTGATGAATATCTTCCGCCATCGTGCGTTCCACGCCGACGGATTTTCGTAACCGTTCGCTGTTAACGTCGCGCTCGTCAATCCCCTGACTACGCTCCCACAAAATGCGGCCAAATTTGCCAAAGCGTTTAAGCAGAATCACCAGATCACACTTTTGCACATCACCGCAGGTCCGTAGCCCCATCGCTTCCAGTTTTGCCGCCGAGACTTTGCCGACGCCGGGAATTTTTGCCAGCGGCAAGGTTTGCAGAAATGCCGGAACTTCTGTCGGCGTAATCACAAACTGGCCGTTGGGTTTGTTCATGTCAGAGGCGATTTTGGCGAGAAACTTTACCGGCGCAACGCCCGCAGACGCCGTCAGTTGCAGCTCGTTAAAAATCGTCTGGCGGATTTCCCGGGCGATGAGGGTCGCAGAACCGTGGCAATGCACGCTGTCGGTGACATCAAGATAGGCTTCATCCAGTGACAACGGTTCAATGCGCGAGGTGTAGCGCGAGAAGATTTCGCGGATGTGATTTGAGGCTTCTTTGTAGGCGTCAAAGCGCCCCGGAAGCAAGGTGAGATGCGGGCATAATTTGAGCGCCATGCCAGTCGGCATCGCGCTGCGTACACCAAATTTACGCGCGGGATAATTGGCGGTGCTGATCACCCCCCGACGTTCGCGGCTGCCGCCAATAGCAATAGGGATATCGCGCAGGGCGGGATTGTCGCGCATCTCCACCGCTGCGAAAAAGCAGTCCATATCCACATGAATGATTTTACGCATTGCTCACCTCTCAACACTGGTAAAGTATACAGTGATTTCAGGGTTTGAGAAATGCGTAAAGATTCAGCATTTAACGCGTTCGCTGCGAAAGCACCTGCTGCTTATCCAGCTTTTGCACCAGGGGCTGCACCACTTTATCCCCATGCTGACCAAAGTATTGATACAGCGTATCGGACGCGCTTTTAGTCAGCACCATAATCTCGATGCGCCGATTACCCGCACTTTGCGGATTTTTGGCATCCAGCAGCATCTGGTCCGCCATTGCGCTCACCTGCATCACTTTATCTTCCGGCATTCCGGCCTCTTCCAGCACCCGACGGGCCGAAAGCGCGCGATCGCCCGAAAGGTTCCAGTTGTTGTAGATATTGCTTTTGTAGGCCATCGCATCAGTATGCCCGGTAATAATAATTTTGTTATCGAGCGAGTCGAACACTGGCGCTAACTCCACCAGTAGCGTTTTAAAGAACGGCATAATCTTCGCGCTGCCGCGTTCAAACATATTGCGGTTCTGGTCGTCTTTAATCAGTACGCGTAATCCCTGGGGAACAATTTCCATCTCCAGATTCGCTTCCATATGCGCATCACGGGCAATGGTGTTGATACTGGTTGCCAGCTCACCAAGCTCGGTGGCAGATTTCTTCTTCAGCAGCGCCGTTTTCTCATTTACATCGCGTGCTTTTTTCTCGGTTTCTTCCGGCACCGCCACGGTGGTCGGTTTCGGCGGATGAGTCGGGCTTATTTTATTTAACGGCGACAGCCCGCCACCGTTGAAGATCGACTGCCCATGCAACGCCGCCATAATGCTTTCACGCTCGGATTTACTGACGCTATTCACAATCCACAGGGTCATAAACAGCGCCATCATCGCCAGGGTAAAGTCGGCGAATGCCACCTTCCACGCCCCGCCGTGATGCCCGGCATGATTCTTTTTGATCTGCCGCCGGACGATGGTGGTTTTTGCCCCACGCTCGCGGCGGTTACCCGTCTTTCTCATGCTTATTCTTGCTCCAGCATCGCATTGACCCACGCGTCGAGGTTGGCGAAGGTCGGTTTGGACGCCAGATGCAGCAGCTTACGCCCGGCGTCCACCGCCAGCAGCGTCGGCTTGCCGCCAGCCTGAGCAACCAACACGGTACGTACACACTCCAGCAGCGAATGTTCCGCCCGCGCCTGCTGTTCCATGGCGTTGGCGAGCGGATCCATCAGGCAGTAGCAGATAAATACGCCTAAAAACGTCCCTACCAGCGCTGCCGCCACTTTCAGGCCAATCAGGGCGATAGAACCATCGATTGACTGCATGGTGATGATGATGCCCAGCACCGCCGCGCAAATACCAAATCCCGGCATCGCTTCGGCAGTACGTTGCAGCGAGCGCGATGGCGTTAACAGCGACTCTTCAGCCGTGTCCAGCTCCTGATCGAGAATGCCTTCCAGTTCATGAGCGTCAATCTTGCCCATCGCCATCAGGCGAAAGTTATCGGCGATAAAGGTCACCAGCCGTTTCTGAGTTAACACCAGCGGGTATTTCTGGAAAACGGTGCTCTCTTCCGGCTGCTCAATATGCTGATCCAACATCCGCAGACCGCCGTTTTGTACCATTTCGAGCAATTCATACAGGCACATTAATAGCTGACGCTGAAACTCCGGCCCGAGCTGTTTTTTACTGATTACGCCTTTAATTTGATGGGCAATCTCTTTCAGCACATGTTTCGGGTTACCAATAATCATCGCCCCGAAACCAGCACCTAAAATAATAACTATCTCTGCAGGCTGCCAGATAGCAATTAATTGCCCGCCCGCTTCAAAATACCCGCCGAATACGCAGCCGAGCACTACCAGTAAACCTAATATTTTTTGCATGATTTTTTCACTTTAATTCGGATAGACAAAATCACGAATTTTCTGCGCGATCTGTTTATTCAATTGACAAATTCGGGCCTCAGTTAGCCCTAATACCAGCGCAATCTCTTTGAGATTCATCTCATGCTGGTAATACATGGAGAGGATCAGTTGCTCTTTTTCGCTTAATTGTGAAAGCGCCTGTTGCAACATTTGCTGGGTGACAAACTGATCTTCCAGTTCCCGGCCAGCAAGCGGAATGCCTGGCCCTTCGCCGTTCAGCAGTTCGTCAAGGCTGGCGAGCGTTTCCGCCCCTTCCAGTTGCTGATATTCGAGATAATCTTCATGCGAGATCCCTTCCACGGCCAGTTCTGACCACTCAGGCTCGTGTCCCAGTTTTTTACGCGTTTCGCGAATCAGGTCTTTCATCTGATGATATTTCTGCCGCAGCTGGCGCGGCCGCCAGTCGAGTGCGCGCAATTCATCGAGGATCGCCCCGCGAATACGATGCACGGCATAGCCCGCAAAACCTTCGTCCGGCAGCCCGTAGCGGCGAATGGCGTTAAGCAGCCCTATTAACGCCGTTTGTTCCATATCCTGACGATCAATAATGCAATTACACTGCGGGGCAAGTTGCCGCACCACTTTACGCACCAACGGCAAATAGGCCTGCAAATAATGACTCTCCTGCTGCGGGGTTAATACCGGCGCGGCAGCAAATTCTTCTGACTCGAATACGTCCTGTAGCATGTTTATATCCGCCTGGTGATTACTGGAAGACCACTTTTTTCACCAGCAAATCCTTATACGGTGCGCTCATTTTGCGACGCTGAAGATCTTTTTTCAGCGCGTCAGAAATCAGTTTGCGGATGGCGGATATTTTCATGCCGCGCAAATCTTCAAATTTCATTTCCGTCAGGCATTCAACCGCAATACTTTGATACAGCGGATCCTGATGTTTTATTTTTTCCGCTTCTTTGTCACTGGCGACCACCATCACTAATTCTGCCGACAAATAATGGTCAGCGCCGTTATTGTCATGCAGCGTGACAATGGTTTCCGGCAAGGTCACAAATACGCTTTTGCTCTCATCCAGGGTTTCCACCGACTCCGCCCGCGCGACGGCAGTCGGTTTTCCCTTTCCGGCATAATGATGCCAGACTCCCCATCCTGCTCCGGCCCCCACCACCAACGCCAGAACGGCGCTGACCACGCCCGCCACCACGATTTTCTTCATATTGCCTTTACACTTTGATCAAAACGGATTCGTTCTGTTGAAATTGAGGCGCATCGTCAAGAAGTAAGGCTGCACTCACCTCTTCCTGCTGATGGCCCGACTGTTGTTGCTGTTGCGACTGCCCTTCGGAGGAGACCTGTACGTTCACCTCCATAAAATTTTGCGCCGTCAGATGTTGTCGGAGATCGTCGCTAAACTGCTGTAACGCGCGGCAGACCTCACTTTGGTTCGCGCCGATGTGCACTGTCAGTTTACCGTTGTCGAGTTGCACGGCGATCTCGAGCTTGCCAAGCGACGGAGGATCAAGGCGGATGGTGGAGATCTGCTGCTGTTTGTTGAGCTGAAAGTGGATCTGATCTTTCAGCAAGATCGTCAGTTTTTCGCCCAGTTCATCCATCGATAGCGTGACAGGTTTGGCGACGATCTCGTGAGGCTCGCTGACCTGCTCCGGCGTCTTAACCTGCAACACCGCACGTGCAATAACCGGCTCGCTGTCCGGCACTTTTTCCGTTTTACGCTCGACCTGCGGTCGCGCGGTCACACGGGTTAGTTCAGGTTTCGGGCGAGCTGGCTGTGTTGAGACGCGCGGCTGCGTCGGCGCAATGGCATGTAAATCTTCACTGGCGTAAGTCGCTAGTCTGGCCTGCTGTTCGGGTTTCGCCTGCGGCAACTGACTGATCAGTTCCTGCAACTGCGGCGGCAACGGCGTGAGTTCCTGCTGTTGCGTCGGGCGTTGCGGCGCGTTTTGCACCACCGCTTTCGTCAATTGCTGGATAACCGGCGATGTTGCGACGTTTCGCGGCTGCGGCGTGTCCTGATGCGGCGCGGCAGGTTGCGGAAGTAACAGTGCCATTAGCGCCTGCATCGCCACCGGATCGTTCTCCTGCGGGCGCATCGCCTGTTGCTGACTGGTTTTAGCGCTATGCACGCGCTCCGCCACCGCCGCGACGGCCATTTTCGGCAGCGTAAACGCGGGTGCGTTTTCCCCGCTCACTGGCGGTAAGATGTCCGTTTTCAGCGACGCCGTTTCCGCAAGCGTTCCGAGCGTGGCAAGCAATGTCGGATTCATGACTTCTCCGAAAATAAATTAACAATTGAGTAGGCCAGTACGCCTTCCTGATGTCGCTGATGCTGCTCCATGCGCGCCTTTAACACATCTACGCGCTGCTCGCGCCGTTTAATCAGGGTATTAAACGCGCCGTACAGTTGCACCTTCACCGCATCCAACTGCGCCACATCGGTTTCTGCCGTCGCGTAGTCATGAAACTGGCGCATCAACTGCTGATGCAGCGCCGGAAGGCGTCTCCAGCGTTGTTTATCCAGCGCCTCATTCATCGCCTCAACCAGCGCGAAAAGTTGCCTGCGTTGTTTTTCCATCGTCTTAACCCAGCTTGCCCGAAAGCCCTTCCCAGCCTTCACGCAGGTTGCTTAAAATCAGCATCACTTCATCGATTTTCTCCGCCGACAGCTCGCCGCTGGCCTCATACAAGCGATACACGCAGTGGTCATAGAGACGTGAAAGATTCACCACCAGCTCGCCGCCGGTTTCAAACTCCAGCGAGCTAGTGAGCGCGTTGAGAATGTCGATGCATTTGTTGATGCTCTGAGCTTTCTTTTCGAAACGCCGCCCTTCAATGTGGCTTTTGGCCCGCTCCAGCTCGTCGAGAAGCCCGGCGAACAGCACCAGCACCAGTTCAAGCGGAGAGGCCGCCGCGGTACGTGCCGCGAGATCGACCTCTTTGTATTGCGAATAACCATCCTGTACTTCATACATCTTTAGGGATATTCCTTATGAATTACGCAAATGCCGCCATGCTGGCTTTCATGGTGTACACCTCAACCAGCGTGTTGGTGTACTCCTCCAGATAACGGTCGTAGTTGGCGTTATAGGTATCGGTAAGCTGATCACCTTCGTCCTGAATTTTGCTCATCTGATCGTCAATGTTCTGCTGGCGCAGGGTGATGATGCCGTTGCTGGAGTCCGTATAGGTGTCGATCAGGTCATCCATCTTCGCCACCATGCTGTTATCGCCGACGAAAATAGACGTCAGACCGTCAGGATTTTTCGCCATTTCGTCGTTGAACTGGTCGGAGTCGATCTGTAAGTGGCCGTGAGAATCGAGGGTGATGCCATAATCCACAATCGACACGCCGTTGTAGCTGGCGTGGGCGATGTCATCGAGCTGGTTCGCCAGTGAACTGAGTCCGGCGTCGCCCGCAAACCCCCCGGCGCTGCTACTGTCATCACCGTGGGTGGTCAGTGAATCAACCGTATCAATCAGCGAGTTATAGGCATCAACAAAGGTCTGTACTTTCTCCTGACTGGCGCTGGAATCTTCGCTGATGTTAAAGGTGGTGAGATCGCTGTCAGAATCGCTGACTTCGGTGAAAGTCATGGTGACGCCGGGGATCACATCATCAAACGTATTGCTGCTATTGGTAATGGCGGGTCCGGTAGCGCTGCCGAGATGAATAATCGCGTCCTGGGCGGAGGAAACATCTGTGGGAACGGGCGCGCTGGCGCTGTCGTTGCTGGCGTCATGTCCCGTTACGCTCACCGAAAACGCGCTCTGCGCCCCGGTGCTATCCGAGGTAAGCATAATCGTGGTGGTGCCGTCGGTCTTCACCAATGCCGCCGAAACGCCTGGATTGTCATCGGAGTCGTTAATTGCGTTCACCAGCTCGCTGGCGTCGATAAAACCGTCGCCGTCACCGTTCTGATCCGCCGCCGACAGATCAATATCCATGGTGCTGTCGCCCATCGTCATTTCGAAGGTGCCGGTGGCGGAAAAGGCGTCGTCGCCCATACTGAACGTGGTCTGCTGCCCCTGCGCCAATTGCTCAACGAAAAATGAGTAGCTTCCCGCCTGCGCCTGCGAGTTAGCGGAAACGGTCGCCGAGTCATTATTGCTGGAAGCGGCAAAAGTCACAGGGCCATCGGTATCGCTGTTCAGCGCGTCGACGGCGCTCTGGAAATCGCTCAACGCCGAGCTGAGCGAGTCCAGGCCGCTGCTTTCAGCATCCAGCTCACTCTGCTTCTCCTGCAAATTTGTCGCCTGAGTGGCGACATCGGCATAAGCAATTTCTTGGGCAATGGTTCTTGGGTTGATCATTGATGACTCCGGATAACGATGTCAGGTTATTGGCAAAAGGCGTGCCAATATTTTTTATGTGAATAATCAATAGATTGAAAAATGAGGCGGAAAGGCCATTTCCGGTCTGGCGGAAAACAGCCTGCCGCAAAAAGCACAACACCGCCCGCAGGCGGTGTTGTTCGTAGGCCGGATAAGGCGTTTACGCCGCATCCGGCAATCGGTGCACAACGCCTGATGCGACGCTGACGCGTCTTATCAGGCCTACGAGTCCGCACATGTTTTTATGCTTGTGCCCGTTCGTAGGCCGGATAAGGCGTTCACGCCGCATCCGGCAATCGGTGCTGATGACAAACGTAACACTGCCTGATGCTCTGCGCTTATCAGGCCTACAAGGTTTCTGCAATATATTGAATTTGCAATATTTTGTAGGCCGGATAAGGCGTTCACGCCGCATCCGGCAATCCGCGTTACTGCAGCAGGCTGGAAACCATGCTGGACATGCTGTTGGACTGTTTCAGCATGGTGATGCCAGTCTGCATCAACACCTGCTGTTTGGTCATGTTGGACGCTTCCGTCGCGTAGTCGGTATCCATGATGTTACCGATAGCGACTTCGGTGTTGTCCTGCATACTGGTCAGGTTGTTGGCGGTATCGTTCAGACGGTTGATAGACGCACCCAGCTTGGACTGGATCTGAGAAACATCATCCATCGCGGTAGAAATGCTGGTGATCATCTGGTTAGCCGAGCCAGATGCGGTCAGTTCAGTACCGCCAGACACGCCAGCAGTCCCTGTGGTGTCTGCCTGATCCGCGCTAAAGGAGTTGCTGATAGCAGAAAGATCCGTCACCAGCGTATTCAGTTGGCTTGAAATATTCACGGTCATGGTATCAGAAGATTCCGCACCCACCTGGAAAGTTACCGCGCTCTGGAACAAGCCGTCAGTACCGGTGTTGCTGGTGCCGGAAACACCGAACAGGTTGGTGCCGCCGTAGGTGGTGTTTTGCAGCATGTCAGACATCTGCTGACCCAGTTCGTCGTATTCGTCCTGCATCGCCTGCAGGTCGTCGTCGCTGTAGGTGCCGTTCGCAGCCTGAGTGGAGAGGTCTTTCATACGACCCAGTACATCAGACATTTCGTCAAACATGCTGTCGGCAGTTTGCAGCATCGCGGTGGCATCATTAATGTTGCTCAGCGCCACGCCCATACCGCTGGACTGTGCAGTCAGACGGTTAGCAATCTGTTTGCCCGCTGCGTCATCGGCTGAAGAGTTAATACGGTTACCAGTCGCAAGGCGTTCCATAGAAGTAGAAAGAGAAGAGCTACTTTTGCTGATTGCGTTAACGGCGGCCATTGATGCGTTATTGGTATTCATAGATAACATGATACTGCTCCTTGGGATTAATCGTTTTCATTTCGATACCCTGTAAAAACGACACCCCACGAGCAAACTTAAAATGACTATAAAAAAATTTTCAGTCTCTTTTATCGGATGCCACTTTTAGCTAAAAAAAACAGAATCAAAATTCAGATAAAAAGATTATTAGCAATATATGCCACATGGCCAGGTGACAAAACATGTCAGCCTCAACTGCTTGTTATCACTCAGATTACCATCAGAAAAATTGATTATTACCCAACGAACTGATGCCAAAATTTACATTGCGTTGCAAATAACACACATTTTACTATTGTGACTCGCCATCCATTTCGTTACATTCTCACGCCATATAGAGATTAAGAATAATCCTATCACCATTAAATTATTAATTATCACGCAGTAAAATCATCTTCTCAAGGATGTATAAGACTCTGCTTAATGCAGCGGACTATCAGGAAACATTTATCCCTTGCTAAGGTAAACTCAACCATGAGTATTATTATCAACAACTGGCGGATGGACCCGTCGCTTAATGCCTTAATACATTGCGAAACGGGTGAAACACGTCGTCTCGGCGAATATCATTTTATTTTGCTGGAAACATTAGCAAAAAATGCCGATGCGGTTTTATCGCGATCTTATTTATGTGCCGAAGTATGGAAGAACCGTATTGTCGGCGGTAACAGCCTGCCGACGGCGATCCACGCTCTGCGCGTTGCTATCGACGATGATGGCAAACAACAGAACATTATTAAAACCATTCCTAAAAAAGGTTATCTGTGCAATAAAGAGTATGTGTCTTTACCGGAGTCATCGCCTGCGGAAGCGCAGATTATTACCGACCAGATACAGGAAACTGTGCCAGAAGAAATATCTTCGACAACACCGCCTTTACCTGGTAGAAAAAAACATAAAGGACTGATGGAGTTAGCGTTGGCCGCAGCTGTTATATTTATTGGCTCGACCGTGGGTTACTCTCACATGAAAAGCACACCTGACGCTCCGCAACTGGTAAAAGAATCCGTTAATAGTCCAAGAATAAAAATATTTCATCTAACTTCTGGAAAAGAAAATAATTCCGCACCGTTACTGTCACAAACCCTCGCACCAGGAAAAGACAAACTCGATAATTTATTGTCAGCGCATAATATGACCATGACAACTTATTATAAATATGTTCGTAACCGACTGGAGAGTGATATTGTTCTGCGCAACCAGTGCAACGGTAGCTGGCAATTAACCTTTAATGTGGAAAGCTGGCAGAATAGCGATATTAATCGCACGATGTATCAGAATTTAGAGAAGTTGTTAAATACTGTTCAGAAATGCTGATGAGTGCCAATATATGCCGGATGCGACGCTAAACGCGTCTTATCCGGCCTACAGATAATTACCCCAATAAATTCCTCACCGTCTGGCTGGAAATTCGTGCCTGACCATTCACCGCCTGTAATAACACCTGATAATTATGATTGGCGCTGTCCAGCGCACCGCCAAGGTTTTCCGATGCCCGTACCGCATTCTCTGCATCGGGGAAACGGGACATCCCATCAATTAACTGCCGTGCTTTTTCCTGCTGCACCGCCATCTGCGCGCGCTGCTGATTAATGTTTTCTAACATGCGAGAAATCCCCGCTCCACCCTGTTGCAGGCTTTGCGTTAAACGCTCGGCCTCAGAGGGTTCGGCAAAAGTTTTCAGCGGCATAAACGCCGATTTATCGCCATCGGTGCGCACGCTTAAGGTGCTTTCAATGTTGAGCCACTGTTTTTCGGTCGTGGAGAAACTGATGCCGTCCGCTTGCTGATGCATCTGCACACCCACGCGGCGCAGAGCGTTGGTCAGCCGTGTCTGATACTGCCCGGCGCTGTCATCCTCTGACAGCATCACCGCCGAAAGCTGGGTCTGCCGCCCGTCAGAGACGCTGAACATGCGCGTTCCCGGCGTGGGGTTGTGTACGAGATTAGCCAGATCCGGCGAGTGAAAGGTCACCCGCGTTTCCCCCAGCAACACCGGCTGTAACTGGCGGTCCACCGTACCGCCGGAAAGTGCGGTGCGTTTGTCCAGCATCTGCATCAGCGCCGTACTCTGCGCCTGCCCACCCTTACGCTGGCTATGACGATAATCGAGCAACTGCTGCTCCAGTTGCCCGAGATAGTGATCCGCCTGCTGCAACGTGGTGAGCTGATCGTTAAGCTGCACGCTGTAACGCTGCGGGCGAGTGGTAATCAGCGGCGAGGCCGGATATTCACTCGCCGTCGCCGGGAGCTTTTGCCGCACCGCCTGAGTGGGCGCAACGGTTGACGACGATACCGCAGAGCTATGCGCCCCACCGGTGGCGAGTGATGAAGATGTAAGTCCGACCTGCATACTGTTCCTGAAAGAGTTAGAGAACGCTGAACAAATTCAACTCACTCACTTTCGAGTAAGTCTTGAGGGTAGCTTCCATTGCCACTTCCAGTCCGGTAAAGGTGATCGACGCCGGGCCGTAATCGAGATCCTGTAAAGAGCCAATCAACTCATCATTCGAAGTAGAGATATCCGTCTGCGCATCGCTCAACATCGACATGGTGTTCTGCGTCTCGCCAAGCGACGCAATGGAGGCGTTGAGGTCGTTCGAGGCGGTGTCCACCACATCCACGGCATTCTGAATATCGCTCTGCACCTGCGGATCTGCCGGGTCAACGTCCGGGTTTTGCAGCTCCTGCGACAGGGAGTTCAGCGTGTTGAGCACGTCTAAATTGCTGCCGAAGAAATCACTCGCCGCCTCGTTGGTATCCACTTCCACGCCGTTCGACACGGTAGTCTGGCGGTGGTCGCTGTTACCCTGATAGCTGTAGCTGTCGGTCACGCCGTCGCCATCATCGTCCACAGCCACAATCGGCGGCTGATCGTTGATAGTGCCGCCAAACACGTAATGCCCGTCTTCGTCCTGATAGTTCAGCGCCGCGACCATTGATTCGGTGAGCGACTCAATATCCTGCCCGAGGCTTGCGAGCGAGTCGGCGGTATTGGTGCCATTCGCCGCTTCCAGCAAGTCGTCGCGTACCGCCAGCAGGCTGTTGTTGACGCCATCGAGAATCGACTCCTGCTGGCTTAAGCCCGCCGACGCGGAGTCGATATTGCTCTGATACTGCTCAATCGCTGACTGCTGGCGGTTTAACTGCGTGATGCGCGTGGCGGCGATTGGGTCGTCCGACGGCTGCAAAATCTGCTTGCCGGTTGCCATTTGCTCGACCACATGCGCCAGGTCGCCGGAGAGATTATTAAAACTTTGCGTCATCGAGACGTAGGTTTGTTGGGTAGTTACTCGCATTTTCGCGCTCCCGCTTAGCTGCACATTTCCAGCACCGAATCGAAAATCTCGGCCCCGGCGGAAATGACTTTCAGATTGGCTTCATAAATTTGTTGATAGGTGATCAGGTTCACCGCTTCTTCGTCCATGCTGACGCCGCTGACGCTACTCTGCTGGTTTTGCGCTGCGGAATAGACATTGGACGCGGCGGTCACTTCGGTCTGATTTTGCTGACTGTAAATGCCGATATTGCTGATGATTGACGAGCACGCCTGCCCTACCGTCACGCTGCCAAGGTTGTCGATTTCCAGCGGTTCGCTGGAGATATTGATCAGCGCCTGGAGGTTATCGCTGTTACCGCTTTCGTCCGGTGAACTGGAAAACGCCAGCTCGTCGGCGGTGATATCCGGGTTCACGGTCAGCGGGCCATCGGCATTGCTGGCATCGTAAATAAACAGCGGCTCGCCGGGGTTACCGTTGAGATCGTAGCCCTGTGCCAGTTGGTTATTGACCGCATCGGCAAACTGTGACGCCATGCTGTTGATAGTGTCGGTCAGCGGCGTCAGCACATCGTTTTGATAATCAAACAGTGCGCCTAAAGAACCGCCGGTGTCGGTGGTCATCGTCGAGGTGGTTCCGGCGAAGGTCAGCGACATAGTCGGCGTGCCATCGGCATTGGTTTCCAGCGCGATGGTTGAGCTTTGCTGCCCGCTTACCAGCGGCTGACCGTTTTGCAGGGTGACGTTGTAGTTGCCCTGGTCATCGATATTGACCTGCACATCCATCATTCCGCTGAGTTCTTCCACCATCTGGTCACGGGCGTCGTACAGCGCGGAGGCGTTATCGCCGTTGGCTTCGGCCTGGGCGATTTGCTGGTTATAGCTGGCGATGCCGCTGGTGAGCGTATTGATTTGCGACACCATCGCCTGCTGCTGGCTGATGATTTCCGTGCTTTGCGAGTCGACGTAATCCAGCGTGTTATCAATACGCAACGACAGCGCCCCGGCTTCGCTGATCACCTGCTCGCGCAGGGCAGAATCATCGGGGCTGGTGGTCGCTTCGTTAAGGGCGGCGAAAAAGTTATCGAAGCCGCCGCTCAGGCTGCTGTTATCGTCGCTCAATACGGCTTCCAGTTGGCTAAGATACCCCTGCTGGGTGCTGTAATAGCCGTAATCGCTGGCGGCATACCACACCTGATTCACCTGATACTGGTTAGAGACGCGGCGAATGCTGTCCACCTGTACGCCGTTACCGGCGCTGTTCGGCGAACCACCGCTGGCACCGATGGTGCTGATCTCCGCCACCTGACGGGTATAGCCTGTGGTCATGGCGTTAGCGGTGTTTTGCGCCGTGACGTTCAGCTCCACCTGCGCGGTTGAGGCGCCGCAGTAGCCAATGTTAATCATGTCCATGTTGGATCCTTACCGGTAAATCGTGCCGGTTAAAAGCGGCGTTAGGTTGTGGATTCTTAAGTTCCGTAAACCGGGTGCCAAACGCCGGATGCGGCGTACATACGGGCGCAAACATAAAAATATGTGCGAACTCGTAGGCCTGATAAGACGCGACAGCGTCGCATCAGGCACCGAACGCCGGATGCGGCGTGAACGCCTTATCCGGCCTACATACGGGCGCAAGCATAAAAATATGTGCGGACTCGTAGGCCTGATAAGACGCGTCAGCGTCGCATCAGGCACCGAACGTCGGGGCCTCATTTATGCCTGGGCGACAACTGCTTCACAATCATCGCCGCGATCCCAATCCCGTGCTGCTGCGCCAGCGTGTTACACAACTCATCGTCATAAAACCCCTGCATCATGCGCACCGAATCGCTGTTAAATGGGTTATCTTTCGAATCAAACAACTCGTTGGTTTTACGCATCTCTTTCAGCATGTTGCGTAAAAAAATCGCCTCAAACTGTTCGGCGGCCTGCTTGATATCATTGGCCTGAACTTTCGGCCCCATTAACGCGTCGCTGCCGTCAATCCCACCGCTGCCATTCACTTTCATCAGATCACCTCCAGGTCGGCATCCAGCGCGCCCGCCTCATGCAGCGCCTGCAAAATCGACATAATGTCATCCGGCGTCGCGCCTAAGCTGTTTAGTGCATTCACCAGCGTTTTCAGGCTGCTCGACTCCGGCAAACTCACCACGCCAGGGCGCGCATGATTCACCGCGATATTGCTCTGCGGCGTTACCGCCGTGCGCCCGCCCGCAAAGGCATTCGGCTGGCTGACGTTGCTGGTTTCGTTAATCGAGACGGTCAAACTGCCGTGCGACACTGCCGCCGCGTGCAGCGCGATACCGTCGCCCATCACCACCGTGCCGGTGCGCGAGTTAAACACCACGCGGGCGCGGATTTTCTCCGCCTGCACCTGCACATCGTCCAGTTGCGACATAAACGCCACCCGCGCGCCGGGACTGGTGGGCGCGCGCACGGTAACGTTGGTGGAACTCTGCGCGGTGGCAATACCACCAAACGAGGCGTTGATCGCTGCCGCAATGTTGTTGGCATCCTTAAATGACGGGCGTTTCAGGTTGAGGGTGATGGTGTCGCCCATCTGAAAGTCGCTGGGGATCTCGCGCTCCACCGTCGCGCCGTTGGGAATTAACCCGGCGGTTGGCGTATTAACCGTTACGCTGGAACCGCTGGCCCCGGTGGCATTCATCCCGCCCACCACCACGCTACCCTGCGCCAGGGCATAAACTTCGCCATCTGCACCGTGCAACTGGGTCAACAACAAAGTACCGCCGCGAATACTTTTGGCATCGCCAATCGACGAAACGGTGACATCAATGGTCTGCCCGCGCGAGTACATCGGCGGCAGCGTGGCGCTCACCGCCACCGCGGCGACGTTTTTCACCTTCGGGTCGATTTTATTCGGCAGCTGCACGCCAAACTGGCGCAGCATATTGGTGATGGTCTGGTTGGTGAATTTGACCTGGTTTTTATCGCCAGTGCCGTCAAGGCCGACCACCAGGCTGTAGCCGACCAGTTGGTTTTCGCGCACGCCCTGCACGTTAACCAACGACTCCAGCGATTGCGCCAGCGCCACGCCGGGCAGCGCCAGGCTTACGGCTACCACCACCGTTTTTATCCAGTTTTGCATTGCACTCTCCGGCATTAAATCGGGAACAGAGGATGGTTAAACAACCGCGTCAGCCAGCCTGCGGCGTTGGCGTCGCTTAACGCGCCGCGTCCGGCATAGGAGATGCGGGCGTCGGCGATCCGCTGGGAGGAGACCGAGTTGTCGTTCTGGATATCATCGGCGCGTACCAGGCCGCTTAAACGGATGTACTCATCGCCCTGGTTGAGGGTGAGCCATTTCTCGCCGCGAATTTCCAGAATGCCGTTGGGCTGCACCGCATGGACGGAAACGGTAATCTCCCCGCGCAGGCTATTCTGCTGCTGGGAGGTGGCGCTGCCGTCAAAGTCGCGGTTGGCGTCGATGGAACCGGAAAGATTATTTTTAGTGTGACCGAATACCGTTGGCGCGGTGATATCGACGCTGTTGCTTTTGCCGAAGTTGGTTTTCGCCTGTTTGCTCGACTGGGTCGATTCTTCGAGGATCACCGTCAGGATATCGCCCACGCGGTAAGCTCGTCGGTCGGCGGTGAGCGACCAGTTGTAGCCGGTTTCAAACACGCCCCCGGCACGGCCGTCTGCCGGAGGCGGCGCTTCGGTTTTCGGTGGCGCAAAGTATGCGTCGTCTTTTTTGACCAGAATGGCCTGCGATTCACACCCGTTAAGCAGGGGAAGCAGCGCCACCAGCCAGAGATAATTTTTCACGTTCTACCTGTTTAAATACAGTGAGTTATGTGCTCTTGTAGGTCGGATAAGACGCGTCAGCGTCGCATCCGACATTTCGCCTTACAGCGTCTGGCTGATGTACTGCAACATATCGTCCGCTGCCGACACCATTTTGGCGTTCATCTCGTACGCGCGTTGCACCGTAATCATCGCTACCATTTCGTTAACGATATCCACGTTCGAGCCTTCCAGCGCGTTGTCCTGTAAGGTGCCAAGCCCATCTTCGCCCGGTACACCTTCGGTCGGCTGACCGCTGGCGGCGGTTTCCAGATAAAGGTTGTCCCCTTCGGCAGAAAGCCCTGCCGGGTTAGCGAAGTTCACCAGCGTCAGTTGCCCTAACTCGGTCACATCGCTGTCGCCGGGTAAGATCGCCGTCACCGTGCCATCTTCACCAAACGCGACGCTGGTCGCCCCCGCCGGAACGTCGATTTCCGGCTGTAATGGCAAGCCCTGCGAGTTGGTCAGCACGCCGTCGGCGTTCACCTGCAAATTGCCGTCGCGGGTATAGGCGATATCGCCATTAGCCTTTTGCACCTGCAAAAATCCCTGCCCCATAATGGCGACATTCATCGCGTTGTCGGTGGTTTCGACGTTGCCTTCGGTAAAGGTTTTCTGCGTACCGACAATGCGCACGCCGCTACCGAATTGCAGCCCGGTTGGCATGATATTGTTCTGGTCGAGCATCGCGCCCGGCGCTTCCTGGGTCTGGTAGAACAGATCCTGAAACATCACCCGGTCGCGCTTGAAGCCGGTGGTGTTAACGTTGGCGATGTTGTTGGCAATCGCGCTCATTTCAGCATCCTGCGCCGAGAGGCCAGTTTTGCTAATCCATAGTGCTGCGTTCATGGTGGTAAATTCCGTGTTGTTTTTTGCCGCCGATTGCCGGATGCGGCGTGAACGCCTTATCCGGCCTACGGTTTGGGCACAGACTTGTAGGCCTGATAAGACGCAAAGCGTCGCATCAGGCACCACCGCATAACTGCCGGATGCGGCGTGAGCGCCTTATCCGGCCTACGATTTGGGCACAAGCTTGTAGGCCTGATAAGACGCAAAGCGTCGCATCAGGCACCGCCGCATAACTGCCGGATGCGGCATGAATGCCTTATCCGGCCTACGGTTTGGGCACAGACTTGTAGGCCTGATAAGACGCAAAGCGTCGCATCAGGCACCGCCGCACAACTGCCGGATGCGGCGTGAACGCCTTATCCGGCCTACGATGTACGGTTACGAGCCGCGCAATAAGCGGTTGCCCGCGTCGCTGATATCTTCGGCGGTTTTCATCATTTTGATCTGCGCTTCAAACTGGCGGTTCATGGCGATGGACGACATCATTTCGCTCACCGCCGAGACATTGCTGCCTTCGAGAAAACCGCCGCTGACTTTGATGTTTTCATCGCGCTGGGCCGGAACGCCATCGGCAGTCACCAGCATCCCTTCGCCGTTTTTCGCCAGGTCAGAAACCGGAATATCCACCAGCTTCAGGCGGTCGATATCCATCGTCGCGGTCACGTCGCCGTCATCGGGCGTCACCGACAGCGTGCCGTCGCTGCCAAACGAGGCGATGGCGTTCGGCGGCAGAATGATCGGCCCGTTATCCCCCAGCACCAGATTGCCGTCGATGGTCAGTTGCCCCTGGTCGTCCTGCTGAATGTTGCCGTTGCGGGTATAGACTTCGTTGCCGTTTTTATCCTGCACCGCAATGTAACCCGCGCCCTGAATCGCCACGTCCAGCGGGCGTTCGGTTTTCTCCGCCACGCCGGTGCTGTCATTCACGCCGCTGGCCCCTTCCTGCGCCATATAGCGCGTGTCGAAGCCGCCGCCTTTCACCTTGTCGTTGGTCGCCATCGCCATATCAGCACGAAAACCGTTGGTGTTGACGTTCGCCAGGTTGTTGGCGCTAATTTGCTGCTCGTACAAAGTCTGAGAAGCCCCGCTCAGGGCGGTATAAATCAGGCGGTCCATTACATTGCCTGGAACAGCGCGTCATCGAGCTGCGTGCTGGTGGCGATGACTTTGGTGTTGGCCTGATAGTTACGCTGGGCAGTCATCAGGTTGACCAGCTCGCTGGTGATATCGACGTTAGAGCTTTCAAGCGCACCTGACGTGAGCGTGCCGCAGGTGCCGGAGCCGGGAACGCCAATCAGCGGCGTACCCGATTCCCCGGTTTGTACCCACGCGGTGCCGCTCACCGCTTGCAGGCCGTCATCGTTGGGGAACGTTGCCAGCACCACCTGCCCCTGCAACATCCGCTCGCCGTTGCTGTAAGTGGCGTAAACTTTGCCATCGCCATCAACCTGGACACCGTTTTGCGTTGCGGAGGCGTAGCCGTTGGCGGAGTTGGTGGTGACTGAGAAGTCCGAGCCGTATTGCGTACAGGTGGAGTAATCGACGGTTAAATCAATGGGCGCGGCGGCGTCAGTCTGAAACTCAATGGTCTGCGGCGTGGTTGGTGAAGTCAGCTTCCCGGTGTTCGGGTCGAAGGTTAATGTCGTCGCCGGAACGCCGGTCTGCTGCTGACCGTCGAAGGTGTACTGCACTTCCCAGGTGTTGTCGCTGGTTTTGGTGAAGTACTGGCATACCGAGTGTTCGTTGCCTAACGAGTCATATACCGTGGTGGTGTAGCTGTCGGTATACGAGCTGCTGTTGGTCGGGTCGAACGGTACGGTGGTGCGATCGATAGCCACGTCGCTGGCGTTGAAGTTGGCGGTAAAGGTCAGGCTGCTGCTGGCCTGCGCCGGAATATTGCCGGTTTTGATCTGGATATCGGTGACTGTACCGGTTTGCAGGGTGCCGCTGTCATCGACCGGATAGCCCTGCAAATAAGCGCCTGAGGCGTTAACGATATAGCCGTTTTTGTCGGTTTCAAACGATCCGGCGCGAGTATAAGAAATGTTGCCCGCGCTGTCGCAGGTAACAAAAAAGCCATCGTCGTTAATCGCCAGATCCAGCGCGTTGCCTGTCGACACCAGCGAACCGCCGCGCGAAATACTCTGCGCGGTGCCTGCCACGCTGACGCCCATCGCCTGGCTTCCGGCATACATGGCTGAAAACTGAGTGGTCATCGACTTATAGCCCACCGTTCCGGCGTTGGCGATGTTGTTACTGATCCCGTCCAGCTGTTCGTTAACGGCATTCAGCCCCGTTGCGGCAATTTCATAACTCATTGTTTCGTCCTGTTAATTCAAATTTTTGGCAGCGTGCTCGTTGTTTTGCCGGATGCGGCGTGAACGCCTTATCCGGCCTACGAACGGGTGCAAACATAAAAATATGCGCGAACTCGTAGGCCTGATAAGACGCGTTAAGCGTCGCATCAGGCATCTTGCACCGAACGCCGGATGCGGCGTGAACGCCTTATCCGGCCTACAAAACCATGCAGATTCAATACATTGCAGTTTCATGTAGGCCTGATAAGCGAAGCGCATCAGGCAATTTGGCACCGGTCATCACGCCACATCACTGTCGGTATCGGGTACGCCAAACTGGCTAATCATGGTGAACGGCACTTCGCCCACGCCTGCAACGTTGAGCACCGGAGAGCTACCGTCGAGCGGGATGCGCACATCTTCCACTTCGCCGGAGACTTCAATCGGCACCTCTTCTTCCCCGGTGTTGGTCACCACCGAGACGTCGTAATCGCCAGGCGGGATGCCGTAATCAGCCGGATTAATCGAGAAATCCACCTGCCCTGGCCCGACGGACGAACTCCCTTCCGGGATTAGCGACACCGTGTAGTCATCACCTGCGGCATCGGTAAAGTGGAGATCGGCGGTGGTACAGGCGTCGTCCAGTGTGGCGCGACCGTTAATGGTCTGATCGCTCACCTGCAAAGCGGTGGTCTGTACCATAATGTCGTCGCCCACCAGGTTGCCGAGCGCCATCACCTGAATGTTGCTCATCAGCACCGCATTGGTGTTGGCCTGCACGCTCATCTCTTCCATCATCGCCACCTGCGCCATCGACGAAAGCTGGTCGATATATTCGGTGGCGTCGGTCGGGTCAGTCGGGTCCTGGTTTTGGATCTCCGCGACAAACAGCGTCAGAAAAGTATCGACGGGCGAGCTATCGCTGCTGCTTGTCGTGTCGCTGGCCGCCACGTTATTGCTTTCCGCCGTGGCGGTCGGCTGCGGCGATTGCGCATTCAGCGCCAGGGTATTCATCAGGCTTCTCCCAGTTTCAGCAGGCTTTGCTGCATACTTTTCACGTTGTTGAGCACATCGACGTTGGTTTCGAAATCGCGTGATGCCGACATCATGTCCGCCATCTGTTCCACCACGTTGACGTCGGGATACCAGACATCGCCGTTGGCATCCGCCAGCGGCGAATGCGGTTCATAGCGTTTCAGCGCCCCGCCGGTTTGCAGCACGTCCTGCACCTGCACGCTGGCGCCGTCAATGGCATGACGATGCGTTCCCGCCAGCAAACTGTGGTGATACACCGCGGCAAACACCGGGCTACGCGCTTTATACGCCTGCGCCTCGCTGCTGGCGGGCGCATTGGCATTCGCCAGGTTACTGGCGACGGTATTCAGACGCAGCGTTTGCGCCGTCATCGCCGAGCCGGAAATCTGATAGATATCAGTAAATGACATGCTTATTTCCCTTCAATGGCCTCTCTGATACCGCTGATTTGCAGATTCAGAAAGGTCAGACTGCTTTGATAATCCATACTATTTTGTGAAAACCGCGCCTGTTCGCTGTTCAGTTCCACGGTGTTACCATCTTCCGACGGCTGCATCGGCACGCGGTACTGCACATCCACCGCCGCGTTATTTGCCCGTTGCATCTCCCTGGCAAAATCAATATCTTTAGCCTTGAAATTTGGCGTATCGACATTCGCCAGATTCGCAGTCAGTAGCTCGGTCCTCTCAAGACGTAACTTCACTGCCTGCGGATGCACTCCCAATGCTTGTTGAAAACTGATCCCCATTTCTTGCGTCACTCCTGCTTCAATCCGCATACGCTAAGCAATTGCCGTGCCATTTTTTAAGTGACTGAAGAGAAAGGGTTTATGAGTATTCAATTTTGCAAGCGGAAGATGTTCTTCCTCCTGGCGCTGGCCTTACCGGGCTACGCCGCCGTCCATCCCGTGCAACATAGCGCGCGGGAACAAGTCAACGCCCAGGCGCTCAGCACCGCCAGCCAGCAGATTGAATCGCTGGCACAACAGCGGCAGTGGCATGACTATCGCTACACCTTTAACGTCTACATTCCCTCGCAGATTGCGACCGCTGCACCCTGTGCGACTACACCCGCCGTCACGCTGACGTCGCCTGCGGACATCGCCCTCAACCGGATGAACTTCAGCGTCAGTTGCCCGCAAAGCTGGCAGATGAACGTGGCGGTGCGCCCGGATGTGCGGGTGCCGGTGGTGATGGCAAAGTCAGTGATTGCCCGCGATACGCCGCTTACGGCAAATGATGTGGAGTTGAAGCCCTACAACGTCAGCGCCCAGCGGCGGGATGTGTTGATGGATCTTGATGACGCAATTGGTTTGAGCAGTAAACACGCGTTGCAACCGGGTAAGCCCATCACCAAAGAAGAACTGGTGTCGCCGGTACTGGTCGAGCGCGATCAGCCGGTGATGATTGTTTACCAGAGCGCGGGGATCACCGCCTCGATGCCCGGCGTGGCGCTGAAAAATGGTCGTAAGGGCGAGATGGTGAAAGTGCGTAATGCCAGCAGTCAGCGAGTCATCAGCGCAATGGTGGCAGAAAGCGGCGTGGTGACGACGGTAAGCGCGGAGTAATTTGCGCAGGCGATTAAAGTTTTGCCGCCTGTTAACCGCTTTACCGGAGTAACACACCTTCAAACAGAGACGAGGTTGCGATGAAAATCACCCCGACTATGCCAGGCAATCGCCCGACAGCCACAACGGCAGGCTCCAGCCAGTCGCGCAAAACCACGGCGGCCACCACCACCACGCTGAGCGCCGACGACATTACTCAGTCGGGATTACAGTCCGCCCAGCAAACACTGAACGACCAGCAAGAGAGCGATATCGACAGCGACAAAGTCGCGCAAATGCAGGCGATGCTGGCCTCCGGTAGCCTGCAAGTGGACACCGAACAGTTAGCCAGCGACATGCTGAGTTTTTTCCAGAAATAAGAGGCCGATGAAGTGAGTATCCGGTTACAACAGGTGAAGGCGCTGCTGCAGGGAATTCGTGACGACGACGTGATGTATGATTCCCTGCGCGAACGTCTCCAGCGCCAGCGGATCTGCATGATTCGCCGCGCCAGCGAGGAGCTGCTGGCAGTAAACGAGGAGATAACACATCACTATGAGCAGTTGCATGGACATAGCCATCAACGGCACAGCCTGCTGAAAATGCTCAACGTTAGCGTAAATCGTGACGGTCTGGCGCAGGTTTTCGCCTGGCTTCCGGCGGTACAAAAAACGGCAGCACAACAGTTGTGGCAACGTCTTGAGCAAAAAGCGGAACGCTGCAAAGCCTACAACGATAAAAACGGCGAGCTGTTGATTCGCCAGTATGAATTTATTCAGGCTTTTTTAGGCAGCGAAGCGGATTTCCTCTATCAGGAATAACGACAATTCCTTCCCCCATCGCGGAAACGGATTTTCCGCCTGATTCTCAATCCTTTGTTTTTGATTATAAAAAATCCCGGCACGCTTATTGCAGATTCCGCAAAGTAATAAAGACTGGAAGCCACCTATGAGTTTTATTGAATGTTACGAACCGGAATATGTGCGCAATTTTTTGGCGCAGCATCCCGGTTCACCTTTATACGTCCGCAAGGTCTGGAAGAATGAGATTCGTCAGAGCCTGATGCTGACAGAGCCAGAAAGCTGCGAAGCGGTGCTCAACGATGCCAGGGCCTTTGATTTACAGCTCACCTACCGCCCTGTGGAAGAAAATACCGCGGAACTCTCTGCGCGCGATGCGATAGTAAACCAGGTGATTTTGAGCACCCTTACGCTACCCGGTTTAACACCAGAGCTTTCACTGTATGCCGTCGGTATCCTGCTCTCCCGCGCCAGTAAAATGCCAGGCAGGGATGGCGATACTCTTGCCCGACTGACAACGCTGCCACAGGCGCTGGCCGATCATGCGAAAAAAGGCACGCTACAGGCACAGTTCGCCCAGCTACCGCCTGTGCCACAACTGGCGCGCCAACTGGTGACGCTGCTCGGAAGTTTTGCGTTTGACTGGTCGATTCTGCCGGAAAGCCCGCGCAAAGCCTCGCTGCCGTTGCAGGTAACTTTGCTGACGCTGCATGACGCCAACAGCGAAGCCCTGTTACAACAGCAGCTTCAGGCGCAGTGGCAAACCACCTGGCAACAGCATTTTGCCGCCGCGCCGTGGATGATGCGCAACTGGCTGATTTACCGGATTTACCACGATGTGATTGGCCAGGCTGACGGGGCGGATTATTTCCTGCTGGTATGTGATTTTTATCTCATCCGCACGTTAATCAGTTTGTGGACGCTGGATGATTCACCGCTACGACAGGAGGATATTTTCGCCCTCTTCGCGGTGTTTGAACGCTGGCGAGAGAGTGAAAATGCGCTGCTGATTCGCCAACAAATTCAGGCTGAATGTTTTGCGGAGCCGCTGCTTTATGCGTTTTCGCTGCTACCTTGCTAACGCTTTCAGGCCGGATTTTCCCGGCCTTATCTACTTCGTAAACATATCATGCAAACCATCATCAAAACACTCGCCACCCACCGCGAAAAACCGTTCGTCAGCGTCGTCACGCCAACCTGGAACCGCAGCGCATTTCTGCCGTACCTACTTTATATGTACCGCTATCAGGATTACCCGGCAGACCGCCGCGAACTGGTCATCCTCGACGACTCTCCGCAAAGCCACCAGCACATCATCAACCGCCTGACCAATGGCAAGCCGGAGTCCTTCAATATCCGCTACATCCATCACCCGGAAAAACTGCCGCTGGGCAAAAAACGTAATATGCTCAACGAACTGGCGCGCGGCGAATACATCCTCTGCATGGATGACGACGACTACTACCCGGCAGATAAAATCTCGTACACCATCGCCATGATGCAAAAACACCGGGCGCTCATCTCCGGTTCTGACCAGATCCCTATCTGGTACAGCCACATCAACCGCATCTTTCAAAGCCGCAGTTTTGGCCCGCGTAACATCCTCAACGGCACCTTTTGTTATCACCGTAACTACCTGAAAAAACACCGCTACGATGACGATTGCAATTTAGGTGAAGAGAAAAGTTTCACCGATAATTTCAGCGTTAACCCGCTACAACTGCCCGGCGAACGCACCATTCTGTGTATCTCGCACAGCCACAACACCTTTGATAAAGACTTTATTCTCGGGGCCAGCACGCCAGTAAACGCGGCGCTTGCGGATGTCGTCCGCGATCCGCTGCTCCGCAATGCTTATCTGAGTCTGCATAACGCCACCCATCACCAGGCGATCAACCATCAGGCTGTCGATCAGATCGTTCTGCTGAATCTGGATAAACGCCCGGATCGCTTACGGCAGATCCGTGAAGAACTGGCACTGCTGCATATTCCACCTGAGAAGATCACCCGCCTTGCCGCCTGTGAAGATGAAAACGGTCAACGGGGCCGCCGCCTGTCACACTTGCAGGCGCTACGCCTGGCGCAACAGCACGGCTGGCAAAACTATCTGCTGCTGGAAGATGACGCGGTTATTCTCAAGCAGGAGAAACATATTCAGGTACTGAACAGGCTGCTCGCGAGCCTGGCGAAAATTCCCTGGCAGGTGATGATCCTCGGCGGCGAAATTTCGCAAGGAACGATGCTAAAAAGTTTGCCGGGGCTGGTACACGCGCGGGACTGCCGCAAAGTGTGCGCTTATCTGGTGAACAGCCGCTACTACCCGCAACTGGCGCAGCAGATGAGCAACGATGAGCACTCGCTGGAAACCTGCTGGCAGCCGCTACTAAGCGCCGACAAATGGCTGGCCTGTTATCCGAGCCTTTGTTACCAGCGACCGGGCTTTAGTGATATTGAGCAAAAAACGACCGACAACATTATTCACTATTTCAATAAGTTACCCGTAGCCACAAAACCATCCGCGTTACCCATCGCCGACACCATCGGCTTTTTTATGGAAACCTCCTTCCATTACGCGCTCTACCGCCCCATCATCACCGCCCTTCAGGCGCAGGGGCAGAGCTGCACGCTGGTGATTAACGACCGCGTGTTTAAACCGTTTCTTGATGAAATGCTAGCAACGCTAAAAAGCATCGACGATCCGCAGCTTAAAGGTATGCGCTTATCTGAAATGCAAGCGCATGGTCAGCGGGTAAAATGCCTGGTCAGCCCCTACCACACGCCCGCGCTCAATGGCCTGGCAGCGGTGAACGTCCGCGCTATGTACGGCTTAGCCAAAGAGACGTGGAACCACGCGGACTGGAACCGTTTTTATCAGCGCATTTTGTGTTACAGCCACTACAGCCAGCAGGCGCTGGAACATTTCGGCAATGCAAAAGTGGTTGGCAACCCGCGCTTCGACGCCTGGCATAACGGCACGTTCGATCGTTCGTTGCCGGAAAATATCCAACCCGATTTTCGTAAAACTACGGTGCTCTACGCCCCCACGTTTGGCGCATTAAGCTCCCTGCCCCACTGGGCAGAAAAATTGGGGCGCTTAAGCGGTGATGTGAACCTGATTTGCAAACTGCACCACGGCACCTGCGCGCGCCCGGAAGAAGCGGCGTCGCTGGCACTGGCGCGCAGACATTTAAAACAGCGCACCGACTCCGCCCGTCACACGCTGGCGCTACTGGCAAAGGCCGATTACGTGCTCACCGATAACAGCGGTTTTATTTTCGATGCTATCCACGTTGATAAGCGGGTGATCCTGCTCGACTTTCCGGGCATGACGGAACTGCTCGACGGCGAGAAAAGCTACTCCACGCCCGAAAGCGCCGACCAGCAAATTCGCGAAATATTGCCGGTGGCCCATGATGTTGCGGAACTCCGTTACTTGCTGTCAGAGGCGTTTGACTGGGATGCGGTGCAGGCGAGGCTTACGGAGATTCGTCATCACTATTGCGATGCGTTTATGGATGGCAAGGCGGGAGAACGGGCGGCGATGGTGATTGTGGAGGCGCTGGGGTAAACCGCAGAAGTGCCTGATGCGCTTCGCTTATCAGGCCTACGCGCCCCTGCAATATAGTGAATTTGTGAGGATTTGTAGGCCGGATAAGGCGTTTACGCCGCATCCGGCAAGAACAGCGCACTTATCTACCCTCTGATTTCAAACACATCTCTTTATGGCTGGCTAATCGGTAAAAGTTGCACATTTTTGATCACTGTGAGAGTTGTCTTTATGGATTCCGAAAAGTGCCCTTCTTCCTTCTATAACTATTCTTTTTTATATGTATTGGCAGCAAAATGCACCGCACGCGAAGTGGACGTGGCTCTTCGCGGACTACACACCCGCGTAAGATGGAACTGTAGGGCTATAGCGTTGCTGCAACAATGAATTTAGGAAACTTATTTTGCTGAATTATTTTAGGGATAAGTCATATCGATATTAATATCTTGACGAATGATAAGGTATTCAAGGTAGGGTTAAGACGTAAAATGAGAAAGCAGCAATCGACGGAGACTAACTCGCGTCAATCCATGCGGGAACTGGGCTATCGTAATCTTGCCCGGTAGGTAAGCAGAAAGACACGATGACAATCACGGCAGCGAAACCGATCCCGACAGGGTTCCGCCCATGACGATAAATCTGAGCAGACTGACAGCTGGGGCATTGAACAATAGCCGAGACCACGGAAGAACTTCAATAACGCGGATTATACACCAATTCAACTAATTAAAGGCTTCACCTATATATTTACAGGAGAGTATAATGGATATTATTAAATGCATTGGTTTCTTGAGATATTCCTCAGCTTCCCCTGAATTAGATAACTTTTTACTGAGTAATGGGATAAAAAAACGTCCTCAGGGTGTTGGTGGTGCTGAGCATTTAAGAACATCATCAAAAGATGTTGTGCTTTCATTTGAAGAGCGGGAAGTATTCGAACATGACTCTTTATTACCGGCAAGATCTGAGGGACAGTATATTTTTTCATATCTTGAAGTTCATTCAGGTAATGAGGGAGGGTTACCCTATGGGCTTACTTTCAAAGATAGTCTTGATGATTTAGAGAAGAAGTTGGGAAAAAGCATTAAAGATAATAAAGTTGCGCTGCCTGATAAAAGGACTGTGATTTTTTTTCATGATTCTTTGTTAATAGTTGTTTTTATGGACATTAAAGACAAGATATTCATTATTAAATTTATAACACCAACAATATATAATGAAAGGAATCTTGGCATCAAAATATAATGTAACATAGCCAAACGGCAGACGGCGTCATCTTATCTTAAGCAATTGACGGAAGCGGGCGTACTGGAGGAGATGAGCGTAGGCCGGGAAAAACTGTATCTCAATACCAGACTACTGCGGGAATTAAATCAGTAGATGGCTGATTTACCCCTAATCACCTCAATAATCCCCGTCGTCGACACCGACGGCGTGCGGGTGAAATACACTACCTCACAAATATACGCGAAGCTATCAAACTTCCCGGCCCAGTCATCGCCCATCACCAAAATATCCGCACTGTACCCCCGCAAATACTCCGCTTTCTGCTCCAGCGATTCTTCCAGAAATACGCCATCCACGCACGCCAGCCCGGCGATAATCGCCATGCGGTCATCCTGATGGTAAACCGGCGCCCTGCCCTTTTTGGCGATATTTAAGGCGTCGGACGATACGCCGACCAGCAGCCGCTCGCCCAGCGTGCGGGCGCGTTGTAAAAGGCGCAGATGACCGATATGAAACACATCGAAGGTGCCGAAGGTGATGACCGTTTTCATGGCTACTCCGCTAATTTGTGCCGTAGCCAGCACTGCACCGCAATATCGTCCACCGCTTTTTGCGCTTTCGCCGTGGCGATTTCCTGCTGCTCGCGGCGTTTGTCGTCCAGCGTCAAAGCCACCACTTTCTCTTCGCACGCCGCCGCCGTCAGGTTCTTCTGCATTCGCGTGGCTTTGATGTTGGCCAGCGTTTTTTCCTGCTCCTGCCAGGCGATCACCTTGCGCAGGGTTCCCTTGTAGCCGCTGACGTTTTTCAGCGATTCCACCGACGCCGCCGCGCCCGCAGAGGTTTTCTCCACCAGATAGCCTAACGCTTTGATATTGTTATCATAGCCCGCACAAATCTGTTTTTGCTTTGCCAGTTCGACGGTTTTGTCTTTGACCGATTTATCCCGCAGGCGCTGCAACTGCGCCAGGGTGTCGATGATTTGTCGCATAGTTACTGTTCTGCCTTTTTGACGCCAGGAAAGAGAATTTGCAGGCGGCTTTGCACCAGTTCAAGAGAGGCGGGTTCGCGCATCTCCTGACGCAAAAATCGCTCGATTACGGGGAACATTTTCACCGCTTTGTCGACGCTGGCGTCCGCACCGGCCACGTAGCCGCCGAGCGGGATCAAAGGTTTGATCTCCATATAGGCGGCGTAGTTTTGCTTTAACGCGCGGGCGGATTGCTGATGTTCCGGGCGGGTGACCTGGTTCATGCAGCGGCTGATCGACTGGCCGATATCAATGGCCGGATAGTGCCCCGCTTCCGCCAGCTTGCGGGTTAACACGATATGCCCATCCAGCACTGCGCGGGCGCAGTCGACAATCGGATCTTGCTGGTCGTCGCCTTCCGCCAGCACGGTGTAGATGGCGGTCATCGATCCCGCGCTTTCGCTGTTGCCTGCGCTCTCTACCAGTTTGGGGATCATGCCGAATGCCGATGGCGGATAGCCTTTGGTGGCGGGCGGTTCACCGAGTGAGAGGGCGATTTCTCGCTGTGCCATCGCGTAGCGGGTCAGGGAATCCACCAGCAGTAAAACGTGATGCCCACGGTCGCGAAACCAGGCGGCGATGGAGTGGCACAGTTCGGTGGCTTTCAGGCGCATCAGCGGCGATTCATCGGCAGGCGCGACTACGACGATGGACTTCGCCAGTCCATCCGCGCCCAATGAATGGTCGATAAACTCTTTCACTTCGCGCCCGCGCTCGCCAATCAGCCCGACCACCACAATATCGGCTTTAGTCTGGCGAGTGATCATCCCCAGCAGTACGCTTTTCCCCACGCCGCTGCCCGCCATCAGCCCGACACGCTGGCCTTTGCCGATGGTCAGCAGGCCGTTGATCGCTTTCACGCCCACGTCTAACGGCTCGTCCACTGAACGGCGGGTTAAGGGATTAACCGAGGGCGGCAGCGGCGGCAGAAGATCGCTGCCGTTCAGGCGGCCTTTGCCATCCAGCGGCTCGCCGAGGCCATTCACCACGCGGCCTAACCAGCTTTCGCCAATCAGGATGTCGTGGGCTTTTTCTTCCGGGAAGACGCGTGCGCCCGCCATCAGGCCGACAGGCTGTTTAAACGGCATTAAGTAGGTGATATCACGATTAAAGCCCACGGCCTGCGCGTCGATCAGCGTGTGGTTGGCGCTTTCGATACGGCACAGTTGCCCGGTCATTAGCGGGCAACCGACGCTCTCCAGCAGGATGCCGTTAAGGCGCACCAACCGCCCGGCAACGCGGGCTAATGGGATAGATTCCAGCGATCGCAGGGCGTTATCGAAAGCAGAAAAATCACTCACCCTGCGACTCCGGCGTTAGGGTCTCTTTTAGTGCAGTCATGCATTGTTCAAGGCGATGCTCGCAGCCGATATCCAGTTCGGATTTATCGGTGATCACCCGGCATTCACCCGGCGGCAGATCCGGCGAAGGCGTCAGCCCCCATTCGCTGACCTTTTCCGGCACCGCGTCGCGCAGGCGGTTAAACTCTTCCGTACTCAGCATCACTTGCAGGGTTTCTGGCATTGCCGGGAAGGCCGCCAGCGCCTCTTCCACCAGCGCCAGTAACTGCGTGGGTTGCAGCGCCAGTTCGCAGCGGATCACCTGGCGGGTGACTTTTTCCACCAGTTGCAGCAAATCTTCTCGCTGTTTGCGTTCGATATGGGCGAGGAAGTCGTTCACTTTTCCGCTGATGGCTTCCAGCGGCTGCGCCGCATCCACAAACTGTTTGCGCCCTTCCTGCTGCCCGGCGAGGCTGCCTTCGGTGTAGCCCTGGCGTCGACCATCTTCAAACCCTTTTTGATGACCTTCAAGAAATCCCTGGTCGATGCCTTCGGTCATCCCCTGCTCAAAGCCTTTTTGCAGCCCTTCCTGAAAACCGTCTTTTAGCTGACGCTGGTAGTCGGCGGTGCTGAGCCCTGCGGTCAGAGGTTCACTCGCCATAGGCCGCTGGCGCGGCGAAAAACGGTGTAAACGATAGCGCCCACGCAGTGTTTCAATGGTCATGGTTACTCCGCCGTCTGTTCCGCAAAGAGCTGTAGCTGAAACTCTCCAGCCTCTTCCAGTTCACGGGCGATGCCCATGATTTCGCGGCGGATCTGTTCGATACGGCTGACCGGTACCGGCCCCAGGCGCGCGGTGATCGCTTCCAGTTGCTGCACCTGACGTTTTGGCATTACTGCGTAAATGGAGCGGCGCAGCAGGGCTTCGGTGCCTTTCAGCGCCACCGCCCAGTCTTCCATCGGCACTTCGTCGAGCAGGCGTCGGCGCACCTCTTCGTTCTGGCGGCTGAGGATAAAGAAGTCATACATCTCATCCTGGAGCTGCTCCAGCACGTTTTCGTCACGCTCGCGCATCTGGTCGAGGATCACCTGCTGGTTGCCCTGGAAGCGGTTGACGATATCCGCCGCCTGTTTGATGCCTTTCACCTTCGAGCCGTGTTCTGAAAGCACCGACAGGCCACGTTCGATCAGCCTGTCCAGTTCATCCACCACGTCGCGGTTGACGTCGTTGAGCTTCGCCACCCGATAGAGAATTTCGTTTTGTACCGATTCGTTGAGATATGAAAGCACCGCCGCCGAGATTTCCGGCGTCAGAAACGCGAGGAACACCGCCTGCAATTGCAGATGTTCTTCGGAGATCAGCATGGCAAGTTGACGCGGTTCCACCCATTGCAGGCGCGCCATCCGCGAGCGGATCTCATCGCCGTAGATACCGTTGATCACGCTGCTGGCAATCTCGGTGCCGAGGGCTTTGTTAAGAATGCCCTGCAACATGGAGCGCGATGCGCCGTTGATCCCGCTCTGTTCGCGGAACTCATCAAAGAAGTTGTTGATCACTTTGCGCGCCATGCTGGTTTTAACGCCGGAAAGCCGCGCCATGTTTTCGCTCAGGCGCACCACTTCTTCGCGGCTGAGTTTTTGCATCACCGTCGCCGCCGCTTCTTCGCCCAGACACAGCAGCAGGATCGCCGCCTGTTCCAGATAGCTGTTGCTCTTATTTGTTGTCAATTCGCTCATTGCTGGTAATCCATTGTCTGAGAACTTCGGCAACGCGATCGGTGTCGCTCATGGCCAGTTTTTGCAGGAACTCGAGTTTTACTTCGAGGCCGGAACTCTGGGACGGCAGGCTGTCATCGCCGGGCAGCGACGGCAGGTCGACGTTTTTGCGCTCCTCTTCCGGCGTGGCAATCCACGGTTCGCTGACGGCTTCCGGTTCTGGTGTGATAACCGGCGCACGTACCGCCGTCAGTCGTTTCATTACCGGGCGCACCACGAAGAACAGCAACAACAGCGCCAGCAGGCCGCAGCCAATCAGCCGCACCCACGCCAGCACGCTGTCATCTTTCCACAGCGGGATCACCGGTTCGACCGGCACCGCCTGCGGCACAAAGTTGAGCAGTGAAAGCGTCAGGTTGTCGCCGCGCTGAGCGTCGATACCGGCGGCATTGTTCAGCAGCGCGGTAAGCTGTGCGGTCTGCTCCGGCTTCCAGTTTTTCAACGCCGGGGCGTTTTGATTGAGCACCACCGCCACGTTGAGGCGTTTCACCGCAAAGCCGGGATGCTGAATATGCTGGACGCTGCGGTCGTAAGAGTAATCGCGTTTGCTTTCGCTGTGTTTGGATAACGCTTCCGGCGAGCGGTTTTCTTCCGTACCGTTGGTCATCTGATTCGCCGCAACCGGCGGACGGTTGCTGAGCGAACCAGGCACGCCCATCGCTACCTGATTGTTGTCGCTGTCCAGCACGCTCTCTTCGCGGTTGATTTTCGGTGCGTCGCCGTAGTGTTCCTGAGTTTCGTCGATGGTGCTGAGATCGAGATCCGGCATCACGCTGACGCGGTAATTCCCCGTACCGACCAGCGAATCCAGCACGTTCGCCACGCTGGCGCGGGTTTTGTCCTGAATATCTTTGAGGATCTGATCGCGTTTACGGGTAGCGGCAGAAACCACTTCGCCCGCACCAATGCCGTCGGTCAGCAGATTTCCTGCCTGATCGACGACGCTAACTTTGCTGGCGTGCAGCCCCGGAATACTGCCGGAAACCAGATGCACAATGGCGTTAACCTGGTCCATATTCAGCTTCGCGCCGTAATGCAGACGCACCACCACCGAGGCGCTGTTTTGCGGCTCATCGCTGACCACAAAAGAGCTCTCTTCGTTGAGCGCCAGATGCACCCGTGCGCTCTCCACCGCGTCCAGCGACATGATGCTCTGCGCCAGCTCCCCTTCGAGGCTGCGTTTATAGCGCACGTTCTGCACGAACTGGCTGCTGCCGAGCACTTCGTCTTTGTCCATCAGCTCGTAGCCGCTGGGCAATATCGCCTGCACGCCTTTGGCGGCAAGGGTCATGCGCGTTTTCGACAGTTCGTCTTCCGGCACCAGAATCTGCCCGCTCTGCGGGTCAATGCGGTAGGTGAGCTTTTCGCCGTCCAGCACGGTGACAATCTGCGACACGGGCAGATTTTCCTGGCGTCCGTAGAGCGAGACATAACCGCGATTGCTGGTCCACAGCACACTGACGATAATCGCCGTCGCCGCAACGGCAAGCCCCGCGCCCGCCATCAACGCCCAGCGTTTGTTATCTGCGAGACGCAGTCGAAACGCCGGAAACGCCTGGGTTAACTTCTTTATTTGTGCATTCATAGGGTTAGATCGACAAACTCATCAGATCGTTAAATCCGGTGGCAATTTTGTTGCGCACCTGCACCAGCGCGGAAAAAGAGAGCGACGCCTGCTGGCTGGCGATCATCGCGCCTGCCAGGTCATCGCTTTTGCCCGTGTCGACAGCGGTTTGCTGCTGCTCTGCCACCTGCTGGAACTGGTCTACATGACCGAGCGCGCCGGACATGATGCGGTTAAACGAAACGTCCGGGTCAGTGGAACTGAAGGTCATGGCGGGCAGCACCGGTGCCTGGGCGTTGGCCTGCATCCGCTGCACATCCTGCATGATTTGCGCCTGCATGGTGCTGTTGATATTAGTAATGCTCATTTTTAACTTCCGGGTCAGGAGAAAACTTCGATACCGTGCTTACGCATAGAGGCCAGTCGATAGCGCAATGCGCGCGGGGTAATACCTAACAGGTCGGCGATTTTGCTGCGGTTGCCCTGATATTTACGCATCAGGTCGGCGATATATTGATATTGCGCGCTTCGTCCGTGCTGGCCTAAATCACTGGTTTCGGCAATGTGGACGGCGGGCTGAACAGGCCATTGCAGTTCGCTGCGGTCGGCAACGTCGGTTTCTGGCAGACCTAGTGCGTCCGGGAAAATCACGCCGTCGCGATTTAAAATCATTCCCCGCTGAATGGCGTTTTCCAGTTGACGAACGTTACCGGGCCAGCGGTAATTCAGCAGCGCACGGCGGGTGGACTCCGACAGGGTGATATTTTTCACCAGCACCGTGGCGTATTTTTTAATAAATGACTCTGCCAGCGGAATAATATCGTTCAGACGTTCACGCAGCGGCGGCATGGTAATAGGAATAACCGCCAGACGATAATAGAGATCTTCACGAAAACGTCCGGCGGCAACTTCCTGCTCAAGGTTTTTATTGGTGCAGGCAATCAGGCGAAAATTAAGTTTAATTTGCCTATTACTGCCTAATCGCTCAACCTGCTGCTCCTGCAATACGCGTAATATTTTGGCCTGTAGCGCCAGCGGCATTTCACCAATTTCATCGAGCAATAAGGTGCCATTATTTGCCAGTTCCATTTTTCCTGGCACGCTGGCAATTGCGCCGGTAAATGCGCCTTTGTCGTAGCCAAATAAGGTGGATTCCAGCATATTTTCCGGGATAGCCGCGCAGTTCACGCCGATATAGGGCGCGTTATCATTTTCACCGAAGGCCACGGTGTGAATATATTTCGCCACGCACTCTTTCCCCGCGCCGGTTTCGCCCTGAATCAGGACCGGCACGTTAAAGGCGGCGACACGCTTTGCCAGAGTAAAAGCGTTAATGCTGGAGGCGGCAGATGCAATAAGTTCAGACATAGGGTGAACGATATAAGTAGCGACATTAATCAGGATGTTCTTAAGCGTATCACCGACAGGATTAACAAGTTTGAATTAAACGATAATAAAAATATTATTTTATATTTAACAATAAGTTAGAACCGTAGGCCGGATAAGGCGTTTACGCCGCATCCGGCAATTGTGCGCCGATGCCTGATGCGACGCTGCGCGTCTTATCAGGCCTACAGTTCGTGCAATGTTTTATGACAGTGGCCGACATATCACCCATTAATAATTTAATTATTTTTTCACCCTATTAATAATTTGCCCCTTTCACGCCCCCTCTATTTAATACCTCACCTGTGTCACTGCCGGATTTGTGTGCACAAAAACGCCCATACCATTACAGCAGAGAAAGTAAGCCATGCTGAAGTACAGTAAAACGCCAGGCATCTTTAAATTAGAAGGTAATCGGCTCGGACGCCCCTACCATCGCCTGCCGACCCTGTTTACAGGGAATTTTGATGTTATTGATTCACATCTGGGTAGCTACTTTCTCAAAAAGCATCGCAGCAATATCACCTTAAAAAAGATTGGCTGCGAAATGGATATTATTAATAAAAACGCCGAACTGATGGTTTCCCAGGTCGGGCATCTGGCGTTTGATATTGATCGCTCCTTGCTGTTAATGCTGCTGGGCAATTTTTATGGTCTGGAATCATCTCTTGAAGAAACGAAATCGCATCATGGACTACCGACCAAAACTGAAACACGATTAAAAAACCGACTCGCGCTGGATATCTGCACGCAGATATTTAATCTGCAAACCTCCGGTATCGCGCTGAAATTAAAACTGGATAGCAGCACGGTGATTACCCACTGGGCGTATCAATTAACCTTTACCCTTGCGGGCGATGAAGAGAGCAGTTTCCGTATTTTGCTCGACGATGCCCACACCGATTTTATTTTAAATCTGATTCGCCATAGCGAGCACAGTAAACCGCAGCAGGTGGCGAAATCGGTCAATAAACCGGCACTGATTAAAGAGATCATCCGATCCCTGCCGCTGACCCTGAACGTCAAAATCGCCGAGCTGTCGCTGAATGTCGCCGATCTGGCACAAATAAAAGCCGGGGATATTTTACCCATTTCGCTGGGAGAAACGTTCCCGGTGGCGATTGGGCAATCTGAATTATTTAGCGCCCTGATTGTGGAAGACAAAGACAAACTGTTTTTGTCGGAGCTGGCGGGCAAGAATGAGAATAGCCATGAGTAAGCAAGAAGATATTTTAGCTGAGGATTTTGGCCTGACCGATGACGTTGCGCCTGCGGTGAAATCCGCCGATACCGCAACGCGGGTCACCCGCCAGGAAGACCGCTTTTCCGACTCGATGACGCTGCTGAAACGCATTCCGGTGACCTTAACGCTGGAAGTGTCGTCGGTGGAAATTATGTTAGCCGACCTGCTTAACATCGACGACGACACGGTGATTGAGCTGGATAAACTCGCCGGAGAGCCGCTGGATATTAAAGTGAACAATATCCTGCTGGGCAAAGCGGAAGTGGTGGTGGTCAACGAAAAGTACGGCCTGCGCGTGCTGGAGTTCAACACCCGCGACATCAACGAACTGGCGCCATGAAACGCCGCACTCAACTGACGCTGGGCCTTGGGCTGCTGGCGCTCGCGCCGCTGGCAATCGCCCAGGGCGGTGATATTGCGCTGCTTAACGTGGTCACTCACGGCAACACTCAGGAGTACAGCGTCAAAATTCAGGTACTGATTCTGATGACCCTCGTCGGTTTGCTGCCGACAATGGTGCTGATGATGACCTGCTTTACGCGCTTTATTATCGTGCTGTCACTGCTGCGCCAGGCGCTGGGGCTGCAGCAAACACCGCCAAACCGCATTCTGATTGGCATTGCGCTCTCACTCACCATGCTGGTGATGCGCCCGATCTGGCTCAATATTTACGACCACGCGGTGGTGCCGTTCGAAAACGATCAGATTACCCTGACCGATGCGCTAAGTACCGCCGCTACACCGCTCAAACGCTTTATGCTGGCGCAGACCGACAAAAAAGCGATGGCGCAAATCATGACCATCGGCGGCGCGAAGGGCAATGCCGCTGACCAGGATCTCACGATTGTGGTGCCCGCCTATGTGTTGAGCGAGCTGAAAACCGCCTTCCAGATTGGCTTTATGATTTATATCCCGTTTCTGGTGATCGACCTGATTGTCGCAAGCGTTCTGATGGCGATGGGGATGATGATGCTGTCGCCGCTGATTGTTTCGCTGCCGTTTAAGCTGATGCTGTTTGTACTGATCGACGGCTGGTCGCTGACCATCGGCACGCTTACCACCAGCATTCGCGGGCTGGGGCTGGGCTGATTATGTTGACCGTAGACGTAGCCGCCGACATTGTCGCCAGTGGCATAAAAGTGGTGATTTTACTGGTTTCGGTACTGGTGGTGCCAAGCCTGCTGGTCGGCCTGCTGGTGAGCGTGTTCCAGGCGGTGACGCAGATTAACGAACAGACTTTGAGCTTTTTGCCAAGGTTGATTGTCACGCTGGTGGTGCTGGGGGTGTGCGGCAAATGGATGATTATCCAGTTGCATGCTCTGTGCATTCACCTGTTTAGCCAGGCCGCGTTGCTGGTTCATTAAGATGCGCACAAGCGACGTTACGCAACTGACGGATCTGGCGCTGGGGCTGTGGTTTCCCTTCGTGCGCATTATGGCGTTTCTGCGCTATGTGCCGGTGCTGGATAACAGCGCCCTGACCGTGCGCGTGCGGATTATTCTGTCGCTGGCGCTGGCAATTATCATCACGCCGTTGATCCCCCATCCCATTCCCCACGACCTGCTATCGCTCAACAGCCTGATCCTGACGGTGGAGCAAATATTATGGGGAATGTTATTCGGGCTGATGTTTCAGTTTCTGTTTCTGGCGCTGCAACTCGCCGGGCAGATTCTCTCGTTCAATATGGGGATGAGCATGGCGGTGATGAACGACCCGAGCAGCGGCGCATCAACAACCGTGCTGGCGGAGCTTATTAACGTCTACGCGATCCTGCTGTTTTTTGCCATGGATGGGCATCTGCTGCTGGTGAGCGTGTTGTACAAGGGCTTCACCTACTGGCCGATTGGCAACGCACTGCATCCGCAAACTCTGCGCACCATCGCGCTGGCCTTTAGCTGGGTGCTGGCGTCGGCATCGCTGCTGGCGCTGCCGACCACTTTCATCATGCTGATTGTGCAGGGCTGCTTTGGCCTGCTCAACCGCATTGCACCGCCGCTGAATCTCTTTTCGCTCGGCTTTCCCATCAACATGCTGGCGGGGCTGGTCTGCTTTGCCACCCTGCTCTACAACCTGCCGGATCACTATCTGCATCTGGCGAATTTTGTGTTGCAGCAACTCGACGCGCTGAAAGGTCACTATGGCGGATAGCAGCAGCGAAGAAATACAGAGAAGCCCTCGGCGCAAAAGCTGCGAAAAGCGCGCGAAGAGGGGCAACTACCACGCTCGAAGGATATGGGGCTGGCAGCGAGCCTGTTTGCGGCGTTTGTGGTGATCTCCAGCAGTTTCCCGTGGTATGCCGATTTTGTGCGCGAGAGTTTTATCAGCGTGCATCAGTATGCGCAGGAGATTAATAACCCGGAGGTAATCGGCCAGTTTCTGCGCCATCACCTGTTAATTCTCGGCAAGTTTATTCTCACCTTGCTGCCGATGCCCGCCGCCGCGCTGCTCTCTTCGCTGGTGCCTGGCGGCTGGCTGTTTCTGCCGAAAAAAATCCTCCCGGACTTCAGCAAAATCAGCCCGTTAAAAGGCATTGGGCGACTGTTTTCCAGTGAGCATCTGGCGGAAACGGGGAAGATGACGGTGAAGTCGGTGGTGGTGCTGGTAATGCTTTGGATTAGCCTGCGCAATAACTTTGCCGCCTTTCTCGGCCTGCAGGCGCTGCCGTTCAAACTGGCGATGAATGAGGGTTTGTCGCTCTACGCCAGCGTGATGCGCAACTTTGTCATCCTGTTTATCTTCTTTGCGCTTGTCGACGTGCCGCTGGCGAAAGCCCTGTTTACCAAAGGGCTGAAGATGACCAAACAGGAGCTGAAAGAAGAGTACAAAAATCAGGAAGGTAAGCCGGAAGTGAAGGCCCGCGTGCGGCGGCTGCAACGGCAACTGGCGATGGGGCAGATTCGCAAAATGGTGCCAAAAGCCAACGTGGTGATCACCAACCCGACCCACTACGCCGTGGCGTTGCAGTATGACTCGTCGCGTGCCACCGCGCCGTTTGTGGTGGCGAAAGGCACTGATGAAATTGCGCTCTATATTCGCCAGGTCGCTGCTGAAAATCAGGTGGAAGTGGTGGAGTTTCCGCGACTGGCGCGCTCGGTTTACTACACCACCCAGGTGAATCAGCAAATTCCGTTTCAGCTTTACCGGGCCATCGCCCACGTTCTGACCTACGTCCTGCAAATGAAACACTGGCGCGACGGCGCACAGCCGCGCCCGGCGCTGAACAGACATATTTCCATTCCCAAAGAGGTGCTTAAACTGGATGGCGAAAACAACTAAATCGTTCCTCGCGCTGCTGCGCGGCGGCAATCTCGGCGTGCCGCTGGTGATCCTGTGTATTCTGGCGATGGTTATTCTGCCGCTGCCGCCTGCGCTGCTGGATATTCTGTTCACCTTCAACATTGTGCTGGCGGTGATGGTGCTGCTGGTGGCCGTGTCGGCGAAAAGGCCGCTGGAATTCAGCCTGTTCCCGACCATTTTGCTGATCACCACCTTAATGCGCCTGACGCTCAACGTCGCCTCTACGCGCGTGGTGCTGCTGCACGGGCATCTCGGCGCGGGCGCGGCGGGTAAGGTGATTGAGTCATTTGGTCAGGTGGTGATTGGCGGCAACTTTGTCGTCGGTTTCGTGGTGTTTATCATCCTGATGATCATCAACTTTATCGTCGTCACCAAAGGAGCCGAGCGTATTTCCGAGGTTTCTGCCCGCTTTACCCTGGACGCGATGCCCGGCAAGCAGATGGCGATTGACGCCGATCTTAACGCCGGATTGATCAACCAGGCGCAGGCGCAAACCCGGCGTAAAGATGTTGCCAGCGAGGCCGATTTCTACGGCGCGATGGACGGGGCATCGAAGTTTGTACGCGGGGATGCCATCGCCGGGATGATGATTCTGGCGATTAACCTGATCGGCGGTGTCTGTATCGGGATCTTTAAATACAACCTGAGCGCCGATGCCGCCTTCCAGCAGTATGTGCTGATGACCATCGGCGACGGGCTGGTGGCACAAATCCCTTCCCTGCTGCTCTCCACTGCGGCGGCGATTATTGTCACCCGCGTCAGCGACAACGGCGATATCGCCCACGACGTGCGTAACCAGCTGCTGGCAAGCCCGTCGGTGCTCTACACCGCCACCGGGATTATGTTCGTGCTGGCGGTGGTGCCGGGAATGCCGCACTTCCCGTTCCTGATGTTCAGCGCCCTGCTTGGCTATACCGGCTGGCGGATGAGCAAGCAACCGCAGGCGGCGGAGGCGGAAGAGAAAAGCCTCGAAACGCTGACCCGCACTATCACTGAAACCAGCGAGCAACAGGTCAGTTGGGAGACAATACCGCTGATCGAGCCCATCAGTTTAAGCCTCGGCTACAAGCTGGTGGCACTGGTCGATAAAGCACAGGGCAACCCGCTCACCCAGCGGATTCGCGGCGTGCGGCAGGTGATATCCGACGGTAACGGTGTGCTGCTGCCGGAGATCCGTATTAGGGAAAATTTCCGCCTCAAGCCCAGCCAGTACGCTATTTTCATCAACGGCATAAAGGCCGATGAAGCGGATATTCCGGCGGATAAACTGATGGCCCTGCCCTCCAGCGAAACCTACGGCGAGATTGACGGCGTGCTGGGGAACGACCCGGCGTACGGGATGCCAGTGACCTGGATCCAGCCCGCGCAGAAAGCGAAGGCGCTGAATATGGGGTATCAGGTGATCGACAGCGCCAGCGTGATTGCCACCCATGTGAACAAGATTGTGCGCAGCTATATTCCTGATTTATTTAACTATGATGACATCACGCAGTTGCATAACCGTTTGTCGTCGATGGCTCCACGGCTGGCGGAAGATTTAAGCGCGGCGCTGAATTACAGCCAGTTGCTGAAAGTGTACCGTGCGCTGCTGACCGAAGGCGTTTCCCTGCGCGATATCGTCACCATCGCCACCGTGCTGGTCGCCAGTAGCACGGTGACTAAAGATCATATTTTGCTGGCCGCCGATGTGCGCCTGGCGCTGCGGCGCAGCATTACCCATCCGTTCGTTCGCAAGCAGGAACTGGCGGTGTATACACTGAATAATGAGCTGGAAAATCTGCTGGCCAACGTGGTGAATCAGGCGCAACAGGGCGGGAAAGTGATGCTCGACAGCGTGCCGGTAGACCCGAATATGCTCAACCAGTTCCAGAGCACGATGCCGCAGGTGAAGGAGCAGATGAAAGCGGCGGGGAAAGACCCGGTGCTGCTGGTGCCACCGCAGCTGCGCCCTTTGCTGGCGCGTTATGCAAGGTTGTTTGCGCCGGGGCTGCATGTGCTGTCGTATAACGAAGTGCCGGATGAGCTGGAGTTGAAGATTATGGGGGCGTTGATGTAGGCATCAATGCACAACCGCCGGATGCGGCACAAGTTTGTAGGCATGATAAGACGCGACAGCGTCGCATCAGGCATCCGCGCACAATTGCCGGATGCGGCGTGAACGCCTTATCCGGCCTACCGATCCGGCACAGGTTTGTAGGCATGATAAGACGCGCCAGCGTCGCATCAGGCATCCGGCACCGGCGCACAATTATAAAATGATACGCTCCCCGGCACTAAAATCCGTTACGTCCCCCGCCCAATCGATGGGATACAACCCTTTCGCGACATCGCGATGGAACGTTGAGAATGGCCAATCACTCACCTGCTTTACCCAGCCATGTTTCACTGGGTTTATATAAATATAATCAACATGATGACGATAATCTTGGGTATTGCGGATGGCGTGCTCCCAAAAACGCGGCTGCCAGATATTTTTCAATCCACAAGCATGGGTGAACTGTTTTTTAATCTCCCGCCAGCGAGAGGAAAAATCATCATCGCTTTCGGGTAATGTCCAGATACAGTGCATATGCTCCGGCAAAACTACCCAGGCGTTAATTTCAAAAGGTCTGGCTCGCTTAACGTTAATAATGACTTTACGGAACATCTGGAACTGAGCGGTCAGAAGATGGCTTCGACGATTCCGTAAATTTACCGTGAAAAACCAGCTTCCCCCCTTGATGTAATAACGACGATATTCAGACATGGCGACTCCTTTTTCTCAACGGTAATAAGAAAAGGAGAAGTCGACAATGAAGTTGTGTTATATCGGGAAAGCGGCTCGCAAAAAGGCACAGATTCGTAGGCCGGATAAGGCGTTCACGCCGCATCCGGCATCGGTGCACAACCGCCGGATGCGCTTACGCTTATCCGTCCTACAAAATCGTCTCTTCCGTCAAAATCCGCCGCGCGCCCAAAAAATGGTCCTGCCAGAAAGGTTCGGCTAATCGGCTTATCCGAATGGTTTCGCCGGTACGTGGCGACTCGATAAATTGCCCATCGCCCAGATACACCCCCATATGGTCGGCAATCTCACGGCTGTGGATATGGAAAAACAGCAAATCTCCCCGGCGCAGGTCGTTATTCGCCACAATCGTTGCCCGATGGTAGTGATACATCTCATTAGCCGTGCGCGGGAGCTTCGCCTCAAGGATCTTGTTGTAGGCGTAAAAAACCAACCCGCTACAGTCGAAGCCTTTATCAGGCCGCGTGCCGCCCCAGACGTAAGGCTTGCCAAGCTGCTGCTCCAGGCGGTGAATTGCCACTTCAGTGATGTTATGCAGGTGGTCGCTGCTTAAGAAATGGTTGTTATCCGCCAGCGCCTGCCAGCGTCGGTCACTCGCCTTGAGCGGCGCTGGAAACCATTCGGGATGCTGTTTAATCTGCTCGCGGTTGTGCTGCCGCAGCGCCCTTCTGCTTTGTGCATCGCCTTCCACAATGTAGCTGGCCTGTTTTTTCAGATGGGTTTGGTACTGTTTTAATAAACGCGCACGGTTTTGCATCCGCTGGCGGGCGGCGTAGCTGAAAGAGATATGTGATGTGGTGGCGCTGGCAAGTAAAGGAAGCAAAAGGGACAAAGAAAACACGCCCAGGCGCAGCAATCTGTCGTGAGAGAACAAATACATGAAGGATATAAACCGGCTGAATGAAGATGAGAATATTAGAGGAAAGGACGGAGAAGCGGGATTATTAATTGCTTATTTGCATATTACTATCGAGGTTTCATAACCTTAGGAAATAAGAAATAAATCCACTTTACATGCGCTTTTCGGACTTTTGAAAATCGTCACTTATGCTAAATTTGTAAACCCAGCGCCGACAGGCTTGCGTAAAACTCTTTTGGTGATAATGTGAGCCTTCCAAATCCAGACTATTCCGATTTGGGATCTATTTTGCCGTCCTGGCGTGTGTAACCGTTTTATCAAGGAATAAGCAGTATGCGTAAAATCGCATTAATTCTTGCGATGTTGTTGATCCCGTGCGTTTCATTTGCCGGTTTGCTGGGCAGCAGTAGCTCTACCACGCCAGTGAGCAAAGAGTATAAGCAGCAGTTGATGGGATCCCCTGTCTACATCCAGATCTTCAAGGAAGAACGTACGCTCGATCTCTACGTCAAAATGGGCGAGCAATATCAGCTGCTCGACAGTTATAAAATCTGTAAATATTCCGGCGGGTTAGGACCAAAACAGCGTCAGGGCGATTTTAAAAGTCCGGAAGGGTTTTATAGCGTTCAGCGTAATCAGTTAAAACCAGACAGCCGTTACTACAAAGCGATTAATATTGGTTTCCCCAATGCCTATGACCGTGCGCATGGTTATGAAGGGAAATACCTGATGATCCACGGCGATTGTGTTTCCATCGGCTGCTACGCAATGACCAATCAGGGTATTGATGAGATCTTCCAGTTCGTTACTGGTGCGCTGGTGTTTGGTCAGTCAAGTGTGCAGGTGAGCATTTACCCATTTCGCATGACCGACGCCAACATGCAGCGTCATAAGTATTCCAACTTTAAGGACTTCTGGGAGCAACTGAAGCCGGGCTATGACTACTTTGAACAGACCCGTAAGCCACCGACCGTTTCTGTGGTCAATGGTCGTTACGTGGTCAGCAAGCCGTTGAGCCACGAAGTGGTGCAACCACAGCTGGCATCAAACTACACGCTCCCCGAGGCAAAATAAGCGCCATTCGCCTGGCATAATCTTTTGCCAGGTTTCATTGCCCGTCAGCGGCTGTGTCGCAATCACCGTGACCACATCATTCGGTGTGGTCTGCGAGCTGAAGTCGATTTCCACATCCTGATCCAGCAACGTTGCCACGCCAAACGGCGCGCGGCGGGTGATCCAGTGCAGATTGGTCGAGCAATACGCCATTACATAGCGCCCATCCGAAAGCAGCATGTTGAAAACGCCCTTCTGCCGCAGTTCGTCCGCCAGTGAGGCGATATATTTAAACACTGCTGCCATGTTGCCCGGCGTGCGCGGGTAACGCTGCGTTAATTTATGCAGCAGCCAGCAAAAGGCTTTTTCGCTGTCGGTTTCACCTACCGGGCGGAAGTTGCCGGTTTCCAGTGATTTGTAGCCCGTCAGTTGCCCGTTATGGGCATAAGTCCAGTTGCGTCCCCATAACTCGCGGGTAAACGGGTGAGTATTTTCCAGTGCCACCTCGCCCCGATTGGCCTGGCGAATATGAGCCACAACCGAACAGGATTTTATCGGGTAGTCCTGGACCAGTTTGGCGATGGGGGAATTAAAGCTGGGTTGTGGATCTTTAAATGTGCGACAGCCTTTACCTTCGTAAAAGGTGATGCCCCAGCCATCTTTATGTGGCCCGGTTCCACCACCGCGCTGTACAAGCCCGGTGAAACTAAAGCAGATATCGGTAGGGACGTTGGCGCTCATCCCGAGCAATTCGCACATCGGTAACCTCCACAACAGCGGGAGCGCATGGCCCCCGGCGAAGATTGATTTAAGAATTTTCAGGTCGGATGCGGCGTAAACGCATTATTCGGCATACGCCAGACTTACTTAACCATCTCTTTTTCAATCAACTGGATCAGGATATGGATCACTTTAATGTGGATCTCCTGAATGCGGTCGGCATAACCAAAGTGCGGAACGCGAATTTCAATATCCGCCGTGCCAGCCATTTTACCGCCGTCTTTACCGGTCAGGGTGATCACTTTCATCCCCTTCTCACGCGCCGCCGCGATCGCTTTGATCACGTTTGCAGAGTTACCAGAGGTGGAGATCCCCAGCAGCACATCGCCTTCGCGGCCTACCGCTTCAACGTAGCGGGAGAAAATATCGTTAAAGCCAAAATCGTTGCCAACACAGGTGATGTGGCTGACATCTGAAATGGCTATCGCCGGATAGCCCGGACGGTTTTCACGGTAGCGACCGGTCAACTCTTCGGCAAAGTGCATGGCGTCGCAATGGGAGCCGCCGTTGCCACAGGAAAGCACCTTGCCACCGGCTTTAAAGCTGTCTGCTAACAGGACCGCCGCGCGCTGAATGGCGTGAATATTGGCGTCATCTTTTAAAAAGTTAGCCAGCGTTTCCGCCGCTTCGTTCAGTTCGTTACGAATAAGATCCTGGTACATGAGGATATCCTTCAGCATAAATGAATTAGACAAAATGCAGTGTACCGGATACCACCAAAAGCGAGAAGACCAGCGCGGTGGAATGACCAGGACTTTTTGACCCGAAGTGCGGATAAAAACAGCAACAATGTGAGCTCTGTTGTAATTATATTGTAAACACATTGCTAAATGTTTTTACATCCACTACAACCATATCATCACAAGTGGTCGGACCTCCTACAAGTAAGGGGCTTTTCGTTATGATGATTTTGAGTATTCTCGCTACGGTTGTCCTGCTCGGCGCGTTGTTCTATCACCGCGTGAGCTTATTTATCAGCAGTCTGATTTTGCTCGCCTGGACAGCCGCCCTCGGTGTCGCTGGTCTGTGGTCGGCGTGGGTACTGGTGCCTCTGGCCATTATCCTTGTGCCGTTTAACTTTGCGCCTATGCGTAAGTCGATGATTTCCGCGCCGGTATTTCGCGGTTTCCGTAAAGTGATGCCGCCGATGTCGCGCACTGAGAAAGAAGCGATCGACGCAGGCACCACATGGTGGGAAGGCGATTTGTTCCAGGGCAAGCCGGACTGGAAAAAGCTGCATAACTATCCGCAGCCGCGCCTGACCGCTGAAGAGCAAGCGTTTCTCGACGGTCCGGTAGAAGAAGCCTGCCGGATGGCGAATGATTTCCAGATTACTCATGAGCTGGCTGATTTGCCGCCGGAGTTGTGGGCGTACCTTAAAGAGCATCGTTTCTTCGCGATGATCATCAAAAAAGAGTACGGCGGACTGGAGTTCTCGGCTTATGCCCAGTCTCGCGTGCTGCAAAAACTCTCCGGCGTGAGCGGGATCCTGGCGATTACCGTCGGCGTGCCGAACTCATTAGGCCCGGGCGAGCTGCTGCAACATTACGGCACTGACGAGCAGAAAAATCACTATCTGCCGCGTCTGGCGCGTGGTCAGGAAATCCCTTGCTTTGCACTGACCAGCCCCGAAGCGGGTTCCGATGCGGGCGCGATTCCGGACACCGGGATTGTCTGCATGGGCGAGTGGCAGGGCCAGCAGGTGCTGGGGATGCGTCTGACCTGGAACAAACGCTACATTACACTGGCACCGATTGCGACCGTGCTTGGTCTGGCGTTTAAACTCTCCGACCCAGAAAAATTGCTGGGTAGCGCAGAAGATTTAGGTATTACCTGTGCGCTGATCCCGACCACCACGCCGGGCGTGGAAATTGGTCGTCGCCACTTCCCGCTGAACGTACCGTTCCAGAACGGACCGACGCGCGGTAAAGATGTCTTCGTACCGATCGACTACATTATCGGCGGGCCGAAAATGGCCGGGCAAGGCTGGCGGATGCTGGTGGAGTGTCTCTCGGTAGGCCGCGGCATCACTCTGCCTTCCAACTCAACCGGCGGCGTGAAGTCGGTTGCGCTGGCAACAGGCGCGTATGCGCACATTCGCCGTCAGTTCAAAATCTCTATCGGTAAGATGGAAGGGATTGAAGAGCCGCTGGCGCGTATTGCCGGGAACGCCTATGTGATGGATGCTGCGGCATCGCTGATTACCTACGGCATTATGCTCGGTGAGAAACCTGCCGTGCTGTCGGCTATCGTTAAGTATCACTGTACCCACCGTGGACAGCAGTCGATTATTGATGCGATGGATATCACTGGTGGCAAAGGCATTATGCTCGGGCAGAGCAACTTCCTGGCCCGTGCTTACCAGGGTGCACCGATTGCCATCACCGTTGAAGGGGCCAACATTCTGACCCGCAGCATGATGATCTTCGGTCAGGGAGCGATTCGTTGCCATCCGTACGTGCTGGAAGAGATGGAAGCGGCGAAGAACAATGACGTCAACGCGTTCGATAAACTGTTGTTCAAACATATCGGCCACGTCGGCAGTAACAAAGTTCGCAGCTTCTGGCTGGGCCTGACGCGCGGTTTAACCAGCAGTACGCCAACCGGCGATGCCACTAAACGCTACTATCAGCACCTGAACCGCCTGAGCGCCAACCTCGCCCTGCTTTCTGATGTCTCGATGGCGGTGCTGGGCGGCAGCCTGAAACGTCGCGAGCGCATCTCGGCACGTCTGGGGGATATTTTAAGCCAGCTTTACCTCGCCTCCGCCGTTCTGAAGCGTTATGACGACGAAGGACGTAATGAAGCCGACCTGCCGCTGGTGCACTGGGGCGTACAGGATGCGCTGTATCAGGCTGAACAGGCGATGGATGATTTACTGCAAAACTTCCCGAACCGCGTGGTCGCCGGGCTTCTGAATGTGGTGATCTTCCCGACCGGACGCCATTATCTGGCACCGTCTGACAAGCTGGATCATAAAGTGGCGAAGATTTTACAAGTGCCGAACGCCACCCGTTCACGTATTGGTCGCGGTCAGTACCTGACGCCGAGCGAGCATAACCCGGTTGGCTTGCTGGAAGAGGCTCTGGTGGATGTGATTGCCGCCGACCCGATTCATCAGCGGATCTGTAAAGAGTTGGGTAAAAACCTGCCGTTTACCCGTCTGGATGAACTGGCGCACAACGCGCTGGCGAAGGGGCTGATTGATAAAGATGAAGCCGCTATTCTGGTGAAAGCTGAAGAAAGCCGTCTGCGCAGTATTAACGTTGATGACTTTGATCCGGAAGAGCTGGCGACGAAGCCGGTAAAGTTGCCGGAGAAAGTGCGGAAAGTTGAAGCCGCGTAAATGAATAACGGAGCCGAAAGGCTCCGTTTCTTTATCCGCTAATTATTTAAAATTAAAGCCATCCGGATGGTTTTCCAGGCTGCCGGTCAACGCCGCGAACAACACCGTTTTACCATCAATCGAGAGTGCATCGTTCACATTCAGCCAGGTGAGTTTCTCTTGCGACGTTTTCTCATCAATAGTCGAGAACAGCCCCGTCATCTGATTAGATTTCTCGGACCACATCACAGCGATACGTTGCGAGCCACAGTCATGCGGTTTGCACGCGCTCATCACCTGATACGTCTCATCTCCCAATGTCACGGTTTGTGCGGGAGTATAAGTACCGCCTTTCATCACCCAAGCAGGCAGCTTATGCCCTTGCATCATCTGATTAAACGCAGCTTTGGTGGTTTCGCCCTTTGCAAGGCTGCTAATAGTTAAATCATCCTGCGCCATTGCACTGGTGGCGATGACCAGTGCGGCGATTGTCGTTATTGCCTTAAACATCATTCCTCCCGAGCTTATCCTGCCCATGTTATTAACCTCCTAAAGCCTGGCGATAACACGATAATTTGCAAATCAGATATTTCCAATATCAGCATTTGTTATCAATTTATTCCGCAGTAAGGTAATAGCCTGATAAGGTGTTAAAGTTATAAAACCCTACGCATAAAGGAGTTGTACACCGTGCCTGGTTTGAAGATTACGCTTTTGCAGCAACCGTTGGTGTGGATGGATGGTCCTGCCAACCTGCGCCATTTTGATCGTCAACTGGAAGGTATTACCGGGCGCGATGTGATCGTTCTACCGGAGATGTTTACCAGTGGCTTTGCCATGGAAGCGGCAGCTTCGTCGCTAGCACAAGATGACGTAGTGAACTGGATGACAGCCAAAGCGCAGCAGTGCAATGCGCTGATTGCAGGCAGTGTTGCATTACAAACGGAGTCTGGTTCGGTTAACCGCTTTTTGCTAGTTGAGCCGGGCGGCACGGTACATTTTTATGATAAGCGTCATCTGTTCCGAATGGCAGATGAGCATCTGCATTATAAAGCGGGCAATGCGCGAGTGATTGTGGAATGGCGCGGCTGGCGTATTTTGCCGCTGGTGTGCTACGACTTACGTTTTCCTGTGTGGTCGCGCAATCTCAACGATTATGACCTCGCCCTGTACGTCTCCAACTGGCCTGCTCCACGCTCTCTGCACTGGCAGGCATTGCTGACGGCCCGCGCGATTGAGAATCAGGCGTATGTGGCGGGATGCAATCGCGTCGGCAGCGATGGCAACGGCTGTCATTATCGCGGTGACAGCCGGGTGATTAATCCACAAGGTGAGATTATCGCTACTGCCGAACCGCACCAGGCAACGCGCATAGATGCAGAGCTGTCGATGGCGGTGTTAAGAGAATATAGAGAAAAGTTTCCGGCATGGCGGGATGCGGATGAGTTTAGGTTGTGGTGAGTGGGTGTTGTGTTTAGAGCTAGGGAGAGTTGGGGTAAGACTACGAAAGCCCGCTCCCCGCAAGGACTGACGCCAGGTAGTTTCTGTCCATGGCTGCTTTTCGCATCTTACGTCTTAACCTTGCCTTGAATATCTTATCATTCGTCAAAATATTAATAGCGATGTGCCGTATCCCTGAAAATAATTCTGCTGCGTTTCCTCTTCTTATTTTGCAGTCGTCTTCATTCATTACTACGTCCAGACGCCAGTGCAGCTTATTCTCCACGTGCCAGTGATTTCGGATCGCTGTGGCGAACTTCTCTGCGGTTAAATCAGCAGAACTGATATAATATCTGACCGTCATTTCTGGCTCTTTCTTTTGTTCTGCTATTATTGACCGAAAGGAGACTGCCACGCATAATTTTTCAGTCCTTTCCATTCAAACGTGAAATCAATAAGTTCACCTGGGACATCGAAAACAATGTGAAGACGGATTTCTTCTCTGCCGTGACTCTTTTCACTAATTGAGTAACTGTCATGCTCTGGATTATTTAATTCTTTCAGTGGGAATTTTTCCTCGAAGGCTTTATTTAGCCGTCCCTGGTTTCCTTTTACAGCGAATAAATAATCACCTCCCTGTTTTTGTATCTTCTCTGCAATATCTTTCTGGCAACCCATCGCATCAGTTGTGATGATTTTTCCTTTAATATCCAACATGTTAAGAAGTTCAGGGATAGCTGTAATCTCATTAGATTTCTCATCCGTCTTGATCTGTCCGATGACCAGACTGTGCATTGTTGAGAACGCACTAATGACATGAATCGCTCCCCTGCGGCGACTCTTGTCATAAGAGTGCCGGAGCGTTTTTCCATCAATTGCAATGACGTCTTTATCATCTGAAGAATGGCAGTCACGCATCCAGTTAATAAAGCACTCATGAAATTTTGCAGGGCTGATACAGGATACAACTCTGGCAATCAGGGCAAGATTACGAAAGCCCGCACCCCGCAAGGACTGACGCGAGGTAGTCTCTGTCCATAGCGGCTTTTCTCATCTTACGTCTTAACCCGGCCTTGAATATTTTATCCTTCGTCAAAATATTAATAGCGATGTGCCGTATCCCTGAAAATAATTCTGCTGCGTTTCCTCTTCTTATTTTGCAGTCGTCTTCATTCATTACCACGTCCAGACGCCAGTGCAGCTTATTCTCCACGTGCCAGTGGTTTCGGATTGCTGTGGCGAACTTCTCTGCGGTTAAATCAGCAGAACTGATATAATATCTGACCGTCATTTCTGGCTCTTTCTTTTGTTCTGCTATTATTGACCGAAAGGAGACTGCCACGCATAATTTTTTCAGTCCTTTCCATTCAAACGTGAAATCAATAAGTTCATCAGGGACATCGCAAACAATATGAAGACGGATTTCTTCTCTGCCGTGACTCTTTTCACTAATTGCGTAACTGTCATGCTCTGGATTATTTAATTCTTTCAGTGGGAATTTTTCCTCGAAGGCTTTATTTAGCCGTCCCTGGTTTCCTTTTACAGTGAATAAATAATCACCTCCCTGTTTTTGTATCTTCTCTGCAATATCTTTCTGGCAACCCATCGCATCAGTTGTGATGATTTTTCCTTTAATATCCAACATGTTAAGAAGTTCAGGGATAGCTGTAATCTCATTAGATTTCTCATCCGTCTTGATCTGTCCGATGACCAGACTGTGCATTGTTGAGAACGCACTAATGACATGAATCGCTCCCCTGCGGCGACTCTTGTCATAAGAGTGCCGGAGCGTTTTTCCATCAATTGCAATGACGTCTTTATCATCTGAAGAATGACAATCACGCATCCAGTTAATAAAGCACTCATGAAACTTTGCAGGGCTGATACAGGATACAACTCTGGCAATGGTATCGTGAACAGGAATACCATTTTCAAAATCACCATATTGTTTTAAAAAATCGAGATGAGTTTCCCCAAAATCCTCTATATCTTCCCAACCTTCTGCACCAGAAATAACGGAACAAATAGTCAACAGTAGAATATCCGACAATTTATGTTCCACTTTCCAGGCTTGTCTGTAATCGGGGATAACAGAAATATGTTCCATCAATTTTTTAAGTTCCATTTTGTTCTCCTTAATTATGTAAGGAGTATTTGATCATGTATAAGCAATAAAAAACAGGTTTAGGTAATGAGGAATGTCTCAATTTTTAAACATAAAATGCGAATTATTTAGTACAGAAAGTGTACTTCTGATGATCTTTCCCTGCTCTGGCAATAGTATCGTGAACAGGAATACCATTTTCAAAATCACCATATTGCTTCAAAAAATCGAGATGTGTTTCCCCGAAATCCTCTATATCTTCCCAACCTTCCGCACCAGAAATAACGGCACAAATAGTCAACAGTAGAATATCCGACAATTTATGTTCCACTTTCCAGGCTTGTCTGCAATCGGGGATAACAGAAATATGTTCCATCAATTTTTTAAGTTCCATTTTGTTCTCCTTAATTATGTAAGGAGTATTTGATCATATAAAAGCCATGAAAAACACTTTTGGATAATAAGGAACATCTTAATTATTGAACATTTAGTGCGAATTATTTAGTACAAAAAAGCAGCGTTGCGCGATCTTTCCCTGAGATGCATTTCGCATTCCAGTGCAAACATTAATTTCACTGTATTTTTATTTCGAGGAATTCATGTTTTTATATCGAGGGAATATGGATTCGCCCTCTGTTCCTGGATTGTAAAAAACTTCCCAAAAACTTTCGAATGCGGCTCTGGCAGACTGATGGCCGATATGATAACCTGCATAGTGAATATACTGAGATATGATATTTAATTCTGAGTTACTAAAAGTGTTAAATAATGACAAAAAGGACTCTACCCCTTGAACATCAGGTAATAAATATCTATCAATAAAACAACTATCGAATACCCACCCTTCTTCATTTAATAAAGAAGCATATATATATAGCGGGGTGTAATATTTAATTATTTTTCCGTTAAAATAATATGTGGCTAGCTCCAAAGGATATGCTGCTCTTTTTAAATCTAGAGTTTCAGCAAGTTCTTGCCAACTCTTATTATCAAAAAAAACACATATAATATTCAAATCAAAACAATCCATAACATTATGATTAAAATCACGCGTTATTTCTTCATTAAAAATACGATTCAAAACCTTTAACAAATGAATCTTATCCAAGTTCATTCAAAATACCTCTACAATTAACAGCTGATTTAAAAGCATCATTTTCCTGATCCATATGTGTCTTATTCCCCCCAGCAAAGCATTTATTATTTATTGTTTTTCTCGTATGAGCACAAGCAAGATTAATATTCATTTTATTTATCAAATCGAATCTGGAATCATTTTTTTACTACAGGAACGTGGCATATTACAAAACGCATCTTTTTGTTTCTGTAGCTTATCCAATTCATCCGGTGTGCAGTTTCCTCCAGGGTTAATACCTAATTTATGTTCCTGAGTTAATGTATCTGCCAATGGATTGACAGATCTACCTGCATTATCCACCTGACCTGTTATTGTATCAACTATTCCCCCTCCAATAATTCCTGTTGTGAGCATTGAACTAGATCCTTTGAGTCCTCCTCTGGGTCCTAATTCATCAAGTATGATGTTTGGCCCCATTCCTCCTGTAAATAGAGGGTTACCGCATAATGCTGTTGGTTCTGGTGTTAAATCGCAAGCATTCAGACCTAATTGGTCTACCATGATGACTGGATTTAATGGATACTGATAAAAATTCCATCCCCCCTTCAGCCCTATCGGATCCTGGGTAATATATCGTCCCTGTAACGGGTCATAGTACCTGTTCCGGTTATAGTACAGCCCCGACTCCTCATCGTACTGCTGACCCGGAAGGCGGTACGACTGGTACAGGTGATGCGGGTTCTCTTCATTCAGCTGGTTGCCCCATTCATCATATTCCGCGCTCCACGCCGTATTGCCGTCTTCGCTGATGAGCGCCAGCGGCAGGCCACGGTGGTCGCAGTGATAAAGATGAACTTTCCGCTCTGGTATATATTCCGGCTCCACCTGTCTGGCCAGTTGCTCCACCGTCAGTCCGCACTGCGCCAGCCACGCGTGGCTTTCACGGCTCACGCGGTCTGCCCGTATCTCTCCCTCCAGCCTGTCCAGCATCATCACCAGCTCCGCCGGGAACACCACGCCGTGACCGTCCTCGCTTCCTTCCTGCTGCAACTTCTCCGCCAGACTGCGGCGCTGCGCTTTCTCCCGCTCGCCGTTCTCCGTTTCGATGCGGATGAGCGGCGTGAAGCTCCCCGGCAGGTAGACCGTCTGGATTCGCGTGGTGTCCAGGGCAAGATTACGAAAGCCCGCACCCCGCAAGGACTGACGCGAGGTAGTCTCTGTCCATAGCGGCTTTTCTCATCTTACGTCTTAACCCGGCCTTGAATATTTTATCCTTCGTCAAAATATTAATAGCGATGTGCCGTATCCCTGAAAATAATTCTGCTGCATTTCCTCTTCTTATTTTGCAGTCGTCTTCATTCATTACCACGTCCAGACGCCAGTGCAGCTTATTCTCCACGTGCCAGTGATTTCGTATCGCTGTGGCGAACTTTTTTGCGGTTAAATCAGCAGAACTGATATAATATCTGACCGTCATTTCTGGCTCTTTCTTTTGTTCTGCTATTATTGACCGAAAGGAGACTGCCACGCATAATTTCTTCAGACCTTTCCATTCAAACGTGAAATCAATAAGTTCATCAGGGACATCGCAAACAATATGAAGACGGATTTCTTCTCTGCCGTGACTTTTTTCACTAATTGCGTAACTGTCATGCTCTGGATTATTTAATTCTTTCAGTGGGAATTTTTCCTCAAAGGTTTTATTAAGCCGCCCCTGATTTCCTTTTACAGCGAATAAATAATCACCGCCCTGTTTTTGTATCTTCTCTGCGATATCTTTCTGGCAACCCATCGCATCAGTTGTGATAATTTTTCCTTTAATATCCAGCATGTTAAGAAGTTCAGGGATAGCTGTGATCTCATTGGATTTCTCATCCGTCCTGATCTGTCCGATGACAAGACTGTGCATTGTTGAGAACGCACTAATGACATGAATCGCTCCCCTGCGGCGACTCTTGTCATAAGAATGCCGGAGCGTTTTTCCATCAATTGCAATAACGTCTTTATCATCTGAAGAATGGCAGTCACGCATCCAGTTAATAAAGCACTCGTGAAATTTTGCAGGACTGATACAGGATACAACTCTGGCAATGGTATCGTGAACAGGAATACCATTTTCAAAATCACCATATTGCTTCAAAAAATCGAGATGTGTTTCCCCAAAATCCTCTATATCTTCCCAGCCTTCTGCACCAGAAATAAAGGCACAAATAGTCAACAGTAGAATATCCGACAATTTATGTTCCACTTTCCAGGCTTGTCTGTAATCGGGGATAATAGAAATATGTTCCATCAATTTTTTAAGTTCCATTTTTTTCTCCTTAATTATGTAAGGAGTATTTGATCATGTATAAGCAATAAAAAACAGCTTTAGGTAATGAGGAATATCTCAATTTTTAAACATAAAATGCGAATTGTCTAGTACAAAAAAGCAGCGTTACGTGTTCTTTCCCTGATCCCGAAACCCAAGTTCTGCACAGGCGGCGAGCACTTCCTCTCGCCCAGCCTGATACTGTCAGATTACATTTAATCATGACTAACATCACCTGAACATCAAAGAGCTTTAATGGCTTGCATGTTTTTGAGAAAAGTATTTTTTTCCTCAACATCCATCCACTCAAAGTCTGATATTTTCATTTCAAATCCTATCACAGTATTTTTTAATTTTTCCAGTTGCTCCTGACTAAGCTGTTCATCTTTTGCTAGAAAATAAAGAGTATTCAGTACATCACCTTCATACATTTCACCTATCTGAGGATTATCTTTTAAAATATCAATAGCTTTGTCTATTGCCAATTTTGGTAAGATTTTCTGCCGAATCATTTTAGAAACATCTACTTCATCCAAGTCATCTGGTGTTTTGCCCAGTAGATGATTATACCATTTTATTAATCCACTTTTCTCTTCCGAGTCATCTAAATCTAAATTATAAATTTGTTTTATTGTTTTTTTATCTTTCATCATATCCCTCCAAATGGTTTAAACAAGTCGTCTATTCTGGCAATCCATGAGTTAGTTTCTGATAGTTTACCCTCTAAATAAATACGTGTTTGAGCATCTAAATTAGGATTCTTTAACGTTCCTTCTATACTCCTTTTTACAGAATTTAACCCTGTGTATGATTGTCTCATTTCTGTCAAATGATCCCAGCCCCCTCCTCCCGGCTTGGGAATTGGATTCCCTTCTAAATCTGCTAACGTACCACTAAAATCCCCTTCAGTGAGATTATTTTTAATAATATTATCAAGTCTGCGAATTGCGCTTTTTTGGGTCGGATTCAATCCATCAAATGGATCTGTATTCTCTCCATCTTCCGGTTCCCATCCTCCCGGGCTTCCCGTACCGCCGCCAAGGCAGTTCTTATCTTCATTCGACAGATCCTTGCCAACATTCGGCTTGCTTCCTGACGAATTATCATTCTCATGTGGGCTATCTAAAGGACAACTACTGGTCCAGTAACACATTTCAGCCTGAGAATTTATTAACTGCCCATCGCTCAGAGCCTTCCCGGCACGCCCATCATTAGCGAGAAGGTCATATCCCATTGGCCCTGCGACCACAGCCATTGCTCCAAGAGCAGGGGCAGCAGACGCCATAGCCGCCGTGACTACATCAAAAGTCGCCGCCCCCCCGAAAGTAAAACGCCCTCCCAAATTCTGTTCCTGTTACTGTTGTGGCAGAACCAAGAACCAGTGTCTCACCAGACAACCCAAGAGGATCCCCCGCTGCACCGGTTCAGCGGATACGCATACAGGTTCCATCCCCCTTCAGCCCAATGGGATCCTGGGTGATATAGCGTCCCTGCAACGGATCGTAGTACCGGTTCCGGTTATAGTACAGCCCCGACTCCTCATCATACTGCTGCCCCGGCAGACGGAGTGACTGTTGAAGGTGCTGCGCGCTGGTTTCGCCCAGCAGGTTTCCCCACTCGTCCTACTCCCCGCGCCACGCCGTTTCCCCTTCCGGGCTGATGAGCGCCAGCGGCAGTCCCCGGTGGTCACAGTGGTAAAGATGAAGTGTCCTCTCCGGGATGTATTCCGCCTCCAGTTGCGCAGCCATCTGTTCCGCCGTCAGCCCGCACTGTGCAAGCCACTGCTGGCTTTCTTCACTTACGCTGCCCTGCCGCAGTTCCCGCTCCAGCCTTCCCAGCATCACCGCCAGCTCCGCCGGTAGCGTCACACCCGTGTCCTCCTGCAACACCTCCGCCAGGCTACGGTGCCGCGCCTTCGCCTGTTCGCCATTCTCTGTTTCGATTCTGATGAGCGGCGTGAAGCTCCCGGCTGGTACCGTCTGGATACGTGTGGTGCCGGTCTGTACCGTCGTCAGCCTGTCGCCGTCCCACCCGTACCACGTCTCCTCCGGTTTACGCGACAGCGACATCCACCCCGTCAGGTCACGCTCCCGCCGCCACACCCGTTTCCCCGTCCTGCGGCCCAGCGGGTCATAGAGGTAGCGGCTCTCCACCTGCGGCTCGCCGTGCTGTATCCGCGTGTAGAACACCAGGCGGTGCTGGCTGTCGTAATGGTAGTGGTGGGTCCGCTCGTCGTGCATCCGGATAACCCCTTCCGGGATACGGTCCGTCTTCTCCGCCAGCCTGCCGTATTCATCGTGGCGGTAGACATAGTGCGCATCCTCCGCGATGCGGTTATCCGGCCACGCCGTGAGGGTGCTGTCCGGGTGCAGTTCCGGGTCCGGCAGCCGGTTTCCTGCCGGGTCCGTCGCATACGGGATATCGATATCCAGGTTCGCCGCCGTGGTGTGGACGCCCGTCAGCCTTCCCGTGTCGCTGTAACGGTACTCCCGGCTCTCCTGCGGGCCGCTGATGCGGATTAGCTGTCCGTTGTCGTTCCAGTCGTAGTCACGGTCAAGCTGCGGAAGGTTCAGGTGCCTGCTCCGGAGCTGGCCGCTGGTATTCCAGGCGGTGGCGAGTTCATATGCCTCCCCGCCGAAGCTGCGGGCCGTCTCACGGTGCAGCCGGTCCCGCGTGTACTCGACCAGCGGCGTTCCGCCCAGCTTCATCCCCGCAAGATAACCGCTGCCATACTTCAGCCACTCCACCGCTGGCAGGCCGTCCGGCTCCTGACGGGTCGCCAGCCCCTGTTCGCTGTACGCGTGCCCCGTCTCATGCTCCCACAGCATCTCCCCCGTCTCCGGGTTCTCCACCGTCTGCCGTTCGCCCGTCAGGCGGCCTTTATCGTCATAGCCGTAGTGGACCACCACACGGTGGCCTTCGCTCAGGTGGCTGATTTCTGTCAGCCAGCCGTGGTCGTCATACTGCCACTGCTCCGCCGGTTCACCGTTCACCGTCCGGTGCGTGATACGGTCCGACGCATCGTAGTGCCAGAGGGTGATAAGTCCCTCGTCTTCACTGCGGACAAGCTGCCCTGTGGCGCTGTACCGGTAACGCTGTGTCCGTCCGTCAAAGCCGCGCTGTTCTGCCAGGCGGTCCATCGGGTCATACAGGAACGTGGACTGGCTGCCGTTCTCATTAGTCAGCGTGGTGATGCGCCCGGCGGCGTCATACCCCATGCTGCGCGTCAGTCCGCCTTCCGTCACACTCACCGGACGCCCGCGTTTATCATATTCGATGGCGCTGCGTTTACCGTCCGGTGATATCGTCGCTGTCAGGTCGCCTGCGGCGCTGTACTCATAACGGTTTTCACGCCCCTGCGCATCCTTCTGACTGACCAGTTGGCCACGCGGGTTATAACTGCTGTAAGTGCTGATGCCTTCTTCCCGGTGAACGGCGATTTGATGACCGTACCGGTCATACTTATACCGCGTCGTGTACCCCGAGCAGTCCGTAAACGCCTGAAGCTGACCGTACCGGTTTCGCGTTATTCTCCGCCTCACCCCGGTTCCGTCTTCCACCGCACAGGGCAGGCCACTGCGGGAAGAATCATAAAACCAGCGCGTAATGTTACCGTTGCGCGAGATCTCTTCCGCCAGCCTGCCCTGACGGTCATATTTCCGGCTGCTGCGCAGCCCGTCCGGGTACGTCACTGACGTCAGTTGCAACTGGTTGTTGTAACCATACCGTACCGTCCTGCCGTCCGGCAGTATCACTGAAGTCAGCTTTCCCGACGCCATATGCAGCCGGTACTCCGTCCGCCGCCCCGCCGCATCCGTCTGCGCCTTCAGCCTCCCCGCCTCATCATACTCGCTGCGGGTGATGCTCCCGTCCGCATGCTCCTTCTTCACTACCCGCTTCAGGCCACCCTCGCCTTCCGTGTACAGCACCTCCCGCCGGTTCAGGCTGTCCGTGATGGTCACACGGTCCTGCCCGTACTCAAAGCGGTAGTCCAGCCCCTCCGGGTTGACCTGCTCCGTCACCCGCCCGGTATCATCATACCGGTAGCGGCTCTCCGGCCTCCCTGCATAATGGTGCGCCACCATCCGCCCGGCGTGCTCCGCATCATAAGTAAACCCGCGCACCTGCGTCCCGCTGCGGTCATACACCGCCCGCAGTTCTCCGCTGGCCGTGTACGTGTAGCGCGCCAGCGGCGCAGTCGGCTGTTCATCCGGGTATGCCGGGTCGTGTGTCAGCCACACCGCCTCCAGACGGATACCGTTATCCGTGCCGTATTCTGTATCGGCGGGCAGCGTGTCGGGGAAAACCTGAGAAGAGGAAACAGAACGGGGACCGGCTGGAGAAGATAAAGAAGAGGCGCGCTGTTTACGGAAGGCTTCCGCCCGCTGCGCCTGCGTGCTCAGCGCCAGGTGAAAACAGCGGCCCGCGCCGTCCGTCACCCCCGTCACCGCACCCGCCACGTCACCCTCTGCCGCCCGGTGGAAGGCCAGCGTCCGCCCGAAGCCGTCCACCACGCCCGTCAGCACCCGGTATGCGGGCGGCTCCGGCGGCAGCACCTCGTCCGCCCCCGGCACCCGCTCCGGCCAGCCGAGCACCAGCCACTGCCCGGTTGTGCTGGCAGCCATCATATAGATGTGTGGACTCAGACGGACCGCTTCCGGCAACGCCCGCCAGAGCCGCGCAAGCGGGTGGCCTTTGTGCTGTTTCAGCACCCCGCCCCGCGCCAGCCAGAACGACTCGCTGCGGCTGTAGCTTATCTCGCCGGGAAACAGGGGTTCAAAGTGAATGCTCCTGCCGCCGTTGTCGTTGAGTATCAGTTCCCGCTCATGAACCTGTAAGCGGATATCGAAGGGTGCTTTCCAGCCGGGACCGAACACCCCCACCGGCGCGGGCGTCCTGGTCCGGTAGCTGCTGTAGGCGCGGGAAAGAATAAACGGCAGCGGGCCGGGCAGCGCAAGGTCCGTCTCGCCCGGCAGCACCTTCGCACCCAGCAGCGGGTTCACCGGGCTACCATAGTTCGGGCTGTCCTTTTTTGTTGGACACACCGAGCAGGCCACACCGGTTGGCGCACCTATCAGCACCCCTGCTGAACCCTGCACAATATCCAGTCCCTTGCGGGTCATGTCACCCTGCCGCGCCGCCGGTTTTCCGCCCATGAATCAATTCCTTCTGCTTTTAATATGGTTTATCTGGTCACTGCACCAGTTCCGTTTTAATTTTTTGCACCTGACTCAAAATTGCCGCATATCCGGCATTCCGGGGGGTAAATCTTTCGGTACAGGCGCATCCGGTACAGGTTGTGTGGCACCACAGTTCCAGTTAATCACCGGCGCATCACCGTTCACATCCGACTCTCCTTCCAGATGAATGTGCGTACCATTGAGAAATATGCTTCCGTCCTTCGTCAACACCAGCCTTGCCTTACCACAGCAGAGTTCAAGATGTTCACCGGCAGAATAAACTGCTGTTTGTCCGGTGTTTTCCTTCATCGTCTTGCCCACCGAGAAGGTGACGTTATTCCCCACATTGACGCTGTAGCCCATTCCCACCATCAGTGATTTGTGCAGCCCTACCTGTGAGGACTGCAACAACGCCACCGAGGTATTCATGATGCCGCCTACCGTCGTCTGGTAAGCCACGCCCACCGTCAGCGCACGAATGATCCCCACCTTTTCAACCTGGTTTGAGCCCACTTTGATAATCTGGTTACTGCCCACCGTTTCCACCTGGTTGACACCAACCGTCTGTATCTGATTAACGCCAATGTTCTGGATCTGGTTATTGGTAACGGTGATCGCCTGGTTGTTACCTATTTTTTCGGCATGGTTGTTTATCACATCAGTGGTGCGGTTATTCAGCACCTCGGTGTTCATGTTCTTCTGCGCGTGGATGTAGACCTGTTCTTTCCCTGTCGCATCGTCAAACTTCAGTTCATTAAACCCGCTGCCCTTATAGGTTTTCGAACGAATGGTCATCTGCGTCTTTGTTCCCGGCAGGCTGCCGGGGGTGCGGTTTTCCTGGTGGTAGGTACGCCCCATAATAATCGGCTGGTCCGGATCGCCGTTGAGGAAGTCCACAATGACTTCCTGACCCACACGCGGTATCGCCAGGTTGCCAAAGCCGGTGCCTGCCCACGCCTGTGCCACACGGATCCAGCATGAACTGTCCTGGTTTGACGGGTTATAGCGGTCCCAGTTAAATTTCACCCGCACGCGGCCATGTTCATCACAGAAGATTTCCTCGCCTGCCGGTCCCGTCACGACGGCGCTCTGCGGGCCGTCCACCAGCGGTTTCAGCAACGGCTGTGGCCGCCATGTTCTGTCTGCCGGTATTACCGCAAAGTGGTTATTCAGCGTGGTGCCTGAACCACTGCGTCCCGGCACCGCCTGCGGCTGCTCGCCGTGCAGTTCACTTGCCACCACCTGCCATTCCCGGTTCAGGTTCGCCTGCGGATGCCCCGTCAGCGCAATTCGCCGTCCCGGCCATATCTCCGGAGAACGGCTTGTTCCGCGCGCCACTTCTGCGTTGTTTCGCCAGCCGTCCATCTGCCAGCGGGCAAAGTTCTGCCCGTGGGCACCCTTGAAACGTCCGGGGTAGTCATACACTTCATACTGTGTGCGCTGATAGTCCTGGTGCTGGCCTTCCTGGTCAAAACGTCCGGCCCAGCCGGGTCGTTTAAAGGTGTAGTCTTTGGTCACCACGGAAGAAGGGCGGATTTGGGCGCTGTAGCGGAACTGGCTGATGCAGAGGGTGCTCACCTCGGTACGGGTGTTCGGATTCCAGGGGATCTCAAAGGATTCCGGCAGATAACGTACTGTGTCGCACAGCACCAGACTCTGGTCGGTACTTTTTTGCGCGTGCTCCTCATAAAAGAAGATGCCTTCCTCCGCCGCCATCCGGCACAGGAAATCGTAATCAGTTTCACCGTACTGGACACAAAATTCACGGGAAGGATGCGGCTCGCTGAACAGCGGACTCCACTCCGTCACACCGTTTTCCTTCAGGATCGTAGCGAGGATGCTTTCGATGTCCTCATTCTGGAAGATACGGAAGTTCTGGCGCAGCCCTGCGCGCCACAGCGGCGGGCATACCTTCATGCTGTACAGCATCTGGTTTTTGTCGTTCTCCCCCAGTTCAAACCAGGTCACCACACCTTTCACCCGGCGCTGTACGTCATCGCCCTGCCATATCGTCAGGTAGGCCATTTTGTCCAGTATTTGCTGAAATTCAAGGGAGAGAAACTGCTGGCTGACCAGAGAGATATCGAGGGAAAAGAGCGAAGAGAGTGACTGGTTCAGATGAAAGGAAACCACCGCAAAAGCATCCGGTGGCAGGCCGTCCACTTCCAGCGTGAAACGTAATCCGGTTGACATAGCAACCTCCGGGATTAAGGAAAAACAGACAGTTCGCTGTTAAAGCGGCTGTGACAGTACAGTGTTACGCATGCGTTCATGCACGCTACCGCCGAAGTTTCCGGCATCCGCCATCTCCCGTGAACGTAACCCCTTACTGACAACCTTTCTTTTTACGGCGTAATACAAAAACAGCATCCGGCCTGATAGCCGGATGCTGTTGGCTTAACTTATGCTTCCAGCGGTGCGCGCCAGTCGTCGGCACCGGAGGTGCCAGATTTGACGTGTTCCCACTCAATTTTGCGGTAGGCCAGTGAAACTTCGAGCAACTGGGTGAACTCGCGTTTCGCCGGATCCTGGCAATGCGGCATATGTAGTTTCATATCGACAATCGTCGAATCGGTCAGGCGGGTGGTGAAATAATGCTCCTGTTTGCCTTCCACAGAAGTGCGCCACCAGTGCAGTTCGGTTTTTGGCAGCATTTCGCCGGAGGCCAGTGCGTTGTACATCAGCGGAACAGCTTTGTTCAGCGCCACGGTAAAAATGAACGGCTTGTGAGCACGCTGACCCGCAGGCTGACCGGACTGAGGATCTGTCGGGACAGTAACGTTATGAAGAAACTCCTGGACTAACATTTCATCTTCGTGGCCTTGCACGTAGATATTGCCGACGGAATCAGCAGTAAAAGCACCAGCAGTGATGTTCCCCTGGGTCTGGCCCGTAATCGAAATGTAACATGGGGTTGGCATTTGTAAACTCCTTGTAAAATCCGTTAGTTAACACTTACAATGACCTGCCGTTAATCCACGACAGGCAGATGTAACTCACTCTGGAACTACATCATTTTTCTGTATTTTTCACATACAAGCCGAATTCAAATTAACGGCTGCTGTAAAAAATCTGTTTCAATCATCCAAGAGCTAAATAGGTAACACTGGTTATATAATTTGATAGCCATAGCCATGCTCAAATGACCAAGGCCTGTTATCATCTCTATTAAAAGGCAAAGCTGTATCATTAATAAATATCTCACTTACCCATTTAGAATTTATCATTTTGATAGTTTCTGAGATATTCCTTAAAAAAACACTCTTTTAATCATGAGGTAAATATATAAACACAAAAACATTAATATTACTTATGTTTTAATAAAATATTCAACAATATCAAATGCATGTGAATTTTCATTTATTTTGACAAACCCCATGATATGCCTGACATGGATTATCAATGCTTATAGAATGTATTTATTCATCGCAGAATACCCTTATTTGTGAATGATAAAAAGTCCTTTTATTATTTATTTTTAAGCGTAAACTGCGGGGCAGTTAAGGAGTGGCAACTTTATTTTAACCGCCATTAGTACGGCATTGTCGATATTTTTTCGGTACAAATATGCCGTATTCATGGTCTGTACGAGACAACATGACGGATCACTTTTATGAGCAAAAAATTTGAAGGCAGCGTCGCGCCTCGCGAGCGCATAAATATATCGTATGTCCCCAAAACGGACGGTCAGACGGCTGAAGTAGAGCTTCCGCTCAACATGCTCGTTGTCGGTGATACTGGAAATACGCAGGAGACATCCCCTTTGGATGAACGCCAGGCTGTTTCCATTAACAAACACAATTTTGGCGCGGTGATGGCCGAAGCAAACATTGACCTCAATTTCATTGTCCCCGCCACGCTTAAGGAAAGTAGAACTGGTGATGAACTGAATGTGGCGCTGAACATCAAGTCATTGGATGATTTTTCACCGGATAGCGTGGCTCGACAGGTTCCGGAAGTAAACAAATTGCTGGAACTGCGTGAAGCGCTTACTGCGCTGAAAGGGCCGATGGGTAACCTTCCTGCCTTCCGTACACAAATCCAGGCATTGCTGGAAAATGAGGAATCCCGCGAACAGTTGCTAAAAGAAATCGGCTTGGTGAGCGGGAAATAACCCCAAAAAATTTCATTAAAACGGGGTTATCCAGACATGGCGGCACACAAAAATATCTGTGGGTCACTTCCTTGTCTAACGAAGAAATACGGTATGCAATGTACCAGGTATGCTTCAGTCAGACAGGTGAATTAAACCAAGATGACGTGGATGCGCTGACTATAAAACTGGATCGCCGTATCAGTGACCTAATGGATGAGCTTATCCATCTTTGTGAGCTTCAGCAGAGCGTGCTGTACTGACGGTGCGTACTTCACTGAAGGTTCGAACCCGGTTACAGAAACACAGCAAAACAGAAGGATTTTCAGTATGTCTTTACAGGAAGAGGAACTTGTTTCCAGTCAGGTAGATCAGGCGCCGTCGCTGCTTGATCAAATCATGGCGCAGACCCGCATTCAGCCCGGCTCGGAAGTTTATGACGTTGCCCGCCAGGGCGTGACAGCCTTTATTAGCAGCATCCTGCAATCCACCACACCTGACGAACCGGTCAATAAACTGGCCGTGGACAGCATGATTGCAGATATTGATGAACGCATCAGTCGCCAGATGGATACCATCATCCATGCGCCTGCATTTCAGCAGGTAGAGTCGTTCTGGCGCTCACTGAAAACCATGGTGGATCGCGTCGATTTCCGTGAAAACATCAAGGTCAACGTGCTTCATGTCACCAAACAGGAGCTTCTGGAAGACTTTGAGTTTGCACCAGAAATTATTCAATCCGGATTTTATAAACATGTTTATTCGTCTGGATTCGGACAGTTTGGTGGTGAACCCATCGCTACCGTGCTGGGCGCTTACGAGTTTAAAAATACCGCGCCAGACATGAAGCTGCTGCAATACGTCAGTGCCGTGGGCGCAATGGCGCACGCACCGTTCCTGTCCTCCGTTTCCCCGGAATTTATGGGGCTGAACTCTTGGACCGAACTGCCTAATATCAAAGATCTTTATGCCATCTTTGAAGGTCCGGCCTATACCAAATGGCGAGCCCTTCGTGACTCTGAAGATTCGCGTTATTTAGGACTTACGGCTCCCCGCTTCCTGCTTCGCCAACCCTGGTCACCAATAGATAACCCTGTTAAGAACTTTAACTATCACGAAGATGTCAGCCAGAACCACGAAGATTATCTGTGGGGTAATACGGCCTGGATGCTGGCATGCAATGTCGCTGACAGTTTTGCCAAATACCGCTGGTGTCCAAATATCATCGGTCCGCAAAGCGGCGGCGCAGTGAAAGATCTGCCGGTACATCTGTTCGAAACGATGGGGCAAATTCAGGCCAAAATCCCAACCGAGGTGCTGATCACCGATCGCCGTGAATTTGAACTAGCTGAAGAAGGGTTTATTACCCTAACCATGCGTAAAGACTCTGATAATGCAGCCTTTTTCTCAGCAAATTCGGTACAAAAACCGAAACACTTTCCGGGAAAAGATGCAGAAACCAACTATAAGCTGGGTACGCAGCTTCCTTATCTCTTCATCATCAACCGGTTAGCGCACTACATCAAGGTGTTGCAGCGTGAACAACTCGGGTCATGGAAAGAAAGAAGCGACTTAGAGAGGGAGCTGAATACCTGGATCCGTCAGTATGTTGCCGACCAGGAAAACCCGCCAGCAGACGTGCGCAGTCGTAAACCTCTGCGCGCCGCCAGAGTTGAAGTTATGGATGTGGAAGGCGAACCCGGATGGTATCAGGTTGCACTGAGCGTAAGGCCACATTTTAAATTTATGGGGGCAAACTTTGAGCTTTCCCTGGTTGGCCGGTTAGACAGGGAGTAACACACCATGATACCGGATCGGGAAAGAACCACAGGTTCTCTTTTTGAGCGTATGGAAGCCTCTTCGGCCAGAAACCGGCAGGGAGGCAGTATTCATTCGCTCAGGCAATCCATTCGCCAGAACCTGCGAAACATTCTTAATACCCGGTCCGGTAGTTGCCGGGGGGCGCCTGAACTGGGCATTGATGAACAGGAAGTGGCTGAAAACTTCCGCGAATCAATGAGTCGGGCCATCGCGCAATGTATAGAACGCTATGAACCCCGGATCTCACACGCTGAAGTGCAGGCTGTGGTTTCATCCGCCGCCAGCCCGCTGGATATGACGTTTCATATTTCAGCCTGGGTGACATTTAACGAAACGCATGAAGTGCTTGAATTTGATATGGCACCGAATGGCAGCCAGCATTACCGGGTGGACTGACAAATGGAATTTGAAGAACGCTATTTCCGGGAAGAACTCGATTACCTGCGCCAGCTCAGCAAGCTGCTGGCAACGGAAAAACCCCATCTGGCCCGCTTCCTGGCCGAAAAAGATGCGGATCCGGATATTGAACGCCTGCTGGAAGGCGTGGCTTTTCTTACCGGCAATCTCCGCCAGAAAATTGAGGATGAATTCCCAGAACTGACGCATGGGCTTATTAAGATGCTGTGGCCTAATTACCTGCGTCCGGTTCCGGCAATGACCCTTATTGAATATACGCCGGATATGGATAAGTCTTCTGTGCCGGTATTAATCCCCCGTAATGAGCAGTTTACAACCAACGCCGGGGAAATCAGAGTCGATGACGTGCTGCCCTCCGATTCTAAAAAGGAAGAGCCGCCTCCCTGTACCTTCACCCTCTGCCGGGATATCTGGCTGCTGCCCGTTCGCCTGGAGCAGATTGAAAACCGCAGTACGCCCCGTAATGGTGTTATCAACATCACCTTTTCGGTCGCATCGGGAACGGACTTCCGCACGCTGGATCTGAACAAACTTCGCTTCTGGCTCGGCAATGACGACAACTATACCCGTGACCAGCTTTATTTATGGTTCTGTGAATACTTGCAGGGTGCCGACCTGACTGTGGGTGAACAGCATATTCGCCTGCCTGAGTTTATGCTGAAAGCTGTCGGTTTTGAGCCGCAGGATGCCATGCTGCCGTGGCCGAAAAACGTCCATAGCGGCTACCGGATCCTTCAGGAGTATTTCTGTTACCCGGATGCGTTTCTCTTTTTTGATCTTTGTGGCTGTCCGGCTTTGCCTGACGGATTGCAGGCTGAATCCTTTACCCTGCAACTGCGTTTTTCACGCCCTTTGCCCGTGGACATCCGGCTGCGCCGCGATTCCCTGCGCCTGTATTGCGCACCTGCCATTAATTTATTTATCCACCATGCAGAAGCCATCACGCTGGACAATCGGCGGGCAGACTATCCGCTGGTTCCCAGCCGCCATTACCCGGAACATTACGATGTATTTTCCGTTAACAATGTGGTGAGCCAGGTCCAGGATATGTTCAGGAAAAAAGATCTGGGACGTCCTGTTTCGACGCAGGCCGCGCGCCAGTGGCCTGCCTTTGAAAGTTTCAGCCATCAGATGGAATACAGCCGGAAGCGGGAAGTAGTGTACTGGCATCATCGGACCAAAACATCCCTGTTCCATCGCGGCTTTGATCATACCCTTGCTTTTATACATGCTGATGGCAGTTATCCGTCAGACGAATCGCTGCTCAGTAACGAAGTGGTTTCGGTAACGCTAACCTGTACCAACCGGGAGCTTCCGTCACAGCTTCGTTCCGGTGATATCACTGGCACAACCGGTAAAAATGCGGCGGTCGCTTCATTTCGCAACATTACCCGCCCGACGCAACCACTCTGGCCAGTCATTGATGGCAGCCTGCACTGGTCCCTGCTCTCCGCCATGAACCTGAATTATCTGTCATTACTGGATACGGACGCGCTGAAGCAGGTCATCGCCAACTTTGATCGCCACGCAATCCATCATCCGCAGACGGCGCGGTTGTCACAACAAAAGCTGGATGCCATTGAGCGTCTTGAGACCCGCCCCATTGATCGCCTGTTTACGGGTATTCCCGTTCGAGGGCTGGCCTCAACGCTGTATCTGCATCCGGAGCCGTTTGTTTGTGAAGGGGAAATGTATCTGCTCGGTACGGTGCTTTCGCACTTTCTTTCGCTGTATGCCAGCGTCAATTCATTCCACATGCTGACCGTTGTGAACACTGAAAGCCAGGAGACATGGAAATGGACGGAAAGAACCGGGCAGCATCCTCTTATCTGAGTCCGGGAAATCCCCCGGCAGATAAAGAGCAGAATGATTCGCTGGCGCAGGTTTTCCATAACGCCTGCTCTTACAATTTTTTTGCGATGGCGGAGTTGTTGCACCGCCTGGCACAGGGTGAAAAGGGGACACCGGAATTATCCCTGCGCGATGATCCGACACAGGAAATCCTGCGTTTCAGTGCCGACGCCAGCCTTGCGTTTCCCCTGAGTGATATCAGTTCGCTGAAACGGGATACGTCAGGTGCATTCAGGATGACCACCACCTTTATGGGATTACAGGGGAGCCAGTCGCCTCTCCCCGGTTATTACCTTGATCACCTGGCCTGGAAAGCGGTACATGAACAAAGCCCGGTGGGCGATTTTCTGGATATGTTCAGCCACCGCCTGACTCAGTTTGTCTGGCATATCTGGCGCAAGTACCGCTATCACGTCAGTTTTCGTAACGGCGGTGTGGATGCGTTCTCGCAGCGCATGTACTCCCTTGTCGGGCTGGGCCATCGGCAGCTTCGCGATAAGCTGGCGATTAATCACAGCAAAATGCTGGCGTATTCCGGGATCCTGGCTAATCCGGGACGCTCCCCGGAAATTATCTGCGGCCTGGTGTCCCACTGCTTTGATTTGTCAGAAGTGACGCTGCAAAACTGGCAACGTCGCAAGGTAGATATTGAACCGGATCAGCAAAACAGCCTGGGGAGCTATTCGCTTAAAAATGGCGAAAAACTGGCCGGAAGATCGGTGCTGGGCAACTTTGTTCTGGGTACACGGGTGCCCGATCTCAGCGGGAAATTCCAGCTCAGTATTACCCGTCTTACCCGCAAACAGTTCCTCTCTTTTCTGCCGTCCGGCGAAAACTTCCTGCCACTGACGATGTTCGTATCCTTCATCCTGCGCGATCAGCTTGCCTGGGATTTACATCTGGGGCTGGCGCCGGAGCAGGTAGGCGCAATGCGCCTGGGTGATAACAAAAGTGCATTGCTGGGCTGGACCAGCTTCCTCGGCACACCGGAAGAACGACCCTCTGTCACCATCAGGGTAAGGTCGTAAATTATGATAATCACGGAGCAGAATATGCCGGAAGAGAAACAACAGACGCTTTCATTGCAGGTTATTAACGGCAGTGAGCTGGAAAGCGGGCGGGCGGCGCGCTGTCTGTTCACGCAGCAGGGAAATGTCGGCCATGGCAGCGAATGCCACTGGTCGGTACAGGATCGTCAGCAGAGCATTCCGGCTCAGGCTTTTACCGTTATCCTGCACGATGGTACATTTTGCCTGCGCCCGCTGACGGCACAACTGTGGCTGAACCAGGCAAAAGTCACAGCAACATCAGACCTGGTACAGCTACGCCAGGGCGATGAGATCCAGGTAGGACGGCTGATGGTGAGGGTTCATCTGAACCGGGGAGATATCCCCCACTACGATGAGGAAATGGCCACTCCCGAAACCATTGTCACCAATCGCGATATGCTCACGGATACCCTGCTGTCAACGGAAGGCGCGCCACACTATCCGGGAATGACTCACCGGCACCAGCTTGCAGACACCGTGGTAAACGGTTTTTCTGCCGATCCACTCCAGGCACTCCAGTCCGAAAGCCTGATTACCACAGGCGATCCGCTTTCAGGCATTACGGCTGTCCGGCCCTCGGCACCGTTGTCCGATCCGGCAGGTAATGGCGGGATCAATACTCCGTTTATGGATCTGCCGCCCATTTATGCCAGTCCCGGTGATCGTAATGATGACATCTCTCCGGCTGAAATGGCGCAACGCCACCTTGCAGTCACCCCCTTACTGCGCGGTCTTGGCGGCTCGCTTACCGTGAGTAATTCCGACGATGCGGATGATTTTCTGGAGGAGGCCGGACGAACGTTACAAGCGGCCATTAAAGGCCTGCTCGATTTACAGCAACAGCGCAACAGCCTGTCAGACAAACATTTACGCCCGCTGGAAGATAACCCGCTGCGCCTGAACATGGATTACGACACCGCGCTCGACGTGATGTTTGCCGAAGGCAAAAGTCCGGTACATCTGGCGGCCCCCGCCGCCGTCAGTGAAAGCCTGCGCAATGTTCGCCACCACGAAGAGGCAAACCGGGCGGCGATTGTGGAGTCGCTTCGTGTCCTGCTGGACGCTTTCTCACCACAAAATCTGATGCGACGCTTTGTGCAGTACCGCCGCAGCCATGAACTGCGCCAGCCGCTGGATGATGCCGGAGCGTGGCAGATGTACAGCCATTACTACGAGGAACTGGCCTCTGATCGCCAGCAGGGGTTTGAGATGCTGTTTAACGAAGTCTACGCCCAGGTCTATGACCGGGTACTTCGTGAAAAACAGCGGGAGCCGGAAGCATGAACAGGAAGGCGTTTCTGGCCTGCGTGCTGATGTGCGTCATATTAACCGGCTGCGAAACGGCGAAAAAAATCAGTGAGGTGATCAAAAACCCGGATATCCAGGTCGGGAGCCTGAAGGAACAACCGTCGGAAATAACCGTCACCCTGCTGACCGAACCGGACACCAATACCAATGCGGAGGGTGAATCAGCCGCCGTGGATGTACAACTGGTGTACCTGACTGACGACTCAAAATTGCAGGCAGCCGACTATGACCAGATAGCCAGTACGCCGCTACCGGATGTGCTGGGTAAAAACTATATCGACCACCAGGATTTTAACCTGTTGCCGGACACCATCAAAACCCTGCCGCCGGTAAAGCTGGATGAGAAAACGCAGTTTATCGGCGTTGTGGCGTACTTTTCCGACGACCAGACCACGGAATGGAAACAAATTGAGACGGTGGAAGGAACCGGCCACCATTACCGCCTGCTGGTGCATGTACGTCAAAGCAGCATCGAAATGAAAAAAGAGGATGAATAATTATGGCAACCACCCGCAACAAGGTGATGTGGCAGGAAGGGATGCTGATGCGCCCACACCATTTCCAGCAACAGCAGCGTTACAACGACTACCTGGATAACCAGCGTTTCCGGGCCATTAATGATTTATCCTGGGGATTTACTGAACTCTCCCTCAACAATGAACTGCTATCGCAGGGTAAGGTCATGATTGACAGTGCGTCAGGCATGTTGCCTGACGGCACCGTCTTCTCCATCCCTGACCAGGACGCCCTACCCGATCCACTACACCCGCAAAATTTTCCGGACGAAAAAAGCCGCAATATTTACCTCGCTCTGCCGGTCGCCAGTGATGTGAGAAATGAAATCAGCGACGGGCGACGAATCGGGCGTTACCGGCTGAATTATGCCGATGTCCGGGATCTGCATTCAGAAGAAGGTGACGCGCGAACACTAACGCTGGGACAACTGACGCCGCGCATTATGAGCGGTGCGGAAGATATGAGCGCCTATATTACGCTCCCGCTTTGCCGTATCAGCGATCGCCATGCCGACGGTTCCCTGACGCTGGATGACGATTTTATACCCTCCTGCCAGAATATTCAGGTCAGTAAGAGGCTGCGTGTTTATCTGAAAGAAGTACAGGGGGCCATTGGCGGACGGGCAAGCGATCTGGCAAACCGCATTGGCTCTCCGGCGCAGAGCGGCATTGCAGATGTGGCGGAATTTATGATGTTGCAGTTGCTTAACCGTAACCAGACCCGGTTTACCCATCGCGCCCGCCGATCCCAGCTCCATCCGGAAGATTTCTACCTTGATCTTGCCGGGTTACTGGGAGAACTGATGACGTTTACCGAGCCGTCACGCCTGCCCTGCCCGCTTGATGTGTATGATCATCATGACCTGACCAAAACATTTAAAACACTGTTACCGGAAGTCAAGCGGGCTCTGCATACAGTACTGTCGCCAAGAGCGGTCAATCTGCCGCTGCATCTGCGTGACGGCATCTGGCAGGCCGATGTTCATGACACAGAACTGCTACAGTCTGCCACCTTTGTGCTGGCCGTGGCGGCAAATATGCCCGTCGATCAGATCCAGCGCCAGTTTATCCAGCAGTCGAAAATTTCCTCGCCGGAAAAAATCCGCAATATGGTCAGTGTGCAGATACCCGGAATTCCATTGCGTGCCTTGATGGTGGCTCCCCGCCAGCTTCCTTACCATTCTGGGTTCAGCTATTTCGAACTCGACAAGAATGGCCAGGCCTGGGCAGAAATGGCTGCCGCAGGTGCTGTTGCACTGCATGTGTCCGGCAGTTTCCCAGACCTGAATATGCAACTGTGGGCGATCAGAGGGTAAGACGATGGATGAAGGGTCACTGTCTCTGCCACCATTTACCGGACACGTCGAAAAAGGCCTGCGCGACTATCATCTTGCACTTCGTGGCAATAGCCTGAATCCGATGATCGACGCGGCCACGCCCCTCCTCGGTATGGTGATGCGTCTTTCAACCATGAACAGCCAGACGATGCCGGAGCATCTGTTTGCTCAGGTGGTGACGGATGTTCAGGCGGTGGAGCAACTACTTCAGGAGCAGGGCTACGAACCGGGCGTGATTATTTCGTTTCGCTACATCCTCTGCACTTTTATTGATGAAGCGGCGCTCGGTAACGGCTGGTCGAACAAGAACGAGTGGATCAAACAGTCATTGCTGGTCCATTTCCATAATGAAGCCTGGGGTGGTGAGAAGGTTTTCATCCTGCTGGAGCGCCTGATCCGTGAACCCAAACGTTACCAGGATCTGCTTGAATTTCTCTGGCTCTGTTTTTCTCTGGGTTTTCGCGGGCGTTACAAAGTGGCAGCACAAGATCAGGGGGAATTTGAGCAGATCTACCGCCGCCTGTACCACGTCCTGCATAAACTGCGCGGCGATGCCCCTTTCCCGCTGTTACACCAGGACAAAAAAACCCAGGGCGGGCGTTATCAGTTAATCAGTCGCCTGACCATTAAACATATTTTTTGTGGTGGCGTTGTCGTGCTGGCGTTGTTTTACCTGTTCTATCTGCTGCGGCTGGACAGCCAGACGCAGGACATTCTGCACCAGCTAAACAAATTACTTCGATAAGGACGTTTATGATCCAGATTGATCTTCCTACGCTGGTAAAACGGCTTAACCTGTTCTCCCGCCAGGCGCTGGAGATGGCCGCCTCTGAATGTATGAGCCAGCAGGCAGCGGAAATTACTGTCAGTCATGTACTTATTCAGATGCTCGCCATGCCACGCAGTGACCTGCGGGTTATCACCCAACAGGGCGATATTGGCATGGAAGAACTGCGCCAGGCGTTGACGGTGGAGAACTACACAACCGCTCGTTCTACGGACAGTTACCCGGCATTTTCCCCAATGCTGGTCGAGTGGCTTAAAGAAGGCTGGCTGCTGGCCTCCGCAGAGATGCAGCACAGCGAACTGCGCGGCGGAGTGCTGTTGCTGACTCTGTTGCATTCACCGCTGCGCTACATACCACCTGCCGCCGCCCGGCTGCTGACCGGCATTAACCGTGACCGTCTGCAACAGGACTTTGTGCAGTGGACACGGGAATCAGCGGAATCAGTCGTACCGGATGCAGACGGTAAAGGCACAAGTATGCTGCCAGACACCGCTGACAGTCGGCTTGCCCGTTACGCCAAAAACATGACCGCAGACGCCCGTAACGGCAGGCTCGACCCGGTACTGTGCCGCGATAACGAAATCGATCTGATGATCGACATTCTCTGCCGCCGTCGTAAAAATAACCCGGTGGTGGTGGGTGAAGCAGGCGTGGGTAAAAGCGCGCTGATTGAAGGGCTGGCGCTGCGCATCGTGGCAGGCCTGGTGCCTGACAAGCTGAAAAACACCGATATCATGACCCTTGACTTGGGCGCATTGCAGGCCGGGGCGTCGGTGAAGGGCGAATTCGAAAAACGCTTTAAGGGGCTGATGGCGGAGGTCATTTCCTCTCCGGTGCCGGTCATTCTGTTTATCGACGAAGCGCACACCCTGATTGGCGCGGGCAACCAGCAGGGCGGGCTGGATATCTCCAACCTGCTCAAACCTGCGCTGGCACGCGGCGAGCTGAAAACCATCGCTGCCACCACCTGGAGCGAGTACAAAAAATACTTCGAGAAAGATGCCGCCCTGTCGCGCCGCTTCCAGTTGGTGAAGGTCAACGAACCCAACGCCGCCGAAGCGACGATTATTCTGCGCGGTCTGTCGGCAGTGTACGAGCAGTCTCATGGCGTCCTGATTGATGATGATGCCTTACAGGCCGCAGCAACGCTGAGCGAGCGTTATCTCTCCGGGCGTCAGTTGCCGGACAAAGCGATTGATGTGCTGGATACCGCCTGCGCCCGTGTGGCAATCAACCTTTCATCACCACCGAAGCAAATCTCGGCGCTGACTACCCTGAGCCACCAGCAGGAGGCGGAAATCCGCCAGCTTGAACGCGAGCTTCGCATCGGTCTGCGTACCGACACATCACGGGTGACTGAGGTACTGGTGCAGTACGATGAAACGCTGACGGCGCTTGACGAGCTGGAAGCCGCCTGGCATCAGCAGCAGGCGCTGGTCCAAGAGATTATCGCGCTGCGCCAGCAGTTGCTGGGCGCGGCAGAGAACGATGCGGCAGCTTTGCCGGATGTGGATGCCGTAGTGGGTACGCCGCCAGAGTCAGAGCAGGGTAATACCGGTACCGCACCAACTGATGAAGCCAGTAGCACCCAGCCGGAAGAAACCGCTGAAACAGTTTCCCCGGTGCAGCGGCTGACACAGCTCACTGCCGAACTGGACGCCCTGCATAACGACCGGTTGCTAGTCTCCCCGCACGTCGATAAAAAACAGATTGCGGCGGTGATTGCCGAATGGACTGGCGTTCCGCTTAACCGCCTGTCGCAGAATGAAATGTCGGTCATCACCGACCTGCCGAAATGGCTGGGCGACACCATCAAAGGCCAGGATCTGGCGATTGCCAGCCTGCATAAGCATCTGCTGACCGCACGCGCCGACCTGCGCCGTCCGGGACGCCCGCTCGGCGCGTTTCTGCTGGCTGGCCCCAGCGGCGTGGGTAAAACCGAAACCGTCCTGCAACTGGCGGAGCTGCTCTACGGCGGTCGCCAGTATCTGACCACCATCAATATGTCCGAGTTCCAGGAGAAGCACACCGTCTCGCGGCTGATTGGCTCCCCTCCGGGCTATGTCGGCTATGGTGAAGGCGGCGTGCTGACCGAAGCGATTCGCCAGAAACCCTACTCGGTAGTACTGCTCGATGAAGTGGAAAAAGCGCACCCGGATGTGCTCAACCTGTTCTACCAGGCGTTCGACAAGGGCGAAATGGCAGACGGTGAAGGCCGCCTGATTGACTGCAAAAATATCGTCTTCTTCCTCACCTCCAACCTCGGCTACCAGGTGATTGTTGAACACGCGGATGACCCGGAGACCATGCAGGAAGCCCTGTATCCGGTGCTGGCGGACTTCTTTAAACCTGCCCTGCTGGCGCGTATGGAAGTGGTGCCGTACCTACCGCTGTCGAAAGAGACGCTCGCCACCATTATCGCCGGGAAACTGGCCCGCCTTGATAACGTGCTGCGCAGCCGCTTTGGCGCGGACGTGATTATTGAGCCGGAAGTGACGGACGAAATCATGAGCCGCGTCACCCGAGCTGAAAACGGCGCGAGGATGCTCGAATCGGTCATCGATGGCGATATGCTGCCGCCGCTCTCCCTGCTGCTGTTGCAGAAAATGGCGGCCAACACGGAGATTGCCAGCATCCGCCTGTCGGCGGCAGAAGGCGCGTTCACGGCAGACGTGGAAGATGCTCTGGACGACGAGCCCGTCACAGTGGATGAAATGGCTTTATGAGCAGGTTGCTCGTTTTCCGGCAGACAGGATTGTTTATCGCGGGCCTGATGGCGGGCTTACCCGCCAGTGCCGCGCCCGCAGAGTCATCGTCAGTAGCCGATGTGGCGGTCGCCGTCGCCACTGCGACGCCATCGGATACAGCGGCCACATTACAGGCCATGCAGTCCTGTCGCCGCGAGTCAGCGGCGCTGGAGCGGCTTGACTGTTATGACCGCATTCTTGCGCCGGAACAGGCTGGCTTTGGAGGTGCCGCACTGGTGAAAGCTCGTTACCAGGGCGAAGCCTGGACGCGCGCCACAGAGCAGGAAAAAAACCGCCAGGGCAACACCACGGAACCGCTGGTGACGCAGGTGCAGGGGGAACGCCCGACGGTGGTGATAACCACCCCGGCTATCGGTCATGTTCCGCCACGCCCGGTGCTGATGTTCAGTTGCGTGGACAATATCACCCGGATGCAGGTGGCACTGATGCACCCGCTGGATACGCACGATATTGCCGTCACTCTGAGCGCCGATGGCAAGACATTCCGCAGCCACTGGTTTGTGCGTGAGAGCGGCACTCTGCTGGAGTCCAGTCGGGGATTATCCGGCATTGATGAAATTAAACAGTTATTTGGCGCAAAAACGCTGACGGTTGATACCGGCGCAGACAACGCCACCGGAAAGTTGACCTTTAACATTGACGGGCTGGCCAGGGTGATCCCCCCCCTGCGCGATGCCTGCCACTGGGCGGGAGAATAAAAATATGGCAATGGACTTACGCGATCCGAATGTCTGGATATCGCACCTGCTGGAAAACCTGCCGGAAGAGAAACTGGCATCGGCGCTGAAAGATGACAACCCCGACTGGGAGTATATCGACGGTGAAATAGTCAAGCTGGGGTCACTGGCCCACAGTCAACTGGATATCCCGGAACTCCAGCGCCGGGGGCTTAAACTTCTGGCCTCTGAAAGCAAAGACTTCCGGCTGCTGGCACATCTGCTCAGAACCCTGCAACATGCCGGAGATCCGCTCCTGGCATTGCGCCTGCTGGCGCTGTATGTGGAGCATTACTGGGTAGTGGCCGCACCGCAAAATATGGCGCACAAAAAACGTTTCTCCGGCCAGGTCATTAAACGCTTTGAAACGGGGATTGAAAGCTTTTCAGAAAACGCTGCCACGACGCAGCGCGATGCGCTGCTGGGCGAGCTGGCGAAACTGGCGCAGTGCTGGCAATCACATAACGTACCGGAACTGGCGCAGGCAACCGATGATCTTTTTGCCCTGTACCTGCGTGCGTTTAATCGTGCGGCCCCTGCACCCTGCCCCACTCCGGCGGCCTCCGGTAGTACACCACAGACCACCGCCACGTCTGAAAGCGGCGTGACGCAAACCAGCGATCCGGCTTCGCAAGTCACCATTGACAGCCACGACGATAAAGCCTGGCGCGACACGCTGTTAAAAGTGGCAGCCATTTTATGCGAACGCCAGCCAGATTCGCCGCAGGGCTATCGCCTGCGTCGCCATGCTCTGTGGCAATCCATCAACAGTACGCCCCAGGCGGAAAGTGACGGACGAACCCCGCTGGCTGCCGTCTCCGCCGATATGATTGCAGATTACCAGGCACAGCTTGGCAGCGCAGATATGGCACTGTGGCAGCAGGTGGAGAAAAGTGTGCTTCTGGCACCCTACTGGCTGGACGGTCACTGTCTTTCTTCACAGACAGCACTGCGCCTGGGTTACAAACAGGTGGCAGACGCCATCCGCGATGAGGTCACCCGCTTCCTTGAGCGTCTGCCCCAGCTTACCGGGCTACTGTTTAATGACCGTACACCTTTTATCAGTGAGCAGACGAAACAATGGCTGTCCGCTTCGCCCGACGGCAAAGTTACACCGGTTGCGCAGGCCGGAGAGGAATCGCAGGCAGCCAGGACCTGTTTTACTGAGCAGGGGCTGGAGGCGGCGCTGCGGTATCTGGACATGCTACCCGAAGGCGATCCCCGCGATCAGTTTCACCGCCAGTACCTTGCCGCCCAGTTGACGGAGGAGGCGGGGCTTGTACAGCTTGCGCAGCAACAGTACCGGATGTTGTTCATGATGGGGGGGCAGACGATGGTGTCTGACTGGGAGCCATCGTTACTTGCGCAGCTCGAACAAAAATTCACGGCAGAACAATAAGAGATAACAGGAGTTTTTGTGTTCAGATTACCAACACCCCGACTATTCAGCGGACTCAAATCAGCCCTGCGCCCGGCGATGCCCCGGTTTAAGGTTTCTGCATTCTGGCTGCTGATACTGGCGTGGATTTTCCTGCTGGTATGGATCTGGTGGAAAGGCCCGACGTGGACGCTGTATGAAGAACAGTGGCTCAAACCACTGGCGAACCGCTGGCTGGCAACGGCGGCGTGGGGGATTATTGCCCTTGTGTGGCTTACCGTCCGGGTAATGAAGCGCCTGCAACTGCTTGAAAAACAGCAAAAACAACAGCGCGAGGAGGCTATTGATCCGCTCAGTGTGGAGCTGAACGCCCAGCAGCGTTACCTCGACCACTGGCTGCTACGCCTGCAACGCCATCTCGACAACCGTCGTTTCCTGTGGCAGTTGCCGTGGTATATGGTCATCGGCCCGGTGGGCAGTGGCAAAACGACACTGCTGCGCGAGGGGTTTCCGTCCGACATTATTTATGCCCCGGAGGGCGCACGCTGCGCAGAACAACGCCTGTACCTTACGCCCCATGTCGGTAAACAGGCGGTGATCTTTGATATCGACGGCACACTCTGCGCTCCCGCTGATGCGGATATCCTGCATCGCCGTCTGTGGGAACATGCCCTCGGCTGGCTGAAAGAAAAGCGCGCGCGCCAGCCGCTGAACGGGATTATTCTGACACTCGATTTACCCGATCTACTGACCGCAGACAAACGCCGCCGCGAGCATCTGTTACAGACGCTGCGCAGCCGCTTGCAGGATATACACCAGCATCTTCACTGTCAGTTACCGGTTTACGTGGTACTGACCCGGCTTGATTTATTGCAGGGTTTTGCCGCCCTGTTCCAGTCACTGAACAGGCAGGATCGTGATGCGATTCTGGGTGTCACGTTCACCCGCCGCGCCCATGAAAATGATGACTGGCGAGCAGAGTTGAATGCTTTCTGGCAGACATGGGTGGATCGAATGAATCTGGCGTTGCCGGATCTGATGGTCGGACAGAGCCACGCCCGTGCGTCTTTATTTAGTTTTTCCCGCCAGATGCAGGGAAGCCGTGAACCGCTGGTATCACTGCTTGAGGGTCTGCTTGACGGCGAAAATATGAACGTGATGCTGCGTGGCGTCTATCTCACCTCTTCGCTTCAGCGCGGACAGATGGATGATATTTTCACCCAGTCTGCCGCCCGCCAGTACCGGCTGGGCAATAACCCACTGGCGTCCTGGCCCCTGGTGGACACCGCGCCCTATTTCACCCGCAGCCTGTTCCCGCAGGCATTACTCGCAGAGCCTAATCTGGCAACGGAGAGCCGCGCCTGGCTGATGCGTTCCCGTCGCCGCCTGACGGTTTTCTCTGCCACAGGCGGCGTGGCGGCACTGCTGCTCATTGCCGGCTGGCATCACTATTACGACGGTAACTATCAGTCCGGCATCACCGTGCTTAAGCAGGCAAAAGCCTTTATGGATGTACCTCCTCCGCAGGGGGAAGATGACTATGGCAACCTGCAACTGCCGCTGCTGAACCCGGTACGCGATGCCACTCTGGCCTACGGTGACTGGGGCGACCGCAGCCGTCTGGCCGATATGGGGCTGTACCAGGGGCGACGTATCGGACCTTATGTGGAACAGACCTACCTGCAACTGCTGGAGCAGCGTTACCTGCCCTCGCTGTTTAACGGGCTGGTCAAAGAGATGAACGCCGCGCCACCGGAGAGTGAGGAAAAACTCGCCGTGCTGCGCGTGATGCGAATGCTGGAGGACAAAAGCGGACGTAACAATGAGGTGGTGAAGCAGTATATGGCAAAACGCTGGAGCGAAAAGTTCCACGGCCAGCGCGATATCCAGGCGCAACTGATGTCCCATCTTGACTACGCGCTGGCTCACACTGACTGGCATGCAGAGCGTCAGGCGGGCGACGGTGACGCCATCAGCCGCTGGACGCCGTATGACAAGCCCGTTGTGTCAGCACAGAAAGAACTAAGCAAACTACCTGTCTACCAGCGGGTTTACCAGAGCCTGAAAACGCGGGCGCTGGGCGTTCTTCCTGCCGACCTCAATCTGCGTGACCAGGTAGGGCCAACCTTTGACCAGGTGTTTACATCTGCCGATGACAATAAACTGGTTGTCCCGCAGTTTCTTACCCGTTACGGCCTGCAAAGCTATTTTGTAAAACAGCGCGATGAACTGGTTGAACTGACGGCGATGGATTCCTGGGTACTAAACCTCACCCGCAGCGTGAAATACAGTGACGCCGACCGGGCGGAAATCCAGCGCCAGTTGACCGAGCAGTATATCAGCGACTACACCGCCACCTGGCGGGCCGGGATGGACAATCTGAATATCCGCAATTTTGAGTCCATCGGACAACTGACCGGGGCGCTGGAGCAGGTTATCAGCGGCGACCAGCCTTTGCAGCGGGCACTGACCGTGCTGCGTGACAACACACAACCAGGCGCCTTTTCTGAAAAACTCTCTGCTAAAGAACGGGATGAGGCCCTGGCTGAACCAGACTACCAGTTACTCACCCGCCTTGGGCATGAGTTCGCCCCGGAAAACAGTACCCTGACAGTCCAGAAAGATAAAGAAAGCACGATGCAGGCCGTGTACCAGCAGCTCACCGAGTTACACCGCTACCTGCTGGCGATCCAGAACGCGCCTGTACCTGGGAAATCGGCACTGAAAGCCGTGCAGTTACGGCTTGATCAGAACAGCAGCGATCCCATATTCGCCACCCGCCAGATGGCAAAAACACTGCCTGCTCCGCTCAACCGCTGGGTAGGCAGGCTGGCTGACCAGGCCTGGCATGTGGTGATGGTGGAAGCCGTTCACTATATGGAAGTGGACTGGCGCGACAGCGTGGTGAAACCGTTTAACGAGCAACTGGCAAATAACTATCCGTTTAATCCACGTTCTGCACAGGATGCCTCACTGGATGCCTTCGAACGATTCTTTAAACCAGATGGCATACTGGATACCTTCTACCAGCAGAACCTAAAGCTGTTTATCGACAATGACCTGAGTCTGGAGGATGGCGATAACAACGTCATTATTCGCGAAGATATTATTGCGCAACTGGAAACCGCGCAGAAAATCCGTGACATCTTCTTCAGTAAACAGAACGGTCTGGGAACATCCTTTGCCGTGGAAACGGTATCGCTTTCCGGCAACAAACGCCGCAGCGTACTGAACCTTGACGGTCAGTTAGTCGATTACAGCCAGGGCCGTAACTATACCGCCCATCTGGTCTGGCCTAACAATATGCGCGAAGGCAACGAAAGCAAACTGACGCTGGTTGGTGCCAGCGGCGGCGCACCGCGCAGTATCAGCTTCAGCGGGCCGTGGGCTCAGTTCCGCCTGTTCGGGGCCGGACAGCTGACCGGAGTACAGGATGGCAACTTTACCGTGCGCTTTAGCGTGGACGGTGGCGCAATGACCTACCGCGTGCATACCGACACGGAAGATAACCCGTTCAGCGGTGGGTTGTTCAGCCAGTTTGGTCTGTCGGACACACTGTACTAAGGAGGCAGGGATGAATAATAACGGACTGACACAAACTATCGTTACCGGCAGTGATCCGCGCGGGCTGCCGGAATTCAGCGCCATCCGCGAGGAAATTAACAAAGCCAGCCACCCGTCACAGCCGGAGCTGAACTGGAAACTGGTGGAATCGCTGGCGCTGGCGATTTTTAAAGCCAACGGCGTGGATTTGCACACCGCCACCTACTATACGCTTGCCCGGACACGGACACAGGGACTGGCTGGCTTTTGCGAAGGTGCGGAACTGCTGGCGGCAATGGTAAGCCACGACTGGGAAAAGTTCTGGCCGCAGGGCGGTCCGGCGCGTACTGAAATGCTGGACTGGTTTAACTCCCGAACCGGCAATATTCTGCGTCAGCAAATCTCCTTTGCGGAATCTGATCTACCACTGATCTACCGCACGGAGCGGGCATTGCAGCTTATCTGCGACAAACTCCAGCAGGTAGAGCTGAAGCGCGTTCCGCGCGTGGAGAATCTGCTCTATTTTATGCAGAACACACGTAAACGGCTTGAACCCCAGCCGAAGAGTAACGCTGAGAACACCTCACAGACTACGGTCAGAACGCTGATTTATGCCCCGGAAACAACGAGTTCCGCCATGCCAGAAGCGGTAGTGCCTCCCCTGCCCGACCTGCCTGAGATGAAAGTGGAAGTGCGCAGTCCGACAGAGAATCCCCCGCAGGCCAGTGTGATGAAGCAAGGCAGTACGGTAAGAGGGTTTATCGCAGGGATCGTCTGTTCAGTGGCTGTCGCCTCAGCATTGTGGTGGTGGCAGGTCTATCCGGTGCAGCAGCAACTGTTACAGGTTAACGACACCACTCAGGGCGCAGCAACGGTGTGGATAGCCTCACCTGAACTCGAAAACTATGAGCGCAGGCTGCAACAACTTCTTGATACCTCCCCGGTACAGCCGCTGGAAACCGGGATGCAGATGATGCGTGTTGCCGACAGTCGCTGGCCGGAAAACCGGCAACAACAGCAGGCCTCGACACAATGGAATGAGGCACTCAAAACCCGCGCACAGAGTAGCCCGCAGTTGCGTGGCTGGTTACAGACTCGTCAGGACTTACATGCTTTTGCAGATCTCGTGATGCAGCGCGAGAAAGAGGGACTAACCCTTTCCTATATCAAAAATGTCATCTGGCAGGCGGAGCGGGGACTGGGGCAGGAAACACCCGTTGAGTCTCTGTTGACGCAGTACCAGGATGCTCGTGCGCAGAAGCAGAATACAGATGCGCTGGAAAAACAAATTAATGAGCGACTCGAAGGAGTGTTAAGCCGCTGGCTGCTGCTGAAGAATAACGTCATGCCAGAGGCGGCAACCGGGACCACGGCCGAAAAATAATTATTTAATTAAAGGAGATTATCATGGCGAATATGAGTTATTTAACTTTAAGTGGGGAAACACAAGGGCTGATTTCAGCAGGTTGCTCAACGCTTGATTCTGTCGGAAACAAAGCGCAGACAGAACATAAAGATCAGATCATGGTTTATGCGTTAATGCACTCCATGTCAAGAAGTCAAAATGTCAATCATCATGAATTGATTATCACCAAACCTGTTGACAAATCCTCTCCATTGCTGGCTAAAGCACTTAGTGACAATGAAAAAATGGCAACATGTGAATTTATACTCTACCGAACCAGTAAAGCGGGTATTTACCAGCCTTACTATAAAATAAATTTATCAAAAGCCCGAATATCAAGTATTGATTTTGTCACACCGCATGCTGTCCTGGAAAAAGAACTGGAGCCACAGGAGAGAATTGCCTTTATTTATGACGATATTTCCTGGGAGCATATGTTAGCCGGTACAAATGCAATGAGTAAATGGCAGGATCGTGTACAGTAACTTACTGTAATAACATAATAAATTACTATTACGGAGAGATAAAATGGCTGGTTTAAGGAATAATAACAACACACAGAATGCACAGTGGGCTGATTATGTGGGTGACATTCTTCGGGGGACTCAACCGATAAACCAGCTAGTGCCACAGCATCCGTATCTTAACGACGTCCCACTTATTGATGAGTTAAGGCATCAGAACACTCATCATGTTATTCTCTTGACACTTGATGTTGCCCAAAGAGTACTCAACTCAATAACATCATTTGATTACATTCATTTTATTACTACACATCCTTCAGGGATAAAAGATGTACTCGCCTGGTTAACTAATGCGAGTAAATTAACGACCGAACTTGATAAAAACGGGAAAATTACATTTAACTTTAATACGTTAAAGCATACAAAAGCAACTTATTTTGAAATACTTGGAGAGAAATATATAAAAGTCACAACATCCAGCCCCTGGCTTTTAGACAAACTCGGTAAATATATTTTCTCTTCACGAGCACCTCAAGTGCTGGAACTCGCTGTTGGCTGGCGAGGCTCTTTATCTGAATCAATAAAAGGAGTTAAGTTCTGTATTTGGTTTTCAGTAGCCTGGAGAACCATAGAATTTATTATGAGTTCAGAGCGAGATCTGGTTAATTTTCTTGGCGACATTTCAATGGACGTGGTCAAAGCAGTGATAGCAGGCGGTGTTGCAACCGCTATTGGAAGCCTGACTTCTTTTGCCTGTCTTAGTTTTGGTTTTCCAGTAATTCTTGTAGGAGGAGCAATTTTACTGACAGGGATAGTGTGTACAATTGTTTTAAATGACATCGATGCTCGATACCATTTATCAGACAAATTAAAAGATTCGATTAGAGATGGACTAAAACGGCAACAGGAAATTGATAAATGGAAAAGGAAAAACATGACTCCATTTATGTATGTTCTTAACACCCCCGTAATATGAGGATTAACTATGCGCTTACATGTTAAATTTAAAGACTTCCTTTCGATGCTTTTTATGGCTATATTATTTTTCCCTGCATTCAATGCTTCTTTGTTTTTTACCGGAATTAAACCTCTATATTCAATAATAAAAGACTCCACGGAAATATTTTACGACTGGAAAATGTTAATTCTATGCTTTGGTTTCATATCGTTTTCCTTTCTGAATATTAATATAATTTTAATTACAATAATAAAAACATTCTTAATCAAGAAAACGAAGGTTATCAATTTCGCCACAGAAATAACAATGCAGTTAACTCTTATTTTTTTATTAGTAGCTATCGCAATAGCACCTTTAATGGCCCCCTTTGTCACAGGATATGTCAATACTCATTATCACCCCTGCAGTAATAACAAAGGAATATTCTCAGGTGCAATCTATGTTAAAAATGGCATGAAATGTAATAATGAATATATTTCTCACAGAGGTGATTAATAACTTAAAATAATTAACCATCTTAAAATAAATAGTTTTGAACTCAGGGTTATATATCTTTTATTATTTGTGGTACTTCCTTTGTCAGGAAAAATTTCTTATGCAAAAATTTCGTATCATTGCCGCCAGAAATTATTGGCGGCAGATATAATTTATTATTGATAGCGGTTAACCAAATCTTTTATCACCGCTTTATATGTCTTTTGCTTAAGTTGCATAATTTGCTGCTCTGTCACATCAGTCGTACCAGCTTCATTCATGCCGGGCAGCAGTGGAAGCACTTTATATTCATAATTCACCGGCGACCAGGTAGCCCACTCACCTGTAGCCACATCCACCAGCGTGAATCGAATCAAATAACGCAGTGACATCGTGTCAGTCAATTTTTGATTTTTATAATCTGACCAAACTATTGATTTCAATCCAGAGTCATATTTTCCTGTCTGTAACGTATCCTGGTAAACAATAATCGCTTTCTGATGGCCTTTTGCCGCCACAAAACGTAATGCCTGCATCCAGTTCATATTTTCAGCATCTACAACATCCTGGCTTTCGTCTTTGTTTTTGTCTTTATTACAGGTTACAGGCTTTTGCCTGTCTGGGATACCAGAGAATGTGGAAACAGTATAATATTTTCGCATCTCCTCCTGCATAATGGTTTCCGGTGCGCGGTTGCCGGATTGAACAAGTATTACAGGAGAATTAAGGGGAACGCGGAACTCATCTCCATCAAGCGCAGCTTGAATATTCTCCTCGGATACGGCTAGTGTGGTTTCATTACCAAATAAGTCTTTGTCTGTCAGTTGCTGGGGAGCGTTTTTATTAAGATTACTTTGTGTGGTTTGAGCTTTTTTCTTCTTTTCATCAATAGGAGATTCAGAGACACATCCTGCAAGCAGCGAGAATAATACACATATACAACAAACCTTTTTTGAATTCATAATCGGACACTCCCTCGTCTGTCATAATGATTAGAATATTTAGCACTGATAACGGACTCTAATTATATACCCCAATTAAATAATAACAAACAAAATCAATTTGAAATATACATTCATTTAATCAATATAAAATAATTCTCTGGAAATATATTTAAGCTGAATCGTTCGATATCATTATTGAATTTTAATGAATGAGACAACAAGCGAGAATCACGCACTTACGCAAGAGTAAAATCATTGAACAGAGAAATGGCGGGATTCAAATACAAAAAACCGCAAGATTAAAAATCTTGCGGTTCTCTGAACTCATTTTCATGAGTAAATTTGGCGGAACGGACGGGACTCGAACCCGCGACCCCCTGCGTGACAGGCAGGTATTCTAACCGACTGAACTACCGCTCCGCGTTATGTTCCGTTGGGAACGAGGCGAATATTACGGATTGCCTCACCCTTCGTCAATGGTTTTTCTCATCTTTTGAATCGTTTGCTGCAAAAATCGCCCAAGTCGCTATTTTTAGCGCCTTTCACAGGTATTTATGCCCGCCAGAGGCACTTCTCCTCCGCCCTTCTCTGCACCAGATCGAGACGGGCTTCATGTGCTGCAAGCTCTTCCTCTGTCGCCAAAACAACGCGTAATTTACTTGCCTGACGTACAATGCGCTGAATTGTTGCTTCACCTTGCTGCTGTTGTGTCTCTCCTTCCATCGCAAAAGCCATCGACGTTTGACCACCGGTCATCGCCAGATAAACTTCCGCAAGGATCTGGGCATCGAGTAATGCCCCGTGCAGCGTTCGTTTACTGTTATCTATTTCATAGCGGGCGCATAACGCATCGAGGCTGTTGCGCTTACCGGGAAACATTTTCCTCGCCACCGCAAGGCTATCGGTGACCTTACAGAAGGTATTGGTCTTCGGAATATCGCGCTTAAGCAACGAAAACTCGTAGTCCATAAAGCCGATATCGAACGCTGCGTTATGGATAACCAGTTCCGCGCCGCGAATATAGTCCATGAACTCATCGGCTACTTCGGCAAACGTGGGCTTATCGAGCAAAAATTCATCGGCAATACCATGTACGCCAAAGGCTTCCGGATCCACCAGCCGATCGGGTTTGAGATAAACATGGAAGTTATTGCCCGTCAGTCGACGGTTCACCACTTCAACGGCACCAATCTCAATGATCTTGTGGCCTTCATAGTGCGCGCCAATCTGGTTCATACCGGTGGTTTCGGTATCGAGAACGATCTGGCGTGTAATTGCAGTGCTCATAGCGGTCATTTATGTCAGACTTGTCGTTTTACAGTTCGATTCAATTACAGGAAGTCTACCAGAGATGCTTAAACAGGTAGAAATTTTCACCGATGGTTCGTGTCTGGGTAATCCAGGACCTGGGGGTTACGGTGCTATTTTACGCTATCGTGGACGCGAAAAAACCTTTAGCGCTGGCTACACCCGCACCACCAATAACCGTATGGAGTTGATGGCCGCTATTGTCGCGCTGGAAGCGTTAAAAGAACACTGTGAAGTCATTCTGAGTACCGACAGCCAGTATGTCCGCCAGGGGATCACCCAGTGGATCCATAACTGGAAAAAACGTGGCTGGAAAACAGCAGACAAAAAACCAGTAAAAAATGTCGATCTCTGGCAACGTCTCGATGCCGCGTTGGGGCAGCATCAAATCAAATGGGAATGGGTAAAAGGCCATGCCGGTCATCCAGAAAACGAACGTTGCGATGAACTGGCTCGTGCCGCGGCGATGAATCCCACGCTGGAAGATACGGGCTATCAAGTCGAAGTTTAAGCCTGTGGTTTACGACATTGCCGGGTGGCACCGACTGCCTGGCGAATTCGCGGTTTGTTTTTACTTTGTTTCATCGGATTTAGCGTTAAAGGAATAGTCCGTTTCCGGGCAACGATAAGTTGTAAGCAACCAAGCGCAGGAATATGCGCGCTCAATAGTTTTCCACCATGTTTATTCCACGGGAGAACGTGGAAACGGCTGGCGTGTAGCACTTCAAAATTCAACAAAGAGAGCCAGTCCAGTTGCCGCATCAGGGTAAACATCCGGCTGTTATAAGGCGATGTTTTTCGCAAGACTGGCACAAGTTTACGTAATCCCATTAAGCTGATGGGATTGAAGCCACTAATGACCAGCCAGCCATCATCAATCAATACCCGATCGGCTTCACGCAACAAGCGATGCGGATCGGTGCACCATGGCAACGTATGCGCCAATAGACAAACATCGACGGATTTATCGGCAAAAGGAAGATGAAGTGGATCCGCCTGCACCTGTACGGGCATTCCTTGTGCAGAAACATTCACTTGATGAGAAACCGCGCACGCTTCGCAATTGATTTCTGCGCTTAAATTGCCAATCTTAAGCAGATGAAAACCATACATTTTCGTGAACCATGGGTTGAGCTGGCGCTCCAGCGCCTTGCGATAAAGCTCTCCCCAGGGCAAATCGCCCCAGCAATCAGGAGCCACGACTGTTTGAGGGTTCCTTGCCGGTTTCATCACAACCTTCCGTTTCACACTGAGAGGTAATATATGAATCTTAACAGTATTCCTGCCTTTGATGACAATTACATCTGGGTTTTGAATGATGAAGCAGGCCGTTGCCTGATTGTCGATCCTGGAGAAGCGGAGCCGGTAGTAAAGGCCATTGCCGCCAATAACTGGCAACCGGAGGCCATATTTCTCACCCACCATCACCACGATCACGTTGGCGGCGTAAAAGAACTGGTGGAAAAGTTTCCGCAAATTGTGGTCTACGGTCCACAAGAGACACAAGATAAGGGAACAACGCAGGTAGTCAAAGATGGTGATACTGCCTTCGTTTTGGGGCATGAATTTAGTGTAATTGCTACACCAGGTCACACTTTAGGACATATCTATTACTTCAGTAATCCTTATCTATTTTGCGGTGATACTCTTTTCTCTGGTGGCTGCGGGCGATTATTTGAAGGTACAGCTTCTCAAATGTATCAATCACTTAAAAAATTAAGTGCTCTACCTGACGATACACTGGTATGTTGTGCTCATGAATATACTTTATCAAATATGAAGTTTGCCTTGAGTATTCTTCCGCACGATTTGTCCATAAATGATTATTATCGTAAAGTTATTGAGTTACGGGCAAAAAATCAAATTACACTCCCCGTTATTCTCAAAAATGAGCGGAAAATTAATGTTTTTTTAAGAACAGAAGATATTGATTTAATTAATGTAATTAATAAAGAAACATTATTGCAACAACCTGAGGAGCGTTTTGCCTGGTTAAGGTCAAAGAAAGATAGATTCTGATAAAACTTTCTTGTCATCGGCTTCGTTCGCCGTTATGATCGGTCGTCTTTTAAGCAACTATTGACACACACATGAAGGCAAAAGCGATATTACTCGCCTCTGTCCTGCTCGTGGGTTGCCAGAGTACCGGTAACGTCCAACAGCACGCACAGAGCCTTTCTGCAGCTGGTCAAGGGGAAGCAGCAAAGTTTACAAGTCAGGCACGATGGATGGACGATGGGACGTCTATCGCGCCAGATGGTGACTTGTGGGCTTTCATTGGCGACGAGCTAAAGATGGGAATTCCGGAAAATGACCGGATTCGCGAACAGAAACAGAAATATTTACGCAATAAGAGCTATCTCCACGATGTAACTTTACGGGCAGAGCCGTATATGTACTGGATAGCCGGGCAAGTTAAAAAACGTAACATGCCTATGGAACTGGTACTACTACCCATAGTGGAGAGCGCTTTTGATCCTCACGCGACGTCTGGCGCCAATGCCGCAGGCATCTGGCAGATCATTCCGAGCACGGGGCGCAATTATGGTTTGAAACAGACCCGCAATTATGACGCGCGTCGCGATGTTGTTGCTTCAACAACTGCCGCGCTGAACATGATGCAGCGTCTGAACAAGATGTTTGACGGCGACTGGCTTCTGACCGTAGCGGCTTATAATAGCGGCGAAGGTCGGGTCATGAAGGCAATTAAAACGAACAAAGCACGTGGGAAATCCACGGACTTTTGGTCGTTACCGTTGCCGCAGGAAACGAAGCAGTACGTGCCTAAAATGCTGGCATTGAGCGATATTCTCAAAAACAGCAAACGTTATGGTGTACGTCTGCCGACGACCGATGAAAGCCGTGCTCTGGCGCGTGTACACCTGAGTAGCCCGGTTGATATGGCGAAGGTTGCAGATATGGCGGGAATTTCCGTCAGCAAGCTGAAGACATTCAACGCTGGTGTGAAAGGCTCCACGCTGGGCGCAAGTGGCCCGCAGTACGTGATGGTGCCAAAGAAGCATGCAGATCAACTGCGTGAATCTCTGGCTTCCGGCGAAATTGCTGCTGTACAGTCGACACTGGTTGCCGACAATACGCCGCTTAACAGTCGTGTTTACACCGTTCGTTCTGGCGACACGCTTTCAAGTATCGCTTCACGTCTCGGCGTAAGCACCAAAGATTTGCAGCAGTGGAATAAACTGCGCGGATCTAAGCTGAAACCAGGCCAAAGTTTGACGATTGGCGCAGGTAGTAGCGCACAGCGACTGGCAAACAACAGCGATAGCATTACGTATCGTGTGCGCAAAGGCGATTCGCTTTCAAGCATTGCTAAACGCCACGGCGTGAACATCAAAGATGTGATGCGCTGGAACAGCGACACTGCGAATCTGCAACCAGGCGATAAGCTGACGTTGTTTGTGAAAAACAACAACATGCCAGATTCCTGACAAACCAGATAATAAAAAGGCACCGATTCCCCCGGTGCCTTTTTTATTTATGCCGCTTTATGTGCTTCTACCATGATGATATCACTGGTGAAAGAGCCATCATTCAGCAAGGCAAAATACGTTTTCACCTCTGTCGATGCGCTCTGTTGGTAAATGCGAATAGCATCTACTAACGCTTCTGGCGTACGCATTCTGGCGACCCATGAAGAAAATTCCAGCGGTAACTTATCTGTAATTAAATTATCAACTATCAGATTGGCTTCATTGATTAACGTCAACCACTCACCGCTGGCGTAGTTTCGTACGTGAGAGGTATCGCGTAATGCTTCTACCGTCTGTAACCAGATGTCGCGCACTGGGTGACCCGGAGACATTACGTCCATCACAATCAGCCTACCGCTGGGTTTCAATATCCGATTCACTTCACGCAGTGCTGTACCAACATCATGCCAGTGATGGGCAGAATAACGGCTGATAACAATATCAAATGCGTTATCGGCAAATGGCAGACTTTCGGCATATCCCTGGCGGGTGGCGATATTTTTCAAGTGCCGGGCTTCAGCAGCTTGTGCCACGACATCCAGCATTTGGGCAGATAAGTCATACGCCACCACCGCGCTCACGTTTTGCGCAGCGACAAAGCTGGCATGCCCTGCTCCGCAGCCCATATCAAGTACACTTGCATCAGGATAATCAGCCAGACGCACCGCCAGGCGCTGTAAATCTCGCCCGGAAGCATGTACGGTACTGGTTAAATACTCACTGGCCTGCGAGCTAAACTGCTTTTCTACGTGGTCATGGTGGGATTGTATTGTCATTGCGCTGTCCTTTTGTTGTTTGAGTATAAAAGGCAGCGCCAAACGTTGGTCTGCCCTGTAGCAGACCTGACATACCTTATTTATCAGGCTTGCCGGGACTGAATTCAACGAGTAGCGGATTGTGGTCAGAAGCGCGCGTAACCAGTACGGAAGCTTCGCTGACATTCAGACCACGGTAGAAAACAAAATCGAGCGGGCGACCAAACGCCCGGCGGCGCTGATCATCAGTAAAACGCACCTGGCGCAGCGACATTTCCCGTGCAAAGCGATATAAAGCGTTCATTCTTCTACGGCTCCAGGCATTGAAATCTCCCGCCATTATGACCGGGCCGCTGTGGTGGGCTATCTGATCGCCAATCGGAAGTAACTGCTTACTGTAAACATCTACGCCCAGACTGAAGTTGACCGCGTGTATATTAACCACCATCAACAGGCGGGTGTCAGGCAATGGATATACCGTCACCAGTGCCGATTTCGCCAGACGTAAAATAGGTTCACGTTCGCGTAACGGGCAGCAATAAACCGGATGCGCCGCCGAAAGGGTCATTACGCCGGAAGGATGTTGTGGCAACACAAAAGCGGGCACCTGATCGGCAGCAAGATAGTTAGCGGTCGCAAACCGCACTAACTCTGGCGTTGTTTGCGCTTCCTGTAATAAAACCAGATGTGCATCTTTACCGTAGTTCTGTAATACCGACAACCATTCAGCGCGTTGCTGTTTGTAAATGTTCCACACCAGGATTCGAATACGTTCTTCAGTACTTAACGGTTCTCCGGGTGGTAATGCCTGGCCGATGCTCGCAAAAGACCCCGGCGGTAAGATCCTTTCCGCAGGTTGTCCGGCAACATAGCGCATGGCATAGGTATTTTTTCGCACTTTTGACTTTGAAACCTCTAATACGTCAACTCTTCCACACTCGGGAGGGTTCTACTGTTATAGGGATTTTAGCTCACTCTTTCAACGAGCAATTGTATATTGTTATGTAAGCAAGTGCTTACACCGGACAGAATTTTGCTCGCTATTGAGAACATTAAATCGGATGACATATCACACATCCTGATGGTTTAATGACAAATAAATTCAAAATATCTCTTCTATTTTGCAACAGGAGCAAAAATGAAAGCCACGTCCGAAGAACTCGCCATTTTTGTTTCGGTCGTCGAAAGCGGCAGCTTTAGCCGGGCAGCGGAACAATTAGGGCAAGCAAACTCAGCGGTAAGTCGGGCGGTGAAAAAGCTGGAGATGAAACTCGGCGTTAGCCTGCTTAATCGGACCACGCGACAACTTAGCCTGACGGAAGAAGGCGAGCGTTATTTTCGTCGCGTACAGTCAATTTTGCAGGAGATGGCAGCGGCAGAATCAGAAATTATGGAGACACGTAATACACCGCGTGGACTGTTACGGATCGATGCCGCAACTCCAGTGGTGCTGCACTTTCTGATGCCGTTGATTAAGCCTTTCCGTGAACGCTATCCGGAAGTCACTTTATCGCTAGTCTCCTCCGAAACGATTATTAATTTGATCGAAAGAAAAGTGGATGTCGCGATACGCGCCGGTACGTTAACGGATTCCAGCTTACGTGCCAGGCCGTTATTTAACAGTTATCGAAAAATTATCGCCTCCCCTGATTATATTTCCCGCTACGGGAAGCCAGAAACGATCGACGATTTAAAGCAACATGTTTGCCTGGGATTCACTGAACCCGCTTCCCTCAATACCTGGCCGATAGCCTGTAGTGATGGACAATTACATGAGGTGAAGTACGGTTTGTCATCCAATAATGGGGAAACACTGAAACAGCTTTGCCTGAGTGGCAACGGGATTGCGTGTTTGTCCGACTACATGATCGACAGAGAAATCGCTCGCGGAGAATTGGTGGAGTTAATGGCAGATAAAGTGTTACCAGTTGAAATGCCATTCAGTGCAGTCTATTACAGCGACCGCGCGGTAAGTACGCGCATCCGGGCCTTTATCGATTTCCTTAGCGAGCATGTAAAAACAGCTCCCGGAGGAGCTGTCAGAGAGGCTTAATCCCATTCAGGAGCCAGACCTTCCGGGCTAACCAGGCGGTCGTTGCAATCCAGTGCGGCGATCGCTTTTTTATCTTCGGCATCAAGCTGTAAATTTTGTGCCTTAAGATTACTCTCCAGGTTTTCACGTTTAGTAGAAGAAGGAATTACTGAGTAACCTTCCCCCATCGCCCACGCCAGAATCACTTGTGCCGGGGTCGCATTGTGTTTAGCTGCAATACGAGCAATAACCTCATCTTTCAGTGCCTTCCCATAAGCCAGCGTCATATAGGAAGTGATATGAATGCCGTGCTGTTTGGCCCAATCAACCACTTTACGGTTTTGCAGATAAGGAGAGAGTTCAATCTGGTTAGTGGCGATGTTTTCAGCGCCAACAGCAGCAATCGCTTTTTCCATCAATGGGATCGTGAAGTTGGAAATACCTATCTCACGCGTCAGCCCTTGCTTTTTCGCATCCAGTAGCGCCTGCATAAACTCTTCGACTGATACCGCATCATTTGGTGACGGCCAGTGGATCAGTGTCAGATCAACATAATCGGTACGCAATTTTTGCAGGCTTTCTTTCAGGCTCGGGATCAATTTGTCTTTACTGAGGTTTTCAATCCAGATTTTAGTGGTGATGTAAAGTTCATTACGTGGCACGCCACTTTCTGCAATCGCCTGACCTACTGCAGCTTCGTTATCATAGATTTGTGCGGTATCAATTGCGCGATAACCAAGTTCTAGCGCCGTTTTCACAGATGAAATAACAACGTCGTCTTTGAGACGGAAAGTACCTAAACCAAATGCAGGGATAGCCATAATATGCCTCTTTTAATGCTATTTTCGTTAACTAAGGTGATTATGGGCTTCAGACTGTTGCGGAAAAAGGGCGTAAAATGCAGAGGATTTTTGCGATTTTGGCAACAATAGAAATACAGACGAAAAAAAACCTCGAGCATTAACTCGAGGCTTCTTAATAAGTGGCGGAACGGACGGGACTCGAACCCGCGACCCCCTGCGTGACAGGCAGGTATTCTAACCGACTGAACTACCGCTCCACCGAATTCTTTTACAACCACCGGTTTTATGACCGGCTTACTGCTTAATTTGATGCCTGGCAGTTCCCTACTCTCGCATGGGGAGACCCCACACTACCATCGGCGCTACGGCGTTTCACTTCTGAGTTCGGCATGGGGTCAGGTGGGACCACCGCGCTAAGGCCGCCAGGCAAATTCTGTTTATCAGACCGCTTTTGCGTTCTGATGTTATCTGTATCAAGCTTACTTATCGATGTCTCTTCCGCCAAAACATCTTCGGCGTTGTAAGGTTAAGCCTCACGGTTCATTAGTACCGGTTAGCTCAACGCATCGCTGCGCTTACACACCCGGCCTATCAACGTCGTCGTCTTCAACGTTCCTTCAGGACTCTCAAGGAGTCAGGGAGAACTCATCTCGGGGCAAGTTTCGTGCTTAGATGCTTTCAGCACTTATCTCTTCCGCATTTAGCTACCGGGCAGTGCCATTGGCATGACAACCCGAACACCAGTGATGCGTCCACTCCGGTCCTCTCGTACTAGGAGCAGCCCCCCTCAGTTCTCCAGCGCCCACGGCAGATAGGGACCGAACTGTCTCACGACGTTCTAAACCCAGCTCGCGTACCACTTTAAATGGCGAACAGCCATACCCTTGGGACCTACTTCAGCCCCAGGATGTGATGAGCCGACATCGAGGTGCCAAACACCGCCGTCGATATGAACTCTTGGGCGGTATCAGCCTGTTATCCCCGGAGTACCTTTTATCCGTTGAGCGATGGCCCTTCCATTCAGAACCACCGGATCACTATGACCTGCTTTCGCACCTGCTCGCGCCGTCACGCTCGCAGTCAAGCTGGCTTATGCCATTGCACTAACCTCCTGATGTCCGACCAGGATTAGCCAACCTTCGTGCTCCTCCGTTACTCTTTAGGAGGAGACCGCCCCAGTCAAACTACCCACCAGACACTGTCCGCAACCCGGATCACGGGTCTACGTTAGAACATCAAACATTAAAGGGTGGTATTTCAAGGTCGGCTCCACGCAGACTGGCGTCCACGCTTCAAAGCCTCCCACCTATCCTACACATCAAGGCTCAATGTTCAGTGTCAAGCTATAGTAAAGGTTCACGGGGTCTTTCCGTCTTGCCGCGGGTACACTGCATCTTCACAGCGAGTTCAATTTCACTGAGTCTCGGGTGGAGACAGCCTGGCCATCATTACGCCATTCGTGCAGGTCGGAACTTACCCGACAAGGAATTTCGCTACCTTAGGACCGTTATAGTTACGGCCGCCGTTTACCGGGGCTTCGATCAAGAGCTTCGCTTGCGCTGACCCCATCAATTAACCTTCCGGCACCGGGCAGGCGTCACACCGTATACGTCCACTTTCGTGTTTGCACAGTGCTGTGTTTTTAATAAACAGTTGCAGCCAGCTGGTATCTTCGACTGATTTCAGCTCCACGAGCAAGTCGCTTCACCTACATATCAGCGTGCCTTCTCCCGAAGTTACGGCACCATTTTGCCTAGTTCCTTCACCCGAGTTCTCTCAAGCGCCTTGGTATTCTCTACCTGACCACCTGTGTCGGTTTGGGGTACGATTTGATGTTACCTGATGCTTAGAGGCTTTTCCTGGAAGCAGGGCATTTGTTGCTTCAGCACCGTAGTGCCTCGTCATCACGCCTCAGCCTTGATTTTCCGGATTTGCCTGGAAAACCAGCCTACACGCTTAAACCGGGACAACCGTCGCCCGGCCAACATAGCCTTCTCCGTCCCCCCTTCGCAGTAACACCAAGTACAGGAATATTAACCTGTTTCCCATCGACTACGCCTTTCGGCCTCGCCTTAGGGGTCGACTCACCCTGCCCCGATTAACGTTGGACAGGAACCCTTGGTCTTCCGGCGAGCGGGCTTTTCACCCGCTTTATCGTTACTTATGTCAGCATTCGCACTTCTGATACCTCCAGCATACCTCACAGTACACCTTCACAGGCTTACAGAACGCTCCCCTACCCAACAACACATAGTGTCGCTGCCGCAGCTTCGGTGCATGGTTTAGCCCCGTTACATCTTCCGCGCAGGCCGACTCGACCAGTGAGCTATTACGCTTTCTTTAAATGATGGCTGCTTCTAAGCCAACATCCTGGCTGTCTGGGCCTTCCCACATCGTTTCCCACTTAACCATGACTTTGGGACCTTAGCTGGCGGTCTGGGTTGTTTCCCTCTTCACGACGGACGTTAGCACCCGCCGTGTGTCTCCCGTGATAACATTCTCCGGTATTCGCAGTTTGCATCGGGTTGGTAAGTCGGGATGACCCCCTTGCCGAAACAGTGCTCTACCCCCGGAGATGAATTCACGAGGCGCTACCTAAATAGCTTTCGGGGAGAACCAGCTATCTCCCGGTTTGATTGGCCTTTCACCCCCAGCCACAAGTCATCCGCTAATTTTTCAACATTAGTCGGTTCGGTCCTCCAGTTAGTGTTACCCAACCTTCAACCTGCCCATGGCTAGATCACCGGGTTTCGGGTCTATACCCTGCAACTTAACGCCCAGTTAAGACTCGGTTTCCCTTCGGCTCCCCTATTCGGTTAACCTTGCTACAGAATATAAGTCGCTGACCCATTATACAAAAGGTACGCAGTCACCCCATAAAGAGGCTCCCACTGCTTGTACGTACACGGTTTCAGGTTCTTTTTCACTCCCCTCGCCGGGGTTCTTTTCGCCTTTCCCTCACGGTACTGGTTCACTATCGGTCAGTCAGGAGTATTTAGCCTTGGAGGATGGTCCCCCCATATTCAGACAGGATACCACGTGTCCCGCCCTACTCATCGAGCTCACAGCATGTGCATTTTTGTGTACGGGGCTGTCACCCTGTATCGCACGCCTTTCCAGACGCTTCCACTAACACACACACTGATTCAGGCTCTGGGCTGCTCCCCGTTCGCTCGCCGCTACTGGGGGAATCTCGGTTGATTTCTTTTCCTCGGGGTACTTAGATGTTTCAGTTCCCCCGGTTCGCCTCATTAACCTATGGATTCAGTTAATGATAGTGTGACGAGTCACACTGGGTTTCCCCATTCGGAAATCGCCGGTTATAACGGTTCATATCACCTTACCGACGCTTATCGCAGATTAGCACGTCCTTCATCGCCTCTGACTGCCAGGGCATCCACCGTGTACGCTTAGTCGCTTAACCTCACAACCCGAAGATGTTTCTTTCGATTCATCATCGTGTTGCGAAAATTTGAGAGACTCACGAACAACTTTCGTTGTTCAGTGTTTCAATTTTCAGCTTGATCCAGATTTTTAAAGAGCAAAACTTCGCAGTGAACCTTTGCAGGTACACTCTGAAGTATTTTTTATTTAATCACTACAGAGATGGTGGAGCTATGCGGGATCGAACCGCAGACCTCCTGCGTGCAAAGCAGGCGCTCTCCCAGCTGAGCTATAGCCCCATAACATGTAGTTAAAACCTCCTCAAATTTGCGGTGCAAATTTGGTAGGCCTGAGTGGACTTGAACCACCGACCTCACCCTTATCAGGGGTGCGCTCTAACCACCTGAGCTACAAGCCTGTAGAGGTTTTACTGCTCATTTTCATCAGACAATCTGTGTGAGCACTTCAAAGAACGCTTCTTTAAGGTAAGGAGGTGATCCAACCGCAGGTTCCCCTACGGTTACCTTGTTACGACTTCACCCCAGTCATGAATCACAAAGTGGTAAGCGCCCTCCCGAAGGTTAAGCTACCTACTTCTTTTGCAACCCACTCCCATGGTGTGACGGGCGGTGTGTACAAGGCCCGGGAACGTATTCACCGTGGCATTCTGATCCACGATTACTAGCGATTCCGACTTCATGGAGTCGAGTTGCAGACTCCAATCCGGACTACGACGCACTTTATGAGGTCCGCTTGCTCTCGCGAGGTCGCTTCTCTTTGTATGCGCCATTGTAGCACGTGTGTAGCCCTGGTCGTAAGGGCCATGATGACTTGACGTCATCCCCACCTTCCTCCAGTTTATCACTGGCAGTCTCCTTTGAGTTCCCGGCCGGACCGCTGGCAACAAAGGATAAGGGTTGCGCTCGTTGCGGGACTTAACCCAACATTTCACAACACGAGCTGACGACAGCCATGCAGCACCTGTCTCACAGTTCCCGAAGGCACCAATCCATCTCTGGAAAGTTCTGTGGATGTCAAGACCAGGTAAGGTTCTTCGCGTTGCATCGAATTAAACCACATGCTCCACCGCTTGTGCGGGCCCCCGTCAATTCATTTGAGTTTTAACCTTGCGGCCGTACTCCCCAGGCGGTCGACTTAACGCGTTAGCTCCGGAAGCCACGCCTCAAGGGCACAACCTCCAAGTCGACATCGTTTACGGCGTGGACTACCAGGGTATCTAATCCTGTTTGCTCCCCACGCTTTCGCACCTGAGCGTCAGTCTTCGTCCAGGGGGCCGCCTTCGCCACCGGTATTCCTCCAGATCTCTACGCATTTCACCGCTACACCTGGAATTCTACCCCCCTCTACGAGACTCAAGCTTGCCAGTATCAGATGCAGTTCCCAGGTTGAGCCCGGGGATTTCACATCCGACTTAACAAACCGCCTGCGTGCGCTTTACGCCCAGTAATTCCGATTAACGCTTGCACCCTCCGTATTACCGCGGCTGCTGGCACGGAGTTAGCCGGTGCTTCTTCTGCGGGTAACGTCAATGAGCAAAGGTATTAACTTTACTCCCTTCCTCCCCGCTGAAAGTACTTTACAACCCGAAGGCCTTCTTCATACACGCGGCATGGCTGCATCAGGCTTGCGCCCATTGTGCAATATTCCCCACTGCTGCCTCCCGTAGGAGTCTGGACCGTGTCTCAGTTCCAGTGTGGCTGGTCATCCTCTCAGACCAGCTAGGGATCGTCGCCTAGGTGAGCCGTTACCCCACCTACTAGCTAATCCCATCTGGGCACATCCGATGGCAAGAGGCCCGAAGGTCCCCCTCTTTGGTCTTGCGACGTTATGCGGTATTAGCTACCGTTTCCAGTAGTTATCCCCCTCCATCGGGCAGTTTCCCAGACATTACTCACCCGTCCGCCACTCGTCAGCGAATCAGCAAGCTGATTCCTGTTACCGTTCGACTTGCATGTGTTAGGCCTGCCGCCAGCGTTCAATCTGAGCCATGATCAAACTCTTCAATTTAAAAGTTTGATGCTCAAAGAATTAAACTTCGTAATGAATTACGTGTTCACTCTTGAGACTTGGTATTCATTTATCGTCTTGCGACGTTAAGAATCCGTATCTTCGAGTGCCCACACAGATTGTCTGATAAATTGTTAAAGAGCAGTTGCGACGCGGCTTTCAGCTCACTGTCGCGAGGTGGCGTATATTACGCTTTCCTCTTTCAGAGTCAACCCTGAATTTCAGGATTTTTCTCTTCAACCGAACCGGCTGTTTGTGTGAAGTGATTCACATCCGCCGTGTCGATGGAGGCGCATTATAGGGAGTCGGCTCAGGAAGACAAGCGGAAAAATGCATTTTTATTTCAACCGCTCATCTTTTAGTCATTATGCCGATTTTTGCTGCTTTTTTATCGCTTGCGGCAGGTCTGCCAGGCTATTTAACACCCAATCCGCCGCCGTTTCTGCTTCAGGGGTAATAGGTTTACCCGTACGCACCAGCACTTTTGTTCCCACGTTCGCCGCAGCCGCTGCCTGCATATCTTCTAATTTATCGCCCACCATATAAGAAGCGGCCATATCAATATGCAAATAATCGCGTGCCGACAAAAGCATCCCCGGATGTGGTTTGCGGCAGTCGCAGACCTGGCGAAACTCTTCAACACTACCCTGCGGATGATGCGGGCAATAATAGATACCATCCAGATCGACATCGCGGTCCGCCAGCGACCAGTCCATCCACTCGGTCAGCGTTTCAAACTGTGCTTCAGTAAATTTACCGCGAGCAATGCCAGACTGGTTGGTTACTACCACCAGCGCGAAGCCCATTTTTTTTAGCTCGCGCATGGCGTCAATAACACCGTCGATAAATTCAAAGTTGTCGATCTCATGGACATAGCCGTGATCAACATTAATGGTGCCATCACGGTCAAGAAAAATTGCGGGTACGCTCTTCGCCACCTTTTATAGCTCCTTAATAAGGCATGTGACGCTAGTATCGCATGTTTCGACCAGCAAGAAAGTGCTCTTCGCATAAACCTGATTGATTTAGACGTCTGGATGCCTTAACATCCATTTCATTGACGGGTTGCCCGTTTCAGGCATTCGAAATGCCACGACTAACTTAATGACGATAATAAATAATCAATGATAAAACTTTCGAATATCACCAAAGTGTTCCACCAGGGCACCCGCACCATCCAGGCGTTGAACAACGTCAGCCTGCATGTGCCAGCTGGACAAATTTATGGCGTTATCGGTGCCTCAGGCGCGGGTAAGAGTACGCTTATACGTTGTGTAAACCTGCTGGAGCGCCCAACCGAGGGTAGCGTGCTGGTCGATGGCCAGGAACTGACCACGCTGTCAGAATCCGAGTTAACCAAAGCTCGCCGCCAGATTGGTATGATTTTCCAGCATTTTAACCTGCTCTCTTCGCGTACTGTTTTTGGCAACGTGGCGCTGCCGCTGGAGCTGGATAACACGCCGAAAGACGAGATCAAACGTCGCGTGACCGAATTGCTGTCATTGGTTGGTCTTGGCGATAAGCATGATAGCTACCCGTCTAACCTTTCCGGTGGGCAGAAACAGCGTGTGGCGATTGCCCGTGCGTTAGCCAGCAATCCCAAAGTGTTGTTGTGTGATGAAGCCACCAGCGCGCTGGATCCGGCAACCACACGTTCTATTCTCGAACTGCTGAAAGACATCAACCGCCGTCTGGGTTTGACGATTCTGTTGATCACTCACGAAATGGACGTTGTGAAGCGCATTTGTGATTGCGTGGCAGTCATCAGCAATGGCGAACTGATCGAGCAAGACAAGGTAAGTGAAGTGTTCTCGCATCCGAAAACGCCGCTGGCGCAAAAATTTATTCAGTCGACTCTGCATCTGGATATCCCGGAAGATTATCAGGAACGTCTGCAAGCGGAGCCGTTCACTGACTGCGTGCCGATGCTGCGTCTGGAGTTTACCGGTCAGTCGGTCGATGCCCCGCTGCTTTCTGAAACCGCGCGTCGTTTCAACGTTAATAACAACATTATTAGCGCGCAGATGGATTACGCCGGTGGCGTTAAGTTCGGCATCATGCTGACTGAAATGCACGGCACACAACAAGATACGCAAGCCGCCATTGCCTGGCTGCAAGAACACCATGTAAAAGTAGAGGTACTGGGTTATGTCTGAGCCGATGATGTGGCTGCTGGTTCGTGGCGTATGGGAAACGCTGGCAATGACCTTCGTATCCGGTTTTTTTGGGTTTGTGATTGGTTTGCCGGTTGGCGTCCTGCTTTATGTTACTCGTCCGGGGCAAATTATTGCTAACGCGAAGCTGTATCGTACCGTTTCTGCGATTGTGAACATTTTCCGTTCCATCCCGTTCATTATATTGCTGGTATGGATGATTCCGTTTACCCGCGTTATTGTCGGTACATCGATTGGTTTGCAGGCAGCGATTGTTCCGTTAACCGTTGGTGCAGCACCGTTTATTGCCCGTATGGTCGAGAACGCTCTTCTGGAGATCCCAACCGGGTTAATTGAAGCTTCCCGCGCAATGGGTGCCACGCCGATGCAGATCGTGCGCAAAGTGTTGTTACCGGAGGCATTGCCGGGTCTGGTGAATGCTGCGACTATCACCCTGATTACCCTGGTCGGTTATTCCGCGATGGGTGGTGCAGTCGGTGCCGGTGGTTTAGGTCAGATTGGCTATCAGTATGGCTACATCGGCTACAACGCGACGGTGATGAATACGGTACTGGTATTGCTGGTCATTCTGGTTTATTTAATTCAGTTCGCAGGCGACCGCATCGTCCGGGCTGTCACTCGCAAGTAACGTTCAACACAACATAAATAATTGAAGAAGGAATAAGGTATGGCGTTCAAATTCAAAACCTTTGCGGCAGTGGGAGCCCTGATTGGATCACTGGCACTGGTAGGCTGCGGTCAGGATGAAAAAGATCCAAACCACATTAAAGTCGGCGTGATTGTTGGTGCCGAACAGCAGGTTGCAGAAGTCGCGCAGAAAGTTGCGAAAGACAAATATGGTCTGGACGTTGAGCTGGTAACCTTCAACGACTATGTTCTGCCAAACGAAGCATTGAGCAAAGGCGATATCGACGCCAACGCCTTCCAGCATAAACCGTACCTTGATCAGCAACTGAAAGATCGTGGCTACAAACTGGTCGCAGTAGGCAACACTTTTGTTTATCCAATTGCTGGCTACTCCAAGAAGATCAAATCACTGGATGAATTGCAGGATGGTTCGCAGGTTGCCGTGCCAAACGACCCAACTAACCTTGGCCGTTCTCTGCTGCTGCTGCAAAAAGTGGGCTTGATCAAACTGAAAGATGGCGTTGGCCTGCTGCCGACCGTTCTTGATGTTGTTGAGAACCCAAAAAATCTGAAAATTGTTGAGCTGGAAGCACCGCAACTGCCGCGTTCTCTGGACGACGCGCAAATCGCTCTGGCAGTTATCAACACCACCTATGCCAGCCAGATTGGCCTGACTCCGGCGAAAGACGGTATCTTTGTCGAAGATAAAGAGTCCCCGTACGTAAACCTGATCGTGACGCGTGAAGATAACAAAGACGCCGAGAACGTGAAGAAATTCGTCCAGGCTTATCAGTCTGACGAAGTTTACGAAGCAGCAAACAAAGTGTTTAACGGCGGCGCTGTTAAAGGCTGGTAATTTTTAGGCTGTTTCCACAATTTGTAATATCATTCAGGACGGGCGCTTGCCCGTCTTGTCATTTTTATAAGCGCCTGATTCAATATTGACGTTTTGATCATACATTGAGGAAATACTATGCGTGCTTTACCGATCTGTTTAGTAGCACTCATGCTAAGCGGCTGTTCCATGTTAAGCAGATCCCCTGTCGAACCCGTTCAAAGCACTGCACCCCAGCCGAAAGCGGAGCCTGCAAAACCGAAAGCGCCGCGCGCCACGCCGGTCCGAATTTATACCAATGCAGAAGAATTAGTCGGCAAACCGTTCCGCGATCTCGGTGAAGTCAGTGGCGACTCTTGCCAGGCCTCTAATCAGGACTCTCCGCCGAGCATTCCAACCGCACGTAAGCGGATGCAAATCAACGCCTCGAAAATGAAAGCCAATGCGGTATTACTGCATAGCTGCGAAGTCACCAGCGGTACGCCAGGCTGCTATCGTCAGGCTGTATGTATCGGTTCTGCGCTTAACATTACGGCGAAATGAGCAGTTTCCAGTTCGAGCAAATAGGCGTTATTCGCTCGCCCTATAAAGAAAAATTCGCCGTTCCGCGCCAGCCAGGTCTGGTAAAAAGCGCCAACGGCGAACTGCATCTCATTGCTCCCTACAACCAGGCCGACGCCGTTCGCGGCCTGGAAGCATTCAGCCATTTATGGATCCTTTTCGTCTTTCATCAAACGATGGAAGGCGGCTGGCGTCCGACTGTGCGTCCGCCTCGTCTTGGCGGCAATGCCAGAATGGGTGTTTTCGCTACGCGCTCCACTTTCCGCCCTAACCCGATTGGTATGTCGCTGGTAGAGCTGAAAGAGGTTGTTTGCCATAAAGACAGCGTGATTCTGAAGCTCGGCAGTCTGGATCTGGTCGATGGTACGCCGGTGGTGGATATCAAACCGTATCTCCCCTTTGCCGAATCTCTTCCCGATGCCAGCGCCAGCTATGCGCAAAATGCGCCAGCGGCAGAAATGGCGGTGAGTTTTACCGCAGAGGTCGAAAAGCAGCTTTTGACGCTGGAGAAGCGTTATCCGCAGTTAACGCTGTTTATCCGCGAAGTACTGGCGCAGGACCCGCGCCCGGCCTATCGTAAAGGTGAGGAAACGGGTAAAACCTATGCCGTCTGGCTGCATGATTTTAACGTTCGCTGGCGCGTCACCGACGCAGGTTTTGAAGTCTTTGCGCTGGAACCGCGTTAAATTCACGCCCTTCTCTTTTGACATTTCTTTTGCACTGGTAAACTAAATCACTTTTTTTGTCCCAGGCTCGCCTTGAGCCTGTTCTACCTTCCAACTGGAACCGTAACAACATGCGTACTAGCCAATACCTGCTCTCCACTCTCAAGGAGACACCAGCCGACGCCGAGGTGATCAGCCATCAGCTGATGCTGCGCGCCGGGATGATCCGCAAGCTGGCCTCCGGGTTATATACCTGGCTGCCGACCGGCGTGCGCGTTCTGAAAAAAGTCGAAAACATCGTGCGTGAAGAGATGAACAACGCCGGTGCGATCGAGGTGTCGATGCCGGTGGTTCAGCCAGCCGATTTGTGGCAAGAGAGTGGTCGTTGGGAACAGTACGGTCCGGAACTGCTGCGTTTTGTTGACCGTGGCGAGCGTCCGTTCGTACTCGGCCCAACTCATGAAGAAGTTATCACTGACCTGATTCGTAACGAGCTTAGCTCTTACAAACAGCTGCCGCTGAACTTCTATCAGATCCAGACCAAGTTCCGCGACGAAGTGCGTCCGCGTTTCGGCGTCATGCGTTCCCGCGAATTCCTGATGAAAGATGCTTACTCTTTCCATACTTCTCAGGAATCCCTGCAGGAAACCTACGATGCAATGTATGCGGCCTACAGCAAAATCTTCAGCCGCATGGGGCTGGATTTCCGCGCCGTACAGGCCGACACTGGTTCTATCGGCGGCAGCGCCTCTCACGAATTCCAGGTGCTGGCGCAGAGCGGTGAAGACGATGTGGTCTTCTCCGACACCTCTGACTATGCAGCGAACATTGAACTGGCAGAAGCTATCGCGCCGAAAGAACCGCGCGCTGCTGCTACCCAGGAGATGACGCTGGTTGATACGCCGAACGCGAAAACCATCGCTGAACTCGTTGAACAGTTCAATCTGCCGATTGAGAAAACGGTTAAGACTTTGCTGGTTAAAGCGGTTGAAGGCAGCAGCTTCCCGCTGGTTGCGCTGCTGGTGCGCGGTGACCACGAGCTGAATGAGGTTAAAGCAGAAAAACTGCCGCAGGTTGCAAGCCCGCTGACTTTTGCGACTGAAGAAGAAATTCGTGCCGTGGTTAAAGCCGGTCCGGGTTCACTGGGTCCGGTAAACATGCCGATTCCGGTGGTGATTGACCGTACCGTTGCGGCGATGAGTGATTTCGCTGCTGGTGCTAACATCGATGGTAAACACTACTTCGGTATCAACTGGGATCGCGATGTCGCTACCCCAGAAATTGCGGATATCCGTAACGTGGTGGCTGGCGATCCAAGCCCGGATGGTCAGGGTACGCTGCTGATTAAACGTGGTATCGAAGTCGGTCACATCTTCCAGCTGGGTACTAAGTACTCCGAAGCACTGAAAGCCTCCGTACAGGGTGAAGATGGCCGTAACCAAATCCTGACGATGGGTTGCTACGGTATCGGGGTAACGCGTGTAGTAGCTGCGGCAATTGAGCAGAACTACGACGAACGCGGCATCGTATGGCCTGACGCGATTGCACCGTTCCAGGTGGCGATTCTGCCGATGAACATGCACAAATCCTTCCGCGTACAGGAACTGGCTGAGAAACTGTACAGCGAATTGCGTGCACAGGGCATCGAAGTGCTGCTGGATGACCGCAAAGAGCGTCCGGGCGTGATGTTTGCTGATATGGAACTGATCGGTATTCCGCACACTATCGTGCTGGGCGACCGTAACCTCGACAACGACGATATCGAATACAAATATCGTCGTAACGGCGAGAAACAGTTAATTAAGACCGGTGACATCGTCGATTATCTGGTGAAACAGATTAAAGGCTGATGCCAGAAAGGGTCCTGAATTTCAGGACCCTTTTTTACATGGATTGTATAAAATGGATAAACCAAAGGCGTACTGCCGCCTGCTTCTCCCCTGCTTTCTTTTACTTTCGGCCTGTACCGTTGATATCAGCCAGCCAGACTCATCAGCCACAGCGGTAGATGCCGAGGCGAAAACATGGGCTGTCAAATTCCAGCATCAAAGCTCCTTCACCGAACAAGCAATAACTGAAATAACGGAACCTGACCTCAAATCCGGCGATTTGCTGTTCTCCTCAAGCCTTGGGGTTACCTCATTTGGTATCCGCGTCTTCAGCACTTCCTCTGTGAGTCACGTTGCAATCTATTTGGGAGATAGTAACGTTGCAGAAGCGACAGGCGCTGGCGTCCAGATTGTTTCCCTGAAAAAAGCAATGAAGCACAGTGATAAGCTTTTCGTTTTACGAGTCCCGGACCTTACCCCGCAACAAGCCACAGAAATCACCGCGTTCGCCAACCAAATCAAAGATAGCGGGTATAACTATCGCGGCATTGTCGAGTTCATTCCATTTATGGTGACCCGCCAGATGTGCTCACTGAATCCTTTTTCCGCAGATTTTCGCCAACAGTGCGTCAGCGGCCTGGCGAAAGCGCAGTTAAGTAACGTTGGCGATGGAGACAAAAAGTCGTGGTTTTGTTCGGAATTTGTCACGGATGCATTTGCCAAAGCCGGGCATCCGCTTACGCTGGCGCAATCAGGCTGGATTAGCCCTGCCGATCTGATGCATATGCGTACTGGCGATGTCTCTGCGTTTAAGCCAGAAACGCAGTTACAGTATGTTGGGCACCTGAAGCCAGGGATTTATATCAAGGCGGGCCGCTTTGTTGGGCTGACCAGGTGATAAAATCCAGCCTCGAGCACAAAATGCCGGATGCGGCGTGAACGCCTTATCCGGCCTATAAAATCGTGCTAATTCAAAATATTGCATTGTATGCTGTAGGCCTGATAAGCGCAGCGCATCAGGCAATTTTTCGGTTGTTTCAGTCTCAAGACGGATTACTGCCCCAAACTACTGCAATCATGGTTCGGGTAAAATTTACCCGCCGTATCGGGCGCTAATACTTTGGTCGGCGCACCGGTATCCGGATTAGCCTCCAGCGTAAAGTGACCTTCAACTGACAGTAACACCGGTTTTTCACTGTTACCCCGCGCAGCCAGGTAGCCACGCTCCAGCTCTGCGTTATTCGCCACCATAAAACGTTTTCCGGTCGCGCAATCAGTAAAGGTCGCCGCATCAGCCATATAGAAATACATGCCACGCAGGGTCATCGGCGTCATTGGCATGCTCGATTTTGCCGGTTCCAGCGTGTAGTTGAACTGCGATTCAATGGGATTACCTTCACGATCGAGCATCTCCAGTGCATCCCCTTTCGCTCGATAATATGACTTTTCACCTTTGCTGTCGGTTAATACCAGCTTGTCGGCAGTTCGCGCCCATGTACCGTAGGAGGCAAAGGATGAAGGCTCTTCACGAGCGCCAAGATAGCGTTCGTTCATCACCCAGGTTCCATCTTTTTCGAGGTACAGAGAGGTTTCGATCCCTTCGCAATCGGCACACGGCAGCACGCCGCGCCAACTTTGCGGCATCGGTTTCAATTCGGCAGCCTGCGCCGGAGAAAGCGTATCGACTTCGGCCCGATTGTTACATCCCATCAGAGTAAAGAGGCTGATTACAGCCATCGCTGTCACTATCGCTTTTCTCACCATCCATTCCTTCTTTTTACTCCCGACCGCTGCGCACTTTGCCGCGCATCGCCTTCACGCTTGATTTTTGTGCTTTCGATGCCAGCCTGCGCTCTTTTGATGCGCGGGTGGGCCGCGTGGGTCGTCGGGCTTTTTGTTCTGTTGTTAATTCTTTAATCACTGTCACCAACCGGGCCAGCGCCGCTTCGCGGTTGAGCTCCTGACTACGGTATTCCTGCGCCTTAATGACAATCACGCCATCGCTGCTGATTAAATGATGGCTGGCGGCGAGCAGGCGCTCTTTGTAATACTCTGGCAGGCTGGACGCCCGAATGTCAAAACGCAGATGAATGGCCGTTGAGGTCTTATTGACATGCTGCCCACCCGCGCCCTGTGCACGAATAGCAGTGATCTCAAGCTCGCCATCGGGGATAGCAACATGTCGGGAAATCACAATCATGAAGGTTGTTGCCAGGCGGTTAAGTTCACTTCCAGATTATTCTTATCATCCGATAACCAGATCACGCCATCCTGAATCGTTGCCTGCAGCGTCATGGTACGATCGGCAAAGGCGCTCACTTTCGCCAGCTGCTCGTCGTCCAGATACCAGACGGAAAGATTGGCAAACTGCGCACATTTGCTCTGATTTTGCTGCCACCAGATTTGCGCCGCCCGACTATTATAGGCAAACAGCGCCACCTCTGCGGCCTGAGTGCAGGCTTTCTTAATCCGTCGCTCATCCGGCAGCCCCAGTTCAATCCACAAATCAATGCCCAGGTGATCGTTACGCAGCCACGCTTCCGGCTCATCATCGGCACACAAACCTCGGGTAAATTGCAGACGTTCATCAGCATATTTCAGCCACGCCAGCAGGCGCAGCATCATGCGCTCCTGGGTTTCTGAAGGATGGCGCGCCAGCGTCAGAGAGGCATCGAGAAACTGGTTGCGGTCGAGATCGGCCACATTAACCGTCGCTTTATAAATTGTCGCTTTAAGCGCCATAAGAAAACTCCTTTCGAATCAGGAGGCCATTGTAACGGAATACGTGCGGTTGCGGCGCTGATATTGCAGAAATGAGTGTGGTATAGTCACCTTGCGAAACAGAGTTTATCTTCGTAGGCTTAGACTTGCATCCACGGTTAAGTCAGAGTGCTGACAGGAGGGCATGTGGAAAAATATTGTGAGTTAATACGCAAGCGGTACGCGGAAATCGCCAGCGGAGACTTAGGATACGTTCCGGACGCGCTGGGCTGCGTTTTGAAAGTGCTGAATGAAATGGCTGCCGACGACGCCCTTTCTGAGGCTGTCAGGGAAAAAGCAGCATACGCTGCGGCAAACTTACTGGTGAGCGATTATGTCAATGAATGATACGTATCAACCAATCAATTGTGATGATTACGATAATCTTGAGCTCGCCTGCCAGCATCATTTAATGCTGACACTTGAGCTGAAAGATGGCGAAAAATTGCAGGCAAAGGCCAGCGATTTAGTCTCCCGCAAAAATGTGGAATATCTGGTCGTCGAGGCCGCTGGCGAAACCCGCGAGCTACGTCTGGATAAAATTACCAGCTTTAGCCACCCGGAAATCGGTACGGTGGTGGTGAGCGAATCCTGATTGACTTTCGCCGGATGCGACGTTTGAAGCGTCTTATCCGGCTTTCACTTAACTAAGCGTTTCTCTGCCAGACAAAATTTACGCCATTCTCATCTTCAGCCACACCTTCTTGCGTCACAAATACCCCTGCCGCCGCAATCAGCGTTTCGCCATAAAACAGCAGTGGCGTGGTGTCACGTAGCCACGGCGGCACGCCCAGCTCTTGCCAGATTTTCTTCAGCTTACGTCCGCCGTTGCGCCCGACAATATGCAGCAATCCTGGCGCTTTGAAACGCACGCTGACTGCTTCGTCTGCACGCGGAGGGCGAATATCGTCTCCCGCAGTAAGCTGTACACTTCCCAGCCCCGCCGGTAATTCCAGCGGCTGTTGCCACGCCTGCCACGGCACAATGGTTTCGCTTTGCCCGGCGACGGATTTAATCCACCACAGTTGCGACTGATAGCGGCGGATTTCAAACGCGCCCAAACGTAAACAGGGGGAAGCATCTTCCCGCGCCAGCGCCACTTCCTGCCAGATCCTCTCCAGCGCGTCGCGGGAAGGCATTGGTGCATTCAGCCCTGCCAGCCAGCGGCGGATAATCGCCGCGCGACGGGCATCACTCATCGCCAGCATTGGCGCAATCTGCAGCGTCCTTTGCGGCGTTTGGCAGTGCGCTAAATCATCCGCCAGCAGTTCATCCAGCAGGCTCTCTTGTTCGGCGCAAAGTGCGGCACTACGGGCCGTCGCTTCGGCAAAATGCGGCCAACGCTGCTGCAATAACGGCACTACGCGCAGGCGCAGAAAGTTACGATCGTATGAGTCGTCCTGATTACTTTCGTCTTCAATCCAGCGTAAACCATGCGCCAGCGCCCACTGCGCCAGTTCCCCACGCGTGCGAGCGAGTAACGGGCGGATAAGCCGCGTTCCGGCAAACTCCGAGACTTCCCCCATAGCCGAAAGCCCGGCAGGGCCGCTACCGCGTTTAAGCGCCAGCAGAAAGGTTTCACATTGATCGTCAAGATGTTGTGCTGTGACCAGTACTTCACCAGGCAACAGGGTGCGGGCAAATGCCTGATAACGCGCCTGCCGCGCCTGGGCCTCAATGCCTAACCCCTCTTGCGCAAGCTGTACTCGCTCGACCACCAGCGGCACCTGCCATTGCTGGCAGATATTTTCACAATGTTGCACCCAGGCATCAGCATTGGCACTTAAACCGTGATGCACATGGATAGCGCGCAAAGCGACGCCCGGATTTTCCGCCCGCCACTGCACCAGTTGATGCAGTAACACCGTAGAATCAAGGCCGCCGCTAAAGGCCGCCAGAATCTGGCGTGAGGTGAGAAGTTGTGTATTCAGTGTGAGTGTCATGATAGCGCGATTTTACAGTAGCGATGCCCGGCACGTTACCGGGCAAATGCAGTAATGACAAGCCTTACTGCTCATACAGTTCCAGCGGCAGTCCGTCAGGGTCGTTAAAGAACGTGAAGCGTTTTTGCGTGTATGGATCGACACGTATCGCTTCACATTTCACGTTATTGCTTTCCAGGTGCGCCACTGCCGTATCGATATCATCAACGCTAAAAGCCAGATGGCGCAGGCCGCAAGCTTCCGGTCGGCTGGGTCGTTCCGGCGGGAACGGAAATGAGAAAAGCTCAATCACGTACTGCCCGTTAAGTGCCAAATCCCCTTTCCACGAATCTCGCTCTTCGCGATAGACTTCGCTTTGCAGCGTGAAGCCGAGGATGTCGCAGTAAAACGCTTTGCTCACCGCATAATCCGTCGCAATAATCGCAATATGGTGAACCTGTTTTAAACCCAACATAGAATCTCCTGCATTGATATGATCCGCACGTGCATCGCTATATATTGATAATACGCACAAATTACAGGAAAGATGAATCAGACATTTACACTGACTTTAAAACAACATCTCAAACGCCTGTAATAGCGGTTGAGATGCGGTTTGGTGAAGCGCTTTGCGGGAGATTACTCTGCGCTATTCTTGCTAACACTCTCGGCAATGCGGCGCAAATATTCGTTATTCTTAAACGCTATCATAATTAATTCGAAAGTCATACGACAGCTTATAAGACCAATGACGGTATAAGCTACCCCTAAGATAATGTTTCCGCTAAATATGGAGAAGACACCACCTATCAGTGTCAACACCATAGCCAGCCAGTAAAAAAACACCAGAACACGCGGCATAAGAAGATGATCAAATCCTAAAATTGCTTTCATATTTTATCCTTAAAAATTCTATGAGATTGATAAATTTATATTATTTATGACCAGTGTGTATATTGGTATATGCCTCCGAAATCGGAGTTATCAACATGAGTTCAAGAATTTTATGGCAGGAGAAAACGAAAGTAAGATTATCTAAATGTATTTATAATATGACTAAATAAACCACATACAAAAAAAGGCCACCGAAGTGACCCTTTTCAGAATATTTGCTGATTACGCGTAGCCGTAGCTCATCAGGCGCTGATAACGACGATTTTTTAAATCTTCAGTGCTTAACACGTCGAGATCGGCCAGATCCGCCAGCAGTTGCGCTTTCAAAGACGCCGCCATCGCTTCCGGGTTACGGTGAGCGCCGCCCAGCGGTTCCGGGATGATGGAGTCGATCAGTTTCAGTTCTTTCAAACGCGGAGCGATGATACCCATCGCTTCAGCCGCCAGCGGCGCTTTGTCGGCGCTCTTCCACAGAATGGACGCGCAACCTTCCGGCGAGATAACGGAATAGGTGCTGTATTGCAGCATATTCACTTTATCGCCCACACCAATCGCCAGCGCGCCGCCAGAACCACCTTCACCGATAACTGTACAAACTACCGGTACGCCGAGGCGAGACATTTCACGCAGGTTGCGTGCAATGGCTTCAGACTGACCACGCTCTTCTGCGCCCACGCCAGGATAAGCCCCCGGGGTGTCGATAAAGGTGATGATTGGCATCTTAAAGCGTTCAGCCATTTGCATCAGACGCAGTGCTTTGCGGTAACCTTCTGGCGCTGGCATACCAAAGTTACGGCGAATTTTTTCTTTGGTTTCACGACCTTTTTGATGACCAATGATCATCACCGGACGACCATCGAGACGGGCGATACCACCGACGATAGCTTTATCGTCTGCATACGCGCGGTCGCCAGCCAGTTCGTCAAACTCATCAAATGCCAGGCGAACGTAATCCAGGGTATAAGGACGCTGTGGATGGCGTGCCAGTTGCGCAATCTGCCATGCACCGAGATCGGCGAAGATTTTACGCGTCAGTTCTACGCTTTTTTCACGCAGACGATGCACTTCTTCATCGATGTTAATATCCAGTTTCTCATCCTGACGGCTAACCGCAGTCAGAGAATCGATTTTCGCTTCCAGCTCTGCAATCGGCTGTTCAAAATCAAGGAAATTCAGACTCATAGTATTCCTGTATTAGTCAAACTCCAGTTCCACCTGCTCCGAACCAATGAGGCCACGGAGATCGTTTAATAAACGATCGCTCGGAGAGACACGCCACGTCGCGCCAAAACGCAACCGCGCGCGTGCATCCGCCCTCTGATAGTAGAGATGTACTGGAATTGTCCCAGAGCGGTGGGGTTCCAGAGACTGACGGAGTCGGTTTAAAAGCTGGTCATCAATTTGCCTGTCCGTCAGCGAGATAGCAAGCCCGCGAGCATATTTTTCCCGGGCTTCGTCAATATCCATCACTTCGCGAGCGGTCATTTTAAGCCCACCGCTGAAGTCATCAAAGCTGACCTGTCCGCTGACGATAAGTATGCGGTCTTTTTCCAGCAATTGCTGGTATTTATCCAGGGCGTCAGTAAACAACATCACTTCCAGGCGCCCGGAACGGTCATCCAGCGTGCAGATACCGATACGATTGCCGCGCTTGGTGACCATAACCCGCGCAGCAACAACGAGCCCCGCAGCCGTGGTGACTTTACCACGTTCTGTCGGGTGCATGTCTTTCAGCCTTACGCCTCCGACATAACGCTCAATCTCTTTTAAATACTGGTTGATAGGGTGTCCCGTCAGGTACAGACCTAACGTTTCACGTTCCCCATCTAACACCACCTGCTCCGGCCACGGTTGGCAGCTGGCGTAGGATTGTTCAATTTGTTCCGGCTCTTCGGCCAGCACACCAAACATATCGGCCTGACCGATGGCTTCCGCTTTCGCGTGTTGATCTGCCGCTTTTAACGCATCGCCCAGCGAGTTCATCAGCGCCGCGCGGTGTGGTCCAAGACGGTCAAACGCCCCGGACATGATCAGTTTTTCCAGCACTCGCCGGTTTAACTTTTTGGTGTCGGTTCGGGCGCAGAGATCAAACAGTTCGCGGAAGTAGCCGCCTTTATTACGGGCTTCGATGATGGCCTCAATCGGACCTTCACCTACCCCTTTGATCGCGCCAATACCATACACGATTTCGCCGTCGTCGTTGACGTGGAAATGGTAAAGACCGGAGTTTATATCTGGTGGCAGGATTTTCAGCCCCATCCGCCAGCACTCATCCACCAGGCCCACCACCTTCTCGGTATTATCCATATCGGCGGTCATTACCGCCGCCATAAACTCTGCCGGATAGTGCGCTTTCAGCCATAACGTTTGATATGACACCAAAGCATAGGCCGCAGAGTGCGATTTGTTAAATCCGTAACCGGCGAATTTCTCCACCAGATCGAAGATTTTCATCGCCAGTTCGGCGTTGATCCCGTTCTTTTCTGCACCTTCAGCAAATACAGAACGCTGCTTAGCCATCTCTTCCGGCTTTTTCTTACCCATCGCACGACGCAGCATATCCGCGCCACCGAGGGTATAACCAGAAAGCACCTGGGCAATCTGCATGACCTGTTCCTGATACAGGATAATGCCGTAGGTTGGCTCCAGTACCGGTTTCAGGCTTTCATGCTGCCACTGCACGTCCGGGTAGGAAATCTCTTCGCGACCATGTTTACGGTCGATAAAGTTATCCACCATCCCTGATTGCAACGGGCCGGGGCGGAACAGTGCCACCAGGGCTATCATATCTTCAAAGCAGTCAGGTTGCAGACGCTTGATCAGGTCCTTCATGCCGCGCGATTCAAGCTGGAATACCGCCGTGGTTTCCGAGCGTTGCAGCATGTCGAAGCTTTTCTTGTCATCCAGCGGGATCGCGGCGATATCCAGCGGCGGCTCGCCATTCTTCGCCCGCCGCTTGTTGATCATCTCCAGCGCCCAGTTGATGATGGTGAGCGTACGCAAACCAAGGAAGTCGAACTTCACTAGCCCGGCGTATTCAACGTCGCTTTTATCAAACTGGGTGACCGGATGTTTGCCCTCTTCATCGCAGTAAAGCGGCGCAAAATCAGTAATTTTTGTCGGCGCGATAACCACCCCACCGGCGTGCTTACCGGCGTTACGGGTGACCCCTTCTAGTTTGCGCGCCATGTCGATCAGCGCCTTAACTTCTTCATCCGCTTCGTAGATTTCAGGCAGCTGCGGCTCGGCTTCAAACGCTTTCGCCAGCGTCATCCCCGGATCGGGCGGGATCAGTTTCGAGATACGGTCGACAAAGCCGTACGGATGCCCCAGCACGCGGCCTACGTCGCGGATCACCGCTTTCGCCGCCATCGTACCGAAGGTGATGATCTGCGATACCGCATCACGACCGTACATGTCTGCCACGTGTTCGATCACCTGATCGCGTTTCTCCATACAGAAGTCAACGTCGAAGTCAGGCATGGAGACACGTTCCGGGTTAAGGAAACGTTCGAACAGCAGGTCAAATTCCAGCGGATCGAGGTCGGTGATTTTCAGCGCGTAGGCCACCAGTGAACCCGCACCGGAGCCACGGCCTGGCCCTACTGGTACGCCGTTATCTTTCGACCACTGGATAAATTCCATAACGATGAGGAAGTAGCCCGGGAAGCCCATCTGGTTGATAACCTGAAGTTCAGTCTCCAGACGCTCGTCATATTCCGGGCGGCGCTTAACACGTTCTTCTTCGTCAGGGAATAAAAATGCCAGACGCTCTTCCAGGCCCTCTTTTGCACGCTTGACCAGATAATCTTCGGTGCTCATGTCCCCGGTCGGGAACTGCGGCAGGAAGTATTCACCAAGACGCACAGTTACGTTACAGCGTTTGGCGATCTCAACGGTGTTGGCAAGGGCTTCGGGGATGTCGGCAAATAGCTCGCACATTTCCTCTTCGCTACGCATATATTGCTGCGGCGAATAGTTACGTGGGCGTTTGGGATCGTCGAGGGTAAAGCCGTCATGGATCGCGACGCGGATTTCGTGTGCATCAAAGTCGCTGCTGTCGATAAAGCGCACGTCGTTGGTCGCTACGACAGGCAAACCGCGCGCTTCCGCCAGTTCCACCGCCGCGTGCAAATAGCTTTCTTCGTCCGGCCTTCCGGTGCGGATCAGCTCGAGAAAATAGCGATCCGGGAAGTGTTCTTCATAAAACGCGACACACTCATCTACCAGCGCGCTGTTACCACGCAAAAGACTGCGTCCGACGTCGCCCATGCGCCCGCCGGAAAGAAGGATCAGCCCTTCGTTTAATTCGATAAGCCAGTCGCGATCGATGAGCGGTCCGGCGGCACCGTAACCGCGCTGATACGCTTTTGAAATCAGCAACGTCAGATTCTGATAGCCAGTATTGTTCGCCGCCAGCACCGTCAGGTGGGTTAACTCATCACCCAACAAGTCGCACTGGACATTAAAATCCGCCCCGACGATGGGCTTAATCCCTGCGCCATGTCCCGCTCCGTAGAACTTCACCAGACCGCAAAGGTTGGTGAAATCGGTGATCGCCAGCGCAGGCATACCCAACGCCGCCGCCTTTTTTACCAGCGGCGCGGTTTTGGCCAGGCCATCGATCATCGAGTAGTCGCTGTGCACCCGCAGGTGTACGAAACGTGGTTCAGACATCTTCAGATTCCGGTTTACTTAATCTCGACACAAGAATCAGGACGCAAGTCCCAGTGCGCGTTTGACAGGCCCAAAGCTGCGACGATGATGTTCAGTCGCGCCATATTCAGCCAGTTTTTCCAGATGAAAAGCGGTTGGATACCCTTTGTGTTGGGCAAAACCATATTGCGGGAAAACAATATCCAGCGCCGCCATTTCGGCGTCGCGCGTCACTTTCGCCAGGATAGACGCAGCACTGATTTCCGGTACGCGGCTATCGCCTTTCACCACTGCCATCGACGGCATCGGTAATTTCGGGCAGCGGTTACCATCAACCAACACATATTCCGGCGCAATATGCAGCCCAGCGACGGCACGCTGCATCGCCAGCATGGTCGCGTGTAAAATATTCAGTTCGTCGATTTCATGAGGTTCCGCGCGGCCCAGGCTCCAGCTTAACGCTTTCTCTTTGATCTCTTCACAGAGCGCAAGACGACGTTTTTCACTTAGCTTTTTGGAATCATTCAACCCGACAATCGGGCGCGCCGGATCGAGGATCACGGCAGCGGTAACGACCGCGCCAACCAACGGCCCGCGCCCAACTTCATCCACACCTGCAACCAGATTCGTGTGCGGATAGACAAATTCGATCATTGTGCTAACTCCAGAACGGCTTGTGCCGCCTGCTCATCGGCATTGCAGCGGATCTGCTGATGCAGCTCGCGGAAGGTGTCGTGCATCGCGTGGCTGGTTTTCCCGTTCGCCAACAGCGGTAACAGCGACTCAGCCAGTTTTTGCGGCTCACACTCTTCCTGCAATAATTCTTTAACTAACTCTCTGCCCGCCAGCAGGTTTGGCAGCGAGACATAATCGGTTTTCACCAGCCGCTTCGCCAGCCAGAAGGTGAAAGGCTTCATGCGATACCCCACCACCATCGGGCATTTCGCCAGCATGCACTCCAGTGCAGCCGTACCCGACGCCAATAGCGCCGCATCGCTGGCGACCATCGCCTCACGGCCCATTCCATCCAGCATATGAACCGAAAGGTCTGGCGCGACTTCAGCTTTGATGCGTTCAAACTGCTCGCGGCGTTTGGCATTTACCAGCGGCACCACGATCTCCAGATCAGGGTACGTCTGGCGCAAAAGCTGGGCCGTTTTCAGGAAATCGGCGCTAAGCATCTCCACTTCCGCGCCACGGCTTCCCGGCAACAATGCCAGACAGTGGGCATCGTGAGGGATCCCCAGCACATCACGCGCGGCGTTTTTATCTGGATCTAACGGCATGGCATCAGCCATGGTGTGACCGATAAAACGGCACGGCACGTTATATTTGTCATAAAACGCTTTTTCGAAAGGCAGAAATGCGAGCACCAGATCAGTGGCTCTGCCTATTTTGAAAACGCGTTTCTGTCGCCACGCCCAGACGGACGGACTGACATAATGAATGGTTTTGATACCCTGCTTTTTAAGGTTACCTTCAAGGGTAATATTGAAGTCAGGCGCATCAATACCGACAAAAACATCTGGCTTCAGTTCGCCAAAACGCTTTGTCAGATCGGCACGAATATGCAGTAAGCGACGCAGACGCCCGAGCACTTCAACAATGCCCATCACCGCCAGCTCTTCCATTTCGTACCAGGCTTCGCAACCTTCGGCTTGCATTCGTGGCCCGGCAACACCAACAAAGCGGGCATTGGGCACACGTTCTTTCAGAGCACGGATTAAACCGGCCCCCAGGATATCGCCGGAGGTTTCTCCGGCGACCAGGGCAATCGTTAATGGACGCTGTTCAGTCATTAACGAATCAGACCGCGCGTTGAGCGTGCAAAGAAATCGGTAAAGGCTTTTACTTCCGGATACGTTTCCGCAAGTTCGGCAATTTCCGGTTTCACTTCATCGAGCGTTTTACCGCTGCGATAAATCAGCTTATACGCATTGCGGATAGCGGTAATCGCCTCGCGGCTGAATCCGCGGCGCTTCAGCCCTTCGATATTGACACCGAACGGCGTTGCGTGGTTACCCTGCGCAATGACATAAGGAGGGACGTCCTGCGCCACACCAGAGCAACCGCCTACCATCACGTGCGCACCAATGATGCAGAACTGATGGACTGCGGTCATGCCGCCGATAATCGCGAAGTCGTCTACCGATACGTGACCCGCCAGCGTTGCGTTGTTGGCGAGAATACAGCGGTTACCTACCGTACAATCGTGCGCAATGTGCGCGTTGATCATCAGTAAGTTGTCGCTGCCCACCTTCGTCAATCCACCGCCCTGGACTGTGCCACGATGAATGGTGACGCTTTCGCGAATGCGGTTACGATCGCCGATTTCCACGCGGGTCGGTTCGCCAGCATATTTCAGATCCTGGTTAACTTCACCGATGGAGGCGAACTGATAAATCTCATTGTCGCGGCCGATTTTAGTATGACCATTCACGACAACGTGAGATTTCAGTACGGTACCCTCACCAATTTCGACATGGGGTCCAACGATACAAAAAGGACCAATGTGGACGTTGGCGCCAATCGACGCGCCCTCTTCCACAATGGCGGTTGGATGCACAAAGGCGGATTTATCAATCACGTATCAGGCCTCCCGGCTACGAGCACACATCATCGTTGCTTCGCAAACTACTTTACCGTCGACCAAAGCAACCCCTTTAAAACGGGTCAGGCCACGGCGCGTTTTTTCGAAAGTGACTTCCATGATCATTTGATCGCCTGGCACGACCGGGCGCTTGAAGCGCGCTTCGTCAATACCGGCGAAGTAGTACAGCTCACCCGGTTCCAGTTTTCCTACGCTTTTAAACGCCAGAATACCTGTTGCCTGTGCCATAGCTTCCAGAATCAGCACACCCGGGAAAATCGGTTTTCCAGGGAAATGGCCCTGGAAGAATGGCTCATTGACAGAGACATTTTTTACTGCGCGCAGAAAACGACCTTCTTCAAAATCCAGCACGCGATCCACCAGTAAGAACGGGAAACGGTGCGGCAGAAGTTCTAAAATCTCTTCAATCTGCAGAGTATGAGTGTTAGTAGTCAAGATACTCTTCCTGTCAAAATATAAGAAACGACAATAATAACACGGCCTGCCGCAATCGTAAGAATGAGACAGGCCGTAAAGTTTGGCGAACAAAAGATGGAACGTTAGTCTTGTTGATTAACCTTGCGCTCAAGCGACTTCAGACGCTTGCTCATGTCATCAATGTTCATCACCAATGCAGCGGTTTTGCGCCAGACTTTGTTGGGTTGCAGCGGAATGCCTGAGGAATAGACGCCTGGTTCAGTGATGGGACGCATCACCATACCCATGCCCGTAACCGTCACTTTATCGCATATTTCCATATGCCCGTTGATTACGCTGGCACCGCCGATCATGCAGTAACGACCAATTTTCAGGCTGCCCGCCATAATGACGCCACCGGCAACCGCCGTATTGTCGCCAATCACGACGTTATGTGCAATCTGGCACTGGTTATCAATGATCACGCCATTGCCAATAACGGTGTCATCCAGCGCGCCGCGATCGATGGTGGTACATGCGCCGATCTCCACGCGATCGCCAATAATCACGCGACCAATCTGCGGGATCTTCACCCAGTTACCACGATCGTTGGCATAGCCAAAGCCGTCTGCACCTACCACCGTTCCGGATTGGATCAGGCAATTCTGACCTATCTGGATCTCATGGTAAATCGTCACGTTCGCCCAAAGACGCGAACCTGCACCGATTTTGCTGTTTTTACCAACGAAGCAACCGGCGCCGATAACCACGTTATCGCCCAGTTCAACGCCGGACTCAATCACCGCGTTAGCGCCAATTGATACGTTGTTACCCAGCTTCGCCGTCGCGTCGATCACTGCACTCGGTGCAATGTTTTGCGCGGGCTGTGGCGTGGTATCTAAAATTTGCGCCATGCGCGCGTAAGTCAGGTAGGGATTCTTCACTACCAGCGCGGCACTTTTCGCGAAAGGGAGATCGTCCTGGGTCATGACAACCGCAGACGCCTGGCACAAGCCTAAATGTTCACGGTATTTAGGATTAACCATGAACGTGATGTGACCTGTTTGTGCAGATTGCATGGACGCAACGCCGGTGATGACGATATCGCCATCACCGTGTAGTTCTGCATCCAACTGCTGCGCTAAATCAGCCAGTCGAATTGAAGGCATTACTTATTTAACCTGTTTCAGTACGTCAGCAGTGATGTCTTTTACATCGCTGCTGTTGTAAGCAACGGCGTTTGCGTCAACAACCAGATCGATGCTCTGGCTGCTGGCAACGGATTTCACAGCAGTCTGGATACGAGTAACCAGTTTACCGCGTTCTTCGTTGGAACGACGTGCGCGATCCTGCTCAAAAGCCTGCGCTTTCTGAGCAAAAGTCTGGCGCTGAGCCATCACGTCTTTTTCCAGCTTAGTGCGATCGCTGCCGGCTTTCATGGACTGCAGCTTTTTCATTTTAGCTTGCAGATCAGTTTCCATACGCTGCAGTTCGCTGGCACGGCCTTTGAACTCATTTTCCAGCGTGTTAGAAACACCGGTTTTCTGTGCTACCTGCTGAAACAGGCTGCCCATATTGACGATTGCAATTTTGTCAGCCGCCTGAGCAGAAGTTGCCAGTGCTAAACCGAGACCTGCCGCTAATAACCACTTTTTCACAATAAACTCCTTACCATCCCATTTGCACCGGAAGGTGCAGTTCTTTGCGTGGCCCGGCGATCCTATCGAGATCGCCTAAAGTCATCGCTACACTACCACTACATTCCTTTGTGGAGAACACTTACCAGGTTTTACCAATGTTAAACTGGAACTGTTCAGCCTTGTCTCCATCGTACTTTTTGAACGGCTGGGCGTAGGAGAACACCAACGGCCCCAATGGGGACATCCATTGTAATGCGATACCCGCAGACATACGGATATTGCTTGGATCACTATAGTCTGGATATCCAGAGTACTGACTTGAATCCCAGTTAGTATCCCAAACGGTACCCATATCCCAGAAGAAGGAGGTACGGACCGAGTTGGCATACTTGTCGCTAATAAACGGCGTCGGAGTGATGAGTTCCAGGCTGGCAACCGCCATAGCGTTCCCCCCAATTGCATCATCCGATTTACACAGGTCGGTTGCACCGTCCTGAGTTGCACATTCATAATCGTAGTCCGGATCATAATCACTGGCCTGATGCGGGAAGTAAACCGCTTTCGGACCGATGGTATTGGACTGGAAGCCACGCACAGTGCTGGAACCACCGGCATAGAAGTTTTCATAGAACGGCATTTCTTTGCCGCCTAAACCATCACCGTAGCCCCAGCGAGTACGTCCCAGAACAACCCATTTGTGATCGTCGTCGATCGGCACATAGGTCGCCGTATCTAACGTCACTTTATAGTATTCGTTATCCGATCCCGGAATGGTCACTTTACCGGTCAGGTTGACACGGGAACCATCCGTCGGGAAATAACCACGGTCGAGCTTGTTATAGGTCCAACCATAGTTAAACGTGAAGTCGTCCGTTTTGAAGCTGTTATCCTGATCAGAGGTGTTTGGATGTTCACCCATAGAGTAGAGATAACGCCACATCGCAACCTGCGGCTGCATGTTGGACAGGGAGTTATGGACATAACCCAGACCTGCACGCAGCGAGTTATATTCGTTGATCGGGAAGCCCAACGTCACGTCTGTACCATAACTCTTGTTGGTATAGTCGGACAGGTCAGCGTCATCTGCCTGGAAGTCATTATAGAAGACTCGACCGCCAAGGCTTACACCATCTACAGTGAAGTACGGGTTGGTTACCGACAATTCAGCATAGGTCTGGTAATCGTTTTTGGTACCGTTGATTCCAACAGCATAACCGGTACCTAACCAGTTATCCTGCTGCACGCCAGCCTGGAAGCTCACACCACTTTCAGTACCGTAACCAATACCAAAGTTGAAGCTACCGGTGTTGCGCTCTTTTACCTTGTAGACCACGTCAACCTGGTCCGGGCTACCCGGAACACGTTGGGTATCGGTATCAACCGTTTCAAAGAAGCCCAGACGATTCAGACGCTCTTTACCCTGATCGACCAGATCGCTGCCTAACCAGGCACCTTCCATCTGGCGCATTTCTCGGCGCAGGACGGCATCTTTCGAGGTGTCGTTACCTTCAAAACGGATCTTACGTACGTAGAAACGGTTACCCGCATCAACGTTCACACGTAATTTAACGGTTTTGTCGGCGTCGTTGATTTCAGGCATCGACTGCACGCGCGGATAGGCATAACCGTAGCGACCGAGAAGTTTTTTAATGTCATCTTCCATTTTGGTCACTTTGGTGCCGTTATACAGCTCACCCGGCTCGATCTTAGTCAACTGCTCAATTTCAGCAGAGTGCCCGGCAAGGTTGCCGCTCACTTCAACGCCAGAGAGTTTGTACTGATCGCCTTCGGTGATGTTTACCGTGACGTAGATACCTTTTTTATCTGGAGTCAGACTGACCTGGGTAGAGTCGATGTTGAAACGGGCATAACCGCGATCCAGATAGTAGCTGCGCAGGGTTTCAAGGTCGCCCGCCAGTTTCTGTTTCTGATATTTACGATCGCCTACCACGTTCCACCACGGCACTTCGTCACGCAGCTGGAAATGAGAGATCAGTTCGTCGGTGGTGAAAGCATGATTACCAACAATGTTGATTTGCTGGATTTCAGCTGACACACCTTCCTGGAACACCAGTTTTAGGTCAACACGGTTACGCGGCAGTGGGGTCACGACAGCTTTTACGCTGGCGCTGTATTTACCGACGCTGTAGTAGAAGTCTTCCAGACCTTTCTCGATATCGGCAATGGTAGTGCGATCGAGGGATTCCCCCACTCGCACGCCAGAAGCCTCGAGGTTTTGCTTCAGCATGTCATCTTTCACCGATTTGTTACCGGAGAAAGTGATGCTGGCAATCGTCGGACGTTCTTTTACCTGAACCAGAAGGGTATCACCATCACGAAGGACGCGAACATCCTCAAAGTTGCCGGTAGCAAACAGAGCGCGAATGGTATTACTGATATCTTCATCATTAACCGTGTCGCCTGTGCGCACCGGCATACTGAGGAGGGCCGCACCAACGGCGACACGCTGAAGGCCTTCGAAATGAATGTCTTTCACTACGAACCCTTCAGCACCGTATACGGTGGCGCTGCTAAACAGCAGCGACGCTATGAGCAACTTTTTCATCGCCATCGTTATTATGCGTTCTTCCTAACTAACTCTCATAACCGAGAGAAATCATTGAAAAGTGCAAGCCCCATTAACAGCACCAGCAGAATCGAGCCAATGCGATAACAAAAGTCTTGAACTCGCTCGGATACCGGTCCGCCCTTGATCTTTTCGATCGCAAGGAACAGCAGATGCCCCCCGTCAAGTACGGGCAACGGAAACAGGTTAATTATCCCTAAGTTCACGCTAATAAGCGCAAGGAACGGCAGGTAATAAACAACCCCGAGTTCCGCTGTCATCCCAGCCCCCTTGGCGATAGAGATCGGCCCACTGAGGTTGTTCAGTTTCACATCACCGGTGATCAATTTTCCCAGCATACTGACCGTCAGCTTCATCAATTGCCACGTTTTGTCCGTGGCTTCAACGATGGCGTTGAACGGTCCATACTGGCGTACAACTTTATACTCGTCTGGCAAAGGAATGACTTTCGGCTCAATGCCGGCAAAACCAATCGCTTTACCTTTACCCGGTTTGCTCTCCGGGATTAATGTCAAAGACAAGGGACTCCCCTGCCTTTCGATATCTAACGCTAACGGTTTATCCGGGTTATCCCGGACAAGCATCACAAACGTCAGCCATTGCGTTAATGGCTGACCATCGACTTTAACGATCCTGTCGCCTGCTTGCAAACCCGCCTTACTTGCCGCTGAGTTTGGAGACACATTTTCCAGTACAGGTTCAATTTGCGGACCACGAGGGCGAATACCCAAAGAAGATACCGGATCTTCCTTATCAGGCTCAAACGCCCAGTTTCGCAAATCAAGCTTTACATCTCGTCGTTGATCGCTGCCAAAAGGTGCCACCGTAAGGGTGGTGCTTTCGTCACCGATTTTGTCAACCAGTTGTAAGCGCACGGCATCCCAATCAGGCGTTTCGATACCATCTACAGCTTTTAGTTCCGTGCCAGGTACAATTTGTGCTTCTGCGGCAATCGAGTTGGATGATATTTCACCAACAACCGGGCGAACGCCGGGAACACCAATGATAAAAACCAGCCAGTAAGCAAAGATAGCAAAAATGAAGTTTGCAACCGGACCTGCGGCGATTATCGCTGCACGCTGGCCAACAGTTTTATTGTTGAAGGCATGGTGGCGAAGTTCCGGAACAACCGGTTCTGCGCGTTCATCCAGCATTTTGACATAACCGCCCAGGGGGATCAGGGCGATGACATATTCGGTGCCGAGTTTGTCAGTGCGGCGCCAGAGCGCCTTACCAAAGCCTATCGAGAAGCGCTCAACGCGAACACCACAGCGCCGGGCAACCCAGAAATGACCAAATTCATGCACGGTGATAAGCACCCCCAGTGCAACGATGAACGAAGCCAAATCCCAGAGAAAACTCAGCATAATACCTTCCGTTAAAGCGTCCTGAATACCAGCAACAACAGGCAAGCAAAGACCGGCACCGCAGCCGTCAGGCTATCAATACGATCTAAAATACCACCGTGTCCTGGAATTAAATGACCGCTGTCCTTAATTCCTGCTTCGCGCTTAAACATGCTCTCAGTTAAGTCGCCGAGCACAGAGGCTAGAGCTGCGACAATAGAGCAAATGAGTAAGGTGACGGGGGCGACGTCGAGATTCGCCCACATACCGTAACCCCATGAGATTACTGCTGCGGTCGCGAGTCCGCCAATAAAACCTTGCCAGGTTTTACCCGGAGAAACCTTCGGCGCCAGCTTATGTTTGCCAAATAATTTGCCAAACATATATGCCCCTGAGTCAGCTCCCCAGACCAGGATCATGACATAGAGCAGCCATATCGCGCCACTGTAATGATTCTCGTCATAGTGCCACGCACGTAACGTCAGCATGCCCCAAAAGAAAGGCACAATGGTTAATACACCGAAAATAATGCGTAACGTTTTAGAGTTTCGCCAGATTGCCGCCGAACCGGGGTAAAATAGCACCAATAATAACGCAACACCCCACCAACCAAGCGAAGCCCAAAGTGAGACTTCAACCAGTGGTTGATGAATATTCCGATGATATTCCGGCAATAGAAAAAGCATCAGCGCCAGCAATAACCCGCACAGCACCGCCAGCCATACCCGCTGCGAGCGAGTGGTAAAACCGCTAAGCTGTCCCCATTCCCACGCCGCCAGCATACAAACTACCAGCGTAACAATGGCGAACCCCACCGGCGGCAACAAAAACAGCGCCGCGATGACTACGGGTATTAAAACAAAAGCAGATATCAGGCGATACTTCAGCAAAAGCGACCCCCATCAGGCTGTTTCATCACCGGGCTCGGTGCCGCCGAAACGACGCTCACGATTAGCAAAGGCATTTAACGCCCCTTCAAAGTCTTGTTCATCGAAATCGGGCCAAAGAACATCTGTAAAGTAAAGTTCGGCATAGGCAATTTGCCAAAGCAAAAAGTTACTAATGCGATGCTCCCCCCCAGTCCTAATTACTAAATCTACAGGGGCCAGTTCATGCATACAGACATGCTGGTTAAGCATCTCTTCATCTATCTGATCCGGTTGCAGGTTTCCTTGCTGCACCTTTTCAGCCAGTTGCCTGACTCCCTGGGCAATATCCCAACGTCCACCGTAGTTCGCCGCAATATTTAGCGTCAGACCGGTATTCCCGGCAGTTAACGCTTCAGATTTACGAATACGTTCTTGCAAACGCGAGTTAAAGCGACTGGTATCGCCAATAATACGCAGACGCACGTTATGTCGGTGCAGGCTTTTTACTTCGCTATCAAGCGCCCACACAAACAGTTCCATTAACGCACTGACTTCCTGCGCTGGTCGGTTCCAGTTTTCACTACTAAAGGCATACAGCGTTAACGCCTCAATACCGTTGTTGGCCGCAAAAGAGACAGCCCGGCGGACGGATTTTGCCCCGGCTTTATGCCCAAAGGCACGAATCTTCCCTTGCTTTTTTGCCCAGCGACCATTGCCGTCCATAATGATCGCAACATGGCGACAGCCATGCGCTGGCAATTTTTCGCTAAGTGGTTGAGTAGCAGACAACATCACGCGTTTCTTATTCCCTGACAGGGTTTACGGTACTCAGGAATACTGAAGCCTATACAAAAAAAAGCCGTGTAAAACCACGGCATATCTGACCTTACAAAGCCAACTACTGACGATCAGATGGCGCAGACTATATCACTGAAGCCCTACGCTAACAAATAGCACGACTCTCTGTAGCCGGATTATCCTCAGCTTGCGAGACGCATCACCTCTTTTCTGGCGACCTCACGCGCATTGGCATCAACAGACAACACATCGTCCACACATTGTGGTTCGCGCATATCCATTTTTTCCAGCACGGATAAATTCAATGCGGCGATATCCGTAAAGCGAATTTGTTGCGCAAGAAAGGCTGCAACAGTGATTTCGTTTGCGGCATTCAATGCGGTCGTCGCAGCCTGGCCCTGTTCGAACGCCTTCATCGCCAGTTTCAGGCATGGATAACGCTCATAATCCGGTGCGGCAAATGTCAACGCACTTAGTTTGCAAAAATCGAGCGGCTTCACGCCAGAGTTCACGCGATTCGGCCATGCCATGGTGTGGGCAATTGGCGTACGCATGTCGGGTTCGCCCAGTTGCGCCAGAACGCTGCCGTCCTGATAACGCACCATCGAGTGAATCACTGACTGCGGGTGAATCAGCACTTCCATCTGGCTGGCGCTGGCGTTAAACAACCAGCGAGCTTCAATGTATTCCAGACCTTTATTCATCATGGTAGCCGAATCGACAGAAATTTTACGTCCCATCGACCAGTTCGGATGACGGCAAGCTTGATCGGGCGTCATTGTTGCCAAATCGCGCAATGGCGTCTCACGGAAAGGGCCACCAGACCCGGTAAGTAAAATGGACACCACGCCATTTTGCTCAAGGTCAGCGTATCCCAGATTATGCTGGATAGGTTGCGGTAAACTCTGAAAAATGGCGTTGTGTTCGCTATCGACCGGTAATAACTGTGCTTTACTCTGCTTTACTGCGTCCATAAACAGACGTCCGCAGGTGACCAGTGATTCTTTGTTTGCCAGCAAGATGGTTTTACCAGCGCGGATCGCTGCAAGGGTAGGTAACAGGCCAGCAGCGCCCACAATCGCCGCCATCACCTGATCAACATCTTCAAGCGCCGCCATATCGCAGGCAGCTTGTTGCCCACTTAAGACTTCGGTGCGGCTACCCTGTTGCTGTAGCATCGTTTTAAGAAGTTTCGCACTCGCTTCATCGTCCATAACAGCATAGCGGGGAGAGAACTCCAGGCACTGTTCTACCATACGAGTGACATTTTTGCCTGCCACCAGCGCAACTACGCGGAAGTGTTCGGGATTATGGCGCACCACGTCCAGCGTGCTGCAACCAATCGAGCCGGTCGAGCCCAGAATGGTGAGTTGCTTCATGAAACATCCAGAGTTGAGACAGAATAAAAAGCAAAACGCCGCCAGCCGATCCGCAAGGATCTACTGAGCGGCGTTTTTTGTCGTTCAAGAAATCAGAACTGCATCAGTTCTGCTTCTTTGTCTGCCAGCGCCGCTTCAATTTTCTTGATTGCAGCATCAGTCAGTTTCTGTACATCGTCCTGAGAACGGCGATCGTCGTCTTCGCTGATCTCTTTTTCTTTCAACAGTGCTTTCACTTTGTCGTTCGCATCACGACGCACGTTACGTACTGCAACACGCGCCTGTTCAGCTTCGCCACGAACGATTTTGGTCAGATCTTTACGACGCTCTTCCGTCAGCGGCGGCAGCGGAACACGAATGTCGCTACCCGCAGAGTTCGGGTTCAGGCCGAGATCGGACGCCATAATCGCTTTTTCAACGGCCGGAGACATTGAACGGTCAAACACGTTGATTTTCAGAGTACGGGAATCTTCTACCGTTACGCTTGCCAGCTGACGCAGCGGCGTTGGCGTGCCGTAATATTCCACGACAATGCCATCCAGCAGGCTGGGAGAAGCACGACCCGTGCGTATTTTGCTGATTTGGGTTTTGAACGCTTCAACGCATTTGTCCATGCGTACTTCAGCATCTTTTCTGATATCGCTAATCACGTTACGAATCCTTGAAAACTTGTCTCAGTCAGACCAGACAGTCACACACAGTGGAAGTGTGCTAAGTATAGCCCTGATTAAACATATTACGGGTAATTGTCTGGATTATTAGGCTATTTTATTTGCCATTTTGGCCCGGGCAGTGCTCGCCATCCTCACGTACTTATGTACGCTCCGGTTGCTGCGAGCTGGCCGTGACCAAACTGCCTGCAACAATAACGCCTTATAATCAGACTTACGCCCCCGCGATACTTATGCGGAATCTTACCCTTATTTATCCATCACGGGAATTATTCCGTGATTAATGTTCCTTCTTTTTCACCCATTACCACACGGCGCAGTGCACCCGGTTTGTTCATGTTGAAAACACGAATCGGTAATTTGTGGTCACGAGCCAGCGTAAAGGCCGCCAGGTCCATGACTTTCAGCTCTTTTTCCAGCACTTCGCTGTAAGTCAGCTGCTCATACATAGTTGCAGTTGGATCTTTCGCTGGATCAGCGGTAAACACACCATCAACTTTGGTCGCTTTCAGCACCACATCGGCTTCAATTTCGATACCACGCAGGCAAGCTGCGGAGTCAGTGGTGAAGAATGGATTACCCGTACCGGCGGAGAGGATCACCACACGGTTGTTACGCAACAGGCTGATTGCTTCTGCCCAGCTGTAACTGTCGCACACGCCATTCAACGGAATAGCGGACATCAGACGAGCGTTCACATAGGCGCGGTGCAGTGCATCACGCATTGCCAGACCGTTCATTACGGTAGCCAGCATCCCCATGTGGTCGCCCACAACGCGGTTCATACCCGCTTTCGCCAGACCAGCGCCACGGAACAGGTTACCCCCACCAATCACCACACCAACCTGAATACCCAGTTCAACCAGCTCTTTGATTTCCTGAGCCATGCGATCCAGTATGCTTGCATCAATACCGAAGCCTTCCGTGCCCTGCAGAGCTTCGCCACTCAACTTAAGCAGAATGCGTTTATAGACGGGTTTTGCATTGGTAGCCATGTTTCTTTCCTGAGACTGTCAACGATTGAAATGAATTAATACTAGCGACATTGTACGTCGCTTTTCAGCGCAGCCCCATAAGGGTTAGCTGAATTTACAAGATGGGCGCAAAAAGAAGCCGCCCTCAGGCGGCTCCTTTTCGATAATTAAGACTGCTTGGACATCGCAGCAACTTCTGCTGCAAAGTCAGTCTCAACTTTCTCGATGCCTTCACCTACTTCGAAGCGGATGAAGCCAGTCACTTCAGCGTTATGCTCTTTCAGCAGCTGACCAACAGTTTTTGCCGGTTCCATAACGAACGGCTGGCCGGTCAGAGAAACTTCGCCGGTGAATTTCTTCATGCGGCCTTCAACCATTTTCTCTGCGATTTCTTTCGGCTTACCAGACTGCATCGCGATGTCCAGCTGTACCTGGTATTCTTTCTCTACCACTTCAGCGGATACGTCTTCTGGTTTGATGAATTCTGGTTTGCTTGCAGCAACGTGCATAGCGATGTGTTTAACCAGCTCTTCGTCAGCGCCTTTAGCAGCAACCAGAACGCCGATACGCGCACCGTGCTGATAAGAACCCAGAACATCGCCTTCCAGCGCAGCAACGCGGCGAATGTTGATGTTTTCACCGATTTTCGCTACCAGTGCAACACGTTCTTCTTCGAACTGTGCTTTCAGAACTTCAACGTCAGTGATTTTGCCAGCTACAGCTGCGTCCAGAACTTTGTCTGCGAACGCCTGGAAACCAGCGTCTTTCGCTACGAAGTCAGTCTGGCAGTTAACTTCCAGAATGATGCCGTAGTTGCCGTCGATTTTGGTTTTGATCACGCCATCAGCAGCAACGTTGCCTGCTTTTTTCGCTGCTTTAATAGCACCGGACTTACGCATGTTTTCGATTGCCAGCTCGATGTCGCCGTTAGCTTCAGTCAGTGCTTTTTTGCAATCCATCATGCCTGCGCCAGTACGCTCACGCAGCTCTTTTACCAGGGATGCGGTAATTTCAGCCATTCTAAAATCCTCGGAGATGTGATCTGCCCGGCGTTAAACCGCACAGATATAAAAGTGAAAAAGGGGGCCATATGCAGGCCCCCTAACCAAACGTGTACTACCTGGTCTATAAGGGCTCTCCCCCCTTCATATTTCGCGCCGCAGATGCGTTGTCTTCGCTCGCTCATCCCGGTCACTTACTGATGTAAGCTCCCGTGAATTCTCGAGCTTGCCGCTTTCTGCAACTCGAACTATTTTGGGGGAGTTATCAAGCCTTATTACTCAGCTTCTACGAAGCTTTCTTCCGCCTGGGAAGCCAGATCCTGAGAACGGCCTTCACGTACGGTTGCAGCAACAGCGCCCAGGTACAGGGTCACAGCACGGATTGCGTCGTCGTTACCCGGGATAACGAAGTCAACACCGTCCGGATCAGAGTTGGTATCAACGATAGCAAATACCGGAATACCCAGGTTGTTTGCTTCTTTGATAGCAATGTGTTCGTGGTCAGCATCGATTACAAACAGAGCGTCCGGCAGACCGCCCATGTCTTTGATACCGCCCAGGCTGTTTTCCAGTTTCTCCAGCTCACGAGTGCGCATCAGCGCTTCTTTCTTGGTCAGCTTTTCGAAAGTACCGTCCTGAGACTGAGTTTCCAGGTCTTTCAGACGTTTGATGGACTGACGAACGGTTTTCCAGTTAGTCAGCATACCGCCCAGCCAGCGATGGTTCACGAAGAACTGGTCGCAGCTCAGAGCAGCGTCTTTCACCGCTTCGCTTGCAGCGCGTTTAGTACCAACGAAAAGGATTTTACCTTTGCGAGAAGCAATCTTGTTCAGTTCAGCCAGAGCTTCGTTGAACATCGGTACAGTTTTCTCAAGGTTGATGATGTGAACTTTGTTACGCGCACCGAAGATGAACGGCTTCATTTTCGGGTTCCAGTAACGGGTCTGGTGACCGAAGTGAACACCAGCCTTGAGCATGTCGCGCATGGAAACAGTTGCCATGATTAAAACCTCTATATAAAAGTTGGGGTTATGCCTCCACGTATCCCATATTACCGACCCCAAAGGGCACCCCGGAATATGTGCCGATACGTGTGTGTTGTTACACAAAGTGAGATTGTCGCTTCCGTCCAGTCTGTGTATACGAAATGGATCGGAAGTCCGGCGCGCTTTATACCACAAATACGTCGCGGACACCAATAATTGTTGGCGCTGTGTACAGCACCAGACGATGAATTTTCTATTATAGAAAACGTTCAGTGGCACGTTTGGCGAAATTCAGAATGATTCTCAATTTGCCCGGGTGTGATACCATTGACAGCACTTACATATATATTGTCGGTATCACCGACGCTGATGGACAGAATTAATGGCTATCTCAATCAAGACCCCTGAAGATATCGAAAAAATGCGCGTCGCTGGCCGCCTGGCTGCCGAAGTGCTGGAGATGATCGAACCCTATGTTAAACCGGGCGTCAGCACCGGCGAGCTGGATCGCATCTGTAATGATTACATTGTGAATGAACAACACGCGGTTTCTGCCTGCCTCGGCTATCACGGTTATCCGAAATCCGTTTGCATCTCTATTAATGAAGTGGTGTGCCACGGTATCCCGGACGACGCCAAGCTGCTGAAAGACGGAGACATCGTTAACATCGATGTCACGGTAATCAAAGATGGTTTCCACGGCGATACCTCGAAAATGTTTATTGTCGGTAAGCCGACCATCATGGGCGAACGTCTGTGCCGCATCACGCAAGAGAGCCTGTACCTGGCGCTGCGCATGGTAAAACCAGGGATTAATCTGCGCGAAATCGGTGCGGCGATTCAGAAATTTGTCGAAGCAGAAGGCTTCTCTGTCGTTCGTGAATATTGCGGGCACGGTATTGGTCGCGGCTTCCATGAAGAACCGCAGGTGCTGCACTATGACTCCCCTGAAACCAACGTCGTGCTGAAACCAGGGATGACATTCACTATCGAGCCAATGGTCAACGCGGGTAAAAAAGAGATCCGCACCATGAAAGATGGCTGGACGGTAAAAACCAAAGATCGCAGCTTGTCTGCACAATACGAGCATACTATTGTGGTGACTGATAACGGCTGCGAAATTCTGACGTTACGCAAGGATGACACCATCCCGGCGATAATCTCGCACGACGAATAAGAGGAAGACAAACGCAAAAATGCCTGATGCGTCCTACCTTCTCCATTTGCAAGGAGTTGTAGGCTGGATAAGGCGTTCACGCCGCATCCGGCATGAACAAAGCGCACTTTGTCAACAATCTGAAGCCGGCGAATGCCGGCTTTTTTAATGTGATAATGTAATCTTATGGGTGGCGCACGATGAATACCCTTCCAGAACAGTACGCAAATACCGCTCTCCCCACCCTGCCCGGTCAACCACAAAATCCATGTGCCTGGCCCCGTGATGAATTAACTGTCTGTGGGATAAAAGCCCATATTGATATCTTCCAGCGTTGGCTGGGTGATGCCTTTGATAGTGGGATTTCCGCTGAACAATTGATTGAAGCCCGCACCGAGTTTATCGACCAGCTCCTGCAACGGTTATGGATTGAAGCAGGATTCAGCCAGATCGCCGATCTGGCGCTGGTTGCCGTCGGTGGTTATGGTCGTGGCGAACTGCATCCGCTTTCAGACGTCGATTTACTGATCTTAAGCCGTAAAAAACTTCCGGACGATCAGGCGCAAAAAGTGGGCGAGCTGTTAACGCTGCTCTGGGATGTGAAACTGGAAGTCGGTCATAGCGTACGCACGCTTGAAGAGTGCATACTGGAAGGGTTATCCGATTTAACCGTCGCCACCAACCTGATCGAATCCCGCTTGTTAATTGGCGATGTCGCGCTATTTCTCGAACTGCAAAAGCATATTTTCAGCGAAGGATTCTGGCCGTCCGATAAGTTTTACGCGGCGAAAGTTGAAGAACAAAACCAGCGCCACCAGCGTTATCACGGCACCAGCTACAATCTTGAACCAGACATCAAAAGCAGCCCCGGCGGTTTGCGCGATATCCACACTCTGCAATGGGTTGCCCGCCGTCATTTTGGCGCAACATCACTCGATGAAATGGTCGGATTTGGCTTCTTAACGTCTGCGGAACGTGCAGAGCTAAATGAGTGTTTGCATATTCTCTGGCGAATTCGCTTCGCCCTGCATTTGGTGGTCAACCGTTACGATAATCGCCTGTTATTTGATCGCCAGCTTAGCGTCGCCCAACGTCTGAATTACGGTGGTGAAGGTAACGAGCCAGTCGAACAGATGATGAAGGATTATTTTCGCGTTACGCGCCGCGTTAGCGAACTTAACCATATGCTATTGCAACTGTTCGACGAGGCTATCCTCGCCCTTCCCGCCGACGAAAAACCACGTCCAATAGATGATGAATTTCAGCTACGCGGCACACTTATCGATCTGCGCGATGAAACGCTGTTTATGCGCCAACCAGAAGCGATATTACGCATGTTCTATACGATGGTGCGCAACAGTGCGATCACCGGCATTTACTCCACCACGCTGCGCCAGTTACGTCATGCCCGTCGCCATCTGCAACAACCGCTGTGCAATATTCCTGAAGCGCGAAAGCTATTTTTGAGCATTCTGCGTCACCCTGGTTCGGTGCGTCGTGGACTGTTACCGATGCATCGCCATAGCGTGCTCGGTGCCTATATGCCGCAATGGTCACATATCGTCGGGCAGATGCAGTTTGACCTGTTCCACGCCTACACGGTGGATGAACATACTATTCGCGTGATGTTGAAACTGGAGAGTTTTGCCAGTGAAGAAACGCGCCAGCGCCATCCGTTGTGTGTGGATGTCTGGCCGCGATTGCCGTCACCTGAGCTTATCTTTATCGCCGCACTGTTTCACGATATCGCCAAAGGGCGTGGCGGCGACCACTCTATACTCGGCGCACAAGACGTGGTGAATTTTGCTGAACTCCACGGGCTGAACTCGCGCGAAACGCAACTGGTGGCCTGGCTGGTTCGCCAGCATTTGCTGATGTCGGTCACCGCCCAACGCCGCGATATTCAGGACCCGGAAGTCATCAAGCAGTTTGCCGAAGAAGTGCAAACGGAAACCCGGCTGCGCTATCTGGTATGCCTGACAGTGGCCGATATTTGCGCCACCAACGAAACACTATGGAATAGCTGGAAGCAAAGCCTGTTGCGCGAACTCTATTTCGCCACTGAAAAACAGCTACGACGCGGGATGCAAAACACGCCGGATATGCGCGAACGGGTTCGCCATCACCAGCTTCAGGCGCTGGCGCTGCTGCGTATGGATAACATCGACGAAGAAGCGTTGCACCAGATTTGGTCGCGCTGTCGCGCTAACTATTTTGTCCGCCATAGCCCAAATCAACTGGCCTGGCATGCGCGCCATTTATTACAGCATGATTTAAGCAAACCGCTGGTATTGCTTAGCCCGCAGGCTACGCGTGGAGGCACCGAGATTTTTATCTGGAGCCCGGACCGCCCCTATCTGTTTGCCGCCGTCTGTGCCGAATTAGACCGCCGCAATTTAAGTGTTCACGACGCACAAATTTTCACCACTCGCGACGGTATGGCGATGGATACCTTCATCGTGCTGGAACCAGATGGCAGCCCGCTGTCCGCAGATCGCCATGAAGTCATTCGTTTTGGACTTGAGCAGGTGCTGACGCAAAGCAGCTGGCAGCCACCACAGCCGCGTCGTCAACCGGCCAAACTACGTCACTTTACTGTTGAAACCGAAGTGACGTTTTTGCCTACCCATACCGACCGAAAATCATTCCTTGAGCTTATCGCTCTCGACCAACCTGGTCTGCTGGCCCGAGTCGGGAAAATTTTTGCCGATCTGGGAATTTCGCTTCATGGCGCTCGAATTACAACCATTGGCGAGCGAGTAGAAGATTTATTCATAATCGCCACCGCTGATCGGCGCGCACTTAATAACGAGTTGCAGCAGGAAGTGCATCAGCGGTTGACAGAGGCCCTCAATCCAAACGATAAAGGGTGATGTGTTTACTGATATGAAAAGAGTTTAACAATGCAGCAGTTACAGAACATTATTGAAACCGCTTTTGAACGCCGTGCCGAAATCACGCCAGCCAATGCAGACACCGTTACCCGCGAAGCGGTAAACCAGGTGATTGCACTGTTGGATTCCGGCGCACTGCGTGTTGCGGAAAAAATCGACGGTCAGTGGGTGACGCATCAGTGGTTGAAAAAAGCGGTGCTGCTCTCTTTCCGTATTAATGATAATCAGGTGATCGAAGGGGCAGAAAGCCGCTACTTCGATAAAGTGCCGATGAAATTTGCCAACTACGACGAAGCACGTTTCCAGAAAGAAGGCTTCCGCGTTGTACCACCAGCGGCAGTACGTCAGGGTGCATTTATCGCCCGTAACACCGTGCTGATGCCGTCTTACGTCAACATCGGCGCATACGTTGATGAAGGTACAATGGTTGATACCTGGGCGACCGTTGGTTCCTGTGCGCAAATCGGTAAAAACGTCCACCTGTCTGGTGGTGTAGGCATTGGTGGTGTGCTGGAGCCGCTGCAGGCTAACCCGACCATCATTGAAGACAACTGCTTCATCGGCGCGCGCTCTGAAGTGGTTGAAGGCGTAATTGTCGAAGAAGGTTCCGTTATTTCCATGGGCGTATACATTGGTCAGAGCACCCGTATTTACGACCGTGAAACTGGCGAAATCCACTACGGTCGTGTACCAGCAGGTTCTGTGGTGGTATCCGGCAACCTGCCGTCGAAAGATGGCAAATACAGCCTCTACTGTGCGGTTATCGTTAAGAAAGTTGACGCGAAAACTCGCGGTAAAGTCGGTATTAACGAACTGCTGCGTACCATCGACTAAAAGTATGCACACGGGCAGCACGACGCTGCCCGATTTTTTGCAGGGATGAGCGATGATTTCACGCCGACGATTTTTGCAGGCTGCCGCCGCGACGTTAGCCGCGGGCTCAGGTTTCGGTTATATGCATTACTGGGAACCTGGCTGGCTTGAGTTAATCCGTCACCGCCTCGCCTTTTTTAAAGACAACGCAGCACCTTTCAAAATTCTTTTTCTGGCAGATCTCCATTACTCTCGTTTTGTTCCTTTAAGCCTGATTTCTGACGCGATTGCTCTTGGCATAGCACAAAAGCCCGATTTGATATTGCTGGGCGGTGATTATGTCTTATTTGATATGCCGCTGAATTTTTCGGCGTTCAGTGACGTACTCTCTCCCCTTGCCAAATGTGCGCCGACATTTGCCTGTTTTGGCAACCACGATCGCCCCGTGGGTACAGAGAAAAATCGCTTAATTGGCGAGGCGTTAAAATCGGCGGGCATCACGGTGTTGTTTAACCAGGCAACGGTGATCGCCACGCAGGACAGGCAATTTGAACTGGTAGGCACCGGTGATTTATGGGCCGGACAATGCAAACCGCCTCCTGCCAGCGAAGCCAATCTGCCACGACTGGTGTTGGCGCATAATCCCGACAGCAAAGAAGTCATGCGTAATGAAAAATGGGATCTGATGCTTTGTGGCCACACTCACGGCGGTCAGTTACACGTGCCGTTAGTTGGCGAACCTTTTGCGCCAGTTAAAGATAAACGCTATGTCGCAGGGTTAAACGCTGTTGGCGAACGACACATCTACACGACTCGAGGTGTGGGAAGTTTGTATGGCTTGCGTCTGAACTGCCGCCCGGAAGTAACTATCCTGGAACTGGTGTAGAACATGAATGATATCGCCAGAATAAAGCAGGTAATTTTTTAAATTTTACGCCATGATAGAAGTCTGGAAGAAAAAGGCTTTCTGCGATCACAGTCGAGCCGGGCGGGCCAGGCCAAATGCTAAGATAAGCACAATTTACTGACTCATTTTGAGGTAACGCTATGTACGACAATCTGAAAAGTCTGGGTATTACCAATCCTGAAGAAATTGATCGTTACAGCCTCCGGCAGGAAGCCAACAACGATATTCTGAAAATCTATTTTCAGAAAGACAAAGGCGAGTTTTTCGCTAAAAGCGTGAAGTTTAAATATCCGCGTCAGCGCAAAACAGTGGTCGCCGATGGTGTGGGTCAGGGTTATAAAGAAGTGCAGGAGATCAGCCCAAATCTGCGTTATATCATTGATGAGCTTGATCAAATCTGCCAGCGTGACCGCAGCGAAGTGGATCTTAAACGTAAGATCCTCGACGACTTACGTCACCTGGAGTCAGTGGTGACCAATAAGATCAGCGAGATTGAAGCGGATCTGGAAAAGCTGACGCGCAAATAATAGTAACTGATGTCATTCTGCGGGCCGGGTAAAGTATCACCCGGCTTTAATTGTGTAATGGCCTAATGCTCTTCATTCAGTTGCAACACCACATACAGCTGCAACCTGTCATCAAAATTCCCCAAATCCAGCCTGGTTAATTGCGAAAACGCAACTGACTGTACTCTTTCATGCGGGTAATGAGTTGTTCAACTCGCTTACGATGATCTTCCGCGTTCCAGCCCCCAAATGGATTCAACGCCGGTGGTGGAGAAAGTCACAAATTGCATGAAGAACCCCTTCCCTGGACAGGAAGGGGTTGAGGGAGATTACTGCATTAACAGGTAGATGGTGCTATCGCCGCGCTGAATGTTCAGCGCCAGCACTGACGGCTTGCTGTCGAGAACTTTACGCAGTTCAGCGATGTTTTTCACTGTCTGCTGGTTCGCGCCAATAATCACATCACCTTTTTTCAGGCCAATCTGCGCAGCCGGAGTACCGGTTTTCACGTTGTTCACGACCACGCCCTGATCTTTGCCTTTGTTGCTCATTTCAGCGCCTTCAATACCGTTGAAGATAGAGCTGGAATCAACTTGATTCTGGCTGCTCTGCTGCAGTTCCAGATTCACGTTGACCTGCTTACCATCGCGCAGCAAGCCCAGGGTCAGTTTGCTGCCCACCGGCATAGTACCCACCTGAGCACGCAGTGCGGCAAAGCTGCTGATCGGCTTACCGTTCAGTGAAGTGATCACATCACCCGCTTTAATACCCGCTTTTGCAGCGGAGGAATTCGGCAGAACCTGGCTTACGAAAGCGCCACGCTGGGCGTCAACTTTCATCGCTTTCGCCAGTTCAGAGTTCAGCTCAGTACCCATAATGCCCAACTCACCGCGTTTCACCTGGCCGTATTCCACCATCTGTGAGGTCAGGTTTTTCACCATGTTGCTCGGGATAGCAAAACCGATACCGATGTTACCGCCGTCTGGTGCGAGGATCGCGGTGTTGATACCGATCAGTTCACCGTTCAGGTTAACCAGCGCACCACCGGAGTTACCCCGGTTGATTGCTGCGTCCGTCTGGATGAAGTTTTCGTAGTTTTCGGCATTCAGGCCGCTACGTCCCAGTGCAGAAACGATACCGGAAGTTACCGTCTCGCCCAGGCCAAACGGGTTACCGATAGCAACGGTGTAATCACCCACGCGCAGCGCATCGGAATCCGCCATCTTAATCGCGGTCAGGTTTTTCGGGTTCTGGATCTGGATCAGCGCGATATCAGAGCGCGGATCTTTGCCGACCATCTTCGCGTCGAACTTACGGCCATCGCTCAATTGAACTTTAATGACCGTCGCGTTATCGACAACGTGGTTGTTAGTCACGACATAGCCTTTATCGGCATCAATGATGACGCCAGAACCCAGCGCCATGAATTTTTGTTGCTGGCCACCGCCGTTACCACCTTGTCCACCACCCTGACAGAACGGGGAGCTCTGGAACGGAGAACCTTCCTGGCAGAACGGGGAATCATCACCGAAGAACTGCTGGAAATTACGCGGCATACGCGGCGTATTAACGGTTGTGCTACCTTCTACGTTAATGCTGACCACTGAAGGCATCACCTTTTCGAGCATCGGTGCAAGGCTTGGCATCTGCTGGGCTGTCGTTGCTGAAGAAGTCTCAGCCGCCGTTGCAGAGAGCGGAGATAACGCCAAACCTAAACTCAGAGCCAGTGCACTCAGTGCTAATGTGGTTTTTTTCATGTATTTCAGTCTCGATTAACAGATAACGCAAAATTGCTGTGTTCTTCAGATTCGTTTTATAGCGCGAAGTTCCGAACTAAAGTTTCTGCAAAAAGTAAAAATTTATTGTCCGTCTTTACAAAAGCCTGGTTATTGTTCTACGGCCATCAGACGTCGGTATTCATCCCACGCATAAAGGTCTGTCATACCGCTGATATAATCCTGTAACAGCCGGCAGCGGTAATAATATTCCCATAGCGGGAGCTCAGGTGAATCTGACGATAATTTACTGACAGCCTCAACATAGGCTAACCGATGGCGCGTTGAGAGCTTATGGAATAAACGCGTTTCAATGGGGAAACGTTTCACACGCTCTTTTTCAACAAGTTCGGTAAAGTCTGATAACGACATGTTTAACAACGGTCGATATATCTCTAATAAACCGCTAATCACCCGGTAGCCCTGCAATTCAAGCTGCTCGACATCTGGATGGCTAAACACATGTTTTACAGCGACATTTTTATATAACTTCAGCAACTGGCTACATTCGCTGGCATCTTCTAACAGTGCATGATTAAAGGTTCCGGCAAAAATTTCAGGTAAGTTATCAATAAATCGTTGTGCCGCATACGGCACCAGTTTATTTAAGGTATTTACGCGTAAATACATAAAAAACTGATCTTCCGTGCTACGACTTAAGCTATTTGAGCGCGATTTTTCCCAGGCATTTTCTACCACCTGCGCAAACAGCGAGCCGTTCTCATGCTGGCCCCATGCTTCATGCAGATGATGATAAAGCTGTTCAACGGTAAATATTCTTTTTTCTACCGCATCTTCAAGATCAGCCACACAATAAGATATATCGTCGGCAGCTTCCATAATCCACGTTAATGGGAAGCGACTGTAAAGCGCTAAATTAAGTTCTTTACGCAAACGCGCAATATAGAATTCTTCAGAAAGGTAATAGCCCGGCTTTTTCATTAAATAATCGTGAGTCTCGGGAGTTTCGCCACGCCACCACGCCGGACGGGTATATTTTAAAATACCGCCTACCTGGGCCCAGGTAAGATTCATCCGCATCAATGTATGCACCAGACGAATACCCTGTGCGTTACCTTCAAAATGACATAAGTCCTGACGAATTTTTCGCCGCAGCTCGTTGAGCGGCTCCTCCCCTTCCCTCAATCGCAACGCTGCCACGCTACAGCGATCGTCGGTTAATGGCTGACTTTCGGCATCCGCCGGGTACAAGCGCTGACGGAACCAGTCATTAATGGCTGCCTCGCCAAAATGACCAAACGGAGGATTTCCTATGTCATGCATCAGGCACGACATCTCGACAATGCTTTCAAACGGCCCGGTCAACTCGTCCAGACCGTAAGCCTCCAGCAATTTAAGCTCTTTCAGGCGGCTTAAAATCTCTTTAGCGATATAACGCCCCACCTGCTGAACTTCCATAGAATGGGTAAGACGCGTGCGCACGGCAGCATTGCGCTCAAGTGGGAAGACCTGGGTCTTTTGTTGCAAACGGCGAATCGCCGGGGAGTTGATAATACGCCCGCGATCGCTCTCGAAGATCCGCAGGATCTCATGTTCAGTTTTAACGCCCTGCGGTGAACGATAACGACGATGCCAGTTTATTTTATTTCGGAAATCAATCTGTGCCATGTCCTCTCCCGCGTGAGAAATACGCTTCCCCTCAAGCGCATGATAAACTATGCCTTCAAATCGAGCTTATCGCGAGTAAATCTATGAAAATCGGCATCATTGGTGCAATGGAAGAAGAAGTTACGCTGCTGCGTGACAAAATCGAAAACCGTCAAACTATCAGCCTGGGCGGTTGCGAAATCTATACCGGCCAACTGAACGGAACCGAGGTTGCGCTTCTGAAATCAGGCATTGGTAAAGTCGCAGCGGCGCTGGGTGCAACTCTGCTGCTGGAATACTGCAAGCCTGATGTGATTATTAACACCGGTTCCGCGGGTGGCCTGGCGCCAACGCTAAAAGTGGGCGATATCGTTGTCTCGGACGAAGCACGTTATCACGACGCGGATGTCACGGCGTTTGGCTATGAATACGGTCAACTGCCTGGCTGCCCTGCAGGCTTCAAAGCTGACGATAAACTGATCGCTGCCGCCGAGTCCTGCATTGCCGAACTGAATCTTAACGCTGTACGTGGCCTGATTGTTAGCGGCGACGCTTTCATCAACGGCTCTGTTGGTCTGGCGAAAATCCGCCACAATTTCCCGCAGGCCATTGCAGTCGAAATGGAAGCGACGGCTATCGCTCACGTTTGCCACAATTTTAACGTCCCGTTTGTGGTAGTGCGCGCCATCTCTGACGTCGCCGATCAACAGTCTCACCTTAGCTTCGACGAGTTCCTGGCCGTTGCTGCCAAACAGTCCAGCCTGATGGTTGAGTCACTGGTGCAGAAACTGGCTCATGGCTAAGTCACTATTCAGGGCGCTGGTCGCCCTGTCTTTTCTTGCGCCACTGTGGCTCAACGCCGCGCCGCGTGTCATCACACTTTCCCCCGCTAACACCGAACTCGCATTTGCCGCCGGGATCACGCCGGTAGGGGTCAGCAGTTATTCCGACTATCCGCCAGAAGCACAGAAAATAGAGCAGGTTTCCACCTGGCAAGGGATGAATCTGGAACGTATTGTGGCGCTAAAACCCGATCTAGTCGTAGCCTGGCGCGGGGGTAACGCCGAGCGGCAAGTTGACCAGCTTGCTTCGCTGGGAATAAAAGTGATGTGGGTCGATGCGACAAGCATTGAACAAATTGCCGATGCGTTACGTCAACTGGCCCCGTGGAGTCCGCAACCTGACAAGGCCGAGAAAGCCGCGCAAACCTTGCTGGAACAGTATGCGCAACTCAAAGCTAAATTCGCCGACAAACCTAAAAAACGTGTTTTCTTACAATTCGGCATTAATCCGCCGTTCACCAGCGGAAAAGAGTCGATTCAGAACCAGGTACTGGAAGTTTGCGGTGGAGAAAACATCTTTAAAAACAGCCATGTTCCCTGGCCGCAGGTTAGCCGCGAACAGGTATTAGCACGCGCGCCACAGGCAATTGTTATCACTGGCGGATCGGACCAAACTCCTAAAATCGAGCAATACTGGGGTGAACAGCTCAAAATCCCCATTATTCCTCTCACAAGTGACTGGTTTGAACGTGCAAGCCCACGTATTATCCTCGCTGCACAACAACTCTGTAATGCGCTTTCACAAGTGGATTAGCGCCTGACCTTTTCAGGTGCTCAGTGGGGATTGAACAATGCTCGTCTATTGGCTGGATATAGTCGGCACAGCGGTATTTGCCATCTCCGGCGTTTTACTTGCCGGAAAATTGCGTATGGACCCTTTTGGCGTCCTGGTATTAGGCGTGGTTACCGCGGTAGGCGGTGGAACCATTCGCGACATGGCGCTGGATCACGGTCCGGTATTTTGGGTGAAAGATCCCACCGATCTGGTCGTTGCAATGGTAACCAGCATGCTGACGATCGTCCTGGTACGCCAGCCAAGACGCTTGCCGAAATGGATGCTGCCGGTGCTGGATGCAGTTGGGTTGGCAGTATTTGTTGGCATTGGCGTCAACAAAGCCTTTAATGCGGATGCAGGTCCATTGATTGCGGTATGTATGGGTGTTATTACGGGCGTTGGCGGCGGGATCATTCGCGATGTGCTGGCGCGCGAAATCCCCATGATTTTACGTACAGAAATCTACGCAACAGCCTGTATTATCGGCGGTATTGTCCACGCTACGGCTTATTATACGTTTTCCGTCCCGTTAGAAACGGCCAGTATGATGGGGATGGTGGTAACGTTATTGATTCGACTGGCTGCTATCCGTTGGCATCTTAAACTGCCGACGTTTGCGCTGGATGAGAATGGGCGTTAAAGAGAGTAGATGTGCCGGATAGTTTATCCGGCACATTAACAGCAGATTAGATGCTGAAGGAAGAACCGCAACCACAGGTGCTTTTCGCGTTCGGGTTGGTCACGATGAAACGCGAACCTTCCAGACCTTCAGTATAATCAACGGAACCACCAACCAGATATTGCAGGCTCATTGGGTCAACCACCAGGCCAACGCCCTGTTTTTCAATGGTCATATCGCCTTCGTTCACCTGATCATCAAAGGTGAAACCATACTGGAAGCCGCTGCAACCGCCACCGGTGATATACACGCGTAATTTCAGATTCGGGTTATCTTCGTCAGCGATCAGGCTTTTAACTTTGTTGGCTGCTGCGTCGGTAAACTCCAGCGGCAGTGCTACGTCATCACTCATATTTTGCTCCAAACGACATCGGCAATTGGGCAAATTCTAACCCAATAATAATCGCCATTATCTAATACCCTGGTATTTCGTTCAAGTATTCTCGCTGGCGACAGCGGCCTTGCTTCGCGCCAGTTGCTCCGCTTCCTGTTTTGCCAGCGTGCGCGCAAGAATCGCCGAGTATAGCGGTTTTCCACCGGTAAATTGTGCTAATAGTGTTGCGCCAAGACCGGTAATAATCATTGGCAAAATGAGCTGATAGTTATCTGTCATCTCTAATACCAGAACGATCCCCGTTAACGGCGCACGAATGGATGCCGCCAGTAACGCGCCCATTCCGGCAATAGCAAAGGTGCCTGCTTCAAGGTGATATTGCGGAAACAGTTCAACGGCAACCATTCCGAACGCGGTTCCCAGCACGGTACCCAGCGCCAGCATCGGGGCAAAAATACCGCCCGGCGCGCCGGAAGAGAAACAGAGTAAGGTGGTGATGACCCGCGCGACAAAGATAAATACCAGCATTCCCATGCTGAAGTTCCCCGCCGTGGCGATAGGAATCAGGTTAAAACCACCGCCTGAGGTTTCAGGAGCGACAAAACCCAGCAGCCCACACAAACCACCAATCGCACCGCCCATCAGTACCCATTTGGTTATATTGCCGCCGTGTACGCGGTGTAGTAAATCCTGCATCCCCAGCACCCATTTATTAAAAATAGGGCCGAAGATGCCAAAAATAATACCGAGGATCAGATAAAGCCACAGCGTATTGAGCGGGGCGTCAGAAAGTTTACCAACGTCAATAAGTGCAACTTCGTGGTTAAATACCCGGTACATAATGGTCGACATAATGACGCCAATAAATACCGCTTTAATCGAAATTAGCGTATAGCGAAACTGCGGACGCATCTCTTCAATAATAAAAAGAATACCCGCCAGCGGCGCGTTAAAAGCCGCCGCCAGACCCGCCGCCGCACCGGTTGCCAGTAACGTATGGCGAGCTTCGTCACCTTTCATTCGGAAAATATCAAGCACCATCCGGCCAATATTACCGCCAATCTGCACGGTTGGCCCTTCGCGCCCCAGAACCATACCGCCGCCCAGCGTCCCCAGACCACCAAAGAATTTCACTGGCAATACACGCCACCAGCGAACGGGACGTTGATCTTCCAGCGCCCCTTCAATTTCCGGGATACCCGAACCACCTGCTTCTGGCGCATATTTACGCACCAGAAAGTAGCCGAACATTGCCAGCACCGCCGAACAGAGAAAAGCGACGGTTAACAAAAGTGGGTAATTATCAGCGGTATGTACCAGCGCGCCCATACGTTGGTTTTGCAACCAGGCGACGCCTTTGTCAAAAGCAACTGCAGCCAGCCCGACAAGGGTGCCGACGACCGCCGCCATAAACAAAATAGCTAATGGCGTTTTATCACGCTCAAGAAGCTGGCGAATGAGTTGTCTGCGTCGCAGACGCGCAGCCTGCGGTATTTCATAAGAGGGAGTATCAGTTTTCATCCAATGATCACATATTGGTCATACAAATAAGATGACGGCATTTTACTCGTACATTCAATGAAAATCCTTTGCAAAGCGTAATGTTTCAAATGCACAAAACTTTTATACTCTACGAAGTCAAAGTTGCAGCAGTAAAAGCAACTTGTTGACGAGTATTTAACTTGTTATGAATAACCTAGAATAGCAGCCATTCACTTTTTCTACGAATCAGGAACCCTCCATGAGTAAGTCTGAAAATCTTTACAGCGCAGCGCGTGAGCTGATCCCTGGCGGTGTGAACTCTCCTGTTCGCGCCTTTACTGGCGTGGGCGGCACTCCACTGTTTATCGAAAAAGCGGACGGCGCTTATCTGTATGATGTTGATGGCAAAGCGTATATCGATTATGTCGGTTCCTGGGGGCCGATGGTGCTGGGCCATAACCATCCGGCGATCCGTAACGCAGTGATTGAAGCCGCCGAGCGCGGTCTGAGCTTTGGTGCGCCGACCGAAATGGAAGTGAAAATGGCGCAACTGGTGACCGAACTGGTGCCGACGATGGATATGGTGCGCATGGTGAACTCCGGCACCGAAGCGACAATGAGCGCCATCCGCCTGGCCCGTGGTTTTACTGGCCGTGACAAGATCATTAAATTCGAAGGTTGCTACCACGGTCACGCTGACTGCCTGCTGGTGAAAGCCGGTTCTGGCGCGCTCACTTTAGGGCAGCCAAACTCGCCGGGCGTTCCGGCAGATTTCGCCAAACATACCTTAACCTGTACTTATAACGATCTGGCCTCTGTACGCGCCGCGTTTGAACAGTATCCGCAAGAGATTGCCTGCATTATCGTCGAGCCAGTAGCAGGCAATATGAACTGTGTTCCACCGCTGCCAGAGTTCCTGCCAGGTCTGCGCGCGCTGTGCGACGAATTTGGCGCGTTGCTGATCATCGATGAAGTGATGACTGGCTTCCGCGTGGCGCTAGCTGGCGCACAGGATTATTACGGCGTGGTGCCAGATCTCACCTGTCTGGGCAAAATCATCGGTGGTGGAATGCCGGTAGGTGCCTTCGGCGGTCGTCGTGATGTGATGGATGCGCTGGCTCCGACTGGTCCGGTGTATCAGGCGGGTACGCTTTCCGGTAACCCGATTGCGATGGCCGCCGGTTTCGCCTGTCTGAATGAAGTCGCGCAGCCGGGCGTTCACGAGACACTGGATGAGCTGACCACACGTCTGGCAGAAGGTCTGCGGGAAGCGGCGGAAGAAGCGGGAATTCCGCTGGTCGTTAACCACGTTGGCGGCATGTTCGGTATTTTCTTTACCGACGCCGAGTCCGTAACATGCTACCAGGATGTGATGGCCTGTGACGTGGAACGCTTTAAGCGTTTCTTCCATATGATGCTGGACGAAGGTGTTTACCTGGCACCGTCAGCGTTTGAAGCGGGCTTTATGTCCGTGGCACACAGCATGGAAGATATCAATAACACCATCGATGCTGCACGTCGGGTGTTTGCGAAGTTATGATGATTTTGCCTCGCCCACCGGGCGAGGCATTCAATTAACGGCTCTGCTTTCTCAGCAAATAGATAAAATACGGCGCGCCGATAAAGGTCGACAGCAGCCCCGCCGGGATCTGGAACGGAAACAGCACCATCCGCCCACACCAGTCAGCGAACACCAGCAGCAACCCACCCACCAACGCCGAAATCACAATATGCGGCATCGTCCGTCGAAAGCCCATCATCCGCGCAATATGCGGTGCCATCAGACCAACAAAACTCAGTGGTCCAATGGTCATCGTCGCGGTCGCTGTCAGGCAAGCCGCTAACAGCAGCAATGCAATTCGCGTCGGCGCCAGCGCCATCCCCACGGCCCGCGCGGTATCACCGCCCAGCGGTAAAATGGTCAGCCAGCGGCGGCACAGCGGGGTAATCGCCAGCAAAATCACCATCACAATCCCCGTGCGCCAGACCTGCGCATCGGTCGCATTGTAGGTCGAACCAGAGATCCAGGTCAGCACTTGCGCCATTCGCGGGTCACCACTTGCCTGCAACATCATCAAAAGCATGGTGAACGCGGTGCTTAACGCCATCCCCGCCAGTAACATGCGGTGTGGGGAAAATCCACCGCGTCCGGCGGCGATCATAATGATCAACAGCGTCACCGTCGCCCCGAGACTTCCCGCGGGTAACAGCAAGCCAAAGGCATTACCCGGCACCAGAAACAGCATTAACACCACGCCAAACGCCGCGCCGGAGCTAATCCCCAGCACTTCCGGGCTTGCCATCGGGTTTCCGGTCAGCCGCTGAATAATACAACCCGCCACCGCCAGCATGACGCCCGCAAACAGCGCCGCCATAATTCGTGGCCAGCGCCAGGGCATCAAATCATCGAGCAACGCCCCACTCGCCCACGTCCAGCCGTGCGCATCACGGCCAAACGACAGCGCCACCACCACAGCCATCAACAGCAGCGCGCCGCCCGCGAGGGCAAACGCCAGCACATGTTGGCGTTCAGTCGCGACACGATCGTTGACCTTCATATCCGGCGCGCTAATGCTGCGTAAACGCGGCAGCAGCCACAACAGCAGCGGCGCACCTATCAACGCAGTGACCGAACCGGTGGAAACTTCCATCCACACGCGAGTCAGCCAGAGGATGATTTGATCGGAAAGCCAGAGGATCAGCGCACCAATAAGCGATGCCAGCATCAACCGTGGCAGCAGACGCCGCGCGCCCAGCATTTTCGCCAGCAGTGGCGCAAACAACCCGATAAAGCCGATAATCCCTACCGCATTCACCAGCAACGCACTGATGACAATCGCCAGCGACAGTGCCGCCAGACGCGCGAGCGACAGTGCCAGCCCGAGATTGCGCGCCACGCCATCATCAAGCCCCATCAGGGTTAACGGGCGCAACAGCAGTAACGTCAGCATCACGCCGCCCAGCAGCTGAGGCCATAAACGCTCAACGCCGCCCCAGTCGGTTTGCGTCAGCGTTCCGGTGCTCCACAGGAACATGCTTTGCAGCTGGTCGTGATGGAAGATAACCAGTAACTGATTGATTGCCCCGCAATAAAGACTCACCACCAGCCCCGCGAGAATAAGCGTTACCGGCGAAAGCCGTTTCCCCCACGCGACGCCAAAGACGATTAAGCCAACAACGCAAGCGCCCGCCAGCGCAGCAAACTGGCTCGCCATCGCGCCGGGGATCGCCCAGAGCGTCGTGACGGTAATCCCCAACTGTGCGCCTGTTGCAACACCCAACGTCGTCGGTTCCGCCAGCGGGTTACGCAGTACTTGCTGAAACAGCACGCCCACCAGCCCCAGGCCCGCGCCCACCAGTAGCGAAATCGCCAGACGCGGCAACAAGCTGTAGTGAAAAATCATCTGCTCGATGACATCGATATCCGGCGACCAGGCAGCCTGCGCCCACTGGCTACGCGGCAGCGCCTGCGAGAAGTTCATCCAGGTCAGCGCCGTAGCGACAATCACCAGCAGCGCCAGCAATAACGCCGGGAAAAGCGCAATTCGTTTACTCACGCTTTACCTCCGATGACGTTATCCAGAATACGCACAAAGTGCATTGCCGAAAGCGTCGCGCCATAGAACCAGACTGCCGGAACGCGCTGAAAACGTCCTGCACGGACAAACGGCATTGCCTGCCACAGCGGGGTTGCCATTAGCGCATCCATGTCTTTGCTGTTGTCGTGATCAAAACAGAGCACATCAACGTCTTTATACGCTGCCAGACGATCGATGCTGACGGCGGTACTGCCCCAGAAGTTGGTTTCCCCTTGCCAGGCATTTGGGATGCCGTACTCATCAAGAATTTCCTGGAACAAGCTGTTTGGACCGAAGACCAGCATATGGCGCGGATCGATAAGCGTCGTCAGCAATAACGGGCGTGCACCACGCTTCACAAAGCGGGGTTTCATGCTGCGGATAAAGTCTTCATATTGCGCTAAATGCGTTTCTGCTGCGCTTTGCAGGTTAAGTAAATCTGCCATTTCCGTCAGCGACTTACGCGCCATCGCCAGCGGCTGTTTGCCATCGCTGAAGTTAAATCCGCGACCCGGTGCAATGCGTGCCAGCATTTCTGGCGAAGGGCCATATCCCGCCGACCAGACCATAAACGATGGTTTCATTTCGGTCAGCAGTTCAAGGTTAGGTTCTGTGCGCAAACCAACGTCAATCACCGATTCAGGTAATGGTGGTTCGCTGACCCACAGGCGATAGTTGATGGTGTCCGCCACGCCGTAAGGTACGATGCCGAGCGCCAGCAGTAATTCCACCGGCAACCACTCCAGCGCCACAACGCGATGTGGATCAATAGCCGCCGCACGGGCGGTATTCATCTGCCATAGCAACGGAGAAAGCGCCATCGCCGTTAACAGTCGGCGGCGCGAAATAAGAGGTAAACCGCTCATCAATAAACAAAACTCACAGGTGCAGCACCCGCCGGATGCGGCAAAATCCCCATCGGGATGCCATAAATCATTTCGAGGGTTTCGCCGCGCATAATTTCCGCAGGCGTTCCCTGAGCAATCATTTCACCACCGCGCAGGGCAACCAGATAATCACAGTAACGCGCCGCCATATTAATATCGTGCAGTACGGCAATGACCGTCAGGCCACGCTCCTGACTTAAACGATGCACCAGCGCCAGCACGTCAACCTGGTGGGCGATATCCAGCGCCGAGGTCGGTTCGTCCAGCAGCAGGCAGCGGCTATCCTGCGCCACCAGCATGGCGATCCACGCCCGCTGACGTTCGCCGCCAGAGAGACTATCGACCAGCCGATGCGCCAGCGGTTTTAAGCCAACCAGCGAAATCGCCTCTTCGACCTTTTCGCGATCAGCCGCGCCAAAGCGCCCCAGCGCGCCATGCCACGGGTAACGACCAATCGCCACCAGTTCACGCACGGTCATCCCTTCTGCCGGAGGAAGCTGCTGCGGCAAATAAGCCACTTTGCGGGCGAACGCTTTGCTGCTCCAGCTTTCCAGCGGCTGGGCATCAAGAAGAATCTCACCTTCCGACGGCGGCTGATGACGGCCAAGCATTTTGAGCAGAGTGGATTTACCAGAACCGTTGTGACCAATCAGACCGGTCACTTTTCCGGCAGGAAAGGTTAACGACAGCGGATGCAAAAGCGTGCGCCCTGGCACACGAAAGGAGATATTACGCAGTGCAAAAGTGGTATCGGAATGATTCGTGTATTCCTGCATAACAGCCAACTTGTGAAGCGGGCACGGAAATCCGTGCCCCAAAGAGAAAATTAGAAACGGAAGGTTGCGGTTGCAACGACCTGACGTTCTGCGCCCCAGAAGCAGCCATAGGTGTTAAAGCAGCTGGCGACGTATTCACGATCGAACAGGTTGTTAACATGCAGCGCTACGTTGGAGCCAGCCATACCGACTCGCGCCAGATCATAACGCACTAACGCATCCACGACCGTATAACTTCCCACTTTAAATGAGTTCGCCGGATCGCCGTAGCTGGAGCCAGTATAACGACCGCCAGTACCCAGCGTCAGACCTGAAAGTGGACCGTCAAAGAAGGTGTAATCAGCCCACAGAGAAGCCATGTGTTTTGGCACCTGCGCAGGCGTATTGCCTTTATAGGTAGTATCAGTGGTGTATTCCGCATCGGTGTAAGTATAAGAACCGACTACGTTAACACTCGCCGACAGCGCCGCTTTCGCTTCGATTTCTACGCCACGAGCGCGGATCTCGCCACCTTCAACCGAGAAGAAGGAACCCTCAGGGTCCGCCATCAGGTTGTTGGTTTTAGTGAGATTATACACGGCACCAGTCACCACAATTGGGCGATCTTCCGGTACATATTTCACGCCGACTTCATATTGCTTACCTTTAGACGGCGCGAAAATATTACCATCCTTCCCAACTTGTGAAGAAGGTTCAAACGATTCGCTATAGCTGAAGTAAGGTGTTACACCATTATCAAACAGGTAGTTAACGCCACCACGCCAGGTAAACTGTTTGTCATCACGTTTATCGGTCGTCCCGGCAACGCGGTTAAGAGATTCTTGATCTGCCCAGTCGTAACGACCGCCCAGGGTGACCAGCACTTTATCCCACTGCGCCTGATCCTGAACATAAACGCCCGTTTGTTTCTGCTTATTCAGAATGCGGTAAGGGCCGGAGTTTGCCGGATCTTTCGCATTGAAGTCGAAATCGGTATTCACCGGATTGTACAGATCGAGCAGCGGTACGGAGTCGTCGTAACCAAACCAGGCGTTGATGTCATTACGCATACGCATAAAGTCGACACCGGTCAGCAAGGTGTGGTCGATATCGCCAGTGGCGAATTTGCTTTGCAACTGGGTATCAACAGAGAAGTTTTGCAGCTTCTCATCATCAACGACGTATTTGCGCGCCAGATAATGGCCTTTATCCGCTGGCGCTAAAGCCGCACACTGTTGGCTGTAAGCATTCGCCGGATCGGAGCAGACGCCGTAACCATAAACGCTGTTTTGCGAGGTTTTGTTTTCAGCAAAGCGCAGGTTCTGACGCACAGTAAAGGTGTCATTAAATTCGTGGTCGAAGCTGTAGCCAACCATCTTCTCATTACGAGAATAGGTGTTGTTCTTCGCCCCTTCGTTAAAGTCAGTTGGCAGACGCTTGCCGTTTGGCAGCGGCTCAACGGTCCCTTCTTTCGGCAACCAGCCGTAATAACCAGTTTCCGGCTCATTCTGGAAGTAAGAGAGGAAGGTGAAATTGGTTTTATCGTCCGGACGCCAGGTAAACGCCGGTGCAATAGCATAACGCTGCTCTTCTGACCCTTTCTGCTGGGCATTGGCAGAACGCGCAAGCCCAGTCAGACGATAAGAGTAAACGCCGTCATCATCCAGCGCATCGCTAAAGTCAAAACCAGTCTGGAACAGGCTGTCAGTACCGGCTTTAAACTGAACTTCTTTCAGCGGTTCGGTAGTCGGGCGTTTGCTGATCATGTTCAACAAGCCGCCAGGGCTGCTTTTCCCATAAAGCACAGATACCGGGCCACGCATGATTTCAGCGCGCTCCAGCATATACGGGTCAATGACCGCATCGTTATAGAAGTTGCCCTGCAACTTCAGGCCGTTCAGATAGTTGTTCTGACTTTGGCCTTCCGCAGCAAAACCACGAATGATCAGGTGGTCATAGGTGTTGGATGCGCCACGCGTACCAACAGAGACACCCGGCGTGTAACTGAGCGCTTCTTTTACTGACTTCGGCTGATGCAGCGCCATCTCTTCGGCAGTCACAACAGAAATAGACTGTGGCACTTTTTGAATCGGCGTATCTGTTTTGGTGCCGGTGGCGGACTGTCGCGCCGCGATAGTGGCTGCCGGCCCCCATGCGCTTTCTTGCGGCGCAGGTGCAGCGGTAACGGTGATAGTGTCTTCTTTCGGTTCAACCGCTGCCTGTGCATAAACAGACATGCCGCTAACCGCTGTGGCTACTACGACTGCGATTTTACGCAGTGAGTGTTTTGGCTGAGCAGTTTTGGAACGCGCCATTGGTATATCTCTGATGTAAAGTGAATGATAACGTAAACGAGAATGATTATTATAAAGATAAGATAATATTCGAAACGCTAGCGGGTTCGCAAGCGGTACGCAATCTGAGCGTTCCTGAAGGGTTAATAAACAACCAGATGAAAAGAAAGGGTTAATACTTTGGGTGGGATGTTATTTTACCGGATGGCAACTCGCCATCCGGTATGTGACGCTTAGACGTTAATTACTACCAAACATATCCTTGATCCAGCCTGCCACGCCGTCGCTGTCTTTCTGCTGCTGTTGAGCAGGTTGCTGTTGCGGCTGTGAAGACTGATCAAATGGATTGCCTGACGGCTGCTGCTGTACCTCACTCTGCTGGCACAGCGATTGCGGATCGCTGGTCCAGACCGGCAAAGTACGCATACCACCGCTGCAAACAAAGTTACCGTCGTAATCCACGCCCATATCCACGATATCTTCCGGCGGTACAAGATTCAGCGGCGTTGGTGTCTGATTAGCCAGATAACGCTGGTAAATCGACATCGCCCCGCTGGCACCGTACAGCTTAGTCGGCTGGTTGTTATCGCGGCCTACCCAGGTGATGGTCACCGTGCTGCCGTCAATGCCCGCAAACCAGGTATCAACGTTGTTGTTGGTAGTACCCGTTTTCCCTGCCAGATGCAGGTTCGGATATTTCGCCCCAAGCTGACGCCCTGTACCACGTTGCACCACTTGCTGCATGGTCCACAGCGTCAGATACGCCGCCTGCGCCGGAACTGCGCGTTCCGCCTGCGGGAAGCTCTGATACAGCACCTTACCATCTTCCGCGATTACCGAACGCAGTGCAGAAAGCGGCGCGCGGTTACCGCCGCTGGCGATAGTCTGGAACGCCTGCGCCACTTCGATTGGCGTTAAGTTCAGCGCTCCCAGCAACATTGCCGGAACTGGATTCAACTGGTCTTTCGGCACGCCCAGTTTGATCCAGGTATCCGTAACCGCAGGCAGCCCCAGCGCCATCCCCAGATTCACCGTCGGCACGTTCATCGAACGGGTCAACGCATCCACCAGCATCACTCTACCGCTTTCGCTATAGCGACGATCATCGTTCTGCGGTGACCAGACCTGACCGTTCGGCTGACGCAGCGCGATTGGCGCATCGGCAATCCACGTGTTCAGACGATAGATTTTCGGCTGGCTTAACGCCGTAAGATAAGTCGCTGGTTTTGCCAGTGAACCAATCGAACGACGTGCCTGCATCGCACGGTTATAACCCGCAAACTGCGGTTCCGAACCACCGACCATCGCACGGACTTCGCCACTAAAGCGATCAACGACGACAATCGCCGTTTCCAGATCGCTCAACTTACGCTGTTTCTTCAGAGCAGGAATGCCTTCTACGGCAGCTTTTTCTGCCGCATCCTGGGCCACTGAGTCAAAAGTAGTGAAGATCTTCACACCAGAGAGATCTTTCACCTTATCGCCCAATTTCGCCTGCAACTCCTGACGCACCAGCTGCATAAAGGCTGGCTGAGGAGAGATTACTCCGCCGCGTGGCTGTACGCCCAGCGGTCGCGCACTCAGCATTTCATACAGTTCGCCGTCGATAATCTGCTGTTGTTGCAGCAAACGCAGCACCAGGTTACGTCGCTCCAGCGCCAGTTTCGGATTACGCCACGGGTTGTAGATCGACGCACCTTTCACCATGCCAACTAACAGCGCCTGCTGGTCAAGGCTTAACTCTTCTACCGGGCGACCAAAGTAGTACAGGCTCGCCAGCGGGAAGCCACGAATTTCGTTGTCGCCGCTCTGACCGAGATACACCTCGTTCATATACAGCTCAAGAATGCGATCTTTGCTGTAACGTGCATCCATGATCAACGCCATATAGGCTTCGTTCGCTTTACGCCAGTAAGAACGTTCGCTGGAGAGGAACAGGTTTTTCACTAACTGTTGCGTCAGCGTACTCGCCCCCTGCACCGTGCGTCCGGCGGTCAGGTTTGCCAGCACCGCACGTCCGATAGAGTAGAGACTGATCCCATCATGCTCGTAGAAATGACGGTCTTCTGTCGCCAGCAAAGTATCTACCAGCAGGTCCGGGAATCCACTGCGCGGCACAAACAGACGCTGCTCGCCGTTTGGCGAGGAGATCATGGTTATCAGGCGCGGATCAAGACGGAAGAAACCGAACTGACGGTTGTTCTCCATATTGACGATGGTCGCCAGATGATCGCCATCAAAAGTCAGACGCGCACGCACCTGCCCTTCTTTACTGTCCGGGAAATCAAACGGACGGCGGATCATCTCAATGCTGTTGGCCTGCACGGTAAATTCGCCAGGACGGGTCATCTTCGACACCTGACGATACTGGGTCGCCTCCAGCAGTTTCACCATCTCGTTTTTGCTGATGGTCATATCTGGCTCAAGGTTAACCATTCGGCCATAGACCGCCGCGGGCAACTGCCAGACTTTGCCATCAATACGGCTACGGATTTTTTGATCCAGATAGACGCCGTAAATGGCGATCAGCACGGCAAAAACAATAGCCAGTTTTAGCAGCAGCCATAACCAGCCGCGTTTGCCACGAGGCTTACGCCCTTTTCCTTTGCCCTTTCCTTTGCGCGGCATCGGTTCTTCGTCCTCATAGTCATCATAATCGTCGTAATCATCGTCGTCTTCGTAACGACGACGGCTTACCTTTTGTTTGACTGGACGCGTCGGTTTCCCTTTGCGTCCAATTGGCTCGCGGTCATTCCCGGCCATGCTTTTTCTCCGCAATATTCAGGCGCAAAAGCCCGATTTTCTGTTCTTCCGTTGCAATACAGAAGAAGATATCTCTCAAATTTGCTTTGGTCTTCACGAATACTTTTTCGTCCGTCGCGTTGGTGCGGTATTCGCCGGGTCGTCCGGCCAGACGTGTTTGGGATAACGCCCTTTCATCTCTTTTTGCACCTCACGATACGCCCCTTTCCAGAAGGCCCCCAAATCACGCGTGATTTGCAGCGGCCTTTGAGCGGGTGAAAGTAACTCCAGCACCAACGGCACACGCCCCTGGGCGATTGTCGGATTGGTGGCTTCGCCAAACATCTCCTGCATTCTTACTGCCAGCGCAGGTGGGTTATCTTCATGATAACGAATGGCGATCCGACTTCCCGTCGGCACAGTGTAATGCGCAGGCAATTCACTATCCAGACGTTGCTGCATTCCCCAATCAAGTAATCCGCGTAGCGCCTGATAAACATCAAGAGATTTCAGGCCACGTAGCGAATGTACACCGCTCATATGTGGCAATAGCCACGTTTCCAGCGATGCCAGCAAGCTCGCTTCATCCATTGCTGGCCAGTCATATTCAGGCAACCACTTTGTGGCACACAGCAAACGCAAGCGTAGTTGTTCCGCTTCCGGCGTCCAGTTAAGTACGCTTAGACCTTTATCGCGAATACCATTAAGCATTGCATGATGTAATTCATCTTCCGACGGTTTCGCCAGCGGCTGTACTTTTACTGTGAGCTGACCAATCTGCAACCGACGCCAGGCCTTCAGCGTGCCTTGCGCATCATCCCATTCTACGGTGTCAGACTGCCGTAATAGCTGCGGGCAGCGATGTACTAACTCATCAATATCGACCGGTAGCGCCAGTAAAATTCTCGCATCCGGCGAGGCACTGCCCTGCAATAATAACGGTGCTACCAGCCATTCATGGCGGTTTAACGCGTCGTCAGCATCCAGCATCGCCCCCATGCTGTTCGCCAGTTGATAGCGACCATCCTGACCACGGCGACGGGCAATACGATCGGCAAATGCCTGAGCAAGCAACGGCGCGATAAGCGAACTGTCAGCCTCACCGCCGCGGACGTTTAAGCGTTTCAACAGTTGCTGACTACGTTGCTGCCAGGCTGGTTGATTGCGCGAAAACGCCACTCCAAGATCGCAATTACCCATCCGTGGCGGTTCTTCGAGAATGGCGGCAATTTTTGCAGCGGTAGCCGCTTCATCGTCACTCTTCGCGTTCACCAGCATTGCCGCTAAACGCGGATCGTTACCCAGCGCCGCCATTTTTTGCCCTTGCGCACTAAGCCGTTCACCATCCAGCGCCCCCAGCATTTGTAACAGACGTTTCGCCGCCTGTAGATTCACCGCTGGCGGGTGATCCAGCCAGTTCATCTGTGCCGGATCGCTACATCCCCATTGCAGTAATTCCATCAACAAACCGGAGAGATCGCTTTGTAAGATCTCCGGTTCACTTTGCGCTGCGGCGCGTTCCGCCTGCTCTTTAGCGATTAAATGCAGGCAAATACCTGGCTCCAGACGCCCGGCGCGCCCGGCACGTTGTGTCATCGACGCCTGACTAACGCGCTGAGTGATCAACCGAGTAAGACCCGTACGCGGATCAAAGCGCGCAACCCTTTCCTGGGCGCAATCCACCACCAGACGGATACCTTCGATGGTTAGACTGGTTTCAGCGATGTTGGTCGCCAGCACCACTTTGCGCATTCCTTGCGGCGCAGGGAGGATAGCTTTTCGCTGATCGTTCAGCGACAACGCCCCATACAGTGGGCAGAGCAACACATCACTGCCGATGCGTGACGCCAATTGTTCCTGCACGCGCTGAATTTCTCCGACGCCAGGTAAAAATAACAGTAATGACCCAGTTTCCTGGCGCAGCAATTCGGCGGTAGCGGCAGCTACTGCTTCGTCAAAGCGTTGGTGCGCAGGCAACGGCAAATAGCGGCGTTCCACCGGATACGAGCGCCCTTCGGAAACAACAACCGGCGCTTCTGGCAGCATCTGCTGTAAGCGGTCGTTATCCAGCGTGGCCGACATAATCAGCAGCTTTAAGTCATCGCGCAGACCTTGTTGCACATCGAGTAACAACGCCAGCGCCAAATCCGCCTGCAAACTGCGTTCATGAAATTCATCGAGGATCACCATACCGACGCCGCTCAGTTCTGGATCTCGTTGGATCATGCGCGTCAGTACGCCTTCGGTGACCACTTCCAGACGAGTATTCGGCCCGACGCAGTTTTGCGCACGCATCCGGTAGCCAACCGTGTCGCCAGGCTTTTCGTTCAGCAGCTCCGCCAGGCGTTGCGCGACGTTACGTGCCGCCAGACGCCGTGGCTCCAGCAGGATAATTTTCCCGTTAATGTCTGGATGCGCCAGCAGTTGCAGCGGCAGCCAGGTCGATTTCCCGGCTCCGGTCGGCGCGCTTAATAACACCTGCGGTGCGGTATCGAGAGCAGCAAGTAATTCAGGTAAGACGGCAGCAACGGGCAACGACGACACAAAACGCTCCTGAGGGTTAACATTCTTCGCGCCACATTGTAGCATCGCGGTAATTCATAACCGAGTGCCTCACATGTCTGAACCGCAACGGCTGTTCTTTGCCATCGACTTACCCGCAGAAATTCGCGAACAGATTATCCACTGGCGCGCCGCACAGTTTCCGCCAGAAGCGGGGCGTCCGGTTGCCGCTGAAAATTTGCATCTGACGCTGGCGTTTTTAGGCGAAGTGAGCGCAGAGAAAGAGAAGGCGCTTTCTCTTTTAGCCGGGCGAATTCGTCAATCGGGCTTCACTCTGACGCTTGATGACGCCGGTCAGTGGCTGCGTTCGCGCGTGGTGTGGTTAGGGATGCGCCAGCCACCGCGCGGCTTAATCCAGTTAGCAAATATGCTCCGTTCGCAGGCCGCTCGCAGTGGTTGTTTTCAAAGCAATCGACCGTTTCATCCGCATATCACCTTATTGCGCGACGCCAGCGAGGCGGTGACAATCCCGCCGCCAGGTTTTAACTGGTCATATACGGTGACGGAGTTTACTCTCTACGCCTCCTCGTTTGCCCGTGGGCGCACACGCTACACGCCGCTAAAACGCTGGACTCTGACGCAATAACAAGGGTTGTCACAATGAAATTTTCACCCCCTCTACAACGCGCCACGCTGGTTCAGCGTTATAAACGCTTTTTAGCCGATGTGATCACACCTGATGGTCGTGAATTGACGCTACACTGCCCCAACACTGGCGCGATGACCGGTTGTGCAACGCCTGGCGATACCGTCTGGTATTCGACTTCCGACAACACAAAACGGAAATATCCGCACACCTGGGAATTGACCCAAAGCCAAAGCGGTGCATTTATTTGCGTCAATACACTTTGGGCAAACAGGTTGACGAAAGAGGCTATCCTCAATGGGGATATTTCGGAACTGTCAGGCTATAGCTCGCTGAAAAGCGAAGTAAAATACGGCGCCGAGCGCAGTCGTATTGACTTCATGTTACAGGCGAGGTTTCGACCTGACTGCTATATTGAAGTGAAATCAGTTACGTTAGCGGAAAATGAACAGGGATACTTTCCCGATGCAGTCACTGAACGAGGTCAGAAACATCTTCGGGAGTTGATGAGCGTAGCAGCTGAAGGTCAGCGTGCAGTGATTTTTTTCGCCGTGCTGCATTCAGCCATTACACGGTTTTCACCCGCGCGCCACATCGATGAGAAATACGCGCAACTATTGTCAGAGGCTCAACAAAAGGGGGTGGAAATTCTGGCTTATAAAGCGGAACTTTCTGCTGAAGGTATGGCTCTTAAAAAATCACTGCCTGTTACATTGTAGTAGTGTAAGTAACTGGTTAATTTACATTCTGGTCGCGTGCGCAAATACGCTTTTCCTCACACAGTTGTCAAGTGTTACGTTTAGATAATTGCTATCCGGAAAAGCATCTGCTATTTATAGCGGCCTCATTTTTCCCCCGAACATGGGGATCGATAGTGCGTGTTAAGGAGAAGCAACATGCAAGAAGGGCAAAACCGTAAAACATCGTCCCTGAGTATTCTCGCCATCGCTGGGGTGGAGCCATATCAGGAGAAGCCGGGCGAAGAGTATATGAACGAAGCCCAGCTGGCGCACTTCCGTCGTATTCTGGAAGCATGGCGTAATCAACTCAGGGATGAAGTCGATCGCACCGTTACACATATGCAGGATGAAGCAGCCAACTTCCCGGACCCGGTAGACCGTGCAGCCCAGGAAGAAGAGTTCAGCCTCGAACTGCGTAACCGCGATCGCGAGCGTAAGCTGATCAAAAAGATCGAGAAGACGCTGAAAAAAGTGGAAGACGAAGATTTCGGCTACTGCGAATCCTGCGGTGTTGAAATTGGTATTCGTCGTCTGGAAGCGCGCCCGACAGCCGATCTGTGCATCGACTGCAAAACGCTGGCTGAAATTCGCGAAAAACAGATGGCTGGCTAATAACAGCCGTTCCATCACGTTTACCACAGGCGGGAAATTCTCCCGCCTTATTTTTTGTTCAAAGAGATGACAGACACACACTATATTGGTCGCTTCGCCCCCTCTCCTTCCGGCGAACTTCATTTTGGCTCTCTGATCGCCGCGCTTGGCAGCTATCTACAGGCACGCGCCCGGCAAGGTCGCTGGCTGGTACGCATTGAAGATATCGACCCGCCTCGTGAAGTTCCCGGTGCCGCAGAGACTATCCTGCGCCAGCTGGAACATTACGGTCTGCACTGGGACGGCGATGTTCTCTGGCAATCGCAACGTCACGACGCCTATCGTGAAGCACTCGCCTGGTTACGTGGGCAAGGGCTAAGTTATTACTGCACCTGTACACGTGCACGTATTCACAGCATTGGCGGTATTTACGACGGTCATTGCCGTGAATTACATCATGGCCCAGAAAACGCAGCAGTACGCATCCGCCAGCAGCATCCGGTCATCCAGTTTACCGATCAGTTGCGCGGTATGATTCACGCCGACGAAGAACTGGCGCGGGAAGATTTTATTATTCATCGCCGTGATGGCTTGTTCGCCTATAACCTGGCGGTGGTGGTTGACGATCACTTCCAGGGCGTGACAGAAATTGTCCGTGGAGCAGATTTGATTGAACCGACGGTGCGACAAATCTCGCTGTACCAGCTTTTTGGCTGGCAGGTGCCAGATTACATTCATTTGCCGCTGGCGCTTAACGCACAAGGCGCTAAACTTTCCAAGCAGAATCATGCGCCTGCGTTGCCGAAAGGCGATCCGCGCCCGGTGTTAATCGCGGCACTTCAATTTCTGGGTCAGCAGGCAGAAACACACTGGCAGGATTTCAGCGTCGAGCAAATCCTTCAGTCAGCCGTCAAAAACTGGACGCTGACCGCCGTGCCAGAGTCGGCAATTGTAAATTCAACATTCTCAAATGCGTCATGCTGAGCTATGATTAGCCGCTATTTTTTTGTCCTGAATGATGTTTGACACTACCGAGGTGTACTATTTTTACCCGAGTCGCTAATTTTTGCCGCAAGGTGCTAAGCCGCGAGGAAAGCGAGGCTGAACAGGCTGCCGCCCGTCCCCAGGTGACGGTAATCCCGCGTGAGCAACATGCTATCTCCCGCAAAGATATCAGTGAAAATGCCCTGAAGGTAATGTACAGGCTCAATAAAGCGGGGTATGAGGCCTGGCTGGTTGGCGGCGGCGTGCGCGACCTGTTACTTGGCAAAAAGCCGAAAGATTTCGACGTGACCACCAACGCCACGCCTGAGCAGGTACGCAAACTATTCCGTAACTGCCGCCTGGTGGGTCGCCGTTTCCGTCTGGCGCACGTGATGTTTGGCCCGGAGATTATCGAAGTCGCAACCTTCCGTGGACACCACGAAGGTAACGTCAGCGACCGTACGACCTCCCAACGCGGGCAAAACGGCATGTTGCTACGCGACAACATTTTCGGTTCCATCGAAGAAGACGCCCAGCGCCGCGATTTCACTATCAACAGTCTTTATTACAGCGTCGCAGATTTTACCGTCCGCGATTACGTTGGTGGTATGAAGGATCTGAAAGACGGCGTTATCCGTCTGATTGGTAACCCGGAAACGCGCTACCGTGAAGATCCGGTACGGATGCTGCGCGCGGTACGTTTTGCCGCCAAACTGGGGATGCGCATCAGCCCGGAAACCGCAGAACCGATCCCCCGCCTCGCTACCCTACTGAACGATATTCCTCCGGCGCGCCTGTTTGAAGAGTCTCTTAAACTGCTACAAGCGGGCTACGGTTACGAAACCTATAAACTGCTGTGTGAATACCATCTGTTCCAGCCGCTGTTCCCGACCATTACCCGTTACTTCACGGAAAATGGCGACAGTCCAATGGAGCGCATTATTGAGCAGGTACTGAAGAACACCGATACGCGTATCCATAACGATATGCGCGTGAACCCGGCGTTCCTGTTTGCCGCCATGTTCTGGTATCCGCTGCTGGAAACAGCACAGAAGATAGCCCAGGAAAGCGGCCTGACCTATCACGACGCTTTCGCACTGGCGATGAACGACGTGCTGGACGAAGCCTGCCGTTCACTGGCGATCCCGAAACGTCTGACAACTTTAACCCGCGATATCTGGCAGTTGCAGTTGCGCATGTCCCGTCGTCAGGGTAAACGTGCATGGAAACTGCTGGAGCATCCTAAGTTCCGTGCAGCTTACGACCTGTTGGCCTTGCGAGCCGAAGTTGAGCATAACGCAGAGCTGCAACGTCTGGTGAAATGGTGGGGTGAGTTCCAGGTTTCCGCGCCGCCAGACCAAAAAGGGATGCTTAACGAACTGGATGAAGAACCAGCACAGCGTCGTCGTACTCGTCGCCCACGCAAACGCGCGCCGCGTCGTGAGGGCACCGCATGACAGTGGCGTATATTGCCATAGGCAGCAATCTGGCCTCTCCGCTGGAGCAGGTCAATGCTGCCGTAAAAGCATTAGGCGACATTCCCGAAAGCCGCATTCTCGCCATTTCTTCGTTCTATCGCACTCCGCCGCTGGGTCCGCAGGATCAACCTGATTACCTGAACGCTGCTGTGGCGCTGGAAACGGCTCTCGCACCTGAAGAGTTACTCAATCACACACAGCGTATTGAATTGCAGCAAGGTCGCGTCCGTAAAGCTGAACGCTGGGGGCCGCGCACGCTGGATCTCGACATCATGCTGTTTGGTAATGAAGTGATAAATACTGAACGCCTGACCGTTCCGCACTACGATATGAAGAATCGTGGCTTTATGCTGTGGCCGCTGTTTGAGATCGCGCCGGAACTGGTGTTTCCTGATGGGGAGTCGTTACTTAATCTTTTAAATACGCAAAAATTTGGCAAATTAAATAAGTGGTAATTATATTCACACGTTGAATATAAATAAATTCTGAAAAACACTCTTCCACAGTTGCACAATTAAATAAAATAAGATAATTAAATAAACCTCACGTAATAATATATATCCAGCTCAACATTCCCCCATACACCATTTCACCTTAAATTTAAATTAAGATTTACTTAAAACTTAATTAAGTAGACATCATTTTTTATTTATGCAAAATAGCTGCCCAATGATACTGATTGTAACATTTGGTAAGTTCAAACATGTCATTAACCAACTTATTTTGTTACCCGCATATTATTTATTAAAGGGTGTGCTACAAGATAGGTCATCTGCTTATGGAATATTATTCAAGGATTTTTATGTCTAAAAAATTAGGTTTTGCCCTCTCCGGTCTTATGCTGGCAATGGTCGCAGGTTCTGCTTCTGCTCTCGATGGTGGTCAGTTAAACATCAGCGGCCTGGTAGTAGATAATACCTGTGAAACGCGTGTGGATGGCGGCAATAAAGATGGTCTGGTACTGCTGCAAACTGCTACCGTTGGCGAAATCACTGCAGGTGTACTGGAAACAACTGTAGGCGCTAAAGCTAAACCGTTCAGCATTACTGTTGACTGCAGCAAAGCTAACCCAGTACCAGGAACGAAAGCGGATATGACCTTTGGATCTGTCTTCTTTGGTAACAGCAAAGGTACGCTGAATAACGATATGTCCATTTCTACCCCATCTGTAGGTGTGAACATCGCGCTGCACAACATTAAAGGTTCTACTATTAAACAAGTTAAAATCAATAATCCGGGTGACGTCTATCAAGAAGATCTGGATGGCACCACTAAATCAGCAACTTTTGATTTTAAAGCCTCTTACGTTCGTGAAGATGCAAGCACCCCTGCTACCGCTGGTTATGTAAAAACCAACACGGCATATACCATTACTTACCAGTAAATATTCATCAATTTAATTGATTAAGTGAATAAATACAGGGAATAGCATCAGCTATATATATGTTGTTTATTCCCTGTTCAAATTAACTCTATCAGGAATGGTTTATGTTTTTAAATACCAAATATACAGCAGCATTATGTATCACGTCCTGTATAGCTTTATGCGCACCCGCTATGGCAGATATCGTCATTTCTGGTACGCGCGTAATTTATAAAAGTGACCAAAAAAGCGTAAATGTTCGCCTGGAGAATAAAGGCAACAATCCGTTACTTGTTCAGAGTTGGTTAGACACTGGTAATGATAATGCCGAGCCAGGTTCTATTTCTGTGCCATTTACCGCTACTCCGCCGGTATCACGGATTGATGCAAAACGTGGGCAAACCATCAAACTGATGTATACCGCCAGCACCGTTTTGCCAAAAGACAGAGAAAGTGTGTTCTGGTTTAACGTACTTGAAGTACCGCCAAAACCTGATGCCACCAAAGTAGCTAATCAAAGCCTGCTCCAGTTAGCATTTCGTACCCGGATCAAACTTTTTTATCGCCCGGAAGGTTTAAACGGGAATCCCTCTGAGGCTCCTCTTGCCCTTAAATGGTCATGGGCAACCGCAGGAAGCCAAACAGCATTACGCGTTTCTAACCCTACGCCTTACCACGTCTCTTTTAGCAGTGGTGATTTAGAAGCCAACGGCAAACGCTATCCACTTGATGTGAAGATGATTGCGCCATTTAGTAACGACGTCATCAAGGTGAACGGTATGAGCGGAAAATCAAACTCTGCAAAAGTTCATTACTACGCCATTAACGATTTCGGTGGCGCAATTGAAGGCGAAGCCAGGCTGTAATTTGGCAAAGATATAACGTAGCAGGAAGCAAAACGTGCCCTATAAAATAACGATAACTCATCACAACCTCACGCAGATCGCTACGTTTTGTGCGCTGCTTTATAGCTCCAGTTGCCTAAGTGCCGAACAGGTTGAATACGACCCTACCTTCCTGATGGGACAGAATGCCTCCAATATTGACCTTAGTCGATACAGTGAAGGCAACCCTACACTGCCGGGTATTTATGACGTTAGCGTTTACGTTAATAATCAACCTGTTACTAATCAGAGCATCCCTTTTATTGTGGTTGAAGGGAAGAAAAACGCGCTGGCCTGTATCACACAGAAGAATTTATTTCAGTTTCACATTACGCCACCAGAGACGAAAAGCGAAAAAATCGTCCTGGTTAAGCGAGACGAAACACTGGGCGATTGCCTCAACATTGTGGAAATGATTCCGCAATCCTCTGTTCGCTATGATGTGAACGATCAACGTCTGGATATTGATGTTCCCCAGGCATGGGTAATGAAGAACTATCAAAACTATGTTGATCCTTCACTGTGGGAAGATGGTATTAACGCAGCCATGCTGTCCTACAACGTCAACGGTTATCACAGTGAAAGCCCTGGCAGGAAAAATGACAGTGTTTATGCAGCCTTAAATGGTGGCGTAAACTTAGGGGCATGGCGCCTGCGCGCCTCAGGTAACTACAACTGGATGACCGACGCGAGTAGCGAGTTTGATTTTCAGAATCGGTATCTGCAACGCGATATCGCGTCACTCCGCTCGCAATTAATTTTCGGTGAATCCTATACCACCGGCGAAACATTTGATTCCGTTAGTATTCGCGGTATTCGCTTTTACAGTGACAGCCGAATGTTGCCGCCGGCATTAGCCAGCTTTGCCCCAATTATTCATGGTGTCGCCAACACCAACGCAAAAGTTACCGTCACTCAGGGCGGTTATAAGATCTATGAAACAACTGTACCGCCAGGTGCATTTACCATTGATGATCTCAGCCCATCAGGCTATGGCAGCGATCTCATCATCACAGTTGAAGAAGCCGATGGCACAAAACGGACTTTCTCACAGCCATTTTCATCAGTAGTGCAGATGCTGCGCCCTGGCGTTGGTCGGTGGGATATTAGCGCCGGTCAGGTATTAAAAGATGATATTCAAGACGAGCCTAATTTATTCCAGGCCAGTTATTACTATGGTCTGAACAACTACCTGACGGGATATACTGGCATTCAGCTTACGGATAATCACTATACCGCCGGTTTACTGGGGCTTGGCTTGAATACCGCCTGGGGTGCATTTTCTGTCGATGTAACCCACTCAAATGCCCAGATCCCTGATGATAAAACATACCAGGGCCAGAGCTATCGTCTCTCCTGGAATAAATTATTCGAACAGTCGAATACTTCACTGAATATCGCGGCTTATCGTTATTCGACGCAGAATTATCTTGGCCTTAATGATGCTTTAACACTCATTGACGAAGTGAAGCATCCTGAACAGGAGCTCAACCCACAAACCATGCGTAATTACTCGCGCATGAAAAATCAGGTTACGGTCAGTATTAACCAACCGCTGAAGTTTGAGCAAAATGATTACGGTTCGTTTTACCTTTCCGGAACATGGTCAGATTATTGGGCATCCGGCCAAAATCACAGCGATTACTCTATCGGTTACAGCAATAGTGCATCCTGGGGCAGCTATAGCATCAGCGCGCAGCGTTCATGGGTCGCAAGCGGTGAAAGTGAAGATAGTATTTATCTCAGCTTCACCATTCCTATTGAAAAACTTCTGGGGACAGAACACCGCGATTCTGGTTTTCAGAGTATTGATACTCAGTTAAATAGCGACTTTAAAGGCAACAACCAACTCAACGTCAGCAGCAGTGGTTTTAGCGAAAACAATCGTGTCAGTTACAGTGTGAATACCGGCTATACGATGAATAAATCCAGTAGTGATTTAAGTTATGTTGGTGGCTATGCCAGCTATGAATCGCCCTGGGGAACGCTGGCCGGTTCACTTTCCGCAAGTAGCGATAGTAACCGTCAATTTTCTCTCAATACTGACGGCGGTTTTGTGCTGCATCGCGGTGGTCTGACATTCAGTAATGACAGCTTCAGTGACTCAGACACCCTAGCCGTTGTTCAGGCTCCGGGGGCAAAAGGCGCGCGTATAAACTACGGTCACAGCACAGTCGATCGCTGGGGCTATGGCGTTACCAGCGCACTCTCGCCTTATCACGAAAACCGCATCGCCCTGGATATTACCGATATTGAAAATGATGTTGAATTGAAAAGTACCAGTACCGTTGCCGTACCGCGTCAGGGCTCAGTGATCTTTGCCGGTTTTGAAACAGTACAAGGACAATCCGCTATTCTGAACATTAAACGCAGCGACGGTAAAAATATCCCCTTTGCGGCAGATATTTATGATGACCAGGGCAATATTATTGGCAACGTAGGTCAGGGTGGACAGGCTTTTGTTCGCGGAATTGAACAACAGGGAAATATCCAGATTAAGTGGCTCGAAGAGGGTAACCCGGTTAGTTGCCTTGCCCACTATCAACAAAACTCACAAGCAGAAAAATTAGCACAAACAATTATTATCAATGGAATTAGCTGTCATATTCAGTAACCATAAGGGATGCAAATGATAAAAATGACACCACATAAATTAGTGATACTGATGGGATTACTATTATCACCATCAGCATTCGCTGAAGATATTAATGTTGATTTCACAGCAACGGTTAGAGCGACAACCTGTAATATCACTCTGACTGCATTAAATGGCTCTAGCGTCACAAACGATGGAAACGATAATTACACATTAAGAATACCCAACATGGGTCTGGATAAAATTGTTAATGCAGCGGCAGAAGCTCAGGCAGACTTTAAATTGGTTGCCAGTGGATGCAGTAGTGGAATCAATTGGATCGATACCACCCTGTCAGGCAATCAGTCCGGCTCCTTCCCAAAATTAATTTCCCCACTGACGTCGGATGCCTCTTCGACAACCGATTATATAGGTATGGGGATAAAGAGGCTGGGGGCAGATGATTCAACTTTTCTGGAACCAAACAGTACAGAAAAAATTCGCTGGAGTTTAACAGAAATCAATACCAGTGGTCTTGCAATGACTGTGGCACTCCGCGAGACATCGGCAGGAGAAGGTGTTCCGGGGAATTTTCGCGCTAAAGCGACATTCAATTTCACCTATGAATAATAAGGATGACAATAATGATATATAAAAAATTACGTTCTGGATTATCCATTGGTTTGGCTCTTACCGTATTTCAGTTAACCATTCCTGTATATGCGGCTACTGATAGCATTGGACTGACCGTTCTGACTACTGTAGAGATGGGAACCTGCACTGCAAAACTGGTAAATGATAGCAATCAGGACATAACTGCTGTGGAGTTTGGTGATGTTTATATTTCTGAAATCAATGCCAAATCTAAGATTAAAACGTTTAAATTACAGTTTAAAGACTGTGCCGGTATTCCTGGAAAAAAAGCGCAGATTAAACTGACTAAACGCGCAACGTGTGAAGGGACGAGTAATGATGGCCCCGGTTTTGCCAATGGTTCGACAGGCACAGGTCAAGCAAGCGCCGTTGCCGTCGAAGTCTGGAGTACGACCACTCCCGCTGTAGGAAGTGCGACACAATTTAGTTGCGTTGCGCCAGCAAATAAAGAAGTCACTATTGCAACAGCGACGGGCAATAATGTTGTGGATTACCCAATGAGTGCCCGCCTGGTAGTAGAGAAAGATAATACAGCCAGCAACGTCACCGCTGGCACATTTTCTGCGCCAGCAACATTTACTGTGACCTATAACTAACTGGCTGTGATATTCAGGTAATTACTATGCATCCCACCCAACGTAAAACGACGAACAAAACAGGTCTGTTCCTGACATTAATATTATCAATGGCTTCTCCTGCAATGGCGGGAATGGATATTGATATGACGGCCAATGTCAAAAATAGCACCTGCAGAAGCGAAATCAGCAATCAGGGTAATCTCGATCTTGGCGTCGTCGGTGTGGGATATTTTACCGGCAGTACCTCCGCTGAAGACTATCAACCCGGTGGAAAAGAATTCACTGTCACAGTAACTGACTGTGCATTTCAGGGCACCGGAGATGTCTTAACCCAGTTACATATTGACTTCAGGCCACTCAGTGGCGCGATGGCAGCAGGCTCCCGGCAAATATTTAATAACGAGAATGTTACAGGAGCCAGCAACGTCGGCGTGGTTATTTTTTCCATTCAGGACCCGGCACATATGTTCAACGTTCTGAATAACGCAGGGGTTTCTCGTTCAATCTATCCAGTGATGTCATCGGCAATAAATAATTCATCATGGAAATTTTCTACCCGAATGCAAAAGATTAATTCTTCTGTGGCAGTAACATCCGGTCAGGTAACCAGCCATGTATTAATTGATATTAATTATGAATAAATACGTGGATATTGGAAAAGAAAAATTTATGTTCAATGGAGTGACTATGAAAGCAGTCTTTCATTTTTTAACTTTTATATGCCTGCTGGTTTCAAGTGTTGCAGCAACGGCTAACACCAGTATTATCGCTGGTAATGAATCCATCACTCAAATGAGTGGTCCATCATCAGGTGGTCGGGCGACATTTCGCTATTCGGCGGGCACTAACAATCTTGTTTTTTATAAGCCAACCCAACTCGGCCCTGCGGGGGTAACTCTTCATTTTTCTCAACTGGACTCTGCGGGCGCTGATGGCGATGGTGTTCTTTATTGCAATACAAGTAGTAGTGCCAGTGGCGAACCTATGACGCTTGAAAATAAAATGGTTGATTCCGGCAAAAGTTATGGTGGGCACAAGTTATTTGAAACGACCGTACCCGGCCTCTATTACACACTAAAAATATCGAGAATCTGGTCTGCCTGGGAAACCACAGCCAGCATAAGCGAATCTTACATTGGTGACACCCCCTCAATCGTTTTCCGTTTCAATATCACCAACGCTAACCTACGGCGTGCTTGCAATGGGCAAGCAACTACAGAAGGAACATACTGGGCGATTGGTGGGATATACCAGAACCTTGATATCGAATTTTATACTGACCAAACATTTAACCCAACATCTAATCAACGGGTGGGATTAAAAACCACATCAAATTATTTATACAGTTTTAAATCCTATGGCGCGGGGCGAAATATTAGCAGTGATTATATCTATATCGATTTTAACCTGGTAAACCTCTATATTACGCTGCCAACGTGTTTTACTTCTGTGCTGACCGGCCCTACCGTCAGTGGTTCGACGGTGGATTTAGGGGAGTACACGGCTGGACAAGTATCATCAAATTCAGCGTCGCCAGTCCCCTTTGATATATCCCTGCAAAACTGTATCCGCATACGCAACATTGAAACCAAAATGACATCGACGAAAGTCGGGGTTTCCAACCAACAATTACTGGGTAATACATTAACAAGTTCAGACAAAGCCACAGGTGTTGGGGTTCTTATTGAAGGCTTACCTAATTCTGTACATTCGCAAAAGGTCATTCTCGAACCAAATAACAGCAGTTCAGTTTACAATGATTATGAATCTGAAACTGACACTAGTGGCGGTATTTACCCTGAAAAGGACCGGGGAACTTCCCAGCCTCTTCATTTCCAGGCAACGTTGAAACAAGACGGGAGCGCCCCGATTACACCGGGGGAATTTAAAGCGACCAGTACCTTCCAGATAACCTACCCTTAATTCACATAAGCCACATCGTCAGGCAACTGGCGATGTGGCTCACTAAAACGATTGCCCCCCTTTATACGGCTGATAGAATGCCAGCATATCTGGCATTTATTTATCAGGAAACGTTATGAAACCAACTACGATTTCCCTGCTGCAAAAATGCAAACAGGAAAAGAAACGCTTCGCGACCATTACCGCTTACGATTACAGTTTTGCTAAATTGTTTGCCGAAGAAGGGCTTAACGTGATGCTGGTAGGCGACTCGTTGGGTATGACTGTTCAGGGACACGACTCCACCCTACCCGTCACCGTTGAAGATATCGCCTACCACACCGCCGCCGTGCGTCGCGGTGCGCCAAACTGTCTGCTGCTGGCTGACCTGCCGTTTATGGCCTATGCCACTCCTGAACAAGCATTTGAAAACGCCGCAACTGTCATGCGCGCGGGTGCAAATATGGTCAAAATCGAAGGCGGTGCCTGGCTGGTAGAAACAGTTCAAATGCTGACCGAGCGTGCCGTTCCGGTGTGTGGGCATTTGGGCTTAACGCCGCAGTCGGTGAATATTTTCGGCGGTTATAAAGTGCAAGGGCGCGGCGATGCAGGTGACCGTTTACTCAATGACGCATTAGCGTTAGAAGCCGCAGGTGCACAACTGCTGGTGCTGGAATGCGTGCCGGTTGAGCTGGCAAAACGTATTACCGAGGCGCTGGCGATTCCGGTTATCGGTATTGGCGCAGGGAATGTTACTGACGGGCAAATCCTCGTGATGCACGACGCATTCGGCATTACTGGCGGTCATATTCCTAAATTCGCCAAAAATTTCCTCGCTGAAACGGGCGACATCCGCGCGGCTGTGCGGCAGTATATGGCTGAAGTGGAGTCCGGTGTTTACCCGGGCGAAGAACACAGTTTCCATTAAGGAGTGACGTTGTGTTAATTATCGAAACCCTGCCGCTGCTGCGTCAGCAAATTCGCCGCCTGCGTATGGAAGGCAAGCGCGTGGCGCTGGTGCCAACCATGGGTAACCTGCACGATGGCCATATGAAGCTGGTCGACGAAGCCAAAGCCCGCGCCGATGTGGTCGTTGTCAGTATTTTCGTTAACCCGATGCAGTTCGACCGCCCTGAAGATCTGGTACGTTACCCTCGTACATTGCAGGAAGACTGCGAGAAGCTAAACAAACGTAAAGTGGATCTGGTTTTCGCCCCATCAGTAAAAGAGATCTACCCGAACGGTACAGAAACCCACACCTATGTTGACGTTCCGGGGCTGTCCACCATGCTGGAAGGCGCCAGCCGCCCAGGACATTTTCGCGGCGTTTCGACCATTGTCAGCAAACTGTTCAACCTGGTCCAGCCCGATATCGCCTGCTTCGGTGAAAAAGATTTTCAGCAACTGGCGCTGATCCGCAAAATGGTTGCCGATATGGGCTTTGATATTGAGATTGTCGGTGTACCGATTATGCGCGCGAAAGACGGTCTGGCGCTCAGTTCTCGTAACGGTTATCTGACGGCAGAACAACGCAAAATTGCGCCAGGTCTGTACAAGGTTTTATGTTCGATTGCCGACAAATTGCAGGCTGGGGAGCGGGATCTCGATGAAATTATTGCCATTGCAGGGCAAGAACTGAATGAAAAAGGCTTCCGCGCCGATGATATTCAGATTCGCGATGCCGACACGTTGCTGGAAGTCACGGAAAACAGCAAACGCGCCGTGATTCTGGTAGCCGCCTGGCTTGGCGATGCTCGCCTGATCGACAACAAAATGGTCGAACTGGCGTAATACTTAACTGGCGCTACGGCTGATGGCGCCAGTTATTCATTTGCCCACGTCATTTGTCATAACACAGGTAACTTAATTAAGGCTAATTAGCTTATCAACCTCTGCAAGAGATAAATTTGCCAACTCTGCAACATCTTCCCGAGACATTCCTTTCCTCAGAAGACGCTGGGCGAATTCCTGACTTACTTCCTGTCTTCCCTGCTGAATACCCTTCTCTTCAAACCACTGCGCCAACGTCATCATAGACTCCCCTCCCGATTCCCTGTCTCTCACCACACCGTAAAACAAATCCGCTTGTTCAGTATGACCGCGTTGCAACATATAGTTTTGCATGGCAACTAACTGACTTCCGCTAGTGTACCCTTCGTCAATCAGCGTGACCAGTTGCTCCAGCAATAACATTAAGTCGCGCTGGCGAATATGTTTTTGCAATAGTTCGAGAATCGCAATCCGCCGATGTTGCATAATTTCGTCATCCGGCGTGATGGTGATATCCACCAGCGGAAAAGGGCTGTTATAGACACGCAGCGCCAGTTCTGGCGAGTAAAACATATCAAACCAGCACATTGAGAGCGGGTAAGGTGTGGCCTCGCCCTGATAAAACAGAATCGGCACCACCAGCGGCAGCTTATCGTGGTCAGCCTCCAGATGTCGGTGCATGGCGGCAATAGAGTAGCGCATCATACGAAAGGCCATTTTTTTGTCCGGCTTGCTTTGATGTTCAATCACGACATACAGATAGCCGGGACTACCCAGCATTTGCACAGAATAGAGCACGTCGGTGCTGTGCCCTTTCAGGCTCTCTTCGATGAAACTCCCCGACTCTAAATGAAGCGTGTTGAGGTCACAAAGTTCGCGTAATTCCACTGGCAAATGGATATCCAGGAAGTCGCGAGCCGTCTCCGCATGCATTAAAAATTGTTTAAATACCGCGTCATGCGGTGTGGTACTCGGTGCGTCCATCTTCCCTGCCTTCCGTGTGGCCCTGTGTGAAGGCAGTATCCAGTCAAGGCGTGCCGTCGTCAGCCAGCTCTTTGTTGTTTACCGAGCAGCGTTCAGAGAAATTTCAATTGGTTACAGGCGTTACATGGCACGCTTCGGCGCGGTACGCAAACTGCTGGTGCAAATGCCATCAGATCAGTAGACACTTATCAAAAATCGGGCAATACTGCGTGAGAATTTCCTCAAAGCAGGCACCGCCTGCTTCGTTAACGACAGGGTAGAAAGGTAGAAGTTATGATTCGCACGATGCTGCAGGGCAAACTCCACCGCGTGAAAGTGACTCATGCGGACCTGCACTATGAAGGTTCTTGCGCCATTGACCAGGATTTTCTTGACGCAGCCGGTATTCTCGAAAACGAAGCCATTGATATCTGGAATGTCACCAACGGCAAGCGTTTCTCCACCTACGCCATCGCGGCAGAACGTGGTTCGAGAATTATTTCTGTCAACGGTGCGGCGGCCCACTGTGCCAGCGTCGGCGATATTGTCATCATCGCCAGCTTCGTCACTATGCCAGATGCAGAAGCCCGTACCTGGCGCCCCAACGTTGCCTACTTTGAAGGCGACAATGAAATGAAACGTACCGCGAAAGCGATTCCGGTACAGGTTGCCTGATAATCACCCCTGCGGCTGGTTACTCACCAGCCGCGACATCGTCTCCAGCGAATCTGTTCTTAAAATATACAACCGCTTTAATAAATACGGATTATCCCCCGGTTTTACTTTACCTTTCATGGTCGTCACCGCCAGATGAAATCCGGCATCATTTGCCGCCTTTACCGCTTTGTCATTAAATCCGCCAAATGGATACGAAAGATACAAGACTCGAGGATTAAATTGGTTTAGCGCCCGGCGAGAGCGTTCGAAATCAAACAGAATATTATGCTCACTGCGGCTGAGTAATATGGGTCGGCGATATCCATCTACCCGATGCAAAAAATGAGTATGTGACTGGAAATCAAAAACATCGCTGACATCAAGCAGTTCAGAAACACTCATAAACTGCAATGACTGCGGATTCCATTTCTGTGGATGACGTTTGATGCGAGAGGTAATAATAAACGCCGTCGCCTTCATACCGTATTGTTTCAGAATGGGATATGCATAGCGACTCACTGATTTCAAGCCATCATCAAATGTCAGCACCACCGCGCGAGCCGGAAGATTCATCGAATTACGCAGATACCCTTCCAGTTGATACAAGGTTAACGTGGTATATCCACGATCGCGTAACCAGGTCATCTGGTTATTGAAAGCTCGCACCGACGTCGTGGTCGAAGTATGACGAAAACGGGTGTTCTCTTCATCGCGTAAAATATGATGGTAGGTCAATACAGGAATACCGTTATCCTGCTGCGCATCCAGTGCACTGATATAGGCCAGTCGTTCGCCAATACGAATTTGATACCAGGTTTGATTCAGGCGATCTTTTAATTTATTAATAATGGGATAACGCAAATTATCGGCCAGCACACCAAATGGCGCACTACCCGCATCAGGCGCGTTGTATATCGGAGTATCTTTCCATGTAATAAGATTTTGGTTACTCAGTGGCTTATTCAGATCCCCCAGACCATCTTCAACTTTTTGCCGCCCTTGTACAGGTTCCAGATGCCCTTTATCAATATACCCCGTAGCAAAACCAAAATTGAATTCATAATAATCGGCAGCGGTTGGGATGACCGAAATAATCTGCCCGGCGCGAATGTTGCCGACGGTTACCGTTTTGTCGCCAATTTTTCCCCAGATAGCTGCATCCTGAGTGGTTTGCATATAACGAGCGGGAAGCGCTGCGCCGACACCAAATGAAACCAGCAGCAGCAAAAAAATAATCTTTTTAATCATGAGAAAACTACCAGGCGAGAAACAGCGCCGTTAGTGTAGCAAAATCGGAATGCGATTTAATACTCGAACCAATTATGCTTGAGGACAAAGGGGGGATTTTTTTGTTGTTGGTGCCAGAGACTACTGACTTCAGGCCCACCCAGTTCGACAATTCGCTCGCGAAACTCCGCGCTGGATAACGTTTCACGGTAGGCCATCATCTGCTCAATTAACGGTAACGTGACACCAGAAATCACTTCGCAACGGGAATGTTTGTGGCTTAATAACGATGCAACACGATAAGGCGCAGCACCTGCAATATCGGTTAAAAAGATAACCCCATCGCCAGAATCTGTTTCATGCAGAGCATCGCACATCATGCGGCTGAGCATATTGGAACTTAATCCGCGCCAGAAATTCACCGCCCGGCACTGGATAAGTGCGCCATGTTTTTTTTCCAGCGCATCCAACATCTCTTGCGCCCGGTCGTCGTGACAGGTAATTACCCAACCTAACATCACCTTCCTCCTTAGCTGAAAATCAGTCTACCCTGACCATTGTTGATAAAGGGTGATAGTCGTCAAAACTCCTCTCCCCCGAATCCGGAGGAGAGGAAATCGACTTAGCTACGCAAGCCGCGCCCACGCTGGATCAGCGACCAGCAGATCAGATAAAACGCAATAATAAAAATAACCAGCACACCAAAAGTAGTAACCAGCGGCACATCATTAATGCCGAGGAAGCCGTAGCGGAATCCACTGATCATATAAACGATTGGGTTGAGATGCGACAGCCCCTGCCAGAACGGTGGCAACAAGGTCAGGGAGTAAAATACCCCGCCCAAATACGTGAGTGGCGTTAACACAAAGGTTGGCACCAGGCTGATGTCATCAAACGTTTTGGCAAACACACCATTAAGCAATCCGGCAAGAGAGAACAACACCGCCGTGAGCACCAGCGTTAAAGCGACAAATACCCACGAATGCACCTGAAACGGTACAAAGAACAGCGAAATTGCTGTCACCAGCATACCAACAAGCAGTCCGCGCGCTACGCCACCGCCGACATATCCGGCAATAATGACGTGAGTCGGAACCGGAGCGACCAACAGTTCTTCAATATTACGCTGGAACTTGGCGCCAAAAAATGATGAAGCGACGTTGGCGTAGGCATTGGTGATCACCGACATCATGATCAGACCCGGAACAATAAACTGCATATAGCTGAAGCCATGCATATCGCCAATACGCGAACCAATCAGGTTACCGAAGATGATAAAGTAAAGGGTCATGGTGATAACCGGTGGCACCAGCGTCTGTATCCAGATACGCATAAAGCGATGGATCTCTTTCGCCCAGATGCTTTTTAACGCCACCCAGTAAAGATGCATCATGCGCGATCTCCTTGTTTTTCATTAACCAGTGAAACAAACAACTCTTCCAGACGGTTAGCTTTGTTACGCATACTTAATACCTGAATGCCCTGCTCACTTAACTGCGTGAATACGCTGTTGATCCCCTGCTCACGCAGCACTTCAACTTCCAGCGTGGCGGTATCCACCAGTCGATACTGATAGCCATCGAGTTTCGGTAACGGGCTTTTCGGTGCGAGATCGAGAATAAAGGTTTCTGATTTCAGCTTTGCCAGCAGTGCCTTCATCGAGGTATTTTCCACCAGTTCGCCGTGCTGAATAATGCCGATATTGCGGCACAGCATTTCTGCTTCTTCCAGGTAATGCGTGGTAAGAATGATGGTGGTGCCTTTGTCGTTTAAATCCTTCAAAAAGCCCCACATTGAGCGACGAAGTTCGATATCCACGCCTGCCGTTGGCTCGTCAAGAATCAGCAGTTTAGGTTCATGCATTAACGCACGGGCGATCATTAAACGACGTTTCATCCCGCCCGATAACATGCGCGCACGTTCGTTGCGCTTTCCCCACAAATCGAGTTGCTTAAGATACTTTTCGCTGCGGATGTACGCTTCTTTGCGCTCTACACCGTAGTACCCCGCCTGATTCACCACAATTTGCTGTACGGTTTCAAACGGGTTGAAGTTAAATTCCTGTGGCACCAGTCCCAACTGACGTTTAGCGTTGACGACATCTTTTTCAAGATCGTAACCAAATACGCTGACCCGCCCGGAGGTTTTATTTACCAGAGAGCTGATAATACCGATAGTGGTTGATTTTCCGGCACCGTTCGGCCCGAGAAGCGCATAAAAATCACCCGCTTCGACTTGCAAATCTATTCCACGAAGCGCCTGAACGCCGCCTGGATAGGTTTTTTTAAGCTGTTGAAGTTCCAGTGCAATGGTCATAAATTTTTACTTACCTTACGTTCTTACACTTTATCTGTGGTTTAAATCGTCCCGGAGTTGCCCTATATTAGCCAAACGTAATTATTTGGTTACAGGTCGTTAACCTCCATGAAAGACATAGATACACTCATCAGCAATAATGCACTATGGTCAAAAATGCTGGTGGAAGAGGATCCCGGGTTTTTTGAGAAACTGGCACAAGCGCAAAAACCGCGCTTTCTATGGATTGGATGTTCCGACAGTCGCGTTCCTGCAGAACGTTTAACCGGTCTTGAGCCGGGCGAACTCTTTGTTCACCGTAATGTTGCTAACCTGGTTATTCACACCGACCTGAACTGCCTTTCCGTGGTTCAGTATGCAGTGGATGTTCTCGAAGTTGAACACATTATTATCTGTGGCCACTACGGTTGCGGCGGCGTACAAGCCGCAGTTGAAAACCCGGAACTGGGGCTTATCAACAACTGGCTGCTGCACATCCGCGATATCTGGTTCAAACATAGCTCATTGCTCGGCGAAATGCCGCCGGAACGTCGTCTGGATACCCTGTGCGAACTGAACGTCATGGAACAGGTATATAACCTGGGTCACTCCACCATTATGCAATCAGCGTGGAAACGCGGGCAGAAAGTCACCATTCACGGCTGGGCTTACGGCATTCACGACGGCTTGCTGCGTGACCTGGATGTCACAGCCACCAACCGCGAAACCCTGGAGCAACGTTACCGCCACGGGATTTCCAACCTCAAGCTGAAGCACATCAACCACAAATAAATTCGCTATGCCGGATGCAACACATCCGGCAAATCCGCACTTACTCGTCCAGCAGAATCACTTTGCCGATATACGGCAGATGGCGGTAACGCTGTGCGTAATCAATGCCGTAACCCACCACAAACTCATCCGGGATCGAGAAACCGATAAATTCTACCGGGACGTTCACTTCACGACGGGACGGTTTATCCAGCAGCGTACAAATCGCCAGCGACTTCGGTTCACGTAGGCTTAAGATCTCACGCACTTTCGACAGTGTATTCCCCGAGTCGATGATATCTTCAACAATCAGCACGTCCTTGCCACGGATATCTTCATCCAGATCTTTGAGGATTTTCACATCACGGGTGGTGGACATGCCGCTACCGTAGCTGGAGGCGGTCATAAAATCGACTTCATGAGATACCTGAACTTCACGGCACAGGTCCGCCATAAACATAAATGAGCCACGCAGCAGACCTACCAGCACCATATCGCTGCCGCTGTCTTTGTAACGCTCAGTAATCTGACGACCCAGTTCGGCGATACGCGCTTTAATCTCCGCTTCGGGGATCATTACTTCTACAGTATGTTTCATATCTCTAACCATATGATTTAAAAACAAATCACTTCGCACGGGCGGGATTCAGCACCGCAACAAAGCGCAAGACATGCAGTATACCAGTAAAACTATTCATTCGCGGAATCTGTTAATAAAGCTCAAATTGTGATGACGATCACACATGTTAAAACCTATAATTAATTGCTACTAAAATATTAATGAATTGAAATGGTGTCTCTTTATGGCAATTAACAATACAGGCTCGCGACGATTACTCGTCACGCTAACAGCCCTTTTTGCAGCGCTTTGCGGGCTGTATCTACTTATTGGCGGAGGCTGGCTGGTCGCGATTGGCGGCTCCTGGTACTACCCTATCGCAGGCCTTGTGATGCTCGGCGTCGCCTGGATGCTGTGGCGCAGTAAACGTGCCGCGCTTTGGCTGTATGCGGCTCTGCTGCTCGGCACCATGATTTGGGGCGTCTGGGAAGTTGGTTTCGACTTCTGGGCGCTGACTCCGCGCAGCGACATTCTGGTCTTCTTCGGCATCTGGCTGATCCTGCCGTTTGTCTGGCGTCGCCTGGTCATTCCTTCCAGCGGCGCAGTTGCCGCGCTGGTGGTCGCACTGTTGATTAGCGGTGGTATCCTGACCTGGGCCGGATTTAACGATCCGCAGGAAATCAACGGCACCTTAAGCGCCGATGCCACACCAGCAGAAGCCATCTCCCCCGTTGCCGATCAGGACTGGCCTGCCTATGGTCGCAATCAGGAAGGTCAACGCTTTTCGCCGCTGAAACAAATTAACGCCGATAACGTCCACAACCTGAAAGAAGCCTGGGTATTCCGCACGGGCGATGTGAAACAGCCGAATGACCCGGGCGAAATCACCAATGAAGTGACGCCAATTAAAGTGGGCGACACGCTTTACCTGTGTACCGCTCACCAGCGCCTGTTTGCGCTCGATGCTGCCAGCGGCAAAGAGAAATGGCATTACGATCCTGAGCTGAAAACCAACGAGTCTTTCCAGCACGTAACCTGTCGTGGCGTCTCTTATCATGAAGCCAAAGCAGAAACCGCTTCGCCGGAAGTGATGGCGGATTGCCCGCGTCGTATCATTCTTCCAGTGAATGATGGTCGCCTGATTGCGATTAACGCTGAAAACGGCAAGCTGTGCGAGACCTTCGCCGATAAAGGCGTGCTCAATCTGCAAAGTAACATGCCGGACACGAAGCCGGGTCTGTATGAGCCAACTTCGCCGCCGATTATCACCGATAAAACCATCGTAATGGCCGGTTCAGTCACCGACAACTTCTCAACCCGCGAAACGTCTGGCGTGATCCGTGGTTTTGATGTCAACACGGGTGAGCTGTTGTGGGCCTTTGATCCGGGAGCAAAAGATCCGAACGCGATCCCGTCTGACGAACACACCTTTACCTTTAACTCGCCAAACTCGTGGGCACCTGCGGCCTATGACGCGAAGCTGGATCTGGTGTATCTGCCGATGGGCGTGACCACGCCAGATATCTGGGGCGGTAACCGCACACCGGAACAGGAACGTTATGCCAGCTCGATTCTGGCGCTGAATGCCACTACCGGGAAACTGGCGTGGAGCTACCAGACCGTTCACCACGACCTGTGGGATATGGATCTTCCAGCACAGCCGACGCTGGCGGATATCACCGTTAACGGTCAAAAGGTGCCGGTCATTTATGCTCCGGCGAAAACCGGCAACATTTTTGTGCTCGATCGTCGTAATGGTGAACTGGTGGTTCCGGCCCCGGAAAAACCGGTTCCACAAGGTGCAGCGAAAGGCGATTACGTCACCCCTACTCAACCGTTCTCTGAACTGAGCTTCCGTCCGACGAAAGATTTAAGCGGTGCGGATATGTGGGGCGCCACCATGTTTGACCAACTGGTGTGCCGCGTGATGTTCCACCAGATGCGCTATGAAGGCATTTTCACCCCGCCATCTGAACAGGGTACGCTGGTCTTCCCGGGTAACCTGGGGATGTTCGAATGGGGCGGGATTTCCGTTGATCCGAATCGTGAAGTGGCAATTGCCAACCCAATGGCGCTGCCGTTTGTTTCGAAACTGATCCCACGCGGTCCTGGCAACCCGATGGAGCAGCCGAAAGATGCCAAAGGCACGGGTACGGAATCCGGCATTCAGCCGCAGTACGGTGTACCGTATGGCGTCACGCTCAATCCGTTCCTCTCACCGTTTGGTCTGCCATGTAAACAGCCTGCCTGGGGTTACATCTCGGCGTTGGATCTGAAAACCAATGAAGTGGTGTGGAAGAAACGTATTGGTACACCGCAGGACAGTATGCCGTTCCCGATGCCCGTTCCTGTGCCGTTCAATATGGGGATGCCGATGCTGGGCGGGCCAATCTCCACGGCAGGTAACGTGCTGTTTATTGCCGCGACGGCGGATAACTACCTGCGTGCTTACAACATGAGCAACGGTGAAAAACTGTGGCAGGGTCGTCTACCAGCGGGCGGTCAGGCAACACCGATGACCTATGAAGTCAATGGTAAACAGTATGTGGTGATCTCCGCAGGCGGTCACGGTTCATTTGGTACGAAGATGGGCGACTATATTGTGGCTTATGCGCTGCCGGATGATGTGAAGTAAGACTTGCTCAGACTACTGACAACGTGCGCTTTGTTCATGCCGGATAAGGCGTGAACGCCTTATCCAGCCTACAAAACCGTGCAAATTCAATGGATTGTACAGGTAGCGTAGGCCTGATAAGCGTAGCGCATCAGGCAGATTTGCGTTTGTCATCAGTTTAATGCCCGGAGAGATCCGGGCATCTTCCCGAATACAGTATTTTTATACCGTAAACCCTAACATCATTCCCGTATCTTCATGCTCCAGCAGATGGCAGTGCGCCATATAAGCGTGTTCTTTCGGTGCATCATGATTAAACTTCACCAGCACTTCGCTGACATTACCTTCCACCTTAACGGTATCTTTCCAGCCTGCGCGGTGCGTCGCTGGCGGTTTGCCATTTTCTGACAAGATACGGAACTGCGTACCGTGAATATGGAACGGATGCAGCATCATGTCGCCAACGCCAGAAATAACCCATCGTTCATACTGCCCTTTCGCCGCCGCAAACATCGGCTTGTTCATATCGAACGCCTGACCGTTGATTTTATTGGCATGGTGGAAATCGAACTTCCCGCCGTGGTTCATATGATTCATATTGCCGTGCCCCATATGGCCCATCATCTGGCTGTGATCCATCCCGGCCATCGCCTGATCGCCATATTTCTCCATCAGCATCTGCATACCCATCATATCGAGCATCGGGTCCATAGAAAGTTGCAGCTTGCGTACCGTCAAACCTTCCAGCGAAGGTAAAGCAGGCAGGCTACTTAACGTATCTGGCAAAGCACCGGAGGCACTAATAGCAATCGGCTGAATCCGCATTACCGGATGCGGCTTATCAAACGGCGCGATCGCCATCCCCATCTGGCTGACTGGCAGCGTCACCAGGTCAAACGGTTTGTTGTCGTTAACCTCCACCAGCACTTCGAAACGCTCGCCCATCAGCACCGGCAACTCGCTCACCTTCACCGGTTCAGGCAATAGACCACCATCGCTGGCAATCACATACAGCGGGCGATTGTCGCTGGTAGCGAAATTGAGCGAGCGGGCATTACAGCCATTAAGCAAACGCAGACGCAGCCAGCCACGCGGTGCAGCGTGTTGCGGGTAGATAGCGCCGTTGGTCAGCAGCGTATCGCCAAACCATCCCACGGCGGCGGTCATCACATCCAGTTGATAATCAATCTGTCCGTCGGCGTTAAATTTCTTATCCTGAACGATCACCGGGACATCATCGATACCCCACTGTTTTGGCAGCATTAATTTCAGGATCTCGTCATCTTCAATCACCACCAGACCAGCCAGCCCCATCGCCACCTGACGCCCGGTTTTGCCATGTTGATGCGGATGGAACCAGCAGGTGGCGGCAGGTTGATCGACGTTCAGCGTCACCGTGCGTTGACCGCCAGGCGGAATAATCCCCTGCGGGCCGCCGTCCACTTCTCCTGGCACTTCCAGCCCGTGCCAGTGCAACGTCGTCTCTTCCGTCAGTTGGTTATAGATATCAACCGTTACCGCTTTGCCACGCTGTAACTTCACCGCAGGCCCTAACAGATTACCGTTATAGCCCCAGGTGGTCGCCGTTTTCCCGGCAAAGATGGACTGACCTGCGCCGATAGTTAACTGAATACGATTACGGGCATCGGTCGTGAGCAAATCAGGAATCGGTAATGTTGGCCGTTCCGCGGCAAAAACCGACCGACTCCACAGCGGCAAAGCCGAAGCCACGCCCAGCGCGACGGAATATTTTAAGAAATCACGGCGTTGCATAGTTATTTCCTTATTCTCAAGCAGGCGAAACAAAATCAAACGTTGAGCATAGTCCTTACCCTTACGGGAAGGTCAAGCCGCAGACATAATTTAATCCACAATAATGGTCGTCGCCTCGCTCACAGTGTGCTAACGTTTATCATCTTTAAGTCCTGGTAGAAGCAATGAAGACGTTTTTCAGAACAGTGTTATTCGGCAGCCTGATGGCCGTTTGCGCAAATAGTTACGCGCTCAGCGAGTCTGAAGCCGAAGATATGGCCGATTTAACGGCAGTTTTTGTTTTTCTGAAGAACGATTGCGGTTACCAGAACTTACCTAACGGGCAAATTCGTCGCGCACTGGTCTTTTTCGCCCAGCAAAACCAGTGGGATCTCAGCAACTACGACACCTTCGACATGAAATCCCTCGGTGAAGACAGCTACCGCGATCTCAGCGGTATCGGCATTCCCGTCGCGAAAAAGTGCAAAGCCCTGGCCCGCGATTCCTTAAGCCTGCTTGCCTACGTTAAATAATCACAGCTCCTTTTTGTAGAAATATTGACCGTGCAACCACGGTCAATGTTAGCTATTATGTTGCGCTCTTTTTTTACGAGTGTTAACAAAGGAGGTATCAACCCATGGCCGAAAAAAAACGGTGGCATGAAACGCTACACGACCAGTTTGGGCAGTACTTTGCGGTAGATAACGTTCTGTATCATGAAAAGACCGATCACCAGGATCTGATCATTTTTGAGAACGCCGCATTTGGTCGCGTGATGGCGCTGGATGGCGTAGTACAGACCACCGAGCGCGACGAATTTATCTATCATGAGATGATGACCCACGTTCCGCTGCTGGCTCACGGCCACGCGAAACATGTGCTGATCATCGGCGGCGGCGACGGCGCCATGCTGCGTGAAGTGACCCGACATAAAAACGTTGAGTCAATCACGATGGTGGAAATCGATGCGGGTGTCGTGTCGTTCTGCCGTCAGTATCTGCCCAACCATAACGCCGGTAGCTACGACGATCCGCGCTTTAAACTGGTGATCGACGATGGCGTCAATTTCGTTAATCAAACCAGCCAGACCTTCGACGTAATCATCTCCGACTGTACCGATCCCATCGGTCCCGGCGAAAGCCTGTTCACCTCAGCATTTTATGAAGGTTGTAAACGCTGTCTGAATCCAGGCGGTATTTTCGTCGCGCAGAACGGCGTCTGCTTTTTACAGCAGGAAGAGGCCATCGACAGCCATCGCAAACTCAGCCATTACTTTAGCGATGTTGGCTTTTATCAGGCGGCGATCCCGACTTATTACGGCGGCATCATGACCTTTGCATGGGCGACAGATAACGACGCCTTACGCCATCTCTCTACCGAAATTATTCAGGCGCGTTTTCTCGCCTCTGGTCTGAAATGCCGTTATTACAATCCGGCAGTCCATACGGCAGCTTTTGCCTTACCTCAGTATCTGCAAGACGCACTGGCTTCACAGCCGTCCTAAGGAGAAGATAAGAAATTGAAAAAACTGAAACTGCATGGCTTTAATAATCTGACCAAAAGTCTGAGTTTTTGTATTTACGATATCTGCTACGCCAAAACCGCCGAAGAGCGCGACGGTTATATTGCTTATATCGATGAACTCTATAATGCCAACCGTCTGACCGAAATCCTGTCAGAAACCTGTTCCATTATCGGGGCCAATATTCTTAACATCGCCCGCCAGGATTACGAACCACAGGGTGCCAGCGTCACTATTCTGGTAAGCGAAGAGCCGGTTGATCCGAAACTTATCGACAAAACAGAACACCCCGGCCCGCTGCCAGAAGCCGTGGTTGCCCATCTCGATAAAAGTCATATTTGCGTACATACCTACCCGGAAAGCCATCCTGAAGGCGGTTTATGTACCTTCCGCGCCGACATTGAAGTCTCCACCTGCGGCGTGATTTCCCCGCTGAAGGCGCTGAATTACCTGATCCACCAGCTTGAGTCCGATATCGTAACCATTGATTATCGCGTGCGTGGCTTTACGCGTGACATCAACGGTATGAAGCACTTTATCGACCATGAGATTAATTCGATTCAAAACTTTATGTCTGACGATATGAAGGCGCTGTATGACATGGTGGATGTAAACGTCTATCAGGAAAATATCTTCCATACCAAGATGTTGCTTAAAGAGTTCGACCTTAAGCACTACATGTTCCACACCAAACCGGAAGATTTAACCGACAGCGAGCGCAAAGAAATTACCGCTGCGCTGTGGAAGGAAATGCGCGAGATTTATTACGGGCGCAATATGCCAGCCGTTTAACGGCTCAGGCGGAGCACAGAGGCTCCGCCTGATTTATTTACTTCTGCTGCACGAAATTACGGTACGCCGCCACCACCTGAAGAAAATCCTCAACGCCACATAGCGACAGGCTTTCTTCGTCGTAGTAGTTCATCCCTTCCTCCATTTCATCGCCAGCGAATTCCAGTTGATTGGCGCGAATCATCACCTCTTCGCCGTCCATCCATAGCGTGTACTCATGCCCAGCCCGCTGCCAGGAACGTTCGCTACCTTTGAGCGTACGCGCGGCGTCTTCCACTTCATCAAGCAAGGCCAGGTTTTCTTTCACCTCTTCATTAAACCAGTGCCCGACCACTTCATGCCCCATGGACATGCGCACCTTTACCACTCCGGTAATATCGCGCAGAAATTCGTAATCCATAGTGTGTTCCTCTGCTCCCGGCAATGCGCCGAAATCGCATTGCGCCATTGATGTAATTATCGCAGCCTTACCGGAGAAAAACAGCGGAACGACGGTGGTTTAGAGATAAAAATAGTGAAAAAAACGTTCCAACCACCATGGCCAGAATTTTTGTCATTTTCGACAGCCATCTTCTTACCAGGGAAGAAGACAATCCAGTACTACTCTGCGCACAAAAAATAGATTAATAAAGAGGGTGAATCGTTTTGTAATCAAAAATCCACCAGTCATCCGTAATCTTGCCATTATCATAAAGTTGAAGATCGCTACTACCCTCTGCGTCGGTGGTTGTTATCACATCAGCATTTCGCTTCCAGTGTGATATAGGCGATTCAGTGCTCATGGTTAAAAGGTTTTCTTTCATCGGCTCACACTGTGCGCATCCCCTGACATTACCGTCCTCATAAAAACCCACTAATCCACCATTTGCGACAAACAAATATTGTAATTTTGCTGTCGCGGCAAAAGCGTTGCCGCATAGTAGAAAAAAGATAATTATAATAAATGCTTTTTTCATTCACTTTATCTCCATTAAGTGAAAAACTTCACCCTGTAATAACCAGCAGAAAACAAAATAAGATAAAAACTATCAATATCTTATTTCGCCTATCAGAATTAAAATCGATTGATTTTTTAGCGAACATATTCATTTAAAACATAAAAATATAATTCACTAAAATGATAACGACATTATTATGATAATCGCTCTCTTACATGCAGGGAAACACTATCATTAAGGAAAAGAGTGCGAGTTCTGAGAATTAACGTTACTGAGTTGCTCGTCAGATATTCCGGCAAAAAAAAGCCACTTCCCAAAAGAAGTGGCTTTTCACAACAGGCTACAACCTTAAACCGCAGTCTGGAAAATCACCCCATCCGCTTTTTCGGTGTACTGAGAAAGCTGGTTGAAGTTCAGATAACGGTAAGTATCAATGGCAGTTTTATCCACCTGCGCAACGTAGGTCTGGTACTCTTCCGGCGTTGGCAGTTTGCCAAGAAGTGCCGCGACAGCGGCCAGCTCCGCAGAAGCCAGGAAGACGTTCGCACCAGTACCCAGACGGTTCGGGAAGTTACGGGTAGAAGTGGAAACCACCGTCGCACCGTCCGCCACACGCGCCTGGTTACCCATACACAGGGAACAGCCCGGGATCTCGATACGCGCACCGCTCTTACCGAAGACGCTGTAGTAGCCTTCTTCGGTCAGCTGCGCGGCGTCCATACGGGTTGGCGGTGCCACCCACAGGCGGGTCGGCAACTGACCTTTGTGCGCATCCAGCAGTTTACCAGCAGCACGGAAGTGACCGATGTTGGTCATGCAGGAACCGATAAACACTTCGTCGATTTTCTCGCCCTGTACCGAAGACAGCGGACGTGCGTCGTCCGGATCGTTCGGTGCACAGAGGATTGGCTCTTTGATATCAGCCAGATCGATGTCGATCACTGCCGCGTATTCCGCATCCGCATCGGCTTCCAGCAGCTCAGGATTCGCCAGCCATTTTTCCATGCCCTGAATACGACGTTCCAGAGTACGACGATCGCCGTAACCTTCCGCGATCATCCACTTCAGCAGAACGATGTTGGAGTTCAGGTATTCGATAATCGGCTCTTTGTTCAGCTTAATGGTACAACCGGCAGCGGAACGCTCGGCGGACGCATCGGTCAGCTCAAATGCCTGCTCAACTTTCAGATCCGGCAGACCTTCGATTTCCAGAATGCGGCCAGAGAAGATGTTTTTCTTGCCTTTCTTCTCAACGGTCAGCAGACCTTGTTTGATCGCATACAGCGGAATGGCGTGTACCAGATCGCGCAGGGTGATACCCGGCTGCATTTTGCCTTTGAAGCGCACCAGAACGGATTCCGGCATATCCAGCGGCATGACGCCAGTTGCGGCAGCAAACGCCACCAGACCAGAACCCGCAGGGAAAGAGATACCGATAGGGAAACGGGTATGAGAGTCACCGCCAGTACCCACGGTATCCGGCAGCAGCATACGGTTCAGCCAGGAGTGGATTACGCCGTCACCCGGACGCAGCGACACACCGCCACGGTTCATAATGAAGTCCGGCAGCGTGTGGTGTGTGTTAACGTCAACTGGTTTCGGATACGCAGCTGTGTGACAGAAAGACTGCATCACCAGGTCAGCCGAGAAGCCCAGGCACGCCAGGTCTTTCAGTTCATCACGGGTCATTGGGCCGGTGGTGTCCTGGGAACCTACAGAGGTCATTTTCGGTTCGCAGTAAGCGCCCGGACGGATGCCTTTCACGCCACAGGCACGGCCAACCATTTTCTGCGCCAGCGAGAAGCCGCGATCGCTTTCAGCGACATCTTTCGCCTGACGGAAGACATCACTCTGCGGCAGGCCAAGTGCTTCACGCGCTTTGGTGGTCAGGCCGCGACCGATAATCAGCGGAATACGACCGCCCGCACGCACTTCATCAATCAGCACGTCGGTTTTCAGTTCGAAGGTCGCCAGCAGTTCGTTGGTTTCGTGATTACGCACTTCACCTTTGTACGGGTAAACGTCAATGACGTCGCCCATATTCAGGTTGGAAACGTCCACTTCAATTGGCAGCGCACCGGCATCTTCCATCGTGTTAAAGAAGATAGGAGCGATTTTGCCGCCGAGGCACAGACCGCCACCGCGTTTGTTCGGCACATGTGGAATATCATCGCCCATAAACCACAGTACGGAGTTAGTGGCAGATTTACGCGAAGAACCAGTCCCCACTACGTCACCGACGTAAGCCAGCGGGAAACCTTTCTGTTGCAGAGCTTCGATCTGTTTGATCGGACCAACAACACCGGGCTGGTCTGGCTCAATACCTTCACGGGCGTTTTTCAGCATCGCCAGCGCGTGCAATGGGATATCCGGGCGCGACCACGCATCCGGTGCCGGAGAAAGGTCATCGGTGTTGGTTTCGCCAGTTACTTTGAAGACGGTAACGGTCAGTTTTTCAGCCAGCGCCGGGCGATTCAGGAACCATTCGGCATCCGCCCAGGACTGCATGACCTGCTTCGCGTATTTATTGCCTGCTTTGGCTTTTTCTTCTACGTCATAGAAGTTATCGAACATCAGCAGCGTATGAGACAGTGCTTTGGCGGCAATTGGCGCCAGTTTGGCATCGTCCAGCGCGTCGATCAGCGGATGAATGTTGTAACCACCCTGCATGGTGCCCAGCAGTTCGATGGCTTTTTCTGGAGTCAGCAGTGGGGATTTGGCTTCGCCTTTCGCGACAGCAGCCAGGAAGCCTGCTTTTACATAGGCGGCTTCATCGACGCCAGGGGGAACACGGTTGGTTAACAGATCTAACAGGAATTCTTCTTCGCCCGCGGGCGGGTTTTTCAGCAGCTCTACAAGCGCGGCCATTTGGTTTGCATCCAGGGGTTTGGGCGCAATCCCCTCAGCGGCACGCTCAGCTACGTGCTTACGGTATTCTTCTAGCACGACGGTTCTCCTCGCTCTCATTGTCATAGTGCGGCAGGCGATTCTCTTCACGCTCCTGTGAGACAGCAGTTTGTAGGGTAAATGCCCAGTACCGCAACGGGCAGAATAGCAGGATTTTGACGATCTGTTAATCTGTTTACAAAAAAGCAACATAAAAAGTGGCTGAATCGTTAAGGATGGTCTAGAGATTGTTTCCCTCCGTAAAAACTTCGTTAATTCGCATGGTGATAATCACCTTTCTCAACGAATCCCAAGATTAGTCAAAATTTAAACTACCGCCTCTTTATACTCGGATTCACAGCACCTGCGGGTGGCAGTTCGCCGACCATTGCGATTTCCTTGAGATCCGAATTATGAAAATGACTTTGCCGTTTAAACCCCATGTGCTGGCGCTAATTTGCAGTGCCGGACTATGTGCTGCCTCTGCCGGGCTATATATAAAAAGCCGCGCAGTGGAAGCGCCTGCAGAACCGCAATCGACACAACTGGCTGCGCCTGACATCACCGCAGTTACGCTTCCTGCAACGGTTTCCGCACCGCCAGTAACGCCCGCCGTCATCAAATCTGCCTTCAGCACTGCGCAAATTGATCAATGGGTCGCGCCTGTCGCGCTGTATCCCGACGCCCTGCTTTCGCAAGTGCTGATGGCCTCGACCTATCCGGCAAACGTTGCGCAAGCAGTGCAATGGTCGCACGATAATCCTCTCAAGCAAGGCGATGCGGCGATTCAGGCAGTATCCGACCAGCCGTGGGATGCCAGCGTCAAATCACTGGTGGCGTTTCCACAGCTGATGGCATTGATGGGCGAAAACCCGCAGTGGGTACAAAACCTCGGCGATGCGTTTCTGGCACAGCCGCAGGATGTAATGGACTCGGTACAGCGTTTGCGTCAACTGGCGCAACAAACCGGATCGCTGAAGTCATCAACCGAACAGAAAGTCATTACGACAACGAAGAAAGCTGTACCGGTAAAACAGGCTGTCACGGCTCCCGTCATACCATCCAATACCGTTTCAACAGCCAGCCCCGTCATTGCAGAGCCTGCACCAACCGTAATAACTATCGAACCAACCAATCCGGATGTGGTTTATATTCCCAACTACAACCCGACCGTGGTTTACGGGAACTGGGCCAATTCCGCGTATCCGCCGGTTTACCTGCCGCCGCCAGCCGGAGAACCGTTTGTTGACAGCTTTGTGCGCGGTTTCGGCTACAGCATGGGCGTCGCCACTACATACGCGTTATTCAGCAGCATCGACTGGGATGACGACGATCATGACCATCATCATCATGACGATGATGATTATAATCACCACGATGGCGGTCATCGTGACGGTAATAGCTGGCAACACAACGGCGACAACATCAATATCGACGTCAACAATTTCAACCGCATTACTGGTGAGCATCTTACTGACAAGAATATGGCATGGCGGCACAATCCGAATTACCGCGATGGTGTGCCTTATCATGATCAGGATATGGCAAAACGGTTTCACCAAACCGATGTTAAAGGCGGAATGAGCGCCACGCCGCTACCTGCTCCAACACGCGACAGCCAGCGTCAGGCGGCAGCAAGCCAGTTTCAGCAACGAACACACGCAGCATCAGTCACTACGCGAGATACGCAACGTCAGGCTGCAGCACAGCGGTTTAATGAAGCGGAACACTACGGCAATTATGAAGATTTTCGCGAATTTAGCCGTCGCCAGCCACTGACTCAGCAGCAAAAGGATATCGCTCGCCAGCGTTATCAGTCTGCCTCACCTGAGCAGCGCCAGGCGGCTCGCGAGAAAATGCAGACTACCCCACAGAACCAGCAGCGAAGAGAGGCGGCGCGCCAGCGTATCCAGTCTGCCTCACCTGAGCAGCGCCAGGCGGCCCGCGAGAAAATACAGACTAACCCGCAGAACCAGCAGCGAAGAGATGCAGCGCGTGAGCGTATTCAGTCCGCGTCTCCTGAACAGCGTCAGGCGGTACGCGAGAAAATGCAGACTAACCCGCAGAACCAGCAGCGAAGAGAGGCAGCGCGTCAGCGTATCCAGTCTGCCTCGCCTGAGCAGCGTCAGGTTTTTCGAGAGAAAGTTCAGGAGAGCCGCCCGCAGCGTCTAAACGACAGTAACCATACTGCCCGATTGAATAATGAGCAACGGTCAGCGGTACGCGAACGGTTGTCTGAGCGTGGAGCAAGGAGACTGGAAAGGTAAATTGCAGGCATAAAAAAAGCGGCGTAGTTAGCCGCTTAAGACTGATGACAAACATCGAATTGCCCGATACGCAAGTTTATCGGGCCTACATAGCTCCTGCAATATATTGAATTTGCATGATTTTGTAGGTCGAATAAGGCGTTTACGCCGCATCCGGCATCAACAACGAGCACTTTGTCAACAATCTGAAGCGGCCAGAATAGCCGCTTCTTAATTTGCCGGATGTTCCGGCACACGAAGAATTACTTCTTCTTCGCTTTCGGGTTCGGCAGGTCGGTAATGCTACCTTCGAATATTTCTGCCGCCAGCCCCACAGACTCGTGCAAAGTCGGGTGCGCGTGGATGGTCAGCGCGATGTCTTCAGCGTCACAACCCATTTCGATTGCCAGACCGATTTCACCCAGCAGCTCACCGCCGTTAGTACCGACAATTGCACCACCGATAACACGGTGAGATTCTTTGTCGAAAATCAGCTTGGTCATACCGTCTGCGCAGTCGGAAGCGATAGCACGACCAGAAGCAGCCCACGGGAAGGTGGCGGTTTCGTAGCTGATGCCTTTCTCTTTCGCTTCTTTCTCAGTCAGACCTACCCATGCAACTTCTGGTTCGGTATAGGCGATAGACGGGATAACTTTCGGATCGAAGTAGTGTTTTTTACCGGCGATAACTTCAGCGGCAACGTGACCTTCGTGAACACCTTTGTGTGCCAGCATCGGCTGACCGACGATATCGCCGATAGCAAAGATGTGCGGCACGTTGGTACGCAGCTGTTTGTCAACGCGGATGAAACCACGGTCGTCCACTTCCACGCCAGCTTTGCCTGCGTCGAGGTTTTTACCGTTCGGCACACGACCAATCGCTACCAGCACGGCGTCGTAACGCTGCGGTTCAGCTGGTGCTTTTTTGCCTTCCATCGTCACATAAATACCGTCTTCTTTCGCTTCAACGGCGGTAACTTTGGTTTCCAGCATCAGGTTGAATTTCTTGCTGATACGCTTGGTGAAGACTTTAACGATGTCTTTGTCCGCTGCCGGGATAACCTGGTCGAACATTTCAACCACGTCAATCTGTGAACCCAACGCGTGGTATACGGTACCCATTTCCAGACCGATGATACCGCCACCCATTACCAGCAGGCGTTCTGGTACTTCTTTCAGTTCCAGCGCGTCAGTAGAGTCCCAGATACGCGGATCTTCATGCGGAATAAACGGCAGTTGGATCGGACGAGAACCCGCTGCAATGATCGCGTTGTCGAAGTTGATCACGGTTTTACCGTTCTCACCTTCAACTTCCAGGGTGTTCGCCCCGGTGAATTTACCCAGACCGTTGACCACTTTGACTTTGCGGCCTTTCGCCATACCAGCCAGACCACCGGTCAGCTGATTGATCACTTTCTCTTTCCAGGTACGAATCTTGTCGATATCGGTTTTCGGTTCGCCGAAGACGATACCGTGTTCAGCCAGAGCTTTGGCTTCTTCGATAACTTTTGCTACGTGCAGCAGTGCTTTAGAAGGGATACAGCCGACGTTCAGGCAAACACCGCCGAGGGTGTTGTAACGTTCTACGATTACGGTTTCCAGACCTAAATCAGCGCAACGGAAGGCAGCAGAGTAACCTGCGGGGCCTGCCCCAAGTACCACGACCTGAGTTTTGATTTCAGTACTCATCATGACCTCTATATATTTATCTCCGGCGGTCATACCCGTCGTCTTTCAGGCCGCAGCGGCGTTAGCTTCACGCCCTCACCCCAGTCACTTACTTATGTAAGCTCCTGGGGATTCTGGCGCTTGCTACCTTGCTGCACCCAGAAATCCATAGGGTATGTGAAGTAATACCCTAACCACCACCGGGTCGTTCTATCCGTCGGTATTTTACAAAATTGTTAACAATTTTTAAACAACAAACGGCAACCGATTTGTCTATTGGCTAATAATCTCAATACATTCATGAGATTACCAGAAAAAAGCCGGCCGTTGGGCCGGCTCTTTTATTTACATCACCAGACGGCGAATGTCAGACAGCGTGTTGTTAATGATGGTAATGAAACGGGCACCATCAGCACCGTCGATCACGCGGTGGTCGAAGGAGAGAGAAATCGGCAGCATCAGACGCGGCACGAACTCTTTACCATTCCACACCGGCTCCATCGCGGACTTGGAAACGCCGAGGATAGCCACTTCCGGCGCGTTCACAATCGGCGCGAAGTGGGTAGTACCCAGGCCGCCGATGCTGGAGATGGTAAAGCAACCGCCCTGCATTTCGCCCGCAGTCAGCTTACCGTCACGCGCTTTCTTAGAAATAGTCATCAGCTCGCGAGACAGCTCGATGATGCCTTTCTTGTTGACGTCTTTGAATACCGGAACAACCAAACCGTTCGGGGTATCTACCGCCACACCGATGTTGATGTATTTCTTCAGGGTCAGACGCTGACCGTCTTCCGACAGCGAACTGTTGAAGCGAGGCATCTGCTCAAGTGCCGCAGCAACGGCTTTCATGATGAAGACAACTGGGGTTATCTTCACATCCAGCTTACGTTTCGCTGCTTCTTCATTCTGCTGTTTACGGAACGCTTCCAGCTCGGTGATATCAGTTTTGTCGAAGTGGGTAACGTGCGGGATCATCACCCAGTTACGGCTCAGGTTAGCACCAGAGATTTTCTGAATGCGGCCCAGTTCCACTTCTTCGATTTCACCAAACTTGCTGAAGTCCACCTTCGGCCACGGCAGCATGCCCGGGATACCGCCGCCAGTCGCCGCCGGAGCCGCTTCTGCACGTTTGATAGCTTCTTTCACGTAAGCCTGAACGTCTTCGCGCAGGATACGACCTTTACGGCCTGTGCCCTTCACTTTCGCCAGGTTAACGCCAAATTCGCGTGCCAGACGGCGGATCAGCGGAGTCGCGTGAACGTAAGCGTCGTTTTCAGCAAATTCAGATTTGCCTTCGGCTTTCGCAGCCGGTGCTGCTGCCGGGGCTTCAGCTTTTGCTGCCGGAGCCGGGGCTGCCGCTTCCTGTTTCGCAGGAGCTGCCGCAGGCGCTGCGCCTTCAACTTCGAAGATCATAATCAGCGAACCAGTTTTCACTTTATCGCCAACGTTGACTTTCAGTTCCTTCACGACGCCCGCGAACGGAGCCGGAACTTCCATAGAGGCTTTGTCGCCTTCTACGGTGATCAGTGACTGTTCAGCGGCAACTTTGTCGCCCACTTTCACCATCACTTCGGTCACTTCAACTTCGTCACCGCCGATATCCGGAACGTTAACTTCTTTCACGCCAGCCGCTGGTGCAGGGGCTGCTGCCGGAGCCGCTTCCTGTTTAGCCGCCGGAGCTGCCGCGCCTGCTTCACCCGCGACTTCGAAGACCATAATCAGCGAGCCGGTAGACACTTTGTCACCCACGTTCACTTTGATCTCTTTCACGGTGCCAGCAAACGGAGCCGGAACTTCCATAGAAGCTTTATCGCCTTCTACGGTGATCAGCGACTGCTCAGCTTCAACTTTATCGCCCACTTTCACCAGGATTTCGGTCACTTCAACTTCGTCGCTGCCGATATCCGGAACGTTAACGTCTTTTGCCGCTGCAGCCGCTGGTGCTGCTGCCGGAGCAGCTTCTTTCTTCTCTTCTGCCTGAGCAGGTGCAGCGTCAGCTGCACCGTCGGCGGAATCGAAAATCATAATCAGTGCGCCGGTCTGGGTTTTATCGCCAACAGAGACTTTGATCTCTTTAACGATACCCGCCTGCGGAGACGGAACTTCCATAGAGGCTTTGTCGCCTTCTACGGTGATCAGCGACTGTTCGGCTTCAACTTTGTCGCCCACTTTGACCAGGATCTCGGTGATTTCAACTTCATCAGCCCCGATGTCCGGTACTTTGATTTCGATAGCCATTATTCTTTTACCTCTTACGCCAGACGCGGGTTAACTTTTTCTGCATCGATGTTGAATTTGGCGATTGCGTCAGCAACCACTTTCTTATCGATTTCGCCACGTTTAGCCAGTTCGCCCAGCGCCGCTACAACCACGTAGGAAGCATCAACTTCGAAGTGGTGACGCAGGTTCTCACGGCTGTCGGAACGACCGAAGCCATCAGTACCCAGGACGCGGTAGTCGTCAGCCGGTACGTAAGTACGGACCTGCTCAGCGAACAGTTTCATATAGTCGGTAGATGCCACTGCCGGAGCGTCGTTCATCACCTGAGCAATGTACGGAACGCGCGGAGTTTCCAGCGGGTGCAGCATGTTCCAGCGTTCACAATCCTGACCATCACGCGCCAGTTCGGTGAAGGAGGTCACGCTATAAACGTCAGAACCTACGCCGTAATCTTTCGCCAAGATCTCTGCCGCTTCACGGACGTGACGCAGGATAGAACCGGAGCCCAGCAGCTGAACTTTACCTTTGCTACCTTCAATGGTTTCGAGTTTGTAGATACCTTTACGGATACCTTCCTCAGCACCTTCCGGCATTGCCGGCATGTGGTAGTTTTCGTTCAGCGTAGTGATGTAGTAGTAAACGTTCTCTTGTTTTTCACCGTACATACGTTCCAGACCGTCATGCATGATGACAGCAACTTCGTAAGCGTAAGCCGGGTCGTAAGAGATACAGTTCGGGATAGTCAGCGACTGAATGTGGCTGTGACCATCTTCGTGCTGCAGACCTTCACCGTTCAGGGTGGTACGACCGGAAGTACCGCCGATCAGGAAGCCACGCGCTTGCTGGTCGCCAGCCGCCCAGCACAGATCGCCGATACGCTGGAAGCCGAACATCGAGTAATAGATGTAGAACGGAATCATCGGCAGATTGTTGGTGCTGTAAGAGGTCGCCGCTGCCAGCCAGGAACAACCTGCGCCCAGCTCGTTGATCCCTTCCTGCAGAATCTGACCTTTCTCGTCTTCTTTATAGTAAGCAACCTGCTCGCGGTCCTGCGGGGTGTACTGCTGACCGTTCGGGCTGTAAATACCAATCTGACGGAACAGACCTTCCATACCGAAAGTACGCGCTTCGTCGGCGATGATCGGTACCAGACGATCTTTGATCGACTTGTTCTTCAGCATTACGTTCAGGGCACGAACGAAAGCGATTGTGGTAGAGATCTCTTTGCTCTGCTCTTCCAGCAGCGCGCCGAAGTCTTGCAGGCTCGGCAGCTCCAGCTTCTCGGTGAAGTTCGGCTGGCGGCTTGGCAGATAACCGTGCAGTTTCTGACGCTGAGCGTGCAGATAGGTATGCTCTTCAGAACCTTCCGGGAAGGTGATGTACGGCAGTTTTTCGATATCTGCATCAGACACCGGCACATTGAAACGGTCGCGGATGTGACGCACGCCGTCCATGTTCATTTTCTTAACCTGGTGCGCGATGTTTTTACCTTCAGCCGCGTCGCCCATGCCGTAACCTTTAATGGTATGAGCAAGGATTACTGTCGCTTTGCCTTTGGTTTCCTGCGCTTTCTTGAATGCAGCGTAGATTTTCTTCGGATCGTGACCACCACGGTTCAGTGCCCAGATCTGCTCGTCAGTCCAGTCTGCAACCAGTGCTGCGGTTTCAGGATATTTACCGAAGAAGTGTTCACGAACGTACGCACCATCTTTCGATTTGAAGGTCTGGTAGTCGCCGTCAACGGTTTCGTTCATCAGCTGGATCAGTTTACCGCTGGTATCTTTACGCAGCAGTTCATCCCAACGGCTACCCCACATCACTTTGATCACGTTCCAGCCAGCACCTTCGAAGATGCCTTCCAGTTCGTTGATGATCTTGCCGTTACCGGTGACCGGGCCGTCAAGACGCTGCAGGTTACAGTTGATAACGAAGACCAGGTTATCCAGTTTTTCACGGGTAGCGATGGTGATCGCACCTTTGGATTCCGGTTCGTCCATTTCACCGTCGCCGAGGAACGCGTAAACGGTTTGTTTAGAGGTATCTTTCAGGCCACGGTGTTCCAGATATTTCAGGAATTTTGCCTGGTAAATAGCACCAATCGGACCCAGACCCATAGATACGGTCGGGAACTGCCAGAATTCCGGCATCAGTTTCGGGTGCGGATAGGAAGAGAGGCCATTGCCGTGAACTTCCTGACGGAAGTTATCCAGCTGCTCCTGAGTCAGACGGCCTTCCAGGAAAGCACGTGCGTAAACGCCCGGAGAGATGTGGCCCTGGAAGTAAACCAGGTCGCCGCCATCCTGCTCGTTGCGTGCACGGAAGAAGTGGTTAAAGCACACATCATAAATGGTCGCGGAAGACTGGAAGGACGCCATGTGGCCGCCCAGTTCGAGGTCTTTTTTCGACGCACGCAGAACCGTCATGATGGCGTTCCAGCGGATAGCTGAACGAATACGGCGTTCCAGTTCCAGATTACCCGGATACTCCGGTTGTTCTTCAACGGGGATGGTGTTGATGTAGTTGCTGATACCGGTGCCTGCGGCTACGTTGACTCCGCCTTTGCGGGCTTCAGCAAGCAGTTGGTCGATCAGATACTGAGCACGCTCAACACCTTCTTCACGGATGACCGATTCGATCGCCTGGAGCCAGTCGCGAGTTTCGATCGGATCCACGTCATTTGGGAAACGTTCTGACATGGGTTATTCCTTATCTATCTAATAACGTTGAGTTTTCTGGAACCTGTCCCATTGAACTCTCGCCGGAAAGCTCAATAAGACAGGTTCTACGTTTAGTTGCCGCGCTTTTATATGCGCTTGATTTACAACATCTTCTGGATAATTTTTACCAGAAAAATCACTAATTCTTTCGTTGCTCCAGACGGCGCAGAGAACGCTCACGGCGACTCTCTTCACGGCTTCTGTCGAGCAAAATTTCTTCGATAAAGGCCAGATGGCGATGCGATGCTTCGCGCGCTTCTTCCGGCTTACCGGCCATAATCGCTTCGAATATGCGGGTACGGTGACTACTCACCAGCGGCAGCATCTCGCGACGCGAATAGAGCAATTCGAAGTTCTGACGGACATTCTGGGCCAACATCGGCTCCATACACCTTAGCAGATGAAGCAAAACCACATTGTGGGCCGCTTCGGTGACGGCAATCTGATACTGGAGTACGGCATTTGATTCCGCGTCCAGATCGCCAGACTGCTGCGCCAGTTCTATGGCGTGGTGGAGTTCACGGATGCGTTCCTTGTCTTCATCGGTACTACGCAGCGCGGCGTAATAAGCGGCGATACCTTCCAGGGCGTGTCGTGTTTCGAGCAAGTCATACTGTGATTCAGGATGGTCGGAGAGCAGCTCCACCAGCGGATCGCTGAAGCTTTGCCAGAGGCTGCTCTGAACAAACGTGCCGCCACCCTGGCGACGAAGCAACAAGCCCTTCGCTTCGAGGCGTTGAATCGCCTCACGCAATGAGGGACGGGAGACGTCGAACTGTTTTGCCAGTTCGCGTTCCGGTGGGAGTTTTTCGCCCGGACGAAGTGTTCCTTCGAGGATCAAAAACTCCAGTTGCTGCTCAATCACATCGGAGAGTTTTGGTTGGCGGATTTTGCTGTAGGCCATGAGTTCCTGTCTTAAGCCACTTGCCGAAGTCAATTGGTCTTACCAATTTCATGTCTGTGACGCTAAAGTAACAAAGTATTCACCTTATGTCCATACAGGTTTTGATTGAAATCATGAAACTGTGCACATTTTAACAACTTGACATATATAACGTTTCAAAGTTGTAACTATACACAAATCTAGACTTTACGTAGGAAAGGGGTTTTTTAACGATTATTAAACTATAAAAATCCGAATTGAACCGATTCACTTACCAATTTATCGGTTTTTAATTCAGAAATAATGAATTTATATTCACTTTATATATTGGGCGGATTTGAGGCTGATCTTTACAAACGGTTCCTTTTTAAGCAACTCATCTTCAACCATGCATAAAGCGGGTGCATTCGCTTCCGCATACCATTATTCTTGATCTGACGGAAGTCTTTTTGTAACAATTAAAACGTCTTTGATGTAAACAAATTAATACAACAAACGGAATTGCAAACTTACACACGCATCATTGCGTAGATCAAAAAAACAATCACCGCACGAGGTTTCATGATGGAAGGTCAACAGCACGGCGAGCAGCTAAAGCGCGGCCTTAAAAACCGCCATATTCAGCTTATCGCGCTGGGTGGCGCGATAGGGACAGGGCTATTCCTGGGTAGCGCCTCCGTAATTCAGTCCGCAGGGCCAGGGATTATCCTGGGTTATGCCATTGCTGGTTTTATCGCCTTTCTGATCATGCGTCAGCTAGGTGAAATGGTGGTCGAAGAACCTGTCGCAGGCTCCTTCAGCCACTTTGCTTATAAATACTGGGGCAGCTTTGCCGGATTCGCTTCTGGCTGGAACTATTGGGTACTGTACGTTTTAGTTGCCATGGCAGAACTTACGGCTGTCGGCAAATACATTCAGTTCTGGTATCCGGAAATCCCCACCTGGGCTTCTGCCGCCGTATTCTTTGTGGTGATTAACGCCATCAACCTGACTAACGTTAAAGTGTTTGGTGAGATGGAGTTCTGGTTTGCCATTATCAAAGTTATCGCGGTGGTAGCAATGATCATCTTCGGCGGCTGGCTGCTATTCAGCGGCAACGGCGGCCCGCAGGCGACTGTTAGCAACCTGTGGGCTCAAGGTGGCTTCCTGCCGCACGGCTTCACCGGGCTGGTGATGATGATGGCGATTATCATGTTCTCGTTCGGTGGTCTGGAACTGGTGGGGATCACCGCTGCAGAAGCTGATAACCCGGAGCAAAGCATCCCGAAAGCAACTAATCAGGTTATCTACCGCATCCTGATTTTCTACATTGGTTCGTTAGCCGTTCTGCTCTCACTGATGCCGTGGACACGGGTTACCGCTGACACCAGCCCGTTTGTGCTGATCTTCCACGAGTTAGGCGATACCTTTGTGGCAAATGCGCTGAACATCGTGGTACTGACGGCTGCGCTCTCCGTGTACAACAGCTGCGTATATTGCAACAGCCGTATGCTGTTCGGTCTGGCACAACAGGGTAACGCACCGAAAATGCTCGCTTCCGTCGATAAACGCGGCGTACCAGTAAATACCATTCTGGTATCTGCGCTGGTTACGGCATTGTGCGTACTGATTAACTACCTTGCCCCAGAGTCCGCTTTCGGACTGTTAATGGCGCTTGTGGTTTCTGCACTGGTTATTAACTGGGCGATGATTAGCCTGGCACATATGAAGTTCCGTCGCGCTAAGCAAGAACAAGGTGTGGCAACTCGTTTCCCTGCCCTGCTCTATCCGCTGGGTAACTGGATCTGCCTGCTGTTTATGGCGGCGGTACTGGTGATAATGCTGATGACGCCGGGAATGGCGATCTCGGTTTACCTGATCCCGGTATGGCTGGTTGTGTTAGGTATCGGTTATCTGTTCAAAGAGAAAACCGCAAAAGCCGTAAAAGCACATTAATCTCTCTACGCCCTCACCCGTTCTGGGTGAGGGCGGCAATATTTACACCAATGTCCCGTAAATCGTCAGTAGAGCAATCACCACCACAACCACGAACGAGGTTTTCTTCGCCATTGAAACCGCTGCTTTCGGTGTCTCAACCTTATCAACATGCGGTTCACGCGCCAGTGAGAACTGTGCCAGACGCGTTAACACCTGGTATTGCGATGTATGGAAATCGGTCAGTGAAGCAAACCATGCTGGTAACGCTTTCTCACCGTGACCAATCAAGGCATAAACTACGCCCGCAAGGCGAACTGGCACCCAATCCACTACGTGAAGCACGGCATCAACCCCCGACTGTAAACGATGATGCGGCGTCTGGTAGCGCGCCAGCCAGTATTGCCATGCGCGCAAGAATGCATAGCCCATCAGGGTAACGGGTCCCCAGATACCGCCTACAATTAGCCAGAACAGTGGCGCAAGGTAAAAACGAAAGTTAATCCACAGCAGGGCATTTTGCAGTTCACGCAAAAACTCACGCTCATCGCAGCCTGCGGGGACGCCATGAATCATGGTTAACTCGCCAGCCATCGTGGAACGGGCATGGCTGTCGTTACGAGAAGCTGCGGTCAGATAAGCATGATAATGGAGACGAACTTTTCCTGCGCCAATACACAACAAACCAATCAACAGCCACACCACCAGCGTCGGGACGTTGAACAATAGCCCATGCAACGCGCGCAACAGTAAAAAGGTCGCCCCCATCGCGATAATGGTCATTCCTAATGTGCGCCCCAGCGAGAAATGTTTCACCCGACGGAAAAACGCCTCGAGGCGGTGATCAAGCTGCCAGTGCTCGCCCAACTTAAACAGGCGCTCGAAAATTAACACCAGTAAGGTTGTAAACAGCGTCATGTTGTCTCCTTGCTGACCAGGGCGCGAAACCGTGCCCAATCAAAGGCAGGACCGGGATCGGTTTTCCGATCCGGCGCAATATCACAATGGCCCGTCATATTACTGGCAATGGCTGGATAGCGATGAATCAGCGCCCGCGTAACCGCCGCCAGTTGCTGATACTGCGCATCGGTATAAGCCAGCGTATCAGTGCCTTCCAGCTCAATCCCAATGGAGAAATCATTACAGCGTTCGCGCCCCTGATACATGGAAACACCCGCATGCCAGGCGCGTTTATCGAAAGGAACATACTGGACAATTTCACCATCACGGCGAATCAAACAGTGAGCGGAGACGCGCAAATGGGCAATCTCTGCAAAGAAGGGATGTGCCTGCGGATCAATAGTTCCGGTGAATAATGCATCAATCCACGGACCGCCAAACTCGCCTGGCGGCAGGCTAATATTGTGCACCACCAGCAAGGTGGGAGTTTCGTCATCCGGGCGACAATCGTAATGTGGTGAGGGAACGCGACGTGCGCCGACCAGCCACCCCTGTTCTAACAACATGCAGGATCTCCTTATATGTGGTGCTAATACCCGGTTCAGAGTAGCATGTTTCTACCTTATGATTCGTTAGCTATCTGGAGTTTTAACATGCCGCCTCGCCGCTATAACCCTGACACCCGACGTGACGAGCTGCTGGAACGCATTAATCTCGATATCCCCGGCGCGGTGGCCCAGGCGCTGCGAGAAGATTTAGGCGGAACAGTCGATGCCAACAACGACATTACGGCAAAACTTTTACCGGAAAATTCACGCTCTCATGCCACGGTGATCACCCGCGAAGATGGCGTATTTTGTGGTAAACGCTGGGTTGAAGAAGTGTTTATTCAACTGGCAGGCGACGATGTCACCATTACCTGGCATGTGGATGACGGTGATGTCATTAACGCGAATCAACTCCTTTTCGAACTCGAAGGCCCATCTCGCGTGCTGTTAACCGGCGAACGTACTGCGCTTAATTTTGTACAAACTCTTTCTGGCGTAGCCAGTAAGGTTCGCCACTATGTTGAGTTGCTGGAAGGCACCGATACGCAGTTGCTGGATACGCGAAAAACCTTACCCGGCCTGCGTTCTGCCCTGAAATACGCGGTGCTTTGCGGCGGCGGGGCTAACCATCGTCTGGGGCTTTCTGACGCTTTCCTGATCAAAGAAAACCATATTATTGCCTCCGGCTCAGTGCGCCAGGCGGTCGAAAAAGCGTCCTGGCTGCACCCGGATGCGCCAGTAGAAGTTGAAGTCGAGAATCTGGAAGAACTTGATGAAGCACTGAAAGCAGGTGCCGATATCATCATGCTGGATAACTTCGACACAGAACAGATGCGCAAAGCCGTTAAACGCACCAACGGCAAAGCCCTGCTGGAAGTGTCTGGCAACGTCACCGACAAAACGCTGCGCGAGTTTGCTGAAACGGGCGTGGACTTTATCTCCGTCGGTGCGCTAACTAAACACGTACAGGCACTCGACCTTTCAATGCGTTTTCGCTAATTGCTGACAGATTTATCCGCTCCATCGCGGGCGGATAATCTCCCCTTCCCCAATTTTCTTCGTAACGCCTCGCAAATTTCTTGTCTTTCGCTGCAACGTAATAAAAAACCTCGGAAGCCGCCTTCCCGTTTCGTTTTTTGCCCCTCGCCTGTGCTGATGGCGTTTGCCAAAGTAGCGCCAACCAAATCAAGGAGCGAAACAGATGGACAAGCAACGCGGTTTTACACTTATCGAACTGATGGTGGTTATTGGCATCATTGCCATTTTAAGCGCCATTGGTATTCCCGCTTATCAAAACTACCTGCGCAAAGCCGCACTTACCGACATGCTACAAACCTTTGTGCCTTACCGTACCGCCGTAGAATTGTGCGCACTGGAACATGGCGGACTGGACACTTGCGACGCCGGCAGCAATGGCATCCCCTCGCCTACCACCACCCGCTATGTTTCAGCCATGAGTGTGGCAAAGGGCGTGGTGTCACTGACCGGGCAAGAGAGTCTCAATGGGCTAAGCATCGTTATGACACCCGGTTGGGATAACGCTAACGGTGTCACCGGCTGGACGCGCAACTGCAATATTCAAAGTGACAGCGCATTGCAGCAAGCCTGCGAAGATGTCTTCCGCTTTGATGACGCCAACTAAGGAGCGGCGATGAATATTTCACAGCTCACCGCCCTGTGTTTGCGTTACCAGGGGGTCTTACTGGATGCCAGCGAAGAAGTGGTTCATGTTGCAGTGGTCGATGCCCCCTCACATGAGTTGCTGGACGCATTGCATTTCGCTACCACCAAACGTATTGAGATCACCTGCTGGACGCGCCAACAAATGGAAGGTCACACCAGTCGCACACAACAGACATTGCCCGTAGCCGTTCAGGAGAAACATCAGCCTAAAGCAGAATTGCTGGCTCATACGTTGCAATCTGCACTGGAACAACGCGCATCAGATATTCATATCGAACCAGCGGACAATAGCTATCACATCCGCTTGCGTATCGACGGCGTGCTGCATCCTTTACCTGATGTTTCACTGGATGCCGGAGTCGCTTTAACCGCCAGGTTAAAAGTGCTGGGAAGCCTGGATATTGCGGAACATCGCCTGCCGCAGGACGGGCAATTCACTGTCGAACTGGCAGGGAACGCTGTCTCATTTCGTATTGCTACCTTGCCATGTCGCGGCGGTGAAAAGGTAGTATTACGATTGTTACAGCAGGTGGACCAGGCGCTGGATGTCAACACGCTGGGAATGCAACCATCACAACTGACGGACTTTACCCACGCCTTGCAGCAACCACAGGGACTGGTGCTGGTAACTGGCCCTACCGGCAGCGGCAAAACAGTCACGCTGTATAGCGCACTGCAAACGCTGAATACCGCCGATATTAATATTTGCAGCGTGGAAGATCCGGTTGAGATCCCCATCGCCGGGCTAAACCAGACACAAATCCATCCGCGTGCCGGACTCACCTTTCAGAGCGTTTTGCGTGCGTTATTGCGCCAGGATCCTGACGTCATCATGATCGGAGAGATCCGCGATGGCGAAACGGCAGAAATTGCCATTAAAGCCGCGCAAACGGGTCATCTGGTATTGTCCACGCTACACACCAACTCCACCTGCGAAACGTTGGTGCGTTTACAGCAAATGGGCGTTGCTCGCTGGATGCTCTCGTCGGCCCTCACTCTGGTAATAGCCCAGCGCCTGGTACGTAAACTTTGTCCGCATTGCCGCCAGCGGCAAGGGGAACCGATCCGCCTTCCGGACAATGTATGGTCATCTCCTCTGTCCCGCTGGCTGGCACCGGGTTGTGAACATTGCTACCACGGTTTTTATGGTCGTACCGCCTTGTTTGAAGTCCTGCCCATTACACCAGCCATACGCCAGCTTATTTCCTCTAATACTGAAGTTGAATCGCTGGAAACGCACGCCAGGCGGACAGGTATGCGCACACTTTTTGAAAACGGCTGCCTGGCCGTGGAACAAGGCTTAACCACCTTTGAAGAGTTAATCCGCGTGCTGGGGATGCCACATGGCGAATAAGCAACTCTGGCGATGGCATGGCATAACCGGCGACGGCAATGCGCAAGATGGGATGCAATGGTCTGAGAGCCGTACTTTGCTACTTTTGGCTCTACAGCAGCAAAGGGTTACCCCACTAAGCCTGAAGCGAATCGCTATCAATTCTGCGCATTGGCGAGGAGATAAAAGCGCGGAAGTCATTCATCAACTGGCGACGCTACTCAAAGCCGGGTTAACGCTTTCTGAAGGGCTGGCACTGCTGGCGGAACAGCATCCAAGTAAGCAATGGCAGGCATTGTTGCAATCGCTGGCTCACGATCTCGAACAGGGCGTGGCCTTTTCCAGGGCCTTATCGCCCTGGTCAGAGGTTTTTCCGCCGCTTTACCAGTCGATGATCCGCACGGGGGAAGTGACCGGTAAGCTGGATGAATGCTGCTTTGAACTGGCACGTCAGCAAAAAGCCCAGCGCCAGTTGGCCGACAAAGTGAAATCAGCGTTGCGTTATCCCATCATCATTTTAGCAATGGCAATCATGGTAGTTGTGGCAATGCTGCATTTTGTGCTGCCGGAGTTTGCCGCTATCTATAAGACCTTCAACACCCCACTACCGGCGCTAACGCAGGGGATCATGACGCTGGCAGACTTTAGTGGCAAATGGGGCTGGCTGCTGATAGTGCTCGGATTTCTGCTGGCGATAGCCAACAAACTGCTGATGCGTCGCCCTACCTGGCTTATTGCGCGGCAGAAATGGTTATTACGCATCCCGATAATGGGAGCCCTGATGCGGGGACAAAAACTCACGCAGATCTTTACGATTCTGGCGCTGACACAAAGTGCAGGGATTACTTTTTTGCAGGGAGTGGAGAGCGTCAGGGAGACGATGCGCTGCCCGTACTGGGCGCAACTTCTGACACAAATTCAGCATGATATCAGTAACGGTCACCCCATCTGGCTGGCGCTAAAAAATGCGGGGGAGTTTAGCCCGCTCTGTTTGCAGTTAGTGAGGACAGGAGAGACATCCGGGTCGCTGGATCTCATGCTGGAGAATCTTGCCCATCATCATCGGGATAACACGCTGGCGCTGGCAGATAACCTTGCCGCCTTACTGGAACCGGCGTTGCTGGTCATTACTGGAGGAATTATCGGTACGTTGGTGGTGGCAATGTATCTGCCAATTTTCCATCTGGGCGATGCGATGAGTGGGGTGGGATAATGCTGGCGTGTTGCTCCACGCCAGCATTGGGTGATTACAGATTATTGAAGATGCGGTTTTCTTGTTCCAGTACGCGGATAAACGTGGTGCGTTTGGTCAGCTCTTTCAGGCGTGAAGCCCCAACGTAAGTGCAGGCTGAACGCAGACCGCCTAAAATATCACGCGCGGTATTTTCAACCGGACCGCGCAGAGGAAGCTTAACGGTTTTACCTTCTGCAGCGCGATATTCCGCAACGCCGCCAACGTGACGTTTCATCGCAGACTCGGAGCTCATACCGTAGAACAGCATAAATTTCTCACCGTTCTCTTCAACAATACGGCCGCCGCTCTCTTCGTGACCAGCCAGCATTCCGCCAAGCATTACGAAATCGGCACCGCCACCAAAAGCTTTAGCCACATCGCCCGGTGTGGTACAGCCGCCATCGCTGACGATCATCCCGCCCAGACCGTGCGCGGCATCGGCGCATTCGATCACCGCAGAAAGCTGAGGATAACCAACGCCCGTTTTCACGCGAGTTGTACAAACAGAGCCAGGACCAATGCCAACTTTAACGATATCGGCACCGGAGAGGATAAGCTCCTCACACATTTCGCCAGTTACCACATTGCCTGCACAAATAGTTTTGGTCGGCCACGCTTCACGCGCCTTCGCAACAAACTGCACGAAGTGCTCGGAATATCCATTCGCAACATCAATACAAACGAAGTTTAATGCCGGGTTCAGGTCGAGAATTTGTTTGGTTTTTTCGAAATCGGCATCCGACGTGCCGGTAGAAACCATCACATGTTTCAGCACATCAGCAGAAGAATTATTGATAAACGCTTGCCACTCTTCAACAGAGTAATGTTTATGTACAGCGGTCAAAATATCGAAAGAAGCCAGTGCCGTAGCCATACTAAAAGTGCCTACGGTGTCCATATTTGCGGCGATAATCGGCACGCCGGACCAGCTTTGACCTGAATGTTTGAAGGTGAATTGACGTTCCAGTTCAACATCGGAACGGCTTTTAAGAGTAGAGCGTTTAGGGCGGATGAGGACGTCTTTAAAACCTAACTTCAGATCTTCTTCGATACGCATGTGCAGATTCCTGGGGTTAATGGCTATAAGGGTAAGAGCGCAACTCCAGTGACGCTATCATACGCACTAATCGATATGGCGCAAGACTGCGAAATTGTCTTTTTTTACGCTACAATCCCATAAATTTACCTGGTAAATAGTGGGCGAACGTTTCATCAATTTCGCTTTCGCGCGCTCTTTATTAACATTTTGATAATCATGATGAATTCCCAGGAATATAGATTATGAGGTATACAGTTGCCTTAACAGGCGGCATTGGCAGTGGCAAGAGTACCGTTGCAAATGCATTTGCTGACCTCGGAATTAATGTCATTGATGCCGATATTATTGCGCGTCAGGTGGTTGAACCGGGTACACCTGCACTGCGTGCCATTGCTGAACACTTTGGCGCGGATATGATTGCTGCTGATGGAACATTGCAACGTCGCGCCTTGCGCGAGCGGATCTTTGCCTATCCAGAAGAGAAAAACTGGCTTAATGCCCTGCTGCATCCTCTGATTCAGCAGGAGACGCAACGCCAGATCCAGCAAGCAACTTCACCTTATGTGTTATGGGTTGTGCCATTGCTGGTAGAAAACTCACTGTATAAAAAAGCGAATCGAGTGCTGGTGGTGGATGTCAGCCCAGAAACGCAGCTTAAGCGCACCATGCAGCGCGATGATGTTACTCGCGAGCATGTCGAACAAATTCTTGCTGCCCAGGCAACGCGCGAAGCCCGTCTTGCGGTGGCTGATGACGTCATTGATAATAACGGCACACCGGATGCTATTGCATCAGATGTTGCCCGCCTGCACGCACACTATTTGCAGCTCGCGTCGCAGTTTGTCTCACAGGAAAAAACTTAATGCAGACCCAGGTCCTTTTTGAACATCCACTAAATGAAAAAATGCGTACATGGCTGCGCATTGAGTTTTTAATTCAACAACTCACCGTAAATTTGCCTATTGCTGACTACGCTGGTGCTCTGCATTTCTTCCGTAATGTTAGTGAATTGCTGGATGTGTTCGAGCGTGGAGAAGTTCGTACCGAACTACTGAAAGAGCTGGAACGTCAACAGCGTAAACTCCAGACCTGGATTGGTGTGCCTGGCGTGGACCAGACCCGTATTGAAGCATTAATTCAGCAGTTGAAGGCCGCAGGTAGCGTGCTGATTTCCGCGCCGCGTATCGGGCAATTTCTGCGTGAAGACAGGATGATTGCCCTGGTGCGTCAGCGTCTGAGCATTCCCGGCGGTTGTTGCAGCTTTGATTTACCTACGTTGCATATCTGGTTGCATTTACCCCAGTCGCAGCGCGACAGTCAGGTAGAAACCTGGATTGCCAGCCTGAGCCCGCTGACACAGGCACTTACAATGGTGTTGGATTTGATTCGCCAGTCGGCACCGTTCCGCAAACTGACCAGTCTGAACGGTTTTTATCAGGATAACGGCGAAGACGCCGATTTGTTACGCCTGAATCTGGCACTCGATTCACAGCTTTACCCGCAAATATCCGGTCATAAGAGCCGTTTTGCCATTCGCTTTATGCCGCTGGACAGTGAAAATGGACAAGTACCGGAACGTCTGGATTTCGAACTGGCCTGTTGCTAAGGAGTAAAAATGTCAGAAACTATTACGGTGAATTGCCCCACCTGCGGGAAAACGGTGGTGTGGGGTGAAGTCAGCCCATTTCGGCCATTTTGTTCCAAACGCTGCCAGTTGATCGACCTCGGAGAATGGGCTGCTGAAGAAAAACGAATCTCCAGCAGTGGCGATCTTTCTGAGATCGATGACTGGAGCGAAGAGCCAAAGCAGTGACATTTGTCTGATGCCGCACGTAGGCCTGATAAGACGCGCCAGCGTCGCATCAGGCATCTTGTGTAAATGTCGGATGCGGCGTAAACGCCTTATCCGACCTCCAGACACTTAAGCTTCGCAATTACCGGTTCATTGGCTGGCGGAAAATCTTCTGCATTGAGGCTGGCCAGCGCCATCCACTCACCGGGCTGTCCCTCTTTCCCCCACGGCTCCCCTTCCCAGCTTTCGACCAGCCAGAACCACAGAGTGATATGCCTGTCCGGGAATTCATATTCCAGTTTTTCAAATAGATAAAAATGTTGCGGGGTAATTCCGACCTCTTCCTGAAGTTCACGCACCACCGCTTGTTCCGGCGTTTCACCCATTTCAATTTTACCGCCAGGAAACTCCAGCTTATTCGCCATATGGGCATCTGCGGCACGACGAGTGATAAAAATTTCGTTGTTTTTATTGCGAATAATACCTACCGCAATTTGCAGCTTTTTCATTGTCTTAAACCTATAAAAAAGGCGCAGAATCCTGCGCCTTTTATGTCAACAGTTAGCTTTTATTGCAGGCGGCCATGGCACTGCTTGTATTTTTTACCAGAACCGCATGGGCAAGGATCGTTACGTCCTACTTTGCGCTCACCGGTTTGCGCCGCCAGCGCCGCTGCGGCTGCAGAGTCGTCATCCTGATGGCTAAGCTGCTGCATTTGCGCTAAACGCTCGGCTTCCATACGACGCTGCTGCTCCAGCTCTTCAACTTCTTCCGGCATGCGTACTTGTACTTTGCTCAACGTGCTGATGACTTCATATTTCAACGATTCCAGCATCGCCGCAAACATGGAGAACGATTCACGTTTGTATTCTTGCTTCGGATCTTTCTGTGCATAGCCACGCAGGTGGATACCCTGACGCAGATAGTCCATCGCCGCCAGGTGCTCTTTCCACAGGGAGTCAAGCGTTTGCAGCATCACCCCTTTCTCGAAGTGACGCATCATCTCAGCGCCAACCACTTCTTCTTTACGGTGATACACTTCGATGGACTGCTCCAGGATACGCTCACGCAGCGTCTCTTCATGTAGTTCTGGCTCTTTGTCCAGCCACTCGGCAATCGGCAAATCGAGGTCGAAATCGTTTTTCAGACGTTCTTGCAGACCCGGAATATCCCACATTTCTTCCAGTGACTGTGGCGGAATGTAGGCATCGATGGTCGCTTTGAACACATCTTCACGAATGCTGTTGATGGTTTCGCTCACATCGCTGACATCCAGCAGTTCGTTACGCTGGGAGTAAATGGCACGACGCTGATCGTTAGCTACGTCATCGTATTCCAGCAGCTGTTTACGAATGTCGAAGTTACGGCTTTCAACTTTACGCTGAGCATTGGCAATTGCTTTAGTTACCCACGGATGCTCAATGGCTTCGCCGGGTTTCATACCCAGTTTACGCATCATGCCTGATACGCGGTCAGAGGCAAAAATACGCATCAGCGCATCTTCCATCGACAGGTAGAAACGGGAAGAACCGGCATCACCCTGACGACCAGAACGGCCACGCAGCTGGTTATCGATACGACGAGATTCGTGACGCTCAGTGCCGATGATATGCAGGCCACCTGCTTCCAGTACCGCGTCGTGACGCACCTGCCAGTCGGCTTTAATTTTTTCAATTTGCTCTGCGGTCGGGTTTTCCAGCGCGGCAACTTCTGCCTGCCAGCTACCACCAAGCACGATGTCAGTACCACGACCCGCCATGTTGGTCGCGATGGTCACCGCAGCCGGATAGCCCGCCTGAGCAACGATTGCCGCTTCGTTGGCGTGGAATTTAGCGTTCAGAACGTTGTGTTTGATACCAGCTTTAGTCAGTTCGTTTGATACCAGTTCCGATTTCTCGATTGAAATAGTACCCACCAGCACTGGCTGGCCTTTCGCAGTACGTTCTTTGATATCTTCAATGATCGCCTGAATTTTTTCCGCTTCGGTCATGTAGACCAGATCCGGCAGATCTTTACGAATCATCGGTCGGTTGGTCGGAACGACTACAGTATCCAGCTTGTAGATGGAACTGAATTCGAAGGCTTCGGTATCAGCCGTACCGGTCATCCCCGCCAGTTTTTCATACAGACGGAAGTAGTTCTGGAAGGTGATCGAAGCCAGCGTCTGGTTTTCGTTCTGGATCTGTACACCTTCTTTCGCTTCCACAGCCTGGTGCAGACCATCAGACCAGCGACGGCCCTGCATGGTACGACCGGTATGTTCGTCAACGATGATAACTTCACCATCTTTAACGATGTAATCGACATCGCGAGTAAACAGCGCGTGAGCACGCAGCGCCGCCGTTACATGGTGCATCAGCATAATATTGGCCGGAGAGTACAGCGACTCACCTTCATCCATAATGCCTTCTTTCACCAGCAGCTCTTCAATAAGCACCAGACCACGTTCGGTCAGGTTCACCTGGCGAGATTTTTCATCCACTGAGAAGTGGCCTTCGCCCTGGAAGGTTTCGGAGTCTTCTTTTTCCTGACGGATCAGGTACGGAATGATTTTGTTTACGCGCTTATACATTTCCGAACTGTCTTCCGCCGGGCCGGAAATGATCAGCGGTGTACGCGCTTCATCGATCAGGATGGAGTCCACTTCGTCCACCAGCGCATAGTGCAGTTTACGCTGTACACGTTCTTCAGGGCTGAACGCCATGTTGTCGCGCAGGTAGTCAAAGCCGTATTCGTTGTTAGTACCGTAAGTAATGTCAGCCGCGTAAGCTTCACGCTTTGCCGGTGCAGGCATGCCCGGCAGGTTGATGCCGACGGTCAAGCCGAGGAATTCAAACAGCGGACGGTTGTTTTCGGCGTCACGTTGCGCCAGGTAGTCGTTGACGGTAACAACGTGCACACCTTTACCGGTTAATGCATTCAGGTAAGCAGGCAGCGTTGCGGTCAGGGTTTTACCTTCACCAGTACGCATTTCCGCGATGCAACGTTCATTAAGAACCATACCGCCGAGCAACTGTACATCGAAGTGACGCATACCAAAGACGCGCTTACTTGCTTCACGCACGACTGCGAAGGCTTCCGGGATCAGATTTTCCAGCACTTCGCCTTTTTCCAGACGCGCACGAAACTCTGCAGTTTTTCCCTTCAGTTCTTCGTCGGAGAGTTTTTCCATCTCCGGTTCCATGGCATTGATGAGGTTGACGACTTTGCGCATCCGGCGCAGGGTACGATCGTTACGACTACCGAAAACTTTAGTTAATAATTTGATTAGCATAATAAAATCTCAAACGCCCCGCGTTGCGGAGTTAATAAAATGAAGTAAAGGTTTATTGTTGTTAGCTGAGGCGTTGAGGGCCAGCACGGATGCCTTGCGCCAGGCTTATCCAGACGGGCATGCTGAATGTTGCTTGCGGGGTAAAATGCGCATAATCAATGCGATACTCATTTTCAGACGGCGTGCCTTCCTGAGTCAGCAGCGCACTGAGCGTATCCAGTAAAGCAAGATGTTGCGCCTGAAGCGGTAAAGATTCCTCGGCAACGGGCAGCGTTTGCGGCGCCATTGCAAAGGAGAGATGGCGGATTACCGTGCGAATAGCATGTTGATGCCAGTAATCAACGGAATAGTTCGAGTTCGGGCGGCGCGTGTTTGCTTCCAGCAAGGCCAACTGACTAAAGTTAACTTTGGCGGAAGGCTCGTGATTGCGCGTTGTCGCTTTTGCGGGCGCGTTTGGCTCGGCGGCGTTGCTGAGCGCAGGCAAGCCTAAACTCGCCGCGACCATCCCTAATAAGAGATGCGGCCAGAAGTAGCGTCTACCTAACTGTCGCCAGCGCGTCAGTATTCCACTCACGTTATTGCCATCCCGATCGTATTCAACGTTTTTAGCGCACAAATCTTATCATTAAAGCCAGAAGTCCACAGCAGTATTCAAGATAAGTAACACGTAAAAGTGCTTAAGAAAACAGCGTTCGCACCGATTTCTTACGACGCTGTAAAAACTCAAAAAAAAAACGACTGGGTCACCTGGCCGGAGAGAGTGCCAGATTTGCCAGTCGAATTTTATACGACAGTATAGATGTCGTTATGCCAGTACGGCTGAAGGCGCTTTGAAGGCCAACGGCAGTTCTGCGTCGTCCTGGAAGGTCACATATTCCCAGGCTTCCTGTTTCGCCAGGACAGCCTGCAACAGTTTGTTATTCAGTGCATGACCGGATTTATAAGCGGTAAATGCGCCGATAATGTTGTGACCACACATGAACAAATCACCGATCGCGTCGAGCATTTTGTGACGCACAAACTCGTCTTCAAAACGCAGGCCGTCTTCGTTCAGTACGCGATAATCGTCAACAACGATGGCACAATCGAAGCTGCCGCCCAGGCACAGGCCACGGGACTGCAGATATTCGATATCACGCATGAAACCAAACGTACGCGCACGGCTGATCTGGCGCATAAACGCATCAGCAGAGAAGTTCATCGCATAGCGTTGATTGCTGGAATCGATTGCCGGATGGTTGAAATCGATGGTGAAGTCCAGCGAAAAACCATTGTACGGCTTAAATTCAGCCCACTTATCGCCATCTTCGACGCGAACAGTCTCTTTGATGCGAACAAATTTCTTGGCGCAGTTCAGCTCGTCGATACCAGCATCAAGCAGCAGGTAAACAAACGGAGCGGCACTGCCGTCCATGATTGGGATTTCCGGCGCGTTAACTTCGATAACAATGTTATCGATGCCTAAGCCCGCGAGCGCTGCGTTCAGGTGCTCAACGGTTGAAATCCGTACATCATGCTCGTTGACCAGACACGTACAGAGCATGGTATCACGCACAGATTTGGCATCGGCCGGGAAGTCTACCGGTGGATTCAAGTCGGTGCGACGATAGATGACCCCGGTGTTGGCCGGCGCAGGGCGTAAGGTCAGGGTGACTTTCTTGCCGGTATGTAAACCGACACCCGTCGCCTGAACGATACGTTTAAGTGTCCTTTGTTTGATCATCGTATTATCTCGCCAAATTATCTATCCAACCGAAGTGTACTATACATTCGGCAGGCCAGTTTAGCACAAAGAGCCTCGCAACCCAAATTCCAGCTAATTCTTAGTCAGCTTGCTTACGCAGGAATGCCGGGATATCCAGATAATCCGGCTCTTTCACGGTTTGTGGCGTATTGTCGTTCACCACTTTGGCCACGGGCTTCTGCTCTTGCGTCAGCGGCGCCATACCATGCTGCTGGTAGCGATCCATCACTGGCTGTTGAACTTGCTTATTGGTCACGAGAGTGATTTCAGGACGTTTGTCCATACCAATACCTGTAGCAACCACGGTTACACGCAGTTCATCGTTCATATCCGGGTCAAGAGAAGTACCGATAACCACGGTCGCGTTGTCCGAAGCAAATGCACGGATGGTGTTACCTACGGTTTCGAACTCATCCAGACGCAGGTCGAAGCCCGCAGTGATGTTAACCAGCACGCCGCGAGCGCCAGACAGGTCGATATCTTCCAGCAGCGGAGAAGAAATTGCCATTTCGGCCGCTTCTTCCGCACGGTCTTCACCGCTCGCCACGCCAGAACCCATCATTGCGTAGCCCATTTCAGACATCACGGTACGTACGTCTGCAAAGTCCACGTTCATCAGACCAGGACGAGTAATCAGTTCGGCGATACCCTGAACAGCGCCTTTCAGCACATCGTTAGCTGCGCCAAACGCGTCCAGCAGGGAGATACCGCGGCCCAGAACTTTCAGCAGTTTGTCGTTCGGGATTGTGATCAGTGAGTCCACATGTTTGGATAATTCAGTGATCCCCTGCTCCGCAAATGCCATACGCTTCTTGCCTTCAAAGTTGAAAGGCTTGGTCACAACAGCAACGGTCAGAATACCTAAATCTTTAGCCACTTCAGCAACAACCGGCGCCGCACCTGTACCGGTACCACCGCCCATGCCCGCTGCAATAAAGACCATGTCTGCACCTTCCAGCGCCGCACGCAGTGCATCACGATCCTCATCAGCCGCATTACGGCCAACTTCTGGATTAGCGCCAGCTCCCAGTCCTTTGGTGATACCACTACCGATCTGAATCGTCTGCCCAACCGCTGTTTTACGCAGCGCCTGTGCATCGGTATTTACCGCGAAAAATTCAACACCTTCAATGCGCTCACGCACCATGTGTTCAACAGCATTACCGCCGCCGCCGCCGACGCCGATGACTTTAATCACCGCGTCGTTGGTAAGTTCCATTGGTTCAAACATAGTTTCTCTCCGATATGTGCCTGTCGCCTGAGGCCGTAATCACCGCCGGCCTCATAAAAATTAAAATTCTTTTCGCAGCCAACTATTGAGTCGCTTGATCCACGAGCCAACAGATGCTGTAACACGTTTTTCAACTTCCGCTTCACCGTTAAGATGTGACTCTTTCCCGTAATGAAGCAATCCCACTGCCGTTGAATAATACGGCTCCTGAGCGTAATCCGTTAAACCGGTGATATTCAGCGGCGCGCCGATACGCACCTGCGTATGAAACACGCGTTGAGCGCAGGCGGCAAGACCTTCGATCTGCGCCGCGCCACCGGTTAATACAATACCCGCAGCCAGGTGATGCTTTACGCCTTGTTGGCGAAGCTTTTCCTGCAGCTGCAATATCTCTTCGTTGACCAGGTTGAGCAGCTCGGTATAGCGCGGCTCAATCACCTCCGCCAGAGTCTGACGTTGCAGACTACGCGGCGGACGACCACCTACACTCGGCACTTCCACGCTCTCGTCTTTACCGACGATGGAACCCAGCGCGCAGCCATGACGAACTTTAATCGCTTCGGCGTCGCTTGGCGGTGTCCCAAAGGCATAAGCGATATCACTGGTCACGACATTGCCAGCATAAGGAATTACCTTGGTGTGACGCAATGCCCCGCCAGTATAAACGGCGATATCCATTGTACCACCACCGATATCGACGACGCAGACGCCCAGTTCACGTTCGTCTTCCGTCAATACCGAATAACTTGATGCCAGTCCGGCAAATATCAGTTGGTCAACTTTCAGGCCACAACGTTCAACGGCTTTCACAATGTTTTTTGCCATATCGTTGTGACATGTGATCAGGTGCACTTTTGCCTGCATACGCACGCCAGAAAGTCCTACCGGATTTTTGATCCCTTCCTGATAGTCAATCGCATACTCTTGCGGGATCACATGCAGCACACGATGTTCATCACGCACACGCACCGATTTCGCGGTATGGACGACATTTTCTACATCTTCTTGTGTCACTTCTTCTTCAGAAATAGGCACCATACCAATTTCATTCTGGCAGCTGATGTGCTTACCAGAAAGCGCCAGATATACCGAAGAGATCTGACAATCTGCCATCAATTCTGCCTGGTCAATGGCGCGCTGTACGCACTTGACCACGGATTCGAGGTCGTTCACCCCGCCTTTATCCATACCACGTGACGGGCAGCTGCCCACACCAATGATATTGACCATACCGTCGGGCAGAACTTCCCCTACTAAAGCGGCAACCTTCGCGGTACCAATCTCCAGTCCTACTACCAGTTTTCTGTCCGTCGCCTTGATCATTGTTGTTCTGCCTGTGCCTGATTTTGTTGCTGAGTAGATTCCTCTGGCGGCAAGGGCGCCCAGCCGACTGCCGCACCAGAGTCATAACGCAAATCAACGTAGCTAATCCGTTTGCCATCGGTTTGCGCCTGCTGCTGTAAAACCGGATAAAGTTCTACAAAGCGAGCCAAACGTTTCATCGTATCGCCCCGGCCAAGATTGAGCTTAATATCGTTATTCAGCGTCAACTGCCAGGAACGCCGCGCGGTCATCGCCGCTTCCTTCAGAGTAAATCTGTCCTTTGCCAGCATCTGCCCCATTTCGCGATAACCCTGCAACACTTCATTTGCGCTGCCTTCCGGACCATACAACATTGGGAGCACCTGCTTGCTGGTGCGATCTGGCGGAACGCTGAAGGTGTTTCCTTCGGCGTCAACCATATGCTGATCATTCCAACGCGCAATCGGCACATATTCAACCAGATGAATCTTCAATTCATCAGGCCACTGCTTTCTGACGCTCACCTGCTTAATCCACGGCAGGCGTTGTTCAATTTGCGTCTGGATGATGTTTACATCCTGGGTCATAAAGGTACCTGGCTCACCCAATGCCAGGATCGACTGCCGGATATCGTCATTACGCGTGTAATGGCGTTCACCGGTCAACACCAGCTTTGAGAGCGGCAGGCGTTGCGCATCTTCCATCCAGCCCAACACGACCCAGCCGCTCACCAACACTGTCGTTAAAACGGTCAGCAGGAAAAGGATCCCCGCCAGACGCGTTCCATTATTGCGGTGAGAAGAAATCTCTTCTTCACTGTTTCGCGTGTTCAGAGCAGCCTGCGACATATTAGTCCGCCAGTTCCAGAATTCGTACTACCAACTGCGAGAAGCTCATACCCGCCTGACGTGCCGCCATCGGCACCAGACTGTGACTGGTCATACCCGGTGAGGTATTAGCTTCCAGCAGATAAAACTGTCCATCGCTGTCCAGCATGACGTCTATACGCCCCCATCCTTTGCATCCTAAAGTCGTCCATGCTTTCAGCACTAATGCCTGCAAATTTGCCTCTTGAGCCACTTCTAAACCTGCTGGGCAGAAATACTGTGTCTCATCAGAGAGATACTTCGCCTCATAATCATAGAAGGTTCCAGCGGGTTGAATACGTATTGACGGTAAAATTTCTTCACCGAGTATCGCAACCGTAAACTCCGGCCCACTTAGCCATTTTTCAATCAATACTTCTTCATCGTGCTGAAATGCCAATCTTAATGCATCTTGCAGAGCATTTTCTGCTACTACTTTTGACATTCCCACACTGGAACCTTCGCGGCTCGGCTTGACGATAAGCGGCAAACCTAAGGCAGAAATTTCTGCTAACTGCTTATCACTAATGCCTTTTTCAAACTCTGCGCGGGTTAATGCTACCCACGGCGCTACCGGTAAACCAGCGCCCTGCCAAAGCAGTTTGCTGCGTAGTTTATCCATTGAAAGCGCAGATGCCATCACTCCACTGCCGGTATAAGGCAAGCCCATCAGCTCGAGCATACCCTGCAGCGTGCCATCTTCACCACCGCGACCGTGCAGAGCGATAAACACTTTCTGAAAGCCCATCGACTTCAGTTGCGTTACGTCGATTTCTTTCGGGTCGACAGGATACGCGTCAATACCGCCTTCACGCAGCCCAGCTAACACTGCCGCGCCAGAATTCAGAGAAACTTCCCGCTCTGCGGAGGTCCCGCCCAACAGGACCGCGATTTTATCAGTCATGTTGCTCTTCCTCCGTAGTTTGCGGCTTCAGTTTGATTTCAGCTAAAGATCGGGCAATTTTTCCGATATTTCCTGCCCCCTGAACGAGGATCAGGTCGTTACCAGTTAATACTGGTGCTAACATCTCGGCCACCTGCGCTGGGTCCGGCACCAGAATCGGATCAATTTTCCCACGGCCACGGATTGTACGACACAACGAACGACTGTCCGCTCCCGGAATAGGCGCTTCCCCTGCCGGATACACTTCCAGCATCAGCAGGGTATCCACCTGAGTCAGCACATTGGCAAAATCGTCATACAGGTCGCGCGTACGGGTGAAACGGTGCGGCTGAAACAGCATCACCAGGTTTTTATCCGGCCAACCTGCACGCGCCGCTTTAATAGTCGCGTCAACTTCGGTCGGGTGGTGACCATAGTCATCAACCAGCATTGCCGTACCGCTTTTACCATTCACAGGTTCCAATGGAAATTCACCAAGGAAATCAAAGCGGCGTCCGGTCCCCTGGAAACTCTCCAGCGCACGCAAAATAGCCTCATCTTCAATCCCCTCTTCCGTGGCGACCGCAACGGCAGCGGCAGCATTCAGGGCATTGTGACGACCTGGCGCATTCAGTGTAACGCGCATTGGCTCTTTGTCCTGACGCAGCAGCGTAAAGTGTCCCTGCGGGCCAATCTGCTGATAATCTTCCACACGCACGTCAGCATCTTCGCTGAAGCCATAAGTGGTGGTTTGACGGCCTACACGCGGTAACAATTCGCGAATTACCGGATCGTCAACACACATCACCGCACGACCGTAAAACGGCAGGTTGTGCAGAAAATTAATAAAGGTCTGTTTTAAATTCTCAAAGTCGCCCTGGTAGGTATCCATATGGTCGGCTTCGATATTAGTGACAATCGCTACCATCGGTTGCAGATGCAGGAACGATGCATCGCTCTCATCCGCTTCAGCAATCAGGTAACGACCGTGGCCTAAACGTGCATGAACACCCGCCGCTTTTACCAGCCCACCGTTCACGAAGGTCGGGTCGAGGCCCGCTTCTGCGTAGATGCTGGAAACCATCGCGGTGGTCGTGGTTTTACCATGCGTCCCGGCAATAGCGATGCCATGACGAAAACGCATTAACTCTGCCAACATTTCAGCACGGCGAATAACCGGAATACGTGCCTCATGAGCGGCAACAATTTCCGGGTTATCGGCAGAAATCGCGCTGGAAACTACGACCACACTGGCATCACGCACGTTTTCCGGGCGATGGTTGAAGTAAATCGTCGCTCCCAGATTCGTTAACTGTTGCGTGACTGGGTTTGGCGCTAAATCGGAACCACTGATCTGATACCCTTCATTGGCCAGAACTTCGGCAATACCGCCCATACCGGCACCACCGATGCCGACAAAGTGTATGTGCCGAACGCGACGCATTTCAGGCACGATGGAACGCAGTTTTGCCAATTGTTGTGTATTCATTCTTTACGCCATTAACTTCTCAAATTCATACGATGCAAAAGGCATCGCTACAATTACGCCCGGGCAGCCCGGCTCACTTCATTTGCCACTCGCTCGGTGGCATCCGGAATGGATGCAGCTCGGGCGCGTTCTGCCATGGTTAATAAGGTTTCTCGCGACCACCCGGCCAGGGTGTTGGCGACGGCATCCACAGTAAGCTGCGGCTGCTCGATAATTTTGGCCGCGCCCGCTTTTTCCAGCGGCAGCGCATTCCAGTACTGTTGGCGGTCTTTATGTTGAAACGGCACAAACAACGCCGGTAGCCCTGCCGCAGCGATTTCACTCACCGTCAACGCGCCAGAGCGGCAAACGACGACATCCGCCCACGCATAGGCCGCCGCCATATCATCAATAAATTCCGTCACTTTATGCTGCGGTTGCCCCGCTTCGGCATAAGCCTGTTCAACGGTTTGTTGCGAACCTTTGCCGCTCTGATGCCAGATAGTGACTGAATCACCCAGCTTTGCTGCAACCTGCGGCATTGTCTGGTTAAGGATGCGCGCTCCCTGGGAACCACCCACCACCAGAACACGAACCGGACCTTCACGGTCAGCCATACGCTGCTGTGGCAACGGCAGCGCCAGCACATCAGTACGCACTGGGTTACCAACAACTTCGGCATCAGGGAAAGCCCCCGGAAACGCCTGCATCACTTTGGTAGCAATTTTCGCCAGCCATTTATTGGTCAAGCCAGCAATGCCGTTTTGTTCGTGAAGTACGACCGGAATGCCTAACGACCATGCTGCCAGACCACCAGGCCCGGAAACATAGCCGCCCATACCGAGCACCACATCGGGCTTGTAAGCTTTCATAATCGCCCGCGCCTGACGCCAGGCGTTAAAGATCCGCAGCGGAGCCGCGAGCAACGCTTTAATACCCTTGCCGCGCAGACCAGAAATACGAATAAAGTCGATCTCGATACCGTGCTTCGGCACTAAGTCCGCTTCCATACGATCGGCAGTACCCAGCCAGCGAACTTGCCACCCCTGGGCCATTAAATGGTGTGCAACAGCCAGTCCCGGGAACACATGCCCGCCAGTACCGCCTGCCATCACCATTAATCGCTTCCCTTTACCACTCATCGAGAACCTCGTACAAACGCCTGCGCTTTCTCCAGACGTGTTTCATAATCAATACGTAACAGCATCATGATGGCTGTCGACATAATCAGTAAGCTTGAACCCCCGTAACTGATCAGCGGTAATGTCAGACCTTTAGTTGGCAACATCCCCGCTGCCGCGCCTACGTTAACCAGCGCCTGGAAGCTAAACCAGATACCAATTGAACAGGCGAGAAAACCGGAAAAACGGTGGTCAATTTCTAACGCTTTACGGCCAATCGACATCGCACGAAAAGCGACGAAGAATACCATTAAAAGCGCCAGCACCACACCGATATACCCCAGTTCTTCGCCGATAATGGCGAAAATGAAGTCAGTGTGCGCTTCTGGCAGATACTCCAGTTTTTGTACCGAATTGCCTAAACCTTGCCCCCACAGTTCGCCACGACCAAACGCCATCAGGGATTGCGTTAACTGATAGCCGCTACCGAAGGGATCTTCCCACGGGTTCCAGAACGCAGTAACACGACGAATACGGTACGGCTCGGCGAGGATCAGCAGCACAACCGCTGAAATCCCCATGCCAATAATGGCGATGAACTGCCACAATTTTGCCCCTGCCAGGAACAGCATCGCCAGAGTAGTCACAAACAACACCACTACCGTACCAAGGTCAGGCTGCGCCAGCAGCAACACTGCCAGCACCAGAATCACGCCCATCGGTTTCAGGAAGCCGCGCAGGTTATTACGTACTTCGTCGCCTTTGCGCACCAGATAGTTGGCGATGTAACAAAACAGCGACAGCTTGGTCAGCTCCGCAGGCTGAATACGCAGCAGGCCGAGATCGATCCAACGTGATGCCCCTTTAACTGAGCTACCTACCACCAGCACGATCATCAGCAGGATGATTGATCCAAGCAGCATCGTGGCGCTGTAACGTTGCCAGAACTCCATCGGCAGACGCAGCGTAATGATCGCCAGAATGAACGCCAGGATCAGATAAACGCCATCACGCTTCGCGAAGAAAAACGGATCGTTGGTTAAGCGCTGCCCAATGGGCATTGACGCCGAAGTCACCATGATAAAGCCGATCGCCGCGAGGCCGAAGGTCAGCCACAGCAAGGTGCGATCGTACATGATCAGGCTGTCGGTATCTTTTTCCCGCGAGCCCATCACCCAGCCTTTAAGCGCCGTGGAGATCCAGACCAGGATACTGAGTCCTGGCAGGCGCGGCATTTTCAGGCGAGGGAGAGATAAACGCATCAACCTAACTCCTTCGCCAGACGGGCGAACTCATTGCCCCGTTGTTCAAAGTTCTTGAACTGATCGAGGCTGGCACAGGCTGGTGACAACAGCACCATATCCCCTGGCTGCACGCGTGGCGCCAGCAAGAGCATCGCCTGCTCCATGGTTTCGGTTTGCTCTGCCACTTCCGGTCGCAGTGCCGCTAACTGGGCGCCATCACGACCAAAACAGTACAAACGCACGTTGTCGCCATTCAGATAGCGCGCCAGTGGACTGAAATCCGCCGATTTACCATCACCGCCCAGCAATAAATGCAGCGTACCGTCTACCTGCAAGCCGTTCAGCGCCGCCTCTGTACTCCCGACGTTGGTGGCTTTCGAATCGTTAATCCAGCGCACGCCGTTATGCTCCAGCACCACTTCAAAACGATGCGGCAGACCAGTGAACGTGGTTAACGCTTTCAGGCTGCTGGCGCGCGGTAACCCTGCGGCATCAGCCAGCGCCAGCGCTGCCAGCGCATTGGTATAGTTGTGTTGTCCGGAAAGTTTCATCTCTTTCACGTTCAACACTTTCTCGCCTTTCACTCGCAGCCAGGTTTCGCCCTGCTGATGATTCAGGTGATAGTCACCCATGTTGACGCCAAAGCTGACGCAACGTTCATCCGCACCGCGAATCGGCATCGTTAAGGCATCATCGGCATTGACGACACACACTTTCGCATTTTCGTAAATGCGCAGTTTTGCCGCACGATATTGCTGCAATCCAAACGGATAGCGATCCATATGATCTTCAGTCACGTTCAGAATGGTCGCCGCCACCGCCTGTAAGCTGGAGGTGGTTTCCAGCTGGAAGCTCGATAGTTCCAGCACGTACAGTTCGCACTCGGCATCCAGCAACATCAACGCAGGCAGGCCAATGTTGCCACCCACGCCGACGTTAACACCTGCTGCTTTCGCCATTTCGCCCACTAAGGTGGTGACAGTGCTTTTGCCGTTAGAACCGGTGATCGCCACAATCGGTGCCTGCGCTTCGCGGCAGAACAGTTCGATATCGCCAACAATTTCAATTCCGGCATCGGCAGCGGCGCTTAGGGACGGATGCGCCAGCGCAATGCCGGGGCTGGCGACGATCAGATCGGCTGCCATCAGCCACTCGTCATTAAGACCGCCAGTGTGACGTTCCACCGTTTCGGGTAATTTATCCAGGCCAGGCGGTGTCATACGTGTATCCATAACGCGCGGCGTCACGCCGCGAGCAAGGAAAAAGTCCACGCAGGAAAGCCCGGTGAGGCCCAGGCCGATAATAACGACATTTTTACCCTGGTAATCAGCCATGATTAACGTACCTTCAGCGTTGCCAGACCAATCAGGACCAGCATCAGCGAAATAATCCAGAAGCGCACAATGACGCGCGGTTCCGGCCAGCCTTTCAGTTCATAGTGGTGATGAATCGGCGCCATGCGGAAAATACGTTGCCCGCGCAGTTTAAAGGAGCCGACCTGCAAAATAACCGACAGGGTTTCAACCACAAACACACCGCCCATAATCACCAGCAGGAATTCCTGACGCAGCAGTACGGCGATAATGCCCAGCGCGCCGCCTAACGCCAGCGAACCGACATCACCCATAAATACCTGTGCCGGATAGGTGTTAAACCACAGAAAGCCCAGCCCTGCCCCGACTATCGCGGTGCAGACAATAACCAGTTCCCCGGCGTGCCGCAGATACGGTATATGCAAGTAGCTGGCAAAGTTCATGTTGCCGGTTGCCCACGCCACCAGCGCAAAACCACCGGCGACAAATACGGTCGGCATAATCGCCAGCCCGTCGAGGCCATCGGTCAGGTTTACCGCGTTACCGGTACCAACAATGACGAAGTAAGCCAGCAGAATGTAGAACAGCCCCAGCTGCGGCATCACATCTTTAAAGAACGGCACCACCAGCTGCGTTGCTGGCGTGTCTTTCCCGGCAAGATACAGCGCAAAGGCGACGCCCAGCGCGATCACCGACATCCAGAAATACTTCCAGCGCGCAATCAGGCCCTTGGTGTCTTTACGCACCACTTTGCGATAGTCGTCGACAAAACCAATGATGCCGTAACCCACCAGCACCACAAGTACGCACCAGACGTACGGGTTGGAGGGGTAAGCCCACAGCAGTACGGAGATCACTATCGCCGTCAGGATCATTATCCCGCCCATGGTCGGCGTACCGCGCTTACTAAAGTGCGATTCCGGGCCATCGTTACGAACGACCTGACCAAAGGAGAGTTTTTGCAAATGGGCAATCATACGCGGGCCCATCCACAATGAGATGAACAGCGCGGTCAGCAGGCTGACGATGGCGCGAAACGTCAGATAGGAAAAGACGTTAAAGCCGGAATAATATTTGACCAAATGTTCGGCCAGCCAAACTAGCATGTCCCATTCTCCTGTAAAGCGCGTACCACCTCTTCCATGGCGGCACTACGTGAACCCTTAACTAAAATCGTAATCACCTGTTGCTCTGCAATCAGTGATTTAAGACGCGCAATTAATGCGGATTTATCAGCAAAATGTTCGCCAACGCCGCTGGCGGTGCTGATAGCATGGCTTTGTTTACCCACGCTTAACACGCGGTCAATACCAGCTGCCTTCGCCGCTTCGCCCACCTGTACATGGCAGGCTTCGCTTTCAGCGCCCAGTTCCGCCATATCGCCCACCACCAGCACGCGGTAGCCAGGCATTTCAGCCAGTACCTGGACTGCTGCGGTCATTGAACCGACATTGGCGTTGTAGGAGTCGTCGAGCAACAACTGGTTTTCCGCCAGTTGAATGGGGAACAGACGCCCGGGAACGGCTTTCAGATTTGCCAGCCCCGCTTTGATAGCATCAAGCGTTGCGCCCACGGACATGGAGAGCGCGGCGGCTGCCAGCGCATTCGCAATATTGTGACGCCCGGGCAACGGTAGCAGAACATCGACACTACCTGTTGGGGTTTGTAGCGTAAATTCCGTACCGTGCGAAGTCACATGGATATTGGTGGCGGTGAAATCGCTGTTGGCAGCATTGGCTGAGAAACGCCACACTTTGCGTGAGCCAATTACGCTCTGCCAGTTCAGCCAGTCGTTGTTGTCGGCGTTCATAATGGCGATACCGTTTTCCGGCAAGCCGGTAAAGATTTCGCCTTTCGCTTTTGCCACGCCAGCCAAAGAACCGAAACCTTCCAGATGCGCCGCCGCCAGGTTGTTGACCAGCGCCGCTTCCGGGCGAGTCAGACTCACAGTCCAGGCAATTTCGCCCTGATGGTTCGCGCCAAGTTCGATAACTGCGTAATCGTATTCCGGCGTTAAGCGCAGCAGCGTCATTGGCACGCCGATGTCGTTGTTGAGATTGCCCGCGGTATAAAGCGTATTACCGCACTGGCTTAAAATCGCCGCAGTCATCTCTTTAACGGAGGTTTTACCGGAGGAACCGGTCAGAGCAACCACACGCGCCGGAACTTGCTGGCGTACCCATGCAGCCAGTTCACCGAATGCCAGACGCGTGTCTTTAACGATTAACTGCGGCAGGTCGATATCCAGCGGACGGCTGACCAGTAATGCACCTGCGCCGCCAGCTTTCGCCTGGTCGGCAAAATCGTGGGCATCGAAACGTTCGCCTTTCAGGGCGACAAACAGACAGCCTGGCGTCAGTTTCCGAGTGTCAGTCGTTACGGCATCCAGGGTGACATCTTCCCCTTTTAGTTCACCGTTGAGAATATCGGTAAGTTGGCTAAGAGTTACGCTAATCATGCGATCACCCCCAGCAGACGCGCTACCGTGACGCGATCGGAGTAGTCCAGGCGCTGATTGCCAACAATCTGGTAATCTTCATGGCCTTTGCCAGCGACCAGCACCACATCATTCTCTTTAGCCTGCATAACGGCGCAAGTCACCGCTTCGGCACGGCCTTCCATCACTTTGGCACGTCCGGCATCTAACATTCCCGCCAGAATATCGTTGATGATGGCGCGCGGTTCTTCGGTACGCGGGTTATCGTCCGTCACCACCGCCACGTCGGCAAACTCTTCAGCAATCGCCCCCATCAGTGGACGCTTGCCTTTATCACGATCGCCGCCACAGCCGAAGACGCACCACAGCTTGCCTGCACAATGAAGACGTGCAGCCTGCAAGGCTTTTTCCAGTGCATCCGGGGTGTGAGCGTAATCCACAACCACCGTCGGTTTGCCTGGCGCAGTGAACACTTCCATACGTCCGCAAACCGGTTGCAGACGTGCGGCGGTTTTTAGCAGATCCGCCAGCGGATAACCCAGCGCCAGCAGCGTCGCCAGCGCCAACAGTAAATTACTGACGTTGAATGCCCCCATCAGGCGACTTTCAATTTCCCCATCGCCCCAGCTTGAGCTAAAGCGAATGGTTGCGCCGCTGTCGTGATAGTTCACATCGGTCACTTTCAGCCAGCGGCCATGACAGTTCAGATTGATATGGTCTTCCATCGACACCGCAACCGCGTCTGGTAGTTTTGCCAGCCAGCGACGGCCTACTTCGTCATCGGCGTTGACTATCGCCTGACCGCAATGATGTTCAGAATAAAGCAGCCATTTTGCGGCTTCGTAATGTTCCATATCACCGTGATAATCAAGGTGATCGCGGCTTAAGTTGGTAAAAACCGACGCCGCAAATTTCAATGCTGCCACACGGTGTTGTACCAGCCCATGGGAGGAAACTTCCATTGCGCAAAAAGTCGCGCCCTGATCCACCAGCCCCGCAAGCTCATGCTGAACGTCGACTGCCGAACCGGTCGTGTTTTCCGTCGGAATAACTTTACCCAGCAGGCCGTTACCAACAGTGCCCATTATCGCGCTGGTTTCGCCAAGCAGTTGGCTCCACTGCGCCAGAAGCTGGGTAGTCGTGGTTTTGCCGTTAGTGCCCGTAACGCCCACGAGACGTAAATTGTCAGAGGGTTCATGGTAAAAGCGGCCCGCCAGCGCAGATAAACGCTCATTGAGCTGGCTGAGATAGATGACCGGTACGCCGTGCATTTCACGGATTTCACCATCGGTCGCCTCATCTTTTGCCTCAGCAATAATGGCAGCCACACCTTGCGCTATCGCCTGCGGGATATATCGACGCCCGTCCGCCTGATGACCTACTACAGCTACAAAAAGATCGCCCGACGCAGCCACACGGCTGTCGAGTGTCATCTCTCGCAGTGCTCGCGAAGGTGCGTTTGGCACCCACGGAGCAAGAAGGTCGCGCAAATTACGATCTGCCACCTGTCCCCTCGCCTTGATTAATCACAAATTCGTTTTTATCACCCGTTGTCAGCGCATCCGGTTCGATGTTCATGGTGCGCAATACGCCGCCCATGATGGCACCAAAGACCGGCGCGGAAACGGCGCCGCCGTAGTATTTACCCGCCTGCGGATCGTTGATAACAACAACCAGCGCGAAGCGCGGCTGACTCGCAGGCGCAACGCCTGCGGTATAAGCAATATATTTATTGATGTAGCGACCATCCGGCCCGACCTTTTTCGCAGTACCGGTTTTAATGGCGATACGATAGCCTTTAATCGCCGCCTTCACGCCACCGCCGCCCGGTAGTGCCACGCTTTCCATCATATGCACCACAGTGCGGACAATGGATTCCGGGAAGACACGTTCACCAGGAACCGGGGGGTCAACCTTGGTAATCGACAGCGGGCGATAGATACCATAGCTGCCGATGGTTGCGTAGACTCGCGCTAACTGTAACGGTGTTACCATTAGCCCGTAGCCGAAAGAGAAGGTGGCCCTCTCTATGTCAGACCACCGTTGTTTTTGAGGATATAAGCCACTGCGTTCTCCGACCAACCCCAAATTGGTCGCTTTTCCCAACCCAAAACGTGAGTAAGTATCTACTAACGCTGAGGACGGCATCGCTAACGCCAGCTTGGAAACACCGACGTTACTCGACTTCTGTAATACCCCGGTCAGGGTTAATTCGCTGTAGCGCGCCACGTCTTTAATTTCGTGGCCGTTAATTCGATAAGGAACGGTATTCAGTACCGAGTTTTCCCGCACCACGCCGCGCTGCAACGCAGTCATCACCACCATCGGCTTGACGGTTGAACCCGGTTCAAAGACGTCGGTGATAGTACGGTTACGCATCGCCTCTTTCGGCGTGCCACTCAGATTGTTTGGGTTATAAGACGGGCTGTTAGCCATCGCCAGCACTTCGCCAGTGTTGACATCCACCAGCACGGCACTACCGGATTCCGCCTTGTTAAAGGCCACGGCGTTGTTCAGTTCGCGATAAACCAGCGCCTGCAGGCGTTCATCAATACTCAACGCCAGGTTGTGCGCCGCCTGGCTGTCGGTAGAAGAAATATCTTCGATTACACGGCCATAGCGGTCTTTACGCACAATACGTTCGCCCGGTTGCCCGGTAAGCCATTTATCAAAACTTTTCTCGACGCCCTCAATCCCCTGGCTATCGACGTTGGTAAAGCCAATGAGGTGAGCGGTCACTTCGCCAGACGGGTAGTAACGGCGAGATTCTTCGCGCAGATGAATCCCCGGCAGCTTCAGTTTTTTGATGTATTCAGCCATGTCAGGGTTAACCTGACGCGCCAGATAGATAAAGCGCCCTTTCGGGTTGGCATTAATGCGGGCAGAAAGTTGATCCAGCGGAATATTGAGCGCGTTAGCCAGCGCCTTCCAGCGGTCGCCGACGCTGATGCCACCGGCTTCATGCACTTCTTTCGGGTCGGCCCAGATTGCTTTTACTGGCACACTCACTGCTAACGGGCGACCAGAACGGTCGGTAATCATGCCGCGGGAGGTGGAGACTTGCTGAACGCGAAGAGAGCGCATGTCGCCCTCTTTCACCAGCATATCCGGGGAGATTACCTGCAACCAGGCAACGCGCCCCAGCAGGAAAGCCAGTGCCAATAAAATACAGCCGCATAACAACGCAAAACGCCAACTGATAAAGTTGGCATGTTCTTCCTGACGTTTTGGTTTCTGCGTTTTCGCCGCTGCTTTCATGCGTCGCGTTTATCCTTATTTTTGCACTACGATATTTTCTTGTGATGGATCAACATGCTGCATTTGCAGCTTCTCCGTGGCGATCCGTTCCACCCGGCTATGGTCGCCGAGCGCATTCTCTTCAAGAATGAGGTTACGCCATTCAATGTCTAAAGCGTCTCGCTCCAGCACCAGTTGTTCGCGCTGAGCGGTGAGCAAACGGGTATGGTGCGCCGTGGTCACCACAGTCACCGCCGTCAAAATAATGCAAATGAACAGGCAGAGCGGCAGCTTCCCAAACCGCAAAAGATCGTCACCGATAACGCCAGGCAAGGCATGGCGCTCGTGGCTTCCCATCGATCCTTTAACTTTGCTGAGGGCTTCTGTCACTCTGCTGATCATGCGTTCGTCCTCTCTGCAATACGCAGAACTGAACTACGGGCACGAGGGTTCTCTGCCACCTCTTCTTCGCCCGGCATCAACTTACCTAGTGCTCGCAACTGACGGCCACCCAGTTTTTTGAGCTGCTCTTCAGTCATCGGTAACCCTGCCGGAACTTGTGGACCGCGACTGTTTTCACGCATAAAGCGTTTCACAATACGATCTTCCAGCGAATGAAAACTGATGATCGAAAGCCGCCCGCCTGGGGCCAGCACGTTAAGCGAGCTTTTTAGCGCCTGCTCTATCTCCTCCAGTTCACTGTTCACCCAAATGCGCACCGCCTGGAAGGTACGGGTCGCGGGATGTTTGAATTTGTCTTTCACCGGCGTTGCGGCAGCAACGACTTCTGCCAGTTCTTTAGTGCGGGTCATCGGCTGTTCGCGGTTACGCTCGACAATGGCGCGTGCAATACGTTTAGCAAAACGCTCTTCGCCATAGGTTTTTAATACCCAGGCAATATCGGATTCTTCTGCGGTTTGTAGCCATTCGGCGGCAGACTGACCGCGCGTCGGGTCCATACGCATGTCCAACGGGCCATCGCGCATAAAGGAAAAACCGCGTTCAGCATCATCGAGTTGCGGTGAAGAGACACCAAGATCGAGCAGAATGCCGTCGATCTTGCCGATAAGATCGCGCTCGGCGACATATTCGCCCAGCGCAGAGAAAGGTCCATGAATGATGGAGAAGCGCGGATCATCAATAGTCTTCGCGACGGCAATAGCCTGCGGGTCGCGATCGATTGCCAACAAGCGTCCCGTTTCGCCAAGTTGCGAAAGAATCAGACGTGAGTGACCACCGCGACCAAAAGTTCCATCAATGTAGATACCGTCAGGACGGATATTGAGGCCATTTACGGCTTCGTCCAGCAGTACCGTGGTATGTTTATAGTTTTCCATCATTTTATAGAGACAAGTCCTGCAGTCGCTCCGACAAGTTTTCGGTAACAGACTGTTCAGCGTCGATATCTTCCCTGACCTGTTGATGCCAGGTCGTTTCATCCCACAGTTCGAACTTATTGAACTGCCCGACCAGCATCACTTCTTTCGTCAGCCCGGCATGCTGCCGCAACACAGGCGCGATTAATAATCGACCTGCGCTATCCAGCTGACACTCACTGGCATGCCCTAACAGAAGGCGTTGAACACGACGTTCAACAGGGTTCATGCTCGAAAGACGCGATAATTTGTGCTCGATAATTTCCCATTCAGGAAGGGGGTAAAGCAGCAGGCACGGGTGATGAATGTCAATGGTACACACCATTTGACCGGCAGCGCTCCCGAGCAGTTCTTCCCGATAACGGGTAGGCACCGATAAGCGCCCTTTACTGTCGAGATTGACTAACGTTGCTCCCCGGAACATGCCAGTCTCCCCCCGATTACCACTTTATCCCACAAATTCCCACTAAAAGGAGTTTACGGAGCGGAGGAAAAGCTTGTCAAGCCAGGAACATTCCTTACCGAAGCAAAAAACCCAATGTTTACGGCTAATATCTGCATTGTTTAAAAATCGCACAACAAACGAAGCAAATTAACGTCATGAATAGTTGTAAGAAAAAATCCCATTCATCATTACCGTTTTAAAAACGACTCGATTTTCCTTAATGGAAATATAAAGTGTCAGTTTGCGACGCGAGCGGCATTTTAGGACATATCTCCCCCGGATAACAGTCCCTGTTGCACGTGCGCCATGCCTGATGCCAGCGACTTTGGACAAAAGTTTAGAAAAGTGTTTGTTTAATCGGCAATTGCCGATTTGCTTGTAACAAAATAATGCAATTGCAATCTACCGTTACGAGTTAATTATCATTCAGCGCAGCGAATAGAGTTAATTGGCAGGATATTCAGGAGGGCTTATGGATAATTGTCCAGAATAGTCTTATTTACATTATGGATATCGATGTCCAATTACGTACTCAATGCGCCAGAGGTTAAATCCACTGGCGCATCTTTTCGTAATGTTTATCTACGGCTTAGTACACCACGGCGATAAAGATTACGTTTAATGCGTGTTAAGCCTGGTTTTGGTTTGCGCGGCTCGTCCAGACTGGCGAGCACAATCTCCAGTACGCGTTCCGCAACGTCGCGATGACGCTGGGCTACCGCCAATACCGGACACTGTAAGAAGTCGAGCAATTCGTTGTCACCAAAGGTCGCAATTGCCAAATCAGAAGGCAGTTTGCCATCGCGGCGCAGCGTGACATCCATAACGCCTTGCAACAACGCAAATGAGGTGGTGAACAGCGCCTGCGGCATCGGATGCGTTTCCAGCCATTTTTCGAACAACTGGGCAGCGGTTTCTCGCTCATAACTGTTGGCATAAAGGAAATGCACTTCGCGTGGATCATCTTTCCAGGCGGTACGGAAACCCTGCTCGCGCAGGAAGCTGACAGAAAGCTCCGGCAACGCGCCAAGATAAAGCACCGTCTCAGCAGGAAACTTACGTAACTCTTCGGCCAGCATTTCTGCATCATCCTGGTCGGCACCCACAACGCTGGTGAAGTGTTCACGATCGAGGGCGCGGTCCAGGGCGACGATCGGGAACGGGTCGTTAGCCCAGCGTTGATAAAAAGGATGCTCCGGCGGCAGCGACGTCGAAACAATGATGGCATCGACCTGACGCTGCAAAAGATGCTCAATACAGCGCATTTCGTTGTCTGGCTGATCTTCGGAACAAGCAATCAGTAGTTGATAGCCCCGTTGCCGCGCCTGACGTTCAAGATAATTAGCGATACGGGTGTAACTTGTGTTCTCCAGATCGGGGATCACAAGACCAATCGAACGTGTGCGTCCAGCACGAAGCCCAGCAGCCACGGCATTTGGGTGGTAATTGTGCTCACGCACCACTGCCATGACTTTTTCAACGGTTTTGTCGCTCACACGGTATTGCTTCGCTTTGCCGTTAATAACATAGCTTGCAGTGGTCCGCGACACTCCCGCCAGCCGAGCGATTTCATCCAGTTTCACAATTGCCCCTTGAGTAAAATGTAAAAACCATACCCATTGTACTGGCATGGGTTAAATTCATTAACATCTAAGCGCAGAAAATTAACTGCGGCAACTGCTTTTATTCCAGGTTCCCACTGAATTCGCAAAAAAAGCCCAACGTGACATGTTGGGCTGTAAATTGCGTATTGAGATCATTCTCAACGCATTATTTTATCGCCGCGCGAAAGTCCTACTACGCCGGAACGAGCAACCTCCACAATTTTCGCCACATCGCGAATCGATGCTAAAAATGCATCAAGCTTATCGCTGGTTCCCGCCAATTGAACGGTATAAAGCGATGGCGTGACATCAATGATTTGCCCACGGAATATTTCCGTATTGCGCTTCACTTCGTCACGTCCGTAGCCACTGGCCTGAATCTTCACCAGCATGATTTCCCGCTCAACATGCGCCCCCTGCCCCAGTTCGCTAACACGCAGCACATCGACCAGCTTGTGTAATTGCTTTTCAATCTGCTCCAACACTTTTTCATCGCCCACGGTCTGGATAGTCATACGCGATAATGTCGGATCGTCGGTTGGCGCAACGGTCAGGCTTTCAATGTTATAGCCCCGTTGGGAAAAGAGGCCGATCACACGGGATAACGCGCCTGATTCATTTTCGAGTAATACGGATAATATCCGGCGCATAATCAGGTCCTCTCCGTTTTGCTTAACCACATTTCATCCATTCCGCCGCCACGAATCTGCATCGGGTAGACGTGCTCGCTGCCATCAACAGTGACATCAACAAACACCAGGCGATTATTGCGGACCTGTTCCAGTGCCTCGCTAAGTTTGTTTTCCAGCTCTTGCGGATGAGAGATCTGGATCCCAACATGGCCATAGGCTTCCGCCAGACGAACAAAATCCGGTAGCGACTGCATATAAGATTGTGAATGGCGGCCGGAATAGATCATGTCCTGCCACTGCTTCACCATCCCCAGATAGCGGTTATTGAGATTCACCACCAGCACCGGCAGTTCATATTGCAAAGCGGTAGACAGTTCCTGAATGTTCATCTGAATGCTACCGTCGCCAGTGACACAGACCACGGTTTCTTCTGGCAATGCCATTTTGACACCCAGCGCCGCAGGCAAACCAAAGCCCATAGTGCCGAGGCCACCGGAGTTGATCCAGCGACGCGGTTTGTCGAAAGGATAATAAAGTGCGGCGAACATCTGGTGCTGCCCGACGTCGGACGTGACATATGCATCGCCTTTCGTCAGCCGCCAGAGTGTCTCGATCACCGCTTGCGGTTTAATCTTTTCGCTCTGAGTATCGTATTTAAGGCACTGCCGAGCGCGCCATTGTTCAATCTGTTGCCACCAGTCACGAATTTCATCCAACGGTTGGTGAGCCGTTTCTTGTGCCAGCAACTCCAGCATTTGATCCAGCACCAACCGCGCGTCACCAACGATCGGAATGTCGGCGGTAACGGTTTTTGAGATCGACGTAGGATCGATATCAATATGTAAAACCGTTGCATTCGGGCAGTACTTGGCCAGATTGTTAGTGGTGCGATCGTCAAAGCGCACGCCGACCGCAAAAATAACATCGGCATTATGCATGGTCATATTAGCTTCGTAGGTGCCGTGCATTCCCAGCATCCCCAGCGCCTGACGATGCGTTGCTGGAAACGCCCCCAGCCCCATTAATGAAGAGACGACGGGAAGATTAAGCTGCTCAATAATCTGTTTAAGTTGTTGATGGCAACTCGCAGTCACGGCGCCGCCGCCAACGTAAACTACCGGTTTTTTCGCTGCCGCCAGTGTCTGCAATGCGCGTTTAATCTGCCCCTTATGACCCAGTGTTGTCGGGTTATAAGAGCGCATACTGACCGACTCCGGCCAGACGTAGGGTAATTTGTTCGCCGGATTAAGAATATCTTTCGGTAAATCAACCACCACTGGCCCAGGACGACCACTTGCCGCCAGCCAGAATGCCTTTTTCAGCACCTGAGGAATGTCTTCCGTTTGCTTAACCAGGAAACTGTGTTTGACCACCGGGCGGGAAATTCCCACCATGTCGCACTCCTGAAAGGCATCGTAGCCTATCAGCGAGGTCGCTACCTGACCAGAAAGGACAACCAAGGGAATGGAGTCCATATAAGCAGTAGCGATACCAGTAATCGCATTAGTCGCCCCAGGACCCGACGTCACCAGCACGACCCCCACTTCCCCGGTTGCACGTGCCAGGCCATCGGCCATATGCACAGCCGCTTGCTCATGACGAACTAATACGTGATCGATACCCCCCACGGTATGCAACGCATCGTAAATATCAAGGACCGCGCCTCCGGGATAACCGAATACTTGTTTAACGCCCTGATCGATAAGCGATCGGACGACCATCTCGGCTCCAGACAACATCTCCATGGCCTGCCTCACTGTTTGGCGGAAAAAATGTGTAAAACACATTAACCGTCCGATCTTGCTTAAGCAATTGGCAGACAGAGTCATAAACGTGAAGAAATAAGAATAAACAGGAGGAAAGGAGAAAAGAAACGATAAAATACTCCAGAACGAAGGCGTAAATTGATAATAAATTGGCTAGATTCGGCTACTTACAGCAATTTCTCTATTTTTTTAATTATTCATGAAATCTGGCGCACATGCATTTAGAACAAAATTCTACATTTAATAAAAAAAGCAGAATAAACCAGAAAGGAATGCCTGATTTATTCTGCTTTTGTTTAGCGTTTACATATAGAGACTAATTGCTCTTCCATCCACTGATGGCCTTTATCGCGCCCGGCAGCCTCATGCCAGGAGAGATAACAGGTTCTGCTATTCTGTTTTAACGGCAGCGGTAATATCTGTAATTCTAAAGATTCGGCGAACTCTTCAGCCAGCCAACGAGGCGCAATAGCGACCAGGTGAGTTTGCGACACCACGCTAAGGACGCTCATCATTGCCATGCCCTGATAAGCAATACTGGCTTGCTTATCTACTGTGTCGTACCACGGTTGACTAAATGAGGCGAAACGATCGAGCGAAACCGCCGCATGTTGTTCGTTATAAACATCATGTTTCAGTAATGGACCTTTAATATGCGGATGGTTCTTACTGGCTACCAACACCATTTCATCTTTAAATAACGGCACACTGGTAAATTCAGGGCGGTGGAAATCTTCATAACTTATAACGAACTCCGTTTCCTGATAGCGCAACTGATGTTCAGTGTTCTGATTTAATGAAGACTTGAACATAACATGTATATTTGGCGCAATCTGCTCAATGTGATTATAAATCTGCGAGGTCAGAATGCTGTCCAGCGGGCTGCAAACGCAAAGATGGAATACACGTTCGCTACTGGCAGGCTCAAAACCTGAACCTGGTAATTCGTTTTGCACTAATTGCAGCGCCTGGCGCACAGAACCAAAAAGTTGAAATGCGCGAGCGGTCGGCTGGATACCACGGCCATAACGAACAAACAATTCGTCATTAAACATCACCTTCAGGCGTGCAACAGCGTTACTGACTGCAGGCTGCGACATTCCAAGAACATGCGCGGCACGAGTTATGTTCTGCTCCTGCATCACTGCATCAAAAACGGTTAATAAATTCAAATCGACCATACGCAGCTGTGGCTTGCTTAACTCTGCAATCTCTGGCTGTTCTGTTTTTACCTCTGACATACTTAACTCCACTGTCACACTTAACTCCCTTTCCCTTATTGGAATGCAGAGAAATAATCCTGAATAATATGATTTACCATGCATATAAAATAAGAAAAAGGAAAATACGTAAAATTAGGAAAACATAAAGATACGGGTTCTGATAAAAACAGAATCCACTGCCGTACGGAGAGTTATTCACCACAGCATAATAATCCATAATGTTTTTGTTGCGTAAACAATCTAATCATAACCACCGCGAATACTCAATCATCCACAAAATGGATTAAACGTGCTAATTTAATCATTGTTTTATATGTTTAATGCGTTAATTCTTAACATCAATTGCACATTAATATTCATCGGATAAATATAAAATATTCATAAAGCAAATAATTCAAAACAAATCATCAGGATAAGACCGTTTTCGCCCACGCTTTACCCTCTTTTAGTCCGTTGATTAAATGCAATAATCTATGCGGAAGTATGTCCATCTATGAAAAGTGTATGTCGTTAAGCAGAAATTAATATCGTCTGTTATTGATTGCACAGCACAATTAGCTAATTTGGCACAGGGAAATTTACCGTTGAAAAGCCGCTTTTCTTACTACAGGGTTGACATCCGTTTTTGTATCCAGTAACTCTAAAAGCATATCGCATTCATCTGGAGCTGATTTAATGACTCACATCGTTCGCTTTATCGGTCTACTACTACTAAACGCATCTTCTTTGCGCGGTAGACGAGTGAGCGGCATCCAGCATTAAGCCAGCACGCAGTCAAAAACAACCCGCGCCATTGCGCGGGTTTTTTTATGCCCGAAGCGAGGCGCTCTAAAAGAGACAAGGACCCAAACCATGAGCCAGCAAGTTATTATTTTCGATACCACATTACGCGACGGTGAACAGGCGTTACAGGCAAGTCTGAGTGCGAAAGAAAAACTGCAAATTGCGCTGGCCCTTGAGCGTATGGGTGTTGACGTAATGGAAGTTGGTTTCCCCGTCTCTTCGCCGGGCGATTTTGAATCAGTGCAAACCATCGCCCGCCAGGTTAAAAACAGCCGTGTATGTGCGTTAGCTCGCTGCGTGGAAAAAGATATCGATGTGGCGGCTGAATCTCTGAAAGTCGCCGAAGCCTTCCGTATTCATACCTTTATTGCTACCTCCCCAATGCACATCGCCACCAAGCTGCGCAGCACGCTGGATGAAGTGATCGAACGCGCTATCTATATGGTGAAGCGCGCCCGTAATTACACCGATGACGTTGAATTTTCTTGCGAAGATGCCGGGCGTACCCCGATTGCCGATCTGGCGCGAGTGGTCGAAGCGGCGATTAACGCCGGTGCCACCACCATCAACATTCCGGACACCGTGGGCTACACCATGCCGTTTGAGTTCGCCGGAATCATCAGCGGCCTGTATGAACGCGTGCCTAACATCGACAAAGCCATTATTTCCGTACACACCCACGACGATTTAGGCCTGGCGGTCGGCAACTCACTGGCGGCGGTACATGCCGGAGCACGGCAGGTAGAAGGCGCAATGAACGGGATCGGCGAACGCGCCGGAAACTGTTCGCTGGAAGAAGTGATCATGGCGATCAAAGTTCGTAAGGATATCCTCAACGTCCACACCGCCATTAATCACCAGGAGATATGGCGCACCAGCCAGTTAGTTAGCCAGATTTGTAATATGCCGATCCCGGCAAACAAAGCCATTGTAGGCAGCGGCGCATTCGCACACTCCTCCGGTATCCACCAGGATGGCGTGCTGAAAAATCGCGAAAATTACGAAATCATGACACCAGAATCTATTGGTCTGAACCAAATCCAGTTGAATTTGACCTCTCGTTCCGGTCGTGCGGCGGTGAAACACCGCATGGATGAGATGGGATATAAAGAAAGTGAATATAATTTAGACAACCTGTACGACGCGTTCCTGAAACTGGCAGATAAGAAAGGTCAGGTGTTTGATTACGACCTGGAGGCTCTGGCCTTCATCGGTAAACAGCAAGAAGAACCGGAACATTTCCGTCTGGATTACTTCAGCGTGCAGTCTGGTTCTAACGATATCGCCACCGCTGCCGTCAAACTGGTCTGTGGCGAGGAAGTCAAAGCGGAAGCCGCCAACGGTAATGGTCCGGTCGATGCCGTCTACCAGGCAATTAACCGCATCACTGACTATAACGTCGAACTGGTGAAATACAGCCTGACCGCCAAAGGCCACGGAAAAGATGCGCTGGGTCAAGTGGATATCGTCGCCAACTACAACGGTCGCCGCTTCCACGGCGTCGGCCTGGCCACCGATATTGTCGAGTCCTCCGCCAAAGCCATGGTGCACGTACTGAACAATATCTGGCGCGCCGCAGAAGTCGAAAAAGAGTTGCAACGCAAAGCTCAACACAACGAAAACAACAAGGAAACCGTGTGATGTCGAAGAATTACCATATTGCCGTATTGCCGGGGGACGGTATTGGTCCGGAAGTGATGACCCAGGCGCTGAAAGTGCTGGATGCCGTGCGCAACCGCTTTGCGATGCGCATCACTACCAGCCATTACGATGTAGGTGGCGCAGCCATTGATAACCACGGGCAACCGCTGCCGGCAGCAACGGTTGAAGGCTGTGAGCAAGCCGATGCCGTGCTGTTTGGCTCGGTAGGCGGTCCGAAGTGGGAACATTTGCCGCCGGATCAACAACCAGAACGCGGCGCGCTGTTGCCTCTGCGTAAGCACTTTAAATTATTCAGCAACCTGCGTCCGGCAAAACTGTATCAGGGGCTGGAAGCGTTCTGCCCGCTGCGCGCAGACATTGCCGCTAAGGGCTTCGACATCCTATGTGTGCGCGAACTGACTGGCGGCATCTATTTTGGTCAGCCCAAAGGCCGCGAAGGCAACGGACAATATGAAAAAGCGTTTGATACCGAGGTGTATCACCGTTTTGAGATCGAGCGCATTGCCCGTATCGCGTTTGAATCTGCCCGCAAGCGTCGCCGTAAAGTCACCTCGATCGACAAAGCCAACGTGCTGCAATCCTCTATTTTATGGCGGGAAATCGTTAATGAGATCGCCATCGAATATCCGGATGTCGAACTGGCGCATATGTACATCGACAACGCCACCATGCAGCTGATTAAAGATCCATCACAGTTTGACGTACTGCTGTGCTCCAACCTGTTTGGCGACATTCTGTCTGACGAGTGCGCAATGATCACTGGCTCGATGGGGATGTTGCCTTCCGCTAGCCTGAACGAGCAAGGTTTTGGTCTGTATGAACCGGCAGGCGGCTCGGCACCAGATATCGCAGGCAAAAACATCGCCAACCCGATTGCGCAAATTCTGTCGCTGGCACTGCTGCTGCGCTACAGCCTGGATGCCGATGATGCAGCTTCCGCCATTGAACGCGCCATTAACCGCGCATTAGAAGAAGGCATTCGCACCGGGGATTTAGCCCGTGGCGCTGCCGCCGTTAGTACCGATGAAATGGGCGATATCATTGCCCGCTATGTGGCAGAAGGGGTGTAATCATGGCTAAGACGTTATACGAAAAATTGTTCGACGCTCACGTAGTCTACGAAGCCGAAAACGAAACCCCGCTGTTATATATCGACCGCCACCTGGTGCATGAAGTGACCTCACCGCAGGCGTTCGATGGCCTGCGCGCCCACGGTCGCCCGGTGCGTCAGGCGGGGAAAACCTTCGCCACCATGGATCACAACGTCTCAACTCAGACTAAAGACATTAATGCCTGCGGTGAAATGGCGCGGATCCAGATGCAGGAGCTTATTAAAAACTGCAAAGAATTTGGCGTCGAGCTGTATGACCTGAATCACCCGTATCAGGGGATCGTCCACGTGATGGGGCCGGAACAGGGCGTCACCTTGCCGGGGATGACCATTGTCTGCGGCGACTCGCATACCGCCACCCACGGCGCGTTTGGTGCGCTGGCCTTTGGTATCGGCACTTCCGAAGTTGAACACGTACTGGCAACGCAAACCCTGAAACAGGGTCGTGCGAAGACTATGAAAATTGAAGTCCAGGGCAAAGCCGCACCGGGCATTACCGCGAAAGATATCGTGCTGGCGATCATTGGTAAAACCGGCAGCGCAGGCGGCACCGGGCATGTAGTGGAGTTTTGCGGCGAAGCAATCCGTGATTTAAGCATGGAAGGTCGTATGACCCTGTGCAATATGGCAATCGAAATGGGCGCGAAAGCCGGTCTGGTTGCACCGGACGAAATCACCTTTAACTATGTTAAAGGCCGTCTGCATGCGCCGAAAGGCAAAGATTTCGACGATGCCGTCGCCTACTGGAAAACCCTGCAAACCGACGAAGGCGCAACTTTCGATACCGTTGTCACTCTGCAAGCAGAAGAGATTGCCCCGCAGGTGACCTGGGGAACTAACCCAGGACAGGTGATCTCCGTTAACGAGAATATCCCTGATCCCGCTTCATTTGCCGATCCGGTTGAACGCGCGTCGGCAGAAAAAGCACTGGCCTATATGGGACTGAAACCGGGTATTCCGCTGACTGAAGTGGCTATCGACAAAGTGTTTATTGGTTCCTGTACCAACTCGCGCATTGAAGATTTACGCGCGGCAGCGGAAATCGCCAAAGGGCGAAAAGTCGCGCCAGGCGTACAGGCACTGGTGGTTCCCGGCTCTGGCCCGGTAAAAGCTCAGGCGGAAGCAGAAGGTCTGGACAAAATCTTTATTGAAGCCGGTTTTGAATGGCGCTTGCCTGGCTGCTCAATGTGTCTGGCGATGAACAACGACCGTCTGAATCCCGGCGAACGTTGTGCCTCCACCAGCAACCGTAACTTTGAAGGCCGCCAGGGGCGCGGCGGTCGCACGCATCTGGTCAGCCCGGCAATGGCTGCCGCCGCTGCTGTGACCGGACATTTCGCCGACATTCGCAACATTAAATAAGGAGCACACCATGGCAGAGAAATTTATCAAACATACAGGCCTGGTGGTTCCGCTGGATGCCGCCAATGTCGATACCGATGCGATTATCCCGAAGCAGTTTCTGCAGAAAGTGACGCGTACTGGTTTTGGCGCGCATCTGTTTAATGACTGGCGTTTTCTCGATGAAAAAGGCCAACAGCCAAACCCGGACTTCGTGCTGAACTTCCCGCAGTATCAGGGCGCTTCCATTTTGCTGGCACGAGAAAACTTCGGCTGTGGATCCTCGCGTGAGCACGCGCCGTGGGCGTTAACCGATTACGGTTTTAAAGTGGTGATTGCGCCGAGTTTTGCTGACATCTTCTACGGCAACAGCTTTAACAACCAGTTGCTGCCGGTGAAATTAAGCGATGCCGAAGTGGACGAGCTGTTTGCGCTGGTGAAAGCCAATCCGGGGATTCATTTCGATGTAGATCTGGAAGCTCAAGAAGTGAAAGCGGGTGATAAAACTTATCGCTTTGCTATTGATGCCTTCCGCCGCCACTGCATGATGAATGGTCTGGACAGCATCGGTCTGACCTTGCAGCACGACGACGCTATTGCCACTTATGAAGAGAAGCAGCCGGCGTTTATGCGTTAATTTGTACGCCGTCCGGCGCAATCGCCAAAAAGAAAAAAGCCAGCAGGTATTCACTGCTGGCGTGGCGATTAACACCAATACTCAGTCACACATGATGTCCGCAAATCAGTATTCAGAATCACTCCCCTCCCACTGCATCAGTTCTTCAAGCATGGCTAAACGCTGTGGAACGCTTAACCAACGCAGCCAGCACAACGTCGCTATCGCGGTAAAATAGTGCTGATAAAACTGACGCATGGGGCACCTCCTTGCTTCATCGTTAGGAATTATTGACTTAATATAGGGAAAATAAAATTGCTGACTTTTGCGCAGGAGTTCCCCTTTTATGCCATCTGCTCGTCTGCAACAACAGTTCATCCGCCTGTGGCAATGCTGCGAGGGTAAATCGCAGGAGACAACGCTGAACGAACTGGCGGAGTTATTGAGCTGCTCCCGCCGTCATATGCGCACCCTGCTCAACACCATGCAGGATCGCGGCTGGCTGACGTGGGAAGCGGAAGTCGGGCGCGGCAAACGCTCGCGTTTAACGTTTCTCTATACCGGGCTGGCGCTACAACAACAGCGAGCGGAAGACCTGCTGGAACAGGATCGCATCGACCAGTTGGTGCAGTTAGTCGGTGATAAAACCGCCGTGCGGCAAATGCTGGTTTCTCATCTGGGGCGTAGCTTCCGCCAGGGGCGGCATATCCTGCGCGTCCTCTATTATCGCCCGTTGCGCAACCTGCTGCCTGGCAGCGCATTACGCCGTTCCGAAACGCATATTGCCCGGCAAATCTTCAGTGCGTTAACCCGAATAAATGAGGAAAATGGGGAACTGGAGGCGGACATCGCCCACCACTGGCAGCAAATTTCCCCACTCCACTGGCGCTTCTTTTTGCGCCCCGGGATCCATTTTCATCATGGTCGTGAACTGGAAATGGACGACGTGATTGCCTCTTTGAAACGGATCAATACGCTGCCGCTCTATTCCCACATTGCTGAAATTGTATCGCCGACGCCCTGGACGCTGGATATTCATCTCACTCAGCCAGACCGCTGGTTGCCGTTACTGCTGGCGCAAGTTCCGGCGATGATCCTGCCGCGTGAATGGGAAACCCTCAGCAACTTTGCCAGTCATCCGATCGGCACCGGTCCGTATGCGGTAATGCGTAACAGCGCCAATCAACTGAAAATTCAGGCATTCGACGACTTCTTTGGTTATCGGGCATTAATCGACGAAGTTAACGTCTGGGTTCTGCCGGAAATTGCCGATGAACCCGCTGGAGGCCTGATGCTGAAAGGGCCGCAGGGCGAGGAAAAAGAGATTGAAAGTCGCCTTGAAGAAGGTTGCTACTATCTACTGTTCGACAGTCGCACCCATCGCGGGGCGAATCAGCAAGTCAGAGACTGGATAAGCTATGTACTTTCGCCGACCAATCTGGTTTATTTCGCCGAGGAACAGTACCAGCAACTGTGGTTTCCGGCCTATGGGCTGCTCCCCCGCTGGCACCATGCCCGCCCAACACATTGCGAAAAACCTGCCGGGCTGGAACATCTCACCCTGACCTTTTATCAGGATCACATTGAACATCGGGTGATTGCCAGGATCATGCAGCAGATTCTGGCAAGTCACCAGGTCACGCTGGAAATCAAAGAGATCAGCTACGATCAGTGGCACGAAGGTGAGATCGAAAGCGACATCTGGCTTAACAGCGCCAACTTTACGCTGCCGCTGGATTTTTCGCTGTTCGCGCACTTGTGCGAAGTACCGCTGCTACAACACTGTATTCCTCTCGACTGGCAAGCCGACGCCGCACGCTGGCGCAATGGCGAGATGAATCTGGCGAACTGGTGCCAGCAACTGGTCGCCAGTAAAGCAATGGTACCGTTGATCCACCACTGGCTGATTATTCAGGGGCAACGCAGTATGCGCGGCCTGCGCATGAACACCCTCGGCTGGTTCGATTTTAAATCAGCGTGGTTTGCGCCACCGGATCCATGATTGCTGGTTGATAACAAAATCACTACACTAACGCCGTTCTCAACGGGGTGCCACGCGGACGCGTGCGCTGAGAAAATACCCGTCGAACCTGATCCGGATAACGCCGGCGAAGGGATTTGAGGCTCCTTCTCAAGTCCTTTGCCACTCTTTTTTGAGGTGCAAAGTGTTAAAAAAATGTCTTCCCCTGCTGTTGCTGTGCACAGCGCCTGTTTTCGCTAAACCCGTTCTGACTGTTTATACCTACGATTCCTTCGCCGCCGACTGGGGGCCTGGTCCGGTGGTCAAAAAAGCCTTTGAAGCCGACTGTAATTGCGAACTGAAACTGGTGGCGCTGGAAGATGGCGTTTCGCTTCTCAACCGTCTACGGATGGAAGGCAAAAACAGTAAAGCCGATGTGGTGCTGGGGCTGGATAACAACCTGTTAGACGCCGCCAGCAAAACCGGATTGTTTGCCAAAAGCGGTGTGGCAGCGGATGCAGTAAACGTTCCCGGCGGCTGGAATAATGACACTTTCGTACCGTTTGATTACGGCTACTTCGCCTTCGTCTATGACAAAAACAAACTGAAAAATCCGCCGCAAAGCCTGAAGGAGCTGGTTGAGAGCGATCAAAACTGGCGAGTGATTTATCAGGATCCGCGCACCAGTACGCCGGGGCTTGGCCTGCTGTTGTGGATGCAAAAAGTCTATGGCGATGACGCCCCGCAAGCCTCGCAGAAGCTGGCGAAGAAAACCATCACAGTCACCAAAGGCTGGAGCGAAGCCTATGGCCTGTTTTTAAAAGGTGAAAGCGATCTGGTACTGAGCTACACCACCTCTCCGGCTTATCACATTCTCGAAGAGAAGAAAGATAACTACGCCGCTGCGAACTTCAGCGAAGGTCACTATCTGCAAGTGGAAGTTGCCGCCCGCACCGCTGCCAGCAAGCAGCCGGAGCTGGCGCAAAAATTCCTCCAGTTTATGGTTTCTCCGGCTTTCCAGAATGCGATTCCAACTGGCAACTGGATGTATCCGGTGGCAAACGTCACGCTGCCTGCCGGGTTTGAACAATTGACCAAACCAGCAACCACGCTGGAGTTCTCGCCAGCCGAAGTGGCGGCACAACGTCAGGCATGGATTAGCGAATGGCAACGCGCCGTCAGCCGTTAATTCCCGGCTGGTTAATTCCAGGTGTAAGCGCCGCTACGCTTGTGGTGGCGGTTGCACTGGCGGCGTTTCTCGCCCTGTGGTGGAACGCGCCGCAGGGTGACTGGGCGGCAATCTGGCAGGACAGCTACCTGTGGCATGTGGTGCGCTTCTCCTTCTGGCAGGCGTTTCTCTCGGCGTTGCTCTCTGTCGTACCCGCAATATTCCTTGCCCGCGCGCTTTATCGCAGGCGCTTTCCGGGACGGCTGGCGCTGTTGCGTCTGTGCGCAATGACCTTGATCCTCCCGGTGCTGGTCGCCGTTTTCGGCATTCTTAGCGTCTATGGCCGCCAGGGCTGGCTGGCATCGCTCTGGCAATCGCTTGGTCTGGAGTGGACATTTTCGCCCTACGGCCTGCAAGGCATTTTGCTGGCGCATGTATTTTTTAATCTGCCGATGGCGAGCCGCTTATTACTCCAGGCACTGGAAAACATTCCCGGGGAACAACGTCAGCTTGCCGCCCAGCTTGGGATGCGCGGCTGGCATTTTTTCCGCTTCGTCGAATGGCCGTGGTTACGGCGCCAAATCCCGCCGGTTGCTGCGCTTATCTTTATGCTCTGTTTCGCCAGCTTCGCCACCGTGTTGTCGCTGGGCGGCGGTCCGCAAGCAACGACTATCGAGCTGGCTATTTATCAGGCGCTGAGTTACGACTACGATCCCGCCCGCGCGGCGATGCTGGCGCTGATCCAGATGGTGTGCTGTCTCGGTCTGGTGCTGCTGAGTCAGCGATTGAGTAAGGCCATTGCGCCTGGCACCACGCTGCTGCAAGGTTGGCGCGACCCGGACGATCGTCTGCATAGCCGCATTTGCGACACGGTGTTAATTGTGCTGGCGCTGCTGCTGTTGCTGCCACCGTTACTGGCGGTGATTGTCGATGGGGTAAATCGCCAATTGCCGGAAGTGCTGGCACAACCGGTGCTGTGGCAGGCGTTGTGGACCTCGTTGCGTATTGCGCTGTCGGCAGGCGTATTGTGCGTAGTGCTGACCATGATGCTGCTATGGAGCAGTCGCGAACTGCGGGCGCGGCAAAAAATGCTGGCGGGTCAGGCGCTGGAGATAAGCGGCATGTTGATCCTCGCCATGCCGGGGATTGTGCTGGCAACGGGCTTCTTTTTACTGCTCAACAACACCATTGGCCTGCCGCAATCTGCTGACGGCATTGTGATTTTCACCAATGCGTTAATGGCGATCCCTTACGCGCTGAAGGTGCTGGAAAACCCAATGCGCGATATCACCACGCGTTACAGCATGTTGTGTCAGTCGCTGGGTATTGAAGGCTGGTCGCGCTTAAAAGTGGTGGAGCTGCGCGCCCTGAAACGTCCGCTGGCGCAGGCGCTGGCCTTTGCCTGCGTGTTGTCGATTGGTGATTTTGGCGTAGTGGCGTTGTTCGGTAACGATGATTTCCGTACCCTGCCGTTTTATCTCTACCAGCAAATTGGCTCATACCGCAGCCAGGATGGCGCGGTCACCGCGTTAATTCTGCTGCTGCTCTGTTTTCTGCTGTTTACCGTGATTGAAAAACTACCGGGGCGAAATGTTAAAACTGACTGATATCACCTGGCTTTATCACCATTTACCGATGCGTTTTAGCTTAACGGTGGAACGCGGCGAGCAGGTGGCGATCCTCGGGCCAAGCGGCGCGGGTAAAAGCACTCTGCTGAATTTGATCGCCGGTTTTCTGACGCCTGCCAGCGGTTCGCTGACTATCGACGGCGTAGATCACACAACTATGCCGCCGTCACGCCGTCCGGTATCGATGCTGTTTCAGGAGAACAACCTGTTCAGTCACCTGACGGTCGCGCAGAACATCGGGCTGGGGCTTAATCCAGGACTGAAGCTGAACGCGGTAGAGCAGGAGAAAATGCACGCTATCGCCCGTCAGATGGGGATTGATAATTTAATGGCGCGGTTACCGGGCGAGCTTTCTGGCGGTCAGCGACAACGCGTGGCGTTAGCGCGTTGCCTGGTGCGCGAACAGCCCATTTTATTGCTCGATGAGCCGTTCTCCGCGCTCGACCCGGCGCTGCGTCAGGAGATGCTGACGCTGGTGAGTACGAGCTGCCAGCAGCAAAAAATGACGTTATTGATGGTGTCGCACAGTGTGGAAGATGCCGCGCGGATCGCCACGCGCTCGGTGGTGGTCGCCGACGGGCGCATCGCCTGGCAGGGTAAAACCGATGAGTTGTTAAGCGGTAAGGCGAGTGCTTCGGTGCTGTTGGGGATTACAGGTTAATATGCGCTGTCGGATGCGGCGCAAACGCCTTATCCGAGCTACGGGGAGTGCGTTTTGTCGGCCTGATAAGACGCGGTAAGCGTCGCATCAGGCGCCCCGCACAAAACTATGCCCTAAACCCCAACCACTTTCCGCAAAATATCGATATACACCGGCATCAACGGATGGCGAATTAACATCACCAGCGCCACCACGCCAATGGCAGATATCAACGGTGTCAGCCACAACAAATGACCACGCGATAAATAATGACTTAAACGGTCAGTTGCTTTACCGCTGCGCCATAACCGCCAACACAGCCAGCCGCCAACCCACAAAAACACCGCCGTCGCCAGCAGCAACCATTTAAACTCGCCACTCTGCATTCCGGCAGGAATATCGATCGCCGCGCCCGCCAGAATCCCCGGCAGGAAGTAAAACGGTGGCCATAACAGGCAGCCGATAATATTTGGCGTGATAAATTTCGCCACAGGTAGATCCAACATCCCCGCCACCATTGGCACTAGCGGGCGCGTCGGCCCGACAAAGCGCCCGACCAGAATGGTAAACATGCTGTGTTGATGCAGCGCATGCTCGGTTTTATCGAGTAGCGCTTTGTTTTTCTTCAGAAAGGACCAGCGATGCAGCGGCTTTTTAAACCGCCAGCCCAACCAGAAGGAGATCCAGTCGCCCATCAGGCAGCCAACAATCCCCGCCAGCCAGGCGTGCCAGAAACTTAACTCGCCGCTACCTATCAGCGCCCCCAGCCCCGCCATCAGCACCGTACCGGGCAGAATCAAACCGACCAGCGCCAGTGACTCCAGAAAGGCCACCAACACCACCGCCATCAATGAATACACAGTGGATTGGGTAATAAAGTGTTCCAGCAATGCTTGCATAATGAGCCTGTCAAATGGACGAAGCAGGGATTCTGCAAACCCAATGCTACTCCGTCAAGCCGTCAATCGTCTGATTCGTTACCAATTATGACAACCTGAGAGCTACATCATTCACTTTTTCTTCACAACCGGCACGGAACTCGCTCGGGCTGGCGCCTGTACATTTTTTAAATACCCGCGAGAAATAGAGCTGATCGTCAAAGCCAACATTGCGTCCGACAGTGGCGATAGGCATACGAGTCGTGCTCAATAGCAGCTTCGCCTGACTGATGCGTTGGTCCTCGCGCCAGCTTAAGACGCTAATCCCTAATTGCTGGCGGAACAGATGCGACAGACGCGACGGAGACAGGCAAACATGCTGTGCGACACTGGCGATATCAAAATTACTGTCCGCAAGGTGATCGCTGATGTATTGACAAGCCTCGCGTACCCGATTATCCATTGGCGGATGTAGCGACTCATTAATGACTTCCATGCGCCGCAGTAACAATTGCTCAAGAAGATTTATCGCCAGCAACTCCGAATAGCGCCCTTCCCCTTGTCCGGCATTGATAATTTGCCCGAACAAATCGCTGAAATGCGGCTGATGCGCTTCGTTCGGGCGAAAGAAACCGGTATTGGCAAATATCGACGGCCAGTTAAGCCATTCGTGCCAGTAAGCGCGGGGGCGAAAGTAAACCCACTGGTGATACCATTCGCGGGCCTCCGGATGACGACCGTAGTGATGAATTTCTCCCGGCGGGAATAGCAAAATATCGCCTGGCCGGCAGACAAATTCTCGCCCCTGGTTTTTCACTATGCCCTGTCCGCGAATGGTGAGATTGAGAATATAGCCTTTCATTCCCAGCGGTCGGTCGATAAAAAAATCGAGATAACCGTTAGCCTCAATCGGCGTTAAACCCGCCACCAGATGGGCGTTGAACGAGTAACCCGGCAGCAAGGGATCATTTTGCGCTTCAGCCATACTTTTCATACTCCCGCCATTCAGAGAAGAAACCAATTGTCCATATTGCATCAGACATTGCCGTCACTGCGTCTTTTACTGGCTCTTCTCGCTAATCCAACCGGCAACCCCGCTTGTGAAAAGCATTTTGTAACAAAGGCGGGCAAAAGCCATGACAAAAACGCGTAACAAAAGTGTCTATAATCACGGCAGAAAAGTCCACATTGATTATTTGCACGGCGTCACACTTTGCTATGCCATAGCATTTTTATCCATAAGATTAGCGGATCCTGCCTGACGCTTTTTTTCGCAACTCTCTACTGTTTCTCCATACCCGTTTTTTGGATGGAGTGAAACGATGGCGATTGCAATTGGCCTCGATTTTGGCAGTGATTCTGTGCGAGCTTTGGCGGTGGAATGCGCCACCGGTGAAGAGATCGCCACCAGCGTAGAGTGGTATCCCCGTTGGCAGGAAGGGCAATTTTGTGATGCCCCGAATAACCAGTTCCGTCATCATCCGCGTGACTACATTGAGTCAATGGAAGCGGCACTGAAAACCGTGCTTGCAGAGCTTAGCGTCGAACAGCGCGCAGCTGTGGTCGGGATTGGCGTTGACAGTACCGGCTCGACGCCCGCACCAATCGACGCCGACGGCAACGTGCTGGCGCTACGCCCGGAGTTTGCCGAAAACCCGAACGCGATGTTCGTTTTGTGGAAAGACCACACGGCGGTTGAAGAAGCGGAAGAGATCACCCGCTTGTGTCATACACCGGGCAAAACTGACTACTCTCGCTATATTGGTGGTATTTATTCCAGCGAATGGTTCTGGGCAAAAATCCTGCATGTGACTCGCCAGGATAGCGCCGTGGCGCAATCTGCCGCATCGTGGATTGAACTGTGCGACTGGGTACCCGCCCTGCTCTCCGGTACCACCCGCCCGCAGGATATTCGCCGCGGACGTTGCAGCGCCGGGCATAAGTCGCTATGGCACGAAAGCTGGGGCGGTTTACCGCCAGCCAGTTTCTTTGATGAGCTGGACCCGATCCTCAATCGCCATTTACCTTCCCCGCTGTTCACTGACACCTGGACTGCCGATATTCCGGTGGGCACCTTATGCCCGGAATGGGCACAGCGTCTCGGCCTGCCTGAAAGCGTGGTGATTTCCGGCGGCGCGTTTGACTGCCATATGGGCGCAGTCGGCGCGGGCGCACAGCCTAACGCGTTGGTAAAAGTTATCGGTACTTCCACCTGCGACATTCTGATTGCCGACAAACAGAGCGTTGGCGAGCGGGCAGTGAAAGGTATTTGCGGTCAGGTTGATGGCAGCGTGGTTCCTGGATTTATCGGTCTGGAAGCCGGTCAGTCGGCGTTTGGTGATATCTACGCCTGGTTTGGTCGCGTACTCGGCTGGCCGCTGGAACAACTTGCCGCCCAGCATCCGGAACTAAAAGAGCAAATCAAAGCCAGCCAGAAACAACTGCTTCCGGCGCTGACCGAAGCATGGGCTCAAAACCCGTCTCTGGATCACCTGCCGGTAGTACTCGACTGGTTTAACGGTCGTCGCACGCCAAACGCTAACCAACGCCTGAAAGGGGTGATTACCGACCTGAACCTCGCTACCGACGCTCCGCTACTGTTCGGCGGTTTAATTGCCGCTACCGCTTTTGGCGCGCGCGCAATTCAGGAGTGCTTCACCAACCAGGGGATCGCCGTAAACAACGTGATGGCGCTGGGCGGCATCGCGCGGAAAAACCAGGTGATTATGCAAGCCTGCTGCGACGTACTGAATCGCCCGCTGCAAATTGTTGCCTCTGACCAATGCTGTGCGCTCGGTGCGGCAATTTTCGCTGCCGTCGCCGCGAAAGTGTATGCCGACATCCCATCAGCACAGCAAAAAATGGCCAGTGCGGTAGAGAAAACCCTGCAACCGCGCAGCGAACAGGCACAACGCTTTGAACAGCTTTATCGCCGCTATCAGCAATGGGCGATGAGCGCCGAACAACACTATCTTCCAACTTCCGCCCCGGCACAGGCTGCCCAGGCCGTTCCGACTCTATAAGGACACGACAATGACGATTTTTGATAATTATGAAGTGTGGTTTGTAATTGGCAGCCAGCATTTGTATGGCCCGGAAACCCTGCGTCAGGTCACCCAACATGCCGAGCACGTCGTTAATGCGCTGAATACGGAAGCGAAACTGCCCTGCAAACTGGTGCTGAAACCGCTGGGTACCACGCCGGACGAAATCACCGCAATTTGCCGCGATGCCAATTACGACGATCATTGCGCGGGTCTGGTGGTATGGCTGCACACCTTCTCCCCGGCAAAAATGTGGATCAACGGCCTGACCATGCTCAACAAACCGTTGCTGCAATTCCACACCCAGTTCAACGCGGCGCTGCCGTGGGACAGCATCGACATGGACTTTATGAACCTGAATCAGACCGCGCACGGCGGCCGCGAGTTCGGTTTCATCGGCGCGCGTATGCGTCAGCAACATGCCGTCGTTACCGGTCACTGGCAGGATAAACAAGCGCATGAACGTATCGGATCCTGGATGCGCCAGGCGGTCTCTAAACAGGATACCCGTCATCTAAAAGTCTGCCGTTTTGGTGACAACATGCGTGAAGTGGCGGTCACTGACGGCGATAAAGTTGCCGCGCAGATCAAGTTCGGTTTCTCCGTTAATACCTGGGCGGTTGGCGATCTGGTGCAGGTGGTGAACTCCATCAGCGATGGCGATGTTAACGCGCTGGTCGATGAGTATGAAAGCAGCTACATCATGACGCCTGCCACACAAATCCACGGCGAAAAACGGCAGAACGTGCTGGAAGCGGCGCGTATTGAGCTGGGGATGAAGCGTTTCCTGGAACAAGGTGGCTTCCACGCGTTCACCACCACCTTTGAAGATCTGCACGGTCTGAAACAGCTTCCGGGTCTGGCCGTACAGCGTCTGATGCAGCAGGGTTACGGCTTTGCGGGCGAAGGCGACTGGAAAACTGCCGCCCTGCTTCGCATCATGAAGGTGATGTCAACCGGTCTGCAGGGCGGCACCTCCTTTATGGAGGACTACACCTATCACTTCGAGAAAGGTAATGACCTGGTGCTCGGCTCCCATATGCTGGAAGTCTGCCCGTCGATCGCCGCAGAAGAGAAACCGATCCTCGACGTTCAGCACCTCGGTATTGGCGGTAAAGATGATCCAGCACGCCTGATCTTCAATACTCAAACCGGTCCAGCGATTGTCGCCAGCCTGATTGATCTCGGCGATCGTTATCGTCTGTTGGTTAACTGCATCGACACGGTGAAAACGCCGCATTCCCTGCCGAAACTGCCAGTGGCGAATGCGCTGTGGAAAGCACAACCGGATCTGCCAACTGCTTCCGAAGCGTGGATCCTTGCTGGTGGCGCACACCATACCGTCTTCAGCCATGCGCTGAACCTTAACGATATGCGCCAGTTCGCCGAGATGCACGACATTGAAATCACGGTGATTGATAACGACACCCGCCTGCCAGCGTTTAAAGACGCGCTGCGCTGGAACGAAGTGTATTACGGATTTCGTCGCTAAGTAGCCGCATCAGGTATGTAACGCCTGATGCGACGCTGACGCGTCTTATCAGGCCTACACGCTGCGATTTTGTAGGCCGGATAAGCAAAGCGCATCCGGCATTCAACGCCTGATGCGACGCAGGCGCGTCTTATCAGGCCTACGCGCTGCGATTTTGTAGGCCGGATAAGCAAAGCGCATCCGGCATTCAGCGCCTGATGCGACGCTGGCGCGTCTTATCTGACCTACGCGCTGCGATTTTGTCGGCCGGATAAGCAAAGTGCATCCGGCACGAAGGAGTCAACATGTTAGAAGATCTCAAACGTCAGGTACTAGAAGCCAACCTGGCGCTCCCAACACACAACCTGGTCACGCTGACCTGGGGCAACGTCAGCGCCGTTGATCGCGAGCGCGGCGTCTTTGTGATCAAACCTTCCGGCGTCGATTACAGCATCATGACCGCCGACGATATGGTCGTGGTCAGCATCGCAACAGGTGAAGTGGTTGAAGGTACGAAAAAGCCCTCCTCTGACACGCCAACTCACCGACTGCTCTATCAGGCATTTCCGTCCATTGGCGGTATTGTTCACACGCACTCCCGCCATGCCACCATCTGGGCGCAGGCAGGTCAGTCGATTCCAGCAACCGGCACCACTCACGCCGACTATTTCTACGGCACCATTCCTTGTACGCGTAAAATGACCGACGCAGAAATCAACGGTGAATACGAGTGGGAAACCGGTAACGTCATCGTAGAAACCTTCGAAAAACAGGGGATCGACGCGGCGCAAATGCCCGGCGTTCTGGTCCATTCTCACGGTCCATTTGCGTGGGGTAAAAATGCCGAAGATGCGGTGCACAACGCCATCGTGCTGGAAGAAGTCGCTTATATGGGGATTTTCTGCCGCCAGCTGGCCCCGCAGCTCCCTGATATGCAGCAAACCTTGCTGGATAAACACTATCTGCGTAAGCATGGTGCAAAGGCGTATTACGGGCAGTAATGACTGTATAAAACCACAGCCAGTCAAACGAAACCAGGCTATACTCAAGCCTGGTTTTTTATTGGATTTTCAGCGTGGCGCAGGCAGGTTTTATCTTAACCCGACACTGGCGGGATACCCCTCAAGGGACCGAAGTTTCTTTCTGGCTGGCAACGGACAACGGGCCGTTGCACGTTACGCTTGTGCCGCAAGAGTCCGTGGCGTTTATTCCCGCCGATCAGGTTCTCCGCGCTCAGCATATTTTGCAGGGTGAACAAGGCTTTCGCCTGACACCGCTGGCGTTAAAGGATTTTCACCGCCAGCCGGTGTATGGCCTTTACTGTCGCGCCCATCGCCAGTTGATGAATTACGAAAAGCGCCTGCGTGAAGGTGGCGTTACCGTCTACGAGGCCGATGTGCGCCCGCCAGAACGCTATCTGATGGAGCGGTTTATCACCGCTCCGGTGTGGGTCGAGGGAGATATGCGCAATGGCGCTATCGTTAATGCTCGCCTGAAACCGCATCCCGACTACCGCCCGCCGCTCAAGTGGGTCTCTATAGATATTGAAACCACCCGCCACGGTGAACTGTACTGTATCGGCCTGGAAGGTTGCGGGCAGCGTATCGTTTATATGCTGGGGCCAGAGAATGGCGACGCCTCCTCGCTCGATTTCGAACTGGAATACGTCGCCAGCCGCCCGCAGCTGCTGGAAAAACTTAACGCCTGGTTTGCAAATCACGATCCCGATGTGATCATCGGCTGGAACGTGGTGCAGTTCGATCTGCGAATGCTGCAAAAACATGCCGAGCGTTACCGTATTCCACTGCGTCTGGGGCGCGATAACAGCGAGCTGGAGTGGCGCGAGCACGGCTTTAAAGACGGTGTGTTTTTTGCTCAGGCTAAAGGTCGGCTAATTATTGACGGTATCGAGGCGCTGAAATCCGCGTTCTGGAATTTCTCTTCATTCTCACTGGAAACTGTCGCTCAGGAGCTATTAGGCGAAGGAAAATCTATCGATAACCCGTGGGATCGGATGGACGAAATTGACCGTCGTTTCGCCGAAGATAAGCCCGCGCTGGCGACTTATAACCTGAAAGATTGCGAACTGGTGACGCAGATCTTCCACAAAACTGAAATCATGCCGTTTTTGCTCGAACGAGCAACGGTGAACGGCCTGCCGGTAGATCGGCACGGCGGTTCGGTGGCGGCGTTTGGTCATCTCTATTTTCCCCGTATGCACCGCGCTGGTTATGTCGCGCCTAATCTCGGCGAAGTGCCGCCACACGCCAGCCCTGGCGGCTACGTGATGGATTCGCGGCCAGGGCTTTATGATTCAGTATTGGTGCTGGACTACAAAAGCCTGTACCCGTCGATCATCCGCACTTTTCTGATTGATCCCGTCGGGCTGGTGGAAGGCATGGCGCAGCCTGATCCAGAGCATAGCACCGAAGGTTTTCTCGATGCCTGGTTCTCGCGGGAAAAACATTGCCTGCCGGAGATTGTGACTAATATCTGGCACGGGCGCGATGAAGCCAAACGTCAGGGCAACAAACCGCTGTCGCAGGCGCTGAAGATCATCATGAATGCCTTTTATGGCGTGCTTGGCACCACTGCCTGCCGCTTCTTCGATCCGCGCCTGGCGTCGTCGATCACTATGCGTGGTCATCAGATCATGCGGCAAACCAAAGCATTGATTGAAGCGCAGGGCTATGACGTGATCTACGGCGATACCGACTCAACGTTTGTTTGGCTGAAAGGCGCACATTCGGAAGAAGAGGCGGCGAAAATCGGTCGTGCACTGGTGCAACACGTTAACGCCTGGTGGGCGGAAACGCTGCAAAAACAACGGCTGACCAGCGCATTAGAACTGGAGTATGAAACTCATTTCTGCCGTTTTCTGATGCCAACCATTCGCGGAGCCGATACCGGCAGCAAAAAACGCTACGCCGGGCTGATTCAGGAGGGCGACAAACAGCGGATGGTATTTAAAGGGCTGGAAACCGTGCGCACCGACTGGACGCCGCTGGCCCAGCAGTTTCAGCAGGAGCTATACCTGCGCATCTTCCGCAACGAGCCATATCAGGAATACGTACGCGAAACCATCGACAAACTGATGGCGGGTGAACTGGATGCCCAACTGGTTTACCGTAAACGGCTGCGCCGTCCGCTGAGCGAATATCAGCGTAATGTACCGCCACATGTACGCGCTGCACGCCTTGCCGATGAAGAAAACCAAACACGCGGTCGCCCCTTGCAATACCAGAACCGTGGCACCATTAAGTACGTATGGACCACCAACGGCCCGGAGCCGCTGGACTATCAACGTTCACCGCTGGATTACGAACACTATCTGACCCGCCAGCTTCAGCCAGTGGCGGAAGGAATACTCCCCTTTATTGAGGATAATTTTGCTACACTTATGACCGGGCAACTTGGGCTATTTTGAGCAAAAAAAGAGTTCGTCAGATACCATTTTGATGCGTGACGAATGCCTTGCCATCCAGTACCATAGCGCCCTTTCCATTCCTGGACCTGAATAACACCACTACCACATTAGTCTGGTAGCGGGTAGTTATTGCCTGCAATTAAAGATATAGAGCCAAACACATATGCCTTTTACACTTGGTCAACGCTGGATCAGCGATACAGAAAGCGAATTAGGACTTGGAACCGTTGTCGCGGTGGATGCGCGAACTGTCACATTACTTTTCCCATCTACTGGTGAAAACCGTCTGTACGCACGCAGTGATTCCCCCGTGACCCGCGTGATGTTCAACCCTGGTGATACCATTACCAGCCATGACGGCTGGCAGATGCAAGTCGAAGAAGTAAAAGAAGAAAATGGCTTGCTGACCTATATCGGTACTCGCCTGGATACTGAAGAGTCCGGCGTGGCCCTGCGTGAAGTTTTCCTTGATAGCAAACTGGTGTTCAGCAAACCGCAGGACCGTCTGTTTGCCGGGCAGATTGACCGTATGGACCGCTTTGCGCTGCGTTATCGCGCGCGTAAGTATTCCAGCGAACAGTTCCGTATGCCGTACAGCGGCCTGCGCGGTCAGCGTACCAGTCTGATCCCGCACCAGCTCAACATCGCTCATGATGTTGGTCGCCGCCACGCGCCGCGCGTTCTGCTGGCTGACGAAGTGGGTTTAGGGAAAACCATTGAAGCCGGGATGATCCTGCATCAGCAGTTGCTCTCTGGCGCTGCTGAACGTGTGCTGATTATCGTACCGGAAACTTTACAGCATCAGTGGCTGGTGGAAATACTGCGCCGTTTCAACCTGCGCTTTGCGCTGTTTGATGATGAGCGTTATGCCGAAGCTCAGCACGATGCTTACAACCCGTTCGACACCGAACAACTGGTGATTTGCTCGCTGGATTTTGCCCGTCGTAGCAAACAGCGTCTGGAACATCTCTGTGAAGCCGAATGGGACCTGCTGGTGGTCGATGAAGCGCATCACCTGGTGTGGAGCGAAGACGCGCCGAGCCGCGAATATCAGGCTATTGAACAACTGGCAGAGCACGTGCCTGGCGTTCTGCTGCTGACCGCAACCCCGGAACAGCTGGGAATGGAAAGCCACTTCGCCCGTCTGCGTCTGCTGGACCCGAACCGTTTCCACGATTTCGCGCAGTTCGTTGAAGAGCAGAAAAATTATCGTCCGGTTGCGGACGCTGTCGCCATGCTGCTGGCAGGTAACAAACTGAGCAATGACGAACTGAACATGCTCGGTGAGATGATCGGCGAGCAGGATATTGAGCCGTTGCTGCAGGCGGCAAACAGCGACAGCGAAGATGCCCAGAGCGCCCGTCAGGAACTGGTTTCGATGCTGATGGATCGCCACGGCACCAGCCGCGTGCTGTTCCGTAACACGCGTAACGGTGTGAAAGGCTTCCCGAAACGCGAGCTGCACACTATTAAGCTGCCGCTGCCGACGCAGTATCAGACGGCGATTAAAGTGTCCGGCATTATGGGCGCACGTAAAAGTGCGGAAGACCGCGCTCGCGATATGCTCTACCCGGAGCGTATTTATCAGGAATTTGAAGGTGATAACGCCACCTGGTGGAACTTCGATCCGCGCGTTGAGTGGCTGATGGGCTACCTGACCAGCCATCGCTCTCAGAAAGTGCTGGTGATCTGCGCCAAAGCGGCCACTGCGCTGCAACTGGAGCAAGTACTGCGCGAACGTGAAGGTATTCGCGCCGCGGTGTTCCACGAAGGCATGTCGATTATCGAACGTGACCGCGCTGCCGCATGGTTCGCCGAAGAAGATACCGGCGCACAGGTACTGCTGTGCTCGGAAATCGGTTCTGAAGGACGTAACTTCCAGTTCGCCAGCCACATGGTAATGTTCGATCTACCGTTCAACCCAGATCTACTGGAACAGCGTATTGGTCGTCTGGATCGTATCGGCCAGGCGCACGATATTCAGATCCATGTGCCTTATCTGGAAAAAACCGCTCAGTCAGTGCTGGTGCGCTGGTATCACGAAGGTCTGGATGCGTTCGAGCACACCTGCCCGACCGGACGCACTATTTACGATAGCGTATATAACGATCTGATTAACTATCTGGCTTCACCGGATCAAACCGAAGGCTTTGACGATCTGATCAAAAACTGCCGCGAGCAGCACGAGGCGCTGAAAGCACAGCTGGAACAGGGTCGTGACCGCCTGCTGGAGATCCATTCCAACGGTGGCGAAAAAGCCCAGGCACTGGCAGAAAGCATTGAAGAGCAGGATGACGATACCAACCTGATCGCCTTCGCCATGAACCTGTTCGATATCATCGGTATCAATCAGGACGATCGCGGCGACAACATGATCGTGCTGACGCCGTCCGACCATATGCTGGTGCCGGACTTCCCTGGCCTGTCGGAAGACGGTATTACCATCACCTTCGACCGTGAAGTGGCGCTGGCGCGTGAAGATGCGCAGTTTATTACCTGGGAGCATCCGCTGATCCGCAACGGTCTGGATCTGATCCTCTCTGGCGATACTGGTAGCAGCACGATTTCACTGCTGAAAAACAAAGCATTGCCGGTAGGTACACTGTTGGTAGAGCTGATTTACGTGGTTGAAGCCCAGGCGCCGAAGCAGTTGCAGCTTAACCGCTTCCTGCCGCCGACACCGGTACGTATGCTGCTGGATAAAAACGGCAACAACCTGGCAGCGCAGGTTGAGTTTGAAACCTTTAACCGTCAGCTTAACGCGGTTAACCGTCACACTGGCAGCAAACTGGTTAACGCCGTGCAGCAGGATGTTCACGCTATCCTCCAGTTGGGTGAAGCGCAGATCGAGAAATCTGCCCGTGCATTGATTGATGCAGCGCGTAACGAAGCCGACGAAAAACTGTCTGCCGAGCTGTCTCGTCTGGAAGCGCTGCGTGCGGTGAACCCGAACATTCGTGACGACGAACTGACCACCATTGAAAGCAACCGTCAGCAGGTAATGGAAAGCCTGGATCAGGCAGGCTGGCGTCTGGATGCCCTGCGTTTGATCGTTGTGACGCATCAGTAACGGAGCCGAAAATGGGGATGGAAAACTACAATCCACCGCAGGAACCCTGGCTGGTTATCCTGTATCAGGATGACCACATTATGGTGGTCAACAAGCCGAGCGGTTTGTTGTCTGTACCGGGTCGTCTGGAAGAGCACAAAGACAGCGTGATGACGCGCATTCAGCGTGATTATCCGCAAGCAGAATCGGTGCATCGTCTGGATATGGCTACCAGCGGGGTGATTGTAGTAGCGCTGACCAAAGCCGCGGAGCGGGAGTTAAAACGCCAGTTCCGCGAGCGCGAGCCGAAAAAGCAGTATGTGGCTCGCGTCTGGGGGCATCCATCCCCCGCCGAAGGTCTGGTGGATCTACCGCTGATTTGCGACTGGCCAAACCGCCCGAAGCAGAAAGTCTGTTACGAAACAGGGAAACCTGCGCAGACGGAGTATGAAGTGGTGGAGTATGCGGCGGATAACACGGCAAGAGTGGTGTTAAAGCCGATTACCGGGCGTTCGCATCAGCTACGTGTGCATATGCTGGCGCTGGGTCATCCGATTCTCGGCGATCGTTTTTATGCTTCACCAGAAGCCAGGGAGATGGCACCGCGTTTGCTACTACATGCAGAGATGTTGACGATTACCCATCCGGCATATGGCAATAGTATGACGTTTAAGGCGCCAGCGGATTTTTAACCTTTCCTGCAAGTTCGGTAAGCCGGATAAGGCGTTCACGCCGCATCCGGCAATTTTGCGCCGATTGCCTGATGCGACGCGGGCCGCGTCTTATCAGGCCTACAATTTGAAACTTATTTAAATCCTTTCTGCTGCTTAATCAGCTCATAGGCCTGCTGAATTTCCTGTGCTTTCTGCTTCGCCATCTCCATCATCTCAGGCGGTAAACCTTTCGCCACCAGCTTATCCGGATGGTGTTCACTCATCAGCTTACGGTAGGCGCGTTTAATGGTGGTCGCCTCATCCGTTGGCTTCACGCCCAGCACATTACAGGCATCTTCCAGCGTCGGGCCACGCTGCGCTTGCTGCCAGTTACCACCGCCAGATTGCTGCTGATAACCGCCGCCAAACTGTGCACCGCCCTGCATCATACGCAGAAACTGATCAAACTGGGCGCGGGAGATCCCTAATTCTTCAGCAATGACATACAGCACCGCTCGCTCATTCGGATGCAGCGAACCATCAGCAAACGCCGCCTGAATCTGGATCTCCAGAAACATACGAATTAAATCAAAACGCCCGAAGCAGACGCTGCGGAACTGACGCATCTTTTCGCGCAGTGGGTAATTGTCTGATTTTCCCACCCGGAACGCATTTTGCGCCGCAGTACGGGAAGCGCCGTGTAAATTCATCCGATCCATGAGCAATGTGGCGACATGGATATCAGCCTCGGTAACGCGACCTTTGGATTTGGTTAAATGCCCCATCACTTCAAAAGTGGTGGCGAAAAACAGCGCCTGACGCTCGCGCTGGTTGGCGAACCACGCCATCTTGCGGCTACGGGCTTTATCAAACATATGGCCAATTAACAGGCCTAACACCACGCCCCAAAAGCCGCCGCCCATCAGTAAGGCCACGGCCACGCCAATGATTTTTCCCCAATACTGCATATATTCCCCAAATGGACTTACGGAAACCAGCGCTATCTCCCACAATATAAAGGTGCTTTTACCGTTTTCCGGCTGCGGTCAATTGTGGGACATCGCCTATAATTTGCATTATCATACCTGTCATTCAATGCCGTGCCTAACACCACAGACGCTATTCGGACAGGATTAACACTAGCGTAGAGATGACGAGTACGTTAGTCTCTGACCGTTTGTCACGCGCAACGTTACCGATGATGGAACAATAAAATCAACGTATGAAAAAACGTATCCCCACTCTCCTGGCCACCATGATTGCCACCGCCCTTTATAGTCAACAGGGACTGGCAGCCGACCTCGCCTCACAGTGCATGTTGGGCGTGCCAAGCTATGACCGTCCTCTGGTACAGGGCGATACTAATGACCTACCCGTGACGATTAATGCTGACCATGCAAAGGGGAACTACCCCGATGACGCCGTGTTTAGCGGCAGCGTGGATATCATGCAGGGTAACAGCCGTCTGCAGGCTGATGAAGTACAGCTTCATCAAAAAGAGGCGCCTGGACAACCGGAGCCGATACGTACCGTCGATGCGCTCGGTAATGTCCATTACGACGATAACCAGGTGATCCTCAAAGGGCCAAAAGGCTGGACGAATCTGAACACCAAAGACACCAACGTCTGGGAAGGTGATTATCAGATGGTGGGGCGTCAGGGGCGCGGTAAAGCAGACCTGATGAAACAGCGTGGCGAAAACCGCTACACCATTCTGGATAACGGTTCTTTTACCTCCTGTCTGCCGGGTTCTGATACCTGGAGCGTGGTGGGTAGCGAAATTATTCATGACCGCGAAGAACAAGTCGCGGAGATCTGGAACGCCCGTTTTAAAGTGGGTCCGGTTCCGATCTTTTACAGCCCCTATTTACAGTTGCCGGTGGGTGACAAACGCCGTTCTGGTTTCTTGATCCCGAACGCCAAGTACACCACCACCAACTACTTTGAGTTCTACCTGCCGTATTACTGGAACATCGCGCCAAATATGGATGCCACCATCACGCCGCATTATATGCATCGTCGTGGCAACATTATGTGGGAAAACGAATTCCGTTATCTCACCCAGGCCGGCGCAGGCTTGATGGAACTGGACTATCTGCCTTCGGATAAAGTCTATGAAGATGAACATCCAGAAGATAGCAATTCACGCCGTTGGTTGTTCTACTGGCAACACTCTGGAGTGATGGACCAGGTTTGGCGCTTTAACATCGACTACACCAAAGTCAGCGACCCGACCTATTTCAATGATTTTGATAATAAATATGGTTCCAGTACCGATGGTTACGCCACGCAAAAATTCAGCGTGGGCTATGCGGTGCAGAACTTTGACGCCACGCTTTCGACTAAACAATTCCAGGTTTTTGATGATACCAGTGGCAACAGCTATGCCGCTGAACCGCAGTTAGACGTCAACTACTACCATAACGATCTCGGTCCGTTTGATACCCGAATTTATGGTCAGGCAGTGCATTTTGTTAATACAAACAGCAATATGCCGGAGGCTACCCGCGTTCATCTGGAGCCGACGATCAACCTGCCGTTATCCAACACCTGGGGCAGCATCAATACCGAAGCGAAGCTGCTGGCTACCCATTATCAGCAGACCAATCTCGACTGGTATAACAGCAACCCGCAAAACAATAAGTTGGCAGATTCTGTTAACCGCGTAATGCCGCAATTTAAAGTTGACGGCAAAATGGTCTTCGAACGTGATATGGAAATGCTGGCGCCGGGTTACACCCAGACGCTGGAGCCGCGCGCGCAATACCTGTATGTGCCGTATCGCGATCAGAGCGACATCTATAACTACGACTCCTCCTTGCTGCAATCGGACTACTCGGGCCTGTTCAGGGACCGGACTTATGGCGGTCTTGACCGTATTGCTTCCGCGAACCAGGTGACGACCGGCATCACAACTCGCGTATATGATGATGCAGCCGTTGAACGTTTTAATATTTCCGTTGGTCAAATCTACTATTTCACGGAGTCTCGCACCGGCGATGACAACATAACATGGGAGAATGACGACAAAACGGGCTCACTGGTATGGGCAGGCGATACCTACTGGCGCATCTCCGAGCGCTGGGGATTGCGTGGCGGCATTCAGTACGATACTCGTCTGGATAACGTAGCCACCAGTAACACCAGCATTGAATATCGTCGGGATGAAGACCGTCTGGTACAGCTGAACTACCGCTACGCCAGCCCGGAATATATTCAGGCTACGCTGCCTAAATACTATTCGACTGCCGAGCAGTATAAGAATGGCATTTCGCAGGTAGGTGCAGTCGCTAGCTGGCCAATCGCCGATCGTTGGTCGATTGTCGGGGCGTACTACTACGACACCAACGCGAACAAGCAAGCCGACTCAATGTTAGGCGTGCAATACAGCTCCTGCTGCTATGCGATCCGCGTCGGTTATGAGCGTAAGCTGAACGGTTGGGATAACGATAAGCAACATGCGATATATGACAACGCAATCGGCTTTAACATCGAACTTCGCGGCCTGAGTTCCAACTACGGTCTGGGTACGCAAGAGATGCTGCGTTCGAACATTTTGCCGTATCAAAACTCTTTGTGATTTGTTGATTTACCACGTAATCCGCAGTGCGGTTAATTGAAATGGAAAAAGTATGAAGAACTGGAAAACGCTGCTTCTCGGTATCGCCATGATTGCGAATACCAGTTTCGCTGCCCCCCAGGTAGTCGATAAAGTCGCAGCCGTCGTCAATAACGGCGTCGTGCTGGAAAGCGACGTTGATGGATTAATGCAGTCGGTAAAAATGAACGCTGCCCAGGCAAGGCAGCAACTTCCTGATGACGCTACACTGCGCCACCAAATCATGGAACGTTTGATCATGGATCAAATCCTCCTGCAGATGGGGCAGAAAATGGGAGTGAAAATCTCCGATGAGCAGCTTGATCAGGCGATTGCCAACATTGCCAAACAGAACAACATGACGCTGGATCAGATGCGCAGCCGTCTGGCTTACGATGGTTTGAACTACAACACCTATCGTAATCAGATCCGCAAAGAGATGATTATCTCGGAAGTGCGCAACAACGAAGTGCGTCGTCGCATCACTATCCTGCCACAGGAAGTTGAAGCTCTGGCACAGCAAGTCGGTAATCAAAATGATGCCAGCACTGAACTGAACTTAAGCCACATCCTGATCCCGCTGCCGGAAAACCCGTCTTCTGAACAGGTGAATGAGGCGGAGACTCAGGCGCGTGCCATTGTCGATCAGGCACGTAACGGTGCAGACTTCGGCAAACTGGCTATCGCTCACTCTGCCGATCAGCAAGCGCTGAACGGCGGCCAAATGGGCTGGGGCCGTATTCAGGAACTGCCGGGGATCTTCGCCCAGGCATTAAGCACCGCGAAGAAAGGCGACATTGTTGGCCCAATTCGTTCCGGCGTTGGCTTCCACATTCTGAAAGTTAACGACCTGCGCGGCGAAAGCAAAAATATCTCGGTGACCGAAGTTCATGCTCGCCATATTCTGCTGAAACCGTCGCCGATCATGACTGACGAACAGGCCCGCGTGAAACTGGAACAAATTGCTGCAGATATCAAGAGTGGTAAAACCACATTTGCTGCGGCAGCGAAAGAGTTCTCTCAGGATCCGGGCTCTGCAAATCAGGGCGGCGATCTCGGTTGGGCTACGCCAGATATTTTCGATCCAGCCTTCCGTGATGCGTTGACCCGCCTGAATAAAGGTCAAATGAGCGCACCGGTTCACTCTTCATTCGGCTGGCATTTAATCGAACTGCTGGACACCCGTAACGTCGATAAAACCGATGCGGCGCAAAAAGATCGTGCATACCGCATGCTGATGAACCGTAAGTTCTCGGAAGAAGCAGCAAGCTGGATGCAAGAACAACGCGCCAGCGCTTATGTTAAAATTTTGAGCAACTAATGGTTAAACCCCAACGTGTTGTGATCACTCCCGGCGAACCCGCCGGGATTGGCCCGGACTTAGTTGTCCAGCTTGCACAACGAGAGTGGCCGGTAGAACTGGTTGTTTGTGCCGATGCCACTCTCCTTACCGACCGGGCAGCGATGCTCGGTTTACCGCTTAACCTCCGCCCTTACTCCCCCGACTCCCCTGCGCAACCGCAATCTGCGGGAACGCTGACGCTACTTCCCATTGCACTACGTGTACCTGCCACTGCGGGACAATTAGCAGTTGAGAATGGGCATTATGTGGTGGAGACGCTGGCACGCGCGTGCGACGGTTGCCTGAAAGGTGAATTTGCCGCGCTGATTACAGGTCCGGTGCATAAAGGCGTCATTAATGACGCTGGCATCCCGTTTACCGGTCATACCGAGTTTTTCGAAGAGCGTGCGCAGGCGAAAAAAGTGGTGATGATGCTGGCGACCGAAGAACTTCGCGTGGCGCTGGCAACAACGCATTTACCGCTGCGCGATATTGCTGACGCCATCACCCCTGAACTTCTGCACGAAGTGATTGCTATTTTGCATCACGATTTGCGGACCAAATTTGGTATTGCCGAACCGCGCATTCTGGTCTGTGGCCTGAACCCGCACGCAGGCGAAGGCGGTCATATGGGCACGGAAGAGATAGACACCATCATTCCCGTTCTCGACGAACTGCGGGCGCAGGGGATGAAACTCAACGGGCCGTTGCCTGCCGATACCCTGTTTCAGCCTAAATATCTCGACAACGCCGACGCCGTGCTGGCGATGTACCACGATCAGGGTCTTCCCGTGCTAAAATACCAGGGCTTCGGGCGCGGTGTGAACATTACGCTGGGCCTGCCCTTTATTCGCACATCGGTTGACCACGGCACCGCGCTGGAACTGGCGGGACGTGGCAAAGCCGATGTCGGCAGTTTTATTACGGCGCTTAATCTCGCCATCAAAATGATTGTTAATACCCAATGAATAAACGAGTCCACCAGGGCCACTTAGCCCGTAAACGCTTCGGGCAAAACTTTCTCAACGATCAGTTCGTGATCGACAGTATTGTTTCTGCCATTAACCCGCAAAAGGGCCAGGCAATGGTCGAAATCGGCCCCGGTCTGGCAGCTTTAACCGAACCGGTTGGCGAACGGCTGGACCAGCTGACAGTCATCGAACTTGACCGCGATCTGGCGGCGCGTCTGCAAACGCATCCGTTCTTAGGCCCGAAACTGACGATTTATCAGCAGGATGCGATGACCTTTAACTTCGGCGAGCTGGCCGAGAAAATGGGTCAGCCGCTGCGCGTTTTCGGTAACCTGCCGTATAACATCTCCACGCCGTTGATGTTCCATCTGTTTAGCTATACTGATGCCATTGCCGACATGCACTTTATGTTGCAAAAAGAGGTGGTGAATCGTCTGGTTGCAGGACCGAACAGCAAGGCGTATGGTCGATTAAGCGTCATGGCGCAATACTATTGCAACGTGATCCCGGTGCTGGAAGTGCCGCCATCAGCCTTTACACCACCACCAAAAGTGGATTCCGCCGTCGTGCGCCTGGTTCCTCATGCAACGATGCCTTACCCGGTTAAAGATGTTCGCGTGTTAAGCCGTATCACCACCGAAGCCTTTAACCAGCGTCGTAAAACCATTCGTAACAGCCTCGGCAACCTGTTTAGCGTCGAGGTGTTAACGGAAATGGGCATCGACCCGGCGATGCGAGCGGAAAACATCTCTGTCGCGCAATATTGCCAGATGGCGAACTATCTGGCGGAGAACGCGCCTTTGCAGGAGAGTTAACAATGATCAATTCGCCCCGAGTGTGTATTCAGGTTCAAAGCGTCTACATTGAGGCACAATCTTCACCTGATAATGAACGTTACGTTTTTTCTTATACCGTAACCATACGCAACCTGGGGCGAGCGCCAGTGCAGTTGTTGGGACGTTACTGGCTGATCACCAACGGCAATGGCCGTGAAACAGAAGTCCAGGGCGAAGGTGTGGTGGGCGTTCAGCCGCATATCGCCCCTGGCGAAGAGTACCAGTATACCAGCGGTGCGATTATTGAAACACCGATGGGCACCATGCAGGGTCACTACGAAATGATCGATGAAAATGGCGTTCCATTCAGCATCGACATTCCTGTATTTCGACTCTCCGTTCCAATACTCATTCATTAAAATAATATGGCGACATACCTTATTGGCGACGTTCATGGTTGTTACGATGAACTGATCGCATTGCTGCATAAAGTGGAATTTACCCCTGGGAAAGATACCCTCTGGCTGACGGGCGATCTGGTTGCACGCGGTCCTGGTTCGCTTGATGTTCTGCGCTATGTGAAATCCTTAGGCGACAGCGTACGTCTGGTGCTGGGCAATCACGATCTGCATCTGCTGGCAGTATTTTCAGGCATAAGCCGCAACAAACCAAAAGATCGTCTCACGCCGCTACTGGAAGCGCCTGATGCCGACGAACTGCTTAACTGGCTACGTCGTCAGCCTTTGTTGCAAATCGATGAAGAGAAAAAGCTGGTGATGGCCCACGCGGGGATCACGCCGCAGTGGGACTTACCGACCGCGAAAGAGTGCGCACGTGACGTAGAAGCGGTACTGTCAAGCGACTCTTATCCTTTCTTCCTCGATGCCATGTACGGCGATATGCCGAACAACTGGTCACCAGATTTGCGAGGTCTGGCGCGATTACGTTTTATCACCAACGCCTTTACCCGTATGCGCTTTTGCTTTCCAAACGGTCAACTGGATATGTACAGCAAAGAATCGCCGGAAGAAGCCCCTGCCCCGCTGAAACCGTGGTTTGCGATTCCTGGCCCTGTCGCTGAAGAGTACAGCATCGCCTTTGGTCACTGGGCATCGCTGGAAGGAAAAGGCACGCCGGAAGGTATTTACGCGCTGGATACCGGATGCTGCTGGGGCGGGACATTAACCTGCCTGCGCTGGGAAGATAAACAGTATTTTGTCCAGCCGTCGAACCGGCATAAAGATATGGGCGAAGCGGCGGCGTCTTAAACACAACCTGATACAGGGAGGCCGGATAAGACGCGACCGGCGTCGCATCCGGCACTAGCCGTTAATTCTATACAAACTTACCGTCGTTCCAGAATCTCAAAGCAATAGCTATGAGAGTTCTGCGCGTCGGCGTCGTGGAATTCGCTGAATACCGATTCCCAGTCATCCGGCTCGTAATCCGGGAAATGGGTGTCGCCTTCCACTTCTGCATCGATATGCGTCAGATACAGTTTTTGCGCTTTCGGCAGGAACTGCTCATAAACGCGACCGCCGCCAATCACCATAATTTCTGGTACGTCACCACACGCCGCAATGGCTTCATCAACCGATTTCACCCACGTTACGCGATCGTCCGTACCCGGCTGGCTGCTGATGACAATATTCTTGCGTCCAGGTAGCGGGCGGCCGATGGATTCCCAAGTATGGCGGCCCATAATCACAGGTTTATTTAAGGTGTTACGTTTAAACCAGGCGAGATCGGCAGGCAGATTCCAGGGCATGGCGTTTTCCATGCCGATAACGCGATCTACCGCTAGCGCCGCAATCAAACTGATCATTGAAATTTCCCGATAAAAAAAATTGTCGTCACTATACGTAAAGCGTAAACCTTCGTCGACTGGCGAGAGGATGATGTTGAGGAAAATTTTTATTTTGCTGGCGAGTCCATAATCTGTTCGTGGACTCGCCGCATTACAATGAAATAAAAACAAATAGTTAGCTGTAAAGCGTGATTTACGTCACTCTTTATTAGGATAAGGGTTTCGTTTCCGGTTCATCCGCCATATTACCGGTATGTTTCCCCTCTTCAGTACCCTGCCAGCCATGCCGTTGGATGAGTGACAGATGTTCCCGGTCCTCGGTGATGATCTCGCTTAACATCGCGCTGGTGCGTTTATAGACCGCCGCGCGGGCTTTGGTATCGTTCTCAACCATTGCCATCTCTTCCACCATCTGAATATTAAAGCGGCGGAACACATCGGCGCGTTCTCGCGCTTCATACGGCCCCAGACCTAAACTTTCCAGCGCCAGACGCCCGGTTTTCAGCGCACCTTCAAAGGTTTCACGCTCCGGCTTTTCAACACCTGCCTGGCGCAAACGGATGTAGTGGTCGACATCGCGGGCGCGGGCAATAATCTGCAAATGCGGGAAATGTTCTTTCACCATCTCCGTCAGTTGCAGATTAGTTTGCGGATCGTCGATGGCGTTAATCAGCACTTCCGCTTTCGCCGCTCCCGCAGATTCCAGTAAATCCATCCGCGTGGCATCGCCATAAAACACTTTCATACCAAATTTACGCAGCGTTTCGATATGGTCCGGGTCGTGATCGAGCACCACCATTTTCACCCCGCTGGAGAGCAGTAAACGTCCGGTGATCTGCCCAAAACGTCCAAATCCGGCAATGATTACCCGTGGCTGTTCTTCGTCAATCTCATCGGCTTCGCGCGCTTCTTCAGAGCCAGATTGCTCAAGGCGATTGAGGATCACCAACAGAATCGGCGTTGCCGCCATCGACAGCGCCACCGCCAGGGTCAGCGATTTCGCCCACTCTGGCTCCAGCACATTCGCCATCTGCGCCGCACCAAATACCACAAAGGCAAACTCACTGCCCTGCCCTAATAACACCGCAAACCAGCGACGCTGTTTATTTGGCACCTGCAACGGTCGGGCAATCAGCCACAGCATGGCGATTTTGATGATGAGGAAACCAAGCAGCAAAATAACAATGCGCAACGGATTTTCAAGCAGCGTGCCAAAGTCTATCGACATGCCAACGCCGATGAAAAACAGCCCCAGTAGCAAACCTTTAAATGGTTCGATATCGCTTTCCAGCGCATGACGATATTCCGAGCTTGCCAGCAGTACGCCCGCCAGAAACGCGCCCATCGCCATCGACAAGCCAACCTCTTCCAGCAGCAAACCAAAGCCAAACACGAGGAATAAAGCTACGGCGCTGAACACTTCCCGCAAGCCAGAGCGGGCAACAAAACGCAGCGCCGGACGCGTGACATAGCGCCCCAGCAGTACTACCAGCACCAGCGCGCCCGCCACTTTTAACGCCGACAGGGCAAATGCGCCCATCGTCGTTGAGGCACTGCTCGCCGCCAGTAGCGGGATCATCGCCACCAGCGGGATCGCCGCGATATCCTGGAACAGCAGCACCGCAAAGGCACTGCGGCCCATCTGCGTCATCATCAGATTGCGCTCATTCATCGCCTGCATGGCAATTGCCGTTGATGAGAGCGCCAGCGTCATGCCGATCAATTCCGCGACCTGCCAGCGCAGCCCAAGTAACATGCAGAACAGCCCCAGCAGGCCGCCGCAAATCACCATCTGCAATGCGCCACCGCCGAACACCGCCGCACGCAGCTTCCATAGCCTTTGTGGATCGAGTTCGAGGCCGATAATAAACAGCATCAGCACCACGCCTATTTCAGCAAAGTGCAGAATAGATTCGGCATCGGTCACCAGTCGCAGCCCCCACGGACCAATAATGCAGCCAGCGATCAGGTAGCCAAGTACCGATCCCAGACCAAGACGTACCGCAATGGGTACAATCAGCGCCGCCGAACCAAGATAAATCAGCGCCTGAATCAGCGTATGACTATCCATGATGTGCCTCCTGCCATTCCAGCAGACGTTGTTTATAGTGACGCGCCTGCCCTTCGAGGGTTTCGTCGTCACAAATAAAGGTGCAGTGCATGGCAAACGGTGGCAGCCAGTTCAGCCCGCAGTAGATTGCCGTCGCCTGGAGCGGCTGCGACAGCACATCAAAGCCCGGATGCGCGCCAATCTCAAAATGGCTTTCCCCGCCGCCGGTCGTCACCGCCCACAGCAAATGTTTGCCGTGCAGCGCCGTGCCGCCGTGACCGTAAGCCCAGCCGTGGGAGAAAACTTTATCGATCCAAAGTTTAAGGAGCGGTGGAATGCTGTACCACTGCATCGGGTGCTGCCAGACGATCAGATCGGCGCGAGACAGCGCCTCCTGCTCGGCGGCAATGTCGATATTGAAGTCAGGATAGAGTTGATAAAGAGAGCGAATTTCGACGCCTTCCAGCGTCCTTGCCTGTTCAAGCATCCGTTTATTCGCATGGGAATGATGCGGATACGGATGCGCATAAATTATAAGAATCATAGTTAGCCTGCGTAATTACGCCTTTGTTTTCCCACAAAGTGTAGTCACATATTCACGCGGCTTATAGTCAATAATATTGATTCAGAAAAGAGAGAAATCTGAATAAATTACCCCGCTCGCTGCCTACGAATCGTCATATTGCTGGTCTGCGCCAGTGACATCCCACGGGTTTCCGGGGCAAACGCTACGGAAATCAACAAGCCAAACAGCGAGATACCCGCCCCCATTAGCATCGTGTTACTGATACCGTAATTATTGATAAAGATCGGCAGTGCCCAGGTCGAAATAATAGTGCCAATACGGCTTAAGGACATAATCACGCCCACGGCAGAAGCGCGGATATCCGTCGGGAAGAGTTCATTAGGATAGAGCCACTGCAAATTGCCTGGCCCGCCAGAGAAAAAGGCATACACCGCGAACGCCATCACCACCAGCCAAATCCCCATATCCGGGATCAGCCCCAAAACCGCTAGCGCCAGCGTCATCATGGCAAAGCTGCCAATCAACAATGGACGCCGTCCGGCAGTGTTTAGCCACAGCATCGGCGGAATACAGCCGAGCATAAAGAACAGGCTAATCACCACATTTCCCAGCGCCGCATTTTTGCCGACGCCCAGCCCCAAAAGACCAACGATTTGCGGACCAAAGGTGTAAATGGCGAACATTGGGATCACCTGGCAAGTCCAGATGGCAGCAACAAACAGAACAAACGGAAAATGGCGACGGTTAAACAGATCGCGAAAACGGGTTTGCTGTGGCTGCTCTTCATCGAAAGCCACCGGTTCGCCAAACAGTTTGATCATCATCTCTTCGCACTCTTTTACTCGCCCTTTGCGTAGCAGCCAGCGGGGAGATTCAGGCAGTTCGAATCGACCAATCAAAATCAACAAACACGGGATCGCCGCGCTACCCAACATCCAGCGCCAACCACCTTCCACATCATAAAGCCAGTAGCCGACCAGATCGGCGCAGGTCGCACCGACATACCACATGGCGGCAATAAAGCTGATGGAGAACGCCCGCTGACGGGTACTGGAGAACTCGGTGATCATTGAGGTGGCGATGGGATAATCCGCACCGATAACAATGCCGATGAGTACCCGCATCACCAATAGTTCGACGGGGGATGAGACAAACATCGTCGCCACCGATATCACACCGATGGCGATGATATCAATGAGGAACATTTTGCGCCGTCCGACTTTATCGGAAATATAGCCAAACAGCGATGTGCCAACGAACAGCCCAGCGAGCGTTCCCGCGCCCAGCAAGCCAATCCAGTCTGCATCCAGTTTCAGTGCCGGAGTCAGTTGCTCCAGCGCCACGCCAATCATTACCAGTACATAACCATCCAGAAACGGACCACCGCTTCCCCACAGCAAAATGCGGCGGTGAATAGAGGAAAATTTAAGATCGTCAAAGTTTCTGGACGGTTGCATGGGTTATTCCTGTTTTTTTGCAATGAGAGTCAGTACGGCGTTACGTATCAAACCAACATCAGCCGTAACGGAACTCCACACCAAAGGTGCCGCGCGGGTATTCCCACTGTTCCAGCGCCGACCCCAGCCCCAGAATGCGACAGGTGCCGCACTCCAGACATCCGGCGTAATCGAAGCGCACACTGCCATCATCCTGCTTCTTGTACAGACCTGCGGGGCACGCTTTCACCAGCAGCTCCAGCGCCTGTTTATCGGCATCGGCCTTCACAACAATGTGCGGATGCTCTTCATCGACATTGAATTTATTGACGCCCAGTTTGACGTCCACATTGACGGGAGAAGTCATAAAACGGTCACTCCTTTCATGCCATCCTTGATCAGATTGATGAAGCCCACTTTCTTGCCGTGGCGGAGGATTTTCTTGCGCATCAGTTCCGGCGCGCTGCCGTCAATGGTGAACAGGTCACGCGCCACGCCCACCGCCAGTTCCGGGTAGCCGCTAAACATGCGTGGGTTATCAAGGAACGCTGGTAGTTTTTGGTACATGCGCATATCGCGCAGCGGGCCACTCTCCAGATGCTGACGATATTCCGCCAGTTTCTGCTTACTGAAATCGTCGCTTTTCATCGCTGAAAGCACGGTTTTTGCTGCTGCTTCTCCGGCGGCAATCGCCAGATCCATACCGCGAATGGTAAAACCGAGGTTCATACACATTCCGGCGGCATCACCGGCAATCAATACGCCGTCACCGACCAGCTCCGGCAGCATGTTGATGCCTGCTTCCGGCACTACGTGAGCGGAATATTCCACCAGCTTGCCGCCCGCGATCAGCGGTGCAACTGCCGGATGCTGTTTGAAATCTTCCAGCATTTGCGGCACGGATTTTTTCGCGTCATGCAGATGATGCAGACCACAAACCAGCCCCAGCGACAGGGTATTTTCATTGGTATAAAGGAAGCCGCCGCCCATCAGGCCATCAGTGGGGGAACCCGCAAACAGGCAAGCCGCGCCCTGATTACCCTGCAACTGAAAACGGTCTTCGATAACCGACTTCGGTAACTCGATCAGTTCCTTCACGCCAACCGCCACATCCGTCGGTTTAACGCGTTTTGCCATCCCCAGCTTTTCGGCAAGGATGGAGTTCACCCCGTCGGCAAGAATCACCGTTTTCGCTTCAATCACATCACCATCGGCTTCTACGCCGACAACGTTGCCATCGCGCTGTACGAGGTTATCGACGCGAATCCCGGTAATTAACTGCGCGCCCGCTTCTTCGGCCTGCTCCATCAGCCAGGCATCAAATTTACTGCGCAAAACGGAGTAAGAACGCTGGGATGGCGAGGTTTCGTCACCATTACAGTAGTCCATGGTCATCGCTGACTTTTCCGTCATAAACGCGAGTTTTTCATGGGTAATCAGGCGTTCTACGGGGGCGGATTCGGCGAAACCTGGAATAATGTGTTCCAGACTGTGGGCATAGAGACGCCCGCCGGTGACGTTCTTGGCACCTGCGGAATTGCCACGCTCGATAACTAACACTTGCGCCCCTTCGCGGGCGAGCACCAGTGCGGCAACCGAACCGGCAAGCCCTGCACCGACGATGATGGCGTCAAAGATATCTTCGGACATAAGAGCTCCCTGTCAGCGGCAGGGCCGAAATGCAGCCCTGCCAGAGTGGATCAACGCGCTAAAGCTGCGGTCAGTGCCGGAAGGATCTTCACGGCGTCGCCAACAATGCCGTAATCCGCGTACTGGAAGATCGGCGCATTTTTATCTTTGTTGATGGCGAAAATGGTTTGCGACGCGTTAGCGCCAACCATGTGCTGGATCTGCCCGGAGATGCCCACCGCCAGGTACAGTTCAGGTTTCAACATCAGGTTGGAGATACCGACATAGCGTTCGTGCTCCATCCATTTTTCGTTTTCCGCCACCGGACGAGAACAGGCCAACTCCGCACCTATCGCCTTGCAAAGCTGTTCTGCCAGCGCAATGTTCTCTTTGCTGCCAATGCCGCGACCGACGCTGACCACCAAGCGGGCTTTGTCGAGATCGACGCTGTTGCTCTGGCGCGCCTGTGTTGCCGTGCGGGTAACCGCCACAGCCGGAGCCTGCCACTCAACGGTGTGCGTTTCGCCAGTGCGTGACGCGTCCGGCTGAGCCGCATCGAACGTGCCGCTGCTGATGGTCAGTACCGCATACGGCGTGGCAATGCGTTCTTCGCCAATCGCCAGACCACCGTAAACCATGTGTTTCACTGTCGCTTTACCATCCTGTACGCTGACGGTGCTGGCATCGTTAGACACCGCCGCTTTAAGGCGATAACCCAGTTTTGCCGCCAGTAATTTGCCGCGACGGGTGTTTGGCAGCAGTACCAGGCCGTCTGCGCCGTGCTGGCGAATAGTGTCAGCCATGACACCGGCGTAATCTTCGATCATCCGATCGTCCGGTTTGCCGCTTAATTTCCAGACATGATTAGCGCCGAGCTGGATTGCCTGTACGCCATCGGCATCATGGAGGACAAAGGCATTGATTTGATTAGCTAAAGCCTGCGCACCGTTCATTAGTTCCGGCAGACGAGAAGGGGTATCGCTGAATACCCAGACTTGAGAAAACGTGTTCATAGCATCCCCTGTAATTAAATGACTTTGCGAAGATTTTCAGCAAATGCGGCGATCTGTTCTTCGCCGTCGCCTTCAATCACGATGCGCTGACGCTCGCGCTGTTTCGGTGCGGCAACCTGTTGTTCAGACCAGGCTTCCACGGTGTTAAAGCCGATATCCGCCGCCGACCATACCTGGACTGGCTTTTTCGCCGCGCCGAGAATGGCTTTCATCGAAGGAATTTGTGGGGAATTGATATCAGTAGAAACAGCAACAACCGCAGGCAGCGGAATGCTTAAGGTTTCTGTTTCATCTTCCAGTTCGCGCTCAACGGTGAGGGTATCTGCCGTCAGGGAGATAATTTTGCTGACGCCGTTTACTGCCGGAATATTGAGGATTTCGCCCACCAGCAGACTAACCTGCTGGGCATAAAGGTCAGAAGAACCGTCGCCGCACAGGATCAGATCAAAGCCAGCTTTCTGCGCCGCGGCAGCCAGTGCAGTCGCCGTTTGTTGCGGCAGTGCCTGCTCGAACTGGTCATCAATCACCACAATCAGTTCATCCGGGCCGCGCGATAGCACATCTTTACGCCCTTTGGCGTTGGTCAGGGCTTTACCGCCCACACTTAAGGCCGTCACCTGCGCCTCTGCCGCCTGCTGTTTTAACTGGCAAGCCGCTTCAATAGCGTTGAGATCGTATTGACTTATTTTCGCATCGGCTTTGCTGAGATCTAATGAACCATCAGCATTATTGATCGCAATATCCTGTTCATCAGGCACGCACTTATAGCAAGTAATAATCTTCATTGCATCTCCAGAAATCATGAAGGAAACGTCGTTCATATCGGTGGTGTTAATTACAGATATCACGTCCTTTAATTCGGGAATAAAACTTTAATCACCAATATTGAAAATGTCACACGCAGATAAATCCAACTTTCAATATTGTTAAGTTCCTCACCAATATTGAAAACACGGCGTAGAAAAAAGAAATTTTCAATATTGTTTTATAGATCACCAATATTGAAAGTCAGCTGCTGTTTTTTTACTCATAAATATCAATATCTCATTGATTAACAATGATTATCAACATCTAAATCCGCTATTTTCAACCAATAACAAAACGTGATAATCATCACAGAATGCAGCCAGTTGAATACCCATTATGAGTTAGCCATTAACGCGTCCACGAGGTTAATAATAATTATATTAAATGTTAACAAAAATAAAACAAACGGGAACGCCAAATAAATATTTATTTTTACAGTGGAATTAACTCATGACAAAAGAAAAGAGAAAAACGGGAATAGAACCGAAGGTGTTCTTTCCGCCATTAATAATCGTTGGCATACTTTGTTGGCTTACAGTCAGAGATCTGGATGCGGCGAATGTCGTTATTAATGCTGTATTCAGTTACGTCACCAATGTATGGGGATGGGCATTTGAATGGTATATGGTGGTGATGCTTTTCGGTTGGTTCTGGCTGGTATTTGGCCCGTATGCCAAAAAGCGTTTAGGTAACGAACCCCCTGAGTTCAGCACCGCCAGTTGGATCTTTATGATGTTCGCCTCCTGTACGTCTGCCGCCGTACTGTTCTGGGGGTCGATTGAGATCTACTACTACATCTCCACGCCGCCATTTGCTTTAGCGCCAAACTCTACTGGCGCGAAAGAACTGGGACTGGCCTACAGTTTGTTCCACTGGGGACCGCTACCGTGGGCCACTTACAGCTTCCTTTCCGTCGCCTTCGCGTACTTCTTCTTTGTCCGCAAAATGGATGTGATTCGCCCCAGCTCCACTCTGGTGCCACTGGTAGGTGAAAAACATGCCAAAGGCTTGTTTGGCACTATCGTCGATAACTTCTATCTGGTGGCGCTGATCTTCGCAATGGGTACCAGTCTGGGCCTTGCCACACCGCTGGTGACCGAGTGTATGCAGTATCTGTTTGGTATTCCGCATACCCTGCAACTGGACGCTATCATCATTACCTGCTGGATCATCCTCAACGCTATCTGCGTAGCCTGTGGTCTGCAAAAAGGGGTAAAAATCGCCAGCGATGTGCGCAGCTATTTGAGTTTCCTGATGCTTGGCTGGGTATTCATCGTCAGCGGCGCCAGCTTCATCATGAACTACTTCACCGACTCGGTGGGGATGTTGCTGATGTATCTGCCGCGCATGTTGTTCTATACCGATGCCGTTGGCAAAGGCGGCTTCCCGCAGGGCTGGACCGTGTTCTACTGGGCATGGTGGGTAATTTACGCCATCCAGATGAGTATCTTCCTGGCGCGTATTTCCCGTGGTCGTACCGTGCGTGAACTGTGCTTCGGTATGGTGATGGGGCTGACAGCATCCACCTGGATCCTGTGGACCGTGCTCGGCAGTAACACTCTGCTGTTGATGGATAAAAACATCATCAACATTCCAAACCTGATCGAACAGTACGGTGTGGCGCGCGCCATCATCGAAACCTGGGCCGCTCTGCCGCTCAGCACTGCCACCATGTGGGGCTTCTTCATTCTCTGCTTTATTGCCACCGTTACCCTGATTAACGCCTGCTCTTACACCCTGGCGATGTCCACCTGTCGCGAAGTGCGCGACGGTGAAGAACCGCCACTGCTGGTGCGTATCGGCTGGTCAGTGTTGGTTGGCATTATCGGTATTGTTCTGCTGGCGCTCGGCGGCCTGAAACCGATTCAAACCGCCATTATCGCCGGAGGATGCCCGCTGTTCTTCGTCAACATTATGGTGACGCTCTCCTTTATTAAAGACGCGAAACAGAACTGGAAAGATTAATTAACCCCCAAAATATCAAGAGGTTGAAAGATGGATTTTAATTTAAATGATGAGCAGGAACTGTTTGTCGCTGGTATCCGCGAACTGATGGCCAGCGAAAACTGGGAGGCCTATTTTGCCGAGTGCGATCGTGACAGCGTCTACCCGGAACGTTTTGTCAAAGCACTGGCGGATATGGATATCGACAGCCTGCTGATCCCGGAAGAGCACGGTGGTCTGGATGCGGGGTTTGTTACCCTCGCCGCCGTGTGGATGGAACTGGGTCGTTTGGGGGCACCAACCTACGTGCTATATCAGTTGCCGGGCGGGTTTAACACCATCCTGCGTGAAGGCACACAAGAGCAGATCGACAAGATTATGGCGTTCCGTGGCACGGGTAAGCAGATGTGGAACTCGGCGATTACTGAACCGGGGGCAGGCTCTGACGTAGGTAGCCTGAAAACGACTTATACCCGTAGAGATGGTAAGATTTATCTTAATGGTAGTAAGTGTTTTATTACCAGCAGCGCCTACACCCCGTACATCGTGGTGATGGCGCGCGACGGGGCTTCTCCGGACAAACCTGTCTACACCGAATGGTTTGTTGATATGAGCAAACCGGGCATCAAAGTGACCAAACTTGAAAAGCTCGGTCTGCGTATGGATAGCTGCTGTGAAATCACCTTTGACGACGTGGAACTGGACGAGAAAGACATGTTCGGTCGGGAAGGTAACGGCTTTAACCGCGTCAAAGAAGAGTTCGACCATGAACGTTTCCTGGTAGCCCTGACCAACTATGGTACGGCGATGTGCGCCTTTGAAGATGCGGCGCGCTACGCCAACCAACGTGTGCAGTTTGGCGAGGCAATTGGTCGTTTCCAGTTGATTCAGGAAAAATTCGCCCACATGGCGATCAAATTAAACTCCATGAAAAACATGCTGTATGAAGCAGCGTGGAAAGCAGACAACGGCACCATCACCTCTGGCGATGCTGCGATGTGCAAATACTTCTGCGCCAATGCGGCATTTGAAGTGGTGGATAGCGCAATGCAGGTGCTGGGCGGTGTCGGGATTGCGGGCAACCACCGCATCAGCCGCTTCTGGCGTGATCTACGTGTAGACCGCGTCTCCGGGGGATCTGACGAAATGCAGATCCTGACGCTGGGTCGTGCGGTGCTGAAGCAATACCGCTAAGTCCGTGCGCTGCCTGATGCGACGCTGTCGCGTCTTATCAGGCCTACGGGAGCACGAATGTAGGCCGGATAAGGCGTTTACGCCGCATCCGGCAGTCATGCGCTACATAAATTTTTCAGGAGCTAATAATGGATCATCTACCCATGCCTAAATTCGGGCCGCTGGCCGGATTGCGCGTTGTCTTCTCCGGTATCGAAATCGCCGGGCCGTTCGCCGGGCAAATGTTCGCAGAATGGGGCGCGGAAGTTATCTGGATCGAAAACGTCGCCTGGGCCGACACCATTCGCGTTCAACCGAACTACCCGCAGCTTTCCCGCCGCAATTTGCACGCCCTGTCGTTAAATATCTTCAAAGATGAAGGTCGCGAAGCGTTTCTGAAATTAATGGAAACCACCGATATCTTCATCGAAGCCAGTAAAGGCCCAGCCTTTGCCCGCCGTGGCATTACTGATGACGTCCTGTGGCAGCACAACCCGAAACTGGTTATCGCTCACTTGTCCGGTTTTGGTCAGTACGGCACCGAGGAGTACACCAACCTTCCGGCCTATAACACCATCGCCCAGGCCTTCAGTGGTTACCTGATTCAGAACGGTGATGTTGACCAGCCAATGCCTGCCTTCCCCTATACCGCTGACTACTTCTCCGGCCTGACCGCCACCACGGCGGCGCTGGCGGCACTGTATAAAGTGCGCGAAACCGGAAAAGGCGAAAGCATCGACATCGCCATGTATGAAGTGATGCTGCGCATGGGTCAGTACTTCATGATGGATTACTTCAACGGCGGCGAAATGTGCCCGCGTATGACCAAAGGGAAAGATCCCTACTACGCCGGTTGCGGTCTGTACAAATGCGCCGACGGCTACATCGTGATGGAACTGGTGGGTATTACTCAGATCGCAGAGTGCTTTAAAGATATTGGCCTTGCGCATCTGCTTGGTACGCCGGAAATCCCGGAAGGCACTCAGCTTATCCACCGTATCGAATGCCCTTACGGCCCGCTGGTTGAAGAGAAACTCGATGCCTGGCTGGCGGCACATACCATCGCAGAAGTTAAAGAACGCTTTGCCGAACTGAATATCGCCTGCGCCAAAGTGCTGACCGTACCGGAACTGGAAAGCAATCCACAGTACGTCGCTCGTGAATCCATCACCCAATGGCAAACGATGGATGGTCGCACCTGCAAAGGGCCAAACGTGATGCCGAAATTCAAAAATAACCCAGGCCAAATCTGGCGCGGAATGCCATCGCACGGCATGGACACGGCTGCCATTTTGAAAACTATCGGCTACAGCGAAAACGACATTCAGGAGTTGGTCAGCAAAGGTCTGGCCAAAGTTGAGGACTAAACGCGTGGCGCCAGTCGGCTTGCCTGACTAGCGCCCGCCCAATAACAAACGAACAAAATGGATAGAGGTGCAATGGATATCATTGGCGGACAACATCTACGTCAAATGTGGGACGATCTGGCGGACGTTTACGGTCATAAAACGGCGCTGATTTGTGAATCCAGCGGCGGAGTCGTTAACCGGTATAGTTATCTTGAGTTAAATCAGGAAATTAACCGCACGGCAAACCTGTTTTATACCCTGGGAATTCGCAAAGGCGACAAGGTTGCTCTACATCTCGACAACTGCCCGGAATTTATCTTTTGCTGGTTCGGGCTGGCAAAAATTGGCGCAATTATGGTGCCGATTAACGCCCGCCTGTTACGCGAAGAAAGCGTGTGGATCCTGCAAAATAGCCAGGCGTGCCTGCTGGTGACCAGTTCGCAATTCTATCCCATGTATCAACAGATTCAGCAGGAAGATGCCACGCAGTTGCGGCACATTTGCCTGACAGATGTGGAGCTTCCCGCTGATGATGGCGTGAGTTCGTTTACTCAACTGAAAAATCAACAACCTGCCACCTTGTGCTATGCACCGCCGCTATCGACCGACGATACGGCGGAAATTCTCTTTACCTCCGGCACCACCTCCCGACCGAAAGGGGTGGTGATTACCCATTACAATCTGCGCTTCGCCGGATATTACTCCGCCTGGCAGTGCGCCCTGCGTGACGATGACGTCTACCTGACGGTGATGCCTGCGTTTCATATCGACTGCCAGTGTACTGCGGCGATGGCGGCGTTTTCTGCCGGAGCCACCTTTGTGCTGGTCGAGAAATACAGCGCCCGCGCCTTCTGGGAACAGGTACAGAAGTACCGTGCCACCGTCACCGAATGTATTCCGATGATGATCCGTACGTTGATGGTGCAGCCGCCTTCTACGAACGATCGGCAACACTGTCTGCGGGAAGTGATGTTTTATCTCAACCTGTCGGAGCAGGAAAAAGACGCCTTTTGTGAACGCTTCGGCGTTCGCTTGCTGACCTCTTATGGGATGACGGAAACCATCGTCGGCATTATCGGCGATCGCCCCGGCGATAAGCGTCGCTGGCCGTCGATTGGTCGTGCAGGGTTTTGCTACGAAGCGGAGATCCGCGACGATCACAATCGTCCGCTCCCGGCGGGAGAGATCGGCGAAATTTGCATTAAAGGCGAACCAGGAAAAACCATCTTCAAAGAGTACTTTCTCAACCCGCAAGCCACAGCCAGAGTCCTGGAAGCCGATGGCTGGCTGCATACTGGCGATACAGGATACCGCGACGAAGAGGGCTTTTTTTACTTCGTCGATCGTCGCTGCAATATGATTAAACGCGGTGGGGAGAATGTCTCCTGCGTGGAGCTGGAAAATATTATCTCCGCCCATCCGAAAATTCAGGACATTGTGGTTGTTGGTATTAAAGATTCTATTCGCGATGAAGCCATTAAAGCGTTTGTGGTGCTGAATGAAGGTGAAATATTGAGCGAAGAGGAATTCTTCTACTTTTGCGAACAGAATATGGCGAAATTTAAAGTGCCCTCTTATCTGGAGATCAGAAAAGATCTGCCGCGTAATTGCTCGGGGAAAATAATCAGAAAGAATCTGAAATAAACATAATGGCAGGAAATTATCCTGTCAGACAATAATCACGCTCTAAAATAATATGCATTTTTTTGCAGGGCTGTTGTCGTCCCTGAAAAAGTAAAAATGGAGAAAAGGAATGAGTGAATCATTACATCTGACCCGCAATGGATCAATTCTGGAAATTACCCTTGATCGTCCCAAAGCCAATGCTATTGATGCAAAAACCAGCTTTGAGATGGGCGAAGTATTTCTAAATTTCCGTGACGATCCGCAATTACGTGTCGCCATTATTACCGGAGCCGGAGAGAAATTCTTTTCCGCAGGCTGGGATTTAAAAGCAGCAGCAGAAGGTGAAGCGCCGGATGCAGATTTCGGACCAGGCGGATTTGCTGGATTAACCGAAATTTTCAATCTGGATAAACCGGTCATCGCGGCCGTGAACGGCTACGCCTTTGGCGGCGGCTTTGAACTGGCGCTGGCGGCAGATTTTATTGTTTGTGCCGAGAACGCCAGCTTCGCCCTGCCGGAAGCAAAACTGGGTATTGTCCCGGACAGCGGCGGTGTGCTGCGTCTGCCGAAGATCCTGCCGCCTGCCATCGTCAATGAAATGGTGATGACTGGCAGACGAATGGGCGCAGAAGAGGCGCTGCGTTGGGGGGTAGTCAACCGCGTGGTTAGACAGACCGAACTGATGGATAACGCCCGCGAACTGGCGCAGCAGCTGGTTAACAGCGCCCCGCTGGCGATTGCGGCGCTGAAAGAGATCTATCGCACCACCAGCGAGATGCCGGTCGAAGAGGCATATCGCTATATTCGCAGCGGCGTGTTGAAACACTACCCATCGGTTCTGCATTCGGAAGATGCTATTGAAGGGCCGCTGGCGTTTGCCGAGAAGCGCGATCCGGTGTGGAAAGGGCGTTAACAACCGTGAGCTATTACGCCTTTGAGGGATTAATTCCGGTGGTTCACCCGACGGCGTTTGTCCATCCCAGTGCAGTATTGATTGGCGATGTGATTGTGGGGGCCGGAGTCTACATCGGCCCCCTCGCCTCTCTGCGTGGTGATTACGGGCGACTGATCGTGCAAGCGGGAGCCAATATTCAGGACGGCTGCATCATGCACGGCTACAGCGATACTGACACCATTGTCGGGGAAAACGGTCATATCGGTCATGGCGCTATCCTGCATGGCTGTGTGATCGGTCGTGATGCATTGGTTGGGATGAACAGCGTGATCATGGATGGCGCAGTCATTGGCGAAGAGAGCATTGTTGCCGCTATGAGCTTTGTCAAAGCGGGCTTTAGCGGCGAGAAACGCCAGTTGTTGATGGGCACGCCAGCCCGCGCTGTACGCAGTGTTAGTGACGACGAGTTACACTGGAAACGCTTGAATACCAAAGAGTATCAGGATCTGGTCGGTCGCAGCCATGCAGCGTTACATGAAACGCAACCGTTGAGGCAAACGGAGGAAAATCGCCCCCGTTTGCAGGGGACGACGGATGTAGCGCCGAAACGGTAACATCATCGGATGCGGCATAAACGCCTTATCCAACCCGGCTGGAGAGCAACCGTAGGCCGGATAAGATGCGCCAGCATCGCATCCGGCGACCAGGTCGCACGGTATCAACGAAATGACATTAACGACGCATACTCTTTGACAACATCATCTGCCACTTCTGCTCGCGGTTAAGTTCCGTGAGCGGAACGGCAGGAATACGCGGCGTCTTTCTTACGCCGACTAATTTATCCCGGCTGTTATTGCGCAGGCGCGCGTAAATTTGCTCATCGATATCGACCACTTTTACCAGTCGCTGGCACTGGCATCCCCGCCCTTCCAGCTTATTAGGGATCATCTTAACTTCGCAGCTTATTTCTGCGACTTCCGACAGAATATAAGTCAGGGTATTAACCGCCTTGCTGTGTTCAATATCGAAATGAATAGAGATCTCTCTTGCTATCACCCACCGGTTTTCAGCCATCATCCATTCGGCGATTAACAAATAGAGTGGTTTTTCAACACATCCTTCACACATACGAACTCCAGTTTCACAAATTAAAAGACTGGCTATGACTCGTTTTGCAGCAATTAAACAAGGCCATATTAAAATTGTGGATATATCGATAGTATGCAACCTAGCGAAGGATTAGTGTGAGCAAAATCCTGCTTACGCCATCAAAAATATGAATTCCAACAAAGTTTTGTCTTACAGGTAAAAAAACGGTTCTCATCAGAGAACCGTATTAGTTATTAGATCAAATTGGCGGATAAAAAATATCTGCCATAACACGCTATTATTTGATCTGCGCGTGCATTTCCTGCACCGAAATAACTTTTTCGGTCGCATCGGCATTCAGCGCCATCGCGGTAGCGAAACCGCCGTTCAGGGTGGTGTCGTAATGCACTTTATATTGCAGCGCGCTGCGACGAATCACGCGGGAGTCTTCAATCGCGCGACGACCTGACGTGGTGTTGATGATGTAGGTATATTCGCCATTCTTGATACGGTCCTGAATGTGCGGACGACCTTCATGCACCTTGTTCACCAGACGCGGATTAATGCCCGCTTCGCCCAGCACAATCGCCGTGCCGTGGGTCGCATCCAGCTCGAAGCCCTGTTTCAGCAGTTTTGCCGCCAGGTCCACCACACGTTCTTTATCGCCTTCGCGCACGGAGAGCAGCGCACGGCCTTGTTTCTTCATGGTGGAGTTACTGCCCAGCTGCGCTTTGGCAAATGCTTCAGCGAAGGTGCGACCGACACCCATCACTTCCCCGGTAGAGCGCATTTCTGGCCCTAACAGCGGGTCAACGCCGGGGAATTTGTTGAACGGCAGCACCACTTCTTTCACCGAGTAGTACGGCGGGATAACTTCTTTGGTTACGCCCTGCTCAGCCAGCGATTTGCCAGCCATCACACGCGCCGCCACTTTTGCCAGTGGTACACCGGTGGCTTTGGAAACGAACGGGACGGTACGCGCCGCACGAGGGTTAACTTCAATCAGGTAGACTTCGTTGTTTTTCACCGCAAACTGCACGTTCATCAGGCCGCGCACCTGCAATTCGAAGGCCAGTTTCTGCACCTGCTGGCGCATCACATCCTGAATTTCCTGACTTAAGGTGTACGCTGGCAGAGAACATGCGGAGTCGCCGGAGTGCACACCCGCCTGCTCAATATGCTCCATAATGCCGCCAATGAGCACCATTTCGCCGTCGCAGATGGCGTCCACGTCAACTTCTACCGCGTCATCCAGGAAGTGATCCAACAGCACTGGCGCATCGTTAGACACGCTCACCGCCGTCTGGAAGTAGCGGCGCAGGTCGGCTTCGTCGTAGACGATTTCCATCGCCCGACCACCGAGAACGTAAGACGGGCGCACCACCAGCGGGTAGCCAATCTCTTTTGCCTTCTCAACCGCCATTTCAATAGCGGTAACGGTGGCGTTCGCCGGTTGTTTCAGTTTCAGACGGTCAACCGCATGCTGGAAACGTTCACGGTCTTCCGCACGGTCGATAGCATCCGGGCTGGTGCCGATAACCGGTACACCAGCGGCTTCCAGTGCGCGCGCCAGTTTCAGCGGGGTCTGACCGCCGTACTGAACGATAACGCCTTTCGGCTTCTCAATACGCACAATTTCCAGCACATCTTCCAGGGTTACCGGCTCGAAGTAGAGACGGTCTGAAGTGTCGTAGTCGGTGGAGACGGTTTCCGGGTTACAGTTAACCATAATGGTTTCGTAACCGTCTTCGCGCAGCGCCAGTGAGGCGTGTACGCAGCAGTAGTCGAATTCGATACCCTGACCGATACGGTTCGGGCCGCCGCCGAGCACCATGATTTTTTCACGGTCGGTAGACGGATTTGCTTCGCACTCTTCTTCATAAGTGGAGTACATGTAAGCGGTGTCGGTGGCAAATTCTGCCGCACAGGTATCCACGCGCTTGTAAACCGGGTGCAGATCATACTGATCGCGCAGCTTGCGGATTTCCGCTTCGCGTACACCTGCCAGTTTTGCCAGACGCGCATCGGCAAAGCCTTTGCGTTTCAGCTGGCGCAGGAAGTCAGCGTTCAGGCCAGTGATGCCCACTTCTGCCACTTTCTCTTCCAGACGTACCAGCTCTTCAATCTGTACCAGGAACCAGCGGTCAATGTTGGTCAGGTTAAAGACGCCGTCTACAGACAGGCCCGCACGGAAGGCATCGGCGATATACCAGATACGCTCTGCGCCTGCATCTTTCAGTTCGCGGCGGATTTTGGTCAGCGCTTCCGGGTCATCGAGGCTGACTTTCGGGTCAAAGCCAGTCGCACCGACTTCCAGGCCGCGCAGCGCTTTTTGCAGGGACTCCTGCTGCGTGCGACCAATCGCCATCACTTCGCCAACCGATTTCATCTGAGTGGTCAGACGGTCGTTCGCACCAGCGAATTTCTCGAAGTTGAAGCGAGGAATTTTGGTGACCACGTAGTCGATGGACGGCTCAAAGGAGGCCGGAGTACGCCCGCCGGTGATGTCGTTCATCAGCTCGTCGAGGGTGTAACCCACCGCCAGTTTTGCCGCCACTTTAGCAATCGGGAAGCCGGTCGCTTTCGACGCCAGCGCCGAAGAACGCGACACGCGCGGGTTCATTTCGATAACAATCAGACGACCGTTTTTCGGGTTCACCGCAAACTGAACGTTGGAACCGCCGGTTTCAACGCCGATTTCACGCAGTACCGCCATCGAGGCGTTACGCATGATTTGATATTCTTTGTCAGTCAGCGTTTGGGCTGGCGCGACAGTGATGGAGTCACCGGTGTGGATGCCCATTGCATCGAAGTTTTCGATAGAGCAGACGATGATGCAGTTGTCGTTTTTATCACGCACCACTTCCATCTCGTACTCTTTCCAGCCGATCAGCGACTCATCAATCAGCAGCTCTTTGGTTGGGGAGAGATCCAGACCGCGGGCGCAGATTTCTTCAAACTCTTCGCGGTTATAAGCGATACCGCCACCGCTACCGCCCATGGTAAAGGATGGGCGAATAATACACGGGAAGCCCACGTCAGCGGCAACCGCCAGCGCTTCTTCCATCGTGTGTGCAATACCGGAACGTGCAGTTTCCAGACCGATTTTCTTCATCGCTACGTCGAAACGGCGGCGATCTTCTGCTTTATCAATCGCATCGGCAGTGGCACCAATCATGGTGACGCCGAACTCTTCCAGCACGCCCTGACGCTCAAGCTCCAGCGCGCAGTTCAACGCCGTCTGACCGCCCATCGTTGGCAGCACTGCGTCCGGGCGCTCTTTTTCAATAATCTTGCGTACCACTTCCCAGTGAATCGGCTCGATGTAGGTCGCATCAGCCATTTCCGGGTCGGTCATGATGGTCGCTGGGTTGGAGTTCACCAGAATGACGCGGTAACCTTCTTCGCGCAGGGCTTTACATGCTTGCGCGCCAGAGTAATCAAACTCACACGCCTGACCGATAACAATCGGGCCCGCACCCAGAATCAGGATACTTTTTATATCTGTACGTTTTGGCATGGCTCTTTTACTCCTGATTACTTAGCGGTTTTACGGTACTGCTCAATTAACTCGATAAAGTGGTCGAACAACGGCGCTGCGTCGTGTGGACCTGGGCTGGCTTCAGGATGCCCCTGGAAGCTGAACGCCGGTTTATCGGTGCGATGAATCCCCTGTAACGTACCGTCGAACAGGGATTTATGTGTAACACGCAGGTTTGCAGGTAATGTTGCTTCGTCCACCGCAAAACCGTGGTTCTGGGCGGTGATCATCACCACGTTTTTCTCCACATCTTTAACCGGATGGTTGCCGCCGTGGTGACCAAATTTCATTTTGATGGTCTTCGCACCGCTCGCCAGCGCCAGCAGCTGATGGCCGAGGCAGATGCCGAATACCGGGATGTCGGTTTCGAGGAATTTCTGGATGGCGGTAATGGCGTAATCACACGGGGCCGGGTCGCCAGGACCGTTGGAGAGGAAGATGCCGTCCGGATTCATTTTCAGCACATCTTCAGCAGATGTTTGCGCCGGAACGATGGTCAGGCGACAGCCTCTGTCCACCAGCATCCGCAGGATGTTGCGCTTGGCACCAAAATCGTAAGCCACGACGTGGAACGGCAGCTCGTCTTCTTTTTTCGCTTCTGGCAGGCCGCCGGTCAGCGTCCAGCTCCCTTGTGTCCAGCTATAGGCTTCTGCGGTAGTCACTTCTTTTGCCAGATCCATACCATTGAGGCCTGGGAACGCGCGGGCTTTTTCTAATGCCAGCGCCGCATCCGGGTTATCGCCCGCGATAATGCAGCCATTCTGTGCGCCTTTCTCGCGCAGTAAACGCGTCAGCTTACGGGTGTCGATATCGGCAATCGCCACGATGTTATGGCGCTTCAGGTAAGAAGAGAGGTCTTCGGTGTTGCGGAAGTTGCTGGCAATCAGCGGCAGGTCGCGAATCACCAGACCTTGTGCATGTACCTGAGAGGATTCTTCATCGGCGTCATTAGTGCCGACATTGCCAATATGGGGATAAGTAAGAGTAACGATTTGACGAGAATAGGAAGGATCAGTGAGGATTTCTTGATAACCGGTCATTGAAGTATTGAAAACGACTTCCCCAACCGCCGAACCTGTTGCCCCTATGGCCCGACCGTGAAACTGGGTTCCGTCTTCCAGAACCAATAGCGCTGACTTAATCAAAACACCCTCCAGAGAATATTCACTCACTTTATTTGCATATTAATTCACAGTGATGACGTAAATCAATGCAAATCTGCTTACCGACGAATTTCTGGCAAACGGCGGCATTCTGGATATAAGTGCGCTAAAAGTCAACTTAATGGCGGGATTTTTTATGTTATTTTATGGCTCATGTATGTTTTAATCGCATTAACCGACAAAAAGATCATCTAACCAGTTCTGGAAAACGCTTGCGCAGCAAGAAGATTGCACAAAACCAAAATCCTTAGAAAAAAGTGGACCAGATGGTCAAAATTTACATTAAAACAACAAAAACAGGCAACTAAACTTTAGTTTTTAGCCATTTTTTAATTACCAACAAACGAAACAAGAAAAATAAAAGGGCTAAAAATTAAAGCCCTTTATAATCAATATATTAAATGTGTTATTTTTGCATCAATACAAATGTTTTGTGGTTATAATCTATTGAGTTCAAGGACATCTCGCATATCAAAAAGACCACTTTCCTTGCCATTTAGCCACAATGCCGATCTTACCGCACCGTTAGCAAATGTCATGCGGCTGGACGCCTTATGGGTAATCTCCAGACGTTCGCCGATATCGGCAAACATGGCGGTATGTTCACCCACGATGTCACCCGCACGTACAGTGGCAAAACCAATGGTGCCAGGGACACGTTCACCAGTATGGCCTTCACGACTGTAGACCGCGCAATCTTTCAGGTCTTTATCAAGAGCGTGGGCAATCGCCTCCCCCATTGCCAGCGCAGTGCCTGACGGCGCATCCACTTTATGTCGATGATGTGCTTCGATAATTTCGATGTCAGTGTAGTCACCCATTACCTGAGTGGCTTTCTCCAGCAGCTTAAGCATGACGTTAACGCCAACGCTAAAATTGGCGGCAAAGACAATCGCAATATCTGTGGCAGCGTCACGAATCGCTTGTTTGCCAGCGTCATCAAAACCCGTTGTACCAATCACCATCCCTTTGCCATGCTGGCGACAAAAAGCGAGATGGTTCAGCGTACCTTCCGGACGGGTAAAATCGATAAACACATCAAAATCATCTTTTACCGCGTCGAGGCTGCTTTGCACGGTAACGCCTGTTTTTCCGACTCCGGCCAGTTCACCAGCATCGCTGCCCAGTAAAGAAGATCCTTCGCGCTCCAGCGCCGCGCCCAGCTGCACGCCTTCTAATGCCAGCGCCGCCTGAATCAACTGGCGGCCCATACGCCCCCCGGCTCCCGCGATGGCAACGCGGATGTTTGCATCATGCATAGCTATTCTCTTTTGTTAATTTGCATAGACCGTTTTCAGAGTAACCAGCGCATCGCTACGCCGCCAGCCAAAAACGCTGATAATTAGAAATTAATGATAAACAGGGAGGGATATCAGTGAAAGGCATGAGTCAATGAATGACTGCATGCCGATAACATGTGACAGGTTACGACGCCAGAGCCAGCACTTCCGCCACCCACTGCTGGAAGCCTTTCACATCCAGATCCAGTGCCACCTGCACGTTTGCAGGTTTACTCAAGCAACCGTCGATATCAACAACCGTAGTACCTGAGGTAAATTCGCCCTGCGTTTCTACCGCGACAAAACACGGCTTGAGAGTGAATAAGTCCGGGCGCACCAGCCAGGCGATAGCGCAGAGATCGTGCATTCGCAGGCCGCTTTGCATACTGCCGCTACGGTAGTGGCTAAACAGTGCATGAAGCATTTTTCCGGTGCGATTCAACTCCGGCAATGTAGCAAGATAATCAGGAGTTAACACCGCCTGATTGGTAACATCCAGACCGCACATGACGATTTCGATGCCACTACGGAAGACACATGCAGCCGCTTCAGGATCGGCAGCGATATTAAACTCGGCGTTTGGTGTGCAGTTGCCGCGACCGGCAGACCCCCCATGATCACCAGACGGCGAATATGCGGTTTGCATTCCGGGCATTGTGAAAGTAACAGCGCAATATTGGTTAACGGGCCGATGGCTACCAGAGTAACAGGCTCAGGCGCACGCAGCAGGGCATCACGAATCGCCAGAAATGCGGGTTTGTCCAGTGGGCTTCTGTTGTGCTCGACAAAGTCGTAGCCAGCCATTCCCGATTCACCATGCACAGATGCTGCGTTACGCGGTGCGCGCACCAGCGGCACGGCGGCTCCCTGGGCAAGCGGAATCTCCGCATTCCAGAAATGCAGCAGTTGCAGGGCGTTGCGGGTAGTTTTCTCAACCGAGACATTACCCGCGACAGTGGTCATCAGTTGCAGGTCGAGCTCGGGGGCAAAAATCGCGGCGGCAATGGCGACGGCATCGTCAATGCCTGGGTCAGTATCGAGGAAAATAGGTAAACGCATGTTTTCTCCATAAAAAATGCCGGTAACAAGACCGGCATTTTCGCATAACTTAGGCTGCTAATGACTTAATCGACTTCACGAATATCGACACGCAACTCTTTCGGCACTTCGAAAACGATGTTTTCTTCACGGCCTTCCAGCGGGATGGCTTCGCCACCGCCAAGCTGCTGTAAACGTGCGACTACGTTCTGTACCAGAATATCCGGAGCTGATGCGCCAGCAGTCACACCGACGCATTTCGCCTCTTTCACCCACTCTTCCTGGATATCTGTCGCATCGTCAATCAAAAACGCGCGCTTGCCCATACGCTGGGCCAGTTCCGCCAGACGGTTGGAGTTGGAGGAGTTTTTCGATCCTACCACCAGTACCACTTCCGCCTGTTCTGCCAGAGCGCGTACCGCTTCCTGACGGTTAGTGGTGGCGTAGCAGATGTCATCTTTGCGCGGACCGACAATTTTCGGGAAGCGTTTACGCAGTGCGTCGATGACATCAGACGTGTCATCCACCGATAGCGTGGTCTGGGTCATAAAGGAGAGTTTCTCTTCGTTTTTGACCGTCAGTTTCCACACATCGTCCGGCGATTCGACCAGATACATTCCCCCTTCCGGGTTACTGTACTGGCCCATCGTACCTTCCACTTCCGGATGCCCGGCGTGGCCGATGAGAATCGACTCTTCGCCACGACGGCTGGCGCGCGCGACTTCCATATGCACTTTGGTCACCAGCGGACAGGTCGCGTCAAATACCGTCAAATCGCGACTTTTCGCTTCATTGCGGACTGCCTGGGAAACACCATGTGCGGAGAAAATCAGGATCGCGCCGTCCGGCACTTCGCTGATCTGCTCAATAAAGATAGCCCCACGCTCGCGCAGGCTATCGACCACGTAGCGGTTATGTACCACTTCGTGACGGACATAAATCGGTGCGCCGTAAATGGCCAGCGCGTTTTCAACAATGCTGATAGCGCGGTCTACCCCGGCACAAAAACCACGCGGGTTGGCCAACAGGATCTGCATGTTACGCCTCCAGTGCCGGATCGATTTCCAGCACTTCAATATCAAAATGAACGGTCTGCCCGGCCAGCGGATGGTTGAAATCAACGGTAATGGAGTCGCCGTTAATTTCGCGGATCACGCCAGGCATCTCACTGCCATCCATTGCGGTAAAAAGCATAATTGCGCCAATTTCTGGCTCGCCTGCATCCATAAACTCACGGCGGGAGAAGTACTGAATCAGGTCCGGTGACGGCACGCCAAACGCCGCATCAGGCTCCAGCGAGAAGGTGGTTTTATCGCCCACTTTCAGCCCCAGCAGGTGTTGCTCCAGCCCTTCGGAAAGAGAAGCATCGCCCAGGCGGAACAGCGCCGGTTTACCGTTGTTGCGGGTAGACTCGGCGGTGGTGCCATCGTCGAGTTTTAGCGTGAAGTGCACCAGGACGGCGCTATTGCTCTGTACAGATTCAGACATGCAGGTTTGCTCTTGTATTTGAGGATTTTTGCCGGATGCGGCGTAAACGCCTTATCCGGCAGGGTTTATTATTGTTTTTTCGCTTTAGAAGGCAAAAAACCTTCCAGCACAATCAGTGCCGCACCGACACAGATTGCAGTATCGGCAAGGTTGAAGGTGGCGAAGTGCCAGTCGCCGACGTAGAAGTCGATCATATCGACCACAAAGCCGTGCCACAGACGGTCGAACAGGTTGCCCAGCGCGCCGCCAATAATCAGCGCGTAAGCGATATTGTTTAGCTTTTGCGTAGCCTTCGAGCGATACATCATCACCGTCAGGATCACACTAATACCAATCGCAATACCGGCAAAGAACCAACGCTGCCAGCCGCCGCTATCGGCAAGGAAGCTAAACGCCGCGCCATAGTTACGCGCATAATGCAGATTAAGCGACGGGAACAGCGGGACCGTATCCCCCAGAGCAAAGTTCTGGAGGATCAGGTATTTGCTGCCCAGATCGATAATCAGCACGACCACCACCAGCCACAGCCAGCGTAGCCCTGTTGAACAGATCGATTGACTCATCAGGCAAACTTACGTTTTTCACCGTCACCGGCGACGTTGCTGACACAGCGGCCGCAGATTTCTGCGTGTTCCGCCACCTTGCCGACATCCTGGGTGTAGTGCCAGCAGCGTGGGCACTTCTCACCTTCGGCTTTACCCAACGCGACTTTCAGCCCTTTGAGTACTTCGCTCTGCTGAGCATCAGCAGGTGCGTCGTTATAGTCTGCAACGGTAGCGCCGGAGGTCAACAGGACAAATCGTAATTCATCGCCCAGCGCGGTCAGTTTCGCCGCCAGTTCCGATTCTGCATACAGCGTCACTGCCGCTTCCAGCGAGCCGCCCACTTTCTTGTCGGCACGCGCTTGCTCAATGACTTTGTTCACTTCGCCACGCACTTTCAACAGCTCGTCCCAGAACGCATCGTTCATCGCTTCACTGTCTGCCAGACCAAACAGACCTTCGTACCACTCACCGGTGAAGACGTATTTTTCACGTTCGCCCGGCAGGTAGCCCCACACTTCATCAGCGGTGAAGGAGAGGATTGGTGCCATCCAGCGCACCAGCGCTTCTGCGATATGATACAGCGCAGTCTGGCAGCTACGACGCGCCACGCTGTCCGCTTTGGCGGTGTACTGACGGTCTTTGATGATGTCGAGGTAGAAGGACCCCATCTCAACGGAGCAGAAGCGCATCAGACGCTGTACCACTTCGTGGAAATCGTATGCTTCGTACGCCTTGAGGATGTCTTCCTGTGCCGCTTTCGCACAACCTACGGCCCATCTGTCCAGTACCACCATCTCTTCCGGTTTCACCATATCTTTTGCCGGATCGAAACCATTGAGGTTTGCCAGCAGGAAGCGTGCGGTGTTACGGATACGACGATAGCTGTCGGCAGCACGTTTCAGGATCTCGTCAGAAACGGCCATTTCACCGGTGTAATCAGTTGATGCCACCCACAGACGCAGAATATCCGCGCCCAGTTTGTTCATCACATCCTGCGGCGAAACGGTGTTGCCGATGGATTTAGACATCTTGCGACCCTGACCATCCACGGTAAAGCCGTGGGTCAGTACCTGACGATACGGCGCTTTGCCTTTCATCGCGGTGGAGATCATCAGGGAAGACATGAACCAGCCGCGGTGCTGGTCAGAACCTTCCAGATACATGTCCGCGGCGTGACCGGCAAATTCCGGGCGCACATCAACAACAGAAGAGTGGGTAGAGCCGGAGTCAAACCATACGTCCAGCGTATCCGGCACCTTCACATACTGGTCAGCTTCGTCGCCCAGGATCTCTTTCGCATCGAGATCCCACCACGCCTGGATGCCGTCAACTTCAACGCGTTTTGCCACTTCTTCCATCAGTTCAAGGGTACGCGGATGCAGCTCTTCCGTGTCTTTATGCACGAACAGTGACATCGGTACGCCCCAGGTGCGCTGACGGGAGATACACCAGTCAGGACGGTTAGCGACCATCGACTCGATACGCGCCTGGCCCCAATCCGGGATCCACTGCACGCCTTTGATCTCTTTCAGTGACTGCGCACGCAGACCTTTCTGATCCATGCTGACGAACCACTGCGGCGTCGCGCGGAAGATGATCGGCGTTTTGTGACGCCAGCAGCACGGATAGCTGTGCTGCATTTTCTCAACGTGCAGCAGCGCGCCTTTTTCCTGCAGCAGCGCAACGACGATGTCATTCGCTTTGAAGACGTTCACGCCATCCAGCGTCGGGTAAGTGCCCGGCAGATAAGTGCCGTCCGGGCCAACCGGGTTAGCGGTTTCCAGACCGTATTTCTGACCGATCACATAGTCGTCAGGACCGTGGCCTGGCGCGGTGTGAACGGCACCGGTACCAGCATCCAGCGTAACGTGATCGCCAAGGATTGCCGGAACGTCGAAGCCCATAAACGGATGGGTAAAGCGCAGCAGCTCAAGCTCCGCACCTTTTACCGTGCCGAGAATGGTGTAATCGGTCACGCCGATACGCTGCATTACGCTTTCAACCAGATCTTTCGCCAGAATCACGGCCTGACCGTCAATCTGTACCAGCGCATAGTCGAAGTCTGGTGCAATAGAGATTGCACGGTTCGCAGGCAGAGTCCACGGCGTAGTGGTCCAGATAACCAGCGAAATTGAGCCGTTAACATTGCTGACGCCAAATTTTGCTTTCAATGCATCCTGATCGACCGCCTGGAAAGCAACGTCGATGGACGGAGAAGTTTTGTCGTAATACTCAACTTCCGCTTCCGCCAGTGCAGAACGGCAGTCAACGCACCAGTGTACCGGCTTCGCGCCTTTGTGCAGGTGACCGTTGCCGATGATTTTGCCCAGCGCACGGATGATGTTGGCTTCAGTTTTGAAGTCCATGGTCAGGTACGGGTGCGACCAGTCGCCCAATACGCCCAGACGGATAAAGTCTTTGCGCTGACCGTCAACCTGGGTAGCAGCATATTCGCGGCACTTTGCGCGGAACTCAGCAGCGGTGAATTTCTCACCCGGCTTACCGTATTCCTGCTCTACTTTCAGCTCGATCGGCAGACCGTGGCAGTCCCAGCCAGGCACATACGGCGAGTCATAACCGGAAAGTCCTTTGGACTTGATGATTATGTCTTTCAGAATCTTGTTAACCGAGTGACCAATATGAATGCTGCCATTCGCATATGGAGGGCCATCATGCAGAATGAAGGTTTTTTTGCCTTTTTTAGCCGCACGAATGATGCCGTACAGGTCATCATCAGTCCAACGCGCCAGCATTCCCGGTTCGCGTTTGGCGAGATCGCCACGCATCGGGAACCCTGTTTCCGGCAAATTCAGGGTTGATTTATAGTCACTCATCAGATTCTCGGTTCCGTATTTCGGTTTGATTACATAACAGGCTTAAGCCGGTTTTGTTAGCCCAAAAAATTCGCGGGCGGTTAATTCATCACGCGCAATCTGCGCTTTTAGTTCGTCCAGCGACGCAAATCGCTGCTCACTGCGTATTTTTTTACGCAGCACTACTTGTATATGGCGACCGTAAAGGTCCATTGCAACATCTAACAAATGCACTTCCAGCTGCTGGCGGATACCTGCAACCGTTGGGCGCGTACCGATGTTTGCAACGCCGGGTAACGGCTTTTCACCGAGGCCCAGCACTTCCACCGCATAAACCCCTTTCACCGGGGAAACCTGACGGCGTAGCGGTACATTCGCCGTCGGGAAACCTATAGTGCGCCCTAATTCATCACCGTGGACCACACGTCCGGAGATGGCAAACGGGTGCCCCAGTAAACTTTCTGCCAGAGCCAGATTATCGTCTGCCAGTGCCTGACGCACAGCGGTGCTGCTGATACGCACGCCACCTTCGCAAAAAGTTTGCGTACTGGTAATGTCAAAGCCGTATTCCACGCCAGCTTTCTGTAATAACAAGAAATCGCCTTCACGACCAGCGCCAAAGCGGAAATCGTCACCCACGGCGAGAAATTTTACCCGCAAATGATTCACCAGTAGATCGCTGATGAAGTTTTGCGCAGTCAGCGCCGCAAAGCGCCTGTCGAAACGCACGCACAGCACGTAATCTACGCCACACTCTGCAAGGTAACGCAGTTTTTCCCGCAGTCGGGTCAGTCTTGCCGGGGCTTTATCGGTAGAAAACAGTTCCAGTGGTTGAGGTTCAAAAAGCATCACCATCACCGGTAAGTTTCGCCTGCGCCCTTCTTCCTGCAAGCCCTGTAACAACGCGCGATGACCGCGATGCACGCCGTCGAAATTACCAATAGTCAGCACACACCCTTCTTGCGGGGCCTGGCTGAGATTATGTATGCCGCGTATCAGCTTCATGTCTGGCTCAAAACAGTGAAAATCGTCCGAGTATACCTTGTACAGCGGTCAAGGTTAACCGGCGATTGAGTACCGAAATCAGAAAGAAGTGGCTTTTCATTGCCATGGCGCAAATCACGGGCAGAAACTCACGGCCTGATGCAATTTTTATCGCGGAAAAGCTGTATTCACACCCCGCAAGCTGGTAGAATCCTGCGCCATCACTACGTAACGAGCGTCGGCACATTAACGGCGCTTATTTGCACAAATCCATTGACAAAAGAAGGCTAAAAGGGCATATTCCTCGGCCTTTGAATTGTCCATATAGAACACATTTGGGAGTTGGACCTTGGCTAATATCAAATCAGCTAAGAAGCGCGCCATTCAGTCTGAAAAGGCTCGTAAGCACAACGCAAGCCGTCGCTCTATGATGCGTACTTTCATCAAGAAAGTATACGCAGCTATCGAAGCTGGCGACAAAGCTGCTGCACTGAAAGCATTTAACGAAATGCAACCGATCGTGGACCGTCAGGCTGCTAAAGGTCTGATCCACAAAAACAAAGCTGCACGTCATAAGGCTAACCTGACTGCACAGATCAACAAACTGGCTTAATTGTCTGTTGTTGTCAGCTTTGTAAAAAAGCCCGCGCAAGCGGGTTTTTTTATGTTTGCAGGCCAAACTGCAGCCTGCAAAGTACAAATGGTTATTTCGCGACAGGCATAAACAGCGCAGAGTAATCGGCATTGCAAATACGCTGTACCGCTGGGTGTTGAATCATCCTTTCGGCAAAAATGGCGTGGTACTCTTCCATAACGTTCTCAACTCGCCCTATCTCCACAACCGAGTTATCATTATAAAAATCATTGGCGTACAGCGAAGGTGCAACGAAAATAGCGTTATGCGTCGCTCCAAAGGCTTTCATCAACGCCGCATCATCAAACTCCCCCAGAATTTCAACATTTAAGCCCTGAGAGTTAAACCAGTTTAATAGCTTGCGTCCCAACATTGAGCGACGCCCCGGAATAAGTAAGCGACGCTCTTCCAGACAGGCAGGAAACGGCTTTTCTGGCAGCGGGTTAGTGCACCAGAAACTGACACCACACTCGCCAATTTTCATGGAAAACAGCCCTTCCTGCTGAGTGGAATCGATCGGACAGTCAGAGATGATCATATCCAGTTTATGCTGACTCAACTGCTCTAAAAGCATCTCGTGCGTCGATTCGAAACAGCGTAGATGGATCTGCTCGTCTTCCACAACTGCGGCATCCAGAACACTGCTGACCAGGCGTTTGGAAAGTGCATCTGCCACACCAACATCAAACAATAAGTTGGACTCTTTGCGATAGTTGACGATATCCAGCATTTCCTGGCTTAAGGTGAACATTTTATCGGCGTAGCGATAGACCAGTTCCCCCAGTTCGCTGGGTTCCAGACCACGTCCTTTACGCTTAAATAGTTTCCCTTGCAGGCGCTCTTCCAGCGCCCGGATCTGCCCGGTAATGGTTTGTGGTGTTAAATAAAGCGCCTCCGCTGCGCCAACCACAGAACCTTCTTTGTAGACATGCCAGAAGTAATACAAGTGGTTGTAATTGATATGAGACATGCTCATTTCTCTCCCTGATAAGAATGAAAAGGGAGCCATTTATGGCTCCCCGGTACATCGTCCTGTCAAACTGATGGACGTAAACGAATGCGTAACCAGCTATATCCAATTACCGCCGAAGAGATTGAGCCAACCAGAATGCCCAATTTCGCCCAGTTAATCAGTTCTGGATCTACGCTACCAAAGGCCAGGCTGGCGATAAAGATAGACATAGTAAAACCGATACCGCACAAGATCCCAACCGCCATAATTTGCTGATAAGTGGTTCCCTCTGGCAAATGAGCCAGTTTCAAACGCAGCGCCAACCAGCAGAACAAACTAATACCCAACGGCTTGCCAATCAGCAAACCGGCGATGATCCCTAATGGCAGGATGGAGGTCAGGCCATCCAACGTCACGCCTTGCAGAGAAACGCCGGCATTGGCAAAAGCAAACAGCGGCAAAATCAGATAAGCCACCCATGGATGCAATACATGCTCCAGGCGCTTCGCCGGAGAACGGCCATGCTTCTCTTTCAATGGAATAAAGAAACCGACAATGACACCTGCCAGCGTTGCGTGGACACCTGATTTCAACACTGCGGTCCACAGCACCACGCCGACCAGAATATAAACTCCCGTGCGGCGAACACCACAAATGTTCAGCACCGCGAGCACCGCAATTGCTACAGCTGCAACGCCAAGAGAGGCCATCGACAAGTCATTAGTGTAAAACAAGGCGATGATTATGATGGCTCCAAGATCGTCGATAATAGCCAGCGCCATCAGAAAGATCTTCAGTGCTAACGGTACACGACTTCCCAATAACGCCAGGACACCGAGAGCAAAGGCAATGTCAGTCGCAGCCGGGATTGCCCACCCTTCACGTGTGATAGGATCGGCGTAGTTAAAGGCCAAATAGAGTAATGCCGGGACAATCATCCCGCCGATTGCTGCAATAACCGGAAACGCAGCCTGGCGCAAGCTGGCCAGCGATCCTTGCATCAGCTCGCGTTTAACTTCCAGACCAACTAACAGGAAAAATATCGCCATTAGCGCGTCATTTATCCATAACAGCATGTTTTTATTGATTTCAAGAGAACCTACCCGGAGCTGAACCGGTGTCTCAAGAAAGTCGTGATACCATCCACTGGTTGCGCCGCTGTTGGCCATAATCATCGCCAGAACAGCGGCAATGATGAGAATAATGCCTCCCGAGGCATCACTGCTAAAGAATCGATGCAGATGTTTCACTTTTTATTTCTCTTTCAGGTGAATAGATCGTTTTAACTATTTTACCCCGCACAAATCATCGTTAAAATCAGATTATAGTGTAGGAATAATTCGCTTTTTACGATCTATAAAGAAGATTAAGTCACCAGCAGAGGAAGTGTTTTTGGCGCTCGAAAGCGGTGGCTGATGACCTTAAGCCATGATAATCATAGCTTAATGTCAAGATTTCTGAGGGATTAATTCGGAAAAGTAATAATTAATTTGTTGTCAGTCGGCGTTGTTTGTTAGGACAATATTTCAAAAATAATCCAGCTTGTCGTCAATAATTGCGATAAAGAGATAAATTAAAGTTAAATAATTAAATTCATAAAAAATTACGCCATAAAAATGCGAGGCGTCTTCAGGATTAGAATCGATAAAACAGAGTGGGTTAAAGAGAGCGGTATAATAGCGGCGGGTGCTTGAGGCTGTCTGTCTCAGGCATTAGCTGAACGGCAGATAGAGAAAAGCCCCGAGTGATATTTTACCATCAACCCGAGGCCCCCTATATGCTGAACACATGTAGAGTGCCTCTTACTGACCGTAAGGTCAAGGAGAAGAGAGCAATGAAGCAGCATAAGGCGATGATTGTCGCCCTGATCGTCATCTGTATCACCGCCGTAGTGGCGGCGCTGGTAACGAGAAAAGACCTCTGTGAGGTTCACATCCGAACTGGCCAGACGGAGGTTGCTGTTTTCACGGCTTACGAATCCGAGTAAGAGCAACGGCGGGGAGCGATCCCCGCCACTTTACAGGTGCTCGCATATCTTCAACGCACCCTGGTTTTTACCCCGGCCTGCCCACGGGCAGGCTTTTGGGGAGGTTAGCGAGTCAGGTCGTCGAAAAACTTCTTCACGCCATCAAAGAAGCTCTTTGAGCGCGGGCTGTTGTGCTCGCCGGTTGGGCCACCGAAACTTTCTTGCAACTCTTGCAGCAGCTGTTTCTGCTTCTCGTTCAGGCCTACCGGTGTTTCAACAACAACGCGGCACAGCAAGTCACCTTGCGCACCGCCGCGGACAGACTTGACGCCTTTACCGCGCATACGGAACAGCTTACCGGTCTGGGTTTCGCCAGGCACTTTCAGTTTGACGCGACCATCAAGGGTCGGTACTTCGATTTCGCCACCCAGCGCCGCCATAGCGAAGTTGATCGGGACTTCGCAATACAGGTTGTTGCCTTCACGCTCGAAAATCGGGTGCTGTTTAACCTGAACCTGAACGTACAGATCGCCTGCCGGTGCGCCGTGTTCGCCCGCTTCACCTTCGCCCGCAAGACGGATGCGGTCCCCGGTGTCCACCCCTGCCGGGATTTTAACGGACAGCGTTTTGCTGCGCTCAACACGACCATGACCATGACATTTGTTGCACGGATCTTTGATCAGCGTACCGCGGCCCTGACAGTGTGGACAGGTCTGCTGCACGGCAAAGAAGCCCTGGCGCATCTGCACCTGACCAGAACCATGACAGGTCGGACAGGTCTGCGGCTGCGTGCCTGGTTTTGCACCGCTACCGTGGCAAACGTCACACTCTTCCAGAGTCGGAATGCGGATCTCTTTGGTCACGCCACGTACAGCTTCTTCGAGGGTGAGCTCCATGTTATAGCGTAAATCAGCACCACGCGCCGCACGTTGACGACCACGTCCGCCGCCAAAAATATCGCCGAAAACGTCACCAAAAATATCGCTGAAGTCTGCACCGCCGCCAAAACCGCCGCCGCCCATGCCGCCTTGCTCAAACGCCGCATGACCGTACTGATCGTATGCCGCGCGTTTTTGCGAGTCGGTCAGAACTTCATAAGCTTCCTTGATCTCTTTAAATTTCGCCTCGGCCTCTTTGTCACCCTGGTTACGGTCCGGGTGATATTTCATGGCCAGGCGTTTATAGGCCTTTTTGATTTCACGCTCTTCCGCTGTTTTGGAAACGCCTAAAATCTCGTAATAATCTTGCTTAGCCATCTTTTTTTAATTGCCCCTAGATGAATGCACGGGCGGAGAGGAAATTCCCCTTCGCCCGTGTCAGTATAATTACCCGTTTATAGGGCGATTATTTTTTGTCTTTGACTTCTTCAAACTCGGCGTCGACAACATCGTCATCTTTCGCGTTGTTTGCAGAAGCATCAGCGCCGGCAGTCTGCTGCTGGGCATGTTGTTGCTGGGCGATTTCCATCAGTTTCTGGGAAACCTGTGCCAACTCCTGCATTTTCGCTTCGATAGCGGCTTTGTCTTCACCTTTCAGAGCAGTTTCCAGTGCAGTCAGCGCAGACTCGATAGCAGTTTTGTCGTCAGCTGGCAGTTTGTCGCCTGCTTCTTCAACCTGCTTACGGGTGCTGTGCAGCAGATGGTCGCCCTGGTTGCGAGTCTGTACCAGCTCTTCAAACTTACGGTCAGCTTCGGCGTTCGCTTCTGCGTCGCGTACCATTTTCTGGATTTCATCTTCGTTCAGACCAGAAGAAGCCTTGATGGTGATCTTCTGCTCTTTACCGCTGTTTTTATCTTTCGCGGAAACGTGCAGGATACCGTCGGCATCGATATCGAAGGTAACTTCGATCTGCGGCATACCGCGCGGTGCCGGGTTGATACCATCCAGGTTGAACTGACCCAGAGATTTGTTATCAGCCGCACGTTTACGTTCACCCTGCAGCACGTGGATGGTTACCGCAGACTGGTTGTCTTCAGCGGTAGAGAACACCTGGCTGTGCTTGGTCGGGATAGTGGTGTTTTTCGCGATCAGCGTCGTCATCACACCGCCCATGGTTTCGATCCCCAGAGACAGCGGGGTAACGTCCAGCAGCAGTACGTCTTTTACGTCACCAGTCAGAACACCACCCTGAACAGCAGCACCGATAGCTACAGCTTCGTCCGGGTTAACGTCTTTACGCGGCTCTTTACCAAAGAATTCAGCAACTTTCTTCTGAACCATTGGCATACGAGTCTGACCACCAACGAGGATAACGTCGTCGATATCAGATACGGACAGGCCAGCGTCCTGCAGTGCAACTTTCAGCGGCTCGATGGAACGGTTTACCAGGTCTTCAACCAGGCTTTCCAGTTTTGCACGAGTCACTTTGATGTTCATGTGTTTCGGACCGGTCGCATCTGCAGTGATGTACGGCAGGTTAACATCGGTCTGCTGAGCGGAAGACAGCTCGATTTTCGCTTTTTCTGCCGCTTCTTTCAGGCGCTGCATTGCCAGCGGGTCGTTGCGCAGGTCAATGCCCTGATCTTTCTTGAATTCTTCAACCAGGTAGTTGATCAGGCGGCTGTCAAAGTCTTCACCACCCAGGTGGGTATCACCGTTGGTAGCCAGAACTTCGAAGGTTTTTTCGCCGTCAACTTCGTCGATTTCGATAATGGAAATATCGAAAGTACCACCACCCAGGTCATAAACCGCGATAGTACGGTTACCAGTACCTTTGTCCAGACCGTAGGCCAGCGCAGCTGCGGTCGGTTCGTTGATGATACGTTTTACTTCCAGACCAGCGATACGGCCTGCGTCTTTGGTTGCCTGACGCTGAGCATCGTTAAAGTATGCCGGTACGGTGATAACAGCTTCAGTTACCGGTTCGCCCAAGTAATCTTCCGCGGTTTTCTTCATTTTTTTCAGCACTTCAGCAGAAATCTGCGGCGGTGCCATTTTCTGGCCTTTAACTTCGACCCATGCGTCGCCGTTATCAGCAGCAATAATTTTGAACGGCATGATGGAAACATCACGCTGTACTTCTTCGTCCTGGAAGCGGCGGCCAATCAGGCGTTTAATCGCAAACAGGGTGTTTTGCGGGTTCGTCACTGCCTGACGTTTAGCCGGCTGACCAACCAGAGTTTCACCATCCTGGGTATAGGCAATGATAGAAGGCGTGGTGCGATCGCCTTCGGCGTTCTCCAGCACACGAGGAGTGGTGCCATCCATAATCGCTACACAAGAGTTGGTAGTACCCAGGTCGATACCAATAATTTTACCCATCTAAACGTCTCCACTATATATTCGGTCATCATGTGGTATGAGTCTGTAATAGGGGCGAAACGTCTGGTTTCAACTGCCCAATTTCATTTTTTTGCAGACTCACTCACTGCGGTTGACTACTAAATGGGGTCGTAACCCACGTCATCAAGGGGGAGATGCAAAAATTTTTTGTGCTTTTGCGCAGAAATTTCGTGATATGCCAAAAGAAGACATGAAACAGACGGCAATTTCATTCATATAAAGAATGAATTCAACATAAGACATTCACCAAAAAATTGTAATAAAAAGAAAAGATTACATGCCTGAATCTTCTTTTCGTCAGCAGTAAACTAGTGGCTATTCATCCCCTACTGCTCCCCGCTAAGAGAATCTTTATGAAATCCGTTTTTACGATTTCCGCCAGCCTGGTACTTAGCCTTATGCTGTGCTACACGGCGCAAGCTAACGACCATAAAATCCTCGGCGTCATTGCGATACCGCGTAACGAAACCAACGATCTGGCGCTGAAACTCCCCGTTTGCCGCATCGTAAAACGTATCCAACTCACCGCCGACCACGGCGATTTACAGTTGAGCGGCGCGTCGGTTTATTTCAAAGCCGCCCGTAGCGCCAGTCAAAGCCTGAATGTTCCCGCCGAAATTAAAGAAGGGCAAACCACCAACTGGATCAACATTAACAGCGATAACGACAACAAACGTTGCGTGTCAAAAATCACCTTTTCCGGTCATACCGTGAACTCGTCCGATATGGCCACGCTGAAAATTATCGGCGACGATTAACGCTTGAACAGAGAAGCCACAATAAATGAATGTTAATTACCTGAATGATTCAGATCTGGATTTTCTCCAGCATTGTAGTGAGGAGCAACTGACCAATTTCGCCCGTTTGCTCACCCATAACGAAAAAGGCAAAACTCGACTCTCCAGCGTTCTGATGCGTAATGAACTGTTCAAATCGATGGAAGGGCATCCCGAGCAACATCGCCGCAACTGGCAGCTAATTGCCGGAGAATTACAGCATTTTGGCGGCGATAGTATCGCTAACAAACTTCGCGGACACGGCAAACTGTACCGGGCCATTTTGCTCGACGTCTCAAAACGGCTGAAGCTAAAAGCCGACAAAGAGATGTCTACGTTTGAAATTGAGCAACAATTACTGGAACAATTTCTGCGTAATACCTGGAAGAAAATGGACGAGGAGCATAAGCAGGAGTTTCTGCACGCGGTCGATGCCAGGGTGAATGAGCTGGAAGAGCTGCTGCCGCTGCTGATGAAAGACAAATTATTGGCAAAAGGCGTGTCGCATCTGCTTTCCAGCCAACTTACCCGCATTTTACGCACCCACGCAGCAATGAGCGTTCTCGGGCATGGTTTGCTGCGCGGCGCGGGGTTAGGAGGCCCGGTGGGCGCGGCATTAAACGGAGTTAAAGCCGTCAGCGGTAGCGCCTATCGTGTTACTATTCCGGCGGTCCTGCAAATTGCCTGCCTGCGTCGAATTGTCAGCGCCACTCAGGCCTAATCCCTCACATCGGGGAAAATTTTCATTTTCCCCTCAAAAGATCATGGACACTACTCCATTGGCTGATTATTATGCCGCGCCCTGAAATCACTACAGTTATTCAGGGAAATTATTTCACCATTCATTCAATGATGATTTTTGAGGAATTATGGGCAACACTAAGTTGGCTAATCCGGCACCGCTGGGCCTGATGGGCTTCGGCATGACCACCATTCTACTTAACCTGCACAACGTGGGTTATTTCGCTCTGGACGGTATTATTCTTGCCATGGGCATCTTCTACGGCGGCATCGCGCAAATTTTCGCTGGTCTGCTGGAGTATAAAAAAGGCAACACTTTCGGGTTAACCGCCTTCACCTCTTACGGTTCTTTCTGGCTGACGCTGGTTGCGATTCTGCTGATGCCGAAACTGGGCCTGACCGATGCGCCAAATGCGCAGTTCCTTGGTGTCTACCTGGGTCTGTGGGGCGTGTTTACGCTGTTTATGTTCTTCGGCACGCTGAAAGGCGCACGCGTTCTGCAATTCGTTTTCTTTAGCCTGACCGTGCTGTTTGCCCTGCTGGCGTTCGGTAACATTGCCGGTAACGCCGCGATCATCCACTTTGCCGGCTGGATTGGTCTGATCTGCGGTGCCAGCGCAATCTATCTGGCGATGGGTGAAGTGCTGAACGAGCAGTTTGGTCGCACCGTTCTGCCGATTGGTGAGTCTCACTAATTGTTAAGATCCCCCCGCTCGAAGGGATAAGATTGTTAACAACGTGCGCTTTGTTTATGCCGGATGCGGCGTGAACGCCTTATCCGGCCTACAAAATCGTGCAAATTCAATATATTGCAAGAAGATCGTAGGCCTGATAAGCGTAGCGCATCAGGCAGTTTTGCGTTTGTCATCAGTCTGATCCCCCCGCTCGGGGGGATTTTTTTATTCGCTAACTTCTCGTCTTGCGCTCTTCGGTCTGAATGCTGCAACCACTTCTGGTGCCGTTTCAACGTATGGCCCTTCCAGCAACTGAATGCAGTACGGTACGCTGGCAAAAATACCGTGCACCACGACCTTACCCTCGGCATCCTTCACGCCTTCCAGTGTCTCTTTGATGGACTTCGGCTGACCAGGTAAGTTAAGGATCAGAGCCTGTTTGCGGATCACGCCCACCTGGCGTGAAAGGATCGCAGTTGGTACAAAATGCAGGCTAATCTGGCGCATCTGTTCACCAAAGCCCGGCATCTCGCGGTCAGCTACTGCCAGCGTCGCATCAGGCGTCACGTCACGGCGCGCCGGGCCAGTTCCGCCCGTGGTGAGCACCAGATGGCAACTCATTTCATCCACCAGCTCACACAACGTTTGCTCAATGATCGCCTGCTCATCGGGGATTAAGCGAGTTTCCAGTTCAAACGGCGTGGTTAGCGCCGATGTCAGCCATTCTTCCAGCGCAGGGATGCCTTTATCCTGATAAACGCCGCTGGACGCGCGATCAGAGATGGAAACTAAGCCAATACGTAAAGTATTCATCAAGATTTTTCCGTTTAAACAGTCTCGTTAAACAGAATGATACACTGCGAAGGGAGTGACAGACAGGCTTCAGAAGAGGTAGCGTGACCGACTTCCCGGTCACGCTAAGAATGATTACAGCAGATCGCCGATCATTTTTTCCAGTTTTTCCTGGTCAACAGCAAACTTACGGATACCTTCAGCCAGTTTATCTACTGCCATTGGGTCCTGGTTGTGCTGCCACAGGAACTCGGACTCGGTGATACGCGCCGGACGCGCTTTCACTTCACCAGTGTAAGACAGTTTACGTTCGATAGCCCCTTCGCTCTCAGCCAGCTCTTTCAGCAGTGCCGGTGCGATGGTCAGACGGTCGCAGCCTGCCAGTTCCAGAATTTCGCCGATGTTACGGAAGCTTGCGCCCATAACCACGGTTTCATAACCGTGCTCTTTGTAGTACTGGTAGATTTCAGATACAGAAACGACACCCGGATCTTCTGCCGGAGCGTACTCTTTCTTATCGGTATTGGCTTTGTACCAGTCAAGAATACGGCCAACAAACGGAGAAATCAGGAACACGCCCGCTTCCGCACAAGCACGTGCCTGAGCGAAGGAGAACAGCAGAGTCAGGTTACAGTTGATACCTTCTTTTTCCAGCTGTTCTGCAGCACGGATACCCTGCCAGGTAGAAGCCAGTTTGATCAGAATACGATCGTTGCTAATACCTGCATCGTTGTAGAGCTTAATCAGGCGTTTTGCTTTCGCAATTGACGCTTCGGTGTCATAGGAAAGACGCGCATCAACTTCAGTTGAGATACGGCCCGGAACCAGTTTCAGGATTTCCAGACCAATATTTACTGCCAGTTTGTCGGTCGCGTCCACGATCTGTTGCGCGCGATCGTTGCTCTGCTGTTTCGCCCATGCGACAGCATCATCAATCAACTTACGGTATTCCGGAATTTGCGCTGCGTTAAGAATGAGAGAAGGGTTGGTTGTGGCATCCTGCGGTTGATACAGCTTCATTGCCGCGATGTCCCCAGTGTCGGCCACTACGGTGGTGTACTGACGAAGGGAGGTCAATTTGTCCGTCATGATAGTATTTCTCTTTAAACAGCTTGTTAGGGGGATGTAACCGGTCTGCCCTGATGATATCACGACGTAACGACAGCGCAACCGCAGACAAGAGGGTTATCACCAGGCAAGACTGTTTCGGATTTCTGACATGGCGTTGATATCACCCGCCATTTTTAAACAAAACCTCATGTATGCTACACAGACGTTATCAACCAATGCACATCGTATATAATTCTTAATCAATTGGTAACGTTTACACAGGAATGTAACCGCGCGCTGGCGACAAGAGGGATACGAATGCCTGATTTTTTCTCTTTTATTAACAACGTACTATGGGGATCAGTGATGATCTACCTGCTCTTCGGCGCAGGCTGTTGGTTCACTTTTCGTTCTGGGTTCGTTCAATTTCGCTATATTCGTCAGTTTGGCAAAAGTCTTAAAAATAGCATTCATCCGCAACGAGGCGGTTTAACTTCTTTTCAATCATTGTGTACCAGTCTCGCCGCGCGTGTCGGCAGCGGCAACCTGGCAGGCGTTGCGCTGGCTATCACCGCAGGTGGACCGGGTGCCGTTTTCTGGATGTGGGTTGCCGCATTTATTGGCATGGCGACCTCTTTTGCCGAATGTTCCCTTGCCCAGCTTTATAAAGAACGTGACGTCAATGGGCAGTTTCGCGGCGGACCGGCATGGTATATGGCGCGTGGATTGGGGATGCGCTGGATGGGCGTGCTATTCGCTATCTTTTTGCTCATCGCCTACGGATTGATTTTCAGCGGAGTTCAGGCAAATGCTGTCGCTCGCGCGATGAGTTTTGCATTTGATTTCCCTCCGTTAGTAACGGGTGTCATTCTCGCCATTTTTACTCTGTTGGCGATAACCCACGGCATTCATGGCGTCGCCCGGTTAATGCAATGGTTTGTCCCTATTATGGCGTTAATCTGGGTACTCACCAGCCTGGTCATTTGCGCAATGAATATCGGGCAACTTCCACACGTTATTTGGTCTATTTTTGAAAACGCCTTTGGCTGGCAGGAAGCGGCAGGCGGCGCGGCGGGTTATACCCTGAGTCAGGCGATTACTAACGGTTTTCAGCGCAGTATGTTTTCCAATGAGGCGGGGATGGGATCAACACCGAACGCAGCCGCGGCGGCGGCATCATGGCCACCGCATCCGGCAGCGCAAGGTGTTGTCCAGATGATCGGCATCTTTATCGACACGATGGTGATTTGTACGGCAAGCGCCATGCTGATATTGCTGGCCGGTAACGGCACCACCTATATGCCACTGGAAGGTATCCAACTCATTCAGAAAGCGATGCGTGTATTAATGGGTTCCTGGGGGGCAGAATTTGTCACGATAGTAGTGATTCTATTTGCCTTCAGCTCGATCGTCGCCAACTACATTTATGCCGAAAATAATCTCTTCTTTTTACGGCTGAACAACCGGAAAGCTATCTGGAGTCTGCGTATCTGTATCTTTGTTACAGTCATTGGCGGCACCCTACTGAGCCTTCCGATGATGTGGCAACTGGCCGATATTATTATGGCCTGCATGGCAATCACCAATTTGACCGCGATTTTGCTGCTTTCCCCTGTGGTGCATATCATTGCCAGCGATTATCTGCGCCAGCGTAAACTCGGTGTACGTCCGGTGTTTGATCCGCTGCGCTACCCGGATATCAGTCAGCAACTGTCCCCTGACGCGTGGGATGATTTGTCGCAGGAGTAATCACAACTATCGATCAACTCATCCACTTTTTTTGCTACAGTCGCAGTAAATTTCCTGCAAGGACTGGATATGTTGATTCTGATTTCACCTGCTAAAACACTTGATTATCAAAGCCCTTTGGCCACCACACGCTACACGCTGCCGGAGCTGTTAGACAACTCCCAACAGCTTATCCATGAAGCGCGAAAACTAACGGCACCGCAGATTGGCAAGCTGATGAAAATCAGTGACAAGCTGGCCGATCTCAACGCTACCCGCTTTCATGACTGGCAGCCAGATTTCACGCCAGAGAATGCCCGGCAGGCAATTCTGGCATTTAAAGGCGATGTCTATACCGGCTTGCAAGCCGAAACCTTTAGTGAAGAAGATTTCGCTTTTGCCCAGCAGCATTTACGTATGCTTTCCGGTTTGTACGGCGTACTGCGCCCGCTCGATTTAATGCAGCCATACCGTCTGGAGATGGGGATCCGTCTTGAGAATGCGCGGGGTAAAGACCTGTACCAGTTCTGGGGGGATGTGATCACCAACAAGCTAAACGAAGCGCTCGAAGCACAAGGCGATCAGGTGGTGATTAACCTGGCGTCAGATGAGTATTTTAAATCAGTGAAACCGAAGAAATTAAATGCTGAGATAATCAAGCCGGTATTCCTCGATGAGAAGAACGGCAAGTTTAAGGTCATCAGCTTCCATGCTAAAAAAGCGCGTGGCCTGATGAGTCGGTTTATCATTAAAAATCGCCTGACCAAGCCAGAGCAACTGACAGGTTTTAACAGTGAAGGTTACTTCTTCGATGAAGCCTCTTCCAGCAATGGCGAACTGGTGTTTAAACGCTACGAACTGCGTTAAGTTTGCGGTAAATGCCGGAGGTCATCCGGCATTTATATTTAGCGGTGATGTCTGCCAGGCCCCGGATAATGATCATCCCGGTGATCATGACGATGATCGTCACGATGATCGCGATGATTATTATAGTGCGGCTGCAGTCCGTATGGGTGCCAGCGATTGCCTCGCCATTCATAATTTCTGTGCCACCAGTCGTGGTCACGCCAGTAACCGCCATCCCAGTAGAAACCGCGATAATCACGATCGCCAATCTGTAACTTTACTGATGGCACCAGCATTATTTCCTCAGCCTGCGCTGCCATAGGAGCAACCAGAATCAGGGAAAATGCGAGTAAGAGAGATTGCATCTTTTTCACAGGTGACTCCTTATTATCATTGCCAGTTATGGGCCGATATAAGGAGCTTACGGTAAAAGAATCCTCGTTGTCATTATCCAATCTAAGTTACCGCATTTATTGAAAATTTCTCCTTTTTTTCTGTCGATTTTTCTCATATTTTCTCCACAAAAAAGCCGAGCTGTATAAACACAAGCCCGGCTATTTTTTCGGAATTTAATGGATATTAATTATGATTCATCATGAGTTTGCGCAGCGCAGCAAAATCGGCAGGCAGACTATGTGAAAGTAAGGGTAAATCAGCACGTTCTGCCAGCTCTTTTGGCAGATCCAACGTTTCACCGAGAATCGCTTCCACGCTCTCTTTAAATTTCGCCGGATGCGCGGTGCCGAGGAACAGACCATATTCTCCTGGATGAAGCTGGTCACGCAGCGCACGGTAAGCCACGGCAGCGTGCGGTTCCGAGGTATAGCCCAGTGCTTTTAACTCACGCATTGTCTGCCGGGTGGTTTCATCATCCACCGCCGCATAACCCAGCTCTTTCAGTTGCCAGATTTTACGGCGGAACAACTCTTCCACTCGCGGCCAGTTGTTTGGCTGGCTGACATCCATCGCATTGGATAATGTCGCCAGGGTAGCTTTAGGCGCCCACTGCCCGTCGTGCAGGAAACGCGGCACCGTATCGTTAACGTTAGTGGCAGCAATAAAACGTTTCACCGGCAGACCGAGTGATTTCGCCAGCAATCCTGCCGTCAAATCGCCGAAGTTTCCGCTCGGCACTGAAACAACTAGCTGGTTACGCGCTTCCTGCGGCAACTGCGCCACGGCTTCAAAGTAATAGCAAATCTGCGCCAGCAAACGACTGATGTTAATAGAGTTAGCAGAGTTCAGTCCCAACACCACTTTTAGTTCTTCATCATCGAACGCCTGTTTAACAAGAGCCTGGCAGGCATCAAAATCGCCGTCGATGGCGACGGTTTCAATATTGCCACCCAACGTACAGAACAGTTTTTCTTGCAGTGGACTGATTTTGCCGTGCGGGTAAAGGATGACCACTTTAACGTTCGGTAAACCGTAGAAAGCGTGAGCCACTGCCGCTCCGGTGTCGCCGGAAGTCGCAGTCAGAATAGTCACTGGCTTATCGCCCGCAATATGGGTCAGCATTTGCGCCATAAAGCGACCGCCGAAATCTTTAAATGCCAGCGTTGGCCCGTGGAACAACTCCAGACAACCGACGTCATTTTCAACTTTGGCAACCGGAGCCGGGAAAGCGAATGCCGCGCGCACGCGCTCTTCCAGAACTTCCTGTGGGATCTCATCACCAATAAACGCCGAGAGGATCTTCGCGCTACGAGTGACGAAATCCAGTTTCAGCATCTCATCAATTTCGGTCAGGCTGAATTCCGGTAGCTCATGAGGGAAAAACAACCCCTGATTTTTGCCCAATCCCTGCGTTACGGCTTGCGCAAAACTGACCTGCTCATTGTGATCTTTCAGATTGTAGAGTTTCATTTAGTTTTCCAGTACTCGTGCGCCCGCCGTATCCAGCCGGCAAATATGAACAAAACCTTCCTGATTCTGCAGGTAATTCTTACCTAACCAGTCGGCAACTCGCTGGGCGGTATCCAGTTTATCGCACAGAGCGAACAAGGTCGGCCCGGAGCCGGAGATACCGCTCGCTACCGCACCTATTTCCGCGACCGCCTGACGTGCTTGCCTGAAGCCAGGTAGTAAACGTTCACGGTAGGGTTCAGCGATAACATCTTTCATCAGCTTCGCGGCAAGTTCAGGCTGGCGGGAATAGCAGGCGTGAATGAAGCCCGCCAGGTGTCGCCCGTGCGCAATGCAATCCTGGCGGCGATACTGCGCCGGTAAAATAGCCCGTGCTTCTGCCGTCGAGACTTTAATCCCCGGATACGCCAACACCCATAACCACTCATCAAATCCTGGTACCTGCTGGCTGATGATGCCGTTTTCTTCGATCATCAACTGCATGCCGCCAAGAAAGCACGGTGCCACGTTGTCGTAATGAATGCTGCCGGAGATACGCCCTTCCAGCTCGCCCATCAAGGCCAGCAGGCGGGTATCATTGAGCGGCTTACCGCAGTGTTCATTCATCGCCACCAGCGCCGCGACCACCGAACAGGCGCTGGAACCTAAGCCAGAACCGATCGGCATATTCTTTTCCAGGGTCATCGCCACCGGAATTTGCTTACCCACTTCCTGGCAAAAACGCTCCCAGCACTGATAAACGATATTTTCCTGCGGTTCTGACGGCAGCTTGCCTGCAAACCGTCCAAGATTGTTGAGACTGAAGCGCTCTGCTGACTCAACCGTCACTACATCTCCCAGCAAGGAACCATCAACAGGCACCACCGCCGCCCCGAGCACATCAAACCCGACGCTCATATTGGCACTGGAAGCCGGAGCATAAACCTTAACCATTTTAGACTCCTAACTTCCATGAGAGGGTGCGCAGCAGATCGGCAAAGACACCGGCAGCTGTAACGTCATTACCCGCACCATATCCGCGCAGAACCAACGGCAGCGGCTGATAATAGTGGCTATAGAAGGCCAGGGCGTTTTCGCCATTTTTCACTTTGAACAGCGGATCATTACCATCCACTTCGGCAATCTTCACGCGGCAGACGCCATCTTCATCAATATTGCCAACATAGCGCAAAACTTTTCCTTCATCACGGGCCTTCGCCACGCGCGCGGCAAAGAGATCGTCGAGCTGTGACAGATTCGCCATAAAAGCTGCAACATCACCCTCGGCGTTAAACTCTGCGGGCAGCACAGATTCGATTTCGATATCCGCCAGTTCCAGTGATCGTCCTGTTTCACGAGCGAGAATCAATAGCTTGCGCGCCACATCCATACCAGAAAGATCATCACGCGGGTCCGGTTCGGTATAGCCCATTTCTCTTGCCAGCGTGGTGGCCTCGGAGAAGCTCATCCCTTCGTCTAACTTACCGAAGATGAAAGAAAGCGAACCAGAAAGAATGCCAGAGAATTTCATCAATTCATCACCCGCGTTGAGCAGGTTTTGCAAGTTCTCAATAACCGGCAACCCCGCACCGACGTTGGTGTCATAAAGGAATTTACGCCGTGATTTTTCCGCCGCGTAACGCAGCTGATGGTAGTAATCCATCGACGAGGTGTTGGCCTTTTTGTTCGGGGTCACCACGTGGAAACCTTCGCGCAGGAAGTCGGCATATTGATCCGCCACCGCCTGGCTGGAAGTGCAATCGACAATCACCGGATTCAGCAAATGATATTCTTTCACCAGGCGAATTAAGCGCCCAAGGTTGAACGGCTCTTTGGCTTGCGCCAGTTCTTCCTGCCAGTTATCCAGGTTAAGGCCATGCACATTAGTCAGCAGCGCCTTCGAGTTAGCAACGCCGCAAACACGTAAATCGATGTGTTTGTTCTTCAGCCAGCTTTGCTGACGCTTCAGTTGCTCCAGCAGCGCGCCGCCAACGCCACCGACGCCAATCACAAACACTTCGATAACCTGATCGGTATTGAACAGCATCTGGTGGGTAACGCGTACGCCAGTGGTCGCATCATCGTTATTTACCACGACAGAGATTGAGCGTTCAGAAGACCCTTGAGCAATGGCGACAATGTTGATGTTGGCGCGGGCCAGTGCGGCAAAGAATTTCGCCGAGATCCCACGCAAGGTGCGCATACCATCGCCCACAACCGAGATAATGGCCAGCCGTTCAGTGACCGCCAGCGGCTCCAGCAAACCTTCTTTCAGTTCCAGGTAGAACTCTTCCTGCATCGCGCGTTCAGCACGCGCACAGTCGCTTTGTGGTACGCAGAAACTGATACTGTATTCGGAAGATGATTGCGTAATCAGCACCACGGAAATGCGGGCGCGTGACATTGCCGCAAAGACGCGCGCCGCCATGCCGACCATCCCTTTCATCCCCGGACCAGAAACGCTGAACATTGCCATGTTATTCAGATTGGAAATGCCCTTGACCGGTAATTCATCTTCATCACGGCTGGCGCCAATGAGCGTACCTGGTGCTTGAGGATTTCCGGTATTTTTAATCAGGCAAGGGATCTGGAACTGAGCGATAGGGGTAATGGTGCGAGGGTGAAGAACTTTAGCGCCGAAGTAGGAAAGCTCCATCGCTTCCTGGTACGACATCGACTTCAACAGCCTCGCATCGGGTACCTGACGCGGGTCGCAAGTATAGACACCGTCGACATCCGTCCAGATCTCGCAGCAATCGGCGCGTAAACAGGCGGCCAGTACCGCGGCGGAGTAGTCAGAACCGTTACGTCCCAGCACCACCAGCTCACCTTTTTCATTACCGGCGGTAAAACCAGCCATCAGCACCATGTGGTCAGCCGGAATGCGGCTTGCCGCAATACGGCGGGTGGACTCAGCAATATCGACCGTAGATTCGAGGTAATGACCGATTGCCAGCAGCTTTTCGACCGGATCGATAACGGTAACGTTGTGGCCACGCGCTTCCAGTACCCCGGCCATAATGGCGATCGACATTTTTTCACCACGGCAAATCAGCGCGGCGTTGATGCTGTCCGGGCATTGCCCCAACAAGCTAATGCCATGCAGGACATGTTTGATTTGGGCAAATTCTTGATCAACGAACGCTTTCAATTGCGCCAGTGGAAATCCCGGTTGGGCGGCGGCGAGTCCCGTCAGAAGTTCGGCAAAAATACGTTCGGCATCGCTGATATTGGGTAAAGCATCCTGACCGCTAATGGTTTTTTCAATCATTGCGACCAGATGGTTGGTAATTTTGGCGGGGGCAGAGAGGACGGTGGCCACCTGCCCCTGCCTGGCATTGCTCTCCAGAATATCGGCAACCCGCAGAAAACGTTCTGCATTTGCCACTGATGTACCGCCGAACTTCAACACTCGCATGGTTGTTACCTCGTTACCTTTGGTCGAAAAAAAAGCCCGCACTGTCAGGTGCGGGCTTTTTTCTGTGTTTCCTGTACGCGTCAGCCCGCACCGTTACCTGTGGTAATGGTGATGGTGGTGGTAATGGTGGTGCTGATGCGTTTCATGGATGTTGTGTACTCTGTAATTTTTATCTGTCTGTGCGCTATGCCTATATTGGTTAAAGTATTTAGTGACCTAAGTCAATAAAATTTTAATTTGCTCACGGCAGGTTACCAGTTCATAGAGTGCTGGTAGATGCTCTTTTTTTAATCCACACAGAGACATATTGCCCATTGCAGTCAGAATAAAAATCTGAAAACGCCCTTCCTTGTCGTTTTTTATTTGGTGATATTTTTTTCAATATCATGCAATAAACGATGCAACATGGCCGTGTCTCGTTGCTCCAACAGCCCGATGCGTTGTTGTAACCAGTCGACCAGTTTGGTGTCATCTGCCACCGCCAGAGTCGTTAACAATGACATGGCTCGTTCACGTAAAGCCTGCAGTTGAAATGGGTCCGCCGTTGCGGCAGATTCCACCGGTTGTTGTATTAATGTTGCTAATTGATAGCAATACACCATCACCGCCTGCCCCAAATTCAGTGATGGATAATCCGCCACCATTGGCACGCCGGTGAGGACATCAGCAAGCGCCAACTCTTCGTTAGTCAAGCCGGAATCTTCGCGACCAAAGACCAGCGCCGCGTGGTTCATCCATGTCGATTTTTCCTCCAGTAGCGGCACCAGTTCTATTGGCGTGGCGTAGTAATGGTATTTCGCCCGACTGCGCGCAGTGGTGGCAACGGTAAAATCAACGTCGTGTAGCGATTCAGCCAGCGTTGGAAAAACTTTAATATTATCAATAATATCACCAGAACCATGCGCCACCCAGCGGGTAGCTGGTTCCAGGTGTGCCTGGCTATCGACAATGCGCAGCTCGCTAAATCCCATTGTTTTCATCGCCCGAGCCGCTGCACCAATATTTTCTGCTCTGGCAGGTGCTACCAGAATGATCGTTATACGCATGTTGCCACTCTTCTTGATCAAATAACCGCGAACAGGGTGATGAATGTCAACTTATTACGCGGAGAGAATTTACAAATCCGTAACGTAAGTCGCAGAAAAAGCCCTTCAGTTAACTTAAAAAAAGCTAAACTATTTCTTGACTATACTAACGGTGTAATTGTTAAAAATTGCTACATATCTTTCTGTTTACTTAGGATAATTTTATAAAAAATAAATCTCGACAATTGGATTCACCACGTTTATTAGTTGTATAAGGCAACTAGTTGTATTATTAAAATAATGTGACGAAAGCTAGCATTTAGATACGATGATTTCATCAAACTGTTAACGTGCTACAATTGAACTTGATATATGTCAACGAAGCGTAGTTTTATTGGGTGTCCGGCACGTCTTAGCCTGTTATGTTGCTGTTAAAATGGTTAGGATGACAGCCGTTTTTGACACTGTCGGGTCCTGAGGGAAAGTACCCACGACCAAGCTAATGATGTTGTTGACGTTGATGGAAAGTGCATCAAGAACGCAATTACGTACTTTAGTCATGTTACGCCGATCATGTTAATTTGCAGCATGCATCAGGCAGGTCAGGGACTTTTGTACTTCCTGTTTCGATTTAGTTGGCAATTTAGGTAGCAAACATGCAGACCCCGCACATTCTTATCGTTGAAGACGAGTTGGTAACACGCAACACGTTGAAAAGTATTTTCGAAGCGGAAGGCTATGATGTTTTCGAAGCGACAGATGGCGCGGAAATGCATCAGATCCTCTCTGAATATGACATCAACCTGGTGATCATGGATATCAATCTGCCGGGTAAGAACGGTCTTCTGTTAGCGCGTGAACTGCGCGAGCAGGCGAATGTTGCGTTGATGTTTCTGACTGGCCGTGACAACGAAGTCGATAAAATTCTCGGCCTCGAAATCGGCGCAGATGACTACATCACCAAACCGTTCAACCCGCGTGAACTGACCATCCGTGCACGCAACCTGCTGTCCCGTACCATGAACCTGGGTACAGTCAGCGAAGAACGTCGTAGCGTTGAAAGCTATAAGTTCAATGGTTGGGAACTGGACATCAACAGCCGTTCATTGATCGGTCCTGATGGCGAGCAGTACAAACTGCCGCGCAGCGAGTTCCGCGCCATGCTTCACTTCTGTGAAAACCCAGGCAAAATTCAGTCTCGTGCTGAACTGCTGAAGAAAATGACCGGCCGTGAGCTAAAACCGCACGACCGTACTGTAGACGTGACGATCCGTCGTATTCGTAAACACTTCGAATCTACGCCGGATACGCCGGAAATCATCGCCACCATTCACGGTGAAGGTTATCGCTTCTGCGGTGATCTGGAAGATTAATCGGCTTTACCACCGTCCAAAAAAACGGCGCTTTTTAGCGCCGTTTTTTTATTTCCAGATACGTAACTCATCGTCCGTTGTGACTTCTTTACTGGCTTTCATTTTCGGCAGTGAAAACGCATACCAGTCGATATTCCGCGTCACAAACATCATGCCGGCCAGCGCCACCACCAGCACACTGGTTCCCAACAACAGTGCGCTATCGGCAGAGTTGAGTAGTCCCCACATCACACCATCCAGCAACAACAGCGCGAGGGTAAACAACATGCTATTGCGCCAACCTTTTAATACCGCCTGCAAGTAAATACCGTTCATTAATGCCCCTATCAAGCTGGCAATTACCCATGCCACGGTAAAACCGGTGTGTTCAGAAAGCGCCAGCAAGAGCAAATAAAACATCACCAATGACAGCCCCACCAGCAAATATTGCATCGGGTGCAAACGTTGCGCAGTGAGCGTTTCAAAAACAAAGAAGGCCATAAAAGTCAGCGCAATCAGCAAAATAGCGTACTTAGTCGCCCGGTCCGTTAATTGATACTGATCGGCAGGCGTAGTGACTGCGACGCTAAACGCCGGGAAGTTTTCCCAGCCGGTATCATTGCCTGAAGCAAAACGCTCACCGAGATTATTGGCAAACCAGCTACTTTGCCATTGCGCCTGAAAACCGGATGCACTTATTTCTCGTTTCGCTGGTAAAAAATCACCTAAAAAACTGGGATGCGGCCAGTTGCTGGTTAAGGTCATTTCGCTATTACGCCCGGCAGGCACCACAGAAAGATCGCCGGTACCGCTTAAATTCAGTGCCATATTCAGCTTCAGGTTCTGCTTCCGCCAGTCCCCTTCAGGTAAAGGGATATGCACGCCCTGCCCGCCTTGCTCTAACCCGGTACCGGGTTCAATGGTCAGCGCTGTTCCGTTAACTTCAGGCGCTTTCACCACACCAATACCACGCGCATCCCCGACGCTAATCACAATAAATGGCTTGCCTAAGGTGATATTTGGCGCGTCGAGTTCGCTAAGACGCGAAACATCAAAATCGGCTTTTAGCGTTAAATCACTGTGCCAGACCTGACCGGTATAAATACCTATCTTCCGTTCTTCCACATTCTGATTACCATCAACCATCAACGACTCAGGTAACCAAAAATGGATAAAACTTCGTTTCCGCTCCACGGTTTTATCCTCTTCCTGCACCGTATAAAGCTCGGTCACAGGAATAGCGATGAGCGGCCCAACGAGTTTTTGCGGCCCGCTGGTACTTTGGCGAATCGCATCTTCCACATCGCTACGGTAATCGGCACGTTCGACAATCACCTGTCGAATCAGCATTATCGGAATCAATAACAGCAATACTGCACCAAACAGGGTGGTCATTTTCCAGAACAGGGGGGATTTCAACATAGTCTTCTCCTTTGCAATGGCGACAGGATATGAAGGCTATGTGGGAAGAATTTGAAGTTATGTGAAGTGACGGTGAAGTCGAAGTAAGGCCAATACGCCGCCTTCCGGCACGTTGCGCAACGTGACTTCGCCATTAAGCAAACGGGCAACTTCACTGACAAACGCCAGCCCCAGACCACTGCTTTTTTGCCCATTCGCACGCGGCAAAGAGTAGAAACGCTCAAAAATACGTGACAGCGCGTAGTCAGGAATACCGCTACCGGTATCCTGCACGTTAAGCGTGACGTGTTCCTGATCCACTTCGGCACTTAGCGTTATACGACCGCTCTCGGGGGTAAAATCGATGGCGTTATCCAGTAAATTCCCCAGCGCCTGCTCCAACAACGCAGGTTCAGCAGCAACGTTAACCTCGGTGGGCATAACATTAAGAGTGATATTTTTTTCTGCCAACTGCACGGTGCGCGCTTCGCTGACGCGGCGAAATAAAGCCGCCACATCAACCGCAGAAAGAATGACCTCCTGGCGATTCTCCAGTCGTGCCTGGCGTAGTAGTGTTTCCACCAGCGCCTGCATTCGCGCGTTTTGCGTCAGAATATTGTCGGTAAAACGGGCTACCACTTCCGGTGGCGGACCTTCGCGTAAAATTTCCGCCGCGCCACGAATTGCCGCCAGCGGACTTTTCAACTCATGAGTTAACGCGTAGACATACTGCTCAATATAGTTTTTCCCCTCCAGTTTCACGCGCATACTTTCCAGCGCCTGCGCTAACTTACGCAGCTCGCTACTGCCGAGTTCAGGAAGCGGAACGGGCTTATTGTCGGTAACGGAATCGGCATAACGAGTGAGTCGGGCAATGGAGCGGTTGATCCACCAAACCATTCCTGCGCCAATCACCAGCGCAATTCCCAGCAAAATGGCGCTCGCCCATAAAATTCGCCGCTCGCTGCGTTTAATCACCGGTGCCATCGCCGCGTTCGGTTTGCCTACGCTCAAAACGCCAACCAGCCGCGTGCCGTCCATAATAGGTGCGGCAACATACATCACAGAACTTTCGGGATCGGCAGGATTTTGCAACGTACTGCGCGCACCATACTGACCACGCAACGTTAGCCAGACATCATTCCAGCGCGAATAATCCTGCCCGACGGCTTTATTGGCCGAATCAAACAATACTTTGCCCTGCGCATCAGTCATATAGACATGATATTCGTTGCGTACTTTGTTGATGCCGCTGATATTGGCGCGAAACGGGCGATTTTGTAGCTGGTTAAATGCCTGCGCCAACTGCCCATGCGCTGGGTCACCAGAGAGCAAATCGGCACGCGCCAGCTCCGCCAGCAACGTTGCCGTATCGATCAACGTCCCTTCCGTCGCCCTTCGCACGCCCGGTTTAACTTCTTTGACAAAAATAGCCAGTACGAACCAGGCGGCTACCGCCACCAGTAAAAAATACCCCAGCAACAGCCGCATGCCGATACGCATTACAGGCTCCTCAGGCTGTATCCCATGCCGCGATGGGTATTGATCGGCGAAAGCTCGGGATTAATAGCACGCAGTTTGGCACGCAGCGTTTTAATGTGAGTATCGACAGTGCGCTCGTAAGTGTCCTGCGCATCTTCCCAGACGCTATCCATCAGTTGCTGACGGGACCAGACGCGGCCCGGCGACTTGAGTAACGTTTTCAGCAACAAAAATTCATACCGTGTTAGCGTTAACGGCGTGTCAAACCAGCTGATCTGCGCCGCGGGTTCATTCAATTCAAAATGACCAATACGGATGACGGGAGACGGCGTTGAGAACTTCTTCACCCGACGCAGTAAAGTGCGCACTCTGGCGCACACTTCGCGGGGTGAAAACGGTTTAGCCACGTAGTCGTCTGCGCCTATTTCCAGTCCAAGCAGGCGATCCACCTCTTCACTACGGGCTGTCAGGAACAGTACAGGTAGCGCCGGATGGATCACCAGCAACTGACGGCACAATTCAAAGCCGCTGATATCCGGCAGACCAACATCGAGAATAATGACGTCGGGAACCTGCTGGCGTGCTTTATCCAGCACCGGCAAGCCTCGCTCAAAGACCTCGACGGCAAAACCTTCCTGCTGCAACATGTAGACCAGCGTGTCGGCTATCCCTTGCTCGTCTTCCACTAACCAGACCGTTTCCCGTTGCATATATCGCCTCTGTTATTGCCGCCACGGCATGACAGGCACCGCGCTAATCGCGTTTTTCGGCGACCCATCTACAACTTTGTCGGAGTAGGCCAGGTAAGCGAGCGCGTTGCGTTTGGCGTCATAGAAACGCACGACTTGTAACGACTTAAAGACCAGAGAAGTACGTTTTTTGAACACCACTTCGCCCTGGGCTTTGCCGTTTTTAATGCGATCCGACAGTTCAATCGGCCCTACCTGCTGGCAGGAAATGGCCGCATCGGAAGTATCTTCCGCCAGACCTAATCCTCCTTTAATACCGCCGGTTTTCGCCCGGCTCACATAACAAGTAACATTTTTCACATCGGGATCGTCAAAGGCTTCTACGACAATTTTGTGATCCGGGCCGATCATTTTAAATACGGTGTCGACCGAACCAATTTCTTCCGCATGAGCCAGCGGCCCCAGCATCATCAGGCTTAAGGACAAGATCAAATGCTTGTATTTCATATTGTTACCATTTTAATAAGTTACACTGAGCAATTAGTTCATCACGATAAATAACATATTGATTAAGAACAAAATCTCAATTCTTTTATCTCCGTCAAGACCTAAAACATACTCTGCTAAGAAAAAAACACTGAATGCTAAAACAGCAAAAAATGCTATTATCCAATTACCTGATGTCAGGTGCTCGTTGTGAAAGGATGAGGATATTTTATGGATCAGGCCGGCATTATTCGCGACCTTTTAATCTGGTTGGAAGGTCATCTGGATCAGCCACTGTCGCTCGACAATGTAGCGGCGAAAGCAGGTTATTCCAAGTGGCACTTACAGAGAATGTTTAAAGATGTCACTGGCCATGCTATTGGCGCGTATATTCGTGCTCGTCGTTTGTCGAAATCGGCGGTTGCACTACGCCTGACCGCGCGCCCAATTCTGGATATTGCGCTGCAATACCGCTTCGACTCTCAACAGACATTTACTCGTGCATTCAAGAAGCAGTTTGCCCAGACTCCCGCACTTTACCGCCGTTCTCCTGAATGGAGCGCCTTTGGTATTCGCCCGCCGCTGCGTCTGGGTGAATTCACCATGCCAGAGCACAAATTTGTCACGCTGGAAGACACGCCGCTGATTGGCGTAACTCAGAGTTACTCCTGTTCACTAGAGCAAATCTCTGATTTCCGCCATGAAATGCGTTATCAGTTCTGGCACGATTTTCTCGGTAATGCGCCGACTATTCCGCCAGTACTTTACGGCTTGAATGAAACGCGTCCAAGCCAGGATAAAGACGACGAGCAAGAGGTGTTCTACACGACTGCGTTGGCTCAGGAACAAGCAGACGGCTATGTACTGACGGGGCATCCGGTGCTGTTGCAGGGCGGCGAATATGTGATGTTTACCTATGAAGGTCTGGGAACCGGCGTACAGGAATTTATCCTGACGGTGTACGGAACCTGTATGCCGATGCTGAACCTGACGCGCCGTAAAGGTCAGGATATTGAGCGATACTATCCGGCAGAAGATGCCAAAGCGGGAGATCGCCCAATTAATCTGCGCTGCGAACTGCTGATCCCGATCCGTCGTTAACGCTGCAGCTCGTCTAATGCAGGGGCGTCCAGATGCGAGATGTCCCCTGCTGTTTCAACTACCCAACCAGACGCCAGCCACAGGCTTTCCTGATAATCCACGCGCGAAATAGAACAGTTACGCAGACGTAAGCGGCGTTCTGCCCATGCAGGTAGGCCCAGAATAGTACTCACCAGGCATCCCAGCGCGATACCGTGGCTCACCAGTAGCGGTCGACTTCCCTGCGGCAAATCCCGACAAGATTCCAGTGCAGCATTGACGCGCTCGCTCAGTTCCTGCATTGACTCGCCTTCAGGAATACGCCCGTCAACAGTGCCATTTACCAGTTGGCGACGCCAGTTCTCTTCTTCTTCGGTCAGAGAGTCGATATGTCTTTTTTCCAGCACGCCCATATTTAATTCACGCAGGCGGGAATCAAAGATTATGTCACAGCCACAAGCCTGAGCGATGATTTCCGCCGTGCGCCGGGTGCGACCTAAATCGCTACTGATGATATGTGTAATGCCAAGCTCTTTGGCTCGCGCCGCCACCTGCATTGCTTGTTGCTCACCTTTGGCAGTCAGTGGGCTATCAGACTGGCCCTGAATACGTCGCTCGGCGTTCCACTGCGTTTCACCGTGGCGGACAAGGTATACCTGTAACATGCTTTTTTTCCGTATACTGCTGTAACGTTAATTTTTGAGTAATCCTGATTATGCACCATGTTGTCTGTGCAACCACCAATCCCGCTAAAATTCAGGCCATTCTGCAGGCATTTCACGAGATCTTCGGCGAAGGATCCTGCCACATTGAGTCCGTTGCCGTCGAGAGCGGCGTACCGGAACAACCCTTTGGCAGTGAGGAAACGCGCGCTGGCGCACGAAATCGGGTAGAAAATGCCCGCCGTTTACATCCAGAGGCCGATTTTTGGGTAGCGATTGAAGCGGGCATTGATGGTGACAGCACCTTCAGTTGGGTGGTCATTGAAAGCACCAACCAACGTGGCGAAGCACGTTCGGCTACTTTGCCGTTGCCTGAGGTGATTCTGCAGAAAGTGCGTGAGGGTGAGGCGCTTGGCCCCGTGATGTCGCGTTATACCGGTATTGATGAGATTGGTCGTAAGGAAGGAGCCATCGGCGTGTTTACTGCCGGGAAACTCACTCGCGCCAGCGTCTATCACCAGGCGGTGATCCTGGCACTGAGTCCGTTTCATAATGCCGTGTATCAGCCATTGTAGGACGGATAAGGCATTCACGCCGCATCCGGCATTCGGTGCACAATGCCTGATGCAACGCTACCGCGTCTTATCAGGCCTACGAATATATTGAAATTAGTCGCTTTTCAGTATTTGTAGGACGGATAAGGCGTTCACGCCGCATCCGGCATTCGGTGCACAATGCCTGATGCGACGCTGACGCGTCTTATCAGGCCTACAAAATCAATCGCTTTTCAGCAACACGTCTTCCAGCCACTGGCGTAGCTCAACGGGGGCGGCTTTCAGACTGTTAGATCCACGCGTAATGGTCGCGATGCCCGCGCCGAGTTCATTTTTTAACTCGCGCTGGCTCATTTCACCACGCAGCAACTCTTCAACGATACGCACGCGAGTCCCCAATGCTTCGCGCTCATCTGGCGTCAGCATCAGATTTAACAACGGTAAATGGAGATCGTTTTCGTAGGCATTCTTAAGCAGGTCGACAAAACGTAACCACTCCTGGTGACGCTGTTCTGCCATCGCTGCTGAATAGGGTGATTGTTGGGCCATAGTGTGTCGCCATTGTTAGCGGGGGAAGCAAAATGCCTCCCCCGGTTGTACTCGCAAAAGAGTACGATAGCATATCATAAACGGGCAGTTCAGTAACGACGCCCCCATTCCGTAGCGCTCAAAAGCGTAGGCTTATCGCCCATGAAATAGCGATAGTACGCGTCATAAGCCAGCACATTTTTCACATAACCGCGCGTCTCGGAGAACGGAATACTCTCGACAAACGCCACCGCGTCGATACGCCCGGCGCTGTTACCAAGCCACGTGCGCACCCGCCCTGGACCGGCGTTATAAGCTGCCGAGGAGAAAATGCGGTTATTGCCAAATTGCTGATAAACATATTGCAGATAACTGGTACCGATATTGATGTTCGTTTCCGGATCCAGCAATTGCCCAGGGCTGCTATAACCAGGAATAGAGAACATCTTCACCGTCTGAGTCGCCGTACCGGGCATAATCTGCATCAGGCCGCTGGCCCCTACCGGTGATTTCACTTTCGGATTCCAGGCGCTCTCCTGACGAGCAATCGCCATTGCATAGCTTTGCGGGATATCTTTGCCGTTGGTGTAACGTTCGAAGAGATCGTTGTAGGCCAGTGGGAATCGTTCTTCCAGATGATCCCACAATTTCCCGGCGATCGTTGCCTGAACACTGAGATCCCACCAGTGATTATTAAAGGCATAGCGTGCCAGTTGCGCCTGCTCTGTTTTTGACTTGCTCTTCACCAGATTAGCCCACTCGCTACGCGCGGTGTTATCCATATTCCAGTACATCAACTCGCGCACGCGCGCCATCTCCGGTCCCTGGGTCAGGGCACTGTCAACGTTCTGCGGCGCTTTATCAATCTTCAGCTCATACTCTTCACCAATCCGCTGTGCAGCAACCATCGGGTAGAAACCACGCTGTTGCATGAGCTGATGTAATATCTCTTTCGCTTCCGCTTCACGACCGCGTTCCAGCAGTAAATCCGCCTGCCAGTAGCGCCATTCATCTTTATCTTTCGCCTCTATTGGCAGACGCGCCAGCCAGGTATTCAGACCACGGCGATCGCCAGTGCCAAGCGCCATCCGCACGCGGCGTTCAATTAACGACGTGGATTGCGAACGCATAATCGCGTCATCACGCCATTTCGCCTGTTCGTCGGTAACATCGTTGCCCATCAGACGCCAGGCGACGATATCACGCAGCTCCTGAATCTGATCTTCATTAAGCTGCTGTGCCTGGGCAAGTGAAGGGATCATCAGTCGTGCGTTTTCAGCATCCTGACGCGCCACGCTGGCAAATGCCACCGCCGCCATCTGACGGGTAAAATCAGTCGCTCCGGTAGTGCGAGCGAAGGTCAGCACTGTATTGGGGTCGTTCGCCAGAGAAATAATCGCCGAGGTGATAGTTTGATAATCGGCAGGCATCTGCCCTGCCAGCACCGTCACCAGCCCGGTATTGCCCGCTTTCATCGCCAGGCGGATACGCTCTAAATAAGCCAGGGGTTCTTGTTTGCCGGACGCTCGCCAGACGCTAAATAACTTGTCACAAGCGTTAGGCTGGCTCTTTCCGGTTAGCCACAGCTCTTTCGCCCCCTGCCAGGCTTCTTCACTCTGCCCGGTGTTCCATTTTGCATAGTAGTAATTACACTGGGCTTCGGTTGTGCCTGGCTTTTCCGGGCTAAAGGCTAACAAGCCACGCCAGTCTTCGCGTCGCGCCAGTTCATTGACGAAACGCGATTGCAGCGTGCGAGCAGGAGGAAGCGTGGGGTTAGCGCGAACAAAGTTAGTAACCGTCACCGCCGGTTGATTCATCAGGTCATCGGTGATCTGGCGGTATTCCAGATAGGGATAAAGCGGATAATCCTTCAGTCCAGGCATCATTTGTTCTACCACATCCATTTGTCGATTATCCCAGGCCTGCTTGATTTGCGCGTAGCGGCTACGCTGCTCATCCAGTGAGTCGGCTCGCGCCACGCTGCTGACCGTCAGCAGACAGACACCGGCAGCCAACAGCCGCCAGGTAACTTGTTTGGCTTTTTCCACAAGCGCACCCTCTAAGTGTAAATACATCAATGCAGCATCATGCCGCGTAATAGATTTATGCTAACCAGTCATTGCCGTTTACGCCACGTTACGGACACTTTTTTACTTTTATACTCTAAATAATTCGAGTTGCAGGAAGGCGATAAGTGAGTGAGTCCCCAGGAGCTTACAGAAGTAAGTGACTGGGGTGAGCGAGCGTAAGCGCAGCACATGCAACTTGAAGTATGACGAGTATACTGCGAAGGTGATCGACCAACTGGGATTAGGCGGGGAAAAAGGCTACACTTCGCCTTTGAAAACTCATCATCACGATAAACATAGAGGCGAAGTCCAACGTGGCTCAATTCGTTTATACCATGCATCGTGTCGGCAAAGTTGTTCCGCCGAAACGTCATATTTTGAAAAACATCTCTCTGAGTTTCTTCCCTGGGGCAAAAATCGGCGTCCTGGGTCTGAACGGCGCGGGTAAGTCTACCCTGCTGCGCATTATGGCGGGCATCGATAAAGACATCGAAGGTGAAGCGCGTCCGCAACCGGATATCAAAATAGGCTATCTGCCGCAGGAACCGCAGCTCAACCCGGAACACACTGTACGTGAGTCCATTGAAGAGGCAGTTTCTGAAGTGGTTAACGCCCTGAAACGTCTGGATGAAGTGTACGCGTTGTATGCCGATCCGGATGCCGATTTTGACAAACTGGCCGCGGAACAAGGCCGTCTGGAAGAGATCATTCAGGCTCACGACGGTCACAACCTGAACGTTCAGCTGGAGCGTGCGGCGGATGCGCTGCGTCTGCCGGACTGGGACGCGAAAATCGCTAACCTCTCCGGTGGTGAGCGTCGTCGCGTGGCGTTGTGCCGCCTGCTGCTGGAAAAACCAGACATGCTGCTGCTCGACGAACCGACCAACCACCTGGATGCCGAATCCGTGGCCTGGCTGGAACGCTTCCTGCACGACTTCGAAGGCACCGTTGTGGCGATTACTCACGACCGTTACTTCCTCGATAACGTTGCAGGCTGGATCCTCGAACTTGACCGCGGTGAAGGTATTCCGTGGGAAGGCAACTACTCCTCCTGGCTGGAGCAGAAAGATCAGCGTCTGGCGCAGGAAGCTTCTCAAGAAGCGGCGCGTCGTAAGTCGATCGAGAAAGAGCTGGAGTGGGTACGTCAGGGTACTAAAGGCCGTCAGTCGAAAGGTAAAGCACGTCTGGCGCGCTTTGAAGAGCTGAACAGCACCGAATATCAGAAACGTAACGAAACCAACGAACTGTTTATTCCACCTGGACCGCGTCTGGGCGATAAAGTGCTGGAAGTCAGCAACCTGCGTAAATCCTACGGCGATCGCCTGCTGATTGACTCCCTGAGCTTCTCGATCCCGAAAGGGGCGATCGTCGGGATCATCGGTCCGAACGGTGCGGGTAAATCGACCCTGTTCCGTATGATCTCCGGTCAGGAACAGCCGGACAGCGGCACCATCACTTTGGGTGAAACGGTGAAACTGGCGTCTGTCGATCAGTTCCGTGACTCAATGGATAACAGCAAAACCGTTTGGGAAGAAGTTTCCGGCGGACTGGATATCATGAAGATCGGCAACACTGAGATGCCAAGCCGCGCCTACGTTGGCCGCTTTAACTTTAAAGGGGTTGATCAGGGTAAACACGTTGGCGAACTTTCCGGTGGTGAGCGCGGTCGTCTGCATCTGGCGAAGCTGCTGCAGGTTGGCGGCAACATGCTGCTACTCGACGAACCAACCAACGACCTGGATATCGAAACCCTGCGCGCGCTGGAAAACGCCCTGCTGGAGTTCCCGGGCTGCGCGATGGTTATCTCGCACGACCGTTGGTTCCTCGACCGTATCGCCACGCACATTCTGGATTACCAGGATGAGGGTAAAGTTGAGTTCTTCGAAGGTAACTTTACCGAGTACGAAGAGTACAAGAAACGCACGCTGGGCGCAGACGCGCTGGAACCGAAGCGTATCAAGTACAAGCGTATTGCGAAGTAATGCGTAAAATGCCGGATGCGGCGTAAACGCCTTATCCGGCCTACGAAACCAGCGATTCCAATACGTTGCGAAACCGTAGGCCTGATAAGACGCGTCAGCGTCGCATCAGGCATTGGTTCTTATCCCTGCTCCCCCATCATCTCCCGCACCAGCTCCACGCAGCGCAGGAAACGGCTGTCATAATCGTCCTCTTCAACCCGCACGAATTCGATATTGTTCTCTTCCAGCATCTCTATCAGCAGGTTCTGAAACTCTTTGCGATCCACCGAGCTGCCGAGGCTGCGTAGACCATCCGCCACCCACGGGGTGTTGTTCTCCAGCAGGATCACCAGATCAAAACGGTATTCATCGATCAGCGCCTGTACGAACGGATGCTCGCGTCCTTCGTACTTTTTGCAGAACGCCTGAGTAGTCACAAAATCAGTGTCGATAAACGCCACTTTATTGGCATATTTTACTGCAAAATCAATATATTGTGCGTGTCCCAGTGCGATTTTATCGTAGTCGGAATACTGCAACGCGATCTCATCACCGCCGAGGTGCGAAAAGACATAATCACGACCAAATTCCCAGGCACTGGTGGTATTGAAGATATTGGCGAGTTTGTTTACCAGAGTGGATTTACCGCTCGATTCACCACCGAGGATCGCCACAGTACGCACAAAGAACGGCTTCACTTCGGTAGGAATATATTCCCAGTAGCGGAACGGATTTTCGCGGATCTGCGCACCACTGATACTCATAAAAGTGCGTTTCGGATCGACCAGCACCGTTTCGATCCCCAGATGTTCCATATACTGTGGCGCGTCGGCTTCTTCCGAGGTGTAGATCAGATCCGGCTGAATGCCTTTTTCGGCCATAAAATTTTTGATGCCGTTGCTCCACACGTCCCAACCGTGCGGATACGGCTCCATGCCCTCTTCGTTGAAGGCATGAATGCGGATATTTTTCTGATATTTAAAGGTTTGCAATAACCAGCGCAGACGATCCGGCACCGTTGGTTGCTGCGACATGGCGCTGTCTTCAAACAACGCGCGGTCGCGGGTATCGTCAAAACCCATAATGATATGCAGCTCGTCAACCTGGCTACAGGCACGCTGGATAAGGTAGATATGTCCGGTATGCAGTGGGTAGAACTTACCGAATACAACGCCGATCGTTTTCTTCTGCCGGGGAAACTCAAGTCCCAAAAAACGGTGCAACGCCTCCAGCTTTTGCGCGCTGGGGCTTTTAATTTTGGCATTCAGTAACTGGCTTAAATACCCTTTGGTCATGCCGCTGGCATCAGCCACCTGCTGTAGTGTGCAGCCCTGTTGCTTGATGGCAGTTTTCAGGTAATCAAATGACGACATATCTCCCTCCGTATCTCTCATTATAAGTCGTCGAACACGCTAAGCGCGTCGGAGAGTTTTTTAACGCCAAAAATCTGCATCCCTTCCGGCGCTTTTTTCGGTACGTTAGCCGCCGGAACAATTGCCCGCCGAAAACCGTGTTTCGCCGCTTCTGAGATTCGTTCCTGGCCGCTGGGCACCGGGCGGATCTCCCCTGCCAGCCCGACTTCACCAAACACCACCAGATCCTGCGGTAGCGGCCTGTCACGCAGACTGGAAACCATCGCCAGCAGTAACGCTAAGTCGGCGCTGGTTTCGGTTACCTTCACGCCGCCGACTACGTTCACAAATACATCCTGATCGGCCATTTGCAGACCACCGTGACGGTGCAAGACAGCCAGCAGGATTGCCAGACGGTTTTGTTCCAGCCCTACTGCCACGCGGCGTGGATTCGCCATCATCGAGTGATCGACCAGCGCCTGGATCTCCACCAGCAACGGACGCGTTCCTTCCCATACCACCATCACTGAGCTGCCGGAGGTCACTTCATCGCCGCGGCTTAAAAAGATGGCAGAAGGGTTGCTAACTTCACGCAACCCCTGTTCGGTCATCGCGAATACGCCCAGCTCATTCACCGCACCGAAGCGGTTTTTATGGCTGCGTAAGGTGCGAAAACGGGAGTCGGCATCGCCATCCAAAAGCACCGAACAGTCGATACAGTGTTCCAGCACTTTAGGGCCAGCCAGCGAGCCATCTTTGGTTACGTGCCCGACCATGACAATCGCCACACCGCGAGTTTTGGCGAAGCGCGTCAGATAAGCCGCTGTTTCACGCACCTGCGCCACGCTGCCAGGCGATGACTGAACATCCGCCATATGCATCACCTGGATCGAGTCAATCACCATCAGCTTCGGTTGCTCTTCTTCGGCAATCAGGCAGATCTGTTCGATGCTGGTTTCTGACAGCATATTGAGATTGTCGGTCGGCAGGCCAAGGCGATGAGCACGCATTGCCACCTGTTGCAGCGACTCTTCGCCGGTGACATACAGCGTTTTCATCTGCTGGGCCAGTTTGCACAGCGTTTGCAATAGCAATGTGGATTTCCCGGCACCTGGATTACCGCCAATCAGAATGGCGCTTCCCGGCACCACCCCGCCGCCTAATACGCGGTCGAACTCTTTAAATCCAGTTGAAAAACGCGGCAGCTCTTCAAGGCTGATATCGGAGAGTTTCTGGACTTTAGCCACTCCGGCGCTACCGGCATAGCCACTCAGACGCTCGTTACGCGCCACCGTTGGCGACGCAGCAAGACGCACCTCGGTGATGGTGTTCCAGGCATGACAGGCGCTGCACTGCCCCTGCCAGCGCGGATAATCGGCCCCGCATTCATTACAAACAAAGGCGCGTTTTGGAGCTTTTGCCACGGTGTACCTCGTTAATGCTGTGCCACCCGCAGGATGACGGGCGGGCAATTACTTCTGATTCAGGCTGCCAGAGAGGATGCAGAATACCCCCATCAGGTCAGCGTGACGGATGGTGACTTCCGTCTTTTCATTCACTTTTGGCTTGGCATGGTAGGCAATCCCCAGCCCTGCCGCTTTGATCATCGGCAGGTCGTTGGCACCATCGCCAATCGCCACGGTTTGCGCCAGTGGGATATCATACTCCTGTGCCAGCCGGGTTAGAGTTTTCGCTTTGTACTGCGCATCTACAATGTCGCCGATCACATTGCCGGTAAATTTACCGTCCATGATCTCCAGTTCATTGGCTACCACGGCGGTTAATCGCAGCTTGTCGCGCAGGTATTCAGCAAAGAAGGTAAAGCCGCCGGAGGCAATCGCCACTTTCCAGCCCAGCGTTTCCAGCTTCAGAACCAGTTGCGTTAAGCCTGGCATCAGCGGCAGATTTTCACGCACCTGTTGCAGAATGTTCGCGTCAGCGCCTTTCAGCGTCGCCACACGGCTACGCAGGCTGGCAGTGAAATCAAGCTCCCCGCGCATTGCCCGTTCGGTCACTTCCGCCACCATCTCGCCCGTTCCGGCCAGTTTGGCAATTTCATCAATACATTCAATCTGGATGGCGGTGGAGTCCATGTCCATCACCAGCAAACCCGGCGTGCGCAGGTGCGGGATTTTCCCCAGCGGCGCGACATCCAGCTGCGCTTCGTGGGCCAGGCGCGTAGCCCGGGCGGTGAGTGAACCTGCCAGACGAATCACCTGATAATCTTCCACGCACCAGGCAGCAACAATCACCATTGCCGCGCCCAGTTTGCTTTGGTACTGGGTCAGACGTTGTTTATCCAGCCCACGACCATACAGCAGCCAGCCGCTACGACCTGCGTGGTAATCCAGTGGCATCACTTCATCACCACTTAATGAAAGAGGCAGACCCGGCCATAAAGAGACATCTTCAGGCAGGTCGCACCAGGTAATGTTAGGCATTAAGGCTCCTGTAAAATCGTTCGAAGCAGGGAAAATAACGCATGAGGCTACCTTGTATCCATTGCTTCTGGCAACATTAAGTCTCAAATTTTCAACGGGTGGAATATGGCTCGCACAAAACTAAAATTCCGGCTGCATCGGGCAGTGATTGTCCTGTTCTGTCTCGCGTTGTTAGTCGCACTAATGCAGGGAGCATCATGGTTTAGTCAAAACCACCAGCGACAGCGTAATCCACAGCTGGAAGAACTGGCCCGTACCCTGGCGCATCAGGTAACCCTGAACGTTGCGCCGCTGATGCGTACCAACTCACCTGATGAAAAACGCATTCGGGCGATCCTCGACCAGTTGACGGACGAAAGTCGTATCCTCGACGCGGGTGTGTATGACGAACAAGGCGATCTTATCGCCCGCGCAGGCGAAAGCGTCGAGGTGCGCGACCGACTGGCGCTCGACGGTAAAAAAGCAGGTGGCTATTTTAACCAGCAGATTGTCGAACCGATTAAGGGGAAAAATGGACCGCTCGGCTATCTGCGCCTCACGCTCGATACCCATACGCTCGCCACCGAAGCCAAACAGGTGGATAACACCACCAATATTCTACGCCTGATGCTGCTGCTCTCGCTGGCAATCGGTGTGGTGCTAACTCGCACACTGTTGCAGGGTAAACGTACCCGCTGGCAGCAATCACCCTTCCTGTTAACCGCCAGCAAACCGGTACCGGAAGAGGAAGAAAGCGAGAAAAAAGAGTGACCCATTACTACAAGAAAGGAAATCGTTATGTCCACATTACGCCTGCTCATTTCTGACTCTTACGATCCGTGGTTTAACCTGGCGGTGGAAGAGTGTATTTTTCGCCAGATGCCCGCCACGCAGCGCGTTCTGTTTCTCTGGCGCAATGCCGACACGGTAGTGATTGGTCGCGCGCAAAACCCGTGGAAAGAGTGTAATACCCGGCGAATGGAAGAAGATAACGTCCGCCTTGCACGGCGCAGCAGCGGCGGTGGCGCGGTGTTCCACGATCTCGGCAATACCTGTTTTACGTTTATGGCTGGCAAGCCGGAGTACGATAAAACCATCTCCACGTCGATTGTGCTTAATGCGCTGAACGCACTCGGCGTCACCGCAGAAGCTTCCGGGCGCAACGATCTGGTGGTGAAAACCGCCGAAGGCGACCGCAAAGTCTCAGGCTCGGCCTATCGCGAAACCAAGGATCGCGGTTTCCACCATGGCACCTTGCTGCTCAATGCCGACCTCAGCCGCCTGGCAAACTATCTCAATCCGGATAAAAAGAAACTGGCGGCGAAAGGCATTACCTCGGTACGTTCACGCGTGACCAACCTCACCGAGCTGCTGCCGGGGATCACCCATGAGCAAATTTGCAAGGCCATAACCGAGGCCTTTTTCGCTCATTATGGCGAGCGCGTAGAAGCGGAAATCATCTCCCCGGACAAAACGCCAGACTTGCCGAACTTCGTTGAAACCTTTGCCCGCCAGAGTAGCTGGGAATGGAACTTCGGTCAGGCTCCGGCGTTCTCGCATCTGCTGGATGAACGCTTTACCTGGGGCGGCGTAGAACTGCATTTCGACGTTGAAAAAGGCCATATCACCCGCGCCCAGGTGTTTACTGACAGCCTCAACCCCGCACCGCTGGAAGCTCTCGCCGGACGGTTGCAAGGCTGTCTTTACCGCGCGGATATGCTGCAACAGGAGTGCGAGGCGCTGCTGCTCGACTTCCCGGAACAGGAAAAAGAGCTACGGGAGTTGTCGGCGTGGATAGCGGGGGCGGTGCGGTAACTCGCTCATTAAAATATCCAGGGAAGGAAATATGATCGATCTGGAGAACCAGGAACGGGAGATTATCAATTTAATGTTCAGCCAGGGTATATCCTGGCTAGCCGCCGTGCGTATCAGGCATAAATTATCGCTTGCTGAAGTAAGTAAAATGTTAGGTATCTCGATTAATTCTCTAAAACGGCTCGAAAAGACGGAACGGCTTAGTTCAAACATCAAAAGCAAAATGGCAGGAATTTATGGTTGTCCACCAGAGTTGCTGATATACCCTTCCTGGATGACGGCTGAACATAAATGAATAGATTCGTGAATAGATACTTGAATGGATTTTATTTTCTATCCATATGAAAAATAATAGTAAATCTATAAATCAGTTGCTATTGATGAATAGATACTAAAAAGCCGGAGCAGTCTCCCACTCCGGCTTAACACGACAATCGCCTTTCAGCGAAACACAATTACTCTTTATCGCCCAGCAGAACGGATTCCAGTGCGATTTTGATCATGTCGTTGAAGGTGGTCTGACGCTCTTCAGAAGTGGTCTGCTCGTGAGTGCGGATGTGGTCAGACACGGTGCAGATAGCCAGTGCTTTCGCACCAAACTCTGCAGCTACGCCGTAGATACCAGCCGCTTCCATTTCCACGCCGAGGATGCCGTATTTTTCCATCACGTCGAACATTTCGCCGTCCGGAGAGTAGAACAGGTCAGCGGAGAACAGGTTACCCACGCGCGCATCAACGCCCAGTGCTTTAGCCGCGTCTACCGCGTTACGCACCATGTCAAAGTCAGCGATAGCCGCGAAGTCATGATCTTTAAAACGGATGCGGTTAACTTTGGAATCGGTGCAGGCACCCATACCGATAACGACGTCACGCAGTTTTACGTGCGGCAGAACAGCGCCACAGGAACCTACGCGGATAATTTTCTTCACGCCGAAATCGGTGATCAGTTCTTTGGTGTAGATGGAACAGGACGGGATACCCATACCGTGACCCATTACAGAAATTTTGCGGCCTTTGTAAGTACCGGTGAAGCCCAGCATACCGCGAACGTTGTTCACTTCACGGGCATCTTCAAGGAAAGTTTCAGCAATATACTTCGCGCGCAGCGGGTCGCCTGGCATCAAAACTACGTCAGCGAAATCGCCCATTTCTGCATTAATGTGTGGGGTAGCCATTGTTTTATCCTTTTTGTGACAATATCAAGGGCGGAGCCGCTGCCCCGCCCAAATCCATCAGAACATGGCTTTGCCATATTCCATATCAGAAGTACCAAAATATTTTGCCAGAGTCTGACCAATATCCGCGAAGGTTTCACGGTGCCCCAGCGAACCCGGTTTCACTTTCGGGCCATACACCAGTACAGGAATGTGTTCACGGGTGTGGTCAGTACCGGTCCAGGTCGGGTCACAACCGTGGTCAGCGGTGAGGATCAGAATATCGTCATCGCGCAGCAGTGACATCAGTTCCGGCAGACGGCGGTCGAACAGTTCCAGACCCGCAGCATAGCCTGCAACGTCGCGACGGTGCCCCCAGGAGGAGTCGAAGTCAACGAAGTTGGTAAAGACGATAGTGTTATCACCCGCTTCCTTCATCTCTTTAATGGTGGCGTCAAACAGCGCGTCCAGACCGGTCGCTTTCACTTTTTTAGTGATACCGCAGTTAGCGTAGATGTCCGCAATTTTACCGACAGAAACCACCTGGCCGTGTTTTTCTTCAACCAGTTTTTGCAGCACGGTCGGTGCTGGCGGTTCAACAGCCAGGTCGTGACGGTTGCCGGTACGCTGGAAGTTACCGGCTTTGTCGCCGATAAACGGACGGGCGATAACGCGACCGATGTTGTAGCCGCCGTTGGTCAGCTCTTCACGGGCGATTTCGCACAGTTCGTAGAGTTTATCCAGGCCAAAGGTTTCTTCATGGCAGGCAATCTGGAACACGGAGTCAGCGGAGGTATAGAAAATCGGCTTGCCGGTTTTCATGTGCTCTTCGCCCAGCTGATCCAGGATGACCGTACCGGAAGAGTGGCAGTTACCAAGGTAGCCCGGCAGATTAGCGCGTTCGACCAGTTTATCCAGCAGTTCTTGCGGGAAGCTGTTTTCGTGATCGGAGAAGTATCCCCACTCAAACAGAACTGGTACACCGGCGATTTCCCAGTGACCAGACGGGGTATCTTTACCGGATGACATTTCGTGCGCCCATGCGTACGCGCCGATAACTTCAGCGTTGCCGTCCATTCCTGCCGGAATGAAACCGGTAGAACCTTCGTGTGCTTTCGCCAGCCCCAGACGGGTCAGATTTGGCAGATTCAGTGGCCCTTTACGACCGTGGTCAGCTTCGCCTTTAGCACAAGCTTCTGCGATATGACCCAGGGTGTCAGCCCCGACGTCACCAAAACGTTCTGCATCTTCTGTAGCGCCGATGCCGAATGAGTCCAGCACCATAATAAATGCACGTTTCATATGTTCTCCGTACTCAGTGCTTCAAATTTAAATGATCAGATCAGTATACAATTATTCACTGATACGACGATAGACAGTTGGTGTGCTTTCCGGTGCTTTATCGGCAAGTTTAATTGCCGCTTTCACCGCTTTCGCCGCTTCCTGCCAGCTGTTTTCGTCTTTCGCGTGGATAACCGCCAGCGGACGCTGACCGTCTACCTGGTCGCCCAGACGCGCCATATCAGTAAAGCCGACGCTGTAATCGATAGTGTCAGATGCCTGACGGCGACCGCCGCCCATTGCAACCACTGCCATCCCCAGCGCACGGGTATCCATTTCACTGACAAAACCTTCGGTATCAGCATAGACTGCTTTCGTCAGCATCGCTGTCGGCAGATACTTCGCGTAGTTCTCAACGAAGTCGGTCGGGCCTTTTTGTGCCGCTACCATACGACCGAAGACTTCTGCGGCTTTACCGTTGTCCAGCACCGCCTGCAATTTCGCGCGCGCTTCGGCGTCATCTTTGGCCAGTTTGCCGGAGATAAGCATCTCCACGCACAGCGCCATCGTGACATCAAACAGACGCGGGTTACGGTATTCACCCGTCAGGAACTGCACCGCTTCACGTACTTCAACCGCATTACCTGCACTGGAGGCCAGCACCTGATTCATATCGGTGAGCAGCGCGGTGGTGCGCACGCCAGCGCCGTTAGCCACGCCAACAATCGCTTCGGCAAGGGCTTCAGAGAGTTCGTAGGTCGGCATAAACGCGCCGCTACCCACTTTCACGTCCATCACCAGCGCGTCCAGACCTTCCGCCAGTTTCTTCGCCAGAATAGAAGCAGTGATCAGCGGGATGGAATCCACGGTTGCGGTAATATCGCGGGTCGCGTAGAAACGTTTATCCGCCGGAGCCAGTGAGCTGGTCTGACCGATAATCGCCACACCGACGTCTTTAATGATTTCGCGGAAACGGTTGTCATCCGGGAAGATGTCGAAGCCAGGGATGGATTCCAGTTTGTCGAGCGTGCCGCCAGTATGACCGAGGCCGCGACCGGAGATCATCGGAATGTAACCGCCGCAGGCTGCGACCATTGGCCCTAACATCAGCGAAGTGACATCGCCGACGCCACCGGTGGAATGTTTATCAACAATCGGGCCATTCAGATGCAGGCTTTTCCAGTCGAGAACGGTTCCTGAATCTCGCATCGCCATGGTCAGCGAGACACGCTCCGGCATTGTCATATCGTGGAAGAAAATGGTCATCGCGAGGGCGGCAATCTGCCCTTCGGAGATAGTGTTGTCGCGAATGCCGTTGATAAAGAAACGAATTTCTTCATCACTCAGCGCATGACCATCACGTTTTTTACGAATAATTTCTTGTGCGAGAAACAAGGTAACCTCCCGTGGAATAAGTTTGAAGGCGTTGTTGCCAGATGGTGGATGTTGTTATTACCTGATGCTGACCGCTTCTTATCATGCCTACACGGCACTCGCCCCGTAGGCCGGATAAGGCGTTCGCGCCGCATCCGGCATCACTGCTGACCGCCTGATGCGACGCTGACGCGTCTTATCAGGCCTACAGGGGCACTCGACCCGTAGCATCCGGCATCCACCCTCTGGCACAAGGCAGCTTAGTAGCTGCTGGCGCTTTTACCGTCGCCGTGGCCCAGAGCTTTCAGCAGGCTTGCCAGCAGGCTGGAAGCGCCAAAGCGATAGTGACGCGCATCTGCCCAGTCAGCACCGAACAGTTCATCTGCGATGGCGAGATATTTCTGCGCATCTTCCGCAGTACGCACGCCGCCCGCCGGTTTGAAACCAACGGTTTTCTCTACGCCCATGTCGCGGATCACTTCCATCATGATGCGTGCGCTTTCTGGCGTCGCATTCACCGCGACTTTACCAGTAGAGGTTTTGATGAAGTCGGCACCCGCTTTGATGGAGATTTCAGACGCTTTACGGATCAGGGCTTCGTCTTTCAGTTCACCGGTTTCGATGATCACTTTCAGCAACACGTTCGCCGCTGCACAAGCCTCTTTACAGGCTTTCACCAGGTCAAAACCAACTTGCTCGTTACCCGCCATCAGCGCGCGGTACGGGAATACCACGTCAACTTCATCGGCACCGTAGGCGATTGCCGCACGGGTTTCTGCCAGCGCGATTTCAATGTCATCGTTACCGTGTGGGAAGTTAGTTACCGTAGCAATACGGATTTCCGGGGTGCCCTGCTCTTTCAGCGTCTTGCGAGCAATCGGGATAAAGCGAGGATAGATACAGATAGCGGCGGTATTGCCGACCGGAGTTTTGGCCTGATGACACAGGGCGATCACTTTCTCGTCGGTGTCGTCGTCATTCAGGGTGGTCAGGTCCATCAATTTCAGTGCACGCAGGCTGCTTGCTTTCAAATCAGTCATTTCATTCTCCTGGCTTGTCGCCAATAAAATTCACCTTGCGAGTTTGTTAGTATTCTAACATCGACTCCGCAACACACTTCGATATACATCACAATTAAGAAAATCTACTTACAAATTTGCATTACGGTAATGCGATCTGGTTCAAATAATTCACTTTCAAATGAATGCACCGATGGTGACAAACGCATCAGGATCAAAGTGAACATCACGAAACTTCTTACAATGGCGCATCACCTTCGGCATAAAAGGAAAAGAAGATGCCCACTTCTCATGAAATTGCACTGCAACAACGTTGCCAGCAAATTGTCACCAGTCCGGTACTTAGCCCCGAGCAGAAGCGTCATTTTCTGGCGCTGGAAGCAGAAAACAATCTGCCTTACCCGGCGCTGCCTGCCGAAGCCCGCCGCGCGCTGGATGAAGGCGTAATCTGCGATATGTTTGAAGGTCATGCTCCGTACAAACCGCGCTATGTCTTACCCGATTACGCCCGTTTTCTGGCGAACGGTTCTGAATGGCTGGAGCTGGAAGGCGCGAAAGATCTTGATGATGCGCTCTCCCTGCTGACCATTCTTTATCACCATGTCCCGTCAGTCACATCGATGCCGGTATACCTGGGGCAACTGGATGCGTTGTTGCAACCGTATGTTAGAATTCTAACACAAGACGAAATCGATATTCGAATAAAACGTTTCTGGCGTTATCTCGACAGAACCCTGCCAGACGCTTTTATGCATGCCAATATCGGCCCATCTGATTCCCCCATCACCCGTGCAATTTTGCGTGCAGATGTAGAGCTGAAGCAGGTTTCACCGAACCTGACCTTTATCTACGATCCTGAAATCACCCCTGATGACCTGCTGCTGGAAGTGGCGAAGAATATCTGTGAATGTAGCAAACCGCACATCGCCAACGGTCCGGTGCATGATAAAATTTTCACAAAAGGGGGCTACGGGATTGTGAGCTGCTACAACTCACTGCCGCTGGCGGGTGGTGGCAGCACGCTGGTGCGCCTTAACCTGAAAGCCATTGCCGAGCGCAGTGAATCGCTGGAAGACTTCTTTACGCGCACTCTACCGCACTACTGCCAGCAGCAGATCGCCATCATCGATGCGCGGTGTGAATTCCTCTATCAACAATCACACTTCTTTGAGAATAGCTTCCTGGTAAAAGAAGGGTTGATTGATCCTGAACGTTTTGTGCCGATGTTTGGCATGTACGGGCTGGCGGAAGCGGTTAACTTGCTGTGCGAGAAAGAAGGGATTGCCGCGCGCTACGGTAAAGAAGCTGCCGCAAATGAAGTGGGTTATCGCATCAGCGCGCAACTGGCGGAGTTTGTCGCCAATACTCCCGTGAAATATGGCTGGCAAAAACGCGCCATGTTACACGCACAGTCGGGGATCAGTTCCGATATCGGCACCACGCCGGGGGCGCGCTTGCCGTATGGCGATGAACCCGATCCAATCACCCATCTGCAAACTGTCGCCCCGCATCATGCTTATTATTATTCCGGCATCAGCGACATTCTGACGCTCGACGAAACCATCAAACGTAATCCGCAGGCGCTGGTACAGCTTTGCCTCGGTGCCTTTAAAGCCGGAATGCGTGAATTTACCGCCAACGTCAGCGGTAACGATCTGGTTCGCGTTACCGGTTATATGGTGCGTTTGTCGGATCTGGAAAAATATCGCGCTGAAGGTTCACGTACCAACACCACCTGGCTGGGCGAAGAAGCTGCACGTAACACTCGTATTCTGGAACGCCAACCGCGCGTGATAAGCCATGAACAGCAGATGCGCTTTAGTCAGTAAGATTATCCCCTTCTCCTGCGTTGACGGGCCAGGCAGTCGTCTGGCTCTGTTTTTGCAGGGCTGCAATCTGCGCTGCAAAAACTGTCACAATCCGTGGACGATGGGGCGCTGCAATGATTGCGGGGAGTGTGTACCACAGTGTCCGCATCAGGCGTTGCAGATTGTTGACGGCAAAGTGGTGTGGAACGCTGTGGTTTGCGAGCAATGTGATACCTGTCTGAAGATGTGCCCGCAACATGCCACGCCAATGGCGCAATCCATGAGCGTGGACGAGGTGCTTAGCCATATCCGCAAAGCGGTGCTGTTTATCGAAGGGATAACGGTGAGCGGCGGTGAAGCCACGACCCAGCTGCCGTTTGTGGTGGCGCTGTTTACTGCCATCAAAAACGATCCGCAACTGCGCCACCTCACCTGTCTGGTGGACAGTAATGGCATGTTGAGTGAAACCGGCTGGGGAAAATTGCTTCCGGTGTGCGACGGCGCAATGCTCGATCTCAAAGCGTGGGGGAGCGCGTGCCATCAACAGCTAACCGGACGCGATAATCAGCAGATTAAGCGCAGCATTGGTCTGCTTGCCGATCGCGGCAAGCTGGCGGAACTGCGTTTGCTAGTAATCCCAGGCCAAGTGGATTATTTGCAACACATCGATGAGCTGGCGGCGTTTATCAAGGGACTTGGCGATGTTCCGGTACGCCTGAACGCGTTTCATGCCCACGGCGTGTATGGCGAGGCGCAAAGCTGGCCGAGCGCCACACCGGAAGACGTTGAGCCGTTGGCTGATGCGTTAAAGGTGCGCGGGGTGAGCCGGTTAATATTTCCGGCCCTGTATTTGTGACAGGCCGGTAGCACAGGCCTGTAGGCATGATAAGACGCGTCAAGCGTCGCATCAGGCATTGTGCACCAACTGCCGGATGCGGCGTGAACGCCTTATCCGGCACGAAAGACAAACTACCCACATACGTTAAACAACGTATACGTGTTATTAAGCAACACTTCGGCAATCTCATCCGCGGGTTCCGGGCGTAACTCGCAAAGCACGGCAAACACACGGGCAGCCTGCTCCGGGCGGTTAGGCTGCCCCTGAAAACCGTTGAGCGGCATATCCGGCGCGTCGGTTTCCAGCAACAACGATGCCAGCGGTAATTTTGCGATGACATCGCGGGTTTTACTGGCGCGTGGATAGGTGATAGTACCGCCTACGCCAATTTTGTAGCCCAGCTGTACAAACCGTTCGGCCTGCTGCAAGCTGCCGGAAAAACCGTGAACCACGCCAGTGCACGGCAAATCGTGACGCTTAAGATGCATCGCCAGTTTGTCGTGCGTGCGCCGTGAATGCAGGATCACCGGCAGATCGTAGCGTTTCGCCAGTTTCAGTTGTTCGTCGAGCAACCACTGCTGCCTCTCAAATTGCGGATCGTCGCCAAAGAGATCCAGGCCTACCTCCCCCACCGCCACCACCTTCGCCGGACGCCTTTCCAGCGCCTGCTGTAACCGCTCCAGCGATGCATCGTTATGTTTTTCCAACCTACCAGGATGCAAGCCCAATGCGGCATACAGCGGTTGATAATTTTCCGCTAATGCCAACACACGGGTAAAATTTGCCGCCTCGGTTGCCGGAACAATGATCTTGCCTACACCCGCTTGTGCCGCGCGTTGCAGGCTGGACTCTTCATCGCCACAAAACGGCGGAAAATCAAAATGGCAGTGGGTATCGATAAAACGGCAAATCAAGCCAGATCCTCATTGTTAAATGTCGGGTCGTTCGCCTGCGGAGCGTCGCTCACTTCGGCAACCAGCGTATCGTTGGCGACTGGCGCAGGCGGAATGACTATCGATTCCGGCGTCACCACTGGCACCAAATGGCGGGTAAGCGGCGCTTTTTCAGTTAATAGCTTGCCAACCGTGGCGAGGAAATAACGACCGCATAAACGCCCAAGTTTATAGTCTTCACGCAGCGCCGGAATCCGACTGCCAAGCGCGATACTATGTAATGGCTTCGGCGGATAAATTTCGAATATCCGCAGCTTCCCCGGTGGTTTCTCAATAAATTGCTGAATGTCACGATAGCTGGTTTCATGATGCTGCACCAGATTGACCAGCGGCTGCAGGCTACTGTCACCCAGCCAGCGTTCCATGCGTTTGAACCACTGCGGCGTGTAGTACATTTGTGACGGCACGGTGCGGATGACGACCAACGTTTTTGCTCCCTGCCTTGCCGCCTCTTTAACCGGAATCGCATCACTGATCCCACCATCCAGGTAGTTAATGCCTTCCAGCGACACTCCGCTACGATAAAAACCAGGTATCGCACTGGAAGCGCGAATCACATCCAGCCAGTTTTGTTTGGTCGGTAAAAAGTAGTTCGGCGCGTAGTCATCCTGACGACAGGCACACATATAAAACGATTTACCGCTCTCAAACAGCCGCGCGGCGGTGTCCATTTGCAATGGCATCTGGCTTGCGGTGGCCTCCACCAGCCAGTCGAGATCGATAAGATTTCCTCCACGGACAAAGCGCACTGGATCGAAAAATTCGCGTTTTGTGGTATAGCGCATGATGACTTTGCGCGCGTAACCGGGCTGATTGCAGATATATGCCGAAAGGTTCTGCGCCCCGGCAGATGTGCCGAGATAAAGATCGAAAGGATTAAACTGCGCGCGCATAAACTCATCCAGCACGCCAGCCGTGAAAATTCCACGCTGCCCGCCGCCTTCGCACACCAGCGCAATTCGTCCAGGCTGGAACGGCCTTAGCGACAACGGCGCAATATTACCAAGCGTTACAGGTATTCGCTGCCCCACCTCTGCCTTCCTGTTTTTGTTGTGAAAGAATGACAAAGTAACGCAATTTATTATTCGCTAAAACCGCAAAAGCCAGTCCGCTGGACTGGCTTTGTATAAAATTTTCTTAATCGTCTGAAATCTAGGGTCGTTTTCGGCCCATAAACAAACTCACCAGGAACAGAATAATCCCGACGACAAAGACAATTTTAGCTGCGCCTGCAGCGGTACCGGCCAGACCACCAAACCCAAGTGCGGCGGCGATTAACGCGATAACCAGAAATATGATGCCCCAACGAAACATAAGCGTCTCCTTTACCATAGTTAATGTCACCGCTTGATATGAGCGTGAAAATCACTCAATGCGATATTTTTAGTGTGGTGCACATCGCGCCTCCCGACAAAGTTCGGGAGAACGAATTACGACGAATTACTTAGTTTTCAGATCATTTTTAACGCTTTTCACACCATCTACCGCTTTGGCGATACTTTCAGCACGGTCGCTTTGTGCCTGGGAATCGACGGTACCGGAGAGCTGAACCACGCCGTCGGTGGTTTCAACTTTCACATGACGGGAAGGGACAATGTCATCCGCCAGCAGTTTGGCTTTGATTTCACTGGTGGTGGCGGTGTCACCCGCATAGCCCTTCACAGAGCCTTCTTTAGCGTCACGAACGTGCAGTTTGTCGCTGACAGAGGTCACGCCTTCAACGCCTTTCGCCACTTTCACAGCCTCTTCAGCCTGGGCCTGGCTTTCAACGAAACCGCTCAGGGTCACAACTTTTTGATCGGTTTTGACAGAGATATCAGTGCTCTTGATGTTGTCATGATCCACCAGGGCCGCCTTCACTTTCGCGGTGATGGCGCTGTCATCCATGAAATTACCGACTTTATTCATAGAGCTATCGACTTTTTGCCCTGCGCTTTCATTGGTAGTCTGCGCGTTGTTTTCCGCGTAGGCAGAGCCGGTCGCGACGGCAGAGGTCAACATTACAGCCAGCAGAGTTTTCGAAATCTTCAGTCTTGTCATAGTCATCGATTTATTCCTGTATGTTTGCTCGTAATTTGAGCCTGGCAACACGAGGTTGCATTGCTGAAAGGGAGAGACTTCACCCTGTACAGAAGTCAATGGTCGCCATCACAAAAGCGATGAGTGATGAATAACGACCATTACAGCCTCTGAATCAGTTATTAATATCAATCGGATGACAGTTAACGGTTTTAAATACTGATATCTACGTATTGATCGGTATTTAAAGCCGTCACAAATGTCATCACTTTGTTAAATATAGATCACAATTTTGAAACCGCTCGCCGTATCGACTAAAAAACGCGCAAACATAAGCAAAAGCGAATGTTTTAAGAACATTCCGCAAGCGGCTAATAAGGAAGGGAAATTGACAGGGCGCGGCGGTTACCGCGCCCTGGAGGCAAGAATTAATGCTCGCGGGTCTGGTGGAACTGAACGTCCGGGTAACGCTCCTGCGCCAGGCGCAGGTTGACCATGCTGGTGGCGATGTAAGCGAGATTGTCGCCGCCATCCAGCGCCAGTTGGCTTTCGTTCTTACGCTTGAACTCTTCGAATTTCTTCGCGTCCGCGCATTCTACCCAGCGGGCGGTGGCGACGTTGACTGACTCATACACCGCTTCGACGTTGTATTCGCTCTTCAGGCGCGATACCACCACATCAAACTGCAGCACACCAACCGCACCAACGATCAGATCGTTGTTGGAGATCGGACGGAACACCTGTACCGCGCCCTCTTCGGAAAGCTGTACCAGCCCTTTGAGCAGCTGTTTTTGCTTCAGCGGATCTTTCAGGCGGATGCGACGGAACAGTTCTGGTGCGAAGTTCGGAATACCGGTGAACTTCATCATCTCACCCTGGGTAAAGGTGTCGCCGATCTGAATAGTGCCGTGGTTGTGCAGACCAAGGATGTCGCCCGGATACGCTTCTTCAACGTGCGAACGGTCGCCCGCCATAAAGGTCAGCGCGTCGGAGATCACCACATCTTTCGCAGTGCGCACCTGGCGCAGCTTCATGCCTTTTTCATATTTACCGGACACCACACGCATAAACGCCACGCGGTCACGGTGTTTCGGGTCCATGTTGGCCTGAATTTTAAATACGAAGCCGGTAAATTTATCTTCGCTCGCTTCTACGGTACGGGTATCGGTCTGACGCGGCATCGGCGCAGGCGCCCACTCCACCAGGCCATCCAGCATATGATCGACGCCGAAGTTACCCAGCGCAGTACCGAAGAATACCGGGGTAATTTCGCCTGCAAGGAACAGCTCTTTGTCGAACTCGTTAGACGCGCCTTTCACCAGTTCCAGTTCGTCACGCAGCTGCTGTGCCAGATCTTCACCGACAGCAGCATCGAGATCCGGGTTATTCAGCCCTTTAACAATGCGGACTTCCTGAATGGTGTGACCTTTACCGCTCTGATAGAGATAGGTTTCATCTTTATAAAGATGGTAAACACCTTTAAACAGCTTGCCGCAGCCAATCGGCCAGGTGATCGGCGCACAGCCGATTTTCAGCTCGTTCTCAACTTCATCGAGCAGTTCCATCGGGTCGCGGATATCACGGTCAAGTTTGTTCATGAAGGTGAGGATCGGCGTGTCGCGCAGACGGGTAACTTCCATCAGCTTGCGGGTACGATCTTCAACACCTTTTGCGGCGTCGATAACCATCAGGCAGCAGTCCACCGCCGTCAGGGTACGATAAGTATCTTCCGAGAAGTCTTCGTGCCCCGGGGTGTCGAGCAGGTTAACCAGGCAGTCCTTATAAGGGAACTGCATCACAGATGTGGTAATGGAGATCCCACGCTGCTTTTCCATCTCCATCCAGTCCGACTTAGCGTGCTGGTTGGAACCACGGCCTTTTACTGTACCGGCGGTCTGAATAGCCTGTCCGAACAGCAGCACCTTCTCGGTGATGGTGGTTTTACCGGCGTCCGGGTGAGAAATAATGGCAAAAGTGCGGCGCTTCGCCACCTCTTGCAAATAAGGAGACAACGTCATAATTCTTTCTTCTTGAGTAAGCGGCATCGCGCCGCGCTTGTTGAAAACGAAAAATTGCGGCTATTTTACCCATCAACGGGGGGGAGGCAATCAGTGTTTACACAGGAGCTGCTCCAGTTCGTGCAACGAAGAGACGGTCCAGGTGGGCGCGATACCTTCTGGTTGCTCGCGATTGTGTGCATTCAGCCAGCAGGTCGCAAGCCCGGCGTTGATGCCACCGAGAATATCGGACTCGGCAGTGTCGCCAACCATCAGCACGCGTGAACGGTCAGGATTGCCCGCCTGTTCCAGCGCATAATCGAAAATTTTCTTATTCGGTTTGGCAACACCAACTTCTTCGGAAATCACCAGCAAATCGAAGTAATCACGCAGGCCCGTGCGTTCCAGACGCACTTGCTGCAAGGCGCTAAAACCGTTGGTGATGATGCCGATTTTGGCATTGCCGCGAATGGCGTTAAGTAAAGAAACTGCGCCCGGCAGCGGTGTACAGATTTCCGCCATCGCATTAATAAAGGCATCGTTGAGTTTACCCGGCTCGACGTTCAGCCGTTCGGCCCAGCTCTCAAAACGCCCGTGCTGAAGCTGTAATGAAGTGATCGCGCCGTTTTGATAATCCACCCACAGTGGCTTGTTAACGGCCTGATAGTCCTGAAAATCTTCAGCGGTAAAGGTGACGCTGTAATCAAGAAACATCCGCTGCAGGCCGGTGAACGAGTCAAAAGTAAACAGCGTTTCATCGGCATCAAAGAAAATCCAGTCCCACTTCATTATTCCACCTTGTCTTACATACTGATTGGCAACGCCATGATGATGGCGTCTTCGCGACCGTCCGTGGTGGGGTAGTAATTGCGGCGAATCGTCGCCTCGTTAAAGCCTAAACTTTCGTACAGGGCAATGGCGGCGGCGTTAGAGGCGCGGACTTCCAGCCATAGCGTCGCCACGCCGCGTTTTTCCAGTTCGTCGATCAGATGTTCCAGCAGCGCCCTTCCCAGTCCCTGACGCTGATAGTCGGGATCGACCGCAATATTGAACAATGTAGCTTCATCCAGCACCACTTGCGTAATCGCAAACGCCGCCATTTTGCCGTTTTGCGTTAACTGAAAGTTGAGATAACGCTCGCCCTGATTGCTGGCAAACGTTTTTTCACTCCACGGAAAGGCGTGGGCGCGTTGTTCAATGTGGAAAGCCGCTGGTAAATCAGTCGTTTCGAGGGAAGAAATCGTGTTCATATGTGCAAATTTGTTGCCATAACGCGGCGCGTGCCGTTGGGTTTGCCCGTAATTCGGTGAGCGCCGGTGATGCCACCTGAGCGCCTTCCAGTGATAGCGGTTCGTCAGTACCCAACCGCCAGCTGTTGCAGCGACTGCCTTGCGGCAGCATCGCGATCCTATCTGGCGTCAGTTGCAGCACTTGATCGGGGCTGACGGTTAATGCACGCAGAACATCGCTCACCAGTGGATCGGTCAGGGCGGGAAGATCGTTTGCCACCATCACCAGACGGACGTGTGCCGGGATCGCAATGGCAATCTCCCCCTGCAACGCGCCAGGGCGACGCAGCGACCACTGGGTAATGCCCAGCTGCTGTAACTGCCAGTCTCGTCGGGATGTCATAGCGAATCGCTCCTGTTGTCAGGAGCGCAAATATAGCAAATTCGTCGATACCGCGCCAACATATGGCTATAATCGCCGCCAGTATCAATTGAGGAGCATTCCATGTCTGCATTTACCCCGGCAAGTGAAGTCTTGCTGCGCCACAGTGATGATTTCGAACAAAGCCGTATTCTGTTTGCCGGTGACTTACAGGATGACCTGCCCGCGCGTTTAGATACCGCGGCCAGCCGTGCTCATACCCAGCAATTCCACCACTGGCAGGTGTTAAGCCGCCAGATGGGGGATAACGCCCGTTTTAGTCTGGTCGCCACGGCGGATGACGTCGCAGATTGCGATACGCTGATTTACTACTGGCCGAAGAATAAACCAGAAGCCCAGTTCCAGTTGATGAATTTACTTTCTCTGCTGCCGCTGGGGACGGATATTTTTGTCGTTGGTGAAAACCGCAGCGGCGTACGCAGCGCCGAGCAGATGCTGGCCGATTATGCGCCGTTGAATAAGGTAGACAGCGCCCGTCGCTGCGGCCTCTATTTTGGTCGTCTGGAAAAGCAGCCGGTGTTTGATGCGGATAAATTCTGGGGCGAATATAACGTGGATGGCCTGACGGTCAAAACGCTGCCGGGCGTGTTTAGCCGCGACGGTCTGGATGTCGGCAGCCAGTTGCTGCTCTCGACGTTAACCCCGCACACGAAAGGTAAAGTGCTGGATGTCGGCTGCGGTGCAGGTGTGCTTTCAGTTGCGTTTGCGCGCCACTCGCCGAAGATTCGTCTCACTCTGTGCGATGTCTCTGCCCCGGCGGTAGAAGCCAGCCGTGCAACACTTGCGGCCAATGGTGTTGAAGGTGAAGTCTTTGCCAGCAACGTCTTTTCCGAGGTGAAAGGTCGTTTTGATATGATCATCTCCAACCCGCCGTTCCACGATGGGATGCAAACCAGCCTGGATGCGGCGCAAACGCTGATTCGCGGCGCGGTGCGTCATCTTAACAGCGGCGGCGAGCTGCGAATTGTAGCGAACGCCTTCCTGCCTTATCCGGATGTGCTGGATGAGACATTTGGCTTCCATGAAGTTATCGCGCAAACCGGACGCTTCAAGGTGTATCGCGCCATTATGACCCGCCAGGCGAAGAAAGGTTAAGTATCTGGCACCTGTCGCCGCATGCCGTGTTGGATGCGGCGTGAACGCCTTATCCAACCTACAAAACCTGTACGTTACCCGTAGGCCAGATAAGACGCGTCAGCGTCGCATCTGGCATCTGCACCCGCATACCGTGTTGGATGCGGCGTGAACGCCTTATCCGACCTACAAAACCTGTACGTTACCCGTAGGCCAGATAAGACGCGTCAGCGTCGCATCTGGCATCTGTACCCGCATGCCGTGCTGGATGCGGCGTGAACGCCTTATCTGACCTACAAGACCTGTATTACCCGTAGGCCAGATAAGACGCGTCAGCGTCGCATCTGGCATCTGTACCCGCATGCCGTGTTGGATGCGGCGTAAACGCCTTATTCGACCTACAAAACCTGCACGTTAGCCCTTCGTAGGCCAGATAAGACGCGTCAGCGTCGCATCTGGCATCTGTACCCGCATGCCGTGCTGGATGCGGCGTGAACGCCTTATCCGACCGACAAACGAATTATCCACAATCCACTGATGGCCATTTTTCCAGCAATTACACATCAGGCGATAATTAACTATTGACGAAAAGCTGAAAACCACTAGAATGCGCCTCCGTGGTAGCAATTCTTTTTAAGAATTGATGGTATGCGAAGGTGGCGGAATTGGTAGACGCGCTAGCTTCAGGTGTTAGTGTCCTTTCGGACGTGGGGGTTCAAGTCCCCCCCCTCGCACCAAAAACCACGTTGATATTGCTCGCACTGGGCGAAGGTGGCGGAATTGGTAGACGCGCTAGCTTCAGGTGTTAGTGTCCTTACGGACGTGGGGGTTCAAGTCCCCCCCCTCGCACCAAACGAGGCGATATCAAAAAAAGTAAGATGACTGTGCGAAGGTGGCGGAATTGGTAGACGCGCTAGCTTCAGGTGTTAGTGTCCTTACGGACGTGGGGGTTCAAGTCCCCCCCCTCGCACCAATTATCTTTACTTCCTTCCCTGTTTTATCATCCCTGATTCCCGTTCATTATCATCAACATGACGCCAGAAATAAGCGCCAGGCACGATGGTAGTAAAACGTAATGCCGTAACTGTTTGTGATATAGCATCAGCGGCGTCAACACTAATCCCATCAGAATAACAATCCGCCACTGATCCGGCGATAAATCCGCATACGTCATCCCTGCAATCAGCAATCCTGGCAGCAACACTCCCCAGCCACTGCCCAGCATACGTTGCAACATGGTTTGATCTCTTTCATTGATAATGATAACCAATATCATATGATAATTTTTATCATTTGCAAGCCAGAGAAATCCCTTGCTATCGGGTAAACCTATCGCTAGGATTAGCAATCATTATCATTTAGATTACTATCACGATTATGGCCTATCGTTCCGCACCGCTCTATGAAGATGTTATCTGGCGAACGCATCTCAAGCCGCAAGATCCCACGCTTGCACAAGCGGTACGTGCGACGATCGCCGAAAATCGTGAACATTTGCTGGAGTTTATCCGTCTGGATGAACCCGCCCCGCTTAGTGCCATGACGCTGGCGCAATGGTCCTCTCCCAATACGCTAAGTTCTCTACTGGCGGTCTATTCCGATCATATCTACCGCAATCAACCAATGATGATCCGCGAGAACAAACCGCTGATCTCACTGTGGGCGCAATGGTATATCGGCCTGATGGTGCCGCCATTAATGCTGGCGCTGTTAACCCAGGAAAAAGCGTTAGATCTCTGTCCGGAACATTTCCACGTTGAGTTTCACGAAACCGGACGCGCCGCCTGTTTCTGGGTCGATGTGTGTGAAGATAAAAACGCAACAACGCATTCTCCACAACAGCGAATGGAAACGTTAATCAGCCAGGCGCTTGTCCCGGTAGTGCAGGCATTAGAAGCGACAGGTGAAATTAACGGCAAACTTATCTGGAGTAATACCGGTTATTTGATTAACTGGTATCTGACCGAGATGAAGCAGTTGCCTGGCGAGGCGTTAGTTGAATCGCTCCGCCATGCTCTGTTTTTTGAGAAAACGCTCTCCAGCGGCGAAGATAATCCATTGTGGCGCACAGTCGTGCTGCGCGACGGCCTGCTGGTGCGCCGCACCTGTTGCCAGCGTTATCGCTTACCGGATGTGCAACAGTGTGGGGATTGCACGCTGAAATAAGCACACTGCCGGGAGGATAAACCCGGCATTAAGTAGATTAATATGGATGCAACACATTACTTGTTTCTGAAATCCGCATACATAACAGAATATCTGCCGCCTCAAGCAATCCGGCATCAGAACTGACACCCAGTTTCGACATCACATTAAATTTATGCGCGCGGATCGTTTTAATATTGCGTTTAAGCTGTTCAGCAATTTGCGTCATTGAGTAGCCACGCGACATAAACCGTAATATTTCCCTCTCCGTCGGGCTCAGCGTCCGGCTTTGATTAATATACCACTGGTTGTTCAGTCGATCGGTCGCCTGACGTACGCCATTTAATGACAGAAACAGCTCCTGGTGAAAAACATCCAGCGTTGATGCTTTACTTAACACACCATCCAAAGGAGAAGGCGATAATGAGCCAATCAACCGCGCTTCAATATCATCATCCGCAATAACCAAACGCCGGGTACGTGGAAATTTGATTGCCAGCTCAGTCAGACAAGATAATCCCTCCCTGCGCTCAGTTCTCATGGCAGAAAAAGAAAAAATGACCGCCGCAAATGAAACCCGCGACATAGCATCCTGAAAAGCCTCCTGGCTGGTATACGTATAGAGTTTATAAGGATTACCCGCAAACTTTCTGAATAAACTCTCAATCCCGATACTGCTCATGACGCACTTTTCTATGAGTGCGACATTTCTCTTCTTAATTCGGTTGTGTTCCATTCCGCGGCATCTCCATAAACAGAAGGCAAGTTAAGTTCCCTTGCCCCCTGTGCGCTATTAATCCATGCATACATCTCAGCGTTACTGTGAATTGCCAGCCGCCGCATCGCACTGTTTTTTTGTGCGCTGATGGTTTTATTGCTTTTCTTAAGCAATGAAGCTATTTGGTTGATGCCCCATCCTTTACCTAACAGCCGCAGTACCTTGCGTTCAGAAAGGGTAAGAATCACGGTGCGATAACCAAATTCCTGGATTTCCGGCATTGCAGGCGAAGTCAGCATGGCGCTGATGCGATCTGCATGGACATTGCCAGAACGAACGGTCTTGACCAGATTCTCAATGGGCTCGATATCGGACAGTAACGTCGCAGTTGGACACATAAGCAGTTCCACCGCCTGAGAGTACCAGGCTCGCGAAACCATGAAAACCCAATGAATTTCCCGGTATTGTGAGATCAATGAATAGTAATGTTCACAAACAGAACGCGGATCTTCTGTTTGTCCGGCTAAATCGGCAATAACTAACCCAGCACGACGTAATTGTAATATAGTCAGCTCCTCCGCAGAGGTGCTACTCGTTATATCGTATTCAGGGAGATGGGTCCTCATGACCTCTTTTAACCCTGCCTGCATAACGGGTATTTTACTGATAACAATTCCATTTTTGCAGCATCCTGGCAACATATATCCTCCATATCCACTGTCTATAAATTATGATGGTTTATTCAGGATATTCACCCTTCAAATGATTCCAACAAATTAATAGATTGAGCGAATAATTTATCCTTAGCATTCACTTCATATCAGTTTACCCCAGCCACACAAAAAATCCTTTGTATGTTTCAGGAGACTAGCATCAAATAATAACCTGGAAAAATACCGCTGACACATTTAAAATATCTAAATTATGTTGTTAGAAATACTTAATCAAAACCCTCAAAATCAATCAGTTTAAGATATCATTTAAAATAACGAATAAAAGTTAAATGAAACGCCTTTGGCCAGAATATCAAGAAAAAAACCAATAAAAACTGAAAGGTATTTCTTACCAGAAACCAAAAAAATGATTTCACCGGCCATTACTCAAACGCGTAAAAACAAAACGATAAATTCATTTTAATGATAATATTCATGGAATTATTTATTCCACTCAAAACTTGCATCGCTTCCCTTCAGCGAACTCATCACCGTAACCAGGATTAATCAGCGCAATTTTGATCTTAACCAACGTCAAAACAGCCATGCTTCGTGATACAAAAGGGTTCTCATTTTTTGAAAAATACGCAACACGTCTATGACAAAGGGCGAGTTATGCAAACAGAGCAACAGCGAGCCGTTACACGGCTATGTATCCAGTGCGGGTTATTTCTTTTACAACATGGTGCGGAAAGTGCGTTGGTTGATGAGCTTTCCTCACGACTGGGTCGGGCGTTAGGGATGGACTGCGTCGAAAGTTCTATCTCTTCGAACGCCATAGTGCTGACCACCATTAAAGATGGTCAATGTCTGACATCTACGCGCAAAAACCACGATCGCGGCATTAATATGCATATGGTTACTGAGGTACAACACATTGTGATTCTGGCGGAACATAAGCTGCTGGATTACAAAGGTGTTGAGAAACGTTTTAGCCAAATACATCCCCTGCGCTATCCGCGTTGGCTGGTCGCTTTGATGGTGGGACTCTCTTGCGCCTGTTTCTGTAAACTGAATAACGGTGGTTGGGATGGGGCGTTGATTACATTCTTCGCCAGTATGATCGCCATGTATATCCGCCAGCTACTGGCACAACGCCACCTCCATCCACAAATAAACTTTTGCATCACTGCCTTCGCCGCCACCACAATTTCTGGCCTCCTTCTACAACTTCCGACATTCAGTCATACGCCTACTGTGGCAATGGCGGCCAGTGTTCTTTTACTGGTGCCGGGTTTTCCGTTGATAAATGCTGTAGCCGATATGTTTAAAGGTCATATAAATACCGGACTGGCACGCTGGGCGATTGCCAGCCTGCTGACACTGGCAACCTGCGTTGGCGTGGTGATGGCACTCACAATTTGGGGGCTACGCGGATGGGTGTAATCGAATTTCTATTAGCATTAGCGCAGGATATGATCCTCGCGGCAATCCCAGCGGTCGGCTTTGCGATGGTGTTCAACGTGCCAATCCGGGCATTACGCTGGTGTGCGCTGCTTGGCGCGATGGGTCATGGTTCACGAATGATTTTAATGACTACCGGACTCAATATTGAGTGGTCGACGTTTATGGCTTCGCTACTGGTCGGCACCATTGGTATTCAGTGGTCGCGCTGGTATCTGGCGCACCCGAAAGTCTTTACCGTGGCGGCTGTCATTCCGATGTTCCCGGGCATCCCGGCGTATACTGCAATGATTTCAGCGGTAAAAATCAGTCAGTTAGGTTACAGCGAACCGTTAATGATTACCCTGTTAACTAACTTTCTTACAGCTTCTTCAATTGTTGGCGCGTTATCCATCGGTCTTTCCGTTCCTGGATTGTGGTTGTACCGCAAGCGCCCCCGCGTATAAAATTGCCTCGCTTAAAGCACATGGATGAGAGGCTGCCTGGCCTCATCCGTGTGTTACTATAAAAGTAATCTCCCTTCTCGTTCATCGTTCCATATTGAGAAACAGTATGTCTTCCAGAGTTTTGACCCCGGACGTCGTTGGTATTGACGCCCTGGTACACGATCACCAAACCGTTCTGGCAAAAGCAGAAGGCGGCATGGTTGCCGTATTTGCCAACAATGCCCCGGCGTTTTATGCCGTTACGCCCGCGCGTCTTACTGAACTGCTGGCGTTGGAAGAAAAACTGACGCGTCCGGGAAGTGACGTGGCCCTGGACGATCAACTCTATCAGGAACCGCAAGCCGCCCCCGTTGCCGTACCCATGGGTAAATTCGCCATGTACCCAGACTGGCAACCCGATACCGACTTTATCCGTCAGGCGGCATTATGGGGCGTAGCGCTAAAAGAGCCGGTGACCGCCGAAGAACTGGCGTCATTTATTTCTTATTGGCAGGCGGAAGGCAAAGTCTTCCATCATGTGCAGTGGCAACAAAAACTGGCGCGCAGCCTGCAAATAGGTCGTGCCAGCAATGGCGGATTAACGAAACGAGATGTGAACACAGTCAGTGAACCTGACAACCAAATTCCACCGGGATTCAGAGGGTAACGATGAAAAACGTTGGCGACCTGATGCAACGTCTGCAAAAAATGATGCCAGCCCATATCAAACCCGCCTTCAAAACGGGTGAAGAACTTCTGGCATGGCAGAAAGAACAAGGGGCGCTCCGCGCCGCCGCTCTTGAGCGCGAGAATCGGGCGATGAAAATGCAGCGTACCTTTAACCGCTCTGGCATTCGTCCACTGCATCAAAACTGCTCCTTTGAGAACTATCGTGTTGAGTGCGAAGGGCAGATGAATGCGTTGAGCAAAGCGCGCCAGTATGTCGAAGAGTTCGACGGCAACATCGCCAGCTTTATCTTTTCTGGCAAGCCTGGAACTGGCAAAAACCATCTGGCGGCGGCAATCTGCAACGAACTGCTGCTACGTGGAAAGTCCGTATTGATCATCACCGTGGCCGATATTATGTCGGCGATGAAAGATACCTTCAGAAATAGCGGTACCAGCGAAGAACAACTGCTTAACGATCTGAGCAACGTGGATCTGCTGGTGATCGACGAGATCGGCGTGCAGACCGAATCTAAATACGAAAAAGTGATCATCAATCAGATCGTCGATCGCCGCTCTTCTTCCAAACGCCCGACCGGTATGCTGACGAACAGCAATGTGGAGGAAATGACGAAGTTACTGGGCGAGCGTGTTATGGATCGTATGCGCCTGGGTAACAGTCTGTGGGTGATCTTCAACTGGGACAGTTATCGTAGTCGGGTAACGGGTAAAGAGTATTAATCCTCCTTTCCGGCGCTATACTGCGACACAATTCCACCTTGAGTAATGATGATGAAAACTATTAAACACCTTCTGTGCTGTGCAAGTGCCACCAGCGCATTCATTTCAACCGGGGTGCATGCTGCGTCCTGGAAAGATGCGCTTTCCAACGCCGCCAGCGAGTTAGGCAACCAAAACAGCACCACACAGGAAGGCGGTTGGTCGCTCGCCTCATTAACTAACCTGCTTAGTAGTGGCAACCAGGCATTAAGCGCAGATAACATGAACAATGCCGCAGGCATTCTGCAATACTGCGCGAAGCAAAAGCTGGCTTCAGTTACCGATGCGGAAAACATCAAAAATCAGGTCCTGGAGAAGCTGGGCCTGAACAGCGAAGAGCAGAAAGAAGATACCAACTATCTGGATGGCATTCAGGGTTTGCTAAAAACCAAAGATGGTCAGCAGCTTAATCTGGACAACATCGGTACGACTCCTTTAGCTGAAAAGGTAAAAACCAAAGCCTGCGATCTGGTGTTAAAGCAAGGTCTGAACTTTATTTCCTGATTCGCATAACGCCGCGTTTTAGCTGTTAATCGGCTGGCGCGGCTATCCCCTTCTCTTTTTCCCGCTTCTGACGCTTTCATCCCTTGCTATGCGGGAAACAACCTCGCTCAAAAAAGTCTGTTTATAAACTAATTCCTAACAACATCGCATTTTTTTGACACTAGAATTGCAGCAATATGGCAGCACCATTACATTGTGTTTCTCAAAAAATCTTAAACATCGGCTATACAGCCTGGTTTAGTGAGGATCGCCCGTTGTCAGAACTACTCTCTTTCGCCCTGTTTCTCGCCTCTGTGCTGATCTACGCATGGAAAGCGGGACGTAACACCTGGTGGTTTGCAGCCACGTTAACGGTGCTGGGGTTATTTGTCGTTTTAAATATCACCCTGTTTGCCAGCGACTATTTTACTGGCGACGGCATTAACGACGCGGTGCTCTATACCTTAACTAACAGCCTGACCGGTGCTGGCGTCAGCAAATATATCCTGCCGGGAGTGGGTGTCGTGCTGGCACTGGCGGTAGTTTTCGGCGCGCTGGGCTGGATCCTACGCCGACGCCGTCATCATCCTCACCATTTTGGCTACAGCCTGCTGGCGCTCTTACTGGCGCTGGGTTCTGTGGACGCCAGCCCGGCGTTTCGCCAGATAACGGAGCTGGTAAAATCCCAGTCACGCGACGGCGATCCTGACTTTGCGGCTTATTATAAAGAACCGTCGAAAACCATCCCTGCCCCCAAACTTAACCTGGTTTATATCTATGGTGAGAGTCTGGAGCGGACCTATTTTGATAACGACGCTTTTCCGGACCTCACTCCCGAACTGGGCGCACTGAAAAATGAAGGGCTGGATTTCAGTCATACTCAACAACTGCCAGGAACGGATTACACTATCGCGGGCATGGTGGCGTCTCAGTGCGGGATTCCACTGTTTGCCCCGTTTGAAGGTAACGCCTCTGCCTCGGTTTCCAGCTTCTTCCCGCAGAACATCTGTCTTGGCGATATCCTGAAAAACTCCGGTTATCAGAACTATTTTGTGCAAGGGGCTAACCTGCGTTTTGCGGGTAAAGATGTGTTCCTGAAATCACACGGCTTCGACCATTTGTATGGTGCAGAAGAGCTGAAAAGTGTGGTGGCGGATCCGCATTATCGCAACGACTGGGGATTCTACGACGATACCGTGCTGGATGAAGCGTGGAAAAAGTTTGAAGAGCTTTCCCGCTCTGGTCAGCGATTCTCACTGTTTACTCTGACGGTCGATACCCATCACCCGGATGGTTTTATCTCTCGCACCTGCAACCGCAAAAAATATGATTTTGACGGTAAGCCGAATCAGTCATTCAGCGCGGTAAGTTGCAGCCAGGAGAACATCGCGACGTTTATCAACAAAATCAAAGCGTCACCGTGGTTTAAAGATACCGTCATCGTCGTCTCTTCTGACCATTTAGCGATGAACAACACGGCGTGGAAATACCTTAATAAACAGGATCGTAACAACCTGTTTTTCGTCATCCGTGGCGACAAGCCACAGCAAGAGACGCTGGCGGTGAAGCGCAACACCATGGATAACGGCGCTACAGTGCTGGATATTCTTGGTGGCGATAACTTTATCGGCCTTGGGCGTAGTAGCCTCTCTGGTCAATCCATGTCGGAAGTGTTCCTCAACATTAAAGAAAAAGTGCTGGCGTGGAAGCCCGATATCATTCGTCTGTGGAAATTCCCCACCGAGATGAAAGAGTTCACCATTGATCAGAATAAAAACATGATCGCCTTCTCGGGTACCCATTTCCGTCTGCCGCTACTGTTACGCGTGTCGGATAAACGTGTGGAACCACTGCCAGAAAGCGAATATTCTGCACCACTTCGTTTCCAGTTGGCCGATTTCGCTCCGCGCGACAATTTCGTCTGGGTTGATCGCTGCTACAAGATGGCGCAGCTATGGGCGCCAGAGCTGGCTCTCTCCACTGACTGGTGTGTTTCCCAGGGGCAGCTTGGTGGTCAGCAAATTGTTCAACATGTTGATAAAACGACGTGGAAGGGCAAAACCACATTTAAAGATACCGTCATCGATATGGAACGCTACAAAGGCAATGTCGATACGCTGAAGATTGTCGATAACGATATTCGCTACAAAGCCGACAGTTTCATTTTTAACGTCGCGGGTGCACCGGAAGAAGTGAAACAGTTTAGCGGGATTTCCCGTCCGGAGTCGTGGGGCCGCTGGTCCAACGCGCAGCTGGGTGATGAAGTAAAAATCGAGTACAAGCATCCGCTGCCGAAGAAATTTGACCTGGTGATTACCGCCAAAGCATACGGCAATAACGCCAGCCGTCCTATTCCGGTACGCGTAGGCAATGAAGAACAAACCATCGTACTGGGCAATGAAGTGACCACCACCACGCTGCATTTCGATAACCCAACCGATGCCGACACACTGGTAATTGTTCCGCCAGAACCTGTCTCAACCAACGAAGGGAATATCCTCGGACACTCGCCGCGTAAGCTCGGCATTGGCATGGTGGAAATCAAAGTGGTGGCGCGTGAAGGGTAATCACTGACTGATTTGTAGGTCGCATAAAGTGCGACCTACACGCCTTCTCCGGCTTACAACACATTATTAAGAAACAAAAAAAACAGCGCCCAACATTTCCCCGGGCGCTGCATGGCAACTCGCATTATCAGAAAGTAATCACGCCCTTAATCAACTCACGATTGTTAATCACATCGCGCTCATAGATTTCTGCCAGCGTGGCGAATGGATAGCGATGGGTTAACATCATATCGGCAGTAATTTTCCCTTCCGCCATCAGCCGCCCGACTTTCGCGAAATCTTCCGGCGTGGCATTTCGGCTGCCCATCATCGTAGTTTCTTTTTTATGGAATTCTGGATCAGAGAACTGCAACTCGCCTTTAAACAGGCCAACAAATACTACCGTGCCTCCATGACGAATCAGATTAACGGCGTTATTCATCGCATGTTGATTACCTGTTGCGTCGATCACTTTCTGCGCCAGCGAACCACCAAATTGCGCCCGCAACTGGTTGTCAAAATCCTCGGCTGACGGGTCCATCACGGGCAACTCCAGACGCGTTGTCACATGCTCACGCCGCGCCGGACTGGTATCCGCCACCACCACCTGTGCGCCATCGGCTTTAGCGATTGCTGCCGCGCCCAGACCAATTGGTCCCGCCCCGACTACCAGCACCTGCTCGCCAGGCGCAATTGCTGCGCGACGAACCGCATGAGCGCTAATAGCGAAAGGTTCAATCAACGCTGCCGCCTGCGGATCAATACCATCCGCAGGCAAAATGTTCGCCACTGGCACGCTCAAATACTCACTAAAACCGCCATCCTGATGCACGCCAATGACCGAAATTTTTTCACAGCAATTGGTGCGACCGCTTTTACACGCCGGACATTCCTGACAAGAAATATACGGAATTACCGCAACTTGCTGTCCAATATTAAAATTGTGAATGTTTTTTCCTGATTCAATAATTTCCCCACATATTTCATGGCCTAAGACGCGTGGATAACTAAAAAATGGTTGATTACCTGCCCAGGCATGAATATCCGTACCACAAATTCCGACGACTTTAATTTTAATTAATGCTTCGTTGTCTCCTGGTGCCGGCCTTGCCCGGACTTCCCAAACTAATTTCTTTATTTCCTGACAAATTAAGATTTTCATTGTAGACATGATTCACCGCTCCTTTTATTTTATTACTTCCAGATATCGTCGAATTTATAAGAACGACTGAATTTGCCCATAAAATATGCAGAAGAACACGCATAAAAGTGTCTTTAATCGGTTTTTAATACCGTACCGGAGGGAACAATGAGCCGTTCGCAGAATTTACGTCATAACGTCATAAACCAGGTGATTGAAGATCTGGCTCGGGGAAATATTCCTTCCCCACTGCCTTCGCAAAATGGACTGGCAGAGATGTATAACATTAGTCGCACCACGGTACGCCACATACTCCAACATTTAAGCGAATGCGGCGTGCTTACCCAGGTGGGAAAGGATTATGTTGTCGCCCGCAAACCCGAGCAGAACGATGGATTTGATTGCATCGCAGCCTCGCTTACAGAGCAAAACCACATTTTCGAGCAGGCATTTTTCACCATGATTAACCAGCGACATTTACGCGCCGGGGAGAGTTTTTCCGAACTCCAACTTGCGCGGGCAGCAGGCGTCAGCCCAGTCGTGGTACGAGAATATCTTTTAAAATTCGGTCGGTATAATCTTATTCAAAGCGAAAAGCGCGGTCAGTGGAGCATGAAGCAGTTCGATCAATCCTATGCCGAGCAACTGTTTGAACTGCGCGAAATGCTGGAGACACACTCACTCCAGCACTTTCTCAACCTTCCCGATGATGATCCCCGCTGGCTGCAAGCGAAAACCATGCTTGAGCGCCACCGGATACTACGTGACAGCATTGGCAGTAACTTCCGGATGTTTTCGCAGTTAGACCGGGATTTTCATGCCATGTTGTTATCCGCTGCTGACAATATCTTTTTTAATCAATCACTTGAAATCATATCTGTCATCTTTCATTTTCACTATCAATGGGAGGAAAGCGATCTTAAACAGCGTAATATCATTGCTGTTGATGAACATATGACCATCCTCAGTGCCCTGATTTGCCGTAGCGATTTAGACGCGATATTCGCGCTACGTAATCATCTTGATACAGCGAAACAGTCAATGATTCGCTCTATCAGGCAACATCGCGATAAATTAAGTACCGTTTAAAAACATTGACTCTGGATTAATATCACAACATTACATCAACACATTATTAACCCAGCTAAATATTATAATTATCATTAATAGATAATTAAATGATGCTAAAACCAATATTATCAGCATCATTTAATCCATTATTACAGCCATGATTAAAATTATCGACTATCCATGATTAAAGTTTCCAGCACATCTAATTCACTGACTATTTTTGCCAGTGTTTCATCACTGACTTCTTGCCTTGCGCGCATCTGGTAAATAGCCGCACGTTTAGCATTTAACGCTGCCAGATTAAATGTTCTTTCCAGCTTCGCACGCTGCATATGTAGGGAATTATCATTAGATGACATATCATCTTCATTACACCGCATATAATCGATAAATCTGGCCCCCGTTTCCACAATCAGATCGTTGTCAAGGTTTTCCGTACTGGTGCGTAGCAAACGCTGTTGGGTCTTTTGCACGCTCAGTATAGCCATTTTGGACATAAACAGATCGGCAGCTTCCTCTTCTTTTTGTCGATTATCGCCGAAAATCCCCATATTTTTCCCCAATAGTAACGGCAGAATAATAATGCCGCAGACTAATGAAAAGAGGATCACGCCAGTGGCGAGAAAAACTAATAGGTAGCGTCCGGGAAAAGGTGTGCCATCCGGCAGCATTAACGGGATAGAAAGCACCCCCGCAAGCGTGATGGCTCCGCGCACCCCCGCAAAGGTCGCCAGCAGCATATGACGCGTTTTATATCCAGCAAACAGCATCGGATGTTTGCCGGACCGTTTACGGCTATACAGACGCATCAGCCAAAGCCAGCCCAGGCGCACAACCATTAACGCCAGATAGATCCAAATGATATCAAGGAGCAGCGAGCCGGTATCCACCAGTGGATCGTTTTCTGCACGGATCAGTGATTCCGAAATAATGCCTGGAAGTTGTAAGCCTAAAATCAGGAACACCATGCCGTTAAAGACATATTCAAGCATCGACCAACTACTTTTAGCTTTAATTCTCAGACGAATAGGCGCGTGGTGGACTACGCCAATGCGACTGGTTGTTAATCCCGCGGCAACAGCAGCAAGAATGCCAGATAAGCCAAAATGTTCCGCAAACAGATAAACAATAAACGGCAACAGAAGCATCAATACAATCTGAATGGAAGGTTCATCGTGAGCATATCGGCTGATCAGCAGCAGTCCTTTGCCATATAACCAGGTAACAGCGATCCCCACAGCAATACCGCCCAACGCGACGACAAAAAACGCAATGGTTGCGCCATGGACGCTGAATTCCATCGTCCCCATCGTTACTGCAACAGCAAATTTCAACGCCACCAGTCCGGAGGCATCATTCATCAACGCTTCGCCTTCAAGCACTTCCTGGATGTTTTTGCTAATACGCCCTTTCCCGACAATCCCTAGCAACGCCACGGCATCGGTAGGTGACAACACGGCGGCTAATGCGAAAGCAGCGATGAGCGGCACATTCGGTAATAGCAAATGAATCACATAGCCGACACCAAAAATAGTGATTAGCACCAACGCAAGCGCCAGGCTGACAATTTCCCGACTGTGCTTGATCAATTCTTTAGGTTGTATTTTTGAGCTTTCAGCAAACAACAATGGGGGTATAAACAATAAGAGAAAAAGTTCAGGATTGAATTCCACGTGCAGACCAAATATGGGCTGGGCCAGTACAGCACCAGCGGCAATCTGGATTAAAGGAAGTGGAATCTGGATGGGAGAAATTCGCGTCAGCACGCTGGTTAATGAGACAACCAGAGTAAGAATCAAAATCGTTAAAAGTATTTCCATATAATCACCCCGCTTCCTGATGCATAAATAATGAATATAACCAACCTAACCTTACAAGAATAACATCTAATTTATCACCTACAATTAATCATTAGTCGCAACACTTACTCATTAGGTTAGATTAAAAACCTACCAACTTATTACTTTACGTTTATTCATTCATTGCGCGAATGAATATGATTTACCATCCTTCGTACACACAACCACAAAATCATTTTTATCTATATATCCCAGACAGATATGAACATTTTTTCATTTTCAACACCTGACAAAAACATAACCGACGCAAATATATTTATTCCACACGTAACAAATTTAAAGAGATCGCCATACACCGTCAACTGAAAAGTTCATTTCATCATATTATCAATTTAAACAATCATCAACAAATTATAAAAAATCATTCTTTGCGAAATAATAGTTTCACCGTCACACTATAAAATCGCAACAAATACATTAACCACGGTCATACTAAAAAAACTCTTATCTATCTGAAAACAGACCATTACTCACCAGGCATTTCATAACTTAAGAATATACAATAAAGTCATATTAAAAACCGATTAAAAACAGCAAAGTCATACCAAGTGCACGAATTCACGAAATATTTACAGCAGTCAGTCTATTCGCTGGCTACTTTCCAAAAAGACGACAACCTTTTCATGGTGTTTCTCTCCAGTCTCCAGATAGTAATATTGGAGTTATTTATTCTATAGCATGGAGTATGTGGAATATGAGTAAAATAATAGCAATGTTAATTACTGTCAGTACCCTTTTCTTACCGTCAATGATTCAGGCAAAACCGATTTCGATAAAAGTTGCCTATGAAAATAACCCTGGCGAACCACTGGATGTGGTCATGCATTACTGGGCAGATCTATTGAATAAAAAAAGTGGTGGTGAAATAACACTGGCGCTTTATCCCAGTTCACAATTGGGGTCAAAACAGGATGTTACTGAACAAGCCATGATGGGGATGAATGTTATTACCCTGAGCGATGTGGCATTCCTCGCTGATTATGAACCGGATTTGGGTATTCTGTTCGGCCCCTATTTAACCGACGATCCGCAAAAACTGTTCAAAATATATGAAAGCGACTGGTTCAAGCAGAAAAATGAAAGCCTGAAGAAAAAAGGCATTCACGTGGTTATGAATAATTATCTGTATGGTACTCGGCAGATCATTTCTAAAAAACCCATTCGCACTGTTGAAGACCTCGCGGGATTAAAAATTCGCGTACCTAATAACGTTATGCAAATAAAAGCTATTCAGGCAATGGGGGCAACGCCAACCCCAATGCCATTAGGTGAAGTTTATCCTGCATTAACCCAGGGCGTTATTGACGGAGTAGAAAACCCAATTTCTGTCCTGCAAGGGCAAAAACTTTATGAGCAGGCGAAATACCTGACGATGGTGAACTACCTGACCAACACATCCGTCTGGATTGGTGGCGAAGCTTTCTTTAGCACCCTAACCCCGGAACAACTGGAAATGATTCACCAGACTGGTTATGAAGCTGGGCTCTACAGCCAGAAGCTCACTCTTGAGCGCGATGCAGAAATGTTGAAAACCATGCAAGCTGCCGGTGTAGAGGTTATCTATCCTGATACCGAACCATTCCGTAAGAAAGCCCACGAAGTTTACTCACAGTTCCCAGAGTGGACACCAGGCCTCTATGAAACCATTCAACAACAACTGAAATAAATATCGATGCTAATCGTCCTGCTTTTTTCACGAAAGCAGGACAAGCCCTGACAGGAGGTTTCATGCGTTTTTTCGGCAAACTGGCAGAGTTTAGCGCTGCCTTTGCGCTATTTATCCTGGTTGTGATGACAATTGGAGCAGTATTTATGCGCTATTTCATCGGCCAACCAATTCAGTGGACAGAAGAGATGTCCGGGATGCTGATGATTTGGGTAGTGATGTTAGGCGGTATCGTGGCAGAACGTGACCGCGCACATCTGACCATTCCTTTTGTAATGGATATGCTGCCTGCAACTATCAGGCGAGTGATTGCCGTTCTGGTTGCCCTTCTCTCCCTCGGAGTACTGCTTTATATGGCCTGGCTGGGCTACCGGCTGGCAGAAATGGCGCAGTTCAAAGTGACACAAATACTGAAAGTTTCCTGGTTTTGGATCGATCTGGCGGTCCCTGTCGGGGCGCTGGCAACGGCTCTCTATACCCTTTACTGGCTAATCACCGATATAAAGCCCCCCCATAGCGGAGACGAAAAACAATGACCTGGTTATTAATTATCCCGCTCATGATCGTCTGTTTGTTTCTTAACATTCGAGTCTATCTGGCGATGTTTATTGGTATCATCGCTTACTTTTTATTCTTCTCCAGCGTGCCGATCGAAATTGCTGTCCAGAGACTAATCGCCCCGACGCAAAGTCCTTCACTACTGGCAATTCCGTTTTTTATTTTGCTGGGTACGCTAATGAGCTACACCGGCATTGCAGAACGCATTTTACAAATTGCCAACGTTCTGGTGGGGAAAATGCGTGGTGGTCTGGGCATAGCGAACATTCTCGTCAGCACCATGATGGGCGGTGTTAGCGCCTCTAACCTTGCAGATGCTGCAATGCTATCGCGTATGATGGTGCCGGAAATGGAACGCATGGGTTACAACCGTGCCTTTGCCGCCGCAATTACCGCCGGTGGTTCGTTAGTCACGCCAATCATACCGCCGGGAATTGCGTTGATTATTTACGGCCTGGTCGCTGACGTCTCCATCGGCAAAATGTTTATTGCCGGTCTTGTTCCCGGTTTGCTGTGCGCAGTGGTACTGATGTTTACCGTCTACCTGGTCGCCCGCACAACTAACGCCAAACCCTCCCGTGAAAGCTGGCCAACTGGCAAAGAAGTGGTGTTCTCTCTCGGTCAGGCGTGGCCTGCGCTGTTTCTGATTTTTGCCGTAGTAGGAGGCATTCGGGCGAATATCTTCACCCCGACAGAAGCGGGCGCCGCAGCGGTATTAATCGTTCTGGCGATTGGCTTTTTCATCTACCGTGAAATGAAGGTTTCTCAAGTGGTTAAAGCACTGGGTGAAACCGCACGCGCCACAGCATCGGTAATGCTGGTGATTATGGCCAGTGCCGCACTGGGTTGGATTTTCTCAATGGAACATGCTGGCGTCGCGGTGGCGAATTTCGTCACTTCGCTGACTGAAAACAAATATATGTTCCTTTTGATTATCAACGTATTGCTTTTAACGTTGGGAATGTTTCTGGAAGGAAACGCCATTCTGGTGATCCTGGTGCCGCTACTGAAACCAGTGGTAGAGCACTTTGGTATCGATCCGGTGCATTTCGGCATCATCATGATCTTCAACCTGTCGATTGGCGCACTCACTCCGCCAGTGGGCACCGTGATGCTGCTGGTGTGTAACATCACGCAAGTTTCTGTGGGAAATTTCTTTAAGCAATCTCTGCCACTACTGGTAGCCCTGTTGCTAATGCTGTTGCTGGTCACGTATATCCCGGCAATCTCACTGTTCCTGGTATAACGATAAAAATGCCGGATGAAGCACTCATCCGGCATCCTTGTGTTAAAACGTTTCCCAGTTATCCCCGCTATCAGCGACGACAATTTTGCGCGGCACAACCGGCAACGCTGCGTTTACCACTGGCAAAGCTTCATGCTGACGCTGTTGCGTTTGCTGTATACGGAACACCGCCACGGCTTCGGTCAGACGGCTGGCCTGCTCTTCCAGCGCGGCGGCAGCGGCAGCAGACTCTTCCACTAACGCGGCGTTCTGCTGCGTTACCCTATCCATTTCGACAACCGCTAAACCAACCTGATCAATGCCACGGCTTTGCTCATCAGAGGCTGAAGCTATTTCTCCCATAATGTCAGTAACGCGTGTTACGGCGCTGACAATCTCTGTCATGGTTTCCCCGGCACTTTCGACCTGCGTAGATCCGACATCCACTTTACCTACAGAGTCTTCAATCAGGCTTTTAATTTCACGGGCCGCCTGGGCGCTACGCTGCGCCAGGTTACGCACTTCCCCCGCAACTACCGCAAAACCACGCCCTTGCTCACCCGCGCGCGCCGCTTCAACCGCCGCGTTCAAAGCCAGAATGTTGGTCTGGAAGGCAATACCATCGATAACGCTGATAATATCGGCAATCTTCTGCGAACTGGTGGAGATATCGCGCATCGTCTGCACCACGTTATCCACTACCTTGCCCCCACGTTGCGCAGTTTCAGAAGCACTTAACGCCAGATGGCTGGCCTGACGCGCGTTCTCGGCGTTCTGTTTCACCGTTGCAGTCAGTTGCTCCATGCTGGCCGCCGTCTCTTCCAGTGAAGCCGCTTGTTGCTCAGTACGTGATGAGAGATCGTTATTACCCGTGGCAATTTCGCTGACACCGCTATAAATGGCATTAGCACCGTTACGTACATCTCCGACAGTACGCATCAGTTCACTTTGCATATGGCGTAAACTCTGAGCCAGTTGTCCTACTTCGTTAGAACCATCCACCTCAATGGGTTTTACCAAATCTCCTCCAGCAATATGACAGATGCTTTCGATCAGGCGATTCATTGGTGCTACCAGCGAGGCTTTAATACCAAACCAGACGGCCACAATGACGGCTAACACGACGCTCAACACGCCCACCAGCACCCACATCGCCTGATTGTAGGAAGCATTATTATCGCTCACGGCAATATCGTAGAGACGATCGTTTTGCTCCATATAAGCCATATACAGCTTCTCGAAACCGTCCTGATAACCCTGAGTCGGCTGCTCAAAGAACTCATTAATTTTGCCTGCGCCTAACAGCTGGATCAGCTCCGCCAGCGCATTGTGGTAAATATCGTAATTACGTTTGATGTCCGCCGCTGCGGCTGTGCTCTGACGCGGGTCACGCGGCAACGCTTCGTAGTCCGCCCAGTTTTTTTCCGCTTGCTTCAGCGAAATACTGGCACTCTGCATCAGCTCGGCGACGGTTGAACCGCTGCCAATATTGTTCTGATCCATCATGTAGCGGATACCCGCGCGGTTGAGAGTGTTACGTGTCTGCAACAACGCGACCCAGCTGCCATTCAGCGTGGATTGCTGCTGACGAATGGTTTGTAAAACGGAGAAATTTTCTTTGTCATTTTTTAAGGCATTAAAGAACAAACCGCCTGATGTCAGTTGTAAAAGGCCAAAAACGGCCAAAACCAGCAATAAGCTGGTCACGATCTTAATACGTTTTAACATGGTTTCTCTTCCCTCCAGACCGGATACTCAGGTTGTCGGCCTGGTGGTAGAAAACTTTATGATCTGGAGCGGTGTTGAGCGTTTTTTTGTCGCTGCTTACTTACATTTTTTATGAGGGTCACACTCTGGCGCGATTCTTTATGGTACAAAGTACCAGTTTTTACTGAATCAGTGATACCCCATGGCTTATAGCATCGATATCATCTCCTGCATTACCGAGCGGTTTATGGCGTTAACCGCCACTGAAAAGCGTATCGCACAATTTATTCTTGATGACGTCTCCGCAGCCGTGGAACTGCCAATTGCCGAGCTGGCGCGGTTAACACAAACCAGCCAGGCGTCGGTGACGCGTTTTGCCCGTGCATTGGGTTGCAAAGATGTCCGCGAACTGAAAGTCAAACTGGCGCAGTCACTGGCTATCGGGCAGCGGTTTATTCTCGATGTACCGGATCTTGACGGCGTTCAGGGGATCTACGAATCAATTATCAGCGTGCTGGAAACGCATCGTCGCTCACTGGACATGAACGCCATCAGTCAGGCGGTCAGTTGGTTAAGTCAGGCACGGCAAATTCTTGCATTGGGAACGGGCGGCGGTTCTACCATCTGCTCGCAGGAGATCCAGTACCGTCTGTTCCGTCTGGGATTGCCAGTGGTCAGTCAGAACGATTCACTAATGATGAGAATGATGTGCTCAGCCGTGATGCCGCAGGATGTGGTGATAGTTCTTTCACTCGGCGGCTATACGCCAGAAATCATCGAAAGTGCGGCAATCGCCCGTCAGTACGGCGCGCGAGTTATCGCCATTACGCCTGCACAAACACCACTGGCAGAACAGGTGGATCTGGTATTGCCGTTGCTGGTTCAGGAAAGTGATTACATTTTTAAGCCCACCCCTTCCCGTTACGCCATGCTCGCGATGATCGATGTGCTGGCAACAGAGCTGGCTATGGCAAATAAAGCGCAGGCGAAAGATCGCCTGCGGCGGATAAAACTGGCATTAGACAGCCACCGGGGTGGCGCTAACCGCCAGCCACTTGGCGATTAGCACTATTGGTTATGCCTCTTCAGGTTTGGTGATCACGACACTCTGGTTTTCACGCTCATTGGTGATAATAGCCAGAGCTTCTTCCCGGCTGGTCTCGCTTGCTGGCGTTACCAGCGTCACCAGTACGCCAGCGACCAGGCTTCCCAGCACTGACGGAATACACGGGTTACCCCAGTAAGCCAGCCAGTCGGCATTCATCAGCACCACAATTGACATCACCATACCGCTCACTAACGCTGCCAGCGCGCCCTGCCAGTTAAAGCGTAGCCAGAAGCGACCGAGAATCGAGCAGATAAATAGCCCGGACATCAGCATCGAAATCATTTTGGTAATGTAGCTGATGATGTCGTTAGAGGTCAGAGCAAAGACCAGCGCCAGGCCAATAACAAAGGTCAGCATCCAGCGTGAGTAAGTGATTGCCTTGTTCTCCGGCGGCATTCTGCCGGTAATCATGGTGTAGACATCGCGCATCATAATCGCCACCGCTGCGATGGCATCGGAGCTGGCAGAAGACATGGTGGCAGAAAGCCCGGCAATCAGTACCACCAGGCCAAGCAATGGCGGCAGAAAACTGGTGGCGAACAAGAAGGCATAGTTACTGTTTTCCAGATTCGGGTTCATGGTGAACGCCGCCATGCCGATAATGGCAGGCAGAATCGAGAAGAACAGATACAACACGCCAGTAATAACAAACGAACGGCGTACAGAGGGAACATCTTTACCCGAGTAAATACGCTGGCGATAAGACGGTGTGGCCAGTACACCAACGCCAATAACCAGCGCCAGCGAAAGCGCAGGCAGTACGCCCATTTTATCAATCGCAAACAGGCTCATCGCTTTTGGGTCCATCGCCTGTTCAATCGCACTCCAGCCGCCAACGTGAACAACGGCAAGAATAGCCATCAATATAAAGCCAAAGAACAAAATTAAGGCCTGAATGGTGTCTGTCCACACCACCGCCGAATAACCGCCGATAATAACGTATATCGCAAAAGCTAAGGCGATAATTAATTTTGCTACAGTAAGATCAATACCTGTTGCCCAGGCAAGATACATACTGCCACCTAAAATATGCGCTCCCAGCCAGCCAATAGAGGCAATAAATATCATCAGACCGACAATATTTTTAATTAAATGACTACCGCCAGTATAATAAGAGAGTTCTTCACTCATGGTCATAAAACGTAATTTACGTACCGGCGCAAACAGCCACGCCACCAGCAATATACCTACGGCCCCACCGACGCCATAAAGCATTCCGGCCCAGCCATTACTGTAGCCAAAGCCCACTGCGCCCATGCTGGAACCTGTGCCAACCATCGTGGCAACGGTTGAGCCCAGCGTCAGAAACAGCGGCAGCGAACGCCCGCCCAGCAGAAAATCTTCTCCGCTTTTCTGATTACGAGAAACAAACCAACCAAGCCAAATCATGGCGATGGCATAAATAATAAAGCCGACTAAAAAGATATGACTGTTCATAATTCACATCCTGCCAGTAGAGAGAAAATAATGTAAGAGTTCCCGGAGTGCTGAATGTATTCAGCACTCAATTGCGGTCTGTTTTTTTAATTCTTAAATTTATTAGCGGGTCGCGTTATAACAGGTCACATCGACTTCGACTTTACAATCGACAACCAGATCAGCCACACAACAAATACGTGCGGGCGGATTCTCGCCAAAAAATTCTCTGAATACTTTATTAAATGACTGGAAATAGCGGGCGTCGGTCAGTATCACTTTCACGTGAACCACATCCGCCAGGCTATAACCGGCTTCGGTCATGATGTCGACACAGTTTTGGATCGCCAGTCGTGACTGTTCAACGATTCCGCCTTCGACGACTTCACCGTTTTTCATTGGCGTTTGCCCGGAAACGTACAGCCAGCCGCCCGCCTCAACCGCCCTGGCAAACGGCAAATGCTGCCCGCCAGTGCCTGTTCCACCTTCCGTACCGTAACGTTTAATGCTCATATTCACTCCTTAATGTGAGGTCTGGCGGCGCAGGAAACGGCCCGCACGGCCTGTAATATGTTTATCGCGACCATAGCTCATAACACCGTTCACCATCACCGCTTCAATGCCATCTGCCGGGCGTTTGGGATCAGAAAAACTGGCAACATCACGAATGGTTTGCGGATCGAACAACACCAGGTCCGCAAAATAGCCGACTTTCACCAGTCCACGCTGGGGCAGACAAAAACGGCTGGCAGAAAGCCCGGTCATTTTGTGGATAGCTGTGGTCAGCGGGAATAAGCCTTCATCACGACAATAGTGACCCAGCACGCGAGGGAAAGCGCCCCATAAACGCGGATGCGGCATGGGATCATTGGGCAGACCGTCAGAGCCAATCATACTGACCGGATAACTCAACACTCGGCGGACGTCGCGCTCGTCCATGTTGTAATAGATAGCCCCGGCAGGCATTAGCAGCTTCGCAGCCTCCAGCATACTCATCTGCCAGTCGATGGCGATTTGTGCCAGTGTCTTCCCGGCCTGCTGAGGATGTGTTTGTGACCATGTGATCACAATATCGAATTCGTCGGTGACTTGTTTGAGATCCAGCGTTGAAGAGCTGGCCGAGTAAGGGTAGACATCGCAGCCAATTTCCTGGTGTTGACGCATTTGGTCAAAAAAAGCCAACGTTTCTTTTGTCCGCCCCCAGTTTTTCGCCCCAGCGCATTTATGGTGGGAAACCACGACAGGCACTTTGCCATGACGCCCAATACGAAACGCCTCATCCAGCGCATCCAGAATCGGTTCGAATTCAGAACGCAGATGAGTGGTATAAACCCCCTTCTCACCTGCCAGTTCTTCCGCCAGCGCCATCACCTCTTCGGTAGTCGCCTGAAATGCGGTGGCATAAGCCAGTCCGGAACTTAACCCCAGCGCCCCCTGACTCAACGCCAGACGTAAGTCGGCACGCATGGCGGCAATTTCATCCGCCGTCGCCGGGCGAAACAAGTCGTCCATATGATTATTACGCAGCGCCGTATGACCAATCAGCGTGCCAACGTTCAGTGACGGTCTGGCTGCTTCCACTGCCAGGGCATAGCTTTCAACGGTGGGATAAATAAAGTGCTCCGCTTCCCCCAACAGATTCATCGGGTCAGGGACTTCGCCTTTCATTTTCGCCGACGCTGCACTGATCCCGCAGTTGCCGACAATCACCGTGGTGATCCCCTGGCTGATTTTTGGCAGATATTCCGGGATACGGATAACGTTGATATCGTCATGGGTATGAACGTCGATAAACCCTGGTGCCAGCGCCCGTCCTTCACCGTCAATGACCTGCTGCGCCGTAACGTTAAGCGTAGGGGCAATATCAACAATTCGATCACCTGTTATTGCCACGTCACCGCGAAATTCAGGGCCGCCGCTGCCGTCGATAACCGTCACATTTTTGAATAACCAGTCAACCTGCATGTTCGTCACTCCATTTCTGCAATGGTGACAAGTTAACCATTTACAAGGATGAAAAACAGTGGAAAACTACGCAAAACCCAGATGATTTTCTGATACTTTTATTCATAAACCATAAGATAAATAAACTAAACACTTATATTTCATTTAGTTAAAAATGATACCTACATCCGATACGGTGAAAAACTTAAAAGGTGAATGTTATGAAATACCACTCTGAGCCGCTGGTTCCCCATAAATCTGCCCTGATGCAAATGCCCGCAAATATCCTTGCCGAAGATGTTTGTTTACCTGCCGCAATCATTAAAAAGCAGGCCCTGGAGAACAACATTGCGTGGATGCAACGCTATGCTGACGCGCGCGGCGTTTCACTGGCACCGCACGGTAAAACCACCATGACGCCGTGGATTTTTCAGGCGCAGCAGGCGGCAGGCGCCTGGGCAATAGGTGTCGGTAGCGCGTGGCAGGCTGGTGCGGCAATGGCGAGCGGTATTCAGCGTGTGCTGATGGTTAACCAGTTGGTCGGCAAGGCGAATATGCAGCTGATTGCCCAGTTGCAACGCCATTACCCGACGGTCGATTTTATCTGCTGTATCGACAGCATTGAGAACGCCCGCGCTTTGTCTGCCTTTTTTGCCAGCCAGCAACAGACGCTGAACGTGATGATTGAGCTGGGTGTTCCCGGCGGGCGCTGTGGTTGCCGCTCAACGGATGCCGCACTGGCACTGGCTAAGCAGGCGGCCCAATTACCAGGATTACGTCTGCGGGGGCTTGAGTTATATGAAGGTGTTTTACACGGTGACGATCCACAGCCGCAGGTAGAAGCTCTGCTACGGGATGCCGCACAACTGGCCTGTGATATGGCGAGTCTGGTTGATGGCGAGTTTATTCTCACCGGAGCAGGCACGGTCTGGTATGACGTGGTGTGCAATATCTGGCTGGCGGCAGAAAAGCCTGATAACTGCCGCATTGTTATTCGCCCTGGCTGTTATATCACTCACGACACCGGGATCTACGACGCGGCACAACAACAGTTGCTCGCCCGTGATCCTGTGGCTTGCGATCTGGCAGGCGATCTCACATCTGCGCTGGAACTGGTCGCCATGGTGCAATCGGTGCCGGAAGCTGATCGTGCGGTGGTAAATTTTGGTAAGCGTGATTGCGCCTTCGACGCCGGACTGCCGCAACCAGTCGCCCACTACCGCAACGGCAAATCACTGGCATTTGATCCACAGGCGATTCGCAGTACAGGCATTATGGATCAGCACTGCATGTTACAACTGGCTGCCAACAGCGACGTGCAAGTGGGGGACATTCTGGTGTTTGGCACTTCCCATCCGTGCCTGACCTTCGACAAATGGAAAACGTTGTTATTGACTGATGACGACTACAACGTACAGGCAGAGCTGGATACTCTCTTCTAAGAACTCCCCCTTCGGTTAATTATCGAAGGGGGATTTTTATTGTGATCTCAATCACATATTACTCCGACGAATAATTCTTGCCCAACCGCTCACCGCCATTCCTGACCGCTTACGTCCCTAATATAACCACTCAGTTATTTACCTTACTTTACGCGCGCGTAACTCTGGCAACATCACTGCAGGATAGCGGTCAATTTACCTCCTCAAACGCAACGCAAACCTAGAACGGCTTCGGCCTATGATTAACAAATTACTCTAAGGATTTCGGTTTGCAGGAAGGCGGCAAGTGAGGGAATCCCAGGAGCTTACAAGGTAAGTGACTGGGGTGAACGAATGCAGCTGCCGCACCTGTAAGCCGAAAGACGACGAGTAAAATGCCAGGTTTTACTATGGATACGAAAAAACTATTCAAGCACATACCCTGGGTGATTCTCGGAATCATCGGTGCATTCTGCCTCGCGGTAGTTGCATTACGTCGGGGGGAGCACGTCAGCGCCCTGTGGATCGTGGTCGCCTCTGTGTCGGTGTATCTGGTGGCGTATCGCTACTACAGTCTGTACATCGCCCAGAAAGTGATGAAACTCGACCCCACGCGCGCGACGCCTGCGGTTATTAACAACGACGGTCTGAACTATGTTCCGACCAACCGTTACGTGTTGTTTGGTCACCACTTCGCCGCTATCGCCGGTGCGGGTCCGCTGGTGGGTCCGGTTCTCGCCGCGCAGATGGGCTACCTGCCTGGCACGCTGTGGCTGCTGGCGGGGGTAGTGCTGGCCGGTGCGGTTCAGGACTTTATGGTGCTGTTTATCTCCTCTCGCCGTAACGGCGCATCTCTCGGTGAGATGATCAAAGAAGAGATGGGGCCAGTACCGGGAACTATCGCGCTGTTTGGCTGTTTCTTAATCATGATCATCATTCTCGCCGTTCTGGCGCTGATTGTGGTTAAAGCCCTGGCCGAAAGTCCGTGGGGTGTCTTCACCGTTTGCTCAACCGTACCGATTGCGCTGTTTATGGGTATCTACATGCGCTTTATTCGTCCGGGACGTGTGGGTGAAGTCTCTGTTATTGGTATCGTACTACTGGTTGCCTCTATCTACTTCGGCGGCGTGATTGCACACGATCCATACTGGGGTCCGGCACTGACCTTTAAAGACACCACCATTACCTTCGCGCTGATTGGCTATGCGTTTGTTTCCGCACTGCTGCCAGTGTGGCTGATCCTCGCACCGCGCGACTATCTGGCGACCTTCCTGAAAATCGGCGTTATCGTCGGCCTGGCGCTGGGTATCGTAGTGCTGAACCCGGAACTGAAAATGCCTGCGATGACCCAGTACATTGACGGTACTGGCCCGCTGTGGAAAGGCGCTCTGTTCCCGTTCCTGTTCATCACCATCGCCTGTGGTGCGGTATCTGGCTTCCACGCGCTGATCTCTTCCGGTACGACGCCGAAACTGCTGGCTAACGAAACCGACGCGCGTTTCATTGGCTACGGCGCAATGCTGATGGAGTCCTTCGTGGCGATTATGGCGCTGGTTGCTGCGTCCATCATCGAACCGGGTCTTTACTTCGCGATGAATACCCCGCCTGCTGGCCTTGGCATCACCATGCCTAACCTGCATGAAATGGGTGGCGAGAACGCGCCGATCATCATGGCGCAGCTGAAAGACGTTACCGCACACGCGGCAGCGACCGTCAGCTCCTGGGGCTTCGTGATTTCTCCAGAGCAGATCCTGCAAACCGCGAAAGACATTGGTGAGCCTTCTGTCCTGAACCGTGCCGGTGGTGCGCCGACGCTGGCGGTAGGTATCGCTCACGTGTTCCACAAAGTGTTGCCGATGGCTGACATGGGCTTCTGGTATCACTTCGGTATTCTGTTCGAAGCCCTGTTCATCCTGACCGCACTGGATGCCGGTACCCGTTCTGGCCGCTTTATGCTGCAAGACCTGCTGGGTAACTTCATCCCGTTCCTGAAAAAAACTGACTCTCTGGTTGCCGGTATCATCGGTACTGCGGGCTGTGTGGGTCTGTGGGGCTACCTGCTGTATCAGGGCGTGGTCGATCCGCTGGGCGGCGTTAAGAGCCTGTGGCCGCTGTTCGGTATCTCCAACCAGATGCTGGCAGCCGTGGCGCTGGTACTGGGTACCGTTGTGCTGATTAAGATGAAGCGCACCCAATACATCTGGGTAACTGTTGTTCCGGCTGTATGGCTGCTTATCTGCACCACCTGGGCGCTGGGCCTGAAACTGTTCAGCACCAACCCGCAGATGGAAGGCTTCTTCTACATGGCGAGCCAGTACAAAGAGAAGATTGCTAACGGTACTGACCTGACGGCGCAGCAGATTGCCAACATGAACCACATCGTTGTGAACAACTACACCAACGCGGGTCTAAGTATTCTGTTCCTGATTGTGGTGTACAGCATCATCTTCTACGGTTTCAAAACCTGGCTTGCGGTGCGTAACAGCGACAAACGTACTGACAAAGAAACACCGTACGTTCCAATCCCGGAAGGCGGCGTGAAGATTTCTTCGCACCACTAACCGGTTGCCTTATCCGGCTTACAAAATGTCTATCGTAGGCCGGATAAGGCGTTTACGCCGCATCCGGCAAATCCCCAGCTCGGACAGCTTCCGGGCTTTACGCATATCTGGAAGGCAAAATGTTTGGTAACTTAGGACAGGCAAAAAAATATCTCGGCCAGGCGGCGAAGATGTTGATTGGCATTCCAGACTACGACAACTACGTCGAGCATATGAAGACCAACCATCCCGACAAGCCGTACATGAGCTACGAAGAATTCTTCCGCGAACGCCAGAACGCGCGCTACGGCGGCGATGGTAAAGGCGGTATGCGCTGTTGTTAATGGAGAGAGCATGAACCCGATTGCAGTTACCCTACTCACCGGTTTTTTAGGCGCAGGCAAAACCACCCTGCTGCGCCATATTCTTAACGAACAACACGGCTACAAGATTGCCGTGATTGAAAACGAATTCGGCGAAGTCTCCGTTGATGATCAATTGATTGGCGACCGCGCCACGCAGATCAAAACGCTGACCAACGGCTGCATCTGCTGTTCGCGCTCCAACGAGCTGGAAGACGCGCTACTCGACCTGCTGGATAATCTCGACAAGGGCAATATTCAGTTCGATCGTCTGGTCATTGAATGCACCGGCATGGCCGATCCCGGCCCGATTATTCAGACCTTTTTCTCCCATGAGATTTTATGCCAGCGCTACCTGCTGGACGGCGTGATTGCGCTGGTGGACGCGGTACATGCCGATGAGCAGATGAACCAGTTCACCATCGCCCAGTCACAGGTTGGCTACGCCGACCGGATTCTGCTGACCAAAACCGACGTCGCAGGCGAAGCAGAAAAACTGCGCGAACGCCTGGCACGCATCAACGCCCGCGCACCGGTCTACACCGTCACCCACGGCGACATCGACCTGGACCTGTTGTTCAACACCAACGGTTTTATGCTGGAAGAAAACGTCGTCAGCACCAAACCGCGTTTCCACTTTATCGCAGATAAACAAAACAATATTTCGTCGATTGTGGTGGAACTGGATTACCCGGTAGATATCAGCGAAGTTTCCCGGGTGATGGAAAACCTGCTGCTGGAATCGGCAGACAAACTGCTGCGTTACAAAGGGATGCTGTGGATTGACGGCGAACCTAACCGCCTGCTGTTCCAGGGCGTCCAGCGCCTCTACAGCGCCGACTGGGACCGCCCATGGGGCGATGAAAAACCGCATAGCACAATGGTGTTTATCGGGATTCAGCTGCCGGAGGAAGAGATTCGGGCGGCGTTTGCGGGGTTGAGGAAGTAATCACCTTAACCTACTCATACGAAGCGGACGAGGATAAAATCCTATCATTTTCCGTTCGCTTCATTATTTTATTTTCTTTCCAATGCCCATTCAAATTAAAAATATAATTCTGCCATAACCCCCTAAATACAGATGTACTTACATTGCCACCACTCATACTTTTAAAAACAATCTATATGATAGACGTCCTATTGAGGCGTAATAGATGCATTAATTTCCAAATATGCAAACATTCTGGTACAGTCCAAAAAAGAAAAATCGTCAACCAAAACAATCAGCAAATAAATTAATAGCAGTTGAATTATAATCAACACGAATACAAGAGATTAATATGGCAACAATAATCCCAACAATCAGTAGCTGCAACGATAAAATTACTGCCGGAGAGAAAAGGCTGGCAAGAATTCTTGAAAGAGGACTTGGCGAAGAGTGCTGCTGTTGGTATGACATTCCTACAGGTGATAAGCATCTTCACCCAGATTTTATGATACTTTCGCCAGAAAAAGGCATTATTTTTCTCGAGGTAAAAGATTGGTTTATTACAAAAATAAAAAAAGCCAACAAGTCTAATGTGTTGTATGAGACACAAAATGGTATTCAATCTTTAAAGAATCCGATAGAACAAGTCAGGCAATATGCTTTCGAAGCTGTAAACCAGTTAAAAAAAGACCCCTTATTATGCCAACAGGAGGAGCGTTACAATGGCAATCTTCTGTTCCCCTATGGATATGGCGTATACTTTAGTAATATTACGCGAGAAGCATTAAATAATAAATTTACCGAAGAGGAACTGCTCGGAATTTTCCCATCGGATCTCGTTATCTGCAAAGACGAACTTAATGAATTTATGTCAAAAGAGGATGTTTCATCCAAAATACATTCGCTGATTAAATATGACTTCAAATGTCATGCTACACAAGAACAGTTGAACAGGATTAGATGGCACTTATACCCCGATGTCAGAATAGAAAGGGACAAGAGAAGTAAAAACCGTGATGAATTTAGTGTCGATGCACCAACCATCATTTCTATACTGGATACTCAACAGGAACAACTTGCCAGAAGTATGAGAGATGGCCACCGAATCATTCATGGTGTTGCAGGTTCAGGGAAGACATTGATCCTCTATCATCGCTGTCAGGAATTAGCGAAAAAAAATGACAGCGAAAAGCCAATACTTGTCATTTGCTACAATATTACTTTAGCCAAAAAACTTCGGTCGATGTTCATCAATCATCCCTTTGCAGAGAAAATAAAGGTTAAAAATTTTCATGCATGGTGTTTCCAACAAATTAAAGAAAACAAGATCACCATTCCAGAAGGGGATAATATTTTTGAAAATATGGAGAAAGCGTTGACTGATGGTTTCAATACAGGAAAAATAAAACCAGAACAATACAGTGCTGTATTAATTGATGAAGGACATGATTTTAAGCCCGAATGGTTAAAAATCCTGGCAAAAATGACTGACTCTCAGGACGAGAATTTGCTATTTCTTTATGATGATGCTCAGTCAATTTACCAAAAAAAGAAAGCATTAGACTTTACACTGTCCAGCGTAGATATTAAAGCGACAGGACGCACAACTATTCTTAATATAAATTACAGAAACACACAGCAAATCCTACACTTTGCCAGTTGCATTGCATTTAATTATCTTAATAGCCATATCGATAGTTCTTTAACCTATCAGAAACCTGCTGCGGGAGGAATGAATGGCGATTATCCCAACCTTGAACATTTCGACACACAGGACGAAGAAATAGCAAGAGCAGTCAAGTGGATTACAGAGCAAAATGAACAAGGGATTCCGTGGTCTGAAATTGCTATACTAAGTCCATCAACTCATACCCTTTCTAACTCTCTAAGTTCTGTACTTGAATCGAAAAACATCCCCTTTAATCTTATTGTAAGCTCTGCAGATAAAAAGTCCTGGACGCCGGAACAAGAGCGTATTTCTGTTATGCCATTACCCAGCAGCAAAGGGCTTGAGTTTCACTCAGTTGTCATTATTGATGCAGCGAGAACACGGGATAATAGCGATGATTTGAGTGAGGATATAAAGAGACTCTATGTAGGTTTTACCCGAGCACGTTGCAATCTCTTGGTAACCTTGCACGGTGAAGGTGCGTTAAATGAGCATCTACTAAAGACCTATGAGCAAAGCCCACAATATATGTAGATATACTAAATTATCTCCATAACGCCCGGTGGCTCTGCACCGGGTGAAATAAATGAATCTCTAATATCTTATTCATACCTGATAGCACTCCACTAAAAACGCCATCATCTCCGTCGCGTCTTTGCTGTGATAAAAGCGTACCATTTTGCTGTTAAACTCCAGCGCCTTAGCCGCTGGAATTAACAAGATCAAACTTCCGGCAACGAAGATCCAGTTATTACAAAAATTACTGGAAAAAGCGATCAGCGACTTCAAGAAAGTGAACCAGTTGCAAGGGATTAACTTCACCCGCCGCCGAAGAGAGCGAACTGATGCAGTCACTGCGCCAGGTGTGTAAGCTGTCGGCGCGTAAACAAAGGCAGGTGCAGGAATTTATTGGGGTAATTACAGGTAAACAGAAAGTCGCCTGATACATTGACCCGGTAGCGCCAGTGCTACCGGGTATTATTCGCCGCGTTAGACCAACGCGCTCTCCATTTGTTTTTCAAATGCCTGACGAATTAATCCCATAATGTAAGGAAGTTGTGCGAGGTCGCTGAAACCAATTTCTACATCGCCATTGCCCCAGCGCCCAACATTTGTCACATCTTTGGCAATACCTTTCGGATCGACCAGTTCATGAAACTGCATATTAAGCGACAATCGCAGTCGGCTTTTTTGCGGCACAACATCAACAAAATTCGTTTCAGCTTTAAACGCAATATAGAGCTTCAATACTTCCTGCGTGATCCCTGCGTCCAGGCGCATAACTTCATCGCGAAGATGATCGAATAACACCCGGCTATGCGAACCATCAGCAAGAAAAGGATAATCACTCAGGCTGTAACTGGTTTTGTTCTCCGGCTGCCCCCGATAAACAGCTAAAACCTCTTCAGGAAGAGAAGGCGCTTGCCAGACCTGAACCGCGAGATTGGCCAGACGATCGGCACGGGCGCGAATGGCGGCTTCATCCCATTTTTCGCACTGTCCAAGACCGATATTCAAATAGAGCGGGCTATGCTTAAAGCCGTCTTCAACATCGCGTTTTTCCGCGAAAGGTCTGTCACTGTAGCGGGAGTTATAGCGCGTTAAAGTGAGATTCCCCAACGTATGTAACAGTTCTTTATGCACACGCTGCCAGTCGCTTCCCAGCTCTTCACGCCATTTAGCCGACAGATTTTCGTTCTGCGGCATAATGTGCTCAATCGTAAACTCTTCCACGCGCTCTCTGCGCTTATCGTTTTCCAGTCTTCGTAACCAGTAGCTGCGACTGCGGAAGTTATAGAGATCGCGAACTTTCAATTCCCGTTTAAATTCATCATCGTTGGGAAAACGACGATATGAAGGCAGGTTCATAAAATGCACCTGAATGCTTTCCAGATAATTTTCTTTATTAATGACTTTATAAAAAGTGGCAAACGTCTTGTTCAAAGAATTCGTCGGAATTGCACACACTGCACGACGGAAAACATAAGATTCAATTAAACGAATTATGCGCAGGAAATCTTCGTGAGACAAAACGCCATTTTTATAGTCATGATAAAGCGCCAGTAAGAAAGGATACGCAACGTCGACCTTTAACTCGCGCAAATCCTGAAAAGCCGTAGCAAGCGATTTGTCACTTTCCTTACCCAATGCCATTGCACAGTAATACTCCGCGTAGATGTGTATATCTTCAACCAGCCGATCTACACCTTTTTCAGCAACACTCTGGCTGCGGGCATGTAGTTTAAATGCCTCATAGACTTCATCTGTCCGAGGGATCTCCCACGTTTTTACCGTCAGATAATGACGCATAAAACTGTCAAAATATTCGCTGTAACCTTGCTGACCAAAAGCGACTTCCATGGGTCGCCAGTGATCTTCATACAACCGTGTTTGATGCTCTGGTTCGAGGCCCATCAGTATAAAATTGCGCACCAGGTCGGCCTGACTTAACGCCTTACCGGTGGAGTTCATACTTTCAAAAATCAGTTGCGGATTATCCTGACCACGATTAAGCGCCACATCGACAATTAATAACTTTGCTAACCCACGACATAAGGGGATCAAATCATCACCGAGTTTGGCAATTTGCTCATCAAAGAAAGTAAAGTTTTCCATTATTCGATGGGAATAGTTTTCTGGCATTGGTCTTTGTTTTATTAACGCCAGCAAACTGTCTTTATCGGTCTCGGTCAGCAGTAATTTAAATCCTTTCTCACCGGACTCATAAGGATTGAGTAAATAATAATTACGCAATTTCATTGCCGAAAAGCCATCAAAAACTTCTTCTTCGCCAAGATGGCGCGATAAAGCCTCAATCAGCAACATTGCGGTCGTCAGCCGCTGTTGACCATCAATGACCAGCAACGGAGAAATACCGGAAACCTGATACAACCCCTGCTCTATATAAACAACCGAACCGATAAAATGCGCTGATATATCGTCACGCTTTCCGGCACGAATGATGTCGTCCCAAAGTTGCCGACATTGTTGCTCTGTCCATGAATAGGTGCGTTGATAAATGGGAATAACAAACTGCTGCGAACGTTTTAAAAAATCGAGTAAACGGGCTTCTGTTGCTTTCATTCTGACGTCTTTCCGTGAAGCGATGATTTCACAATAATAAACACTTCCTTGTGGAGGTTATAGAGAAATCCTGTTTATCCGCGACGAACTGTCCCCTCACTCCACATCCTCCCTGCGTAACCCAATATCCCTCAACCGCTCATCACTCATCTGCTGTAACACGCGCCGGGTCTGCTTTTTCAGCCACCAGCTTCGCACCGCCTGCCAGAGTTGCACGAAGCCGATAAACGGCGCTTTGGCTTTGTTTTCGTGAAATTCCATCTGCTGCCTCCTCATCTTTCAGAGGCTTCATCATCCGCCTTCTGGCAGTTCACAATACAGATGCAAATATTACTTTTATTTAACATACAGACAGGTTAAAACAGCATCTGCATCCGGTTTTTTGCCAGCATCTGTACCGGTTTCTCTCTCTGTATGATCCAAATAAGGAATACAGCATGACGCGTTACCAACATCTGGCGACTCTGCTTGCCGAACGAATTGAGCAAGGGCTGTATCGTCACGGGGAGAAATTGCCGTCGGTGCGCAGCTTAAGCCAGGAGCACGGCGTCAGCATCAGCACCGTGCAGCAGGCGTATCAGACGCTGGAGACGATGAAGCTCATCACTCCGCAGCCGCGTTCGGGTTATTTTGTCGCACAACGTAAAGCCCAGCCGCCAGTACCGCCGATGACGCGTCCGGTGCAGCGCCCGGTGGAAATTACCCAGTGGGACCAGGTACTGGATATGCTGGTAGCGCATAGCGACAGTTCCATTGTTCCGTTAAGCAAAAGCACGCCGGATGTCGAAACGCCCAGCCTGAAACCGCTCTGGCGGGAGCTAAGCCGGGTGGTGCAGCATAATCTGCAAACCGTTCTCGGTTATGACTTGTTAGCCGGCCAGCGGGTATTGCGCGAGCAGATTGCCCGCCTGATGCTCGACAGCGGCTCGGTAGTCACCGCCGATGACATCATTATCACCAGCGGCTGCCATAACTCGATGTCGCTGGCGTTAATGGCGGTGTGTAAACCGGGCGATATTGTCGCGGTCGAATCCCCCTGTTATTACGGTTCGATGCAGATGCTGCGCGGCATGGGCGTGAAAGTGATTGAAATCCCAACCGATCCAGAAACAGGCATCAGCGTTGAAGCACTGGAACTGGCGCTGGAACAGTGGCCGATTAAAGGCATCATTCTGGTGCCAAACTGCAATAATCCGCTGGGATTTATTATGCCGGACGTCCGCAAACGAGCCGTTCTCTCTCTCGCTCAACGCCATGATATTGTGATTTTTGAAGATGATGTCTACGGCGAACTGGCAACGGAATATCCGCGCCCGCGGACCATTCATTCCTGGGATAGCGATGGTCGGGTACTGCTATGCAGTTCGTTCAGTAAAAGCATTGCCCCTGGCCTGCGCGTGGGTTGGGTCGCGCCGGGGCGTTATCACGATAAACTGCTGCATATGAAATACGCCACCAGCAGCTTTAATGTACCGTCCACGCAAATGGCGGCGGCAACGTTTGTGCAGGAAGGTCACTATCATCGTCATATCCGGCGGATGCGGCAGAACTATCAGCGCAATATGGCGCTTTATACCTGCTGGATACGGGAATATTTTCCCTGCGAAATCTGTATTACGCGCCCGAAAGGCGGATTTTTACTGTGGATAGAATTGCCTGAACAGGTCGATATGGTCTGCGTCGCGCGGCAGCTGTGCCGCATGAAAATCCAGGTGGCGGCGGGTTCGATTTTCTCAGCGTCCGGCAAATACCGAAACTGTCTGCGCATCAACTGCGCTTTGCCGCTCAGCGAAACCTATCGCGAAGCACTGAAGCAAATTGGCGAGGCAGTGTATCGGGCAATGGAATGAATTCGAAATAGTGGCGAAGCACCTGATTTCCTCTCACGAATCGCCTGTAACTCGTTTTATCTTTATAGCGACATCGCCACGTTCCGGCATGGCTTAGGCAAAGTGTGCTTTGTTCATGCCGGATGCGGCGTGAACGCCTTATCCGGCCTACAAACCGCGCAAATTCAATAGATTGCAGAGATAATGTAGGTCTGATAAGCGTAGCGCATCAGGCAGCTTTGCGTTTGTCATTAGCCTCTGATTAGTATTCGATCCATGGATCGCGCTTGCTTTCAGGCAAGGGCTGCTCTAATGCCTGCATTTGCTCTGCTGAAAGTCCAGTATATCGTTGTATCCATTCAGGATCTGCCCCATTCTGCAACAACAATCGGAGGAGGCGCTGTTCCCCTTCTTCTTTCCCTTTCTCCCTCCCCAACAGCCATCCATCATTATGAATTCGCTCTGCAATCGTCATTATTCGCTCCCTTTGTTGTGGCATTCGACGGGTAAGTTCGCTGATAAACTTCTTAAAACGCGCTTCATCGCCCGTCAGTAAAATGTAATTTAACAGCGCAGTTATCTGGCTGTCATTAGCACACTCTGTAACCAGTAATACTACCAGTTGATCGATAAGCCCCATCAGATCGCGCTGGCGAATATGCTTTTGGATCAACTCCAGCAAAGCGACTCTGCGATGCTGCACAATCTCGTCGTCTGGCACAACAGTGACATCCACCAGCGGGAACGCGGCGGTATAAAGTTTCCGAGCGGTAGTCGGGTCGGCAAATTCATCCAGCCAGCACAAAGACCAGGGGTAAGGACTACGACTGCCGTGATAAAACAGCATCGGGATGACCAGCGGTAGCGGTCGGCGTTTATCATGCTCTATATGACGCTGCATCACCGCCATGGAATATCGCATCAGGCGAAAGGCCATATGAATATCCTCGCGGCTCTGATGTTCAATCACTACATAGATATAACCATCGCCTTCGCGGGCCTTTACCGACCATAAAATATCGGAGTGCAGCGCCCGCAGTTTTTCATCGACAAAGCTGGCTGATTCCAGTTTTAAGGTGTCGAGATCGCACAGTTCACGTAAATCTTTAGGTAAGTGGATCTCCATAAAATCCCGCGCGGTGTCAGGGTGCGTGAGAAAGGATTTAAATAATGCGTCATGCGGCGTGCTGGTCGTGAAGTTTGTCATGGCGATCCGTCACCTGTTGATAAGATGCCCCGACTTTAGCGACTAACAAAACCATTCTCACCCGGCAATTTCCCATTCCCCGAGGCGCTTTCCAGGCTATTTTTGTTCTCCTGCAAGCGATACATTTTTCTGGAAGGTATCTCGATTTTTGCGTGAACCTGCCGTCAGGCTCTATTCTTACGATATGAATAAAATCATTGAACTCCGACGCGCCAAAATGCTGGCGCTCTCTTTACTGCTCGTTGCTGCCGCGACTTTTATCGTTACGCTTTTTTTGCCGCCCAATTTTTGGGTGAGCGGCGTGAAGGCGATTGCCGAAGCGGCGATGGTCGGCGCACTGGCGGACTGGTTTGCGGTGGTGGCACTGTTTCGCCGCGTGCCGATACCGATTATTTCTCGTCATACGGCGATTATTCCGCGTAATAAAGACCGGATTGGCGAAAATCTCGGCCAGTTCGTGCAGGAAAAATTTCTCGATACTCAGTCGCTGGTAGCGCTAATCCGACGTCATGAACCGGCGTTGTTAATTGGCAACTGGTTTAGTCAGCCGGAAAACGCCCGTCGCGTTGGGCAGCATCTGTTGCAGATCATGAGTGGTTTTCTCGAACTGACCGATGATGCGCGTATTCAGCGCCTACTTAAGCGCGCGGTGCATAAGGCGATCGACAAAGTGGATCTTTCCGGCACCAGTGCACTGATGCTGGAGAGCATGACCAAAAACGATCGTCATCAGGTACTGCTGGATACGTTGATCGCACAACTGATCGCCCTGCTTCAGCGCGACAAATCGCGCAAGTTTATTGCCCAGCAAATTGTTCGCTGGCTGGAGAGCGAACATCCGCTGAAAGCGAAAATTTTGCCGACTGAATGGCTGGGTGAACATAGTGCGGAGCTGGTTTCTGACGCCGTTAATTCTTTGCTTGATGACATCAGCCGCGATCGCGCGCATCAGATCCGCCATGCGTTTGATCGCGCTACCTTCGCGCTGATCGAGAAACTGAAAAACGATCCGGAAATGGCGGCGCGGGCCGATGCCGTGAAAAGTTATCTGAAAGAAGATGAAGCGTTTAACCGCTATCTTGGTGAATTGTGGGGAGATTTGCGGGAGTGGTTGAAAGCGGATATCAACAGCGAAGATTCTCACGTGAAGGAACGCATCGCGCGAGCGGGACAGTGGTTTGGCGAGACGTTAATTGCCGATGATGCCCTGCGCGCCTCGTTAAATGGTCATCTGGAACAGGCCGCGCACCGCGTCGCGCCAGAGTTTTCGGCATTCCTGACTCGCCACATTAGCGATACGGTAAAAAGTTGGGATGCGCGGGATATGTCCCGGCAAATCGAGTTAAATATCGGCAAAGATCTCCAGTTTATCCGCGTTAACGGCACGCTGGTCGGCGGTTGTATTGGGCTGATATTGTATCTTTTATCGCAAATTCCGACCTTGTTACCCCTCGGCAACTTTTAGAAATCGATGATAAAAGCTAAATGGCTAACCGCGAGAGAGATCAAATAAACCACACTTAAAACATGGTAATAATGTGGCCTCTTTTCATTATCTCCCGTGTTACGGGGAAGGAAAATCATGTCACTTGTCACCGATCTACCCGCCATTTTCGATCAGTTCTCCGAAGCTCGCCAGAAAGGCTTTCTCACCGTTATGGATCTCAAAGAGCGCGGCATTCCGCTGGTTGGCACCTATTGTACGTTTATGCCGCAAGAGATCCCGATGGCTGCCGGTGCAGTTGTTGTCTCGCTCTGTTCCACTTCCGATGAAACCATTGAAGAAGCGGAGAAAGATCTGCCACGCAATCTTTGCCCGCTGATCAAAAGCAGCTACGGCTTCGGTAAAACCGACAAATGCCCCTACTTCTACTTTTCTGATTTGGTGGTCGGAGAAACCACCTGCGACGGCAAAAAGAAAATGTACGAATACATGGCGGAGTTTAAGCCCGTTCATGTCATGCAATTACCAAACAGCGTGCAAGACGATGCCTCGCGTGCGTTATGGAAAGCCGAGATGCTGCGCTTACAAAAAGCGGTGGAAGAACGTTTTGGGCACGAGATCACCGAAGACGCGTTGCGCGATGCCATTGCACTGAAAAACCGTGAACGCCGCGCACTGGCCAATTTTTATCATCTGGGGCAGTTAAATCCTCCGGCACTCAGTGGCGGCGACATTCTGAAAGTGGTTTATGGCGCAACTTTCCGGTTCGATAAAGAGGCGTTGATCAATGAACTGGATGCGATGACTGCCCGCGTTCATCAGCAATGGGAAGAGGGCCAGAGACTGGACCCGCGGCCACGAATTTTAATTACCGGTTGCCCGATTGGTGGTGCGGCAGAGAAAGTCGTGCGCGCGATTGAAGAAAATGGTGGCTGGGTGGTTGGTTATGAAAACTGCACCGGCGCGAAAGCGACCGAGCAATGCGTGGCGGAAACGGGCGATGTGTATGACGCGCTGGCGGATAAATATCTGGCAATTGGCTGTTCCTGTGTTTCGCCAAACGATCAACGCCTGAAAATGCTCAGTCAGATGGTGAAGGAGTATCAGGTCGATGGCGTGGTCGATGTCATTTTACAGGCATGCCATACCTACGCGGTGGAATCGCTGGCGATTAAACGCCACGTTCGTCAGCAGCATAACGTTCCTTACATCGCCATAGAAACAGACTACTCCACATCGGATATCGGGCAACTCAGTACCCGCGTCGCAGCCTTTATTGAGATGTTGTAAGGAGCGGTGGTGACATATTCGATTGGCATTGATTCTGGTTCTACCGCCACCAAAGGGATCTTACTGGCAGACGGTATGATTACGCGCCGTTTCCTTGTTCCTACGCCATTTCGTCCGGCAACGGCAATTACTGAAGCCTGGGAAACTCTGCGTGAAGGGTTAGAGACAGTGCCGTTTCTGACGCTCACCGGTTACGGGCGGCAACTGGTGGATTTTGCCGATAAACAGGTGACGGAAATCTCCTGCCACGGGCTGGGCGCACGCTTTCTTGCGCCAGCAACGCGCGCGGTGATCGACATCGGCGGTCAGGACAGCAAAGTCATTCAGCTTGATGCCGACGGTAACCTGTGCGACTTCCTGATGAATGACAAATGCGCGGCAGGCACCGGGCGTTTTCTGGAGGTCATTTCCCGCACATTGGGCGCCAGCGTCGAGGAACTCGACAGCATCACAGAAAATGTACCACCGCACGCCATCAGCAGTATGTGTACTGTGTTTGCCGAATCGGAAGTGATCAGTCTGCGTTCTGCGGGCGTACCAGCGGAATCGATTCTCGCCGGAGTGATTAACGCTATGGCGCGGCGCAGCGCCAATTTCATTGGCCGCCTCTCTTGTGAAGCGCCGATTTTGTTCACTGGCGGCGTGAGTCACTGTCAGAGGTTTACCCACATGCTGGAAAACCATCTGGGAATGCCGGTACAAACTCACCCTGATGCGCAATTCGCTGGCGCAATTGGCGCGGCGGTGATTGGTCAGCGGCAGAGAAAACGCACATGAAAGAGTATCTGTTTTTATTTCACTCAACCGTCGGCGTTGTACAAACTCGTAAGGCGTTACAGGCAGCAGGGATGACTTTTCGCGTCGCCGATATTCCCCGAGAGTTACGCGGCGGCTGTGGGTTATGCATCTGGCTGACCTGTCTTCCTGGCGAAGAAACACAATGGGTAATCCCCGGTCATACGGAATCAGTTTATTGCCAGCAGGATGGTGGCTGGCGCTGCATTGCACATTACGGGGTTTCTCCGCGTTAAGGATTCATTAAGATCGCTACGTATACTTCTCGATATCTTATTGATTTGCCTTAAAGGGATTACCGTGACAAAAAGTATTTCGTTAAGTAAACGCATCTCCGTTATTGTGATTCTTTTTGCCATTGTGGCAGTGTGTACTTTCTTCGTGCAATCTTGCGCCCGTAAAAGCAATCATGCAGCATCATTTCAGAATTACCACGCCACCATTGATGGCAAAGAAATTGCAGGCGTAACGAATAATATTTCCTCGCTGACCTGGTCGGCACAGAGCAATACCCTGTTTAGCACTATCAACAAACCTGCCGCCATTGTTGAAATGACCACCAATGGCGATTTGATCCGCACTATTCCTCTGGATTTTGTTAAGGATCTCGAGACGATCGAATACATTGGCGATAATCAGTTTGTCATTAGCGATGAGCGCGATTATGCCATTTATGTGATTTCACTGACCCCAAACTCGGAAGTAAAAATCCTCAAAAAAATAAAAATCCCGCTGCAGGAATCCCCAACCAATTGCGGTTTTGAAGGGTTGGCCTACTCTCGCCAGGATCACACTTTCTGGTTTTTTAAAGAGAAAAACCCGATTGAGGTCTACAAAGTTAACGGGCTATTAAGTAGCAATGAATTGCACATCAGCAAAGACAAGGCACTACAACGGCAATTTACTTTAGATGATGTGTCCGGCGCAGAATTTAACCAACAAAAAAATACGCTTCTGGTGCTGTCTCATGAATCACGCGCACTCCAGGAAGTAACGCTGGCTGGCGAGGTTATCGGTGAAATGTCACTAACCAAAGGCAGTCGAGGTTTGTCGCATAACATCAAACAGGCCGAAGGGGTTGCGATGGATGCCTCTGGTAATATTTATATCGTTAGCGAACCAAATCATTTTTATCGCTTTACCCCTAAATCATCACATTAACAGGCTGGCATGTTTCACCTTTTTGTTATTAACTTGTTAAATACAAAAAATACAAACAAGGTTAAACATGCCCCCGTCCTCGCATCCCGTAGAACGCTTTTCTTTCAGCACCGCGCTTTTCGGGATGCTGGTTCTGACCTTAGGTATGGGATTAGGTCGCTTCCTTTATACACCTATGTTGCCCGTCATGATGGCGGAAGGGGCGTTTTCATTTAGCCAGCTCTCGTGGATTGCCAGCGGCAACTATGCGGGGTATCTGGCTGGCAGTCTGCTATTTTCGTTTGGCGCATTTCACCAGCCGTCGCGCCTGCGCCCATTTCTGTTGGCTTCTGCCCTTGCGAGCGGATTGTTGATCCTCGCAATGGCATGGTTGCCGTCGTTTTTTCTGGTGTTATTGATTCGCTTCCTGGCGGGTGTCGCCAGCGCCGGAATGCTGATTTTTGGTTCGACGCTGATTATGCAGCACACGCGCCATCCTTTTGTGCTGGCAGCTTTGTTTTCTGGCGTTGGCATTGGCATCGCGCTGGGCAATGAATATGTTCTGGCAGGCCTGCATTTTGCCCTCTCCTCGCAAACGTTATGGCAAGGCGCCGGGGCGCTTTCTGGCATGATGCTGATTGCACTTACGCTTTTAATGCCCTCGAAAAAACACGCCATCGCGCCAACGCCATTGGCAAAAACGGAGCAACAGATAATGAGCTGGTGGTTACTGGCTATTCTGTACGGCCTGGCGGGATTTGGTTATATCATCGTCGCGACTTACCTGCCGCTCATGGCGAAAGATGCAGGCTCACCATTGTTAACCGCCCATCTCTGGACGTTAGTCGGCTTATCAATTGTGCCTGGTTGCTTTGGCTGGCTATGGGCAGCAAAACGTTGGGGAGCATTACCCTGCCTGACGGCGAATTTACTGGTGCAGGCTATCTGTGTGCTGCTTACTCTCGCCAGCGACTCGCCTCTGTTGCTTATCATCAGTAGTATCGGTTTTGGCGGTACCTTTATGGGTACGACATCTCTGGTGATGACTATCGCCCGCCAACTGAGCGTACCGGGAAATCTCAATCTTTTAGGCTTTGTGACGCTCATTTACGGCATTGGGCAAATCCTCGGCCCGGCGCTGACCAGTATGCTCGGCAATGGAACATCGGCGCTTGCCAGCGCCACTCTCTGCGGCGCGGCGGCGTTGTTTATTGCTGCGCTTATCAGCACAGTGCAATTATTTAAGCTACAAGTGGTCGCTTCATAAGGGCTGTTTCCCTTACCACTCAAGAAACTCAACCGCAACCGTTGATGTCAGCCAGACCCCGTTTTCCGCTTGCCAGAAAGGGATCCCTCGTTTCGCCATTTCCTGTGCTTTGACGGTTAAGATAACCGGCGAACCGTGTCTTGCCCCGACTTTGCGGGCCGTTGCTTCATCAGCAGAGAGATGCACATGATGACGCTCCCCTGCAATCAGCCCCTGTTTTTTTATCGCCTCAAGGAAACGGCTTGCCGTACCGTGGTAGAGAAATTGTGGCGGTGTTTTTTCGATGAAGGCAATGGCGACCTGCGAAGTCGAATGCCCCTGAACGGCGCGAATACACGTACCATCACTGGAATAACTAAAGCGCTTCTTATCGCTGGTGGCGACCACAGTATCCAGTAATGCGCGGGTTAACCGCTTGCCCGCTTTTTGTGCACAGAGTATGAGCTTATCGATATCCGCCCATCCTTCACGGTCCAGCACGATGCCAATCGCCTCCGGTTTATGTCGGAGGACAAAACTTAAAAACTTGCTCGTCTCTGCCAGCTCTTTGTCGTTGTATTTTGCCATTTTGCATTCGTCCTTGTATTCGCCGCCTTTACTCACCAGCCGTTATTGTCACCGTGTTTATGAATTTTCTGCAACTCAATCTTTACAGGAAAGTTCTCCGCACAGCGTAATTTTTCCACTATGCAAAAAACGCATAGCCAGAAACATACTTGCATTTCCCCATACCCACATGGCTGATAAGGTTTTTCAGCTCCAGGAATTTTCCAGGTAGTCGCCACAAGCATACACAATGGGGATTGTTATGGCACAACAAGGGGATGCTGTAGCTGGCGCGTTAATCGACCATGATGTCACGGTATTACTTCCCGCGATGTATTTAATGGCCAACCCGGTGCAAAATGTCGGTCACAGCCTGGAGACAGCCGAAGTGAATGCTAAATATTACCCGCATATCATTACGTTCTGCGCTATTAACGCATTGCTGTCGATCTGGGTTATGCAGATTATTGTTTAACAAGGAGTTTACATGATTGATTATTCCGCAGCCGGTTTTATCCTGCTGCAGGGAGCGCATTTGTATGCGCCGGAAGATCGGGGAGTTTGCGATGTTCTCGTCGCTAACGGCAAGATTATCGCCGTTGCCAGCAACATCCCTTCTGACATCGTACCGGACTGCACGGTTGTCGATCTCAGCGGGCAGATCCTCTGCCCAGGCTTTATTGATCAACACGTCCATTTGATTGGCGGCGGCGGCGAAGCCGGCCCCACGACACGCACGCCGGAAGTGGCGTTAAGCCGCCTGACGGAAGCAGGCGTCACGTCAGTGGTTGGTCTGCTCGGCACAGACTCTATCTCTCGCCACCCGGAATCCTTACTCGCCAAGACTCGTGCGCTCAATGAAGAAGGCATCAGCGCCTGGATGCTGACCGGAGCTTATCATGTGCCTTCCCGTACCATTACAGGCTCAGTGGAAAAAGACGTGGCGATTATCGATCGCGTGATTGGCGTGAAATGTGCCATCTCTGATCACCGCTCGGCCGCGCCGGATGTTTATCATCTGGCCAATATGGCGGCAGAATCCCGCGTTGGAGGTTTGCTCGGCGGTAAACCTGGCGTCACCGTGTTCCACATGGGCGACAGCAAAAAGGCGTTACAGCCCATCTATGACCTTCTTGAGAACTGCGACGTCCCCATCAGCAAGTTGCTGCCGACCCACGTTAACCGCAACGTTCCGTTGTTTGAGCAGGCGCTGGAGTTCGCGCGCAAAGGCGGCACCATCGATATCACCAGCAGCATTGACGAACCGGTCGCCCCTGCCGAAGGTATTGCCCGCGCCGTTCAGGCGGGTATTCCGCTGGCCCGCGTTACCCTTAGCTCCGACGGCAACGGCAGTCAGCCGTTCTTTGACGATGAAGGGAATTTAACGCATATCGGTGTTGCGGGTTTTGAGACGTTGCTGGAAACCGTGCAAGTGTTGGTCAAAGACTATAGCTTCAGCCTTAGCGATGCCCTGCGTCCACTCACCAGCAGCGTCGCTGGTTTCCTTAACCTGACCGGGAAAGGCGAAATTCTGCCGGGCAATGACGCGGATCTGTTAGTGATGACACCACAGTTGCGTATCGAACAGGTATACGCTCGCGGCAAACTGATGGTCAAAGACGGCAAAGCGTGTGTGAAAGGAACGTTTGAAACTGCATAAGCAGTTCCGAACGCTTGAACAGGCGACTGGCGTTGAGTTGATCGCCAGAGGACACCGCTACAACTCCTGTATGGGGCGATTGATTAACCGCCCCCTGACATGCCACTGCGAGTTACGTTTCAGCACTTTTTTGGCTCTTCCCGGGCCAATTATTCAAGCAAGTTGCCTTCTACAGCTGTGAATTATCTGGCTGCCGGTGTACGCCAATTCACAGCGGAGAGCTCATTGTCCTGAATCGCAACGAATTAGTTATCCCGCATACCGGATAAATCCCGTTGCAGAGCGTTTCTGGCGTGAGCTAAAGATTGAACCTGGCTGAAATTCCCGGTATTGAACTGTGCCAGCTCCCCTTCTGCCAGACCAGATCAAACGTTAGCGGCTCATCATCGTGGTACAGCATCATCTCCAGACTAATGACCAACTCGTGGCAATAGACTGCTTTCAGGTTGACCTGCAATGCCGCAATACGTGGTTCATGAAATAAAAGCGCGGAACGTAACTGGCGGCAATACCAACTCTGGAGAAGCTTGTCGCTCTGATTATACCCTTGCCACTCAGGCATGCCTGAAACAAGTAATATTGGTAGCGGTGAATGGGGAGAACTAAAAAGTTGAAAGAGATCCCGGCATACGGAATCACGCAGTGATAACGTATTGTTCCCTGTATTTTCAGGTAATACCGTCTGAACTGATTGGCGCATCATTTTGCGCTCTCCTGACATTTAGTGGCATCTGTATCCTGCCCTGGCTGCTGGACACCACTGGGTTGATGCTCATATTCCATAATCATTCCTTTATGCTCATTGCGTCCCTGGCACTTTCATAAGGGATTTATAAGATCCGCCAAAGATAAAACACTGTACAGAAAAGAATATCCACTGACTTTTTATTTAAAAAGATATCATTTGACAAAAGTCATTAAACATAACGGAAATACGTTAACATATTCTGATTATTCCGAATAATTTCTCAGCGTTAAACTGATATATAATTATTCCAAAACAATATATCGTACGTAATGATTAAATTACGCATAATATATTCTGCAGAACATAATTAATTATTCAGGGAACATACATAGTGCAAAGCGGTTCAACTTTGCACCAGAAATGAGGGATCAGGCGTCCACTTTATCTAATGGCCACGAATCAAACAGATAACCATCGAAATAGATGTCATCAACATTAGAGAACTCCAGCAAGCGCTGCTTCACATTCTCCAGATGCTGCCACATCGCCAGTTTTGCCGCGCGGGCATCTTTTTTGATTAACGCAGCCAGGATTTGTTTGTGATCGTCTAACCACTCTTTGCGATACAAGCTGTCATCGAGATGGCTATGTAACTGGATCCACATTGGATTATTTTCCCGCCACTCCCAGGACTGACGGAACAGTTCCACCAGCATGCTGTTATGCGTCGCTTCGGCAATGGCGAGATGGAACTGCATGTCGCCGCTTTCGCTACTGCCTGGCGCACTGGAGGCCAGTTCACGCTCTTCCAGTTGCAATGCCTGACGCATTTTGACGATATCTTCGCGGGTAGCCTGCAAAGCGGCAAACTCGGCGATGTTACTTTCCAGCAACTGGCGCGCCTGTAACAGTTCAAAAGGACCGGCGTCATTGCAGACGTTGGCCTCTGCGCTCTCTGCATTATGGCTGGGTAAACTGTCGAGAACATAAATACCGGCACCACGTCGTACTTCTACCAGCCCTTTGATCTCCAGCATGATCAGTGCCTCACGCACCACCGTGCGGGTGACATCCAGCATTTCTGCGATTTCACGCTCCGGCGGTAGCCGTTCGCCAGGATTGTACGGCGTCTTAAGGATCAGATCGCGGATCATCGCCCCAACTTCCTGGTAAGGCCTTTGCGCAGAGGTGGCAGATTTCATGATGTTGTGTCCGTTAGATGCGATTAATCAAATTATTGCCGGATGCGGCGTGAACGCCTTATTCGGCCTACAAAGAGTGCATATTCAATAAATTGCGATTGATCCGTAGGCCCGACAGGCTTGCTTACCGGGCAATTTTACGTTGACCGTTAATTTCAAACTATACCATTAGCACTGGAAGTTGGCACGTACAGGTGGGCAAAAAACGAAAACTGGTCAACCAAATATGATTTTGATTGACCAGTAAGTCTGTAGGGTAATCAGTCAGTTACAGTGCAGCCACACACTCACGCGCGCCGCGCTCGCACAGCTGCTGATATGCCGCAGTCACCGCGCCAACAAAGTCTGCATTTTGCGGCAGATCATCGGCAAAGATACCGCTCAGGCCCAGCAACGCTTTCACGCGGTCTGCGCCCTGATACTGCGCATTGATCTTCTGGAACTCGGCCAGCATCGGGTCTACCACGTCAATGGCATTACCCTGCTCATCCACGCCCTGGGTGTAACGCATCCAGCCCGCTACGCCAAGCGCCAGGTGACGCCAGCTACCGCCGTTTTGCAGGTGCAAACGCACCGGGTCCAGCAAACGCTGTGGTAACTTCTGGCTGCCGTCCATTGCAATCTGCCAGGTACGGTGACGCAGAGACGGGTTGCTGAAACGCTCGATCAACAGCGTCGCATAGGCGTTCAGATCAGTCCCTTCCGGCATCGACAGCGTTGGCGCTTGTTCCTGCATCATCAGGGCAAAGGCCGCTTTGCGATAATCCGGATTAGTCATGGTGTCGGCAATGGTTTCATAGCCGCCGAGGTAACCGAGGTATGCCAGGAAAGAGTGGCTGCCGTTAAGCATACGCAGTTTCATCATTTCGAACGGTACAACATCCGCAACAAACTGCGCGCCGACTTTATCCCAGTCCGGACGACCATTAACGAAGTTATCTTCAATTACCCACTGACGGAATGGTTCGCAGGCAATGGCGCACGGGTCATAAACGCCCAACTGGTCAGCAATTTCCTGCAACGTTTCTGGGGTAGCAGCCGGAACGATACGGTCAACCATGGTGCACGGGAAGGTGACGTTCTCTTCAATCCATGCCGCCAGCTGCGGATCACGTGCCTGAGCTAGCCCCAGAACAGCAACCTTCGCCACATGACCGTTTTCACGTACGTTGTCGCAGGACATCACCGTAAACGCTTTCAGCCCTTTTTCACGACGCAGGCGCAGGGCTTCTACGATGTAACCAATTGCGGACTTCGGCGCAGTCGGGTTTTCCAGATCGTGCTTGATCAGCGGGTTATTGAGATCCAGCTGACCGCTTGCCGCATCAGCGCAGTAGCCTTTTTCCGTGACCGTCAGGGAGACAATCGCCGTCTGCGGACGCACCATCGCGTTGAGAATACCTTCGCAACCGTCGATTTCCGGATGCAGGGCTTCTTTCATCGAACCGATAATTTTCAACTCGGTGCTTTCCGCGCCTTTTTCCGCCACGGTGTACAGCAGCTGCTGTTTTTTCAGGTTTTCGATCAGCACGCGGTCGTTGCCTGGCATCAGGTTAACTTCGCAGATACCCCAGTCGCTATCGGTGCTTTCCAGCAGGTGATGGGTATACAGCGCCTGGTGCGCGCGGTGAAACGCCCCGCAACCGAGATGCACAATGCGTGATTCCAGACGAGAATGATCCCATGACGGGCGGGCAACCGGCAGATTGCTGTCAACAATAGTAGTCATCGTAAACTCCAGAATCCGTCTTCAGAGAGTGACGGCAAGGAAGAAGGAACCGGCACGGCGCGCAGCCATGCCGGTAGATATTAACGGCTAAAGAAAGCGCGCTGGATCGCCAGTTCGACACCGCGAACTTCGGCCAGGCCTTTCAGACGACCAATTGCGGAGTAACCTGGGTTGGTTTTCTTCTTCAGGTCGTCCAGCATCTGATGACCGTGGTCCGGACGCATCGGGATCAGGTCTTCTTTGCCTTCCGCTTTACGACGGTGCTCTTCTTCAACAATCGCTTTCACCACTTCGTACATATCAACGTCACCGTTCAGGTGCGCCGCTTCGTGGAAGGTTTTCGGGTTATCTTCACGCATGGTGGAGCGCAGATGGGTGAAGTAAATACGCGGACCGAACTGCTTGATCATATCAACCAGATCGTTGTCAGCACGCACGCCGTACGAACCGGTGCACATGGTGAAACCGTTCGCCATGCTGTTTACGGTATCAACCATCCACTGCATATCTTCAATGGTGGAAACGATACGCGGCAGGCCGAGGATCGGGCGCGGCGGATCGTCCGGGTGAACAGCCATACGCACGCCAACTTCTTCGGCAACTGGAATGATCGCTTTCAGGAAGACGGCAAAGTTTTCGCGCAGTTTCGCTTTGTCGATATCTTTGTACAGCTCCAGGTGCTTACGGAACTGGTCGAGGGTGTAGCCTTCTTCCGCGCCCGGCAGACCGGCGATGATGTTACGGGTCAGACGCGCTTTGTCTTCGTCGCTCATGGTGGCGAAGCGAACTGCTGCCTGAGCAATTTCTTCTTCGGTGTAATCCGCTTCCGCGCCTGGACGCTTCAGGATGTGCATTTCGAATGCAGCAAATTCGATCTGGTCGAAGCGCAGAGCTTTGGAGCCGTCTGGCAGCACGTATTCGAGGTCAGTACGGGTCCAGTCGAGCACCGGCATGAAGTTGTAGCACACGGTACGGATACCGCACTGCGCCAGGTTGCGCAGGGTCTGCTGATAGTTAGCGATCCACTGCTCATAGTTGCCAGTGTGGGTTTTGATATCTTCGTGAATTGGCACGCTTTCTACGACAGACCACACCAGGCCTGCGTCTTCAACGATCGCCTTGCGTTTGAGGATCTCTTCAACGGACCATACTTCGCCGTTCGGGATATGGTGCAGCGCGGTAACCACGCCAGTTGCGCCCGCCTGACGGACGTCAGCTAAAGAAACCGGATCGTTAGGGCCGTACCAGCGCCAGGTCTGTTCCATGTTTATTCCTCTTTCACGTAGTGGGTTCAACAGCGAAGAGACGCGGAACCCCGGAGTTGTTTAGGTATCCGAATGAACGACCAGACCGCAGCCGTGGCGTTGCATCGGATGAGATGGCGTATAAGTTCTACCTTTTGGTAATACATGTCAACCTGAAATCTAAAATTGGTTAACCACATCACAAGAAATCTACTCTCCTGCCGGTTGACGCAAATGACAACAAAGGAAGATCGGCAGTTAGTGAGCGGGGGATGTGACATTCATCGCAATAATGGTTGACCAATTTACATAACGTGTCGTCCAACATAACAATGGATTAACCTGCTCCCCCATTGCATAAGTTGTGACCGACACAACAAAACTGATGTTGTTGCAAAGATTGCTATTTAGTTTTGGTATAAAAGGTATATAGGCACATGGTGCAACATTTGAATTCCAGCGAGCGGGAGTAATTCACAATGAAGAGAACAATAACGGCGCTTGCTATCATGATGGCATCATTTGCCGCGAACGCGTCTGTATTACCGGAAACTCCTGTGCCATTTAAAAGTGGTACCGGAGCAATTGATAACGATACTGTCTACATTGGTTTAGGTAGTGCAGGAACGGCATGGTACAAGCTGGACACACAGGCCAAAGATAAAAAATGGACAGCTCTGGCTGAATTCCCCGGTGGCGCGAGAGATCAAGCAACGTCCGTATTTATTAATGGTGATTTGTATGTATTTGGCGGTATTGGCAAAAACCAACATGGTTTAACCAAGGTGTTCAACGATGTGTACAAATATAGCCCAGCAACTAATACCTGGATTAAATTGATGTCACACGCGCCGATGGGCATGGCGGGTCATGTGACTTTTGTGCACAACGGCAAGGCTTATGTTACTGGCGGTGTTAACCAAAATATCTTCAATGGCTATTTTGAAGATCTCAACGAGGCTGGAAAAGATTCAGCAGCTATAGATAAAATCAACGCCCACTATTTTGACAAAAAAGCAGAGGATTATTTCTTCAATAAGTTTTTGTTGTCTTTTGATCCCTCTACACAGCAATGGAGTTACGCTGGCGAATCACCCTGGTACGGGACGGCTGGTGCGGCGGTTGTGAATAAAGGTGATAAAACCTGGCTTATTAATGGTGAAGCAAAGCCTGGACTGCGGACAGATGCCGTATTTGAACTTGATCTTACCGGCAATAACGTAAAATGGAATAAGCTTCCTCCCGTCTCATCACCAGATGGCGTCGCTGGCGGTTTTGCGGGGATAAGCAATGACTCTCTTATATTTGCCGGAGGAGCCGGATTCAAAGGTTCACGGGAAAATTACCAGAACGGTAAGAACTATGCGCATGAAGGCCTGAAAAAATCGTATAGCGCTGATATTCATCTTTGGCATAACGGGAAATGGGAGAAATATGGCGAACTGTCGCAAGGTCGAGCCTACGGAGTATCATTGCCCTGGAATAATAGTTTATTGATTATTGGCGGTGAAACTGCGGGTGGTAAAGCGGTGGCAGATTCAGTGTTGCTCTCAGTGAGAGATAATAAAGTTACTGTGCAAAACTAACTTTTCAGGGTTTCCATTGCCTGAAAATAAAGATGTTGTTCATCCCGGAATAAAATAACTGGCGCGGTTTGCGCAGATACATCCTGCGCCCGCCATATCACTTTAAAAGAGAACTGACAAACGCGCCTGATGAAAATCCAAATAATTTGAGAAAGGGATATTACGGTTCAGCGTACCGATCGCCGGAGAACTGGACGACGGCGCTACGAAGTCGTCATTTCAGTCGGGGGATGATTGTAGACAAATTTGTTGACGCTATTTTGCGGTTTTGGCGTGAAAGATGAGCTTTGGGATTCTGATTTCAGTGGTGGCAGCACGTGAAGGTGACTTAGTCAAAATCATGGTTACTGATTGTTATACAAAGCTCATACCCGTCAATGAATCCCAGGATACTCCATCAGCCCTTACATTATATTGGCAAAAACGTTGAAATATTGCTTCCTTTGGTTACAGTATAACAAAAAAATGAGGCCATTATGAAAACGACGTTGTACAAAGATTTTACTTTTGAAGCAGCACACTGCCTGCCGCACGTGCCAGATGGACATAAATGTGGTCGTTTACACGGACACTCTTTCGTTGTAAGACTTGAGGTTACCGGTGAAGTGGATGAACAGACCGGGTGGATTATTGATTTTGCGCAGTTGAAAGCCATTTTTAAACCGACGCTAGAACGCCTTGATCACTATTATCTCAACGATATTCCCGGACTTGAAAATCCAACCAGCGAAGTGCTGGCCAAATGGATATGGGACCAAATCAAGCCGCAATTGCCAATTCTTAGCGCGGTAATGGTAAAAGAAACTTGCACGGCTGGGTGTATTTATCGCGGTGAATAACCAGATAGAAATCGCTCGATGTAAATCTCTGAAGTTGCTGAAAAACTCATACATGAGCACATCTCAGATTGTCTACAAAGTGTCCATTGTTCACGCCGGAGAGGCGTGGATGCATTCCGCGCAAGAAAAAACGTTGAGAATTCAATAAATTGATCCCATGCAAACCTGCTCAACATTATTGTGCATCAGGCAATTTGAGAATGTCATTTTCTTCAGGCGTGAACGCGTTTTTCTTTCTTGGATTGTCGTAACTTGTTCCGGCAAAGTTTATCACGGTCTGAGTGACAGGATGCATAAATCATCCTGGATGCTCATTGTTTTCTGAGTGACTATTTTCTTGTTTTGATGACTATTGAATTTAATTATGCCTGAATGCGTTTGCAATATAGCATATGAAAAATCTGTACGTTTTGTTGCATAGCATATTACTTTCCGATTTACTCTGACATAGTCAACATGAAAAAATCCCAACCTAAACATAATGGACAAAGGTACATTTTTACTAAAAAAATTCGTAACATCAACAAAATGCGACGAAATTGCTTATCTGTGAGATTGATACAACTTTCCTCTTTTTATACTTGAAAATAAGACATTTCTAAGTACTCTTACTCGTTCTAAAAGTAATGATTTTTACAGTGTTTGTCATTAGAACATAAAAAACCATCTCCCTTTCATTTATGTTCATTTTATAGACAGACATGCAGTTCTTTGCAAGGGCTATGAGGATGAGCATATTACCAATTGGTTCGTTAGTCGTTTCTGAGCATTTTAGTGGAATCGGCAAAGTTGTCAGCATCGATACAAAAACCCACGTTGCTGCCGTTGCGTTTTTTGAGTCTCCGGCTAATCCTTACTCACGATATATCGAAATAGGTCTAGCCCAACTTACGCCAACGCTCCCCGATGAAGAGACGGTAATTTATTGTATTGAACCTCAAAGTCAACGCTGGTCGCGTGCACGATTTGGCGGATCGCGTCCTAATGGCGAATATCTGGTTATTTTTCGTGAAGAAGATTCTGCGACTCTGCCCATAGATAAAATCTTTATCCTCAATAAAGCGCCTGGCACCCCCGTAAATCCAGCACACTTTCTTGCCTGTCAGGCTAACGATGCGCCTTTCTTTTTTCCTCGCCGCCAGTCCTTTATTAATACCTATATTCAACAGCGAGCTTCATGTCGAGGAATGGCCTCAATCTCAAGCAGTGCGGTAGAACTTGAGCCTCATCAACTCGCAGTAGTACGACGGGTTCTGCAAGATAAAATGCCGAAATATATTCTTGCGGATGAGGTTGGACTGGGGAAAACCATTGAAGCGGGTATGATTATTCGTGAACATGCACTGGAAAAATCAGGAAACGTCAGCATGATGATCGCGGTTCCAGCCCAACTGATTAATCAGTGGCGTGAGGAACTAGGAGAGCGTTTTCAGCTGAAACCTCTGCTCCTTGATACGGCCATAACACTTTCGCTACTAAGACGAGAAGGAAGCGCCGAAGGCGTTGTTATTTGTAGCTATCATGATGCGTGTACCCTACTTAACAAAGGCTTCTCCCCTTCACTCATTGCTCTTGATGAAGTCCACCAAATCGCATCGTGGCCCTGGGCAGATGATAGCGAACAACAGCATAATTTTGCACTTATTGCCGGAGCATGCCACAAATCGCAATACGCGCTACTACTTACTGGTACGCCATTGCACGGTCATGAGCGTAATTTCTTGTCAATGTTGCATTGTATTAACCCAGAAGCCTATCAGGTCACGGAGTCTCAATTACAGACTTTTACCGAGTTAGTAAAAAACCGTGAAAGCCTTGGTGGTTTGTTCTCTGCGCTGGTTCCTTCGGTATCAAATATTAGTCTTCGTCGTAACCTCGATGAGTTGCTGGAGAAGTTTCCAGATGACGATGAACTTTCCGCTCTGTGTCAAAACCTTTTCCCTCTGATTGGTCGCTTTTCGCCTACTACGCCCGAGCGTGAAGCAGGCATTCGAGCTATCCGACAATATCTTGGCGAGCGATACCGCATTCATCACCGTTTGTTAAGAAACCGTCGCCAGGTTTCACAAAGCCTCGAAGAAAGCAAAAACATGAATCTTGATTTACTATTCCCCGGGCTCAACGGAGTGATCGAATGTCATTGGCAAACAGAAGGCCTGACGCTGGATGAATTGCTGGAAGAGTATCGCTTTCTGACAACTTTACCGGAAAATCAATCATGGTCGTTGAAGGAAGATGATTATCTGAAATGGGTTGATGATCTTTTTTCCAGTCCACTTTGTGTTATGCGTCGAGCAAAAATGCGCCTTGGCTCCCCGTTTCCACTTTGTGCCGACGAGCAAGCGCTGCTTGAGCACATTGTTATGACAGCAAAAAGCGAGTTGCAGACTATCGATAATACACTGGCTGCTGCCTTAAATGACTGGATGCGGAAGTATCCAGATGGTAAGGCTATTGTATTTTGCGATCGCCCTGAGCTCGCGCAGCATCTGTCACTGAAGTTGAGCGTTTTGTGTGATCATCCGTTGGAGCATTATCAACCGGGCGAACGCTTACAGTTTACGCAACCTCAAAGTCCCATCCGAGTATTGTTATGTGACCACCGTGGCGAAGATGGACTTAACCTTCATGGTGGACGACGCCTGGCCGTTCATTATGGTTTACCTCGCTCATGCAGTCGTATCGAACAGCGTCTTGGGCGACTGAATCGCTATAGCGCCAATCTGCGTGGGATCAAACCAATACAAAGTCTGATTCTGAAAAATCATGCGACTAATGGCTTGCGTAATCGCTGGGCCGATCTGCTGGCGCAAGGCATCGGTATTTTTAATAACACTATCGCCAGCCTGCAATTTGTGCTGGATGAATATATTAACGATGCCTGGAACAGGCTCTTCGATGAAGGTCCGCAGGTACTGGAATATCTGGCCGCCGAGTTACCTGGGGAACATGGCATATTGATTCGCGAAACGAATAAAATCAATATGCAGGAAAAACTACTGGCAATGGATGAAGAAGTTGCGCAAGCAACCCTGTTTGCCCAGCAATTAAGTAATGAAGAAACAAATGCCATTGAGCAATGCAAAGCGCTAACTCCCTGGATCACCCAGGGCTTACGTTTTAACGCTATCGGTAGCGCTGAAGAAGGAATGAAATTTCGCTTTGAAATCGGCGCAAAGGGCCCAGCTACGTTGGTAGATTTTAAAACCTTCATGACCACCTGTATGCTTAGTTTTGATAAAGATGGCGGAAATCCCCCTTGCACACACCTGATGAGCGCAGAACGCATCCCAACACTTAACGGACAAACGGTATATCCCCTACGCTACGGTCAGCCTTTTGTTGATGCCATCTGGCATCTGCTCAACCAGGATGCGCGAGGCAGTTCCATGGCGCTGCTGCGAAAAATCAATGCGCATCTCAATGAAGAACGTTATTTCTTCCAAATGAACTGGCTTATCACCGGCTGCGATCCGCTCAGCCCGTATGCGCAAATCCGCAAATGTGACGAAACCACTCCGCCACGAATCGTACAGGAATGGGTGGCAGAGGATGGTTCTGCTGTAACTAATGAATCCCTACTCGAATTGCTGAATGGTGAATACAGCAAGCATCCGTCAGCAACAAAAAGCTATGTTGATCTCAATTTGCGTGCTTCAAGATGGCGGGAAATTGAAGAGTTGATTTCTTATGATGCCTGGAAAGAAAAAGTTGAGAGCGTTTACCAAAAAACCTATGAAATACAGAAAAATAGCGTAAATGAAAGTACTTATATTCAGTTAATGTCAATGAAAGCGATAATTATCTGCAGCGACAATGTTTTAGCAGGAGTAGCCTGATGGAAGAGCAATGGTCACGACTTCAGAACGCGCTGACCACCTGCTTCAGTAATGATGTTACCTTTACTGAAGGTATCGACAACCCTTTCTTAAAACGATTGATTAAAATCGTAACCGATGCCGACGCAGGTACCAGTGATGTTTTTGCTGGCTATGCTGATGCCCTCCGGGCTGCTTTAGCCAACGGTATTGAAGCCCCATGGCTTCCCTTTCCGCCAGAAAGGGCTGAAATACCACAAGCAGGTTGGGGATTAACGAAATCCGTCACTGCCAGCATTCTTTCCCTGTCTGAAGATGCAAATATTTCGGCGACAAAAGCAACTTATTTGCGTAGAACCAGACGGAATTTGCTGCAACCAGAAATGGACCCGGCGCTGAAGAACTTATTGGTTGAGACTCCCCACACGCAATATCGAGGTTTTGGGCAGCAGGCTGCAATACGTACGATGCTCACTTCAGACCCAAACAGTACGCTGATGATTAATCTCCCGACCAGTTGCGGTAAAAGTTTAATTACGCAAGTTCAGGCAATTAGCGCACCAGACAACGCACTCACCCTAGTGATTGTACCCACCGTTGCACTGGCGATTGAACAAGCGGATTTCATGCGAGATATGTTACGCAAAGCTGAACAGGATCATGGTGGTAGCTATGTCTGGGTTGGCGGCCAGGATGTTGCGACGCGTAAGACACTAATAGAGCGGTTACGATCGGGTACACAACGCGTACTTTTTTGTTCACCAGAGGTTGCTAAATCTTCACTGGTCCCTGTGCTTTTTGAACTAGCAAAAAATCACCTGATTGGGGCCGTCGTGATTGATGAAGCGCACCTGATTGACCAATGGGGAGCAGAGTTCCGACCAGATTTTCAGCTTATCGCCCCCTTGATTCGTTCTCTAAAAGCACAACCCGGATGCCATTTCCGCACATTACTATTATCTGCGACATGGAGCCAGAGCACACGCAATGTCATTGTGGATTTATTTCGCAGCGATGATAGTGAACTTATTGAAATAACAGCCAATTTTCTACGCCCTGAACCCGAATACTTTGTTCACGCCGAACGTGATGAACACGCACATCAGCAACGTGTAGAAAGCTTGCTGATGACCCTTCCGCGCCCACTTATTCTCTATTGTACGAAACGTTCAGATGCTGAAAAATGGCATCAGCGATTACAGGAACTGGATTTTCACCGGATTGGGCTTTTCCATGGCGATACCGCCCCCCTCGAACGCAGAAAACTCATTACGCAGTGGGCAAGCGACCAACTGGACATTATGGTCGCAACGTCGGCATTTGGTGTCGGGATGAACAAAAGCGACATCCGTTCAGTAATTCATGCCGCCATCCCGGAAAATATTGACCGTTATTACCAGGAGTGCGGCCGTGCCGGGCGAGACGGCAAAGCCTGTCAGGCACACCTCGTCTGGCATAACGATCAATTAAAAACAGCAGAAGAACTTTCTGTCGAAAAGCTTATTGGCGTCGAAAAAGGTTTCCTACGCTGGAAAGCGATGTTTGACCTGCACAAGCCCAGTAACATTGCTGATTACCAGGTTTCGCTCGACACCAAAGCGGAACACATTGAACACCTCGGCAACCGCAACGAAGCATGGAACCGCAGAACTTTGCTTCTGATGCAACGAGCAGGACTTATTGAACTGGTGTATGCCGCCCCGGAGATTCCCGCAGAATTTCGTGAAAATGAGCAAGAAAACAATGCGGCTGTAGCAGAATGGTTTACCCGCTATTACAACACTGTTCATATCCACCACTGCAACGACTCGCACCGTTCGGAAGAGTACTGGAATACCTTTGTTGAGAAGGCCCGTCAGCAGGAATTAGACAAACGTCGGGCTGCGTTCACGATATTGAAAAACTGGCTTTTCAACCCACAAACGCCTCTGTGTACTATTCTCCGCCAGTTCTACGTTTATCAGAATCATTCACCAGAATTAACCTGTGGTGGTTGCCCGGGTTGCAGGGCTCAGGGGAAAAGTGCATTTTCGCCGACAGTGGGCAATGCCGTAAAAATTATACGAGCCACGCCAAAGAAAAGAGCACGCTATGTTGGCGCTGTGAAGAAAGTTTATTATAGAGAAGACCTTAATATACGAGAATTACTCATGGAGTTGCGCATCACGCTTCGTCACTTAATTAACTCCGGTGACTATGCAACCATCCGTGCGGACAAAATTGTTTTCTCGCAACTTGAGCGCACACTTGATGCTGTTTCACGTTTCTGGAGCGCACAAAAACTTAATGCCCCTATGTCAGATTGTGCGGAAATTGTCATTGTCGCTAATACCGCCACGGTTCTGCCTGCACTGCCTCATACGCAATACGAGCGCATTATTATCGCCCCACAGCACTTGGCTGACCCTGAACATCCATATAGAAAATGGTGGGAGAGCGCAGGTAACGCGCAGCCTTTGGAAACCTTTATCAGGCAACTACAGTATGTCAATTATCAATAACGCAAACCCCGGAAGCAGCCTTGTACTGATTCCGCTTATCGATCGAATTTTGCAAAACGCGTCTATCCCCCTGGCACAGGAGATGATTGTTGAACGTTATCGCCCCAACAATCTTCCAGCCAACGATAACGCCTGGGGGAAAATTAGAGAAAACCTGGCCTTCTGGTGTCGTCTGGGACTTTGGCCGATGGAGGATGACAAAATACTGCCCCTGGAAAATGAACCTCGCCCGCTTTATCAGCGCCTGTTGCAGTGTGCTATCGACGCCTGTAGAGATAAAGGCATAGAAAATGGTAATGATTGTGAACCACTCTGGCGCGTGCTGGCCTGTTTGATGGCGCTGCAGCAGCATTCTTTTGGCGGCCAGGATCCTCTGGCCCCCAATATCATCACGGCAAAAATAAAGCGCTGGCTGCCTGATGAAATCGTCAACTCCAACACTGAAAAGTTAGTCAGAGAATATGGCCGTTTCCTCGGTTTTCTTGAGCCTGGCCCTAACCAAGTCTATTACACCGACCCCACCAGGGCAATTCAGTGCTTTTTGCCACAGATATTCGGTAATGAGAAAAGATTATCGATTTCTGCTTTTATGGCCAATATGGCAGAGGTCATGCCAATGATGGACGGCGGTGCATTCAGGGTAAAAGTTCAGGAGATGATGGCAGAACAAGGCTGGTCCTCACCAGAAGGCCATAATATCAGCACTAGCACCTCACTGGCGCTAAAACGTCTGGAAATTAGTCAACGCATCATGTTTGAAGGAGGCAGTGATGATGAAGACTCGCTCTCTCTACAACTACCAGGTAACAAAATCAGCCGTGTCAGCCATGTTAACCTGAGAGAGGACATACAATGAGCATCATGAATTATTGGCCATCCCTCAATAACATTGTGCAATGCATCCGCAACGAAGCCGAAGAGTTGCAGGATGATGTGCTGTTGGCAGTCCATGAACCGATGGTTCTTACCCGCCGCGACGTTAATAACAACCAGACAATTTTGCGCGATGAAGACCTATTTACCCAGTTACTGAGTACTGAACGTGCTATTCCACTGATCGGGCGATCAGGAATGGGAAAATCGCATCTGGTACGCTGGTTGGATTACCGCTTGAAGAGCCATCTGCAGGCTAATGGCGAGCAGGACCAGTGGCAGATCGTACGTATCCCTAAAAATGCCAGCTTACGCCAAGTCCTGTTACGTATTCTGGAAAATCTCCATGGCGAGATTTTCCATGACGCGCGCAAACGCGTTGATGATGTTACACAGGCCTATTCAGCCAAAGATCTCGCTGACTTATTGTTGACCATGATGTCGCATCAATTACAGCATATGTATAACACAGTGCTGGAAACGGGCCAACAGTATGAGTCTCAAGGAAAAACCATTCCGGAGAAGCTTTCCAGACGTATCGACGCCATTATGGAGGAGTTTGAGAATGGGTTAGGTAATTTAATTACCGACCCCTACTTCAAGATCGATCTCCTCAAACCGGAGCATTGTATTTATAAACGTGCCAACCGGATGAGTGATGGTCTTCAAGAAGGTGATGAGGATCATGATCATTATGAGTTAGTTCCTGAAGACCTCTTTTTTCAGAACAACATTGATGATCTCTCATCTCCTGCCAGAGAGTATATTCTTAAATCACGTATTGATGAGCATGATAATGAAAGGGCGCGCATTCAGGCAGTGAGTGTTCTGAATGAAGCAATGCATGCTTCCCTCAAGTCGATGTTCGCAAGGCTCTTCACCTTTAATGGTGGCACCTTCCAGGAACTTTTTCAGGAGATTCGCCGCGAGTTGCTCAACCAGAACCGCCGTCTGGTGATTCTGGTTGAGGATATGGCTGCTATCTCGGCAATTGAAGATGTGTTGATCGACAGCCTGATCGAAGAAGGTATGCATGACGGCGTAAGAACACTATGTCCTGTACATTCCGTTATTGCAGTAACTGACAACTACCCTGGCTATAAGCGTCGCCAGGAGACGCTTATGACCCGAGCCGGTTATGAATGGATCATCGAAAGCACCGGGCGGGAAAACAATGAAGAGCGAATCGTTTCTCTGTGCAGTCGCTATATCAATGCTGCACGCCACGGCACTGAGGCTTTGCAAAAACTGCGAGCACAAGGGGAGGCTCATTGGCCGCCGGTCTGGCATGACGAAGAAACGCCGGAGTGGCTGGATGATTTTGGCTATGCTGGAGAAGGAAAAATCCCGCTGTTCCCTTACAACCGCAATGCCATTCTCGCCCTGGCAGACAAAAACTGCCGCGACAGCAGCGGTGCGATGATCTTCAATCCACGTATCGTCATCAACCGCATCCTACTCGATATCCTGCGCGATTGTCGACTGGAGGCTGAACGTGGTCTGTTTCCACCAGCCAACCTTGCTGGTCTTACTGCCGATGCAGAAATAGAAGGGAAAATACGCCAGATTACCACGCAAAGACTTGCTAGTTCTGTGTCATTAACTGCGCTCTGGGGCTTTGGCTACCACTCTTATGATGAGCTTTGCCAAAAGTTACAACCTGGGGTGGCCAAAGCATTTGGTCTTACTGAATTAGCCAGCCATTTACAGGGTGGTAAACCTGCCGCCGAAGAGAAGATAATAAATAAATATAATAGCGAAAAGACCACTCTGATCGTACCAGAGCCGAAACCGGCAATTCCCGCCACGGCAGTTGAAACCAGCGTGACGACTCTCCCCTTCGTTAAACATCTCAAAGCATGGGTTAACGAGAGAGTTATGCTGCCACAAGATGTTGCCCGTAAACTGCGTGCCGAATTGAACAATTGCTATGAACTTTACGCACAACCCGAATTTTTTGGCATGGCGGAAAAGCCTACCCTGGTAGAGCGTAATATTCCGCTCATTAGCTTACCGCTTGCCTCTTCTGATCCTTCAAATGCTGTAGTGACGTTTTATAGCCGTAAAGATCTCGACAATACTACTCGTCGAAGCGAAATCTACAGCGTCGCCCTGGCATTACTGCGCATGAAACATTACGCCGATGCAGGTGAAGGACTTAACTACCCTCAAGCGCTGGACGATTACGCTCACTATGAAAACTTTGTAAACTGGTGGGTGCCGAAAGTTACTGAGATCGCAGTTAAACAAGTTCGGGATCGTAAACTGAAAGGCGCGCTACGTAACCATTATCAGAAAGCCCTCTTGTTAGGGTTAATAACGGGTAAAGAGAATCCGGCTGAGTTGATTGATGCGCTTTGCCTGACACAAAACGGAGTCGGCAAAACACCAGAGAAAAATCGAGGCCGCACGCCAGGCACTGCCCCCTCCGATCTCTGTTTTTATGGTCTGGAAGCACATCAGAACCCCCACGCCAATGCCAAGATTGATGAGGCCAGAAAATCAGCATTGCAGGACTGGGACAAATCACGGGATGAGTGGCTCTCTCTGGTTGCCGTAACCGAATTGAAATCAGGCCTTACCACAACACGTGCGCTGGAAGCTCAGGTCGTTACCGCTGCGTTGAAAGAGATCCTCAAGGAACCATTAGGTGCAGAAATTCAGCGCATCGCTGAAGCCGTCCGCAAAGAAATGTCGCAAACAATTGATAATGCACAACTGTTCGAGGGCGTGAAAACCCCGTCAGACTTCATTATCCTTCTTGATAAATGGCAATCATTTATTGAAGCCGTACGTATGGAATATTATCCGGTAGAAGTTCAGCAGATTAAGCCGTCGAAATGGCTTCTGGAAGAAATTGAAGACTTAAAAATCTTTGCTGAGGCCAGCCTGGAGACGTTGCAGACTCTCAATTCTATTGCGAAACAAAAGGACCCGCACATTCTGTGGCATGAACTGACCCACCTTAATGGCGATTATGTCAGCCGTATCGGTAGTCTGCTGGAACAGTGGCAAATGGTCCAGGCAAGAATAAGTTTTACCCTTCAACAGATTAACAATAAGGGTGATGCACCAAAACTAGAGCATGCCTACAAGAAAGTTGAAGAGCGCCTGAAAAATTTGGCTGCTGATATCAGCGCCTCTGGAGTCAAAGAATGAGTACATTGCGCCAACAACTCGCAGAAATGCAGCAGCAACTGGATCTGAGCATCCAGGCAAGAAAAGCAACGCATATCATCGAGAAATGTGAACAAGTCTATCAAAGGACAAATACAGTAGCAGGTCACTTTGCTCTTCTGCGACAAACCTATCCTGCACTCCAGCAACTCCCTTCGGATCTGAGAGTTATCTGGAGCGATGAGCAATGTGAAGAGCTGAAAAGCGCAGCCAACAGCGTCAATAAACTGCTATCTCAATGGGATCGCTGGCGAAATATGCAGACCCAGGCGGCCGAGACAGTTGCAGAAAAAGACGTAGAAAGCCCTGATGGACCTGCAGTAGAGCCAGAAGAACTAGCGGCTTACGATATTATTCAAAATGACGCCTTAACCCACTGTGTGGAACAAGTTCTGGCTCTTTATCATCGACTAAATAGACAGTTGGATGCAGCGTGGCAGAACTGGTTGCAAACGTTGTACCAACATGTCCATGTTGAGGATAAGACGCTCGACGCACAAAGAAAAATCGGCAAACTCAACGATATCGCGGATAACTATGTAAAGACCCGTGAAAAATACGCTGAACTAATTCAAAGGCTTCCTGACAATACCGATACCGTTCGCCGTATAAACCAACTGGCAGATGTACTTCATCAGCTTCGCGGTATGATGAAAACAGACTGGCCTGAAGAAGTGCAAAAATTCTTCGATCGCATCAACGGTCCTTTTAGCGGAAGGCCGACATTAAGTGTGCTGACCCCGGAAGTGCTGCAATGGCTGCGTGACGAAAAAATGCTGGAAGATTTTGTTATTACAAGGAAATAAAGGTATGACCGCCATGGATTTATCGCGTCTTCACAAGGCGCTTGATCTGCTTGAAGAACGTGAAGCCGAGCTTCTGGTTTGGGGGGATACTGAAGGCGCATTCACATTTGAGGATATCGTTGTTCTCTTTAGCCAGCATCTGCCTGATGAAAATGCCCGGGAGCTCATTGATAATCTCGAAGATACTGCAATGTTGTTTCGCATCCCCAATACCAAAGGGCTACGTCTTTATCGCACACGCATGGCGGAATCTGTCCATCTGTTTCGCCATCAGCGCCAATGGTTTCGTGGTCAGCAACTGAGCCATACCCGAACGCTGGTGGCGGATTATCGCTTTATTCGCCGCCCACGCAGTTACCCCGCGCGTGTATTACCCGCTGAAGAAGTTCTCGCCCAGTGGTCTGATGCCTCATGGATGAATGACATCAAACGGCAGGCGTTACGAACATTAATTGGCGATTTTTCTGTAGCCGGATTCCAGTCCCGGGCAACCGAACGTATTTTACGGGCATGGGATTATCACAGCCGCAATCCCCGCAGCAAAGAAGCAACCGGCACCATTGTTTGTGCCGGTACCGGGAGTGGTAAAACCCTCGCCTTCTATCTCCCGGCTCTAACATCGCTGATTAACGAATTGCAGCGCGATCCCTCGTCGCGAGTACGTACGTTGGCGCTTTATCCACGGAAAGAATTGCTCAAAGATCAGTTTATGGAAACCTGGGGAAAATGCCGCGAAGTCGACCATCAGACGGTAAAACTCTCCGGGCGTAAAATCCGCATCGGTTCGTTCTTTGGCGATACACCATATAGCGCTCAATACGTTGAAAAAGATAAAGATATTCCTTTCGATCTGCTACGCTGCAATACGCCTAAATGTCGGGGCGAGATGCACTGGAAAGCAGAAGATATTCGTCAGCATCGGGAGATCCTGCGTTGTACCCATTGTGATCACAGTGTTGACAGCGATGAAGTGGTGTTAACACGTCTTTCCCTGATGAACAATCCACCGGATATCTTGTTCACAACTACAGAAATGCTTAACCAACATCTGGGTAATAATGATGCAAATCATTTATTTGGCGTTGGGATAAATGTTACTGCTCCTCCGGTTGTGTTGCTTGATGAAGTTCATACATACGCTGGCAACTCTGGTGCGCAGACGGCCTATCTGCTTCGCCGATGGATGCAACTGGCACGTTGCCGACCACACTTTGTTGGGCTCTCCGCCACACTAAGCGACGCAGAGCGCTTTTTTGCTGATTTAGTCGGTGCCAGCAAAAAGCATGTCATGCTCATTGAACCAGCATTTCAGGAGATGGTGGACGAAGGGGCTGAGTATTTGCTGGCTTTGCGCGGTGACCCAGTATCACAAACTGCGTTGTTGTCTGCCACTATTCAGACCAGCATGCTGGCCCGGCGCATCATGGACACCCGGAAAGCGAAATCACAAGGCACCTGGGGGCGTAAGACTTTCGTATTCACAGACGATCTGGATATTAATAACCGCCTCTATCATCAACTCTGTGATGCCGAGGGTTGGCGCACCCGAGGTCGACAATTACTGCCTCATGAAAGCCCTCTGGCCGCACAGCGACAGGAAAATCTGAAGAACGCCGAAGCACTAACACTTGCCGGACAAAACTGGCGGATGGCCGTCGATATTGGACATTCACTGGAAGTTGACGACCGGGCCCGTGTCGCACGTACTTCCAGCCAGGATACAGGGGTAGATCCTAAAGCCGAAATTGTCGTTGCTACTGCATCGCTGGAGGTTGGCTTTAATGACCCTTCTGTTGGCGTCGTCATTCAGCACAAAGCACCGCGTAACGTCGCCTCTTATCTTCAGCGTAAAGGGCGTGCCGGACGTTCAAGAACCATGCGCCCCTGGATGGTGGTCGTGTTGTCAGAGTTTGGCCGAGATCGCATAGTATATCAACGGTATGAAGAGTTGGTTAACCCGGAGATTAAGAGCCAATCCCTACCGCTTGGTAATATTCATATTCAGAAAATGCAGGCCGCAATGGCAACGCTTGACTGGCTGAGCATGAAGATCCCTGGCAGCAATATTTGGTCATTACTCAATAATCCACCGAAGAAAAAAGATCACCATAATTATCTGGAGCGGATGCTTAACCTGGTTTCTGCTTTGCTTGAGCAAAATGTATGGCAGCAAGAACTGGAACAATATCTGCGCTATGCGCTCAAAATTAAGGAAGCACAACTCCAGCGAGTCATGTGGTCACCGCCACGGTCAATCATGATGGAGTTACTGCCAACCCTTAAACGTCAACTAACCACAAAATGGTCACTGATGGGCAAGCCCGGTGCCGACAGAAGCAATGGTCGCTCACCACTGCCTTTATTTATCCCCGCTGCACTTTTCAGCGAACTAAATCTTCCTGAGTTAAAGATCCAGTTGCAGCGTCGCTATGAAAAAAGCGAATACTTGCCGTTTATACAGGGGCTGAAGGAGTTTGCACCCGGCCGTATTTCAAAACGCTATGCGATTTACTCCGATTTGGAAGCTGACTGGTTAGTACCACAAAATTTCGTTCCGCTTATGAATCAAGTGTCTGAAGTAGATTTCGACGTCAATGATGCCTTCGGCGATACCTGGCAACCGGAATGCCTTATCGAGCAGGTGGATGCACCACCATTAAAAGTTATTCGACCTGTTCAGATTTTTACGCAACCACTTGATTTTAAATCAAACTTAACCGAAAAAAGCAATTCACAACTACAATGGCATAGTCATTTTTCTGCTGACACACAAGTGGAAGCCCTGGATATTCCTGCCGGGCCATGGGCGGCAAGTTTGCAGTCAGTAACCTTTTACACCCACCAACATATGACCCCGCTTGAGTTGACACGTTATGCTACCGGAGCATGCGCTTCGCTGCGTAATAAAAGCAAACAACCTGCGTGGGTAAATTTCAGATGGGTTGAAGGCGACCAACCTGTAGGTGTGGGTACGCGTCAGTGGGTCGATGGCATGAAGATGTGCTTTAAACTCCCTGAGACGCTCAGTAAGCAAGCTATGCGTGATGCCCGACTTTCTGCCTCACTCAGGACGCTCTACTTCCACCATTGCATCCGTAACGAGGCACGTTTCGAGTACGACGGTTTTACCGCTGACTGGATATTTGAATGTTATATGGCGGTACTGACCAAAGAGATTGCCAATTGCCAGACGGTGTCTGAAGCACTTCAGTCCTTACGCAGCCCTAAAGGTCGGGAAACATTGACGACCATTGCCGATTCGCTCTTTCAAGCTGAAAATATCTTTGAAAACAACAATGAAGGAGACAATACCGCCGAGCGTCAGGAGTTACAACAACGATTAAGAAGTCTGTTCAATGAATCTGAACTGATAAAAATACTCGACACTCATAGTACTGTTTTTACTGATAATTTAAGCGAAAATACTCATTTTTGCCATTGGTTACAGACGGTATTGATCAATTCTTTCTCCGGCGCGGTGAAACAAACCAGCCACCTCCTTCTTCCGGATGTAGATGATCGAGGTTTGCTTGTTGATACCGTAATAAAAGGAGAATTGCTTGAAATTTGGTTGACAGAATCTGAACCCGGCGGCTGCGGAATAATCACACGCTTTGAAGAAGCATTCAATAACGATCCAATAGCGGTACTGAATTTGTTCATTCGCAGTTTTGCGCCCAGTGACTATGAGCAGATCGATGACGATCTCTTTGAGTTGCTCTCCCAACTACCAGCCAATGAAACCATGAAACAGGCACTGAGCAACTTACGCGAAGCTAACAGCCATCTTGCACGCCGGGAGGCAAATGGTCAGTTACGTGCAGAGCTTAAAAAGCAGGGATTTGCTCTGTCCCACAGTTTTATGTCCGTGCTACATACGCGAATTCTGCGACCGGGAGGCAAGGCGTCTCACGATGAACGTCTGCTCGACTATTTACGTAAATGGCGTGAAATGGAAGCAAAAGCAGGCTATGAAATTAGCCTTAATATCTTTGCGCACACCATGGCAACACAGGAACTTCCGGATGAAAATGTCACCAAAATCTTTGATCGTTTCTGCCAAATCCAGGGAATGCTCTGGCAAAGGGGAAATTCTATTCGTCAATCAGTATTAAGTTATTACAATCCCTTTGATAATGGGCAGAAAATGACTGAACGATTGCTACTGAGCACACTCTTCCTGCAACAAGCGAAGCAGGTTCACGTGACAAGCAATGATTGGCTTCAGCAACTTCACAAAGCTCTTGTTAGTGAGGGATTTGCTGATTTGTTGATCCCTCGTCAGGCCCGTCATCTGATTGTACCGTGCCTCTCCCAACTACAGGTGAACCCAGTGGATTATTACGGTTTACAGCTTTATCCACGACAAGGAGCGGTCGATTATCAGAATGGCGATATTGTGTTGCGAATTGAGCTAGCAGAAGCCCTACTGTAAGGAACACTAAGAATGGAAGAACAACGACAAATATTTCTCCATGGGCCTCTCGGACAACGGCAATTGCGTGAAGTGTTAAGTGCGCAATTTAGCGGGTTGATTATCTTCCCTGAACTGATCTGGCTTATCTCACCATGGATGAGCGATTTTGATGTCATCGACAACAGTGGTGGGCAATGGAGTTTTCTTGATCCGGCATGGGGCGCCAGAATGATAAGCTTCCAGGAGTTGCTGGCAACAACTGTAAACAATGGTTGCCCTCTGCGCATCGTTACTCGTCCGGATACCCCCAACAAAGTGTTTATAGAACGATTGCTGGCAAGGCTTACACCGGATCATGATATGCAATATATCTTTCATGAAAATCTTCATGCTAAAGGCATGTTAACAAAACATTTTTTCCTTAAAGGTTCAATGAATTACACCTGGAGTGGTGCAAATCTCAACGATGAGCATTTGCTTTTTTCAACCAATAAAACCGTAATTTCTGACGCCCTTATTGAGTTTGGTGGGCAATATACATTTGGAGATAACAATGACTAATTCTCCATCATGGCTCAGCGATTTTTTTGGTCCTGGCAATTTACTTAAACTCGATAATTTGTTGACCGATACACCAGGTGCATATTCTGCAGAACTCAAAAGTGTACTGCTTCCTCTTGTGGATAGTGCTCTGGATGGCGGATGGCCGATTATTTTGCCGTGGTGCAATAGGAAAAATTGGGCCTTTTACGCAACTGCACAAGATGAGCGAACAATGCTGGAACTGAGCATTACTCTCACCGCCCGACTGGGATCGGCTGATGTTAATCCCGATCGCACTATATATCGCAGCGCTACTCAAGGCCCAACTTGTCAGTCTGAAGAAGCGCTACTTCGCCACTGCCCGACAGGATTCATCCGCATTGAATTATTGCAAGAAAAACAAGCGGATAAACTGGCAAAAATGCGGGTCTTCGCTGCGCTTAAAGATGTGATAATGCTCTTTCGCCAGCGTCCTTTACTTACACGTCCCCAAAAACGTCCATTTGGTCGAATCCTCAGCGATTTTATGCTGGCTACTAATAAAAAAGATTATGCTGCCAGCAACGACTATCTTCAGGAATTACGCGAAAATGGGCAACTTTCACGACGTAATTTGCTGCTGCTTGAACTGCAGAGGGCCGGGAAATGGCAAAATTGGGACCAGTTGCTAAATCATCCTGATTTGCCAGATCTGATCAGAGGACGAATTCCATCTTCGCTGGTCCGAATGTTACTTGCAGCCTACCAACACCGCTATTTAGGAGATGACACACATAGCTACATCCAATACACACCACAATCTTTACGCCCCGCATTTCTGGCGCTATATCCGCTTTTCATGCAGGTTCCATTACTGGACTCATCTGAAGAAAACCTTGGATATTGGCAAAGTTGGGCTGTTGGTGTAGCACTGGCAGGAGAAGAGTCACTGCTGACTGCTTTGCCGAATCAACTCAAGTCAGGCTGGCTTCAGGGAATACAAGTGTGGGCTGGACTCAAAGGCATGCAGTCATTAGCCAATATGGATTCGCCGTCTTACGTGCCACCAGTATCATTACAGACGCTGGCCACACTACTGCAATCATCGCTGGTCGCTAAATCCGACGAGATCAGCTCATATGCAACTTTGTTGCAATCGGTGGACTCTCAACTGTTGGAGCAGGCGCATTCCATTCCTTTGTTAAATGCGCTAATTGAAAGTATTAATGCACTCTCCGGGCCGCAAATTTCAGGCTGGGACCATTGGTTTGCAAAGTTATGTAGCCCGGATGCAGACATTAATAGTTTACTGCAAATGGTTGCACTGGAAAGCGAGCAATGGCCTGCAGTAAGCTTTCATGAGTCCACTTTTGTACAGATATTATCGCAATCACTTCTACCAGGAGTTTTCCCTGCACTGCGTAATGCTATGCCAGCGTTTATAGAATGGCTTGAGAAAAATGAACTGCTATTGCTAAGTTCCACCTGGCTGAAGTGGATGGATGTGCTGGCGATGGAACAAAGTGTAAGCCACGCTGATGTCAAACTAGCAGCGCTTGCAGCAGAACACTTCTTGCAGGGATCAGTCACGCTGGCAGAGTATCAGGAATTTATTGTTACTCTACAGTTGATTGTCGAGCGTGCCGGATCATTCAAGAATCTGACTACACTTGGCGAGATGATGGAGTTATTTCTGGATGCGCCTGCGCCGGACAAAGATGCACGCACAGCGCTATGGCTGGATATTCAAGCCTGCGCAGCAGGTATTTGGCTGCGTCTTCCCCCCCCAACACGCACTATCATGCGTAATCTGGCAATTGATGTTCTGGGGCCAGGCGCCGATGCGGCGTTTCCACAAGATCAACCACAAAGTGATGATTGTGAGCTTGAGTCGTTACCGAATTTAGCTGGCAAGCGAGTGGCGATTTATACACTAACGCAAGGGACTGCAAGGCGTGCTCGCCGGATGATTGAAGACCTTTTCCAGGGCATCAGAGTCGATGTCAATCATGACCATACAGCTACAGATAAATTGGTTAATTTGGCAAAGCAAGTTGATTATTTTATTTTTACCACCGCCAGCGCAACGCACCAGGCACTTTACGCCGTCACGCCACATCGTAGAGATCTTATTTACCCTGAAGGTAAGGGGGCAAGCTCAATAATCAATGCTTTTGTTTCACATGTTCAGCAACCATCGAACATAGAGGCATGAAAAAGGGGCAAACGCCCCTTTTTTTAAATATCAGCGTTAACTGCCTTGATATAACTTGTCACAAGATAATCAGTAACCAACGATATATCCTTCGACAGATTCTGTAATTCATTCCACTTGCGAACTATAGGCTGCCCCTCGCGGTCGGGGCCAAAATTCCACGAACCACTACTCCATGCACAGAGCGGCTTAATACGGTTCAACTCTTCTACAAAACGCGTGTATGAAGGGACATCAGTCCAGCCAGGCTCACCTTTATATTCCTGATGTACGTGATCGATTTCATCCATCAGGCTACCCAGGGACAAAATACCGATTCCGTGCAGTAAACGTGAATATCGTGGTTTTTTATCCCAATCATCGGTGAACACTGTCTCCACCGCTGACCAGAAGTTATTTAGCAATTTCAGCATCTTTGCTTCATCCCCCAACCCGGTTGAAGGATTGCGGAAACGGTATAAAGCCCCCTCACGCAGACTGGAATCGATCATTTTGATCATTGAATTGTCGGCAATCACACCATCTGGATTGGTCGCGGTTTTAATGCGCCCAGTCAGCGGACCATCACCAAAGTTCAGGCGCTGGGTCAGCAGAGACGGAAACTTACGCATCTGAAGATCGGATGGCAGGCGACCATGCGTATGCGGCGCCAGTTCATACAGTAGCGTCTTCGGCAAAGGCTTGGTGGAGTTCACCAGCATAAACTGTTCTCGTTGCTCTTCGGCATCATTGGCGATAAACGCCGATACAGGCATCATAAAGGAGTTGATATCCGCTTCGCGCAGTGCTGCGGTACGTTGCTGCCCATCAACGATAAAGCCCGGTTTTTCAAAACTGGCATCTTCAGAATAGGGTATAACCAGATGCCCCATATCAGCATTATCTGTCAGGGGTTCGAAACGAACACGCTTATCGAAAGCGATAATAACCGGGTTCGGGATCATCGGATTTTCGCTTTCAATATAACGCTGTATTTCCTTAATATGGCTACGAACTTCCGGACGCTGATAGCCGACCAGATTTTCATCTCCACGACGAATACGAGAAATCGCCGCAATTTTGTTGATTTTTTTGCCTTCAATCGCCAGGCAGTAAAGTTGTCTCTTCTCACCTTGCCGAATGCGTAAGGCGGGGACACGAAACTCACTCATGATTAATCCTCTGAGCGTAATGATAATGTGTGTTGTAAACGACTATACAGCACTTGAATATTGTGGAATCCGCGACGACGATTACGCTCAGCCCCACGGAAAATAATCACATTAATCCCAATGGCTTTGCAGATATTGCACTGGCATTTCCGCCAGGGCCGAGCGCGTAAAGTACGTTCGTAATCGGCCCGGATTTTCTCCGCTTCTTTCTCGCCCGAATGCAGGCGCTCATAGGCCAGTACTGGCTCAAGAGTTTGCTCAAGCGACAATGCGTCCTTATCGTACTCAAACAACGCATGCATAGCAGCCTTCTCGAGTTGACGCGCGAGATCCTGATCGACTACACCCGATTTAATTTTACGGCTCAGGCTGGGGTTAGCATCGAACTGTGGCACACGCACAGCAGTGTAGGCACGGCCCTCTGGCGTGTGGTAGTTATTTTTACGATCTTTAAAAGCCTGCTGAAGCGGCGTAGTAGAGTCGATACTGGTGACTCCGAAACGTATAAAATCGACGAAACTTTCTGGTCGTGCAATCCCTAGCAGATGTACCTGAGTATCGCTTTTCAGCAGCGGCTTTATCTCTTCCAGAGTTTCAAGGATTTGCGCCGTTTTCAAAGGTACCATCCCCCCCATGGTGATATTTTTATAGCCCATCGCCAACAGAGCTTCTACCGACTGACGGTACGAAGTTTTGCTCCAACCATGCGCAACGCCAAAAGGCTTGAAGCAACTGTTTTTAGACTTAACTAAAAACTCCTGCGCCAGTGTCAGAGTGATATCCTGGCGGCGACGGCACTCAGCCAATAGGTCACCACTGAAGGCCTCGCCAGGCCTCTCATAACCAAACACAATATGGTCGAGGGAAACGCCATAATTAAAGCGGGAAGTTTCATAAAACTCGATAACTTCATCGACCCGATATGGAGGAACATACTGATTTACATAAGTAAAAGCACCACAGTCACCCATCGTTTCCATATTGTCTGGCAGGCGGAAAAAGTGCTTCATACCATTACGAAAGTAACGTAAGCGTTGCGCTCGGGTATATTTACTTTCTCCACTTCCCAGGCCGTCAACCACCGCTTTAGACACCAGCATACCGTCATAAGGGCGAGGGTATACCTCATGTGGATAATGATCATCACGCTGGCGAACGCGGTGTTCGTTTCGCGTTTCGCGGAAGAAGTCGAAACTGGGATCGATAAAATCCTGACTATCCGGGAAAAAATACTTTAGCTTCGACAACGTACTCTCCTGTGACGCCACAACTCAGACTCAAAAAACGGAAGATTCTATCACGAAAATTAGCCCTGGAGCATTAAGGTTTACTTCCTGATAAGGCTTTGAAAAAGGCACGGAAGCGTTTTTCCTCAAACGAATTGCCACTATCCCGAAACGTACGCAGAGCCTGTGTTGCGCTAATACCCGGATTCCGTTGCAGAATTTGTACAATAAAGTGGCTAACCTCTTCAGAATTGCGTCGAATGCCTTTTTTATTTTCTCGTTCAGGTAATTTTTGTAGTTCACTGGACAAGTACTGAGATAACGCATTTAAATTATCTATTTTTTTTGTGGTAAACTCATGAATAATATACTTTGCCATACTTATATTCAGCATGAGCATATTGCACTTCAGCCATTCTGCCATTTTTTTGTTGGTCTTAAATAAATAATTACTCAGATTACCACTAATTTCTTTTGACGTTATGATCAATAATTGTTTTTTAGGTTCCCTAAGATACTCAAGCCCATGAATAGCATCTAATTCAATGGCATTAATATAATCAGGAGAACCACAAATAATAAAATAACCCTGATTGTTATTTTTCATTAATTCCGCAATCGATGTTGGGTGTTGAGATTTGAACAAAGAGCGTTCAGTTAATTCCTTCCACCATGTTTTATGGAATGATTTACCAACATATTCTTTTGAATACAAAGGGATAGATTCTTCATACCCTGTCGCGAAAGTAGCATTGTAAGGTGCAACTTTATCTTTATAATGCAAAAGGCCAAGACCAGCAGAAAGCACCCATAAGTCAACGGCATATCTTTCTAATATTGATTTTGCCATTGACCAATGACCGCCTTTATAAAGATCTATGGCGCATACTGTTTCCGAGGTGGATATTACTTCATTCAGAGCATTGCTCCAGGATCTCACCAACACTTTTGCCGGTGTCCTATCTGAAGAAAACTGGCTTAAGCTCAGTATTTCCTTGCCCTGGCTATTCTTACCATTCGTACAGGTGGTTATTAAGTTGATATGACTCACAATCGCTCTCCCCAAACCGTGTAGCAAAGCTACCTCAGAAAGAGCATTGTTGCAAGAATCCATTCAATGCTAGAAAATCAGTTAGGTATGTACTCATAGTACTCATCTTGAGGATTGGCACATTGATGGTATCGCTTCAACATCCCTTTCTTCTCCAGATCGAGGCAAAACGTTCGACATGATTCAAGAAGATCGTGTGATTCTTCCATTTTATATATTGAAATCAATGCCCTAGCAAGAGTGTCATAGCTAAACCCTCCCGCCGAGTGTGACACAATACTCATTGCCAGTTGGGTATCGAACGTCTTCATAATGCACCTCTGAGTTGATGGTCTGCCCTAGTTATAAAAAACTATTGATTATTATTCAAGATTGATTAGCTGAGAGGTGCGTCGACAAACGTTGCGCTTTAGTTGCCAATAATTCTCTGCCAAAGCGCTAGCCGGATTAGCGTCGATGTAATCGTTCTGAAGTGGCATACTGAATTTGGCCACCTGAACAGAGGTGATATGCTCACCTCAGAACAACACAGGTGCACCAATGAAAAAAAGAAATTTCAGCGCAGAGTTTAAACGCGAATCCGCTCAACTGGTTGTTGACCAGAACTACACGGTGGCAGATGCCGCCAAAGCTATGGATGTCGGCCTTTCCACAATGACAAGATGGGGCAAACAACTGCGTGATAGCGCCAGGGAAAAACACCAAAAGCCTCCCCGATAACTCCGGAACAAATCGAAATACGTGAGCTAAAGAAAAAGATACAACGAATTGAAATGGAAAGCGAAATATTAAAAAAGGCTACCGTGCTCTTGATGTCGGACTCTCTTAACAGTTCTCGATAATCGGGAAACTCAGGGCGCGTTATCCTGTGGTCACTCTCTGCCACGTGTTCGGGGGTCATCGCAGTAGCTACAAATACTGGAAAAACCGTTCTGGAAAACCAGGCGGCAGATGGGCTGTATTACGCAGTCAGGTACTTGAGCTACATAGCATCAGCCACGGTTCGGCAGGAGCAAGAAGCATCGCCACAATGGCAACCCAGAGAGGCTACCAGATGGGACGCTGGCTTGCTGGCAGGCTCATGAAAGAGCTGGGGCTGGTCAGCTGTCAGCAGCCGGCTCACCGGTATAAACGTGGTGGTCATGAACATGTTGCTATCCCTAACTACCTTGAACGGCAGTTCGCCGTGACCGAGCCAAATCAGGTGTGGTGCGGTGATGTGACCTATATCTGGGTAAGCGCTGGGCGTACCTCGCCGTTGTTCTCGACCTGTTCGCAAGAAAACCAGTGGGCTGGGCCATGTCGTTCTCGCCGGACAGCAGGCACACCATGAAAGCGCTGGAAATGGCATGGGAAACCCGTGGTAAGCCCGGCGGGGTGATGTTTCACAGCGATAGCAATAATGCCGGTATCAGTTTTTATCATCACTCTGTTTGCTGTTTAACCAGATTGGTGTGATTACTGATGCAGTGAAGACCTTCCCGCATCCTGACTCACACAGCGATCGACCCTTTGTGTCCTGCCCTGGACCTATCGGTTGCCGGAAGCGCCTTCATGCGAGGCATCTCCTCACCGATGCGCGTGACTCAAGAAGGGCCTGACGGCTTGTCTCGTTACTGTCCTGTCCGGGTTATCTGTCTGGAGATTCAACTCTGTTTCCTCACAGGAGCTCTGTCATGGCTGATAAAGATACCGAAGCCGCTGTTGTGGGTGGCGTGGATACACATAAAGATCTGCACGTTGCCGCTGTCGTAGATGAGAACAATAAAGTCCCAGGGACCCGGTATTTCTCCACAACACGGCAAGGTTACCGGCAGATGCTGGTATGGATGGTCTCATTTGGGACGTTAAAGCGAACTGGGGTTGAGTGTACAGGTACCTATGGTTCAGGGCTGCTTCGTTATTTTCAGAATGCAGGGGTGGAAGTTCTTGAAGTGACAGCACCAGATCGAATGGAGCGACGCAAGCGGGGAAAAAGTGACACGATTGATGCTGAGTGTGCTGCACATGCAGCATTCTCCGGAATAAGAACAGTTACTCCCAAAACGCGCGATGGTATGATTGAATTCCTGCGGGTGCTAAAAACTTGCCGCAAAACAACAATATCAGCCCGCAGAGTCGCTCTCCAGATTATCCATTCCAATATTATTTCTGCACCGGATGAATTGCGCGAACAACTCAGAAATATGACACGTATGCAGCTCATCAGGACTCTGGGATCCTGGAGGCCTGATGCCAGTGAATACCGTAATGTTACCAACGTTTATCGCATTGCATTGAAATCCCTTTCCCGACGCTATCTCGAGTTACATGATGAAATCGCCGATCTGGATGTCATGATTGCGGCAATCGTCGATGAACTGGCACCTGAACTGATTAAACGTCATGCCGTTGGATACGAAAGCGCTTCGCAGTTACTGATCACTGCCGGAGACAATCCCCAACGGTTAAGAACCGAATCAGGTTTTGCGGCGCTGTGTGGTGTCAGCCCGGTTCCCGTATCTTCAGGAAAAACGAGCCGTTACCGACTTAACCGGGGTGGGGATTGTGCTGCAAATAGTGCACTTCACATCATCGCTATCGGACGTTTACGAACTGACGATAAAACTAAGGAATATGTCGCCAGGCGAGTAGCCGAAGGACATACAAAAATGGAAGCAATACGCTGTCTGAAGCGCTATATCTCACGCGAAGTTTATACATTACTACGAAATCAAAACAGGTATGTTAACAGCATCCCGATAACGTCTTGACTCTTAGAAGGGCGTCCAGGGCAGTCATTATACGAGCAGACAGTTCCGGCAGTTACTGTGGCGATACCGGATCAGGCAGAGTATGAGCCGGCGCGGAAACTGCGGAGATAACAGCCCAATGGAACGCTTCTTCAGGAGTCTGAAGAACGAGTGGATGCCGGTGGTGGGTTACGTAAGCTTCAGCGAGTCAGCTCACGCCATAACGGACTATATCGTTGGATATTACAGCGCACTAAGACCGCACGAATATAACGGTGGGTTACCCCCAAACGAATCGGAAAATCGATACTGGAAAAACGCTAACGCGGTGGCCAGTTTTTGTTGACCACTACAGTCCTAAGATCTCAATGAGAAATATCCAAGATATACAGAATAATCACCGCTCGCAACTTCGTCTTGTCCAATACTAGAGTTCATCTCAGGTTAACGGTGTCATTACATCCTCTATCCATAAGGTCATCAGCAAAATAAGACTTAGCGGCTCAAAAATTTGTGCATGTATGAGGGTGTACCTGACCTGCCCCCAAAGAATTATTGCAGCATAGACTAGTAATGGCCGCTTCTGACACAGAACTGCCTGTCAGATTAGGTTTGGCTCTATGCAATAGATGTATCAGGTAAAATCTGAGCTAATACGGCTGAATAGTTTGTATACCACACGCAAAATAACTGCCCTACCCCAGATCAATGCTCGCCTCTGAACACCTCTTTCCTGTGCCATTCCACAAACTGTTCGCCCGGATAATTTTCTTTAACCGGTGGCAACGCAATCGCTTTTCCCGCAAAATCCCAGAACAGTCGCTGTACCACTCCACCACCATTTACCGCACCGGAAACCACCACACGCATATTTTCATCCAGGCCAATCGAACCGTGATCAAACGCTTTATGGTGGATTGCACACAATGCCAAGCCATTAGGTACTTCACAAGGGCCATGGTGCTGCTTCCATTTGATATGAGCAGCTTCCAGAGCAATCGGCGCATTGTCGTGGCGCATGTTAAAGCCGCAGATAGCGCACTGATAATTGTAAGCACGTAGCACCATCTGGCGAAACTTCGGATCGCGTTGACGGAGAGAGGTGCGAATATCAAAACCCATCTCGTCAGCTATCTCTTCCTGAATACTGGCCGGGAAATGCGCCTCCAGGAGCTGCTGCGCCAGCGTATCAATTAACCTGTGATTTTTTGCCACCAAAGCAAAATTATCGGCATCAAATCCACCAGCAACATTATATTCAATGAGTTCACGTCGGGGCGGCTGGCGGCTACCACTGGTTGAGCACAGTTCCGCGTTATGTAGTTCCCAGAAGCCATCGCCCTTCAGACGCCAGAAGGGCATGTCCGGGCGCTGGTCACGGCGCTGCGGTCCATAACGTTCCAGGAGATCCAACAGGGGCTCGTAGATTTCAGAACCATAGTTAAACAGGCGACCATGACCCTGCCGATAGTGTGAGAGAACGTACAGCAGCAATAATGGCTTATGTGGCGCACGTTGTTCGCCTTTACGCCAGATAGTGATATTTGATATCGCTTGCTTTAGGGTTTTGTCAGAGGTCATTGCATTGAAGAATCCATGAGCACATATTTGCGATGATGCTCGCAACTATATGTACATTCAAGGCATTATTGCAGACATCCTTTTTGCCTGTCGGCTCTGTACCTGGCAGATGGAATTCTGATAACAACGAAAAAAAATACAACGACCAACCAGTCCTAAGCGGGCTGGTTGGTCTTTTTAATTTAAACATCAGCCTAGGAATAACGGCATTCAACTCACTCGCCATTACCCCGATTGATCTTCGCATAGTCAAACGGCGTAATCGCTCTCTCCCGATTGGCATCCAGAAAATCCGCCCACCACTGCAACATCAGCTTTCGTTCATCCAGATGTTCCGCTTTATGGATATACGCCGCCCTCACTGAGTTACGTTCCATATGGCTCATCTGCCTTTCCACCGCATCCTTCGACCATAGCCCTGACTCAATTAACGAACTACAGGCCATTGTGCGGAAGCCATGGCCGCAAACCTCAACCTTAGTATCATATCCCATGACCCGTAGCGCACCGTTTACGGTGTTTTCACTCATTGGCTTACGCGGATCATGATCGCCAATGAAGATCAGCTCATGTTCGCCACAGAACTGTTTTATCTGCTTCAGGATCGCCAGTGCCTGTTTTGAAAGCGGCACCAGATGCGGTGTGCGCATCTTTGAACCTCGCTGAGAATGTTTCACATCAGGAATAGGCTCTCGCTCAGGCGGGATGGTCCACATTGAGTTTCAAAATAGATTTCTGACCAGCGAGCAAAACGCAGCTCACTGGACCGAATAAAGATAAGCAAAGTGAGTTCTGTTGCCCAGCGGGTTAGGGGTCTGCCGGTATAGCTGTCTATTTTCTCAAGTAACTCAGGGATGCGCTTTAATTCCAGCGCCGGACGATGTTGTCGATTACTGGAAGCTACCGCCCCAGCCATCTCTTGTGCCGGGTTATAATCAATTAACCCACTTTGTACTGCATAACGCATGATAACGGTAGTGCGCTGTTGAAGACGCGCAGCAACCTCAAGGCGTCCAGACATCTCTACGGCTTTAATAGGTGCTAATAAATCGCGAGTTTTTAACTCAGCGATATTACGCTCACCAAGTGCTGCGAAGAGATTATCTTCCAGGCTTTTTAGTACACGATGGGCGTGATCTTCAGACCACTTTTTATTGGTGCCATGCCACTCGATCGCCATCTCTTTGAAGGTTCGTGCTTTACTCTGTTCAACCTTATCATTTTTCTTTTTGTCTCCCGGATCGACGCCATTCGCTAGCAGCTTACGCGCTTCGTCACGACGTGCTCTGGCATCCGCCAGTGTGATTTCTGGATAAACCCCAAGTGCCAGCATCTTTTGCTTGCCGTCATAACGGTACTGCAAACGCCAGTACTTCGAACCATTTGGATGGACAAGTAGGTGCATACCGCTGCCATCAGTCAGCTTATATTGCTTATCCGTTGGCTTGGCTGTTCTGACTTTGATATCTGTTAACGCCATATTTATCCCCTCCCTGTTGGTACAAGCATTATCGAACCGGAAATACCATCATCTATACCAACATGTGTTGGTAGATGTACGTTGATGTCGGTTGACCTTGAGAGAGTTAATGTAGCTGGAAAGGTAGATAAATACTGGATTTTAGACATAAAAAAAGACCTCAGTTGAGGTCTATTTACATACTTTTGGTGCCGAAGGCCGGACTCGAACCGGCACGTATTTCTACGGTTGATTTTGAATCAACTGCGTCTACCGATTTCGCCACTTCGGCACTGAAGAGGTATGCGGAAAACGTTGTGGATTATACCTGTCGCACGCCACCATGCAAGCGCCAGCTTGCTCGCACCTCGCTAAGTGCTGAAATTTTCAGCATTGCATACAGCGATGTGTAACCTTTGTCACACTCCAGGCCCCGCTCAGCCATGCTCTATACTTCCCGGGCAAGACCAAAGAACAACAAAAGCATGTCAATAATCAATAACGAATAGGGATTGTCGCAATATCCGCTAATTACCGAACATAAGGTGATTCGCCGCGTTATTGCCCAGGGTAGCGCCGCGCAGCCGTGGTCACTGCGGCGCCTGTATTCGCGATAATCAGATCAACTTCTGGCAAGGTGCGATGCCTACAATTATGAATTGCGGAGACTTTGTTGGGTCGCTTCTGCCAGGCCTTTAAGATATCTCGCAATCGGCTGAATTTAGTGGTGAAAACTTTTTAACCGTGCCTATACTCCAGACAGGGAACTGGAGGAAATCTCATGAGCGAACCACGTTTAATTGCCCGCACGCCGGACACAGAACTGTTTTTACTACCCGCTATGGCTAACCGTCACGGACTGATCACTGGCGCAACGGGGACAGGTAAAACTGTCACGCTGCAAAAACTGGCGGAATCTCTGTCAGAAATCGGCGTTCCGGTGTTTATGGCCGATGTAAAAGGTGATTTGACCGGGGTTGCGGCAGAAGGTACGACCTCGGAAAAACTGCTCGCTCGGTTGAAAAATATCGGCGTCAACGACTGGCAACCACATGCGAATCCAGTGGTGGTATGGGATATTTTTGGTGAGAAAGGTCATCCAGTGCGGGCAACGGTATCGGATCTCGGGCCGTTGTTGCTGGCGCGTTTGTTGAATCTCAACGATGTGCAATCTGGCGTCCTGAATATCATTTTCCGTATTGCTGACGATCAGGGATTGTTGCTTCTCGACTTTAAAGATTTGCGGGCGATTACCCAATACATCGGTGATAACGCCAAATCATTCCAGAATCAGTACGGTAATATCAGTAGCGCATCGGTTGGTGCCATCCAGCGCGGATTACTGACGCTGGAACAGCAAGGGGCAACGCATTTCTTTGGCGAGCCGATGCTGGATATCAAAGACTGGATGCGTACCGATGCCAACGGTAAGGGTGTTATCAATATCCTTAGCGCCGAAAAACTCTACCAGATGCCTAAACTGTACGCCGCCAGCCTGTTGTGGATGCTTTCAGAGTTGTATGAACAATTGCCGGAAGCAGGCGATCTGGATAAACCGAAACTGGTGTTTTTCTTCGACGAAGCGCATCTGTTGTTTAACGATGCGCCGCAGGTGCTGCTGGATAAGATTGAACAGGTAATAAGGCTTATCCGTTCAAAAGGCGTGGGCGTCTGGTTTGTTTCGCAAAACCCTTCTGATATTCCGGACAACGTGCTTGGGCAGTTGGGTAATCGCGTTCAGCACGCTCTGCGCGCCTTTACACCGAAAGACCAGAAAGCGGTGAAGACGGCAGCGCAAACCATGCGACCTAATCCTGCATTTGATACGGAAAAGGCGATTCAGGAACTAGGAACCGGCGAAGCGTTGATCTCTTTTCTGGATGCGAAAGGAAGCCCTTCTGTGGTAGAGCGTGCGATGGTGATCGCGCCTTGTTCACGGATGGGGCCAGTGACAGAAGATGAGCGTAATGGCTTGATTAATCACTCCCCGGTGTACGGCAAGTATGAAGATGACGTGGACCGGGAATCCGCCTATGAGATGTTGCAAAAAGGCGTACAGGCAAGTACCGAGCAGCAAAATACCCCTCCGGCCAAAGGGAAAGAGATAAGTGAAGATGACGGTATTCTGGGTGGGTTGAAGGATATTTTGTTTGGCACTACCGGACCACGCGGCGGAAAGAAAGATGGCGTGGTGCAAACAATGGCGAAAAGCGCCGCCCGCCAGGTGACGAATCAGATTGTACGCGGTGTGCTGGGGAGTTTGCTTGGGGGGAGAAAAAGGTAAGTCAGGCGCTGTTTGTGTTCTCTCACACCAACTTGCCTTTGCCTGATGCACTACGCTTATCAGGCCTACGCCACTTTACTAACAATAAGAAAGGGAGCTTTAGCTCCCTTTCTTCGTTCATCAGGTTACGATTTTCTCATTAACAGCCACAGGCTAATTAAGAAGAAACTGGCGCTTGGCAACAGTGCGCCGATAATCGGCGGAATGCCGTAAACCAGCGTCAGCGGGCCGAAGATCTGATCCAGTACGTAGAACACAAAACCGAAGCTAATACCGGTGACCACGCGCACGCCCATCGGCACGCTGCGCAGCGGGCCGAAGATAAATGACAGCGCCATCAGCATCATTACCGCCACGGATAGCGGCTGGAAGATTTTGCTCCACATATTAAGCTGGTAGCGCCCGGCGTCCTGACCGCTCGACTTCAGATACTTCACGTAGTTGTGCAAACCACTGATGGAGAGCGCATCCGGATCCAGCGCCACCACGCCCAGTTTGTCCGGCGTGAGGTTGGTTTTCCAGGTGCCGCTCACCGTCTGCGAACCGGTTATCTGTTTTGGATTGGTCAGGTCAGACTCATCAACCTGCGACAGACGCCAGACTTTATGTTCAGGGTCAAACTTCGCGGAAGCGGCATAGCGAACGGATTGCAGACGACGATTCTCGTTAAAGGCATAAATACTGATACCACCTAACTCTTCGTCACCTTTTACTCGCTCAATATAGACAAAGTTGTCACCATCTTTGGCCCATAAACCTTGTTGAGTAGAGAGCAACGAACCACCGTACATCGCCTGCGCGCGGTAGTTACGCGCCATCTGTTCGCCCTGCGGCGCGACCCATTCGCCAATCGCCATCGTCAGTAAAACCAGCGGAATGGCGGTTTTCATTACCGACAGCGCTACTTGCATGCGGGTAAAACCAGAAGCCTGCATCACCACCAGTTCGCTGCGCTGCGCCAGCATCCCCAGTCCGAGCAACGCGCCCAGCAGGGCCGCCATCGGGAAGAAGATTTGCACATCTTTCGGCACGCTCAGCAGGGTATACATCCCCGCGCCTACCGCGTCGTAACTCCCCTGCCCGGCTTTTTTCAGCTGATCGACAAACTTGATAATGCCGGAAAGCGACACCAGCATGAACAGCGTCATCATGATGGTGGTGAAAATGGTTTTACCGATATAGCGGTCAAGAACACCAAAAGGTTGCATCACACCGCTCCTTTACGCGAAAAACTGGCGCGCAGGCGGCGAACCGGCACCGTATCCCAAAGGTTGAGAACAATCGCTAAAGCCAGATAAATCAGGTTAACGGTCCACATCCACAGCGTCGGGTCCAGCTTACCTTTACCGCCGTTCGATTTCAGGGAGGTCTGGATCAGGAAGAAAAGCAGATACAGCAGCATGGCTGGCAGCATCGACAGGACACGACCCTGACGCGGGTTAACCACGCTCAGCGGTACGACCATCAACGCCATCATAAAGACGGTGAATACCAGCGTGATACGCCAGTTTAGCTCCGCACGGGCGCGATCGGTGTCGGTGTTCCACAACGTGCGCATGTCCATCTGGTCGGTATCGTTCGGGTCGAGCGCCACCGCCTGGTGACCAATGATCGCCTGATAATCCTGGAAGTCCGTAATGCGGAAATCACGTAACAGTGCAGTGCCTTCGAAGCGCGTTCCCTGGTTGAGGCTGACAACCTGGGATCCGTCGCGCAGTTGCGTTAAATGTCCGGAATCGGCCACCACCACAGAAGGACGCGCGTTACCTTTTGGTCGAATTTGCGCGAGGAACACATCTTTGAAATCGCTGCCGTCAACGCTTTCGATGAACAGCACCGAGCTGCCATTAGTCGCTTGCTGGAATTGCCCTTGCGCCAGCGCCGCCATGCCTGGGTTAGCTTTCGCTTCTGCCAGCACTTCATCCTGATGGCGCGATGACCACGGCCCCGCCCACATAACGTTAACCGCCGCGACAATCGCCGTGAACACCGCGAGAACCATCGCCGCTTTCACCAGAACCGCTTTGCTCAGGCCGCAGGCATGCATTACCGTAATTTCACTTTCGGTATACAGTTTACCCAACGTCATCAGCAGCCCGAGGAACAGGCTTAATGGCAGGATAAGCTGCGCCATTTCCGGCACGCCCAGCCCCAACAGGGAGAGCACCAGATTCGCCGGAATATCGCCGTCAACCGCTGCGCCGAGGATCCTCACTAACTTTTGACAGAAGAAGATCAAAAGCAAGATGAAGAGTATCGCCAGCTGGCTTTTGAGCGTCTCCCGCACCAGATATCTTATGATTATCACTTTAAATACGCCCGTAAAAACTCGTCTTTTGCAGGATTTTAGCTTGTTTCATGGCTTAAACGTCATTTATTCTCTTGAGTCGTCGAAATCGTCGCTAAGATAATTATACTCAACGGATTCACCTCTCAGATTTTGTTCTGACGTGCCAATGCCGTAATAACGTTAAGATTAACACGAAGTCATCGCAACAGCGGACATGAGTTACGAAAGCTTGCAATTCTATCTGTAGCCACCGCCGTTGTCTTTAAGATTCAGGAGCGTAGTGCATGGAGTTTAGTGTAAAAAGCGGTAGCCCGGAGAAACAGCGGAGTGCCTGCATCGTCGTGGGCGTCTTCGAACCACGTCGCCTTTCTCCGATTGCAGAACAGCTCGATAAAATCAGCGATGGGTACATCAGCGCCCTGCTGCGCCGAGGCGAACTGGAAGGAAAACCGGGGCAGACACTGTTGCTCCACCATGTGCCTAACGTGCTTTCTGAGCGCATCCTTCTTATTGGTTGCGGTAAAGAACGTGAGCTGGATGAGCGCCAGTACAAACAAGTCATTCAGAAAACCATTAATACGCTGAATGATACTGGCTCGATGGAAGCGGTCTGCTTCCTGACCGAGCTGCACGTCAAAGGTCGTAATAACTACTGGAAAGTACGCCAGGCGGTCGAGACGGCAAAAGAGACGCTCTACAGTTTTGATCAGCTGAAAACGAACAAGAGCGAACCGCGTCGTCCGCTGCGTAAAATGGTGTTCAACGTGCCGACCCGCCGTGAACTGACCAGCGGGGAGCGCGCGATCCAGCACGGTCTGGCGATTGCCGCCGGGATTAAAGCTGCGAAAGATCTCGGCAATATGCCGCCGAATATCTGTAACGCCGCTTACCTCGCCTCTCAGGCGCGCCAGCTGGCTGACAGCTACAGCAAGAATGTTATTACCCGCGTTATCGGCGAACAGCAGATGAAAGAGCTGGGGATGCATTCCTATCTGGCAGTCGGTCAGGGTTCGCAGAACGAATCGCTGATGTCAGTGATTGAGTACAAAGGCAACGCGTCGGAAGATGCACGCCCAATCGTGCTGGTGGGTAAAGGTTTAACCTTCGACTCCGGCGGTATCTCCATCAAGCCTTCAGAAGGCATGGATGAGATGAAGTACGATATGTGCGGTGCGGCGGCGGTTTATGGCGTGATGCGGATGGTCGCGGAACTGCAACTGCCGATTAACGTTATCGGCGTGCTGGCAGGCTGCGAAAACATGCCTGGCGGACGTGCCTATCGTCCGGGCGATGTGTTAACCACCATGTCCGGTCAAACCGTAGAAGTGCTGAATACCGACGCCGAAGGCCGCCTGGTACTGTGCGATGTGTTAACTTACGTTGAGCGTTTTGAGCCGGAAGCGGTGATTGACGTGGCGACGCTGACCGGTGCCTGCGTGATCGCGCTGGGTCATCACATTACCGGTCTGATGGCGAACCATAACCCGCTGGCCCATGAGCTGATTGCTGCATCTGAACAATCCGGTGACCGCGCATGGCGTTTACCGCTGGGTGACGAGTATCAGGAACAGCTGGAGTCCAATTTTGCCGATATGGCGAATATTGGCGGTCGTCCTGGTGGGGCAATTACCGCAGGTTGCTTCCTGTCTCGCTTTACCCGCAAGTACAACTGGGCGCACCTGGATATTGCAGGAACCGCCTGGCGTTCTGGTAAAGCAAAAGGCGCAACCGGTCGTCCGGTGGCGTTGCTGGCACAGTTCCTGTTGAATCGAGCCGGGTTTAACGGCGAAGAGTAATTGCATCAGGCAATGTTGTTATTGTCGGATGCGGCGTGAACGCCTTATCCGACCGACACACAGCACTGAACTCGTAGGCCTGATAAGACGCGGCAGCGTCGCATCAGGCAATGCTGTTATTGTCGGATGCGGCGTGAACGCCTTATCCGACCTACACACAGCACCGAACTCGTAGGCCTGATAAGACGCGGCAGCGTCGCATCAGGCAATGTTGTTATTGTCGGATGCGGCGTGAACGCCTTATCCGACCGACACACAGCACTGAACTCGTAGGCCTGATAAGACGCGGCAGCGTCGCATCAGGCAATGCTGTGTATTACCAGATGCATATTTAAATCCACCACAAGAAGCCCCATATATGAAAAACGCAACGTTCTACCTTCTGGACAATGACACCACCGTCGATGGCTTAAGCGCCGTTGAACAGCTGGTGTGTGAAATTGCCGCAGAACGTTGGCGCAGTGGTAAGCGCGTGCTTATCGCCTGTGAAGATGAAAAGCAGGCTTACCGGCTGGATGAAGCCCTGTGGGCGCGTCCGGCAGAAAGCTTTGTTCCGCATAATTTAGCGGGAGAAGGACCGCGCGGAGGTGCGCCGGTGGAGATCGCCTGGCCGCAAAAACGTAGCAGCAGCCCGCGCGATATATTGATTAGTCTGCGAACAAGCTTTGCAGATTTTGCCACCGCTTTCACAGAAGTGGTAGACTTCGTCCCTTATGAAGATTCTCTGAAACAACTGGCGCGCGAACGCTATAAAGCCTACCGCGTGGCTGGTTTCAACCTGAATACGGCAACCTGGAAATAATGGAAAAGACATACAACCCACAAGATATCGAACAGCCGCTTTACGAGCACTGGGAAAAGCAGGGCTACTTTAAGCCTAATGGCGATGAAAGCCAGGAAAGTTTCTGCATCATGATCCCGCCGCCGAACGTCACCGGCAGTTTGCATATGGGTCACGCCTTCCAGCAAACCATCATGGATACCATGATCCGCTATCAGCGCATGCAGGGCAAAAACACCCTGTGGCAGGTCGGTACTGACCACGCCGGGATCGCTACCCAGATGGTCGTTGAGCGCAAGATTGCCGCAGAAGAAGGTAAAACCCGTCACGACTACGGCCGCGAAGCTTTCATCGACAAAATCTGGGAATGGAAAGCGGAATCCGGCGGCACCATTACCCGTCAGATGCGCCGTCTCGGCAACTCCGTCGACTGGGAGCGTGAACGCTTCACCATGGACGAAGGCCTGTCCAATGCGGTGAAAGAAGTTTTCGTTCGTCTGTATAAAGAAGACCTGATTTACCGTGGCAAGCGCCTGGTAAACTGGGACCCGAAACTGCGTACCGCTATTTCTGACCTGGAAGTAGAAAACCGCGAATCGAAAGGTTCGATGTGGCACATCCGCTATCCGCTGGCTGACGGCGCGAAAACCGCAGACGGTAAAGATTATCTGGTGGTTGCGACTACCCGTCCGGAAACCCTGCTGGGCGATACCGGCGTGGCCGTTAACCCGGAAGATCCGCGTTATAAAGATCTGATTGGCAAATATGTCGTTCTGCCGCTGGTTAACCGTCGTATTCCGATCGTTGGCGACGAACACGCCGACATGGAAAAAGGCACCGGCTGCGTGAAGATCACTCCGGCACACGACTTTAACGACTATGAAGTCGGTAAACGTCACGCCCTGCCGATGATCAACATCCTGACCTTTGACGGTGATATCCGTGAAAGCGCCCAGGTGTTCGATACCAAAGGTAACGAATCTGACGTTTATTCCAGCGAGATCCCGGCAGAGTTCCAGAAACTGGAGCGTTTTGCTGCGCGTAAAGCGATCGTTGCTGCGGTTGACGCGCTCGGCCTGCTGGAAGAAATTAAACCGCACGATCTGACCGTTCCTTACGGCGACCGTGGCGGCGTGGTTATCGAACCGATGCTGACCGACCAGTGGTACGTGCGTGCCGATGTACTGGCGAAACCGGCGGTTGAAGCGGTTGAGAACGGCGATATTCAGTTCGTACCGAAGCAGTACGAAAACATGTACTTCTCCTGGATGCGCGATATTCAGGACTGGTGTATCTCTCGTCAGCTGTGGTGGGGTCACCGTATCCCGGCATGGTACGACGAAGCGGGTAACGTTTATGTTGGCCGCAACGAAGATGAAGTGCGTAAAGAAAATAACCTCGGTGCCGACGTTGCTCTACGTCAGGACGAAGACGTTCTCGATACCTGGTTCTCCTCCGCGCTGTGGACCTTCTCTACCCTTGGCTGGCCGGAAAACACCGACGCCCTACGTCAGTTCCACCCAACCAGCGTGATGGTATCTGGTTTCGACATCATCTTCTTCTGGATTGCCCGCATGATCATGATGACCATGCACTTCATCAAAGATGAAAATGGCAAACCGCAGGTGCCGTTCCACACCGTTTACATGACCGGCCTGATTCGTGATGACGAAGGCCAGAAGATGTCTAAATCCAAGGGTAACGTTATCGACCCGCTGGATATGGTTGACGGTATTTCGCTGCCGGAACTGCTGGAAAAACGTACCGGCAATATGATGCAGCCGCAGCTGGCGGACAAAATCCGTAAGCGCACCGAGAAGCAGTTCCCAAACGGCATTGAGCCGCACGGTACTGACGCGCTGCGCTTCACCCTGGCGGCGCTGGCTTCTACCGGTCGTGACATCAACTGGGATATGAAGCGTCTGGAAGGCTACCGTAACTTCTGTAACAAGCTGTGGAACGCCAGCCGCTTTGTGCTGATGAACACAGAAGGTCAGGATTGCGGCTTTAACGGCGGTGAAATGACACTGTCGCTGGCGGATCGCTGGATTCTGGCTGAGTTCAACCAGACCATCAAAGCGTACCGCGAAGCGCTGGACAGCTTCCGCTTCGATATCGCCGCAGGCATTCTCTATGAATTCACCTGGAACCAGTTCTGTGACTGGTATCTGGAGCTGACTAAGCCGGTAATGAACGGTGGCACCGAAGCCGAACTGCGCGGTACTCGCCATACGCTGGTGACCGTGCTGGAAGGTCTGCTGCGCCTCGCGCATCCGATCATTCCGTTCATCACCGAAACCATCTGGCAGCGTGTGAAAGTACTTTGCGGCATCACTGCCGACACCATCATGCTGCAACCGTTCCCGCAGTACGATGCGTCTCAGGTTGATGAAGCCGCACTGGCTGACACCGAGTGGCTGAAGCAGGCGATCGTTGCGGTACGTAACATCCGTGCAGAAATGAACATCGCCCCGGGCAAACCGCTGGAGCTGCTGCTGCGTGGTTGCAGCGCGGATGCAGAACGTCGCGTAAATGAAAACCGTGGCTTCCTGCAAACGCTGGCGCGTCTGGAAAGCATCACCGTGCTACCTGTCGATGACAAAGGTCCGGTTTCCGTTACTAAGATCGTCGACGGTGCAGAGCTGCTGATCCCGATGGCTGGCCTCATTAACAAAGAAGATGAGCTGGCGCGTCTGGCGAAAGAAGTGGCGAAGATTGAAGGTGAAATCAGCCGCATCGAGAACAAGCTGGCGAACGAAGGCTTTGTAGCGCGCGCACCGGAAGCGGTCATCGCGAAAGAGCGTGAAAAGCTGGAAGGTTATGCGGAAGCGAAAGCGAAGCTGATTGAACAGCAGGCAGTTATCGCCGCGCTGTAATCAACACTGTGAAGAAAACGAAGGCCGGAGCATGCTCCGGCCTTTTTATTTAGATAAACGGAACATACGGCATAATACCGCGAGAAATCCACATTAACGGACCGCTATCCTGCGGTTTGTCATCATTGGTTAACTCCAGCGAATCAAGGTCGCCCTGGACATGGGTATTGTTAGCAATCCAGCTAACCATCCACATTTTCAGCCAGGGATAAGCCAGACCACAGGTAATTGAGGACCCCATTAATACCGCCAACATGCGCAGAAGCATACCGATCGCGGTAACAGATGAATGAAAACGAATTGTTCCATTTGCCAGTGTCAGATTATTCAAAAACAGATTGCGTAACGTGACATAGAGATAACTGGCAAACACAAGGATCGCAACAAAATACAGGAAATAAGAAGCCATAATCTGCGGGTAATATTGTAATACAAGCTCACTGCCAGCATCAGACCTACCCAACATGCTCATCATCATTAACTGCTGGAATACTGGCGCAATCATAATACCGATCACAATGATGAAAGGAGCCATGGTTAATATTGCGAGTGTACATCCTTTAATGCATTCTTTTACGTTTACCTGAATAGAAAATTTATGAATGCCAAAAGTTGCATTGTTACCCAGTAATGGCATCCATTTACTATAGGTTATACCATGGACGACACCCAGCCCGATGGCAGAAAGCAAACTTAACGCGACTAAGTTAAAGAATAATCCTCCTATCGATGTCGTCACTTGCGCAATAAGGTACAGTGCGAGCCAAAAAGCTAATGCCAACAGAACAGGCAGACCTAACATAACCCACCATGCACGGAGCATTGAGCAGTTAAAGCCAAAGCGAATACCATTCAGTGAGGTCATGTTCGCCTGATACTGCAGACTCTTCACAGCCATGCAAGGAATACCGCAGATCAAGAGAGCAAACAGGAGAAAAGCAAGAACAAAGTGTTGACCTGCAAAACAAGAAATACTGAAAAAATAAACGATCATAATAAGTAACATGCTAACAAAAATGGCACCACCTGTTCCCTTATAACTAAATGGTTGCCCCTTGAGTGTAACATGCTGATAAATATAACGACGGCATTTCACTAATGCCCACGGCCCATATATTCCCAGAGTAATAATTGTCAGTAAAAAATTCACAAGACAAATAAGAAAATACTCACCACCCTTGCCTGTGAAAACAAACGAGTGCCGAGAATTATCTTTCCCGATGTTTACATCATTCATAAACTATATCCCTAAAATAAATTCCATTCATACAGATAATAATTCCAGTAAATTGATACTGGTCCGCCTAGAATACGCTTTATCTCAGAGATATATGCTTAATATTTTCTGATTTATCTTCTTCTTGCGCCACATAAGCGAGGGTGGTATTAAAGGGAGCTATAAATCATACATTTGAAATTGAGCTATGCTATGAATGTTGTTGTTTCGCCCGCACTCCGTCTGCGCAAACTTACTGCCGCCGATAATCCTGCTATCGCCCGCGTCATTCGTCAGGTTTCCGCAGAGTATGGTCTTACCGCCGATAAAGGCTACACCGTTGCCGATCCGAATCTCGACGAGCTGTATCAAGTGTACAGCCAGCCTGGTCATGCCTATTGGGTGGTTGAGTACAATGGCGAAGTGGTCGGCGGTGGCGGGATTGCGCCATTAACTGGTAGTGAAGCGGACATTTGCGAACTGCAGAAAATGTATTTTCTTCCTGCTATTCGCGGCAAAGGGTTGGCGAAAAAACTGGCCTTAATGGCGATGGAGCAGGCACGAGAAATGGGTTTCAAACGCTGCTATCTGGAAACGACCGCTTTTTTGAAAGAAGCGATTGGTTTGTATGAACATTTAGGTTTTCAACATATCGACCATGCACTTGGCTGCACGGGCCATGTTGATTGTGAAGTGCGGATGTTGCGCGAACTCTAAAAAAATGCCCGCTAGTGTGTGCTATCGGGCATTTTAATCAATTAATTAATGGCGAACACCGTCATCGTCTTCGTCGACATAATCTTCATCGTCGCCCTCTTCGCCGTTAGGATCTTCAAAGTAAGTGCCCCAACCATCGTATTCAACGTCGAATTTCTCTGCCAGGTTCATCAATTGCTCAACCTGGGCATCGATCAGATCGGCATTCAACGCGCATTCGCTGAGGATGTCACAGCAAATTACGATATCGCCATCTTCCACTTCCAGCTCTTCCGGATCGGTCACTTCGTAACCGAGTTTAAACGCTTCAACCGCTGCTTTTTCCAGGGTTTCCAGATCGTCTGCGGAAAGGTGATGTTCGATGGTGTACAGCGCGTCCGGATCGCTGCCATCTTCCAGTAATTCTTCAATAATCAAACGTGTTTCTTCACGCTGTTCTTCGAGTTGTTCCGGGTTTGCCATGACTTATTCCTCTTAATGTCCTGCTGATACTCTTATTGTCACACACCACTGACATTGCCTCCACCTTTGTGACAAAGTTTTATGCTTTAGGCTTGCAAATGAATATTCATACATATAAATTGAATTTTAATTCATTATGGCGTAAGCCACAGGAGGGATCTATGTCCGGGTTTTATCATAAGCATTTCCTGAAATTACTTGATTTCACGCCAGCTGAACTCAACACCCTGCTCCAGCTAGCCGCTAAACTAAAAGCAGATAAAAAAAGCGGTAAAGAAGAAGCCAGACTCACCGGTAAAAACATCGCGCTCATCTTCGAAAAAGACTCAACCCGTACCCGATGCTCTTTCGAAGTTGCCGCATATGACCAGGGCGCTCGCGTCACTTATCTCGGCCCAAGCGGCAGCCAGATTGGCCATAAAGAGTCAATTAAAGATACCGCCCGCGTGCTTGGCCGCATGTATGACGGTATTCAGTATCGCGGCTATGGTCAGGAGATTGTCGAAACACTGGCGGAATACGCTGGCGTCCCGGTATGGAATGGGCTGACCAATGAGTTCCACCCCACGCAACTGCTGGCAGATCTGCTGACCATGCAAGAACATTTACCGGGTAAAGCGTTTAATGAGATGACGCTGGTTTATGCCGGAGATGCACGCAACAACATGGGTAACTCAATGTTGGAAGCGGCCGCGCTGACCGGTCTGGATTTGCGTCTGGTGGCGCCACAGGCATGCTGGCCGGAATCTTCGCTGGTTATGGAATGCCGCGCCCTGGCACAACAAAATGGCGGGAATATTACTCTGACAGAAGATGTCGCGACTGGCGTTAAAGGTGCTGACTTTATCTATACCGATGTGTGGGTGTCGATGGGTGAAGCAAAAGAGAAATGGGCTGAACGGATTGCATTGCTGCGTGATTATCAGGTGAATAGCAAGATGATGCAGTTAACTGGTAACCCGGAGGTCAAATTCCTCCACTGCCTGCCCGCGTTTCATGACGACCAAACGACGTTAGGTAAAAAGATGGCAGAAGAATTTGGCCTGCACAGTGGGATGGAAGTGACGGATGAGGTCTTTGAATCTGCTGCCAGTATTGTTTTTGATCAGGCGGAAAACCGCATGCATACCATCAAAGCAGTGATGGTCGCGACGCTCGCCCAATAACGTCAGTACCGGAGGCGGCGTAACGTCGCCACCGGCATAACCCGCTTACGCCATCAGCATTTTCACAACCGCTTTGCGAACCTGGGCTGGCTCGCCCACTGCGCACAGTGGCTTGTGTACTTCCCCCGGATAGAACACGACAAAGTCGCCTTCATTGAGGATGACTGTTTTCTCCTCAACGCCTTCCGGCAAAAAGGCGATATCTTTATCGGCTAACCAGTCAGTATCCGGCGTGCCTGCAGGTTGAGTGCTGAAGGTCATGCCTTCCTGCCCTTTTAGCACAATCTGAATGTCGAGATAGCGGGCATGGTACTCCGCGCGACGCGCTTCATACGGCTCAGTCATATCTTCAGAGATAAGATAAAACAGACGGTTGCCTTCGATATCATGCTTACCTTTTGGCGTTTCTGCCGTAACGTGCGCTTTAATATACTCAATCGCCTGACGTAATTCTTCCGGCAACCATTGCTGGAGATTATGAATATTTCCGATGATCATTTTTTTCTTCCTCAATTAAAACATCGTTTCATTTCTCTTGTTATACGTAATTCCTTGCTGCCATACCAGCATTTTTTGCCGCCTGATTGCGCCAGCGCATATTTTTCCACCCACATTTTTCAAAAATTTATTTCATTATAAATTCAAATTTAAAGCATATAAATTCACAACAATCGTTTACCTTGGGGGGTTCTTGCATTAATAGCTTGATTCCACTTTCTGGCTGAGTATAATGCCGGACAATTTGCCGGGAGGATGTATGGTTCAGTGTGTTCGACATTTTGTCTTACCGCGTCTGAAAAAAGACGCTGGCCTGCCGTTTTTCTTCCCGTTGATCACTCATTCCCAGCCCCTCAATCGAGGGGCTTTTTTTTGCCCAGGCGTCAGGAGATAAACATGGCTAATCCGCTATATCAAAAACACATCATTTCCATAAATGACCTTAGTCGCGATGACCTTAATCTGGTGCTGGCGACAGCGGCGAAACTGAAAGCGAACCCGCAACCAGAACTGTTGAAACATAAAGTGATTGCCAGTTGCTTCTTCGAAGCATCAACCCGCACCCGCCTCTCTTTCGAAACCTCAATGCACCGCCTGGGTGCCAGCGTGGTGGGCTTCTCCGACAGCGCTAATACTTCACTGGGTAAAAAAGGCGAAACGCTGGCTGATACCATCTCAGTTATCAGCACTTACGTCGATGCGATTGTGATGCGCCATCCACAGGAAGGTGCGGCACGCCTGGCCACCGAGTTTTCCGGCAATGTACCGGTACTGAATGCCGGTGATGGCTCCAACCAACATCCGACGCAAACCTTGCTGGATCTGTTCACCATTCAGGAAACCCAGGGACGTCTGGACAATCTTCGCGTCGCAATGGTCGGCGACCTGAAATATGGTCGCACCGTTCACTCCCTGACCCAGGCGCTGGCGAAATTCGATGGCAACCGTTTCTACTTCATCGCCCCGGATGCGCTGGCAATGCCGCAGTACATTCTGGATATGCTCGATGAAAAAGGTATCGCCTGGAGTCTGCATAGTTCCATTGAAGAAGTGATGGCGGAAGTGGACATTCTGTATATGACTCGCGTGCAAAAAGAGCGTCTGGACCCGTCCGAATACGCCAACGTCAAAGCACAGTTTGTCCTGCGCGCCAGCGATCTTCACAACGCCAAAGCCAATATGAAAGTGCTGCATCCGCTGCCGCGTATTGATGAAATTGCGACGGATGTCGATAAAACGCCGCACGCCTGGTACTTCCAGCAAGCAGGCAATGGGATTTTCGCTCGCCAGGCGTTACTGGCACTGGTTCTGAATCGCGATCTGGTACTGTAAGGGGAAATAGAGATGACACACGATAATAAATTGCAGGTTGAAGCTATTAAACGCGGCACGGTAATTGACCATATCCCCGCCCAGATCGGTTTTAAGCTGTTGAGCTTGTTCAAGTTAACCGAAACCGATCAGCGCATCACCATCGGTCTGAACCTACCTTCCGGCGAGATGGGCCGCAAGGATCTGATCAAAATCGAAAATACCTTTTTAAATGAAGATCAAGTAGACCAACTGGCACTGTATGCGCCGCAAGCCACGGTAAACCGTATCGACAACTATGAAGTGGTCGGCAAATCACGCCCCAGCCTGCCGGAACGTATTGATAATGTGCTGGTCTGCCCGAACAGCAACTGTATCAGCCATGCAGAACCGGTTTCTTCCAGCTTTGCCGTGAGAAAACGCGCCAATGATATTGCGCTCAAATGCAAATATTGTGAAAAAGAGTTTTCGCATAATGTGGTGCTGGCCAATTAATTGCGGTTGGTAATAAATGTTAGGCTCCCTATAATGAGCCAGACTTTTTACCGCTGTAATAAAGGAGAAATCATGAGCAAAACTATCGCGACGGAAAATGCACCCGCAGCTATCGGTCCGTATGTTCAGGGCGTTGATCTGGGCAGTATGATCATCACTTCCGGTCAGATCCCGGTAAACCCGAAAACTGGCGAAGTACCGGCAGACGTCGCTGCACAGGCGCGTCAATCGCTGGATAACGTAAAAGCGATCGTGGAAGCGGCAGGTCTGAAAGTGGGCGATATCGTTAAAACCACCGTGTTTGTGAAAGATCTGAACGACTTCGCAACCGTAAACGCCACTTACGAAGCGTTCTTCACCGAACACAACGCCACCTTCCCGGCACGTTCTTGCGTTGAAGTTGCTCGTCTGCCAAAAGACGTGAAGATTGAGATCGAAGCGATCGCTGTTCGTCGCTAATCTCTTTCAAAAAGATAATCCAGGTTTCGCGCCTGGATTATCTGATTCAACCACGGAGGGTTGAAGATGGCTAAAGCCCGTTTCACTGATGAACAAATTGCTAAAATTTTACAGCAGTCAAAAAGGGTGCTCCTAATAAGGAATTATGTGAACACTATCAATTTAGTGTTAGTACGCTGCGGCGCTGGCAAGAACAGCACGCAGAAGGCGTAAGAAGTGAATTAAAAAAAATAGAATCCAAAGCGCAAATCGTCTTTCTACTTTTCTTTGCTGTCTCCATTATACTTACGCTTATATTTGGCAAACCTACAGGTGGATGGGTAATACCGCCTTTATTACTTTATTGTCTTTATTATATCCGCTTGTATCGCAACATATCCTCCAGACACATTAAAAAAGAAGACATCTATCTCTCTCGTTCGGTAAATAAAAGCTATAGTGCCCTTTATAATTTGAGTTGGACGTTTATTTGTTTTTTTATTTTTGCAGTAATCTATTTTTTTGTGCAGATTTTTCGTAGGTGACTGACCTGAAAGAATATTTCAGGTCAGTCTTATCACTGGCTCACTGCCAGCCGTAACGACGGCTATAGAACCCTTTCACCAACTGGGTTAACGTCATATACCCTGCCAGAATCGCAATCAACCACGGGAAATAGCTTAACGGCAGCGCCTGCAATTGCAGATAACTGGCCAGCGGCGAAAACGGCAATGCGATCCCGACAATCATCACAATCACAGTCATGATCATTAATGGCCACGACGCACAACTCTGGATAAACGGCACACGACGGGTGCGGATCATATGCACAACCAACGTTTGCGACAGTAATCCCACCACAAACCAGCCCGACTGGAACAGCGTTTGCGTTTCCGGCGTGTTGGCATGAAATACCCACCACATCAGGCAAAACGTCAGAATATCGAAGATCGAACTGATCGGTCCGAAGAAGATCATAAAGCGCCCCAGATCCGCCGGATTCCAACGCTGCGGCTTTTGAATTTGCTCGTCGTCAACGTTATCAAACGGGATCGCTACCTGCGATACATCGTACAGCAAGTTCTGGATCAGTAAGTGCAATGGCAACATCGGCAGGAAGGGCAAGAAAGCACTCGCCACCAGCACGCTGAACACATTACCGAAGTTAGAACTTGCCGTCATTTTGATGTATTTCAGCATGTTGGCGAAAGTGCGACGTCCCTCAATAACCCCCTCTTCCAGTACCATCAGGCTTTTTTCCAGCAGAATGATATCAGCCGCTTCACGGGCAATATCTACCGCCCCGTCCACAGAAATGCCGATATCCGCCGCACGTAACGCTGGCGCGTCATTAATACCATCGCCCATAAAGCCAACCACATGCCCTTCGCGCTTTAGCAAGGTCACGATGCGTTCTTTATGCATCGGCGTCAGGCGGGCAAACAACGTGGTACGCTGCGCGAGATTTGCCAGTTCGTCGTCAGATAGAGTTTCAATATCACTACCAATTACCACCTCTCCCGCATCTAGTCCCACTTCATGGCACACTTTCGCCGCCACTAACTCACTGTCGCCAGTAAGGATTTTGACGGTAATTCCACTCGCTTTTAATGCCTTCAGTGCCGGAGCGGTTGTCTCTTTTGGCGGATCAAGGAAAGCAATATATCCTTCGAGGATCAGGTCGGATTCATCCGCCCGCTGGTAATCCCCTTCACGCGCTGGCAGGTATTTCGTCGCCACCGCAACCACACGCAGCCCTTGACGATTCAGCGTATCTGTAACCCGCTTAATCTTACGCAGCATGGTGTCATCGAGCGGCACAATCGCGCCATTGTGACGCACCTGCGAACACACATTGAGGATTTCCTGCAATGCGCCTTTGCACACCAGTTGATGGTGTTCGGCATTTTCTGCCACTACCACCGACATCCGGCGACGCTCGAAATCAAAAGGAATTTCATCCACTTTCTGCCAACGACTGGCCAGCGAGCGTGCTGACTTTTCATCTATACCTTCCAGCACCGCCGTATCAAGCAAGTTTTTAAGTCCGGTCTGGTAATGACTGTTCAACCACGCGCTATGCAGCACGCGCTCACTGGTTTTACCGGAGATATCGGTATGATTCTCCAGCACAATTTTATCTTGCGTCAGGGTGCCTGTTTTATCAGTGCACAGAATATCCATTGCACCAAAGTTCTGAATCGCATCCAGATGTTTGACGATCACTTTCTGTTTCGACAGTTTTACCGCACCACGCGCCAGCGTCGAGGTGACAATCATCGGCAACATTTCCGGCGTTAAGCCTACCGCTACCGAAAGCGCAAACAGTGCCGCCTCCCACCAGTCGCCTTTGGTGTAGCCGTTGATCAACAGCACCACGGGCGCCATCACCAGCATAAAGCGAATCAGCAGCATACTGACGCGGCTGATCCCTTGCTGAAAGGCATTCGGCTCGCTTTCCTGCTCACTAACACGCCCCGCCAGTTGACCAAACCAGGTGTTGGCTCCTGTAGCAATCACCATTGCTTGTGCCGTACCGCTCACCACGGTGGTGCCCATAAAACACAGGGTATCGCACTCCAGCGGATTGCTGTGCTCTGGCTGGCGAGTGGTTGCGGCTTTTTCCACGGGCAGAGACTCGCCGGTTAACGATGCCTGGGCGACGAACAGATCCCGCGCCTGCAAAATACGTAAATCTGCCGGGATCATATCCCCCGCCGCCAGTTTAATAATATCTCCAGGCACCAGCTGGTCGATCGGGATCTCCAGCCAGCCATTTTCGCCTTTGTCGTTAATTACGCGCAGCACCGTCGCAGTATTACTGACCATCGCTTTCAGGGCATCTGCTGCTTTGGTGGAGCGCGCTTCCTGAATAAAGTTCAGCAACGTAGAAATAGCTACCATTAACGCAATAACGCCCGCGGCAAATAAATCTTCCGTGGCGTAAGAAATGCCGCCGAGGATCGTGAGCAAAATATTAAAGGGGTTACGATAACAGACCCACAAATGTACCCACCACGGCGACGGTTGTTGCGCGGGTAGTTTATTTTCACCGTGTTGTTCGCGGGCTAATTCCACTTCCGCCTGATTTAACCCTTCTGGATGCGTGCCGAAGGTTTTCCATAAATCCTTTTCTGGCATCACCGCCATTTTCAGGCAATGCGCGCTTAAGGAAGGCGGGATCGGAATATTCGCTGTCTGTTGCGTGCCAGGCAACGGATCGCGATGAACCAGACGAGAGGGTAAATGGCGAATGAGCCGGGTAAAAATTTCTTTAAACATAGGAAGTCCCTCCGCACCCTGTAAGCATGGTGCAGAAAATATCTTCAGGCGTCGCAAAGCCTTACCTGAAGGTAATAAACATGAGCAGGGACGTTAAAACGTCACGGCCTTACACATCCGGTAATGCCGTGAAAAGACAGGCTTACCGGAAAAGTTTTAATCTCCGTCGAGGGAGAGGCGTGGGATCAGGTTCCATATAACCTCCGGTAAGTGAAAAAAGCGCCGCAAATAATAAGGAGAATCCAATAATATTCGTAGCATTTATGCCGATATAATATCTGCAAGCAACTAAACCAACGATAAACCAGACTTTACCCATTGCTGAATGCGTGGGTAAAGTTAGGCTCAAATAATTAAACACAAATTACGGGACAACAGGATGCAAAATCGTCTGACCATCAAAGACATTGCTCGCTTAAGCGGCGTGGGGAAATCCACGGTTTCCCGAGTGCTGAATAACGAAAGTGGCGTGAGTCAGCACACGCGCGAGCGCGTGGAAGCAGTGATGAATCAGCATAGATTTTCCCCTTCCCGATCCGCGCGTGCTATGCGTGGGCAAAGCGATAAAGTGGTTGCTATTATCGTCACCCGTCTGGATTCGTTATCAGAAAATCTCGCCGTTCAGACGATGCTGCCGGCATTCTATGAACAGGGTTACGATCCGATCATGATGGAAAGCCAGTTTTCGCCACAGCTGGTTACTGAACATTTAGGCGTTCTGAAACGTCGCAATATTGACGGAGTGGTGCTGTTCGGTTTTACCGGCATAACTGAAGAAATGTTAGCTCACTGGCAATCATCTCTGGTACTGCTGGCACATGACGCAAAAGGTTTTGCTTCGGTCTGTTATGACGACGAAGGAGCGATTAAGATTCTGATGCAATGCCTCTACGATCGGGGGCATCGCAATATTAGTTATCTTGGCGTACCGCACAGCGACATTACCACTGGTAAGCGGCGTCATGAGGCTTATCTGGCATTTTGCAAAGCACATAAACTACATCCCGTCGCCGCCCTGCCCGGCCTGGCCATGAAGCAAGGTTACGAGAACGTGGCAAAAGTGATTACGCCAGAAACCACTGCGTTGCTGTGCGCAACCGACACGCTGGCGCTCGGGGCATGTAAGTACCTGCAAGAGCAACACATCGACACCCTACAACTGGCGAGCGTCGGTAATACGCCGTTAATGAAGTTTCTCCATCCGGAGATCGTCACCGTTGATCCAGGCTACGCCGAAGCCGGACGTCAGGCTGCCAGCCAGTTGATCGAACAGGTAACCGGACGTAGCGAACCTCAACAAATCGTCATCACAGCAGCCCTTTCCTGAGAGTTACCTTCTACCAGATTTATCCAAAGAGTGTTCAGAACACTACTGGCAGCTTCTGATGTATAGCTTTGAAGAAACCTAACCACAACTCTGTGCCACGACATTACGGTCTTTTGAGGTTGTCTGGTGGTTTCAGAGATAATCCTTCTCCAGACCATGCTAAAGCGAGTATTTCCGGGGACTTACCGGGTAGTATATTGTTTTTGTTGATTTTATAACCAGAAAATCATCAAAAAATTTACACATCGCTCTAGCGCCCGCCATCCGTACTCTCTGCTTTTTACTTTGAGCTAAATCAAAAAAAACGCAAACATCCTTAATGCAAAGCACTATATATAGACTTTAAAATGCATCTCAACCCAATATGTTGTATCCATCGTCTAAACTTGCAACAAGATACACGTCAACGAAGCCGACACAATTGTGGATAAAGCGAATTGGGATTGCAGTAAATCCCCGTAACAAGAGCTGAATAAACCGGGGCGCACTTCCCAACTTTCTGTGGATAACCTGTTCTTAAAAATATGGAGCGATCATGACACCGCATGTGATGAAACGAGACGGCTGCAAAGTGCCGTTTAAATCAGAGCGCATCAAAGAAGCTATTCTGCGTGCAGCTAAAGCAGCGGAAGTCGATGATGCAGATTATTGTGCCACTGTTGCCGCTATCGTCAGCGAGCAAATGCAGGGGCGTAACCAGGTAGATATCAACGAAATCCAGACCGCTGTTGAAAACCAACTGATGTCTGGCCCGTACAAACAACTGGCCCGTGCATATATTGAGTACCGTCACGATCGCGACATTGAACGTGAAAAACGCGGTCGTCTGAACCAGGAGATCCGTGGTCTGGTCGAGCAGACTAATTCCTCGCTGCTCAATGAAAACGCGAATAAAGACAGTAAAGTCATTCCGACCCAGCGTGACCTGCTGGCCGGGATTGTTGCTAAACACTATGCACGTCAGCACCTGCTGCCGCGTGACGTGGTGCAGGCACATGAACGTGGTGATATCCACTACCACGATCTCGATTACTCGCCGTTCTTCCCAATGTTCAACTGCATGTTGATCGACCTGAAAGGCATGCTGACGCAAGGCTTTAAGATGGGGAATGCCGAGATTGAACCGCCGAAGTCGATCTCTACAGCTACCGCAGTAACTGCGCAAATTATTGCTCAGGTCGCCAGCCATATTTATGGTGGCACCACCATTAACCGTATCGACGAAGTTCTGGCGCCGTTTGTCACCGCCAGCTACAACAAACACCGTAAAACTGCGGAAGAGTGGAGCATTCCTGACGTCGAAGGTTACGCTAACTCTCGTACCATCAAAGAGTGCTACGACGCATTCCAGTCGCTGGAATATGAAGTAAATACCCTGCACACCGCCAACGGTCAGACGCCGTTTGTGACCTTTGGCTTTGGTCTGGGTACCAGCTGGGAATCGCGCCTGATTCAGGAATCTATCCTGCGTAACCGTATCGCGGGCCTGGGTAAAAACCGTAAAACCGCCGTGTTCCCGAAACTGGTGTTCGCAATTCGTGATGGCCTGAACCATAAAGTGGGCGATCCGAACTACGACATCAAACAACTGGCGCTGGAGTGCGCGAGCAAGCGCATGTATCCGGATATCCTGAACTACGATCAGGTAGTGAAAGTCACCGGTTCGTTTAAAACCCCGATGGGCTGCCGCAGCTTCCTCGGCGTGTGGGAAGACGAAAACGGTGAGCAGATCCACGATGGTCGTAACAACCTCGGCGTGATCAGTCTGAACCTGCCGCGCATTGCTCTGGAAGCGAAAGGCGATGAAGCCACCTTCTGGAAGCTGCTGGATGAACGTCTGGTGCTGGCACGTAAGGCGCTGATGACCCGTATCGCCCGCCTGGAAGGCGTGAAAGCGCGCGTAGCGCCGATCCTCTATATGGAAGGTGCCTGCGGCGTACGTCTGAATGCAGACGATGACGTGTCTGAAATCTTCAAAAATGGTCGAGCGTCTATCTCGCTGGGTTACATCGGTATCCACGAAACCATTAACGCGCTGTTCGGCGGCGAGCATGTTTACGACAACGAGCAGCTGCGTGCGAAAGGTATTGCGATTGTTGAACGTCTGCGTCAGGCGGTGGATCAGTGGAAAGAAGAAACCGGCTACGGTTTCAGCCTCTACAGTACGCCGAGTGAGAACCTGTGCGACCGCTTCTGCCGTCTCGATACCGCCGAGTTTGGCGTGGTGCCGGGCGTGACCGATAAAGGTTACTACACCAACAGTTTCCACCTTGATGTGGAGAAGAAGGTGAACCCGTACGACAAGATCGACTTTGAAGCGCCTTACCCGCCGCTGGCGAACGGCGGCTTCATTTGCTACGGCGAGTATCCAAACATTCAGCACAACCTGAAGGCGCTGGAAGATGTCTGGGATTACAGCTATCAACATGTGCCGTATTACGGCACCAACACGCCGATCGATGAATGCTACGAATGTGGCTTTACCGGCGAGTTTGAGTGCACCAGCAAAGGCTTCACTTGTCCGAAATGTGGTAACCATGACACCTCCCGTGTGTCGGTAACTCGCCGCGTGTGCGGATATTTAGGTAGTCCGGATGCGCGTCCGTTTAACGCCGGCAAGCAGGAAGAAGTTAAGCGCCGCGTTAAACATTTAGGAAATGGGCAGATCGGTTGATCTCTACGCTGCGTTAAGCAAATGCCGGATGTGATGTGAAAGCGCCGCATCCGGCGTTGATTACCGGATGCGGCGTAAACGCCTTATCCGGCCTACAAATTCCAGACTGTAGCAACGGCTGTAGGCCTGATAAGACGCGACAGCGTCGCATCAGGCATTGATTGCCGGATGCGGCGTAAACGCCTTATCCGACCTACAAATTCCAGACTGTAGCAACGGCTGTAGGCCTGATAAGACTCGACAGCGTCGCATCAGGCATTGATTGCCGGATGTGGCGTAAACGCCTTATCCGGCCTACACGCGGACTGATAAGCCAGGCGAAATATGAACTTCCATCAATACTATCCTGTCGACATCGTCAACGGCCCCGGCACTCGTTGCACCCTGTTTGTCTCCGGGTGTGTTCATGAATGCCCCGGTTGCTATAACAAAAGCACCTGGCGGGTAAATTCCGGTCAGCCATTTACCAAAGAAATGGAAGACCAGATCATCAACGATCTGAACGACACTCGCATCAAACGTCAGGGCATTTCCCTCTCCGGCGGCGATCCGCTGCATCCGCAAAACGTGCCGGATATTCTGAAACTGGTACAACGCATCCGTGCCGAATGCCTGGGTAAAGACATCTGGGTGTGGACAGGGTATAAACTCGACGAACTCAACGCTGCGCAAATGCAGGTTGTTGATTTGATTAACGTGCTGGTCGACGGCAAATTTATGCAGGATTTAAAAGACCCTTCCCTGATCTGGCGCGGCAGCAGCAACCAGGTGGTGCACCATTTACGTTAGTCACTCATCCAGTCGGACCTTAATGGCCTCTTGTGGGTTGGCCAGTCGTTCCCTGACAGTGCGTAACAAGGCTTCTTCACTATCACTGACAGTGAGCGTTTTTACCGGCATTCGCCCATTTTCCGCAACGTACTGAAACAGCAGCCGTACAGCTTCAGTAGGCGTGATATTTAATTTTTCCAGCACCGCATAAGCCTCATTTTTCAGTTTGTCATCCAGACGGACGTTAAGTGTGGCCATTATGCCTCCGGTAATTATGAAAAGTGTAATGCATTATAGCATTACATATGCATTACATTCATTTCTGGAAAACGCCTCGCAAAAATGGCGGCGACACGCAGAAATATGCCGTAGTGAAGAGAGATTTGGCGGTGATTTTACGAAGGGAGAGGAGAGCATTGGGCGGCGACATTTCACCGCCCAATGAGGAATTAACGATACTTCTTGTGATATGAATTGCGGGTCGTTTTCAGTTGCTCTGCAGCGGCCTGCGCTTCTTTTACCTTACCTTCATTAGCCAGCTTCAGCGCGTCGTCAATCTGGCCAACCAGAATGTCGAAACCGTGGCGGAAGTCTTTCATTTCCGGGCTGTCTGGCGATTTTCCTTCCAGCTTCGGCGGCGTTGCTTTTTGCGCATCCAGCGCCGCGGCACGCATTTTGGTTAACGCGTCTTTGACTTGCGCCGCGTTATCCGCTTTTTCGACCACTTTTAAATTGTCGTTGAGGGTTTCCATATTGTCTTCCAGCTCAGCGGCAAACGACACCGAACTGAATACTAACGAGGAGACTGCAAGAATAGCTAACAGGCTTTTACGCATTGCTCACTTCCTTTTTTATTTACACTTCATCCTTCACACTGCCTCATCGACGGCTACGCTCATTCGCCCGAGTCACGTACTACGAGTACGCTCCCCGGCCCTCATTCACTTTCCGTCTCGATGCAGTGCGAATGATTTTGTGTAATTTTTTAGTTTATAGCGCGGCAGGTCGCGCCAGTTTTTTTACTGTCCGGCGATTTTCATCTCCGGCAACAGCACAGAACCACACTGTATATTACTGCGTGTTTCAATATCGTTACCGACGGTGACAATATTGCGCCACATATCTTTTAAATTACCTGCGATGGTGATTTCGCTAACCGGATACTGAATTTCGCCGTTTTCTACCCAGAAGCCCGCCGCACCACGGGAATAATCACCGGTAATTGCACTCACGCCCTGGCCCATCAATTCCGTCACCACCAGCCCAGTGCCCATCTCTTTGAGCATCTGCTCGAAGCTTAGACCTTGTCCGGCAATGCGCCAGTTGTGAATACCGCCCGCATGTCCGGTGCTTTTCAGCCCCAGTTTGCGCGCCGAGTAGCTGGTCAGCAGCCACTGAGTCAGGATGCCATCTTTAATAATGTCGCGACGTTCGGTACGAACACCTTCGCTGTCGAATGGCGTAGATGCCAGCCCTTTCAGCAGATGCGGATGCTCTTCAATGGTCAGCCAGTCTGGCAGAATTTGTTTACCCAGCGAGTCGAGCAGGAAGGTGGATTTACGGTAGACCGCACCACCGGCAATCGCGCCAACCAAATGACCAAACAGCCCCGTGGCAACTTCATTGGCAAAAATTACCGGCGCTTTCATGGTGGAGAGTTTACGCGGCGACAGACGCGATAAAGTACGGCGGGCGCAGTCGGCCCCGACCCACTCTGGCGTTTGCAGATCGCTCATCGCACGACCAATGGTGTAGGCGTAATCACGCTCCATATCGCCATTTTCTTCGGCAATTACACAGCTGGAGAGCGAATGACGCGTAGAGCAGTAACCCTGCAACATGCCGTGGCTGTTGCCAAAAACTTTGACACCGTAGTGGCTGTTAAAGCTGCCACCTTCGGTATTGGTAATGCGTTTATCCGCCTGTAATGCCGCCTGTTCAGCACGGGCCGCCAGTTCAATGGCTTCGTCCGGAGAAACTTCTGCGGGGTGGAACAGGTCAAGATCCGGCGCGTCGAAAGCCAGCAGTTCTTTGTCTGCCACGCCTGCATACGGATCTGGCGAAGTGTAACGCGCAATATCCAGCGCCGCCTGTACGGTGCGGGCAATGGCCTGCGGGCTTAAATCGGTGGATGATGCGCTACCTTTGCGGTTCTGGTGATAAACGGTGATCCCCAGCGCGCCATCGCTATTGAATTCGACATTCTCCACTTCACCATAGCGCGTGCTAACGCTAATGCCGGTGGTCTTGCTGACGGCAACTTCCGCACCGTCCGATTTGCCTGAGGCCAACTCCAGCGCAGTCGAAACTGCTTCTTCCAGAATCTTGCGCTGCGCTTCAACTTGAGAGATTACTTTCATTGCAAGTGCCATAATGTAGAGAGTTTCTCTGAAGTCTAACAGAGAACCGTTTTTCAGTGCGCATCTTAACTGGTAACATTAGCCTCTTTTTTTAAGGAGCCTGACATGACTAAGCAGCCCGAAGACTGGCTCGACGACGTTCCCGGTGATGACATCGAAGACGAAGACGATGAAATTATCTGGGTCAGTAAAAGTGAAATTAAACGTGACGCCGAGGAGCTAAAACGCCTGGGCGCAGAAATTGTTGATCTGGGGAAAAACGCGCTGGATAAGATCCCGTTAGATGCGGATCTGCGTGCGGCTATTGAGTTAGCCCAGCGTATTAAGATGGAAGGTCGCCGCCGCCAGTTGCAGCTCATTGGTAAGATGCTGCGCCAACGCGATGTAGAGCCTATCCGTCAGGCGCTGGATAAGCTGAAAAACCGCCACAACCAGCAGGTGGTGTTGTTCCATAAACTGGAAAACCTGCGCGATCGTCTGATCGATCAAGGGGATGATGCTATCGCTGAAGTATTGAATCTGTGGCCAGATGCCGATCGTCAGCAACTGCGTACTCTGATCCGCAACGCGAAGAAAGAGAAAGAAGGGAATAAGCCGCCGAAATCCGCACGCCAGATTTTCCAGTATCTGCGCGAGCTGGCAGAGAACGAAGGGTAATTTTCGTTGTTGATGTGAGTATGGTTTGCCGGATGCAGTGCACCGCCAGATCTGTAGGCCTGATAAGACGCGTCAAGCGTCGCATCAGGCGCTATGCTCAAATGCCGGATGCGGCGTGAACGCCTTATCCGGCCTACAAAAGCACGTTGCCCCTGTAGGCCTTATAAAACGTCTCAGGATTGCTGCGCAGCTTCCGCTTTCTTCGCCAGACCATCCAGCAGTTTCTGATGGATCCCACCAAAACCGCCGTTGCTCATCACCAGAATATGGTCGCCAGGCTGAGCGGTTTTCACCACCATTTCGGCCAGCGCATCAACATCTCCACTCCAGTGCGCAGGCTGAATACATGCTTCTGCCACTTCTGCTACCTGCCACGGAATATGTGACGGTTGCAGCAGGAAGACTTCATCGGCACGACCTAGTGACGGTGCCAAATCATCTTTGCAGACTCCCATCTTCATGGTGTTGGAACGCGGCTCAAGCACGGCAATAATACGCGCCGTACCGCCAACTTTGCCGCGCAGCGCCGCCAGCGTTGCCAGAATTGCCGTTGGGTGATGGGCAAAATCGTCATACACCGTCACGCCGTTAGCTTCGCCACGCAGTTCCAGGCGGCGACGGGCATTGATAAACAATCCCAGCGCGTTAGCAGCATCAGCCGGTGCGATGCCAACATGACGGGCCGCAGCAATCGCCATCAAACCATTGTGCATGTTATGTTCACCCACCAGCGACCATTTCACTTCGCCCACTTTTTCGCCATCCAGCAAGACTTCCCATTCGGAAGCGTCAGTGGTCAGCTTTTTCGCCTGCCAGTGACCTTGCTCGCCCACCAGCTCCTGTTCACTCCAGCAGCCCATCGCCAGGGTTTGTTTCAGGTTGATGTCGTTTTCCGGCCAGATAATACGCCCCTGACCAGGAACAATACGCACCAGATGGTGGAATTGTTTCTGAATCGCTTTCAGGTCGTCGAAGATATCGGCGTGGTCGAACTCAAGGTTGTTGAGGATCAGCGTTCGCGGGCAGTAATGAACAAACTTAGAGCGTTTGTCGAAGAAGGCGCAGTCATACTCGTCTGCTTCGATAACAAAGAAGTCGCTTTCGCCCAGGCGTGCAGAAACGTCAAAGTTCCCCGGCACTCCACCGATAACAAAACCTGGTTTATAGCCGCACTGTTCCAGAATCCAGGTCGCCATTCCCGCCGTGGTGGTTTTACCGTGTGTACCGGCAACGGCCAGCACCCAGCGGTCGCGCAGCACAAAATCGTGCAACCACTGCGGACCTGACATATATGGAATGTTTTTTTCCAGTACCGCTTCCACACACGGATTTCCACGGGTCATGGCGTTGCCAATAATCACCAGATCCGGCTGAGGATCGAGCTGGCTGGCATCATAACCCTGAATCAGTTCAATGCCTTGCTTCTCAAGTAAGGTGCTCATCGGCGGATACACATTGGCGTCCGAACCCGTTACTTCATGGCCCAACTGACGCGCCAGAATCGCCAGACCGCCCATAAACGTGCCACAAATTCCTAATATATGAATGCGCATACGTCACTATCCTTTTTTAATCTACCGTTCATTTTACGCATATGTCGGGCAACAGAGAAACGCATTTCAGGATAATCCGTAATTTGCTGGCGCGATTCACCTGAGCGCAACATTGAGATTATTTGTTAAGATTATTGCGGTCGCTTTACTCCATAAACATTGCAGGGAAAGTTTTATGAAAACGTTAGGTGAATTTATTGTCGAAAAGCAGCACGAGTTTTCTCATGCTACCGGTGAGCTCACTGCTTTGCTATCGGCAATAAAACTGGGCGCCAAGATTATCCATCGCGATATCAACAAAGCAGGACTGGTTGATATCCTGGGTGCCAGCGGTGCTGAGAACGTGCAGGGCGAGGTTCAACAAAAACTCGACTTGTTCGCTAATGAAAAACTGAAAGCCGCACTGAAAGCACGCGATATTGTTGCGGGCATTGCATCCGAAGAAGAAGATGAGATTGTCGTTTTTGAAGGCTGTGAACACGCAAAATACGTTGTGCTGATGGATCCGCTGGATGGCTCGTCCAACATCGATGTTAACGTCTCTGTCGGTACCATTTTCTCCATTTACCGCCGCGTTACACCGGTCGGCACGCCGGTAACGGAAGAAGATTTCCTCCAGCCTGGTAACAAACAGGTTGCTGCTGGTTACGTGGTATACGGCTCCTCTACCATGCTGGTTTACACCACCGGATGCGGTGTTCACGCCTTTACTTACGATCCTTCGCTCGGCGTTTTCTGCCTGTGCCAGGAACGGATGCGCTTCCCGGAGAAAGGAAAAACCTACTCTATCAACGAAGGGAACTACATTAAGTTTCCGAACGGGGTGAAGAAGTACATTAAATTCTGCCAAGAAGAAGATAAATCTACCAACCGTCCGTATACCTCACGTTATATCGGCTCGCTGGTCGCGGATTTCCACCGTAATCTGCTGAAAGGCGGCATTTATCTCTACCCAAGCACTGCCAGCCACCCGGACGGTAAACTGCGTTTGCTGTATGAGTGCAACCCGATGGCATTCCTGGCGGAACAAGCGGGCGGTAAAGCGAGCGATGGCAAAGAGCGTATTCTGGATATCATCCCGGAAACCCTGCACCAGCGCCGTTCGTTCTTCGTCGGCAACGACCATATGGTTGAAGATGTCGAACGCTTTATCCGTGAGTTCCCGGACGCGTAATGGTCTAAAAACGCCGGATTGTTCCGGCGTTTTTGCGTTTTAATTAACAAAAGTTAATTTGACTCGTTTAGAGACACGGAAATAGGGAACCCAGATAGCCAGATGAATGATATTTTTCAGCACACCCCATGCGTCTGAAAGTTCAATTGTGGCATGAAGAAATTGTACTGCTCCCCAGATATCAGCAACATTCAATGCGAAGAGCGCCAGAAGAAGGGCAATATAGTAGTGCGGAAGTTGGCGTTTCTTATTAAAAAACAAAAAGGTAGTATAACTCACCCACAGAAATATCATGGCAAATCCGGCCACCTCCAGATAAAGCAGAGTTCTGAGCGGTTCTTCCTGACTACTTTGAGCAAGCCCCCATGTTTGTACAAAAGAATAAATGCTCGAAATAATCACCAGCACTAAAGAAATAGCAGGTAAATACAGCCAACCTCCAATCCCCGTAAGCTTTTTATCAGCACAGCTTTTACAATAATCATCAGGTGGTAAAACATCCACACCACAACTTTTGCATGTTGTACTTAAACCCTCGCCTTCCTTTGCCCACATAAAAATATCCTTATATATCAGTAGATTTACTCTTTTATTGTATTTTCCGGACTCACTCTTATTACTGGCGAACTCTGTCGATTCTCCCACAGCACCGTTAACCCACGCTGTAACGCAATAAAAATAAACAGCAAAATGCCAATGGCGATTTTCGTCCACCATGAACTCAGCGTGCCGTCAAAGTTTATGTAAGTCTGAATGAGTCCCTGAATCGCCACGCCAAAAAGCGTCCCTAATACTGTCCCAACACCGCCGCTTAAAAGTGTACCGCCAATCACCACCGACGCGATAGCGTCCAGTTCCACACCTACGCCTGCCAGCGCGTATCCGGCCTGGGTGTAAATAGAGAAAACAATCCCCGCCAGGGTCGCCAACCCGGTGGAGAGCATATAAATGCGAATAGTAGTGCTGCGAGTAGAAATTCCCATCAGGTTTGCTGAAGTCGCGTTGCCGCCAATGGCGTATACCTGATTACCAAAACGCGTACGATGCGCGAGGAATATGCCGATAACCACCACCGCCAGCATCAGCAGCCCCATCGCGCTTAAGCGACCACCGCCGGGGATTTTCCACGCCAGGCTTGAAAGCGTGTCATAAATTGGATGGTTTATCGGGATCGACTCTTCCGAAACGAGATAGCTGACACCGCGCAAAAAGAACATTCCCGCAAGGGTAATGATGAATGCCGGGATCTTCAGCGCGTCGATCAAAAGCCCCATAAATGCGCCGAAGGCACAGCCCATCACCAGCACCAGTGGAAACGCCAGCAGCGGCGAGAGGCCGAAATCGCCAATCACTTTTGCCAGAAACACGCCGGTAAAGGCGATCACCGAACCGACGGAGAGATCGATCCCGCCGGAGAGGATCACAAAGGTCATGCCGACGGCGATGATGCCAAGAAAGGCATTATCGGTCAGGATATTGCAGATCACACGCGTGGAAGCAAAGCCGGGAAACTGCGTCAGGCAGTAGAGATAGCCCAGCACAAAGACGCCGATGGTGATCATCAGTGGCAAGTTACGTTTTATCACGGCTACGCACTCCTTTAATCAGACTGATAAAGCGTTGCGACTGGACAATCAGCACGCAAAGCACGACCACCGCTTTTACCACCTGGTTCATCTCCGGCGGGAATCCCGAAAGTAAAATTCCGGTGTTCATTCCCTGAATAATCAGCGCCCCCACAACTGAGAGCAGCAGGTTAAAGCGCCCGCCCATCAGCGATCCGCCACCGATGACCACCGCAAGAATGGCATCCAGCTCCAGCCATAACCCGGCGTTATTGGCATCGGCACCGCGAATATCCGCCGCCACGATAATGCCTGCAATCGCCGCACACAGCCCGCTCAATACGTAGGTGAGCATGACGATGATTCGTGTGTTGACTCCGGCATTTTTTGCCGCACGAATGTTGATGCCAACGGCTTCAATAAACATCCCCAGCGCTGTTTTGCGGGTCAACAGCCAGAAGAAGAGAAGCGTCAGCACAGCGATAATGACCGGCGTTGGCAGGAACAATAGCGATCCGCTGCCGAACCATGAGAGATCCGGCGAGTTGAACGTGACGATCTGACCGGAGGTGATCAATTGCGCAACACCACGTCCGGCGACCATCAGGATCAGGGTGGCAACAAACGGCTGAATTTTGAGGATCGCCACCAGTATGCCGTTCCACAATCCAGCCAGAATGCCGGTACCCAGGGCGCTTAACAAAACAATTGGCAGGCTGAACCCCGCGACCGTCATCGCAGCCGTTGTGGCTCCGGCGATGGCCATCACCGCCCCTACGGAGAGATCAATCCCACCCGTAGCGATCACCAGCGTCATGCCAATCGCCAGTAACGCAACCGGGGCGGCGCGATTAAGAATGTCGATAGGGCTACCGAACAAACGCCCATCCTGAAGCACCACCTGCCAAAAATGCGGGGCCACCAGGCTATCGACCACCAGCACCAACAATAGCGCCACCAACTGCGGCATCCCCGTCGGCCAGCGAAAGCGCTTTTTCGACGACGCGGTGTCCGGGAGAGATTGAGGCATCACACTGTTCTCCTTACGCCGCAATGGCGTTCATGATCGCCGGAACGGAAAGCTCTGCCAGCGGGATCTCCGCCACCTGTTTGCGATCGCGCATGATAATCACCCGATCGGCATAACCCACCAGTTCTTCCAGTTCGGAGGAGATCACCAGCAGCGCCAGACCGTCAGCGCACAACGTTTCAATCAGGCGAATGATCTCGGCATGGGCGCCAACGTCAATGCCACGCGTTGGCTCATCGAGGATCAGAAATTGCGGACGAGTCAGCAGCCAGCGTGAGAGCAGAACTTTTTGCTGATTGCCGCCGGAGAGAAATTCAATCGGTTGTTCGCTGGAAGGAGTACGAATGCCTAGCTGACGGATAAAGCGTTCGGCAATCTCTTGCTGTTCTTTACGGGAAATCGGCCGTAGCCAGCCGCGCTGGGCCTGGAGAGCGAGGATGATATTTTCCCGCACCGAGGCGGCGGCGATGATGCCATCGGTTTTCCTGTCTTCCGGGCAAAAGCCGATGCCCAGTACCGAAGCCTGATGTGGTGATCGCAGGGTTTGCGGTTTGCCTTTGATCAGCGCCGTGCCGCTATCGGCTGGTTTGATGCCGAAGATCACTTCAGCGGTTTCTGTCCGCCCTGATCCCAGCAGACCTGCCAGCCCGACGATCTCGCCGGGGCGTACTTCCAGATCAAACGGCGCGATCGTTCCTTTCTTGCCGTAATCTTTAAACGCTGCAACAGGATTGTCACTAAGCAATGTTCTTCCAGCACGCTGTAGCGCATGAGTATCCAACTCACGCCCCAGCATCATTTTCACCAGTTCGATCTGCGGTAGCTCGCGGGTTTCCCGACAGCCAACAAAGCTGCCGTTGCGTAAGACGGTGATCCGATCGCTGACCTGATAGACCTGATCGAGAAAGTGAGTAACGAAGATCAGGCTGACGCCGCGATCGCGCAGCTGGCGCATCAGGCCAAACAGCAACTCTACTTCCTGAGTGTCGAGACTGGCGGTGGGTTCATCGAGGATTAGCACTTTGGCGGAGAGATCGATGGCCCGACAAATGGCGACGATTTGCTGCATCGCGACTGAAAAGCGGTTGAGCGGTTCACGCACGTCGAGTGAGAAACCGTAAGATGCCATCAGTTCGGTGGCGCGCTTTTCCATCTCTTTACGTCGTAGCAAGCCGAAACGCTTAGGTTCGCGGCCTATGAATAGATTATCAGCGACCGACATATTGGGTAGCAGGTTAACTTCCTGATAGACAGTGCCGATGCCGAGCTGCTGTGCGTGGGCGGTGTTTTTCGGTGAAATAACCTGACCTTCCAGCCAGATGGTGCCGCGATCGGCATGGTAAACGCCGGTAAGTGCTTTGATTAACGTCGATTTACCGGCTCCGTTTTCACCGAGTAGCGCCATGATTTCACCACGGCGCAGGCTGAAATCAACGTTATCTAGCGCTTTGACGCCAGGGAAAAATTTGCTTAATCCTTCGGTGCGGAGGATTTCCTGGTGTTGGTCGGTCGTCATGGTTTCCCCCGAAGTAAAGCGTGCTCCCGCCAGGCTTGATAAGACGCGCCAGCGTCGCATCAGGCGCCAGTGCACAACCGCCGGATGCGGCGTAAACGCCTTATCCGGCCTACACTGCGCATCGAGCTCGTAGGCATGATAAGACGCGCCAGCGTCGCATCAGGCGCCAGTGCACAACTGCCGGATGCGGCGTAAACGCCTTATTCGGCCTACACAGCGCATCGAGCTCGCAGGCATGATAAGACGCGCCAGCGTCGCATCAGGCACCAGTGCACAACCGCCGGATGCGGCGTAAACGCCTTATCCGGCCTACACAGCGCATCGAGCTCGCAGGCCTGATAAGACGCGCCAGCGTCGCATCAGGCACCAGTGCACAACCGCCGGATGCGGCGTAAACGCCTTATCCGGCCTACACTGCGCATCGAGCTCGTAGGCATGATAAGACGCGCCAGCGTCGCATCAGGCATCAGCGCACAACTGCCGGATGCGGCGTAAACGCCTTATCCGGCCTACGAGTCGGAATCAGGCATTGATGCCTGATACGTCTCAATACCCCATGTTTTTCTTCTTCTCTAACTCTTCTTTTGCGGTATCAGGCAGGTAAAGGGTGGACTTGGTCAGCGTCAGCTTTTCAGGCATGGTGCCGTCTTTTTTATATTTCTCCAGCGCGTCAAAGGCGGGTCCCGCCATGTTTGGCGTCAGTTCAACGCTGGCGTTTGCTTCGCCATCAATCATCGCTTTGTAGATGTCCGGCACGCCGTCGATAGAGCCTGTCAGGATATCTTTGCCCGGTTTCAGGCCCGCTTCTTTAATTGCCTGAATTGCGCCAATCACCATGTCGTCGTTATGGGCGTAAACCATGCAGATGTTTTTGCCGTTGTTTTCCGCTTTGATAAAGCTCTCCATGACTTCTTTGCCTTTACTACGGGTGAAGTCACCGGACTGCGAGCGGATGATTTTGATATTTGGCGCATTCTTAATGGCTTCGGCAAAGCCTTTCTTACGGTCAATGGCAACACTTGCCCCAACAGTGCCCTGCAACTCAACCACATTACACGGTTTGCCATTGACCTCTTTGACCAGCCAGTCACCGATCAACTTGCCTTCGAGGATGTTGTCGGCGGTGACGGTGGTCATATAGAGAGATTTGTCTTTTACGTCGATGGAACGGTCAAGCAAAAAGACCGGAATTTCGGCTTCCTTTGCTTCTTTCAAAACAGGTTCCCAACCCGTTGCAACCACCGGGGCGATAAAGATGGCATCTACCCCCTGCGCGACAAAGGAACGCACTGCTTTAATCTGGTTTTCCTGCTTTTGCTGACCATCGGCAATTTTCAGTGTGATACCGCGTTTTTCGGCCTCACTTTTCGCCACATTAGTTTCTGCTGCGCGCCAGCCGGATTCGGATCCGACCTGCGAAAATCCTACGGTTAAAGGAGCGGCCAACGCCATAGACGACATGGCTGCCGAGACTGCAGAGACTACAAGTAAGCGTTTCCACATAGGGTTGTCCTCGTCGGGGTGATTATTATTGGTGAAAAGATGTTCGCGAAAAAACTATAGACAATTGGTTCTGTAACAGATTGCGTTACATCACACTTCAAAAAAGTAAATACATCGTTAATCACAAGTTTGTAATCGCTTTCATATCACTATGAAAAATGCGGCTACGGTTATGGATTTTCCAGCTCTGCGAACCGTCTTAAAACTGGCGAAAAAGGAAAATGAGGGCGAAAACAAGCGAAGACATTCGGCGCGAGTTGGCTATAATACTCGGCACTTGTTTGCCACATATTTTAAAGGAAACAGACATGAGCTTACTCAACGTCCCTGCGGGTAAAGATCTGCCGGAAGACATCTACGTTGTTATCGAAATCCCGGCTAACGCTGATCCGATCAAATACGAAATCGACAAAGAGAGCGGCGCACTGTTCGTTGACCGCTTCATGTCCACCGCGATGTTCTATCCGTGCAACTACGGCTATATCAACCACACTCTGTCTCTGGACGGTGACCCGGTTGACGTTCTGGTCCCGACTCCGTACCCGCTGCAGCCGGGTTCTGTGATCCGTTGCCGTCCGGTTGGCGTTCTGAAAATGACCGACGAAGCTGGTGAAGATGCGAAACTGGTTGCTGTTCCGCACACCAAACTGAGCAAAGAATACGATCACATCAAAGACGTTAACGATCTGCCGGAGCTGCTGAAAGCTCAGATCGCTCACTTCTTCGAGCACTACAAAGACCTCGAAAAAGGCAAGTGGGTGAAAGTTGAAGGTTGGGAAAACGCTGAAGCCGCTAAAGCTGAAATCGTTGCTTCCTTCGAGCGCGCAAAGAATAAATAAGTTCTTATATACTCTAAATAATTCAACTTGCAGGAAGGCGACAAGTGAGTGAATCCCCAGGAGCTTACAGAAGTAAGTGACTGGGGTGAATGAACGCAGTCGCAGCACATGCAACTTGAAGTATGACGAGTATAGCGCAATAACCCTGAACGCCGGGCTTCGGTTAGTAAGGGTTTTTTTATGCCCGCAATAAATAAACCTTTATTCCACCACCGCCTGCAAACGTAATAACGCTTCTTCCACCACCTCGTCCGCAGCCAGACCAATACGCTTTGCCTGGCGGGCGCGTAAATCCATCATTCGCACCTGATTCACCAATACCACGCCATACACATCGCCTTCTTCGCAATGTAACGGAACGCTAAATCCGGCATAACGGGCAAAATTTCCGCCCTGAGTAATGGGTGCCACCAACGTCATTCCCAGTTGATTAAAGGCTTGAACGGAGAGTACAAGCGCAGGTCGGCCAGCACCTTGCTGTTCATGGCCGCTTGCTGGATCAAAGCCGACCAGCACAATGTCTCCCCGTTCAAATTCGCTTCGCTTTACCATATTTCGTCACCCGTAGGGGTGGATTTACCCCAGACATCCTGCTCGCTAAGCTCCGGTGCGTTCATGTCGCATTGCGCCAGCAGTTCTTCAAGCGAGTAGCGCTTCAAGACGGGGGTCAAAATCAGTTGGTTGTTGCTCACCTGCGCCTCCACGCTCTGCCCCGGCTGTAAGTTAAGTTCTTTCATTACGATATTGGGAATGATCATACCTGCACTGTTCCCCCATCTTTTTATGGTAATACGCATCTGCACCTCCTTAAGTTATACAAAGTATAACTCACGGTGCTACAGGAAACGTTTTACCCCTGCGCATTTGTGAACACCAGCAGAGATTTTTATGCGTTAACAGATCTGGAAAGCGACTCGGAGAGAAAAGAAACTGGTGGGAAAGTTACAAAACTGATTGCGAGGGGCATCGCAAAAAACAACGCCACCCGAAGGTGGCGTGTTTATATTATGACTGATCCCTGTCTAACCAGTCGCCGCTTTCAATCAGCGTTAATCCATCGACGGGTCGTTGATAAACGTACATCCATGCACTCCCGTACGGCGTCTGAATCAACTGGCGCGCGTATTCACCGCCCCTGGTGCGCAAGGCATCAAGTTCGGCCAGCGTGGCGTTGTCAATACGATAAACTTCACCGTGTACCGTTCCGTTACCCGGAACTGCGCCTGGATAGTGGCCCAGGCTATACAGTTGATAGTTATCGATACTGAAATCGCCCAGCAACTGGGCATTGGTCATCCAGTGGCTGTTGCCTTGTTTGTGACGTAAACTGCCGTAGACAAATATTCGCATCGCTAAAACTCGAACTGATAGAGCAAATCCAGTGCCTGATCTACACCAGACACGGCTTCCAGATATAGCTTTGGCATCAGGCGATAACGTAACGTGAGTGTTGCTATAGAGTCAAATATCCCCACGCCGTATTTCACTTGTAGACCTGGTAATACATAGCCGCTGACCACCACCTGGGAGGAGTCGCCTACTCCCTCGGTGTCGAGCGCTAAATTACTTACGCCAAATGTCTCGCCGATTTTACCCACAATCTGACCACTTTGCGCAACCCCCAGACCAATCAGCATCGAGGTCATCGCCGCGCTGTCACTCTGATCGCTCTCCAGCCCTTGTCCACGCAACAAGTAAGACAACGCAGCCTGTTGCGACATCGCCGGGTCAGAGAAGATCTCCGCTTTCGGCTCATCCGCCAGCCCGGTGACACGAACACCGGCGATTACGTCGTCTTCTGTAGCATCCGGGTTACGAATGGCTTCGATATTAAGATACGGTTGATCCGGAGGACCAGAGAACAGCAACTCGCCTTTGCGAACGATCAGATCCTGGCCATAGGCATGGAAGCGACCTTCCGGAATGTTGATCTGTCCGTTCAGCCCCAGCCCCTGTTTGTCCTGTACGACATTGAGATCGCCCGTCAACCGCGCTTTCAGGCCAAAGGCATCAATGCGAACGTTGTTGCCAACGTGGACAATCAGGTTGCTGTTAATCGGAATCGACGCAGTTTTCTGCTCTTCCGGTTGCAGATTATCGTTGAGCATCACGACATCGCTGGAAACGCCCACCGCACTTTCTGGCAGATCGTGCACCACAATACGCGCCCACGGTACGTCAACGCGACCATCAAGTGTAAACAGACTTGGTGTGGCTTCGAATACGATGTCAGGCGACACATCCATACGCACCATCGGCGGTACGGTGATCCGTACTTTACTGCCTTTTGCCGTCACCCGCGCACGCCAGTTTTCAATCTGACTCCAGTCAGCATCGCCGTTCAGGTAAATGTCCCCCTGCTGGGTTCGCACGGTGCCCGCAAGCGTCGAGCGCATACCGTTAAAGTTGACCGCAAGCTGGCTCGGCTGCATATCAAACGGCATAAAGTTGCCATCGATATCCACACCCGTGACCTGTAGCTGACCAAACAGCTGCGGGCTTTGCACATCACCGCCCAGACGTAAATTAGCACTCACCATACCCGCGGCTTTTTCACCACGCGTAAAGATGGGGTTCACCATTGCGAGGTTAAAATTGCGGATATTGACGTTGCCGCCAAGATTCCGGCGGCCTTGTGGATCGGTCACCTGCACCTGACCATCAAACTGGCCGTTATTGGTCAGACGGATGGTCCAGCCCAGCTCAGCGCGATTATTCCGCAGCTCTGCCGATAGGTTCAGCGTCTGAAACGCCACCGGTAGCGCCGCATCGTTGACGGTTTGCGTCACCTGCACGTTACGCCCCGAAAGGGTAATACTACCCTGCGGCAGCCCCTCTTTGGTGGTGTCCCAGGCAACGTCCGCTTTACCCGTGAAGATACCGCTTGCCTGAGTGGTTTCTGGCATAAACGGTTTCAGCATTGCCAGGTCGAAGCGGTTGAGATTCACAACCGCACGCCCTTCAGCCCCGGCATCAATGGTTTGCGGCACGCACAGTTCCGCATTCGGGTTAAGCCAGCAGTGTGGCCCAATGCTGATTTTTTGCTCCTGATTGCGGTAGTCCAGCGCGATATCACGCGTCAGCGACCACGGTCCGACCGGCGTCTGGAAGCGCGTATTGCTAAGTGTTCCCTTCCAGCGTTCTTCTTTGCGATCAAAGCTACCTGCCAGATTAAGCTGCCCGGAAACCGGTTCGCCCTGAATCCGCAACTGTAACTCGTGCTGCTTTTCGCTGCCTTTCGCATTCAGAGTGACAAGGTTGATATTCACATCCGGTTGCGAGATTTGCTCAACGCGCACGTCGAGTTTACCCGCAATCTGATCGGTGGATTTGATGTCGCCTTCCACGCGAACCTGCGACACAGAAAGTTCCTGCCAGCGCAAGCCGCGCGCGGTGATATCCGCCAGCAACTGCGGCGCTTCCACCGTACCGCGAACTTTCACCAGCCCTTTCGCTGTACCGCCAAGTCCTGGTAGCGCGTTATCCAGACCAGGCGCGTTGATCGTGGCGTCAAGATTGAGATCTTTCACCCCAAGCTCGCCTTTCACTTCGGCACTGTTTGGCCCCAGTTCCAGATGCAGACCAGGGATCATCCACTGCATATAACTGTTGCCTTTCAGCGTTCCCTCAACGTTCACTTTGTTCTGTTTGACGTTGCCGGTCAGCTTCAACTCCGGCACTTCCATCTGCCATGTGCCACCGTACAGGCTACCGCGCGTTTTGATCAAACCATTGAGTTTCGATGGCCAGTCAGGGAACTCTTTCGCCGTATTAATGCCGTTGAACGTCAATTCGCCGCGCCAACTAATGGCCTGCTGCCAGTCGAGCAGCGCCTTCAGCTCGGTTTTTCCTTCCAGCGCCACAACGGTGAGTTTATCGAGATTGACCTGCTGTTCATTGCCTTTCGCATCAAGGGTAATGGTCGCTGGCGGGATCTCCTGCCCTTTCACCGCCGTACGCATAGACAGCGTGTAATCGGTCATTTTGCCGGTGAGTTTCAGTTTCAGGTCATCCGCCTGATATTGCTTCTCACCAGTGAACGGCCAGTAAAGTTGTTTGCTGTTCACTTCCACGTTGAGCGGCAGTCCGGCTTCCGCCAGCCGCGTCTGAGCGCGCAAATCCATATCCACCGGACCGGAAAGGTTAACGCCTATCTCCAGTTGTTCGCGCAGCGCGCCGCCCACTTTCAGCTTCACCTTTTCACCTTTCAACGGCTCCACATTCAAAGTGCTGTTGAGGGTGATATCCACCGGCCAGTTGTTAGACAGTTGTGCCGTACCGCTGGCATTGACAATCCCCTGGTTAGAGTCAATATCCAGCGCATCCAGTTTGGTATTGCCGTCGATGCTGCTCACTTTCAGCAGCATGGTGCTCACGGTGATATCCGTGTCGCCTGTCACGCGCAGTTGCTCGCCTTTAAACTCTTCAATGTTCAGGTTGAGCGGCAAATGCACGTCGGTCATTTCCGGCAATACCGGGCGAGAAAAGAGATCTTTCAGCGTTTCGCCGAGCGGTTTTTCATCAGGCTGCGGATTTTCAATTTTCGGTTCGACCACTTCTTCCTGCGCCACGTCCGCCACTTTCGGCAAAGCAATCAACAGGCCTTTCAGCGACGTCGGTTTTAGGGTCAGGGTTTTCTCCTGCCAGTTCAGGCCGGAGGTGAAGTCCATCACCGACACCGTGGTGTCATCAATTTTGATGTTGACGTTGTCCAGCGCCACGCGCGTCAGGGTGATGGGATACGGCGTGGAGAGATCCTGCGGCCCGCTATCTTCCTCTTCTTCAACCTGCTCAGAAGGAGGCATTTTTTTGCTGTCGATGTTGACCTGAATATCTTTCAGCGCCAGATCGTTAACACAAACGCTGCTGTTCCACAGACAATCCAGCCCAACGGCCAGATGCAGATTGCCCGCTTTTACCGCCACGCCTGGCTGCTCATAACGAACGTCAGACAGGGTAAGGTCGCGCCAGCCGCCAGTGACCTTGCCAATGTCCAGCCCTGGCACCCAGCGGTCCGCCGCTTTAAATACCAGATGCAGGCCGCTGGTGGTGCCGACCAGAAATGCCACCGAGCCCAGCAGTAGTAAGATGACGATAACCGCGCCGAGGCTGATTTTTTTCCATAAACTCATAATTCTGGCCCCAGACCGATGTAAAACTGTAACCCGTGCTCGTCTTTATCCGCGACCGGTACGGCGAAATCGAGCTTGATCGGCCCGACCGGCGATTCCCAGCGCACGCCAACCCCGGTACCGGTTTTAAAGTCGCTGCGGCGGATATCACTCACCGCTTCACCGCTATCGACAAACACCGCGCCCCACCATTTTCCGGTCACGTTGTACTGGTACTCCAGCGATCCGGTTATCAGTTTTGATGCCCCTTTCAGGTCACCATTGGCGTATTTCGGGGCGATAGATTTGTATTTATAGCCACGAATGCTACGGTCGCCCCCGGCAAAGAAACGCAGATCCGGCGGTACTTTGTCGAAGTCACCGGTTTCAATCCAGCCCAACGTGCCGCGCGTAACAAAGCGATGGCGATCGTACAGTGTGCGGATCCAGACGTTCTGTGCCTGGAAAACGGAGAAATCGACATCCGATCCCCAGGCTGTGTTGGAATAGTCGATAGAGTAGCGTTGCGAGTCGCCCCAGGTCGGCATCAGGCCGCCGCGTGATCGCGTCCGGCTAATCATCACACCTGGATAAAACAGCATTGTGGTGTTAGTAATTTCACCCTGAGTAAAGTGGTCGAGACTCCAGCGTAGGTTAATGGCGCGCTGCCAGCCACTGGAAAGATCCCAGTACCGGGAAGCGACCAGAGTAGTGGAATCCGATTCGGTGTCATTCAGGTCAGTACGCTTAAAACCGCCCTGCACCAAATAATATTGTTCCAACGGATTCTTCAGCAGCGGCATTTTATAGCTGAAGTCGAGGGTCTGTTCCGGCGCAGAAATACTGGTACTGGTTGTCAGACTGTGACCGTATGAGTTCATCCACGGCTTTTTCCACGTCGCTTTCACGCGCGGTCCCACGTCCGTAGAGTAACCGACCCCGGTTTCGATGGTGTTTTCCGTGCGCGGCGAAACGACGCCCGTCAACGGTAATACTTTCGTTTCGCGCGCTTTATCAAATTGTGGTGCCACTACCACCGAATTAAACCAGCCAGTCGCGGAAAGGCGACGGTTCAGTTCCGCCAGATCTTTTGACTCGTATTCATCGCCTTCTTTGAACGGTACCAGGTTTTGCAGGTACTCGTCGCGAATTTGCGAACCTTCAAAAGTGACATGCCCAAAGCGGTAACGTTCGCCACTGTTGTAATCAATATCCCAGTAAGCTTTATGCAGGCCAAGCGCTATGCCTAACTGAGCTTTGGTAAATTCGCTATCGAAATAGCCTTTACGCAGCGCAATACTGGTTAAGGACTTTTTGAAATTTTCATAATCGCCCTGGTTTAGCACCGTACCTATAGCCGGGCGAGTATCCAGTAACTTCAAATAGTCTTTATCGGTTCGCGCACCGCCGCGCAAGACTACATCGGTGCCGCCAATCAACACAGGTACACCCGGTGTAACTTTAGCAACCAGCACCTGCCGTCCTTTCTTTGGCGGTGGCTGGAGATCAAATTCAATTGTTGGCTGGTAATAGCCCAGTGCTTTTAGACCTTCCCGAATGGCATCATCAACACGTGCGCGAAAGCGTCGGTCTGGCGTCACTTCATCACTTTGAATCGTAGAAAGCTGTGCACGAACGTTTTTTTCCAGCTGTCCCGATAACCCTTCCACCTGTAGACGGACATTCGCGGCGATGGCAGAACCATTAAAGCAGAGTAAGCTTACACAGCATAACTGTCGGATATAGCGCACATTTTCTCCTGAATATCCTTTATTCCTGCCCCTGGAACTCCGTTAAACGGCTTAACAATAATCCAGCAATATGGATTAAAAAGCAGACTAAACCCAAAATATTACTTATGTTTTACTTTAGACCCATTCACGGGGGTTATTGTGTGCAAATACGTCCCTTGTTACAACCTAAACCCCTATGACCGACTTTCGGGAGAACGACACCATGAGTTTATTTGATAAAAAGCATCTGGTTTCCCCCACCGATGCCCTTCCTGGACGGAATACCCCGATGCCCGTAGCTACGCTGCATGCGGTCAACGGTCACTCAATGACAAATGTGCCTGACGGAATGGAGATCGCCATTTTTGCGATGGGCTGTTTCTGGGGCGTTGAACGCCTTTTCTGGCAACTTCCCGGTGTTTACAGTACTGCCGCAGGCTACACTGGCGGTTACACGCCAAACCCGACTTATCGGGAAGTGTGTTCCGGTGAGACCGGCCACGCCGAAGCGGTGCGAGTGGTTTACGATCCGTCGGTAATCAGCTATGAACAACTGTTGCAGGTTTTCTGGGAAAACCACGATCCTGCACAAGGGATGCGTCAAGGTAATGATCACGGCACACAGTACCGTTCCGCGATTTACCCGCTGACGCCAGAACAGGATGCCGCCGCCCGCGCTAGTCTGGAACGTTTTCAGGCCGCAATGCTCACCGCCGATGACGATCGCCAGATAACCACCGAGATTGCTAACGCCACACCGTTCTATTATGCCGAAGATGACCACCAACAGTATCTACATAAAAACCCTTATGGCTATTGCGGAATTGGCGGAATAGGCGTTTGTCTGCCGCCTGAAGTGTAGTATTAAAAGGTGGCCCCAAAGTGAAATGAGACAAAAATTTAACCCTCTGGCGACTTTACAGTACCTTACGCTATACTAGCCTCTGAAAATGCCGGTTCACTCTCTTCGAATCGGCTTTCAATGTGTATTTCACACAAATTAATCAACTTCCCCTTCCGAGGATCTGACCTGAACGGTTAGATAAGATATGTTAAACAGTATTTTAGTCATACTCTGCTTGATCGCTGTAAGTGCGTTCTTCTCGATGTCCGAGATCTCGCTTGCCGCCTCACGCAAAATCAAACTTAAACTGCTGGCTGATGAAGGCAATATAAATGCCCAACGCGTTATGAATATGCAGGAAAATCCCGGCATGTTCTTTACCGTGGTACAAATCGGTCTGAACGCAGTGGCGATTCTCGGCGGTATCGTCGGTGATGCGGCGTTTTCCCCGGCTTTTAACAGCCTGTTCTCCCGCTATATGTCGGCAGAGCTCTCTGAGCAACTGAGCTTTATTCTCTCTTTCTCGTTAGTGACTGGCATGTTTATCCTGTTTGCGGATTTAACCCCGAAACGCATCGGTATGATTGCGCCAGAAGCTGTGGCTTTGCGTATCATCAACCCGATGCGCTTCTGCCTGTACGTCTGCACCCCGTTGGTGTGGTTCTTCAACGGCCTGGCGAACATGATCTTCCGTATCTTTAAACTGCCGATGGTGCGCAAGGATGACATCACTTCCGATGATATTTACGCGGTAGTAGAAGCGGGAGCGCTGGCGGGGGTATTACGTAAACAAGAGCATGAACTGATTGAAAACGTGTTCGAGCTTGAATCCCGTACTGTCCCGTCGTCTATGACTCCGCGTGAGAACGTCATCTGGTTCGATCTCCACGAAGACGAGCAAAGTCTGAAGAATAAAGTGGCGGAACATCCGCACTCAAAATTCCTCGTCTGTACTGAAGATATCGACCACATCATCGGCTATGTGGATTCGAAAGATCTGCTTAACCGCGTGCTGGCCAATCAAAGCCTGGCGCTGAACAGTGGCGTACAAATTCGCAACACGCTGATCGTGCCAGACACGCTGACCCTTTCTGAGGCGCTGGAAAGTTTTAAAACTGCGGGCGAAGACTTTGCAGTAATCATGAATGAATACGCGCTGGTTGTGGGGATTATCACCCTCAACGACGTGATGACCACACTGATGGGCGATCTGGTTGGTCAGGGTCTGGAAGAGCAGATTGTGGCGCGTGATGAGAACTCATGGCTAATCGATGGCGGAACACCGATTGATGACGTGATGCGTGTACTGGATATTGACGAGTTCCCGCAGTCAGGCAATTACGAAACCATTGGCGGCTTTATGATGTTTATGCTGCGTAAGATCCCCAAACGCACTGATTCGGTGAAATTCGCCGGCTACAAATTTGAAGTAGTGGATATCGATAACTACCGCATCGACCAGCTGCTGGTAACGCGGATCGACAGCAAAGCCACCGTCCTTTCGCCAAAACTGACTGACGCTAAAGATAAAGACAAAGATAAAGAAGAAAACGTCGCATAACCTCAGAAACATCAACGGCTCCTGAATCAGGAGCCGTCTTATTACTGCATAGCACTTTGGTTAAGCCATCTCTGTTTGCAGACGCATAACCTGACGGTTTACTTCGGACATCACTGATAAATGCAGTTTATCCTTCACTTTTGGGATAAGAATTTTACCCTTATCAAATTCAAAAGCGCCAACATCCTTGATGTATAACCGTCCACGAAACAGGATCTTCACGTACTTCGCCACTTGCAGTGGGTTGTACCGTTGGAAAATTTTCATTGTTGTCTCCTGCTGAGTATTACGCCTTTGCGGTACCACAATCGGTCCAACTATTATGAGGCGCAAATTTTAATGCCTAATGACTATAGACTACTGCGGTAATGTTTCCAGCCTGTATGAGTTTTTTTACCGTAACGTTACAATTATTCAGAATTATCTTTTCGCCTAATCAGAATCTTTAGTATAAGCATTCATTTTTCATATGATTTGTGCGCTTGTCCGCAAACTGGCATCACACTTGCGTGATTTTCGATAAATAGCACATATGATTAAAAGTCAGACCCAAGTGGTCGGATCACCTGCATATCATAAGAAGGAAACACCATGACTCTACGCAAGATTCTGGCCCTCACCTGCCTGCTGCTGCCGATGATGGCCTCCGCACATCAGTTCGAAACCGGCCAGCGAGTACCGCCGATTGGCATTACCGATCGTGGCGAGTTGGTGCTTGATAAAGATCAGTTTAGCTACAAAACCTGGAACAGCGCGCAGTTAGCGGGAAAAGTGCGAGTGCTACAACATATTGCTGGTCGTACGTCAGCCAAAGAGAAAAACGCGACGCTAATAGAAGCGATTAAATCGGCGAAGTTGCCGCACGATCGCTACCAGACCACCACCATTGTCAACACAGATGACGCAATTCCGGGTTCCGGCATGTTTGTGCGCAGCAGTCTGGAAAGTAATAAAAAGCTTTATCCATGGTCGCAGTTTATTGTCGATAGCAACGGTGTCGCGCGCGGCGCCTGGCAGTTGGATGAAGAGAGTTCTGCCATTGCCGTGCTCGATAAAGACGGCCGTGTGCAATGGGCGAAGGACGGAGCGCTCACCCAGGAAGAGGTGCAGCAAGTGATGGACTTGCTGCATAAGTTGCTCAATAAATAGAAACTCTGAATCCTGGATTCAGGAACGATTCACGCGGGGTATAATCCAGCGGTTTACCCTGCCAATCGTGTACGTGCGCTCCGGCTGCGGCAGCAACAGCGTGGCCGGCGGCAGTGTCCCAAATATTGGTTGGTCCGAAACGTGGGTAGAGCTGCGCCTGCCCTTCCGCCACCAGACAGAATTTCAGCGAAGAGCCAATGGACGTCGTCTGATGTTCGCCAAGCTGTTGCAGATACTCTTTCAGCTCTGCATCCGCATGGGATCGGCTGATGACCACCAGCGGCGGCCGCGCATCGCGTACCTGAATCTGCTTGCGCACGCCGCACTCTTCTTTCCAGGCTTTTCCTTCTGCCGCACTGTACATTACGTTCATTACTGGCGCATACACCACACCTAAAATCGGTTTTCCGTGGTCGATGAGCGCAATATTAACGGTGAATTCGCCGTTACGTTTAATAAACTCTTTAGTGCCATCCAGCGGGTCCACCAGCCAGTATCGTTGCCAGTGCTGACGGACTTCCCAGCCGGGAGGATCTTCTTCAGACAGAACCGGAATATCCGGCGTCAGCGTACGTAAACCGTCCATGATTACGGTATGCGCGGCAATGTCCGCCGCTGTCACCGGTGAGTTATCCGCTTTGCTGACGACGTCCATCGGTTTTGTCCCGTCGTAGACCTGCATAATGGCATCGCCCGCAATCCGTGCGAGTTGACATACTTGTTCTAACATTCTCCACCTCTTTTGTTTCAGTGGTGTTAACTCGTTGTTTTACTTATACCCTATCGTTAAAGAATCCGCCAACTGTGATGGCGTCATCGTTTCCTGATTTATTATTTATGGCATCCTTCAACGCTCTGTATGAAAGACGTTTCATCTACTCATTCATAAAAGGATGCCCAGATGGTTAAGTTTAGTGCAACGCTTCTTGCTACGCTGATTGCCGCCAGTGTGAATGCGGCAACAGTCGATCTCCGCATAATGGAAACCTCTGATTTGCATAGCAATATGATGGATTTCGATTATTACAAAGACTCCGCCACAGAAAAATTCGGACTGGTTCGTACTGCGAGTCTGATTAATGACGCACGTAATGAAGTGAAAAACAGCGTGCTGGTCGATAACGGCGATTTGATTCAGGGGAGTCCGCTGGCAGATTACATGTCGGCAAAAGGATTAAAAGCCGGTGATATTCATCCGGTCTATAAAGCGCTGAATACGCTGGATTATACCGTCGGCACACTCGGCAATCATGAATTTAACTACGGTCTGGATTACCTGAAAAATGCGCTGGCTGGAGCGAAATTCCCCTATGTTAATGCCAACGTCATTGACGCTAAGACCAAACAGCCAATGTTTACGCCGTATTTAATTAAAGACACCGAAGTGGTCGATAAAGACGGGAAAAAACAGACACTGAAGATTGGCTACATCGGCGTCGTGCCACCGCAGATTATGAGCTGGGATAAAGCCAATTTATCCGGCAAAGTCACCGTTAACGATATTACTGAAACAGTGCGCAAGTACGTACCAGAAATGCGCGAGAAAGGGGCTGATATTGTTGTCGTTCTGGCTCATTCTGGTTTGTCTGCCGATCCGTATAAAGTAATGGCGGAAAACTCGGTTTATTATCTCAGTGAAATTCCGGGCGTTGACGCCATTATGTTTGGCCATGCTCACGCCGTCTTCCCGAGTAAAGATTTTGCCGATATTAAAGGGGCTGATATCGCCAAAGGTACGCTGAACGGCGTTCCGGCGGTTATGCCTGGCATGTGGGGCGATCATCTGGGCGTGGTTGATCTGCAACTCAATAATGACAGCGGGAAATGGCAGGTGACGCAGGCCAAAGCCGAAGCACGACCTATTTACGATATCACCAATAAAAAATCTCTCGCCGCAGAAGACAGCAAGCTGGTAGAAACACTCAAAGCCGATCACGATGCCACACGCCAGTTCGTCAGCAAGCCAATCGGTAAATCTGCCGACAATATGTATAGCTATCTGGCGCTGGTGCAGGATGATCCGACCGTGCAGGTGGTGAACAACGCGCAAAAAGCGTATGTCGAACATTACATCCAGGGCGATCCGGACCTGGCAAAACTGCCCGTGCTCTCTGCTGCCGCGCCGTTTAAAGTTGGCGGTCGCAAAAACGACCCAGCAAGCTATGTTGAAGTGGAAAAAGGCCAGCTAACCTTCCGCAACGCCGCCGATCTCTATCTCTATCCCAATACGCTTATCGTGGTGAAAGCCAGCGGTAAAGAGGTGAAAGAGTGGCTGGAGTGCTCCGCCGGGCAGTTTAACCAGATTGATCCTAACAGCACTCAACCACAGTCTTTAATTAACTGGGATGGTTTCCGCACCTATAACTTTGATGTGATTGATGGTGTGAATTATCAGATTGATGTTACCCAGCCCGCCCGTTATGACGGCGAGTGCCAGATGATTAATGCCAATGCTGAAAGGATTAAGAACCTGACCTTTAACGGCAAGCCGATTGATCCGAACGCGATGTTCCTCGTTGCCACCAATAACTATCGCGCTTACGGCGGCAAATTTGCCGGAACAGGTGATAGCCATATTGCCTTTGCTTCACCGGATGAGAACCGCTCGGTACTGGCAGCGTGGATTGCTGAAGAGTCGAAACGTGCGGGGGAAATCCACCCGGCGGCAGATAACAACTGGCGTCTAGCGCCGATTGCTGGCGATAAAAAACTGGATATCCGTTTTGAAACATCTCCGTCAGATAAAGCCGCAGCGTTTATTAAAGAGAAAGGGCAGTATCCGATGAATAAAGTCGCGACCGATGATATCGGGTTTGCGATTTATCAGGTGGATTTGAGTCAGTAATACACATCTTTTTCGGTCTACAAACCATCAACCGCATCCGGCATTTATTGGCGGATGCGATGCTGGCGCATCTTATCCGCCCTACAAACCATGAACCGTAGGCCGGATAAGCGCAGCGCATCCGGCAGTTATGCCGCACGTTCATCCCGCACCGCCAGCACCTCTGGCAAATTCAACTCAATCCAGTCTGCCAGTGCAGCAACCTTTTCGCTCACCTGCTCGCCCAGCGGCGTGAGGCTATATTCCACATGCGGCGGCACCACCGGATACGAGATACGGTTAAGAAACCCATCCTGCTCTAACGCCTGTAACGACTGCGCAAGCATCTTTTCACTCACCCCGCCCATTTTACGGCGCAGGTCGCTAAAGCGATGAGTGCCTTCACGTAGCGCCACCAGAATCAATACCCCCCAACGGCTGGTGACGTGTTTCAGCACCTCGCGCGACGGGCACTGTTCAGCGAAGAGATTTCCCTCTTTCAGTTGTTGCGACAGACTAACCTGACTCATTTCATACTTACCTTTTTGTACGTACTTACTAAAAGTAAGTTTAGGTGGTAGCGTATTTAAACACAAGACAAACCGATGGAGGCTTTCCATGATCGCTATTACCGGCGCAACCGGCCAACTTGGTCACTATGTTATTGAGTCCCTGGTGAAAACCGTTCCTGCCAGCCAAATAGTGGCTATCGCACGTAACCCGGCAAAAGCCCAGGCATTGAGCGCACAAGGCATTACCGTGCGTCAGGCTGACTACGGCAATGAAGCCGCACTGACATCTGCGCTACAGGGCGTGGAGAAACTACTGCTGATCTCTTCCAGCGAAGTGGGACAGCGTGCCTCGCAGCATCGTAATGTTATTAATGCCGCAAAGGCGGCTGGCGTGAAATTTATCGCTTACACCAGCCTGCTACACGCAGATACATCCCCGCTTGGCCTGGCTGCTGAGCATATCGAGACGGAGAAAATGCTGGCTGATTCTGGTATCGCTTATACCCTGCTGCGCAATGGCTGGTACACCGAAAACTACCTTGCCAGCGCCCCGGCAGCACTGGAGCACGGCGTATTCATCGGTGCGGCGGGCGATGGCAAAATTGCCTCAGCAATGCGGACAGATTATGCAGCAGCCGCCGCGCGCGTGATTAGCGAAGCTGGTCACGAAGGCAAAGTTTATGAACTGGCGGGCGACAGCGCCTGGACGCTGACACAGTTAGCGGCAGAGCTAAGCAAACAGAGCGGCAAGCCGGTTACCTACCAGAACCTGAGCGAAGCCGATTTCGCCGCTGCGCTGAAAGGCGTCGGACTGCCTGCGGGTCTGGCGGACATGCTGGCTGATTCGGATGTTGGCGCGTCAAAAGGCGGTCTGTTTGATGACAGCAAAACGCTGAGTAAACTGATTGGTCGCCCGACGACAACGTTAGCCGAAAGCGTAAGCAATCTTTTTAATGTTAATAACTAGTTAATTAAAGTGGCATCCTCCCGCATCCTCTCTGATAATGACGGGATGCCGGGAGCAATCATGTCTGCTTCCTGAACTTTCTTCTGACAGACCAGTGGATGCCAGTGATGATTAGCGGCGTGCTGTACGCCCTGTTAGCAGGGTTGATGTGGGGTCTTATTTTTGTCGGGCCGTTGATCGTACCGGAATACCCGGCGATGTTGCAGTCGATGGGGCGTTATCTGGCGTTAGGGTTAATTGCGCTACCCATTGCCTGGCTGGGGCGCGTGCGTCTGCGTCAGTTGGCGCGTCGCGACTGGTTTACCGCCTTGATGCTCACCATGATGGGTAACCTCATCTATTACTTCTGTCTCGCCAGTGCCATTCAACGTACCGGCGCACCTGTTTCCACGATGATTATCGGCACCCTGCCGGTGGTTATTCCCGTCTTCGCCAATCTGCTTTACAGCCAGCGCGACGGCAAACTCGCATGGGGGAAACTCGCCCCGGCGCTGGTTTGTATTGGCATCGGCCTGGCGTGTGTGAATATTGCTGAGTTAAACCACGGACTCCCCGATTTTGACTGGGCACGTTATACCTCTGGCATCGTGCTGGCGTCAGTCTCTGTAGTCTGTTGGGCGTGGTATGCCCTGCGCAACGCCCGCTGGCTGCGGGAAAACCCCGACAAACATCCGATGATGTGGGCGACGGCGCAGGCGCTGGTCACGCTGCCGGTTTCTCTCATCGGCTATCTCGTCGCTTGTTACTGGCTGAATACCCAAACGCCGCAATTCTCCCTACCCTTTGGCCCCCGTCCGCTGGTGTTTATTAGCCTGATGATTGCGATTGCCGTGCTTTGCTCATGGGTCGGTGCACTCTGCTGGAACGTCGCCAGCCAGCGATTACCGACAGTGATTCTCGGGCCGCTGATTGTTTTCGAAACGCTGGCAGGTTTGCTGTACACCTTTTTACTCCGCCAGCAAATGCCGCCGCTAATGACGCTGAGCGGTATCGCGCTGTTAGTGGTTGGCGTGGTTATTGCGGTCAGAGCAAAACCGGAAAAGCCTTTAACTCAATCTGTCTCAGAAAGTTGACATGCTGGCAGTGAGTTAAATAAGCCTCTGCTACGTAAGGGTTATAGCTTTTGCCTTAAAGATGCATTTAAAATGCATCTTATATTATTAAGAATGAGGTATCAGCTATGGCTTATCGCGACCAACCTTTAGGTGAACTGGCGCTCTCTATTCCTCGCGCTTCGGCTCTGTTTCGTAAATATGATATGGATTACTGCTGCGGCGGTAAGCAGACGCTGGCGCGCGCGGCGGCACGTAAGGAACTGGATGTTGAGGTCATTGAAACCGAACTGGCAAAACTTGCTGAACAACCGATTGAGAAAGACTGGCGCAGCGCCCCGCTGGCGGAAATCATCGACCATATCATCGTGCGCTACCACGATCGTCACCGCGAACAACTGCCGGAACTGATTCTGCAAGCTACCAAAGTAGAGCGCGTTCACGCCGACAAACCGAGCGTGCCAAAAGGGCTGACAAAATACCTGACCATGCTGCATGAAGAGCTTTCCAGCCACATGATGAAAGAAGAGCAGATCCTCTTCCCGATGATTAAACAAGGCATGGGTAGCCAGGCAATGGGGCCAATCAGCGTGATGGAAAGCGAGCACGATGAAGCGGGCGAACTGTTGGAAGTGATTAAACACACTACCAATAACGTCACACCGCCGCCGGAAGCCTGCACCACCTGGAAAGCGATGTATAACGGCATTAATGAACTGATTGATGACCTGATGGAGCACATCAGTCTGGAAAACAATGTGCTGTTCCCGCGCGCACTGGCGGGTGAGTAATTTGTTCGATCAACGATCCTGACAAGTACAGGATCGTTGATTGTTAAATGATTCAGTCACTCAGTGGAAGTAATTCATTATTGTAGCTGGTGTACTTACCTTCAACGGTAAGCAGACTGCCGTTTTTATCAAGATGCGCCGCATTGAGTTGTCGAGTCTCATTACGCCGCTTCGCATCACGAACCAGCCCATCGCCTACGTAATAAATATAGTGGTCATCATGAGCAAAGGTATCTGATAATTGACCATTGGCGTCTTTAAACCACGTCCATTGGCCTTTCAGTTCAAAATGCTCAACCGTGTCTTCATCAATAAAATACGTATAGCGATCGTCATGTGCTAAATAATTTAATGGTGTGCCGGCGGGGCTTTTATACCACTGCCAATGCCCATTAATATCGAAAATGTTCACATCATCGCTCGCAATGAAATAAACTTTATTCCTGACAATATTAATGCCTTCCTGTAATTCTTGTTGCGGGTCCGGTAAATGAATGACCGACAGTGTTTTTTCTACCGCAGAAACATACTTCACCAGATAGAGCGAATCTTTATATTGCGCCACATTATCCGTCAGGTGGCGAAAATATTCCGGATCAACATCAGGAATGGTCGCAACCCGGCAATCATTAGCGCGCCTGGAAGCATCTCGGGTCATCCATGTTACTTTATCCCGCTGTAGGTCAAACGTACTCCGGCAATCCTTTCCGAACGAATAACGTTTTTCCCCATCTTTATCGCGATAAATCAGCAGGGAACCGGCTCTCCAGCGCACAATCTGAAAGGTATCCGGATCGGCGTTGATGGCATCTCCGTTGACAAAGACCTGCGATTTGGTCCGCCAGATGGTATCCCATGGTCCCGGATTACTTTTGCTTTCGCAGCTATTGGGGGAATAAATAATGGGACGACGTGTCCAGGATTTAACGCCAAGAATAGAATACCCTTGCGCACTGCCCAGCCAGCGCCCCTGAAAGTAAATATTGCGACGATCTTTCAATACATCTGCGGAATCACCTGCGTAAATTATCCCTCCCACCTGTTGCAGTGAATCCATATCGACCTGCTTTTCGCCGCGGTTATCATCCGTGCGTTCACCATCAAAATAGAGGCTGTCTTTATCGGCAGCAAAACGCCCCCATGCGCGGAATGTTGCGGCATCGACTTTCGGTGCTCCCGGCGGGTTCTGGACTATTTTCCCAGCCCATAAAATATGGCGGCCATCAGTCAACCAGTCGAAACGCCAGCCGCCATTTGACCGATAGCCAGAAAAGGGAGCCACCCGCACAAAATCATTATTGATATCATCTGGAGAATCATATTCTCCATCAGTGCCGTCAGCTACGCGGCGTAACTGTTTGAACTTCACCTGCGGCAAATGAATATCCGGAAAATCGATACCGTAACCGTCACTATCTTCAACGATATATTTTGTGCCCTGGCCCCACGGCTGGTAGTAAAAAGCGGCATAAGGCACGCCGGAGCAGGCTATTGAAGCGGTTGAAAATAAAGCCAGTGCGAGACAAACGGGTTTAATTGGCAACATAGCATCATCCTGAAGCTGTTAGCGTGTAAGAGGTTATTTAAATAAGGGTTTCAGACCGCTCGGAGGTTGCTTCACCGTTGACCATTCTGCTGAAATGGGGTTGTAACGCAGCCATTTAGTTTGCTCGTAGTGTTTTCCGTCAATTGTGGTTAATCCACCAAGTTGGTGACTGTAGAGTTGCCCGTCTGTGGTGATATACATGTAGCCAGTTACCATGCTTCCCCTCTCCAATAGTTCAGAAACATCCTCTGGCCTGGGCATTATCAGTTCACCTTCACCTAATGTATTGGTTTTAACCTTATAGAATTGAGCTTTGTAATAGCCTACCGACCAGGTTAATAAGGTAAATTTTTCCGGATCTACCCCCGCCAGCGTTTCATAAACACAATCACTCCCCGCTGGCGTTGCTTCTTGTTTAAGCCAGAACACATTCTTCAAACCAATTTTAAATGACGCACAGCTGTGACCAATATCCTCCAGCTCATAGTCATGCTCGCCGCTTTTATCGCAATAAATCAATCGTTCGCCAGGCATCCAACGTTTAATCTGAAAGGTTTTGCGATCGGCGGGCAGCGGCTTGCCATTAACAATCACCTGCGAATTTGTCAGCACAACAAATTGCAGAGCTGAATCATGCCGCATGATTTGAAATCCATCGGCATGACCCAGCCAGCGACCTTTATGCCAGAGGCTATTTTTATCACGCAGTAAATTCCAGATGTCCGTCTCTTCCAGCGTTGACATATCCACCTGCTTATCACCGCTATTATCATCGGTACGCTGGCCGTCAAAATAGACGCTGCGTTTATCGGCGGCGAAAGCGCCGAATGCCTGGAAACTGGCGGCATCGACATTAGGTTTACCGGATGGGTTTTTCAGAACTTTGCCTACCCAAAGGACAGAACGTCCATCGGTGAGCCAGGTATGCTGGCAATCCCCCTCATCATCGCAGTCAAACTTATCGGGATTAAAATCGGACAGTAAGCGGGTTTCTTGGTTATTGGCTAAATTAGCAATACGCCAGAGGCGGGAAAAATTAATATCCGGTAATTCGGAGAGGATCTCATCTTTTTCCCCTTTCTGTTCGGCAACATAAACCGTGCCTTTCTCCTGCTGGCGGTAATAAAAATCTGCGCCCCAGGAAGGTGAAATGGAGAGAGGTAATGCGGCGATTAATAACCAACTGTGCTTAGCCATAGTGAACTCGGCAATGAGTGGCAAAGATCCACGGTAAGCCCGCGCCTGAGAGCTGTCTATGATGGTAGGTTTTTTTAGGAATATATAAAGACAAAGGCACCCGCAGGTGCCTTTCAGTATTATAAACGCGGCATTACTTCGCTATACGCTTCTTACCAATAAACAACCAGCCCAGCCCCAGTGCGATAAACCATAACGGGGTAACCAGCAGCGCCTGGCGCGTGTCATCTTCCAGCGTCAGCAGCACGATGACGAACACAAAGAACGCCATACATACCCAGCACATCAGTTTGCCGAGCGGCATCTTGTAGATCGACTTCTCATGCAGGTGCGGACGCTGTTTGCGATACACCAGGTACGAACAAAGAATAATCGTCCAGACGAACATAAACAGAATCGCCGAAACAGTGGTGATCATCGTGAACGCGCCAATCACGCTTGGGTTCACATACAACATCACCACGCCGCCGAGCAGACAGATGCAAGAGAAGGTCAGCCCTTTCGCTGGTACTGCGCGTTTAGAGAGTTTAGCGAACGCTTTCGGCGCGACGCCTTCCTGCGCCAGACCAAACAGCATACGGCTGGTAGAGAATACGCCGCTGTTAGCAGAAGACGCCGCAGAGGTCAGCACCACAAAGTTAATCACGCTTGCCGCCGCAGGCAGCCCCACCAGCACAAACAGTTCAACAAATGGGCTTTTCTCCGCGACCACAGAACTCCACGGCGTCACGGACATAATTACAATCAGCGCGAAGACGTAGAACATAATGATGCGGATCGGAATGGAGTTAATCGCGCGTGGCAGTGATTTCTCCGGATCTTTCGTTTCCGCAGCCGTCGTACCCACCAGCTCAATCCCCACGAAAGCGAAAACCGCTATCTGGAATCCGGCAAAGAAGCCGCTTAAGCCTTTCGGGAACCAGCCGCCATCATTCCACAAATGCGCAAACGACGCTTCTACGCCAGTCGGAGACTGGAAGTGCATCATCACCATGATCAGACCAACGACAATCAGCGACACGATGGCGACGATTTTGATCATCGCAAACCAGAACTCCATCTCACCAAACATTTTCACGGTCGCGAGATTAAGAACCAGCAACAGAATGATCACCGACAGCGACGCCACCCAGTCGGAAAGCCCTGGGAACCAGAACTGCGCGTAAGCGGTAATAGCGACAACATCCGCCATACCGGTAACCACCCAACAGAACCAATAAGTCCAGCCAGTGAAATATCCTGCCCACGGTCCTAATAAATCGGAAGCGAAGTCACTAAAAGATTTGTATTCCAGATTCGAAAGCAGCAATTCCCCCATTGCTCGCATCACGAAAAAGAGCATAAAGCCGATGATCATATAAACAAAAATGATCGACGGCCCGGCAAGACTGATTGTTTTACCGGAACCCATAAACAACCCTGTACCTATGGCACCGCCAATGGCAATAAGCTGAATATGTCGGTTTGTGAGATTGCGCCGTAGCGACTGTTCAGCCGGAGCCTGATCATCGGCAACGACTTTTACCTGATCTACCATGTTTTTTTCTTCCTGTCTGTGTTGTTCAGGCTCTGCGGCCTTTAGTCAGTCTATGATACGACGAATCTGTATCGGGACTCATCGATATTAGGAAACAATAAGCGGGATGAATACTAAGATTTAGATCTAATGTTAATTTAATGTTTAAAGTGAGTGTCATATCACGGTGATAACGCGAAACAGCTCACAAAAATACACGCTTACGTGGTCTTTGCAACACAAAATAGCGTCGTTTGGCAAACTGAAGGGTTTATTGCTAAATGCCTGCTCCCCTCTGGCTCGAGGGGAACAGAATACGCTGCTTAGAGGATTTCCAGCAGCTCGACTTCAAACACCAGGGTGCTGAACGGTGGGATGGACGCGCCAGCGCCGCGCTCGCCATAGGCCAGTTCCTGCGGGATAGTCAGTTCCCACTTAGAACCTACTGGCATCAGAGTCAGTGCTTCAATCCAGCCAGGGATCACGCCGTTAACCGGAAACTCAGCCGGTTCGCCACGGGCAACGGAGCTGTCAAATACAGTACCGTCGATCAGTTTACCGGTGTAATGAACGCGAACGCGGTCGGTACGGGCAGGAATTGCGCCTTCGCCCTGGTTGATCACGCGGAATTGCAGGCCGGATTCGGTGCTGTTCACGCCTTCTTTTTTAGCGTTTTCTTCAAGATATTTCACACCTTCAGCAGCCATCGACTGGAAACGCTGACGACGAACAGCATCGGCACGTTCATGGATTTCACGCAGCGCGCGGTGCACCACATCAACCGGAACAGCCGGATGTTTGCCTTCCAGCGCGTCGGCAATACCTGCAACCAGCGCTTCTGGCAGCAGCCCTTCCAGACCAGATTCACTCAGTTGTTGCCCTACCTGCAAACCAATGCCGTAGCTTGCTTGCGCTTCGATGGTGTCAAAAGTTGGGGTGGTCATCGTATTTCCTTCCTCAGGGTATAAAGTAACGGGCAGCATATCAGCCACACTTCCTTGGGTAAAACTTTGTCGCGAGAGTGATGACAAATCCCGGGGAAAAAGAAACAATAACAATATCCCGTATGAATATAATAAAGGCGGGTTTACCACGGACATCATAGCGTTAGCTTATTCATAGGCTATGATTGAGGAACAAGACGCGGAGCAGGAGGAAACCATGCCCGGGCGCTTTGAACTAAAACCAACCCTGGAGAAGGTCTGGCACGCGCCGGACAACTTTCGCTTCATGGATCCGCTACCTCCGATGCATCGTCGGGGGATTATTATTGCCGCCATTATTTTGGTGGTCGGTTTTCTGCTTCCGTCTGAGGATGCGCCCGACTCCCCCGTCGTGACGCGTGAAGCGCAGCTGGATATTCAGTCGCAATCTCAGCCGCCGACGGAAGAACAACTGCGGGCGCAGCTAGTTACGCCGCAAAACGATCCGGATCAAGTTGCCCCGGTCGCTCCAGAACCAATACAGGAAGGTCAACCGGAAGAGCAGCCGCAAGCTACGCAAACGCAACCTTTCCAGCCAGATAGCGGAATTGATAATCAGTGGCGCTCTTACCGTGTCGAACCGGGCAAAACGATGGCACAGCTATTCCGCGACCACGGTCTGCCCGCCACCGATGTCTATGCGATGGCGCAGGTAGAAGGCGCGGGTAAACCGCTGAGTAATTTGCAAAATGGGCAGATAGTAAAAATCCGCCAGAACGCCAGCGGCGTGGTGACGGGCTTAACTATTGATACGGAGAATAATCAACAGGTTCTGTTTACCCGCCAGCCGGATGGCAGTTTTATTCGTGCGCGGTAGATGAAGGGTCAACCAGAAGCCAGCTAAGGAGCGTCTCTTTGATGACCTTACGTCTGGCTTCCAGTGCCTGCGGTGAAACCATACTGATGTGATAAACCAGACCAAGCGTATGCTGGTTGATTAAATAATATCCTCCAAGCGCGGCAATATTAATATTCACCTGCAACGGATCGATATCTGGCTTAAAAATATTACGTTTCTTCCCTTCAGCCAATAACGATTCCATTAACTGTAAATGCGCGTAGTTAATTTCCTGAAGACGCTGTGATTTTGCATAGTGCACACCTTTGCTTTGGTTTTCACTATGCACAATTTTTAAAAACCAGGGGTTAGCAATGTAATAATCCCAGGTAAAGTCGATGATTTTTTCAATTGCCTTTTGTGGAGGAAGACCTGAAACATCAAGGGATTTTTCTTTTTGTCGAATATCGTTCCAGGTATATTCCAGCACTTCGATAAATAAATTTTCTTTATTACCAAAATGGTGATAAACCGTCTGTTTACTACACCCCGCAGCCTTCACAATATTATCGACTCTGGCCCCTTCATAACCATATTCGGCAAATTCATTAACCGCGCATAATAATAGTTTTTCCTTCAGGCTTTGTACGTTGCTGGTATCAAGATACATAACGCTTCCCCACATCCTCTTCATGATGTCTATCATAACCTGATTTGATTTCAGCTCCAGAAAAAAGGGCAAAAACTTGTACTTTCATCAGGTTATCAAATGTCCTGTGATCATTATCGCAAATCAACCAACCAGATGGTTGATCTTTCTTGGCGCACGTCGCAAGCTAATCGTCACTCAAGGAAACAATATTCAAAAGAGAGCTATTGTATGAAATCCACTCGTCCTGTTGCCGTTATCACTGGAGCCGCACGTGGCATTGGTAAGGGGTGTGCGCTGGAGCTTGCCCGTGGCGGATTTAATCTGTTGATTAACGATCGCCCCGATGCCGACAGCGTAGAAAAATTACATGCCACGCAACAGGAATGTCAGGCAGAAGGCGTGGAAGTGCTTTGCTTCCCTGCCGATGTTGGCGATCTCTCCCTGCATGAAGAGATGCTCGACGCGGCGCAAAACCAGTGGGGGCGTCTGGACTGTCTGCTCAATAACGCAGGCATTTCCGTGAAAAAGCGCGGTGACCTTCTCGACCTCGAACCAGACAGTTTTGACCAAAACATTGCCATTAACACCCGCGCGCCGTTCTTCCTCGCACAAGCATTCAGTAAACGTCTGCTCGCACAGCCAAAACCAGAAACAGAATTCCCGCATCGCTCGATTATTTTTGTCAGCTCAATCAACGCCATCATGCTGGCGATGAATCGCGGCGAATACACCATTGCCAAAACCGCCGTTTCTGCCGCTGCTCGTCTGTTTGCTGCTCGCCTTTGCAATGAACAAATTGGCGTTTATGAAGTGCGCCCTGGTCTAATCAAAACCGATATGACCATTCCGGCAACCGCCTATTACGACGAATTGATTGCCAAAGGTCTGGTGCCGTGGGGACGTTGGGGTTATCCGGCTGATATCGCTTCCACCGTCCGCGCGATGGCGGAAGGCAAACTGATTTACACCTGTGGTCAGGCGGTCGCCATCGACGGCGGCTTAAGTATGCCGCGCTTCTGAGGCTGAATCATGAGAGATCTGTTACAACGCCCGGATTTATTCAGTATCAATACCGCGACACTGGGCTATAAAACGCCGCTACCTGCCATTATTGATGCTTGCGCCGCGCGCGGTATTGGCGCAATCGCCCCCTGGCGCAGAGAGTTGCAGGGCGAAGATCTCCAGCAGATCGCCCGCCAACTCGCCGCCAGTAACATGAGCGTTTCCGGTTTGTGCCGTAGCACTTACTACACTGCGCCGACGCTGGCGGAACGCAAACTGGCGATTGATGATAACCGCAGGGCGCTGGACGATGCAGCGGTGCTGAGCGCCGCCTGTTATATGCAGGTGGTTGGCGGATTACCGCAGGGCACAAAAGATCTGTATGAGGCGCGGGAACAGGTGAAACAAGGGATTCGCCAGTTACTGCCACATTCGAAAGAAGTTGGCGTGCCAATTGCGCTGGAGCCGCTGCACCCAATGACCGCAGCCGATCGTTCCTGTTTGTGCACGTTACGCCAGGCGCTGGACTGGTGTGATGAACTCGATCCCGATGGCGAGTTTGGCCTCGGCGTGGCGGTGGATGTTTATCACGTCTGGTGGGATCCGGATCTCGCCAGTCAGATCCTGCGTGCCGGAAAACGCATCCTCGCGTTTCATGTTTCCGACTGGTTAGTGCCGACCACCGATCTGGTCAATGACCGTGGAATGCCGGGAGATGGCGTCATCAATATTCCGTCAATTCGTCGGCTGGTTGAAAACGCCGGATTTAATGGCGCTATTGAACTGGAAATATTCTCGCCGTATTGGTGGCAGAAAGATATTAACAACACGCTGGATATTAGCGTCGATCGCATCGCGCATTATTGTTAAGGAATGAACATGAGTGACCAACCCGTTCTGTTCAGCAGAGCGGCGGCTTCCTGCCGCCTGACATTGAACCGTGAAGATAAATGTCATGCTATTAATGAAGAAATGATCGAATCTCTCGATCATTATTTAAATGAAATTGAAAACGACACCACATTACGATTAGTCGAATTAACGGCTACCGGCGATAAATTCTTTTGTGCGGGCGGCGATATTAAATCGTGGTCAGCCTATTCGCCATTAGATATGGGCAGAAAATGGATTAAACGCGGTAATGACGTTTTTAATCGTCTGCGCAATTTACCCCAATTAACCGTTGCGAACCTCAACGGTCATACCATCGGCGGTGGGATTGAACTTGCTTTGTGCTGCGATATTCGTATTGCTCGCCCCAGCGCGAAATTCTCTAACCCGGAAGTGATGCTCGGTATGGTGCCTGGCTGGATGGGCATTGAACGCGTGCTTAATCAGGTCGGTCCGGTGGTCGGTCGCCAGATGCTGATGCTGGGTAAACGTCTGACGGCACATGAAGCCCAGGCGGCGAATTTAATTGATGAAGTGGTAGAAAAAGAACAGGTAGAAAGCTGGATGGCGAATCAGTTAGCGCAGCTGGAAAAATGTGGTCCGGTGGCGCTGGCACATATTAAGCAGCTGATTCTGGCGCTGGAAAATAAACACGCCGATTACTCGCACCAGTTACTGGCAGGGTTAATGTCTGCTACTCAGGATTGCCAGCAGGCGACGCGCGCGTTTGCCGAAAAAAGTAGCGTGAGCTTCCACAATCAATAAGGAAATTGTATGCGTAAGATAACAACCGCCGAGGCACTGGCGGCGCAAATTCAGGACGGCGCAACCATTGCCATTAGCGGTAACGGCGGTGGCATGGTGGAAGCCGACCATATTCTGGCAGCCATTGAAGCTCGTTTCCTGCAAACCGGACACCCGCGCGATCTGACATTAATCCACTCGCTGGGTATTGGCGATCGCGACAGCAAAGGTACTAATCGCTTCGCTCATGCCGAAATGCTCAAACGCATAATTGCCGGACACTTTACCTGGTCGCCCAAAATGCAGGAACTGGTGAAAAACAATGCCATTGAAGCCTACTGCTTTCCTGGTGGCGTGATTCAGGCGTTGCTACGGGAGATCGGTGCCGGACGTCCGGGACTTTTTACCCACGTAGGGTTGGGATCGTTTGTTGATCCGCGCAATGGCGGCGGTAAGTCGAACGCTTGCACCACCGACGATCTGGTAGAACTGATTGAAATTGATGGTGAAACCAAACTCCGCTATCGCCCTTTCAGAGTGGACTATGCCATTTTGCGCGGCACTTATGCCGATCCGCGTGGCAACGTCAGCCTTGAAGAAGAAGCGATTGATATGGATAGCTATTCGATGGCGCTGGCAGCACACAACAGCGGCGGCAAAGTGTTCGTACAGGTGCGCGATGTACTGGAAGCAGGCGCCATTGAACCTCGCAAGGTCAAGCTGCCGGGGATTCTGGTCGATGGCATCGTTGAGTGCCGCGAACAACCGCAAACCTATCTTGGCGGTTACGACCTGACGATCAGCGGGCAACATCGTCGTCTGAGTTCTAACGACGCTATTGAACTGGTTAGTCATCCGGTGCGTCGCCTGATTGCCCGTCGGGCAGCACGCGAACTGGTGGCTGGCGCTTCAACCAACTTTGGCTTTGGCATTCCCGGCGGCATTCCTGGGGTTGCGCTGCGCGAAGGCGTTCCTTACCAAAGTTTATGGCTAAGCGTCGAGCAAGGCGTGCATAACGGTATGATGCTGGATGATGCGTTTTTCGGCTGCGCCCGTAACGCCGACGCCATTATTCCATCACTCGATCAATTTGAGTTCTACAGTGGCGGAGGGATCGATATCACCTTCCTCGGCATGGGAGAGATGGATCAGCACGGTAACGTCAACGTCTCGCATCTCAATGGCAATCTCATTGGCCCCGGCGGATTTCTCGAAATTGCGCAAAACGCCCGTAAAGTGGTGTTCTGCGGCACGTTCGACGCCAAAGGCAGCAAAATCGATGTAACGCCAGATGGATTGCATATCGCCCAGTCAGGTCAAATCCCTAAACTGGTTACCCAAGTGGAAAAAATTACCTTTAGCGCCGCGTACGCGCAGCAAAGCGGTCAGGAGGTGCTGTATATCACCGAACGCGCGGTATTCCAGTTAACGGCAGAAGGCGTTGAATTAATTGAGCTCGCGCCGGGCGTGGAGATTGAGCGCGACATTCTGCCGTTCATGGCCTTCCGCCCTATTATCAGGCAACCACGTCTGATGGAAAGCAGCCTGTTTACGCCAATGGAGGATGCATGAGTCAGCTTGATGACACCATCCTCGATGCGCTGACCCATGTCACTTTCCCGAAGGGGTTTGTGTCAGCAGAGCCAACGTCGATTATCACCGTTGAGGATGTTGATTACCCGATCTGGCAAGTTGATGCGCTGGTCGTTGGTAGCGGCGCTGCAGGATTACGTGCGGCAGTAGAACTAAAGCGTCGTCAGCAAAATGTACTGATCGCGACCGCCGGGTTATACATGGGAACGTCAGCGTGTTCCGGTTCTGATAAACAAACACTGTTTACCGCCGCTACTGCGGGCAATGGTGACAACTTCGCCAAACTGGCGGAAGCACTGGCGAGCGGTGGCGCAATGGATCACGACACCGCTTATGTCGAGGCGGTCGGTTCTCTGCATACCCTCGGCGGTCTGCAATATCTTGGTCTGGAATTACCAGAGGACCGCTATGGCGCAATTCTCCGTTATCAGACCGATCATGACGAAGCCGGGCGCGCAACTTCTTGTGGGCCGCGCACTTCTCGTCTGATGGTGAAAGTATTACTGGAGGAAGTGCAGCGTCTTGCCATTCCACTACTGACCAGTGCAACGGTGATTAAGCTCCTGCATCAGTGCGGAGAGAATGGCGAAGATCGCGTGGCGGGGGCTATTCTCGCAACCGGTTCCCGTGCCCATAACCCCTGGGGGCTGGCCATTGTGACTACGCCCAATGTGGTACTGGCAACGGGCGGACCAGGCGAACTTTATCGCGACAGTGTTTATCCACATAAATGCTTCGGCTCGCTGGGACTAGCACTGGAAGAAGGTTTGACGCTAACCAATCTGACAGAAAGCCAGTTTGGTATTGGCACGCCGCGCAGCACCTTTCCGTGGAATTTGTCTGGCACCTATGTACAGGTGATCCCATATATCTATTCCGTGGATGCCGGAGGCAATGAGTATAACTTCCTTGCGGATTACTATCGCACTACCCAGGAACTGGCTTCAAACATCTTCCGTAAGGGCTATCAGTGGCCGTTCCATGCCACGCGGGTGATGGATTTTGGCTCAAGCTTGCTGGATATGGCGGTGGCGCAGGAACAACAACGTGGTCGCCAGGTTTTTATGGATTTCAATCGCAATCCTGAAGCCGTGCCTGGTGATTTACCGTTCTCATTAGAGCGGCTGGATGCCGACGTTCATGCGTATCTGGAAAATAACGGCGCCCTCGCGCAATCACCCATCGAACGCCTGCAACGAATGAATCCGCTGTCTATCTCGCTGTACAAGATGCACGGTTACGATCTCACAGCGCAGCCTCTGCAGTTCGCCATGAACAATCAGCATATGAATGGCGGTATAGAAGTGGATATCTGGGGGCAAACCTCCCTGCCCGGTTGCTTCGCGGTGGGAGAAGTTGCCGGAACTCACGGCGTTACCCGGCCTGGCGGCGCGGCACTGAATGCCGGACAGGTTTTTGCCGTGCGCCTGGCGCGTTTTATTGGTTGCTCCCAAAAGCGGTCTGTTGATGGAGATATTGCAAAGCTGGCAGCCTCGCCATTGTCTACTGTCAGAGAGATCATCACTCAGGCGCTGGCAAACGAGAACGGAATGACGCTGACAACGGCGAAAGAAAAAATCCAGGCACGAATGTCTGATTATGCTGGATTTATTTGTCATGCCGATAAAGTTCGCCACGCCACCCGCGACGCCCTGCTGTTGAGTGAATTTGTGCAGCAACACGGTTTGACCATCAACCACGTAGGCGAAATTGCCGAGCTATTTATGTGGCGACATATGGCGCTGACCTCTGCCGCGGTATTAACACAATTAACGCATTATATTGACGCTGGTGGCGGTAGCCGCGGGGCGCGGATGGTTATGGACCCACAAGGTGAATGTCTAACACAAACTCGTCGCGGCGCAATAGAAGAATGGCGTTTTCGCTCTGAAGTCGCTGAAGACAAAAATCACAAATTAACGATTCAATATTCGCAAGGTTCTTTTATTACCGAAGTGAAATCTTTACGTGAACAACCGCGTATTAATGGTATTTACTTTGAAAAAAACTGGCCAGATTTTTTAAAGGGAGAAATTTACGCACAATAATTTTCAATATTTCCTCTGTACCTGATTTTTATTACCTATTACACGGAATTACCAACAACCAGGGTTTATTAATATAATTAAAAGGTTTAAACATGAATAAAATAAAGAATTACCGGTGGCATATGATTGCCCTCGTATGCTTTATCACTGTAATCAATTATCTGGACAGAACAGCGTTAGGTATTGCGGCTCCAACCATTATGGAGACAACCGGAATAACTAAAGAGCAATATTCATGGATTGTCAGTGCATTCCAGTTAGCCTATACGTTGGGGCAACCGATAATGGGCTTCTTTATTGATACCGTTGGTCTAAAAATAAGTTTTGCGATATGTGCCGCAATCTGGGGTCTGGCGACAATGGGGCATGCGCTGACCGGAACATGGTCTGGTCTGGCATTTATGCGCGCCCTGATGGGTTTCAGCGAAGCGTCGGCGATTCCGGCGGGTGTAAAAACCGCATCAACATGGTTTCCGGCAAAAGAGCGTGGCGTGGCGACAGGTGTTTTCAATATGGGCACCTCACTCGGCGCGATGCTTGCACCACCGCTGATTGCCTGGTGCATTATGTTTCATAGCTGGCAATTTGCGTTTATTGTCTCGGGTAGCCTTGCTTTACTCGCGGCTTTATTTTGGTTCTTTTGTTATAAAGATCCAAAAGATGCCAAACGCCTTTCTGATGAAGAACGCCAATATATTGAATCCGGACAAGAGCAGCATCTTAAAACAGATAAGAAAGAAAAAACGTCAATCAAGCATATCCTCAGCCAACGTAATTTCTGGGGGATTGGCATCGCACGTTTTCTCGCTGACCCGGCATGGGGAACCATTAACTTCTGGGTGCCGATTTTCTTCGTCGAAACGCTGCATTTTAGCCTGAAAGAAATTGCCATGTTCGTCTGGCTGCCTTTCCTGCTGGGCGACCTCGGCTGTTTAGCCAGCGGTTTTGTCGCGAAGTTCCTCCACGATCGCGGAGTGAGTTTAATTAACTCACGAAGAATTACCTTCACTATTGCAGCCGTCATTATGATGACGATTGGCCTGGTGAGTATTGTCGAAAATCCCTTTATTGCCGTATTACTGATTAGTATTGGCGCGTTCTCGCATCAATGTCTTTCTACTGTTGCAGCAACTCTGGGCGGTGATCTGTTCAAAAAAGACGAAGTAGCTACCGCAGTGGGTATGGCAGGAGCCTGTGCGTGGAGCGGTCAGTTGATTTTCAACCTGTTTATCGGGGCATTCGTTCACATTATCGGTTTCGCGCCGTTCTTTATTGCCCTGGCTTTCTTTGACATTATTGGCGCCATTGCGTTGTGGACGCTTATCAAAGTTAAAGATGAAGAACCACATGCACAGTTAGCGACAAGCTAATTAATAGATATCAGAGCGTTATACTACCAGTTGTAACGCTTTCGCTATAAAGCAAAACGCCGACCAATGGTCGGCGTTTTTACGTCTCGTTGAATAACGAATTATTCAGCTACTACGTTTACGATCACTTTCGCGAATACTTCGCTGTGAACCTGGAAGCTCACTTCGTGTTCGCCAGTGGTACGCAGAACGCCGTTCGGCAGACGAACTTCGCTCTTAGCCACTTCAACGCCAGCTGCAGTTACAGCGTCAGCGATGTCGCGAGTACCGATGGAACCGAACAGTTTACCTTCGTCGCCAGCTTTAGACGCGATGGTAACAGTTTCCAGTGCATTGATTTTCTCAGCGCGAGCGTTAGCTGCTGCCAGAACTTCAGCCAGTTTAGCTTCCAGTTCAGCGCGACGTGCTTCGAAGAATTCAATGTTTTTCTTGGTAGCTGGAACAGCTTTACCCTGCGGTACCAGGAAGTTACGAGCATAGCCCGCTTTAACGTTTACCTGATCACCCAGGCTACCCAGGTTTGCTACTTTATCAAGCAGAATAACTTGCATTACCTTATCCTCTCAAAGTCGTATTAATGGACCGTGACCGATTACTGATGGCGATCAGTGTACGGCAGCAGGGACAGGTAGCGAGCGCGTTTGATAGCGCGAGCCAGCTGACGCTGGTATTTTGCACGGGTCCCGGTGATACGGCTTGGGACAATCTTACCGCTTTCGGTGATGTAGTTTTTCAGCGTAGCGATATCTTTATAGTCGATCTCTTGAACGCCTTCCGCGGTGAAACGGCAGAACTTGCGACGACGGAAATAACGTGCCATATGGCTAGTCTCCAGAATCTATCAATTCAATCTGCTCGGCATGCAAAACCATTTTGCTCAGTCCGTTCTTTGCCTTGTGGCATGAAATGAACCCCTGAACGGTTATGCAACTGCCGACCGTTATACTGTGAGTAATGGCCTGGTTTTCGTGTCCGCTAACAATAACGGGCATTTGGCACCACGCCTGCCGGTGAAAACCGGCTTCCTCCTGCACAGAACGATGCTCAAGCACGAACTGGCAGTGAGGAATTCCTGATGGACTGACCTTTCGAAGGGGAGTCCTGCACACGGTGCCGGACAACACCAGACGGTTGGTCATCAGAAATTACTCTTCAGAATCCCCAGCTTCAGCATCATCAGCGGTTTCGTTTGCGAAATCATCGCGACGCTCACGGCGCTCGTCTTTCGCTTTAACCATCGGAGATGCTTCGGTAACGGCGTGCTTAGTACGCATTACCATGCTACGGATAACGGCGTCGTTGAAGCGGAAGGTAGTTTCCAGCTCATCGATCACTTCCTGCGGCGCTTCAACGTTCATCAGAACGTAATGAGCTTTGTGCAGTTTGTTGATCGGGTAAGCCAGCTGACGGCGGCCCCAGTCTTCCAGACGGTGGATCTTGCCTTCTGCACCAGTGATGGCAGCAGTGTAGCGCTCGATCATGCCCGGAACCTGTTCGCTCTGGTCAGGATGGACCATAAAAACGATTTCGTAATGACGCATCGAATTGCTCCTTACGGATTATTCAGCCTCCTGTCTGGGTCAACCGCAGCCCATGGAGGCAAGGAACGTGTTAAAGGGCGGCTGAAAAATGACGCGTTATAGTACTGGTATACCCCGCTAAACTCAAGGCCAGCAGACAAATAAATCTCATCTTCGCCAAATCCTACTAACTCGCTGATTTGAAGTTCATCACATTCCGTCACAGTGTTTTTTCGAACAACTGCATCAGAAATGGTCACCATCAACTTCTTTATCATTGATTAAAATTAAATCAGAAGATCATCACAGAGGAGCGCATACAAAGACAGCCGTCGAGGAGGTATCTATGTTCAGTCGTGTTTTAGCCCTTCTGGCTGTGCTTTTGCTAAGTGCAAATACATGGGCAGCCATTGAAATTAATAACCACCAGGCCAGAAATATGGACGACGTACAGAGCTTAGGCGTGATTTATATCAACCATAACTTCGCCACTGAAAGTGAAGCTCGCCAGGCACTGAATGAAGAGACAGATGCGCAAGGCGCAACGTACTACCACGTGATTCTGATGCGGGAACCGGGGAGTAACGGCAATATGCACGCCAGCGCGGATATTTATCGCTAGCACCAGGTATAACCAACGAAACATTGCCATAGTTTGCTTTGCCCCCTTCTCCGGGGGCATTTTTTTGAAAAACGGCTGCGGAATCAGACCAGTTATCTCCCGAAGAAGGAAATTTCCGCAGCGCGTGTTTTACTTCTGCCCGTAATAGGCGTTGGGACCGTGCTTACGCATGAAGTGTTTATTCATCAGGAAGCTGTCGATGTGATTGAGTTGTGGATTAATACTGCGCGCAATCCACGCCATTTTCGCCACTTCTTCCATCACCACCGCGTTATGCACCGCGTCGTGGGCATCTTTCCCCCAGGCGAACGGTCCGTGCTGATACACCACAATCCCCGGTGTATACAGCGGCTCGGCGTCACCCAGCGTTTCGATAATCACTTTGCCGGTGTTCAGTTCGTACTCGCCCTGAACCTCTTCTTCGCTTAATCCGCGCGTACACGGGATATCACCAAAGAAGTAGTCGGCATGCGTGGTGCCTAACGCAGGGATCGCCAGCCCCGCCTGCGCCCATGCGGTGGCATGAGTGGAGTGGGTATGGACAATGCCGCCAAGCGACGGATAACGACGGTAGAGTTCGAGATGCGTCGCAGTGTCGGAAGACGGACGATATTCCCCTTCCACCACCTTACCGCTCATATCGACCACCACCATATCGTCTGCTTTCATGGTTTCGTAGGCGACGCCGCTGGGCTTGATCACCACCAACCCGCGTTCGCGGTCAATGGCGCTGACGTTGCCCCAGGTAAAGGTCACCAGCCCGTAACGCGGCAGATCCATGTTGGCCTCAAACACCTGCTGTTTCAGCTTTTGCATTATGCCGCCTCCACCATGCCTGCTTTGGCCATGCGCGCTTTCACCCAATCGCGCGCTTTCGCCACTTCTGCCGCCGGGTCTTCCGCCGTTTCGCTCCACATCTCAATCAGGTACGGCCCGCAATAGCCACTCTGTTTGAGCGTTTCGAAGCAACGTTCGAAATCCACTACTCCCTCACCAAACGGCACGTTTTTGAAGACGCCTGGTTTGGTGTCTTTCACATGCACCGCGACGATATGCCCGATTCCGGCCTGCAATTCCATCTGCACATCGTTGTCCCACGCCGACAGGTTGCCGATATCCGGGTAGAGCTGGAACCACGGATTGTTGAGATAGTGCGCGTAGCCCAGCGCCTTACTGATGGAGTTCATCAATGGGTAATCCATGATCTCCATTGCCAGCGTCACCTGCGCGCGGCTTGCCATCTCAACGCTCTCTTTCAGGCCGTCACGGAAACGACGACGCGTTTCGTTATTGGCTTCCTGATAGTAAACGTCATAGCCCGCCAGCTGGATCACGCGAATGCCAACGTCCTGGGCGAACTGGATAGCTTTGCGCATAATCTCCAGCCCCTGCGCCCGCACCGCGTCATCTTCGCTGCCCAACGGGAAACGACGATGGGCCGAAAGGCACATGGACGGCACGCGTACGCCGGTTTCAACAATCGCGTTCACCAGCGCCAGACGCTGCTCGCGGCTCCAGTCGAGGCGCGACAGGCGATCGTCCGTTTCATCTACCGACATCTCGACAAAATCGAAGCCTAACGTTTTTGCCAGTTGCAGTCGTTCCAGCCAGCACTCCCCGGCGGGGAGCGCTTTTTCATAGATGCCAAGCGGGATTTGTTTGGACAACATATCCGCTCCTTAGCCCCACAGCTGGGCGATGGAACGTTTGAACTGACGCGCAGCTTCAACCGGAGAAGCGGCATCACGGATGCTGCGACCCGCGATAAACACATGAATCGGAATACCTTTGAACAGCGGCAAGTCTTCCAGCGCCAGGCCACCGGTGACGGTTACTTTGAAGCCCATATCGGAAAGACGTTTGATCGCGGTAATGTCCGCTTCGCCCCATGCCACGCCTGCGGCCTGCGCGTCACGGCTGCGGTGATAAACCACCTGCCCAATGCCTGCGTCACGCCACTGCTGCGCCTGTTCCCAGGTCCAGTAACCGGTCAGTTCGATCTGCACGTCGCCGTTAAACTCTTTTGCTACGTCCAGCGCACCTTTGGCGGTGTTGATATCCGCACAGCAAATTACGGTCACCCAGTCAGCGTTGGCTTCGAAGCACATACGAGAAAGAATTTTGCCCGCATCGGCAATTTTGGCGTCTGCCAGCACGATTTTGTGCGGGTAGAGTGCTTTCAGGTCACGAACCGCACGCACGCCTTCACCCACGCACAGAATGGTGCCCACTTCGATAATGTCGACTTCTTCGGCAATCAGGCGAGTGGTTTCGTAGGCGCTATCCATAGTCTGGTTGTCCAGCGCGACTTGCAACATCGGTAATGACATGTTCAATTCCTTCTTAAGCTGCCGCGTTGGTGCGGTCAATGAGATCCAGTACTTCCTGCTCGGTACGGCAGGCGCGTAAACGGTCGAAATTCTCTTCATCTTCAAACAGGTTGACGATCTGCATGATGCCCACTTCCTGGTGAGTGTTGGCATCGACCGCCGCCATGGTGATGAGGATATCCACCGGATCGTTATCTTCGTGGTTGAACTCCAGCGGCTTTTTCAGCGTCACCAGCGCAAAACCGGTTTTCTTAACGCCCTCTTCCGGGCGACCGTGCGGCATTGCCAGGCCTGGCGCGAGTACAAAGTACGGGCCGTGCTGTTCAACCGCATCCAGAATCGCCTGGTAGTAACGCGGCTCGACAACGTCCGCCGCCACCAGCAGATCAACGCCGATTTTTACCGCGTCCTGCCAGGTTTCAGCTTCAGCCTGCAGACGGATAGATTTATTTTCCGCCAGCGAATCACGTAATTTCATAGCGCGTCCTTACTTCACGTCCTGCGGGAAATGTTCTTTAATCACTTCCAGCAGTTTCGGGCCAAAGTCAGCCGGAGAGAGCATGTTGCGCACGCCAACCACGTATTTGTTGCCGGTCACGGTGATTTCGCCCGCGATATGGGTAGAAGCGATGATGATATCCGCGCCGCTCAACTCGCTTTTGTATTCGCCAACCGCGCAGCTGTTTACCGTGTGGTCAATGTTTGATTGGGTTAAAAACTGGTCCACTTTCATCTTCATGATCATGGAACTGCCTTGTCCGTTGCCACACACAGCCAGAATACGTACGGTCATAATCAAAACTCCTTATTAAGCAGACTGTTCTGCCAGTTGTTTTTCTGCATCTTCTTCTGCGCGCAGCGCGCGGCCAGCGAAGAACATATAAGCCAGTGCAATTACAATGATGACAGCCATAAAGGCGATACCGATGGAGAAGAAGCCCTGCATCATCGGCGGTGCCAGAATCGACCAGTCCGCCATACCCATCCAGGCACTCATGCCGGTGAGTTTCACCGCCCAAACACAGCCAAAGATTTCGATCATCCCCATCACCAGACAAATCTTCAGCGCCGCACGCCAGCCGCCGAAGTGGTTAGCGAACACGCCGATAGTGGCGTTGGAGAAGAACATTGGGATAAAGCCCGGAATAATCAGGATCGAGGAACCGCAGGCGACCAGGATACCAACCGCAATCAGCTGACCGATAGTGCCCCACATAAAGCCCCAGACCACGGCGTTCGGCGCGAAGCTATAGATAGCCGCACAGTCAATCGCCAGAACCGCACCTGGGATCAGACGCTGGGAGATACCGTTAAATGCTTCAGAGAGTTCCGCCACAAACATGCGCACGCCCTGAGTGATGATGAAGATCGCCACAGCAAAGGAGAAACCGGTTTGCAGGATGTAGACCGTCCAGTGCACTTTGCCTGCCATCGCCTGCACGGTGTCGATACCGAAGGAGAGCAGAATGGCGCCAAAGAAGATGGTCATGACAATCGCCGTGGAGACGATGTTGTCGTGGAAAATGTTCAGCCAGCCAGGCAGTTTGAGGTCTTCAACGCTCTCCTCTTTTTTGCCCAGGAACGGCGCGACTTTATAAGCAATCCATGATGCAAACTGCTGCTGGTGACCGATGGAGAAACCGCAGCCATCCGTCACTTCCTGAGTCGGCTTGTACATCATGTTGGAGGTAATGCCCCAGTAGAGCGAAACCAGAATCGCCGTGCAGATAATGGTGGTCCACATGGAGTAGCCAAAGATGAACAGCGTGACGGCAATCAGCCCCGCCTGCTGAAACATAATGTGGCCGGTCAGCATGATGGTGCGAATACCGGTAATACGACGCAGCAGCACGTAACAAATGTTCAGCGCCAGTGCCAGCAGCACCGCGTACCCTACCCAGCTATAGGCATCGCCCATGCGCTCGATAGTGGCCATCATCGAAGCGTAAGTATCTGAAATCGCACCGTTGATACCGTAGACTTCCGACATTTTCGCCACCACCGGTTTGAAGGTGCTGGTCAGGATGCCGGACCCTGCCTGCAACAACATGAAACCAATTATGGTTTTAATCGTACCTTTAATAATAACGCTGACACTTTTGCGCAGTAGGATGTAACCCAGGCAGGTCACAATACCCAGCAACAACGGGGCATTGGTCATGACCTGGTTAAAAAACACGGTAAAGATGTTGTAGAGGATCTCCATAACGATCTCCTGAAGAAGAGGTAACCGGGTATTCCGCACACCCGGAATGTTGTGCATTCACTCTAATTTTCAAAAGTAATCACAACAAGATTATTTATGATTAAATGTGACGCGGCACGCAAATAATTCCACATTGATAGAGTGGGATTCATGCAAAGAAACAATTATTCATTTAAATTCATTCAGTTAAATGAATTACACATTCCATTAAATCTTTCCATACTCAAAATCCACAACAACTTCCCTGGCAAAAAGTCAAAAAACGGTCATTGCCTTCCTGAAAAAATAATGTCAGGATTAATCAAAACCAATCACATATTGATTCAAATTGAACATCATGAAGGTAAATGGCGATGAGTAAAGTGAAAAGTATCACCCGTGAATCCTGGATCCTGAGCACTTTCCCGGAGTGGGGTAGCTGGCTGAATGAAGAAATTGAACAAGAGCAGGTAGCTCCTGGTACATTCGCGATGTGGTGGCTCGGTTGTACTGGGATCTGGCTGAAATCGGAAGGTGGTACCAACGTTTGCGTTGATTTCTGGTGCGGTACTGGCAAACAAAGTCACGGTAACCCGCTGATGAAACAGGGTCACCAGATGCAGCGCATGGCGGGCGTGAAAAAACTGCAGCCAAACCTGCGTACCACCCCGTTTGTTCTTGATCCGTTTGCGATTCGCCAGATCGACGCGGTACTGGCAACTCACGATCACAACGATCATATCGACGTCAACGTCGCTGCTGCCGTGATGCAGAACTGTGCTGATGACGTACCGTTTATCGGACCGAAAACCTGCGTGGATTTATGGATTGGCTGGGGAGTACCGAAAGAGCGCTGCATCGTGGTCAAACCAGGCGATGTGGTAAAAGTGAAAGACATTGAAATTCATGCCCTTGACGCGTTCGACCGTACTGCACTGATCACCCTACCAGCGGATCAAAAAGCGGCTGGAGTGCTGCCAGACGGCATGGACGATCGCGCAGTAAACTATCTGTTCAAAACACCGGGCGGTTCTCTGTATCACAGCGGCGTTCCCACTACTCTAACTACTATGCAAAACATGGCAACGAGCATCAGATCGACGTGGCGTTAGGATCGTACGGTGAGAACCCACGCGGTATTACCGACAAAATGACCAGCGCCGATATGCTGCGTATGGGCGAAGCGTTGAATGCGAAAGTAGTTATCCCGTTCCACCATGATATCTGGTCAAACTTCCAGGCCGATCCGCAGGAAATCCGCGTACTGTGGGAGATGAAAAAAGATCGTCTGAAGTATGGCTTTAAGCCGTTTATCTGGCAGGTCGGTGGCAAGTTTACCTGGCCGTTGGATAAAGATAACTTCGAGTATCACTATCCACGTGGTTTTGACGATTGCTTCACCATTGAACCGGATCTGCCGTTCAAATCGTTCCTGTAATCTGTCGTTTATACCGGGTAGCGTGGATCTGTTCGCGCTATCCGGCGTAGTATTTCCTGGCTATTTCAAATATCATCTAAAAAAATCAAATTTTATCGGAATAGCTCATGACTGAAGCACAAAGACATCAAATCCTCCTGGAAATGCTCGCACAATTGGGCTTTGTGACCGTGGAGAAAGTCGTTGAGCGTCTGGGAATTTCGCCTGCCACTGCGCGACGCGATATCAATAAACTCGACGAAAGCGGCAAACTGAAGAAAGTGCGCAACGGCGCCGAAGCGATTACCCAGCAGCGCCCGCGATGGACGCCGATGAATCTGCATCAGGCGCAGAATCACGATGAAAAAGTACGTATCGCTAAAGCGGCCTCGCAGTTGGTTAATCCGGGCGAAAGTGTAGTCATCAACTGCGGCTCTACCGCGTTTCTGCTCGGCCGGGAAATGTGTGGCAAACCGGTGCAAATCATCACTAATTATCTCCCGCTGGCAAACTATCTGATCGATCAGGAACATGACAGCGTGATCATCATGGGCGGGCAGTACAACAAAAGTCAGTCCATCACCTTAAGCCCACAGGGCAGCGAAAACAGTCTCTATGCCGGGCACTGGATGTTTACCAGCGGCAAAGGGCTGACCGCAGAAGGGTTATATAAAACCGATATGCTGACAGCAATGGCAGAACAGAAGATGTTGAGCGTGGTAGGGAAACTGGTGGTATTGGTCGATAGCAGTAAGATTGGCGAACGCGCGGGAATGCTTTTTAGCCGCGCCGATCAAATCGATATGCTGATCACCGGCAAAAATGCTAACCCAGAGATCCTGCAACAGCTGGAAGCGCAAGGGGTCAGCATTCTGCGGGTTTAAAGATGCTGGTGGAAAAACGTCACTGCAGCATCTAACGCCTCGGGTGTAATACGGTGGCGCACGCCAGGCTGCCATGAACAGGTTAACTGTTTATCTCGTCCCGTTTCTCTTAATGCCTGCTGCAAACGTAGTGATTCCTCGGCAGGCACAACATCATCGTCAAGGCCATGCCACAACAGCAGTGGCCTGCTTCCCAGTTCGTCCAGGTGGTTTGTCGCTTCCCACTCTGCAAGTGGAGCAATAATGTTATTAAATTCGTTTTGCTGTGCTGGCGTTTCAGACTTCAACGGTGGAAACAGTGAACAGGCAAGCGATGTGAAATAGCCAGACCCCATCATGCTGGCGGTACATTTCACCGTGGGGTGGCGAGCAGTAATCCCCAGCGCGGTCATTGCGCCCATTGACGCGCCACCAACCGCCAGGCGTTCATCAAGCAACCAGTTTTCTTCGGCTATGGCCGCACGTAAAGTAGTGAATTCCTGCATACTTTGTAGCAAGATTTGCCAGAATTGATTTAAACGCCGCGCTGCGTCGCCACTAAAACGGCTACCGTGATTGGGCGCATCCGGCATGATCACCCGGAAACCAGCCTGCGCCAGCGCGACGGCAAAATAGCTATAAACCAGGCTGGATGAAGTAAATCCGTGATAAAAAATCACACACGGTAACGGGATTTCTTTTTGCCCTACGGGATAAGCGTGAAGAACGGGAATATCAGCCAGCACGCGTGATTCTAATTCAATCATCTTTTTCTCCTTTGAGTCTGGTATGACATGAAGAAATCCTTAGCACAAGTTTCTGCTGACCGTATTAGTTCATAATGTTGAGATGTGGATTACGCTTTCACAACGTTTTCATTCGAAAATCGCGTACCAGGTAACAATTCGGGAACATTCCCCTCAAGTTAAATAAATAAGGCACTACACTATGGTTAGCAGGAAACGTAATAGCGTTATTTATCGGTTTGCCAGTTTATTATTGGTGTTGATGCTAAGCGCCTGTAGCGCACTGCAAGGTACGCCACAGCCAGCACCGCCAGTAACGGACCATCCGCAAGAGATTCGCCGCGACCAGACACAAGGGTTACAGCGAATAGGTAGCGTAAGCACGATGGTACGGGGCTCTCCGGATGACGCATTAGCAGAAATCAGAGCGAAAGCTGTCGCTGCAAAAGCTGATTATTACGTTGTCGTAATGGTGGATGAAACCATCGTGACAGGACAGTGGTATTCACAAGCCATTTTATACTCTAAATAATTCGAGTTGCAGGACAAAACGGCAGGGGCGTTTTGAACAACGCTTGCGTTGGCCCTGAAAGGGCGAGGCCTCAGGCCGAGTAACGCGACAAGCGAGTGAATCCCCAGGAGCTTACATAAGTAAGTGACAGGGGTGAGTGAACGCAGACGCAGCACATGCAACTTGAAGTATGACGAGTATATACCGTAAATAAATCAGACAACTTATACAGCCAGCTTTACATTGCTTTGCGTCCCTATGCGTTTACCTGTGCACAATAAATTACCGGCGGGAAGCTCGGGCGTTTATTACCGCGATGGAATGCCCTGCAACATGTGGGGAAACGAAAAATGGAGCTGACGATGAAACAATTACTTGCCTCACCCTCGCTGCAATTAGTGACTTGCCCTGCGAGCGCCACGGCACAGTCTGCAGAATTCGCCAGTGCTGACTGCGTGACGGGCCTGAATGAAATAGGTCAGATCTCGGTTAGCAATATTTCAGGGGATCCGCAGGACGTGGAACGTATCGTGGCGTTAAAGGCCGATGAACAAGGTGCGTCATGGTACCGCATTATTACCATGTACGAAGACCAACAGCCTGATAACTGGCGTGTACAGGCGATACTGTATGCGTGAGTGTCATCTACAGCAAATGAACAATGCCGGATACGGCGCGAGCGCCTTGTCCGGCCTACAATTTTCACATATTTCATTTAGTTAATCGAAACCAGCGTCGCATCCGTCGTATACGCTTACAAACACACTCCCCCCGTCGCCCGCAGCAATAAATCATTCTGGATCTGCTCTGACAACCGCACGCCACCGCGCGTATTTAACATCACCTGACACCACGCCTGCGCCATTGGCGGAGAAGCATATTTCAACATTTGCGCGCCGCAGCCCAGCAGGAATAGCTGATGAGTAATCTCTCGCCCCAGTTCTTCAGCTGGCTTACGCAGCTGCTGCTGTAAACGACGAACCGCGCGATCGAAATAACGATCTTGCCCTTTCACTTCCATAAACGCTTCCGACAGCAAGTCGTATACGCCCGCTTGCTTATTAAGAACGCGCAGCACATCCAGACACATAATATTGCCAGAGCCTTCCCAGATGCTGTTCACTGGCATCTCCCGATAAAGTCGCGGTAGTTCGCTCTCTTCGCAATAGCCAATACCGCCCAGTACCTCCATCGCTTCAGCCACAAACGGAATGCCACGTTTGCAGGTAACAAATTTCGCCGCAGGCGTAAATAAGCGCGCCCACAGGGCTTCTTTGGCATCGGCACGCCGATCCCACGCTCGTGCAAGACGAAACAACAACGCTGTTTGCCCTTCAAGCTGAAGCGCCATGCGACTTAAGACATGACGCATAAGGGGCTGTTCGATTAACGGATTACCAAATACATGGCGTTGATGAGCGTGATATATCGCCAGCGAGAACGCACGGCGCATCATGGCATGGCTACCCAGAGCACAATCAAAACGCGTCATCCCGCCCATTTTCAGGATCAGGCGAATCCCTTCCCCTTCCTGACCCAACAACCAGCCAATGGCATCCTGAAACTCCACTTCGCAACTGGCATTGGAACGATTACCTAACTTATCTTTCAGGCGCTCCAGGCGAATCGCGTTGCGTTGCCCGTCAGGCAAAAATCGCGGCACAAAAAAGCAGGACAAACCGCCCGAGGTCTGTGCCAGCACCAGATGCGCGTCGCTTTGTGGCACCGAGAAAAACCATTTATGCCCCACCAGCCGATAAGACCCATCGTCCAGACGTTCGGCGCGAGTGGTATTGCTCATAACATCAGAGCCGCCCTGCTTTTCCGTCATTCCCATGCCAATCAACAAGCCGCGTTTTTGCCCGCCGGGCAATAGGTGGGAATCGTAGCGATCGCTCAATAGCGGCGTGGTCCAGTCCTTAAACGGCGCTGGCAACATCTGTAACAGCAATGGCGTAGCGGCAAAGGTCATGGTTATCGGACATAACGACCCGGCCTCAACCTGCGCGTGTAACATAAAACGCGCCGCCCGCGCCACAAATGCGCCAGAGCGAGCGTCTTCTTCCCAGGCCAGATTGTGCACCCGATTGGTACATAACGCCTGCATCAGCAGGTGCCAGGCAGGGTGAAAACGCACATCGTCCAGACGGCGTCCCTGTGCGTCGTAGCGCAACAATTCAGGCGGATTCACATTTGCCAGCCGCCCCAGTTCAAGGGATTCTGCCGTTCCGAGTTGCTGACCAATACTGGCGAGAAAATCGCTATCCCAGCCAGCGCCTTCGCGCGTTACCGCTTCGCAGAGCGCGCCATCAGACAGGTATAAATTGCTGTTATTTAAGGGTATAGGTTGATTAAAAACAGTGTGAGTTTGCCAGTGCACTGTGTCTCCCTCCATCAATGGCAGTCACCATTAGTATGGTCACTGCCACGGATTCCTGACAGAAAGAGATTGCTAAAACATTCTTAACCCGCAATGTAGTGCGGAACAAAACGCGAAGTGTCTTTAGTGATCAGCGTGTTATCTTCGCGGATACCCATACCGCACGCTTCATCATCGACAATCCAGCTACCAATCAGCGTGTAACTATCGCCAAATCGCGGCAGCGGTTGAAACGCCTGGTAGATCATCGGTTCATCGGCGTAATCACCATCAGCGTGGTCAACGACATTATTCTGACCGTTGAAAATGGTGACGTTGCCGCCTTCACGTGAGTAGATCGGTTTACGCACATAGCTTTCGCCAGCGGCGATCTGCGGTTTTTCGCCCTCAAACCAGGACGCCAGAAGATTAGGATGACCAGGAAAGAAGCGCCAAAGCAGCGGCATTAGCCCTTTATTACTCAATATGCTTTTCCATAACGGCTCCACCCATTGCTCACGGCGCTTGCGCAGCAGCGGACCGTTATCGTCACGCATCATCCACTCCAGCGGATACAGCTTAAATGCACGCTGGATGACGTTATCATCAAGATCGGTCAGCACGCCACCGACGCCCAAACCAAGATCTTCAATGTAGATAAACCGCGACTCCTGTCCTGCCTGCTGGGCGCAGTCCTGCAAGTAGAGCACGGTAGTCCGGTCTTCGTCGGTATCCTGACAGCAGCAAAAATAAAACGGCTCCCTGCTATAAAGCTCGCTAAAGCGCGAAATCAGGCGTTCCTGAATGGCATTGTACTGATCGGCATCACGCGGAATAACACCGCTGCGCCGGGCATCTTCCAGCCATAGCCACTGGAAATATGCCGACTCATACAACGAAGTCGGCGTATCGGCGTTGTACTCCAGCAGCTTCACCGGCGCATTACCACACCAGGCAAAATCCATCCGACCATACAGTGAAGGATCGCGCGCGCGCCAGCTTTCAGCGATCGCATCCCAGTACAACGGCGGGATCGCCAGTTGCGTCAGGATCTGTTCATCTTTAACCGCGCGATCCACCACATCGAGGCACATCTGGTGCAGTTCCGCAGTGGGCTTTTCGATCTGCTCTTCAATCTGGCGCAGGGTAAAGCGGTAAGCCCGACTCTCATCCCAATAGATTTCATTGTCGATGATATGAAAGTCGAAACCGTTGTCGGCGGCGATCTGGTCAAGATCCCGCCGAACAGGAACGTTATGTCTCAGCATGATTACCCTCCCCAATGCCCACGGGCGCTGGAAGAACGACCATAGCCGCCGCGAGAAACGGTAGATGCTTTTTTGGTGGTAAAGCCGCCCGAAGAGTAAGACTCTTTTTTGCCAGAACCGGAGCGCCAGGAGTAATCACCGGAAGTGCTGCGCCAGACGGGGCGGGAAGCAAAAGAGGAACCGCCGCTGTTATAGACAAACTGCTCATCGCGATCTTTACGAATAACCCGGCTTAACAAAAATCCTGAAATGACGGGAATCCAACTCTGTTCAACATTGTCGTAGTAGCAATTTTCGTACTTAGACTGACAATTCTGCTGAGTCATATTCTTCGGAACATCGGCATAAAATGCCGCTTTGGCATTGTTCCAGCCATGAGCACAGATGTCTGAATTATTACCGTCATCAATACAATCCTGCACAGTCGAGTAAAACGTTCCGTCGCCGTCGTTATCGACATCACCACTATCGCCACAACCTTTCAATACGAAAAAAGCGGCACCGCCCATTAGCGCCAACGTTAAGTATTTTTGTGCGTAGCGATTGCGACGCGGTTCAAAAGGATTATTCGGTCTACCAATGCGACTGATCGCTCCGTGACCAATTTTACTGCTATTTCTTGATTTGCGTTTTCTGGCCATGATCGTCCATTACTATGTCATACAAGCTGCGTTAAAAATACCGCCAGCCAGTGCGGCGGTTCCCATAAACATTCCTGCTGCGGTATTGTGATTAATAATTTTTTCGCTTAATGCGGGCATATAAAGTCTGACACCAGCAAAAATGAGTAACTGAATCACCAATGCAATCCCACCCCAGGCGAAATAGTCTGGAATACTCACCGCATTGATTGCCGCACTGGATAACGGGATCACGTAACCCAACAATGTACCGCTGAACGCCAGTGACGCCGCGGTATTATTGTTTTTGATTAACTGCCATTCGTTGTGCGGTGTAATTTTAGAATAGATAAACAGAAAAATAATCACCATAGCCACGCCAATAAAAAAATAGGCGCTAAAGGCAAGAAGTGAATCCAGTATATGCATTGTAAACGTCCTTGTAATTAACCAATAATATGAAGTGATGTCAGCGGGATATCGACACCCAGCGCGCGCGAAAATAACCACTCCGGCTCGCCGAGATCGTTAAAAGATTCCTCACCATTTAACAGCAAATATTCGTAAGTATCTTCGGTCACTTGCCGTTGGTAGCCCATGGTAAAATTATGCACTTCCCATTTGGCATGGTTTTGATTTTCTACTTTTTCCAGCATGTAAACGGGTTCAATATTTCCCGGTTCTTCGCTGTTAAAAAATCGCTGCCAGCGTTTTTCCTGCCAGTTTAAGGTCATTGCCCCCATCGCTTTGGCGTTGATCGCCTCGCGCCAGTGACTCTCTTTACTGATACCGTAGCTCTCTTCATAGACAAAGAGCTTGATATCATCAATGTCATCAATATATTCGCCGCCGGTGGTATTGATTTGCAGAAATTCATCGCCCGAAGTGTAGTAGCGGAAAATCTGGCTACCGCCGCCCAGATCGATGCGGCTGACGGCGGCAACGGTATATTCTTCTCCCGGTAACTCGATCAGCAATGCCTCTTCCAGCAAACGAAACGCTAACGTATCGAGCGTAAAGCCACTATTGAGATGGAGTCCCAGCGGACCGCGAGTAATAGCAGGCTTATCAGCCTGACCAAACAGGCGCTGGAAAAAACCAGACATATTTTATCCTTAAAATAGTTGCCAGCCTTTTAGTGAGGCTGGCAAAAAATTACTCGCCCTGTTGGCGTTGCAGTCTCGCCAGTACATCCTGGGCGCTACTTTTATTGGTGCCGCCAATTCCGGCTTCCGCCAGCTTTTCGTCAAGGTCGCGACCGTCTGCGACTTTCTCCAGCTGTGCGGCAGCATCCAGTCGAGCCTGACGTTCAGCCTGACGCGTTTGCAGGCGTTTTAATGACTCTGCCGCTGTCGAAACGCTGGAAGATGCGCCGACTGTAGATGTCGTCACAGCCTGCTGCGCACGTTGCATAGCTTCAGTGGCCTTAACGACTTCCATTTGTTGTTCAAATTGGGCAATACGTTGTGCCGTCGCCGCAACGGCTTTTTCCACGCCATCGCGGGAAACTTCCAGATTCGACAACACCTGTTCTTCAGCGGTAATAAGATTCTCAAGGCGGGCGATTTCTTCAGCGACTTCGTTAATCAACGACGGATTAACGTTCTTGCTTAATGCTTCCAGTGCACGAGCTTCCAGACTGGTTATACGCTCGCGTAAATCTTTCAGCTTATCGTGACTTAATTTCACCCGCGCCAGCAGATCGACGCGCGATTTTCCCGCTTTATCCAGTTCAGCTTTAGCGTCGCGAATATGTTGTTCCAGCATGCGCACGCCCTGGGTTTCTTCAATGGATTCTTCTGCCTGAGAGATAAAAGATTTACCCAGCGTAAATAAACTTTTTAAAATTCCCATAAATACTTTCCTTGTAATTAGTGTGAATATTCTTCAGTAATTTCAGCCAGATCCAATGCGTTATCCACCAGCGTGGTTATCTCCAGCAGGATGTCTTCAAGGGAAGATTTAAGCGATAACGCCCCGAAAACGATGTAATACTCTTCCTGTTGTACACTGGAGATCCCTACCGATGATAGCGGCATAATTTTCTGATTTCTTAAAAGGAATGTATTAAATTCATTTGGATTATTGATATAGCTTACCGGACAAATAAATGTTTCGATAATCATCTGGCGAGAAGTAAAAAGAACATTGATTTGCAAATCGCCATAATCATTCATTTTAATAATCAATGCATTTTCACTATTTGTTACATCAATATTTTGTTCAGGTACAGCTTGTAACGCTGTCGCCAGCGCCAACGGATTCCATATCATATATTATTCCATATATATTAAATTTAATTATTAATAATGTGAATATTTATAGAGCGTAATTATCTTACCAGCTATAGATAAAAAAAAACCATCCAAATCTGGATGGTTTTTCTTAAATCAGAGGGATTAGCTGCGCTGGCGAACCGCTTCAAATAAGCAAATTCCAGTCGCAACCGAAACGTTCAGCGAAGAAACACTTCCAGCCATTGGGATGCTGATCAACTCGTCGCAATGTTCACGGGTCAGGCGACGCATACCTTCACCTTCCGCGCCCATCACCAGCGCCAGGCGTCCGGTCATTTTGCTCTGATAGAGCGTATGATCCGCCTCGCCTGCCGTACCGACGATCCAGATGTTCTCTTCCTGCAACATACGCATGGTGCGCGCAAGGTTAGTCACCCGAATCAGCGGAACGCTTTCTGCCGCGCCGCAGGCTACTTTTTTCGCCGTGGCGTTGAGCTGTGCGGAGCGATCTTTCGGCACAATCACCGCATGAACGCCAGCGGCGTCCGCGCTACGCAGGCACGCGCCGAGGTTGTGCGGATCGGTTACACCGTCGAGGATCAGCAGGAACGGTTGATCGAGCGAAGCGATCAGATCCGGCAGATCGTTTTCCTGATACTGCCGTCCTGGTTTCACACGGGCGATAATGCCCTGATGCACGGCACCGTCGCTTTTCTCATCGAGATATTGGCGGTTTGCCAGCTGGATAACCACGCCCTGGGACTCAAGGGCGTGAATCAGCGGTAACAGACGTTTATCTTCACGGCCTTTTAAAATAAAGACTTCCTGAAAACGTTCAGGGGCGCGCTCCAGCAGGGCCTGCACTGCGTGGATGCCGTAAATCATTTCGCTCATTAATGTACTCGTTGTTTACGTTTTGCCTGATGCACTACGTTTATCCGGCCTACATGATCCCTGCAATATATTGAATTTGCGTGATTATGTAGGCCGGATAAGGCGTTCACGCCGCATCCGGCATGAACAAAGCGCATTTTGTCAGCAATCTAACCCTCTTCTGTTTGAAGAGGGTAATGATCACTCTGCCACTTTTTTCTTCGCCGCACGCTTCGCTTTGGTTGCTGCGGCTATTTTCTGCGTTTTAGCCGATGGCTTTTTCGCTTTTCTCGCGTCTTTCTTCGCCGCTTTCGGCTTCGGTTTTTTCTCGCCGCGGAAGGCACTGTCTGGCTCAAAGTTTACCTTTTTACCGACCTGGCGACGCTTGCCGCCTTTTTTGCCTGCATCGCCTTTTTTCGCTTTCTCGCGCGCCGTTTTACCGACGTTGCGCGGTGCGCGTTCGCTGGAGATCAGGCTAAAGTCGATTTTGCGCTCGTCCATATTAACTGCTTCGACGCGAACTTCCACGCGATCGCCCAGGCGATAAGTCTGGCCGCTGGATTCGCCCATCAGCCGTTGACCCACCTGATCAAAGCGATAGTAGTCATTGTCCAGCGAAGAGACGTGGACCAGACCATCAATGAACAGGTCGTCGAGACGAACAAAGAAACCAAAGCCGGTGACGCTGGCAATAACGCCTTTAAAGACGTTGCCCACCTGGTCGAGCATAAAATCACACTTCAGCCAGTCAGCCACATCGCGCGTTGCTTCGTCGGCACGACGTTCCGCCATCGAACAGTGCTGACCCAGTTGCAGCATCTCTTCCATCGAATAATGGTAGCCACCGGTTTCAGTGGTGTTGCCCTGATGCCCCTGCTCTTTCGCCAGCAGATACTTAATGGCGCGGTGCAGCGTCAGGTCAGGATAACGACGAATCGGCGAAGTGAAGTGCGCATAGGACTGCAATGCCAGACCAAAGTGACCACGGTTTTCCGGATCGTAAATCGCCTGTTTCATCGAGCGTAGCAGCATGGTTTGCAGCATTTCTGCATCAGGACGATCGGCAACCGACTCCAGCAGCTCCGCGTAGTCACGCGGTTCCGGCTTGTTACCGCCCGGTAATTCCAGCCCCAGCTCCGCCAGCACTGAACGGAAAGAAGTTATCGCTTCGGTGCTCGGCTTATCGTGAATACGGAACAATGCCGGTTCTTTGGCTTTCTCAACAAAACGCGCCGCCGAGATATTCGCCAGAATCATACACTCTTCAATTAACTTGTGTGCGTCGTTCCGTTGGGTCTGTTCGATACGCTCAATACGGCGTTCAGCGTTGAAAATGAACTTCGCTTCTTCGCTCTCAAATGAGATCCCACCGCGTTCTTCACGGGCTTTATCCAGCACTTTATAGAGGTTATGCAACTCTTCGAGATGCTTAACCAGCGGCGCGTACTGCTCACGCAGATCCTGATCGCCCTGCAGAATATGCCAGACTTTGGTGTAGGTCAGACGCGCGTGAGAGCTCATCACCGCTTCATAGAATTTGTAGCCAGTCAGGCGGCCTTTCGACGAAATGGTCATCTCGCACACCATACACAGGCGGTCTACCTGCGGGTTGAGCGAGCACAGGCCGTTAGAGAGCACTTCCGGCAGCATCGGGATAACCTGCGAAGGGAAATACACAGACGTACCACGGTTACGCGCTTCGCTGTCCAGCGGTGTTGGCGGACGCACATAGTAGCTGACGTCGGCAATCGCGACCCATAAACGCCAACCGCCGCCGCGTTTTTTCTCGCAGTAAACTGCATCGTCAAAGTCACGGGCGTCTTCGCCATCAATGGTGACCAGCGGTAAATCGCGCAGATCGACACGACCCACTTTTGCTTCTTCCGGCACTTCTTCTTTCAGCCCGGCAACCTGTTGCTCAACAGCCTGCGGCCAGATGTACGGAATTTCATGGGTACGCAGAGCGATATCAACCGCCATGCCGGTGCCCATATTATCGCCAAGGACTTCGACGATTTTACCCACCGCTTTGGTACGACGAGTCGGGCGTTGGGTCAGTTCAACAACCACCACAAAGCCCATCCGCGCGCCCATGATCTGATCGGGCGGGATTAAGATATCGAAGCTCAGACGGCTGTCGTCAGGAACCACAAAGCCGACGCCCGCTTCGGTAAAGTAGCGCCCAACAATCTGGCTGGTTTTTGGCACCAGTACGCGAACAATACGCGCTTCACGACGACCTTTACGGTCAGCGCCCAGCGGCTGCGCCAGCACCTGATCGCCATGAATGCAGGTTTTCATCTGCTCGCTGGAGAGATACAAATCATCTTTACGTCCTTCAACCCGCAGAAAGCCGTAGCCATCACGGTGGCCAATAACGGTACCTTTCACCAGGTCGAGGCGTTCCGGCAGCGCATAGCACTGACGGCGAGTGAAGACCAGTTGACCATCGCGCTCCATCGCGCGCAGGCGGCGACGCAGGCCTTCAAGCTGCTCTTCGCCTTCAATGTGCAGTTCTACCGCCAGCTCATCACGGCTGGCCGGTTTTTCACGTTTGGTTAAATGTTCGAGGATAAATTCCCGACTAGGGATGGGATTCGCGTATTTTTCAGCTTCGCGTTCCTGGAAAGGATCTTGTGACATCTCGGTTCCTCCGTTGTCATCTCTGATGAAGATTTTCGTCACTCCACCAGCAATAATTTATAAAGCGGTTGATTCTCTTCAACCAAATCGGCAAGCGTGTAGTTATCCAGTTCCGTAAGAAAACTTTGCACGGCCTTAGAAAGTGCCTGTTTCAACCGACAGGCAGGTGTAATGTGGCAAAACTCACTACTGCAATTCACCAGCGATAAAGGTTCCAGCTCGCGCACCACATCACCAATACGTATCGCACTCGCCGGTTTACCCAGGCGAATGCCGCCATTTTTTCCACGAACAGCAGTCACGTAGCCGGCACGACTAAGTTGATTGATTATTTTGACCATATGATTACGGGAGACGCCGTAGACGTCAGTCACTTCAGAAATACTGGTCATCCGCCCTTCTGGCAATGATGCCATGTAGATCAGCGCACGTAATCCGTAATCAGTGAAACTCGTTAACTGCACATCAACCTCAAAAAAGGGAAATCGGGAAAAAATACATTTATATTGATGATAAACCAGCCACAAGCTGTGTCGCTAATTTATTTCAGTTTGGGGAAGGAAAAAAGCGAGGATTTAACACTGTGTCGGATAGCGTAATGGCTTACCCGACACAGTAATGTATCACACTGCTAGCCCAGCAGGCAAAATATCTGCCGGGCGTCCCAGAATTACGCGTCGAACGGGTCGCGCAGAATCATGGTTTCAGAACGATCCGGGCCGGTAGAGATGATATCGATCGGTACACCGGTCAGCTCTTCAATGCGCTTGATGTAGTTCAGCGCTGCCTGTGGCAGGCCGCTACGATCTTTCACGCCGAAGGTGGATTCAGACCAGCCAGGCATGGTTTCGTAAATCGGCTCTACACCTTTCCAGTCGTCAGCTGCCAGCGGAGTGGTAGTCACTTCGCGACCATCCGGCATACGGTAAGCCACGCAGAGTTTCACCTCTTTCAGGCCATCCAGAACGTCCAGTTTGGTCAGGCAGAAGCCAGACAGGGAGTTCAGCTGTACCGCACGACGAACGGCAACAGTATCCAGCCAGCCGGTACGACGACGACGACCCGTAGTTGCGCCGAATTCGTTACCCTGCTTGCAGAGGAACTCGCCAGTTTCATCAAACAGTTCAGTCGGGAACGGACCTGCACCTACACGAGTGGAGTAAGCTTTGAGGATACCCAGGACGTAATCAACATAACGCGGACCCAGGCCGGAACCGGTCGCCACGCCACCAGCAGTGGTGTTGGAAGAAGTTACGTACGGATAAGTACCGTGGTCGATATCCAGCAGCGTACCCTGCGCACCTTCGAACATGACGAAATCGCCACGCTTACGCGCCTGGTCGAGCAGGTCAGAAACGTCAACCACCATGGAAGTCAGGATGTCGGCAACAGCCATCGTATCATCCAGAACTTTCTGGTAATCAACCGCTTCAACTTTGTAGTAGTTAACCAACTGGAAGTTGTGATATTCCATCACTTCTTTCAGTTTTTCAGCGAAGGTTTCTTTGTCGAAAAGGTCGCCAACACGCAGACCGCGACGTGCCACTTTATCTTCATAAGCAGGCCCGATACCACGACCGGTGGTGCCGATCGCTTTCGCGCCACGCGCTTTCTCACGCGCGTTATCCAGCGCAACGTGATAATCAAGGATCAGCGGACATGCTTCGGACAGTAGCAGACGCTCACGAACGGGGATGCCACGGTCTTCCAGTTCTTTCATCTCTTTCATCAGCGCGGCCGGAGACAGCACAACACCGTTACCGATGATGCTGGTTACATTCTCGCGGAGAATACCTGATGGAATAAGATGGAGAACGGTTTTTTCACCGTTGATTACGAGAGTATGGCCTGCGTTGTGACCGCCCTGGTAGCGTACAACATATTTAGCCCGTTCAGTCAGAAGATCGACGATCTTACCTTTACCTTCGTCACCCCATTGGGTGCCCAGTACGACGACGTTGTTACCCATTTTTCAAAATCACCGTTTGCTTAAAAATGGATTCTACCATCGCTTTTTCAGAGTTACAGCACTTTTTGCATCCAAAAATGACCTTAATCAGTCTATTTTTTGTTCAGCCAATCGTTTTCCTCAACATGTAGTAGACCACAACGCCCGCAACCACAAGTCCACCACCAAAACGACGTAAAATATTATCGGGCAAATTGGTCATCGCAGAGATCATCTTCTTCCACGCCTGCGGGTAAAGCATCGGCCCTAAACCTTCCAGCACCAAAACCAGGGCAAGCGCCAGCCAGATTGTCGAATTCATTCATTATCCTTATAGAAAAAGAAAACCACCGACATCCCTGAGGATGCGGTGGCTTTATTTACCTGTACCGCAGTCGTTATCTTAACGTGTCGCGGAGCTCGGCGTCTTCATGTAGCGGAAGAAATCGCTGTCCGGGCTCATGACCATCACGTCCTGATTACCGGAGAAGCTATTCTCGTAGGCACGCAGGCTACGGATGAATGCGTAGAAGTCCGGATCTTTGCTGAATGCGTCTGCAAACAGCTTGGCAGCTTCGGCATCACCTTCACCGCGCATGATACGGCCCTGACGTTCTGCTTCTGCCAGCGTTCTGGTGACTTCATAGTCAGCAGTCGCACGCAGTTTTTCTGCTTCTTCCTGACCTTGTGAACGATGACGACGTGCTACCGCTTCACGCTCGGCGCGCATACGGTTGTAGATCGCTTCAGACACTTCGGTCGGCAGGTTGATCTGCTTGATACGCACATCGACAACTTCAATACCCAGCGCCGCCATACTGTTCGGGTTGATGACCGGAACTTTGCCCTTCGTCTCAGCCGTTACGCGCTCTGCCGCTTCGGCAATGGCGTTATCTGCTGCCGGGGTAGTAACTTCATCTTCTGTACCCGCAGAACCAGAGTTCAGCGCGTCACGTACTTCCAGGGTCAGACGACCACGGGAATCGGTGACGATGTCTTTCACATCCAGGCGACCAATTTCAGAACGCAGACGGTCAGAGAACTTACGTTTCAACAGCACTTCCGCTTGCGAAATGTCGCCACCGCCCGTTGCCAGGTAGTAACGGCTGAAATCGCTGATGCGCCATTTGATGTAAGAGTCGACGATCAGGTCTTTCTTCTCTTTGGTCACAAAGCGGTCTGCCTGGTTGTCCATGGTCTGAATACGCGCGTCGAGCATTTTCACCGTTTCAATGAACGGTATCTTGAAATGCAGACCCGGCTCATAAACCAGAGGTTTGTTGTCATCGTCACGCAGTACCTTACCAAAACGCAGCGTAATACCGCGCTCACCTTCTTTGACGACAAAGACAGACATGTAAAGCACTACCAGCACGATGATGATAATCGCGATAACTGACTTACGCATCGTTATTCCCCCTGACGCTGGTAGTCGTTACGCTGCGCGTTGGCGCGGCGTTGGTCCATAATATCGCCCTGACTGGTGGACGACGTGTTGCTTGCTCCACTGGTTGTGGAGGAAGAGGCTGGCGGCAGACGCAGCAGGTTGCTGGCACCGTTGTCGCTCTTCGCCGCAGGCGCGTTACCCCCTTTCAGCATCTGGTCTAACGGCAGAACCATCAGGTTGCCACCTTTATCGTTAACCAGCACTTTGCGGGTGTTGCCCAACACTTTTTCCATCGTCTCGATATACAGACGCTCGCGAGTAATTTCCGGCGCGGCTTTATATTCCGGCAGAAGTTTAGCAAAGCGCGCCACTTCACCCTGAGCTTCCAGGATGGTCTGGGCCTTGTACGCACGCGCCTCTTCGAGGATACGTTGCGCCTGACCGTTCGCACGCGGCTGAACTTCGTTGGTATACGCTTCTGCTTCACGAATGTATTGCTGTTCGTTTTCACGCGCGGCAATCGCATCGTCAAACGCCGCTTTTACTTCTTCCGGCGGACGAGCTGCCTGGAAGTTGACGTCCAGCAGCGTGATGCCCATGTCATACGGACGAATCGTCTCTTCCAGTTCGCGCTGAGTATCGCTACGAATCACGGTACGACCTTCCGTCAGAATGCGGTCCATGGTGTATTTACCGATAACCCCGCGCAGGGCGCTGTCGGTTGCCTGACGCAGGCTGTCATCCGGGCTGGTCACGCTATAAAGATATTTTTCCGGATTGGTGACGCGGTACTGCACGTTCATCTCAACGCGCACTACGTTCTCGTCCGACGTCAGCATCACACCAGAAGCAGCCAGTTCACGCACGGCTTCCACGTTCACCGGTTTTACTTCGTCGATAAACGTTGGTTTCCAGTTCAGACCCGGTTCAACCAGATGGCTGAATTTGCCAAAGCGTGTTACCACGCCGCGTTCGGCTTCTTTAATGGTGTAGAAACCACTGGCCGCCCAGATAATGACAATCGCTGCCGCTGCGATGGTAACGACACGACCGCCAAGCTGCGGGCGCGGGCCTTGCGATGAACTGCCACCGCCAGATCCGGTGCCTTTACCGCCGCCCAGACCACCGAGCTTTTTGCTCAGTTTGCGGAAGATATCATCTAAATCAGGTGGCCCTTGATCGCGACCGCCTTTGTTTCCATTTCCCTCAGAGTTGCCGCCAGGTTTGCTGCTTCCCCACGGGTCGCGGTCTTGTCCGTTATTACCGGGCTGATTCCACGCCATGTTTGTGCTCCATATTTGTTATGCGGTGATCCCTGTTGTCTTTCGACGCCAGAGGATATGACTCCACGCTTCAGACGCTACGCCGTTAGATCAGGTAATCGATCAACGTCGGTTCTTGTTTACAGAGGCGACGCCAGTCAACGATCGGCATACGAACTTGCAGACTTACGCTGCCGTCTTCCTCCATCCACTCTTTTTCTATTGCCTGAAGCTGATAAAAACGACTTCTCAGACGCCCTTCCTGCGGTGGCAGACGCAATGTATGCTGCGCCACCTCGCCGGAAAGCCGCTCCGTCAAAGCCTGAAAAAGCTGTGGTATCCCCGCTCCGGTCTGTGCGGAAAGCCAGACACGGATCGGTTTGTTCTCTTCGTCCCGATCAATACGCGGTTCGAAATCTTCCAGCATATCGATCTTGTTCATCACCAGCAGAGTTGGGATCTCGTGAGCATCGATCTCTTCAAGAACCGTATTCACCGCTTCGATGTTTTCTTGTACACGCACATCCGCCGCATCAATCACATGCAGCAGCAATGTGGCTTGCCGCGTCTCTTGCAACGTGGCTTTAAACGCCGCCACCAGATCGTGCGGCAGGTGGCGAATAAACCCTACGGTATCTGCCAGCACGGTTTCACCGACATCTGCGACGTCAATACGCCGCAACGTCGGGTCGAGGGTGGCAAACAACTGGTCTGCCGCGTAGACCCGCGCTTCGGTGATGCGATTGAAAAGGGTAGATTTACCGGCGTTGGTATATCCCACCAGCGAAACAGTAGGAACGTCGGCTTTGATACGTGATTGCCGCCCCTGCTCACGCTGCTTTTCAACTCTTTCCAGGCGCGACTGTATCTGTACGATGCGATTACGCAACAAACGACGGTCGGTTTCGAGCTGGGTTTCACCCGGACCACGCAAACCGATCCCGCCTTTCTGTCTTTCAAGGTGGGTCCAGCCACGCACCAGGCGCGTAGCCAGATGGCGCAGCTGCGCCAGCTCAACCTGCAACTTACCCTCATGGGTACGCGCACGTTGGGCGAAAATATCTAAAATAAGGCCGGTGCGGTCGATAACACGACACTCGCACAAACGCTCCAGGTTACGCTCCTGCGCCGGGCTCAGGGCATGGTCAAAAAGAACGACCGAAGCACCCGTCGCTTTTACGGCTTCCGCAATTTCAACTGCTTTACCTTCACCTACAAAATACTTTGGGTGCGGCGCTTTACGGCTACCGGTAATCACCTGCAATGCTTCGACACCGGCGGAAGAAACCAGAGATTCAAACTCCTGGAGGTCTTCCATATCTTTGTCTTGCGTAAAATAGATGTGTACCAGTACCGCCTGCTCACCAGCATCATAACGGTCAAACAAGCGTATAACCCTCTAAATAGATCAGCGGGGAACGCAGGATCGCTGGCTCCCCGTGTAAAAAAACAGCCTGAAACCTTATTCGGTTTCTTCGCTGTCCTGTTGCGCGGAAGTATTCTGCGCGCTGCTACCATGATGATAGTTACTACTGGTACCGCCACCGGCGTTGTTACTGTGATGAGAAACCGGGCGAGACGGGACAACAGTAGAAATCGCGTGCTTATAAACCATCTGGCTGACCGTGTTTTTCAACAGGATCACGAACTGATCAAAAGACTCGATTTGTCCTTGCAGCTTAATACCATTCACCAAATAAATAGAAACTGGAACACGTTCCCGACGCAGTGCGTTCAGGAACGGATCTTGTAAAGATTGCCCCTTAGCCATTCTCTCTTTTCCTTATATGCTTATTTGTACTTTGAACCTTTCGATTCTGAAAAAATTGCGCACGATACGTCTCAATTGTACACATTCAGCCTGCGATAGCACCAACAACCTGTAATACTTCGTCACGCGCCTGTTCTGGTTTTTCACTGTCAAGCCAGTGAACCCCTTCCCAACCACGCAGCCAGGTTATCTGCCGCTTCGCCAACTGTCTCGTGGCGCAAACACCTCGATAAACCATTTCATCGTATGAGATTTCGCCTTCAAGGTAAGACCACATCTGGCGATAACCCACGCAACGAATGGAAGGCAAATCCGTATGCAAATCTCCTCGGGCAAAAAGCGCCCGGACTTCTGCTTCAAAACCTGAAGCCAACATCTGATGAAAACGCTGCTCAATTCGTTGATGGAGCAGTTCACGGCTCGCCGGGGCGATGGCGAACTGATGCACCTGATACGGTAGAGCGTCTCCTGACGTTTGCGTCAGTTCCGTTAAAGTTTTACCCGAAATGAAAAAAACTTCCAGTGCCCGGGAAAGCCTTTGTGGATCATTTGGATGAATCCTTGCTGCCGCAACCGGATCTACCTCCTGAAGTTGACGATGCAATGACTCCCAACCTTGCTCTGCCGCCTGTTGCTCAATTCTGGCCCGTACTTCCGGGTCCGCCGACGGTAGTGGCGACAACCCTTCCAGCAATGCCTTGAAATACAACATCGTACCGCCCACTAACAGCGGGATCCGCCCCGCCGCCGTGATATCGGCCATCTCCGCCAGCGCATCGCGGCGAAAATCAGCGGCCGAATAAGCCTGCGACGGATCGCGAATATCCAGCAATCGGTGCGGCGCGGCGAGTAATTCTTCAGCGTTCGGCTTCGCCGTCCCGATATCCATCCCTTTGTAAATAAGGGCAGAATCAACGCTTATCAACTCTACTGGTAAAATTTTACGCAGCTCAATAGCTAACGCCGTTTTACCGGAGGCCGTCGGCCCCATTAAAAAAATCGCCTTAGGCAGGCTCGCCTTACTGATATCACTCATCTTTCAGGGCTTTTATCGCCGGATGTAAATCAACAGATTGTAACAGACCACCCGGCGGCGTTTTCACAAGCTGCGGACATAACCGTTCTACGTCCGTCAGCAGGGTAATGGCCTGAGCCATTGACCACTGCGCATGTTCGCTCATCAGATTTCGTGCAATCCACTGCGCAATATTGCCAGGTTCAAATACGGACTGCTTCGCCAGGTAGCCTATCAGTTCAGGAATCAAGATTTGTAAATTTTGTTGGCGTAAGGGTAAAGGCACGGCCCTGATGGTCACATGCTGCGCATCGGACTGAAATTCAATACCCAATTCCGCCAGTGCAGACTGCGCTTTTTCTAAGGCCGATCTTTCTTCACCAGAGACTTTTAGCCGCAGCGGAATAAGCAGCGGCTGAGCGCAGACCGGCGCATCTCCCGGCGTTAACTGTGCCTGACGTAACCAGCGTTCCGCCACCGGCAGGGCTAAAAGTGAAATATTGCCGTCACGTTCCAGCAGCGCACAGTCCGAATGGACGATAGTCAGCACCCGACCAAAGCTTTGACCATTCGCAGCCAGCGTAAGTTCCTGCGATTCTTGCACTTTTGGTTTGTGCATCGGTGCAGGCGTTTGCAACAGCTGGCGATACACTTCACCTTGCTGTTTCTGGTAGCCCGGTTGCGCGTTCGGCCACGGGGCAGCCTGACGGCTGCCGCTACTTGTTGCAGGCGCAGGAGATGAAGACGGAGAGTAACGCGGAGCCACTGGCTCACGAACTGCCGGTTCAGCAAAGTGATTACGCCCTGCTGCCACGCGGTTTTCGGGTATATGGCGCGGTGCTGACTGGGCGTTATCGTCCAACGCCAAAGGCGTTTCCAGTTGCTGTTGTAGCACGCTCAGCACGCCCTGATAGATAAAGTCATGCACCAGACGCGACTGATGGAAACGCACTTCGTGTTTAGCGGGGTGCACGTTGACGTCCACCTGATGCGGGTCGATCTCCAGATACAGCACAAACGCCGGTTGCTGATCGGCGCCCAGTTTGTCTTCGCAGGCCTGGCGGATCGCGTGATTAATCAGGCGATCGCGCATCATGCGCCCATTAACGTAGCAATACTGAATTTCCGCCAGTGCGGGCGTGGTGTGATTCGGATCAGCCACCCAGCCGCGCAACGTGAGATCGCCGTGTTGCCATTCGATCGCCAGCGCATGTTCGAGAAAAGCGGTGCCACAAATCGCCCCTAAACGGCGTTCTTTTTGCCCGCCTTCCGGCACTGCGCGGTACTGGCGTACGATTTTGCCGTTATGCGACAGGTTGATAGTGACGTCAAAACGCGCCAGCGCGATGCGACGGATGATTTCATCGATATGGTTAAATTCGGTTTTCTCGGTGCGCAAGAATTTGCGCCGCGCCGGGGTATTGTAGAACAGGTCCAGCACTTCCAGCGTCGTACCCACCGGATGCGCCGCCGGTTTAACTGTCACGTCCATATCGCGCCCTTCGGCATAAGCCTGCCAGGCTTCCTGCTGCTCCGCGGTACGCGAAGTGAGCGTCAGACGGGAAACCGAACTGATACTCGCCAGCGCCTCACCGCGAAAGCCCAGGCTGATAATAGCTTCGAGATCGTCCAGAGAGGCGATTTTACTGGTGGCATGACGCGCGAGTGCCAGCGCGAGCTCATCTTTTTTGATACCGCAGCCGTTATCACGAATGCGGATAAGTTTCGCCCCACCGCGTTCGATATCAATATCGATACGCGTCGCGCCCGCATCGAGGCTGTTTTCCACCAGTTCTTTGACTACCGACGCAGGTCGCTCGACCACCTCACCTGCGGCAATCTGGTTCGCCAGTTGTGGCGGTAAGACCTGAATTGGCATCAATAATCCTTAGTTTGGCAGCGTGCGATCTGGCGTCGTCACCGTACTGGCAGTTTGTGCCGTTGCACCCTGCGGCGCAGACTGCATTGGATGCGCAAGGAAGTAATTGCGCAGGCCGTTGTAAATGGCTTCTGCCAGTTGTTGTTGGTAATCGTCGCTCGCCAGCAAACGTTCTTCGCTGTTATTGCTGATAAAACCAGTTTCGACCAGTACTGACGGGATATCCGGCGAACGCAGAACGCCGAGACTGGCGTGTTCTGGTCGGCGTTTATGAATTTCGCCAATGCGTTGCAACTGACTGATCATATTGGTCGCCACATCATACCCTACCCGCTGGGAATGACCGAATTGTAAATCCAGCACTGCCTGGCTTAGGTACGGGTCGGCCTGACTGTTCGCCAGCACATCACCCGCCCCGCCCAGCAGCTCCGACTGCTTCTCATGCTGTTCCAGCCAGCTTGCCATTTCGCTGTTGGCGCGACGGTTTGAGAGCACCCATACGGAGGCACCGGTGGCACTACGGTTTGGTGCGGCATCGGCATGAATCGACACAAGGAAATTGGCGTTTTGCTTACGTGCCACATCGCTGCGCCCCATCACCGAGATAAAGTAATCCCCATCACGGGTTAAAACGCCCTTAAACATCGGATCGTTATTGAGCAAGGTACGTAATTTACGCGCAATGGCGATGGTGACATTTTTCTCCCGTGTACCACCAGGGCCGATAGCACCAGGGTCCTGACCGCCGTGTCCGGCATCAATAGCGATGACAATTTTATCGCCAGTGTTAGCCGTCGTGCGCGCTGCCGGACGCGTTACCGTATTGCTGCTGATAACACCCGTGGTACGGTTGCTTTCTGTTTTAAACGGATTGCGCGCCGGTTCGCTAACGCGCGGCGCGACAACCGCAGGCGTTTCAACGCGTTTCGCAACCACTGGCGGCGGAGGCGGTGGCGGCGCATCGGCATTAATCGTAAAGACGACGGTGTAATTGCTGCCATTCTGCCGCTTCACCGCTTCGGTTTTACCGTTTTCGGTAAGATCGACCACCAGCCGCAACGTTTGTGCATCTTTAGGTGTTCCAGAGCGAATTGCCTTCACCAGATTATTACCGCTGAACAACAACGGCAGCCCCTGAATCACGCCCGTTTGTTTGATATCGAGCGCCACGGTGCGTTTGCTTTGATGGCTAAACGCATAGTCAGGCTCGCCAATAAAACTCAACGTTATCCGCGCCTGTTGGTTGCCGTTAGAAACCTGAATATCAGAGAGCGTCGCGGCGCCAGCCTGCGCGCACAGCAGCACCAACGTCGCAACCAACCAATTTCTGATGCGATACATCATCCCGCCACCTTTCAAAGGTTAACCGGCTAAACGCGCCAGCAACAATTCACCCGCAGAGGAAACCGCACTCACGCGCGCCTCACGGCCTTGTGCCTGATAATCAATGTGTATTTCGACATCCGGGTCAGGAAGAACACCTGTACCTTGTTGTGGCCACTCCACCAGGCAGATGGCATCGTTGGCAAAATAATCGCGGATCCCCATAAACTCCAGCTCCTCGGGATCGGCAAGGCGGTACAAATCAAAGTGATAAACCATTATGTTGTCGAGCGTATAGGGTTCGACCAGCGTGTAAGTGGGGCTTTTGACATTACCCTGATGACCCAGAGCCTGTAAAAAGCCCCGGCTAAAGGTGGTTTTACCTGCGCCTAAATCGCCATACAGATAGATTACGGTTGCGCCATCGCAGGCTTTCGCTACCCGCTCGCCCAGGTCTAATGTTGCCTGCTCATCAGGGAGCGGAATTACTCGATTCATCATGGTTTTTATCAGTCACTTCCGGGTTAACAATACGCTGTAGCGTGGAAAAGAGATCGGTTGCCAGCATCCCGCGCGTTCCAAAACGCGCCGCCAGTACGTCAGCTGCCGCACCGTGCGCGACACAGCCCGCACAGGCTGCATCATACGGCGACAGTTTTTGCCCAAGCAATGCGCCAATAATACCAGAGAGCACATCGCCCATGCCGCCGCTCGCCATGCCTGCATTTCCGGCGTCAATAATGCCTAAGGCGTCAGGATGGGCGGCGACCACGGTTCCGGCACCTTTCAGCACCGCTACACCGCCATAACGTTGTACCAGACGTTGGGCGCAATGTAAGCGGTCACTTTCAATTTCAGCGACGGAACAGCCTAACAACCGTGCGGCCTCGCCAGGATGCGGCGTGATCACGCGATTGTGACGCTTATCGGGATTGATTGCCAGCAGGTTCAATGCATCGGCATCCCACAACATCGGTTTGCGAAAATTCTCCACTTTTTGCAGGGCTTTTTTCCCCCACTCTTGCTGACCCAGACCAGGGCCAATCACCACCACATCGGCCCATTCCAGGCTATCAGTTAAGGATTCCGCAGTCAGTTCGTGCACCATCAATTCCGGGCGCGCGGTCAGCAGTGGTGCAATGTTTTCACTGCGGGTCAGCACTCTGACCAAACCAGCGCCAGCACGCAGTGCCGCTTCTCCCGTCATACGAATAGCCCCCGCCGTGCCATGATCGCCACCAATAACCACCAGTCGCCCGTGATCGCCTTTATGCGAAGTCGAGCGACGCGGTTTCAGCCAGAGAGAAAGTTGTTCAGCAGAAAACCGCTGAATTTTCGTCTCCTGACCTGCCAGCCAGCTATCCAGCCCCAGCGAGTCAAAATGCAGTTGTCCGGTAACATCCCGCGCTTTCCCGGTGAGCAAACCAGGTTTCAGCGCAATAAAGGAGATGGTGTGATCGGCGTTGATCACCGCACCTGGCGTGGCGCCGGTTTCCGCCAACAGGCCGGAAGGGATATCAACCGCCACAATCGGCGCAGGATGGGAATTAGCGTGGTCGATTAACTGGCTAATGGATTCGCGCGGCGCTTGCTGCAATCCGGTGCCGAGCAGCGCATCAACAATCAGATCTACCGATTCGGGCCAGACAATATTCGAAGCATGGATCTCGCCTCCCGCGTTTAACCATGCTTCGCGTGCCAGCGCGGCCTCTTCCGGCAACGGTTTGTCACTTTCATGGGCCAGCAGCGTGACATCAATGCCGACCGCTTTGGCCAGCCGCGCGACCACGTAGCCATCGCCGCCGTTATTACCATGACCGCACAGCACCAGCCAGTGGCGGGCGTCAGGATAAGCCGAACGACACACCTGAAATGCGGCTTCGCCAGCGCGAAGCATCAGCTCATAGAGCGTTAGCCCCAGCGCATCTGCCGCCTCGCGTTCGCCACGTCGGATATCGTCGGCGTGCCAGACGGTGTGTGGTATACTTACGGGGTTTTTCTTCATTGTATGGTCCGTCATGTCAGAGCCCCTCGATCTCAATCAGTTAGCGCAAAAAATTAAACAGTGGGGACTGGAACTGGGCTTCCAGCAGGTGGGTATTACCGATACCGATCTCAGCGAGTCCGAGCCCAAACTGCAAGCATGGCTGGACAAACAGTACCACGGCGAAATGGACTGGATGGCGCGTCACGGTATGCTGCGCGCCCGCCCCCACGAGTTATTGCCCGGTACGCTGCGCGTGATCAGCGTGCGGATGAATTATCTTCCTGCCAACGCCGCATTTGCCAGCACGCTGAAAAATCCCAAACTCGGCTATGTTAGCCGTTATGCGCTGGGCCGTGACTATCACAAGCTTCTGCGCAACCGACTCAAAAAGCTGGGCGAGATGATTCAGCAACATTGTGTTTCGCTGAATTTTAGACCGTTTGTCGATTCTGCGCCTATTCTCGAGCGCCCGTTAGCTGAAAAAGCTGGACTTGGCTGGACAGGTAAGCACTCACTTATCCTCAATCGCGAGGCCGGTTCGTTCTTCTTTTTAGGTGAATTGCTGGTCGATATTCCTCTGCCCGTGGATCAACCGGTCGAGGAAGGATGCGGTAAATGCGTGGCCTGTATGACGATTTGCCCGACCGGCGCCATCGTCGAGCCATATACCGTCGATGCTCGCCGTTGTATTTCTTATCTGACGATTGAGCTGGAAGGGGCTATCCCGGAAGAGTTGCGACCGTTAATGGGAAACCGTATTTACGGCTGTGATGACTGTCAGCTTATCTGCCCGTGGAATCGCTATTCACAACTGACAACTGAAGACGATTTCAGCCCGCGCAAACCACTACACGCACCGGAACTCATTGAGCTTTTTGCATGGAGCGAAGAGAAATTCTTAAAAGTCACGGAAGGATCGGCGATTCGCCGTATAGGTCACCTGCGTTGGCTGCGTAATATCGCCGTAGCATTAGGCAATGCGCCCTGGGATGAAGCGATTCTGACGGCGCTGGAAAGTCGTAAAGGTGAGCACCCACTTCTTGATGAGCATATAGCGTGGGCGATTGCGCAGCAAATCGAGAGACGAAATGCGTGCGTGGTCGAAGTGCAATTACCAAAAAAACAGCGTCTGGTTCGTGTAATTGAAAAGGGACTACCACGTGACGCCTGATTCATCCACAGCTTGTGAATAAAAATAAAAACGCATTGCAATTCAAGACGAATATCATCGTCAAGTGATCGATACGACAAAATACAATCTTAATTTTCAACTTATATATCAACAGGTTAAAAAATTACTATTCACCGTGCGAAGTTTTTCTGAAATTAAGATTACAGCCCGGACCTGTGGATAACTCTGTTTACAAGAGTTTGTCAGAGACAACAAAAACCAGCAATAACGCATCGCGTCGCTGTGGATATTTTATTGGGAGAAGAATTTGGAGCGGGAAACGAGACTCGAACTCGCGACCCCGACCTTGGCAAGGTCGTGCTCTACCAACTGAGCTATTCCCGCTTGGGTGGTCTGTGCTTTGCAGCACTTTCAAATTTTGGAGCGGGAAACGAGACTCGAACTCGCGACCCCGACCTTGGCAAGGTCGTGCTCTACCAACTGAGCTATTCCCGCTTGGGTGGTCTGTACTTTACAGCACTTTCAAATTTTGGAGCGGGAAACGAGACTCGAACTCGCGACCCCGACCTTGGCAAGGTCGTGCTCTACCAACTGAGCTATTCCCGCGTACTACTTAACTTTTGCTTTCGTAATTTCGCATTTCTGCGTCGTTACGGGAGGCGCATTATACGAGAAATCTTTCCCTCTGCAACCCCCCTAAAAAAAATTTTTCGAATTTTTATCTCAAGTGCTGAAATTATCAGCAAGACGTTCAATTTAGCGTCAAAATCACGCCGCCGCAAGTGGATTCCGGCGGTTACGTGACCAGGAAAAATTTTACAGCTTGATGAAGTGCTCCCGGTAGTAAGCCAGTTCCGCAACTGATTCGCGGATATCATCCATCGCCTGATGCGTCCCCTGCTTGGTAAAACCGTCGAGAATTTCCGGCTTCCAGCGGCGCGCCAGTTCTTTCAGCGTGCTGACATCGAGATAGCGGTAGTGGAAGTACGATTCCAGTTCCGGCATGTATTTGAACAGGAAGCGGCGATCCTGACCGATGCTGTTACCGCAGATAGGTGATTTACCCGCAGGCACCCACTGTTTTAAAAATTCGAGCGTTGCCAGTTCAGCTTCACGATCGCCCATCGTGCTCGCTTTCACGCGCTCCACCAGCCCGCTGGCGGTATGAGTACGCACGTTCCAGTCGTCCATCAACGCCAGCTGTTCATCAGACTGGTGTACTGCAATGGTCGGCCCTTCTGCCAGAATATTCAGGTTGGCATCGGTCACCAGCGTGGCAATCTCAATAATGCGATCGCGCTCGGGATCCAGACCGGTCATCTCAAGATCGATCCAAATCAGGTTGTTTTCATTGGCACTCATGCTATTTTCCACCCATTCACAGTGACTATATTGATCCACAATTGCGTGTATCATAGATGTTTTGCCCATCAGGGGCGACCAGGAGTCTGTACGATTGAGTAAAAATAAACTCTCCAAAGGCCAGCAGCGCCGCGTGAACGCCAATCACCAGCGTCGTCTTAAAACGTCTAAGGAGAAGCCCGACTACGACGACAATCTGTTTGGCGAGCCTGATGAAGGTATCGTCATCAGCCGCTTTGGTATGCACGCTGATGTGGAATCCGCCGATGGCGACGTTCACCGCTGCAATATTCGCCGCACCATCCGTTCACTGGTAACCGGCGACCGCGTAGTCTGGCGTCCGGGTAAACCGGCGGCGGAAGGCGTAAATGTCAAAGGGATCGTGGAAGCGGTGCATGAGCGCACCTCGGTGTTAACACGCCCGGATTTCTACGACGGCGTGAAACCCATCGCCGCCAACATCGATCAGATTGTTATTGTCTCCGCCATTTTGCCGGAGCTGTCGCTCAATATCATCGACCGTTACCTGGTAGCCTGCGAAACCTTGCAGATTGAGCCGATTATTGTGCTCAACAAGATAGACCTGTTGGACGACGAAGGCATGGCGTTCGTCAACGAACAGATGGATATCTACCGCAACATCGGTTATCGCGTATTGATGGTTTCCAGCCATACTCAGGATGGGCTGAAACCGCTGGAAGAGGCGCTGACCGGACGCATCAGCATTTTTGCCGGGCAATCTGGCGTCGGCAAATCCAGCCTGCTGAACGCGTTGCTGGGGCTGCAAAAAGAGATCCTGACCAACGATGTCTCTGACAACTCAGGTCTGGGCCAGCACACCACTACTGCCGCTCGGTTGTATCACTTCCCGCACGGCGGCGATGTGATTGATTCTCCTGGGGTACGCGAATTCGGACTCTGGCATCTCGAGCCGGAACAAATCACTCACGGTTTTGTCGAATTCCATGACTATTTAGGTCTGTGCAAATACCGCGATTGCAAACACGATACCGATCCGGGCTGCGCTATCCGTGAAGCCGTTGACGAAGGGAAAATCGCGGAAACCCGTTTCGAAAACTATCACCGTATTCTGGAAAGCATGGCGCAGGTAAAAACGCGTAAAAACTTTTCTGATACGGATGACTGACAATTAAGCTAACCGTCGTTAGAATCGTCCCCTTTTTTTCAGGATCCGGCATGTACGCCGGATCAGGAACGACAAAACAATGGCCTGGAGGCTACTTTGTTAAATTCATTTAAACTTTCGCTACAGTACATTCTGCCGAAACTATGGCTTACTCGCCTGGCGGGTTGGGGCGCAAGCAAGCGAGCAGGATGGCTGACAAAACTGGTTATCGATCTGTTCGTTAAATACTACAAAGTCGACATGCAAGAGGCGCAGAAGCCGGATACTGCCAGCTACCGCACCTTTAACGAATTTTTTGTCCGTCCGCTGCGTGACGAAGTACGCCCAATCGATACCGATCCGAATGTTCTGGTCATGCCTGCCGATGGCGTTATCAGCCAGCTAGGTAAAATTGAAGAAGATAAAATCCTGCAAGCCAAAGGCCACAATTACAGCCTCGAAGCCCTGCTGGCAGGCAACTATCTGATGGCGGACCTGTTCCGCAACGGTACGTTTGTGACCACTTACCTCTCCCCGCGTGACTACCACCGCGTACACATGCCGTGTAACGGTATTCTGCGTGAGATGATCTATGTGCCGGGCGATCTCTTCTCCGTTAACCATCTCACTGCTCAGAACGTGCCAAATCTGTTTGCCCGTAACGAGCGTGTTATCTGCCTGTTCGATACCGAATTTGGCCCGATGGCGCAGATTCTGGTCGGTGCGACGATTGTTGGCAGCATTGAGACTGTCTGGGCGGGTACCATTACACCACCGCGCGAAGGCATCATCAAACGCTGGACCTGGCCTGCCGGGGAAAACGACGGTTCTGTGGCGCTGCTGAAAGGCCAGGAAATGGGTCGCTTTAAACTTGGCTCTACCGTTATCAACCTGTTTGCACCAGGTAAAGTGAATCTGGTTGAGCAACTGGAAAGCCTGTCTGTCACGAAAATTGGCCAGCCGCTGGCAGTATCTACCGAAACCTTTGTTACGCCAGACGCTGAACCAGCCCCGCTTCCTGCTGAAGAGATCGAAGCAGAACACGACGCCAGCCCATTGGTTGACGATAAAAAAGACCAGGTCTAATCCATCAAAGGAAACGCTGACGTGCGCCTGATTATCACTTTTCTGATGGCCTGGTGCCTCAGTTGGGGGGCGTACGCCGCGACGGCCCCCGATAGCAAACAAATCACACAGGAACTGGAGCAGGCAAAAGCGGCGAAATCCGTGCAGCCGGAAGTCGTAGAGGCGCTCCAGTCTGCCTTAAATGCGCTTGAGGAACGAAAAGGTTCCCTTGAGCGCATCAAGCAATATCAAGAAGTCATTGATAATTACCCGAAACTCTCCGCTACCCTTCGCGCACAGTTAAACAACATGCGTGACGAGCCGCGCAGCGTGTCACCGGGAATGTCTACCGATGCGCTGAATCAGGAAATTCTCCAGGTCAGCAGTCAGTTGCTGGATAAGAGCCGTCAGGCCCAGCAAGAGCAGGAACGCGCCCGCGAGATAGCGGATTCACTGAATCAACTGCCGCAACAGCAAACCGATGCCCGTCGTCAGTTAAATGAAATTGAGCGCCGCCTGGGAACGCTTACCGGCAATACCCCGCTTAATCAGGCACAAAATTTCGCGTTACAGTCTGACTCCGCACGTCTGAAAGCCCTCGTTGATGAACTGGAGCTGGCGCAGCTGTCTGCCAATAACCGCCAGGAATTAGCGCGCTTGCGCTCTGAGCTGGCGGAAAAAGAGAGCCAGCAGCTGGATGCGTATTTGCAGGCCTTACGTAATCAGTTGAACAGCCAACGCCAGCTTGAGGCGGAGCGGGCGCTGGAAAGCACCGAGTTGTTGGCTGAAAGCAGTGCCGATTTACCGAAAGATATCGTCGCGCAATTCAAAATTAACCGCGAACTTTCGGCGGCGCTGAATCAGCAGGCACAGCGAATGGATCTCGTCGCTTCGCAACAGCGTCAGGCTGCCAGCCAGACATTACAGGTCCGGCAGGCGCTGAATACCCTGCGCGAGCAGTCACAATGGCTGGGAGCGTCCAACCTGCTCGGCGAAGCGTTGCGAGCGCAGGTGGCACGACTGCCGGAAATGCCGAAACCGCAACAACTTGATACCGAAATGGCGCAGTTGCGCGTGCAACGGTTGCACTATGAGGATCTACTCAATAAACAACCGCAACTGCGACAAATCCTTCAGGCTGACGGTCAGCCGCTGACCGCCGAGCAAAACCGTATTCTCGAAGCACAACTGCGTACTCAGCGTGAGTTGCTGAACTCATTGTTGCAGGGTGGCGACACGCTACTGCTGGAACTGACCAAGCTGAAAGTCTCCAACGGGCAGCTAGAAGATGCGCTGAAAGAGGTGAACGAAGCGACGCACCGCTATCTGTTCTGGACCTCTGACGTGCGCCCGATGACCATCACCTGGCCACTGGAGATCGCCCAGGATCTGCGCCGCCTCATCTCGCTGGACACCTTCAGCCAGTTAGGTAAAGCCAGCATCATGATGCTGACCAGCAAAGAGACGATTTTGCCGCTGTTTGGCGCGTTGATTCTGGTCGGTTGCAGTATTTACTCGCGTCGCTATTTCACCCGTTTTCTCGAACGTTCGGCAGCGAAAGTCGGCAAAGTGACTCAGGATCACTTCTGGCTGACATTACGCACCCTTTTCTGGTCGATTCTCGTCGCGTCACCACTGCCGGTGCTGTGGATGACGCTGGGTTACGGCTTGCGCGAGGCGTGGCCTTATCCGCTGGCGGTAGCGATTGGCGATGGCGTAACGGCCACCGTGCCGCTGCTGTGGGTAGTGATGATTTGCGCCACCTTTGCCCGCCCTAACGGCTTGTTTATTGCCCATTTTGGCTGGCCGCGCGAACGTGTTTCCCGCGGGATGCGCTACTACCTGATGAGCATCGGGCTTATCGTGCCGCTGATTATGGCGCTGATGATGTTCGATAATCTCGACGACCGCGAGTTTTCCGGTTCGCTGGGACGTCTTTGCTTCATCCTCATTTGCGGTGCACTCGCAGTGGTCACCCTCAGCCTGAAAAAGGCCGGGATTCCGCTGTATCTCAACAAAGAAGGCAGCGGCGACAACATTACCAACCATATGCTGTGGAACATGATGATTGGCGCGCCGTTGGTCGCTATTCTGGCAGCGGCAGTCGGTTACCTGGCAACGGCACAGGCGCTGTTAGCAAGGCTTGAAACCTCGGTCGCCATCTGGTTCCTGCTGTTGGTGGTTTATCACGTTATCCGCCGCTGGATGCTAATACAGCGACGCAGACTGGCGTTTGACCGGGCGAAGCATCGCCGGGCAGAGATGTTAGCGCAACGTGCGCGTGGCGAAGAGGAAGCGCATCATCACAGTAGCCCGGAAGGGGCAATTGAAGTCGATGAAAGCGAAGTCGATCTCGATGCTATCAGTGCGCAATCCTTGCGGCTGGTGCGCTCAATTTTGATGTTGATCGCCCTGCTTTCGGTCATTGTGCTGTGGTCAGAAATCCATTCCGCTTTCGGCTTCCTTGAAAATATTTCGCTGTGGGATGTCACTTCCACGGTACAGGGCGTAGAAAGCCTGGAGCCGATTACCCTCGGTGCGGTGCTGATTGCCATTCTGGTGTTTATCATCACCACGCAGCTGGTGCGCAACCTGCCCGCGCTGCTGGAACTGGCGATTTTGCAGCACCTGGATTTAACGCCGGGTACGGGCTACGCCATCACCACCATCACCAAATATCTGCTGATGCTGATTGGCGGGCTGGTCGGCTTCTCAATGATTGGTATTGAGTGGTCGAAATTGCAGTGGCTGGTCGCCGCGCTCGGTGTTGGTCTCGGTTTTGGTTTGCAGGAAATTTTCGCCAACTTTATCTCTGGCCTGATTATCCTGTTCGAAAAACCGATTCGCATTGGCGATACGGTAACGATCCGCGATCTTACCGGTAGCGTGACGAAAATTAACACCCGCGCCACCACCATCAGCGACTGGGACCGTAAAGAGATTATCGTGCCGAACAAGGCGTTTATTACTGAGCAGTTTATCAACTGGTCGCTCTCTGACTCGGTCACGCGCGTGGTGTTGACGATTCCGGCCCCTGCTGATGCCAACAGTGAAGAAGTGACGGAAATCTTGCTTAACGCTGCGCGTCGCTGCTCGCTGGTGATCGACAATCCGGCGCCGGAAGTCTTCCTGGTGGATCTACAGCAAGGGATCCAAATTTTCGAGCTGCGTATTTACGCCGCAGAAATGGGTCACCGCATGCCGCTGCGCCATGAAATCCATCAACTGATTCTGGCGGGCTTCCACGCCCACGGTATTGATATGCCATTCCCGCCCTTCCAGATGCGTCTGGAAAGCCTGAATGGTAAACAAACGGGGAGAACGCTGACTTCTGCGGGTAAAGGTCGTCAGGCGGGAAGTTTGTAAGGTCTTTGTGGCCGGATGAACCACTCCGGCTCACAAACAAAACTGATAGCGCAGGAAAAACTGCCACAGCCAATAGCCGAAGATCGCAAGTGCGGTGACGTACATAAACCAGCCGCCTTTTTTTCGACGCAGCGCGAACCAGAGAAAAGGGAAAAAGAGCGGCAACGTCAATATCACACCGACATCACGGGTATCGTCATTTTCCAGATACTCCAGCACATCGCAGATGTTTTTAACCCCGCCTTCATCAATCATCCACTCTTTGTCCAGCGTGGAAGTGATGAGTATCCAGGGGATCGCCACAACAAACCAGATGCAGCACAAGACAAACATGCGCGCACTCATGAGGTAACCCGTAGTTTAATTTCGCTATAGCGCATACGAAATCCCACTAATTCCCTGTCATTACGCCCTATCGTCAGGCCGACGATAGGGCATCTGATTACTCAGCCACCCACTGCGGATTTTTTGCCACTCTGCTGCAATAATTCTGGTAAATCGCCATCGCTAACAGCGAGAAGAAGACAGGGCCGCCAACCATCCACAATGTGCTATCCCAGTCTCCGGCTTCAACCACTGGCTGGATAATGGTGAAAACGTTCGCAAACGTCACCACCAGTACCACCACCACTGTCGCGATCGTTGCCGACATGTGTGTTTTGAAAATCACAAATGGTCTGTCGAGATCCTGACGTGCTTTAAAGAATGGGAAAGCCAGCGCGAGGAACAGATAGGGAAGCGTCATGGAAACGTTCGCCATCAGCGTCAGCTTGTTAAAGAACGCTGATGCAGTACCACCGCCAAACGAAACCAGCAGGATGAAGACAGTAACCAGCCCGCACTGCATCCACATGGCGATAGACGGCATGCCCATGGCGTTCAGGCGCGTCATCGGTTCCGGCCATAACGCTTTCGGCGTACCCTGGATGATCGCTTTTAGTGGCGAGTAGCAAAGTGTAAAGAACGCGCCGGTGTAAGCCAGGAACATCGAAAGCCCGGTAATACGCGCAAACCATACGCCCAGCGACAATGACGCCTCAGGTGACAAATGCAACACGTTACCCAGCGTCATCCCCAGGCTTTTCATCAGTACATAGGTGATATTGCCGAGGTTAACGGAACCATTACTTAATACCTGCTGCCAGTTAGTGCTGACGCCCCATAAAAATATCGCCAGCGAATAACCAATTGAAATAACAATAGCGGCAAAAACAATACCTTTGGCAAAGTTCTTTTCTGGGTTTTCTGTTTTATCTACCAGACCACCAACCGCTTCAATTCCGCCATAAGCGAAAATGGCAAATACCACAAACGATAACATCGCCAGACCGGATTGATATCCTGGATTCGGCGATACCACGAAATTAATATCCTGTGCAAAATGGCCACCATTTAATAACAAAATGGCAATGCTCACTAACAGTAATACTAAATTAAGACACATTACTGCAATACCACCTACTGCAGTAATACGAGCAATTTTATTAATCCCTTTTGAAGCAACCACGGTAACCAGGATCATCCATGCCACCGCCAGCAGACCCACTACCTGCGTTGGCTCCAGGCCAGCAATGCGCCAGTGCTGAGTCATGTCGGTACCGTAGAGGAACGTAGAAAATGGTACCCAGACTTTAGCTGAGGTACTCACCATCCAGATGATATAAGAGGAAAACCACATAAATGTGCCGATAAAGGCGAAACGTGGTCCGACACTATTATTCATCCAGGAATAGATGCCGCCTTCTTCTTTGCGATAGGCCGCGCCCATCTCTGCCATCATTAAGGCAAATGGTATAAAAAATAATAATGCAGAAAATATATAAAAGGGAATCGCACTATACCCCATTAAATAATAAGCTGCCGGGCTATTGGCAAACCCAAATACTGAAGTAAAGATCATCAATATGAGCCCTATCAGACTCATCTTTTTTATCGTGTGAGGCATGAAATTATCCTTAGAGTTAGCACATGTATAAAACGCGCGCACTAAACTGCACTGCCCATCGATTGACGGGCCGCAATAAAAAACCATACAGAATTGATACCTGGATGATAACAAATATCCAGTCTTAAATTGTGGCCTTCAGCAGAAAAATGAAAATATCTGCTACAGAATGGCGTTACAACGCCATTCTGTGCGGTTAATTAGATGATTTTTCAGAATTATGCCCGGTCAACGCTAAAGGCAATCACTTCCGCAAGCGTCTCCGCGCCCAGCGCCAACATCACCAGACGATCAACGCCCAGAGCCACGCCGGAGCAGTCAGGCATACCGACTTTCAGAGCTTCTATGAGGTTTTGGTCAATTGGATGCTGCGGTAAACCACGCGCCGCACGTTTGCGGTTATCCTGCTCAAAGCGTTGTTGCTGTTCACGGGCGTCCGTTAATTCGTGGAAACCATTCGCCAGCTCAATACCTTTGTAGTAGACCTCGAAGCGCTCTGCGACCCGATGATCTTCGGTACTGATTTGCGCCAGTGATGCCTGACTGGCAGGGAAATGATAAACAAAGGTCGGTTTTTCTTTACCAATGTTCGGTTCCACACCAAAGGTAAACAGCAACTGCAACAGTGTATCGCGATCTTCTTCGGTATCGGCAACGTTGCTCAGATCCAGTTTCGCCGCCACTTCCCGTAGCTGCGTTTTATCAGCTGAGAGCGGATCAATTTCCAGATAACGTAAGAAGGCTTGCTGATAAGAAAGGCTTTCTGCAGCCGGGCAATCCAGTACTTGCTGCAGAAGATCGTCAACTTCGTTCATCAACCGGTACATATCATAATGCGGCCGATACCACTCCAGCATCGTGAACTCAGGGTTGTGATAACGCCCCATCTCTTCATTACGGAAGCTGCGGCACAGCTGGAATACGGGGCCACAACCGGCAACCAGCAGGCGTTTCATGTGATATTCAGGGCTGGTCATTAACCAGAGATTCATCCCCTGAGAGTGTCCGGGGCCAACGAAACGTGTCTCAAACGGGACCAAATGAATATCGGTTACCGTCGCCTGGCTCATACAAGGCGTCTCCACCTCCAGCACTCCACGATCGGCAAAGAAACGACGGATCTCCGCCATAATCGCCGCGCGTTTTAATAAGTTAGGAATGGATGCGCTCGGCTGCCAGGATGCCGTTTCGCTCATAGTGAAATCTCCAGTTTTTAACAAGGGCACGAAGTCTACTCGCAACGCGACGGCGAGACAAATTTTACGCAGGAATCATTCAGCAAGGGGGGGTGACTAAAAAAACCACAATCTGATGGTTTAGTAATTAAATTAATCATCTTCAGTGATAATTTAGCCCGCTTGCGCACTAAAAAAATCGATCTCGTCAAATTTCAGACTTATCCATCAGACTATACTGTTGTACCTATAAAGGAGCAGTGGAATAGCGTTCGCAGACCGTAACTTTCAGGCACTTACCCTGAAGTACGTGGATGTGGGATAAAAACAATCTGGAGGAATGTCGTGCAAACCTTTCAAGCCGATCTTGCCATTGTAGGTGCCGGTGGCGCGGGATTACGTGCTGCAATTGCTGCCGCGCAGGCAAATCCGAATGCAAAAATCGCACTAATCTCAAAAGTATACCCAATGCGCAGCCATACCGTTGCTGCAGAAGGTGGCTCCGCCGCTGTCGCGCAGGATCATGACAGCTTCGATTATCACTTTAACGATACAGTAGCGGGTGGCGACTGGTTATGTGAGCAGGATGTTGTGGATTATTTCGTCCACCACTGCCCAACCGAAATGACCCAACTGGAACTGTGGGGATGCCCATGGAGCCGTCGCCCGGATGGTAGCGTGAACGTACGTCGCTTCGGCGGCATGAAAATCGAGCGTACCTGGTTCGCCGCAGATAAGACCGGCTTCCATATGCTTCACACTCTGTTCCAGACCTCTCTGCAATTCCCGCAGATCCAGCGTTTTGACGAACATTTCGTGCTGGATATTCTGGTTGATGATGGTCATGTTCGCGGCCTGGTGGCAATGAACATGATGGAAGGTACGCTGGTTCAGATCCGTGCTAACGCAGTGGTGATGGCAACCGGCGGCGCTGGCCGTGTTTATCGTTACAACACCAACGGCGGCATCGTTACTGGCGACGGTATGGGTATGGCGCTGAGCCACGGTGTTCCGCTGCGTGATATGGAGTTCGTTCAGTATCACCCGACTGGCCTACCGGGTTCCGGTATCCTGATGACCGAAGGTTGCCGTGGCGAAGGCGGTATTCTGGTCAACAAAAATGGCTACCGTTATCTGCAAGACTACGGCATGGGTCCGGAAACTCCGCTGGGCGAGCCGAAAAACAAATACATGGAACTGGGTCCTCGCGACAAAGTTTCTCAGGCCTTCTGGCACGAATGGCGCAAAGGCAACACCATCTCCACGCCGCGTGGCGATGTGGTTTACCTCGACCTGCGTCACCTGGGCGAGAAAAAACTGCACGAACGTCTGCCGTTCATCTGTGAACTGGCGAAAGCTTATGTTGGCGTCGATCCGGTTAAAGAGCCGATTCCGGTACGTCCGACCGCGCACTACACCATGGGTGGTATCGAAACCGATCAGAACTGCGAAACCCGCATTAAGGGCCTGTTCGCCGTGGGCGAATGTTCCTCTGTAGGTCTGCACGGCGCAAACCGTCTGGGCTCCAACTCCCTGGCGGAACTGGTGGTCTTTGGTCGTCTGGCCGGTGAGCAAGCAATGGAGCGCGCATCTACTGCCGGTAATGGCAACGATGCAGCGATCAATGCCCAGGTTGCTGGCGTTGAACAGCGTCTGAAAGATCTGGTTAACCAGGACGGCGGCGAAAACTGGGCGAAGATCCGCGACGAAATGGGCCTGGCCATGGAAGAAGGCTGCGGTATCTACCGTACGCCGGAACTGATGCAGAAAACCATCGACAAGCTGGCGGAACTGCAGGAACGCTTCAAGCGCGTTCGCATCACCGACACTTCCAGCGTGTTCAACACCGACTTGCTTTACACCATTGAGTTGGGCCACGGTCTGAACGTTGCCGAATGTATGGCGCACTCCGCAATGGCACGTAAAGAGTCCCGCGGCGCGCACCAGCGTCTGGACGAAGGTTGCACTGAACGTGACGACATCAACTTCCTCAAACACACCCTCGCCTTCCGCGATGCTGATGGCACTACTCGCCTGGAGTACAGCGACGTGAAAATTACTAAGCTGCCGCCGGCCAAACGCATGTACGGTGGCGAAGCGGATGCAGCCGATAAGGCGGAAGCAGCCAATAAGAAGGAGAAGGCGAATGGCTGAGATGAAAAACCTGAAAATTGAGGTGGTGCGTTATAACCCGGAAGTCGATACCGCACCACATAGCGCATTCTATGAAGTGCCTTATGATGAAACCACCTCATTGCTGGATGCGCTGGGCTATATCAAAGACAACCTTGCGCCGGACCTGAGCTACCGCTGGTCCTGCCGTATGGCGATTTGTGGCTCCTGCGGCATGATGGTTAACAACGTGCCGAAACTGGCATGTAAAACCTTCCTGCGTGACTACACCAACGGCATGAAGGTTGAAGCGTTAGCTAACTTCCCGATTGAACGCGATCTGGTGGTCGATATGACCCACTTCATCGAAAGTCTGGAAGCGATCAAACCGTACATCATCGGCAACTCCCGCACCGCGGATCAGGGTACTAACATCCAGACCCCGGCGCAGATGGCGAAGTATCACCAGTTCTCCGGTTGCATCAACTGTGGTCTGTGCTATGCCGCATGCCCGCAGTTCGGCCTGAACCCAGAGTTCATCGGTCCGGCTGCCATTACGCTGGCACATCGTTATAACGAAGATAGCCGCGACCACGGTAAGAAGGAGCGTATGGCGCAGTTAAACAGCCAGAACGGCGTATGGAGCTGTACTTTCGTGGGCTACTGCTCCGAAGTCTGCCCGAAACACGTCGATCCGGCTGCGGCCATTCAGCAGGGCAAAGTAGAAAGTTCAAAAGACTTTCTTATCGCGACCCTGAAACCACGCTAAGGAGTGCAACATGACGACTAAACGTAAACCGTATGTACGGCCAATGACGTCCACCTGGTGGAAAAAATTGCCGTTTTATCGCTTTTACATGCTGCGCGAAGGCACAGCGGTTCCGGCTGTGTGGTTCAGCATTGAACTGATTTTCGGGCTATTTGCCCTGAAAAATGGCCCGGAAACCTGGGCGGGATTCGTCGACTTTTTACAAAACCCGGTTATCGTGATCATTAACCTGATTACTCTGGCGGCAGCCCTGCTGCACACCAAAACCTGGTTTGAACTGGCACCGAAAGCGGCCAATATCATTGTAAAAGACGAAAAAATGGGACCAGAGCCAATTATCAAAAGTCTCTGGGCGGTAACCGTAGTTGCCACCATCGTAATCCTGTTTGTTGCCCTGTACTGGTAAGGAGCCTGAGATGATTAATCCAAATCCAAAGCGTTCTGACGAACCGGTATTCTGGGGCCTCTTCGGGGCCGGTGGTATGTGGAGTGCGATCATTGCGCCGGTAATGATCCTGCTGGTTGGCATTCTGCTGCCGCTGGGTCTGTTCCCGGGTGACGCACTGAGCTACGAACGCGTTCTGGCGTTCGCGCAAAGCTTCATTGGTCGCGTATTCCTGTTCCTGATGATCGTCCTGCCGCTGTGGTGTGGTTTACACCGTATGCACCACGCGATGCACGATCTGAAAATTCACGTGCCTGCGGGCAAATGGGTTTTCTACGGTCTGGCTGCTATCCTGACAGTTGTCACGCTGATTGGTATCGTTACAATCTAACGTATCGCCAATGTAAATCCGGCCCGCCTATGGCGGGCCGTTTTGTATGGAAACCAGACCTTATGCTCAAAACGACTCTTTGCGCCTTACTGATTACCGTCTCTTGCTCCACTCTTGCCGCGACCCACAGCGAACAACAAATCAACGATATTGTACATCACACAATTACCCCACTTGTTGAGCAACAAAACATCCCCGGCATGGCCGTTGCAGTGATTTATCAGGGTAAGCCTTATTACTTTACCTGGGGCTACGCGGATGTGGCAAAAAAGCGGCCCGTCACGCAGCAAACGTTGTTTGAGTTAGGCTCGGTCAGTAAAACATTTACGGGCGTGCTTGGTGGCGACGCTATTGCTCGAGGGGAAATCAATCTAAACGATCCTGTCACAAAATACTGGCCTGAACTTACCGCTAAACAGTGGAATGGGATCACACTATTACATCTCGCAACCTACACCGCTGGCGGCCTGCCGTTACAGGTGCCGGATGAGGTGAAATCCTCAAGCGACTTGCTGCGCTTCTATCAAAACTGGCAGCCTGCATGGGTGCCAGGAACACAACGTCTGTATGCAAACTCCAGTATCGGTTTGTTCGGCGCACTGGCTGTGAAGCCATCCGGTTTGAGCTTTGAACAGGCGATGCAAACTCGTGTTTTCCAGCCACTCAAACTCAACCATACGTGGATTAATGTGCCGCCCGCAGAAGAAAAGAATTACGCCTGGGGATATCGCGAAGGTAAGGCAGTGCATGTTTCGCCAGGGGCATTAGATGCTGAAGCGTACGGTGTGAAATCGACAATTGAAGATATGGCCCGCTGGGTACGAAGCAATATGAATCCCCGTGATATCAATGACAAAACACTTCAGCAAGGGATACAACTGGCACAATCTCGCTACTGGCAAACCGGCGATATGTATCAGGGCCTGGGCTGGGAAATGCTGGACTGGCCGGTAAATCCTGACAGCATCATCAATGGCAGCGACAGTAAAATTGCGCTGGCGACAAGCCCAGTAAAAGCGATTACGCCCCCTGCTCCTGCTGTGCGGTCATCATGGGTGCATAAAACAGGTGCGACCGGCGGATTTGGTAGCTATGTCGCGTTTATCCCAGAAAAAGAGCTGGGTATTGTGATGCTGGCTAACAAAAATTATCCCAATCCAGCGAGAGTTACCGCCGCCTGGCAGATTCTCAACGCTCTGCAGTAAAATTTCATCGGGTCCGAATTTTCGGACCTTTTCTTCGCATTTCCTTGCTGTCATCTACACTTAGAAAAAACCAGTAAGGAAACATTTATGCGCCTGCTCCCTCTCGTTGCCGCAGCGACAGCTGCATTTCTGGTGGTTGCCTGTAGTTCTCCCACACCGCCGCGTGGCGTTACTGTGGTAAATAATTTCGATACCAAACGCTATTTGGGTACGTGGTATGAGATTGCCCGTTTTGATCACCGCTTTGAACGCGGGCTGGAGAAAGTGACCGCGACGTATAGCCTGCGGGATGACGGCGGCCTGAATGTCATTAATAAAGGCTATAACCCAGACAGAGAGATGTGGCAGCAGAGTGAAGGAAAAGCCTACTTTACTGGAGATCCGCGTCGCGCAGCCCTGAAAGTGTCGTTCTTTGGGCCATTCTACGGCGGTTATAATGTCATCGCGCTCGACCGGGAGTACCGCCACGCGCTGGTTTGCGGCCCGGACCGCGACTACCTGTGGATACTCTCTCGCACGCCAACCATTTCTGACGAAGTTAAACAGGAGATGCTGGCAGTCGCGACCCGGGAAGGGTTTGATGTTAGTAAGTTTATTTGGGTACAGCAGCCCGGTAGTTAGTGAGTGCTGAGTTTCAGACCAATAATTCCCACCACAATTAACGCCAGACTCGCCAGGCGCATCGGGTTAGCGGACTCGCCGAGCAGCACAATGCCGGTGATAGCCGCGCCGACTGCGCCAATCCCCGTCCAGACAGCATAAGCCGTCCCTACAGGTAATGACTTCATCGCCCAGGCGAGCAGCGCCATACTGACAATCATCGCCGTCACGGTAATAACACTTGGCGTCAAACGACTAAAGCCGTGGGTATATTTCAGGCCAACAGCCCAGACGACTTCCAGCAACCCAGCAATAAATAAGATAATCCAGGACATATAAAACTCCGGAGAAATGGGGCCGTCCCCGGTGAAAAGAAGCGTTTGCAGGTCGTCCTGCAAAGCTGATGGTTGAACGGATATTTTGCCTGGTGGCAGGGGAATTTCAACTATTACCTTAGTGACTATCGCTGAAAAAATAAACGGCACGACAAACTTGTCGTACCGTTACAGATTGTTGACAACGTGTCAGTTGTTTATGCCGGATGCTGCGTTAACGCCTTGTCCAGCCTACAAAATCCTTCAAATTCAATATATTGCATGGACTATGTAGGTCTGATAAGCGTAGCGCATCAGGCAATTTGCCTTTGTCATCAGTATCAACGGCACGACAAACTGCCGTACCGTTATTGCTTATTGCTGCGCTTTCGTCGCTGCGCCAGAAATCGCGTTACCGCCGTCGGAGATATCTTCACCAACGCCACGCGTGGTGTTGCAGGCAGTCAATACTGTTGAAAGCACCAGAACAGAAAAGATCGCTGCAATTGTCTTCTTCACCATAACGTCTTCCTTTTAGGTAATGTTATTTGTGTTTGCCTATAGCAAATTAATAATAGACAACATCACCAAAAATGACGGAAATCTGATGATTTTTCGGAAGTGAAGAATAAATTAGCTGGCAGCGCGGGAGATGGAATTACCGAGATGTTTGATGTCTTCGCCGAAACCGCGAGCGGTGTTACAGCCCGTGAGCAGCGTGCTGGCAAGCAAAACAAGAAGGATAAGGTGTTTCATCATCTCTGACCTGAAAAGTGATGGTGCAGCCAGCAGGCCGCACCACAACCGCATTACTTCACGCGAGATACGTATTCACCAGAGCGGGTATCCACTTTGATAACTTCGCCGATCTGTACGAACAGCGGAACTTTAACCACAGCGCCAGTAGACAGGGTAGCCGGTTTGCCGCCAGTACCTGCGGTATCACCTTTCAGACCCGGATCGGTATCAACGATTTCCAGTTCAACGAAGTTCGGCGGAGTAACGGAGATCGGCTGACCATTCCATAGAGTTACGATGCACTCTGCCTGATCCAGCAGCCATTTAGCGTTGTCGCCAATTGCTTTTGCATCAGCAGACAGCTGCTCGAAAGTTTCGTTGTTCATGAAGTGCCAGAACTCACCGTCGTTGTACAGGTAAGTCAGGTTCATATCGACAACATCAGCGCCTTCAGCGGAATCGGTAGATTTGAAAGTTTTTTCTACGCGAGTGCCAGTCAGCAGACGACGCAGTTTAACGCGAGCGAATGCCTGACCTTTACCTGGTTTCACGAATTCGCTGGCTTCAACCGCGTAAGGTTCGCCATCTAACATGATTTTAAGACCAGCACGAAAATCGTTGCTATAGTACGTTGCCATAAGGCCCTCTGAAATTTGTTAATTGGTAGCTAAGCCACAAAATGGCGCATATTGTAACCCTAAATACCCCATCCAGAGAAGATTGGTTAGCGCAACTTGCCGATGTTGTGACCGATCCTGATGAACTTCTGCGTCTTTTGAATATAGACGCGGACGAAAAACTGTTGGCCGGACGCAGCGCCAAAAAGCTGTTTGCCCTGCGCGTGCCCCGCTCATTTATCGATCGCATGGAGAAAGGCAATCCAGACGATCCACTTTTGCGTCAGGTACTTACCTCGCAAGATGAGTTTGTCGTCGCGCCCGGATTCTCCACCGACCCGCTCGAAGAACAACACAGCGTAGTGCCTGGTTTGTTGCATAAATACCACAACCGGGCGCTATTGCTGGTCAAAGGCGGCTGCGCGGTAAATTGCCGCTATTGCTTCCGTCGCCACTTCCCGTATGCCGAAAATCAGGGCAACAAGCGAAACTGGAAGACGGCACTTGAGTATGTTGCTGCGCATCCGGAACTGGACGAGATTATTTTCTCCGGCGGCGATCCGTTGATGGCGAAAGATCACGAACTGGACTGGCTGCTGACGAAACTGGAAGCCATCCCACATATCAAACGTCTGCGTATCCACAGCCGTCTGCCGATTGTGATCCCGGCGCGCATCACAGAGGCGCTGATTGAACGCTTTTCCCGTTCTACACTGCAAATCTTACTGGTGAATCACATCAACCATGCCAATGAGGTAGATGAAACGTTCCGTCAGGCGATGGCTAAATTGCGCCGTGTCGGCGTTACTTTGTTGAACCAGAGCGTTCTGTTACGTGGCGTGAATGACAACGCGCAAACGCTGGCAAACCTGAGTAATGCGTTGTTCGATGCGGGTGTGATGCCCTATTACCTGCATGTGCTCGATAAAGTACAGGGCGCGGCGCATTTTATGGTGAGTGATGATGAAGCACGGCAGATCATGCGTGAGTTGCTGACACTGGTGTCGGGATATCTCGTGCCGAAACTGGCGCGTGAGATTGGTGGCGAACCGAGCAAAACGCCGCTGGATCTCCAGCTACGTCAGCAATAACTGATTAACAGGGAAGTTAAACAGAAAATTGCCTGATGCGCTTCGCTTATCAGGCCTACATCGTGCATTGAAACTCAATGAACTGTAGGCCGGATAAGGCGTTTACGCCGCATCCGGCAAGAGCAACGAACACGAGTACAGCGATCTCTCATTAAACAGGGAAGTTTAATCTTTGCCCGTTGCATAACCATTAATTATTCATATGTATTGCTATTTTTATTATTTATATAGCTGACATCAATAATTAACCTTTCTTTTCTGTTTATATAGAGTGAGCACGGCTATTTATGTTATTTTAACAACGATTATTACCAAGCCCATTTATCTGGCTTATAAATTGAAATTAATTATTTTATTGAGAAATGGTTAGGGAGAACCTACATGGCCATAAGCATCAAGGGTGTTAATACCGGTGTTATTCGCAAGAGTAATAATTTCATTGCACTGGCGCTGAAAATTAAAGAGCCTCGCAATAAAGAATCGTTGTTCTTCATGTCTGTAATGGAACTGCGTGACATGCTGATTGCGCTGGAAAGTCGTTTGCATCAAAAGCATAAACTCGACGCTGATTCTCGTCTTCAGTATGAGCAGGCTCGCGATAAAGTCATAAAAAAAATGGCAGAAAATATCCCAGAAATCCAGGTTGATGAGCTGAAAAATGCCGATATTAATCGCCGGGTTAACACGCTGGAACTTACCGATAATCAGGGCGAAAATCTTAATTTCGCATTAACGCTACATGATGGCAGCAAATGCGAATTAGTGGTCAATGAGTTGCAGATTGAAATGCTGGCGCGAGCAATCATTCATGCAATTAATAATGCAGAAATGCGTGAACTGGCGTTACGTATTACATCGTTGTTAGATTTCCTACCGCTATATGATGTCGACTGCCAGGATGATGGCAATCTGGAATATGACACCTATTCCCAACCGGAATGGAAACATGATCTGTTTAGTCATTATCTGGCCGTACTTTATCGCTTTAAAGATGAAGGTGGCAAAGAGCAATTTAGCGGTGCAGTAGTAAAAACGCGTGAAGCAACACCGGGTAAAGAAGTGGAGGCTATCACTCGCCGGATGCTTGATTTCAGCCCTCGACTGAAAAAGCTCGCTGGAGTGCCGTGTCAGGTCTACGTTCGTACTGTGGCAGCCAATAACGCCCAACCACTAACCCAGGATCAATGCCTACGCGCACTGCATCACCTACGCGTTCAATCCATCAACAAAACTGCACCACAGGCGAAATAATCCCATCTTTGCTAATGCGAGGCTGGAGCCATCCAGCCTGAAATGACTGATAACGTGATCGTTGATCATGCCGGATGCAGCGTAAATGCCTTATCCGGCCTACAAATTCTCAAGCATTCAATCAGTTGCAATGCCTGATGTAGGCCTGATAAGCGAAGCGCATCAGGCAATTATACGTTTGTCACCCAGCCTCTGGATCCCATCAGTTCGGGCACTTATATACCTGACCGATAATCTGGCTGTCAGTCGGGACAAAGCTGGACAACATGCCCTGCGACGGGCTGCTGATACCATAAATCACGTTACCGCCCATTGCTGCCGCCTGGTTGCGCAGATCGTTTGCCGCACCACGCATAGAACCGCCCTCTTCACCGTGTTGTCCGGAAAGCCAGTTACTTTGCTTACCAGTAGCAGTACCAATCAGCTGGCACTCTGCACCTGGTTGCTCGTCCACGATGCGAACACTCTGTCCGGCAGCGCTCAATTCGTTGCTGGAGCTACAACCCGCCATCAGTAGCGCGGCACCGACAATCCCTGCTAAGTATTTTACGTGCATGTTATTCCCCATAATCAATGAGCTGGACGCAACTCGCGTCGTCCGTGTCTGAATCTTATACTAGAAAGATGACCAAAAGAAAAACCCCCAGACATTTCTGCCCGGGGGTTTCTTTATTTCTGCGAGGTGCAGGGCAATTACATCATGCCGCCCATGCCACCCATGCCGCCCATACCGCCAGCAGCGCCTAAGTCAGCTGCATCGTTTTTCGGCAGGTCGGTAACCATGCACTCGGTGGTGATCATCAGGCCAGCCACAGAAGCTGCGTACTGCAGAGCAGAACGAGTTACTTTGGTTGGATCCAGGATACCCATGTCGATCATGTTGCCGTATTCTTCGGTTGCTGCGTTGTAGCCGTAGTTGCCGTCGCCAGCTTTAACGGTGTTAGCAACAACAGACGGTTCTTCACCGCAGTTCAGTACGATCTGACGCAGCGGAGCTTCCATTGCACGCAGTGCAACTTTGATACCCACGTTCTGCTCTTCGTTCTGACCACGCAGGTCAGCCAGTTTAGACGCTACGCGGATCAGCGCAACACCACCACCAGCAACCACGCCTTCTTCTACCGCAGCACGGGTCGCGTGCAGGGCGTCTTCAACGCGTGCTTTTTTCTCTTTCATTTCAACTTCGGTAGCAGCACCAACTTTGATAACTGCAACGCCGCCTGCCAGTTTCGCTACGCGCTCCTGCAGTTTTTCACGGTCGTAGTCAGAAGTTGCTTCTTCAATCTGCTGACGGATCTGAGCAACACGGCCCTGAATCGCAGCTTCTTCACCCACGCCATCGATGATGGTGGTGGTGTCTTTGTTGATCACAACACGTTTAGCCTGACCCAGGTCTTCCAGGGTTGCTTTTTCCAGCTCCATACCAATCTCTTCAGAGATTACGGTACCGCCAGTCAGGGTTGCGATATCCTGCAGCATAGCTTTACGGCGATCGCCGAAGCCCGGAGCTTTAACCGCAGCGACTTTCACAATGCCACGCATGGTGTTAACAACCAGAGTTGCCAGCGCTTCGCCTTCAACATCTTCAGCGATGATCAGCAGCGGTTTGCCTGCTTTTGCAACGGCTTCCAGAACCGGCAGCATTTCGCGGATGTTGGAGATTTTCTTGTCAGCCAGCAGGATGAACGGGCTTTCCAGTTCTACTGCGCCAGTTTCCGGCTTGTTGATGAAGTAAGGAGACAGGTAGCCACGGTCGAACTGCATACCTTCAACCACGTCCAGTTCGTCCTGCAGACCAGTACCGTCTTCAACGGTGATAACGCCTTCTTTACCGACTTTATCCATCGCTTCAGCGATCAGTTTACCTACGGTTTCGTCGGAGTTAGCGGAGATAGTACCAACCTGAGCAATCGCTTTAGAGTCGGAGCACGGTACGGACAGCGCTTTCAGTTCTTCAACTGCAGCAGTAACGGCTTTGTCGATACCACGTTTCAGGTCCATCGGGTTCATGCCCGCGGCAACAGCTTTCAGGCCTTCAGTAATGATAGCCTGAGCCAGTACGGTTGCGGTGGTGGTACCGTCGCCTGCTGTGTCGTTCGCTTTAGAGGCAACTTCTTTCACCATCTGCGCACCCATGTTTTCGAACTTGTCTTCCAGTTCGATTTCACGAGCAACGGAAACACCATCTTTGGTGATGGTCGGTGCACCGAAAGATTTATCCAGAACTACGTTACGGCCTTTCGGACCGAGGGTAACTTTCACTGCATCTGCCAGTACGTTTACGCCGCGCAGCATTTTCACACGAGCGTCGTTACCGAATTTTACGTCTTTAGCTGCCATTATCTTTATTCCTTAAATTCGTATGTTCAGTGTCGTGCGCGGATTACGCTTCAACAATTGCCAGAATGTCGCTTTCGGACATGATCAACACTTCTTCATTGTCGATCTTCTCAGACTTCACACCGTAGCCATCATTGAAAATTACGATGTCGCCAACTTTCACGTCCAGCGGCTTCACTTCACCATTTTCAAGGATGCGGCCATTGCCAACAGCCAGCACTTCGCCACGGGTAGATTTAGCCGCTGCAGAGCCGGTCAGAACGATGCCGCCAGCAGATTTAGTTTCAACTTCTTTACGCTTGACGATCACGCGATCATGCAATGGACGAATATTCATTGATAACTCTCCTTTGAGAAAGTCCGTATCTGTTATGGGTGACGCCGGACCTTACGTGGTTTCCCGGCTGGTGACCAGTGAAATGGGGATGGGCTTCTCCCCCTTCAAGGGGGCAAATGAAAAAAAATTCTGATCAGTACAAAATCGGGTAAAAATCCTGATTCACATCACATTTCATCGCAATTTCTCCATCGCCGCCATACGCGAATCTGATTGTGCTACCATCGAAAACCTGCGCAGTTGCCCAAATTTTGGGCACAATTGGACATTAACCCATGAGTGGACTCAAACAAGAACTGGGATTAGCCCAGGGGATCGGCCTGTTATCAACCTCATTATTAGGCACGGGCGTGTTTGCCGTTCCCGCATTAGCAGCCCTGCTAGCGGGCAATACCAGCCTGTGGGCCTGGCCCGTTTTGATTATTTTAGTGTTCCCGATTGCAATCGTCTTTGCGCTGCTGGGACGCCACTATCCCAGTGCGGGCGGCGTCGCGCACTTCGTTGGTATGGCGTTTGGCTCGCGGCTTGAGCGAGTCACTGGCTGGCTATTTTTATCGGTCATTCCCGTAGGCCTGCCCGCTGCACTACAAATTGCCGCCGGCTTTGGCCAGGCAATGTTTGGTTGGCATAGTTGGCAACTGTTGTTGGCAGAACTTGGTACGCTGGCGCTGGTGTGGTACATCGGCACTCGCGGTGCCAGTTCCAGTGCTAATCTACAAACGGTTATTGCCGGGCTTATCGTCGCGCTTATTGTCGCTATCTGGTGGGCGGGCGATATTAAACCTGCGAATATCCCCTTCCCGGCACCTGGTAATATCGAACTTTCCGGGTTGTTTGCTGCGTTATCGGTGATGTTCTGGTGCTTTGTCGGTCTGGAGGCATTTGCCCATCTCGCCTCGGAATTTAAAAATCCAGAGCGTGATTTTCCCCGCGCTCTGATGATTGGTCTGTTGCTGGCAGGATTAGTCTATTGGGGCTGTACGGTGGTGGTATTACGCTTCGACGCCTATGGTGAAAAAATGGCGGCGGCAGCATCGCTTCCAAAAATTGTGGTGCAGCTGTTCGGTGTAGGAGCGTTGTGGATTGCCTGCGTGATTGGCTATCTGGCCTGCTTTGCCAGTCTCAACATTTATATACAGAGCTTCGCCCGATTAGTCTGGTCGCAGGCGCAACACAATCCTGACCACTACCTGGCACGCCTCTCTTCTCGTCATATCCCGACTAATGCCCTTAATGCCGTGCTCGGCTGTTGCGTGGTGAGCACGTTGGCGATCCATATGTTAGAGATCAATCTGGACGCACTTATCATCTATGCCAACGGCATCTTTATTATGATCTATCTGTTATGCATGCTGGCAGGCTGTAAATTATTGCAAGGACGTTATCGACTACTGGCGGTAATTGGCGGGCTGTTATGTGTTCTGTTACTGGCGATGGTCGGCTGGAAAAGTTTATATGCACTGATCATGCTAGTGGGGTTATGGCTATTTCTGCCAAAACGAAAAACGCCGGAAAATGGCATAACCACATAATCCGGCGTTTCGTCATTAATCCTGGCGATCGTCTTTATGATCAAGGCGGTCGCGGTCATCATCCTTTCGTTGATACTCACCATCAAAAGTATTACCGCCACCGGTCCCGGCGCTAAATCCGCCGCCCGGCATACGGGAAAAGCGCAAATGCGGCATCAGCTTCACTGTCAGATGCTTTTGCACTGGCGGTAATAAAAGAAGAAGACCGAGGAAATCAGTGAAAAAGCCCGGTAATAAAAGCAGCAAACCGGCAATGATCAACGAAACACTTTTAATCATTTCCGCCGCTGGGTTTTCTCCCGCCGCCATTTTTTGTTGCATCAGCACAAAATTCTTAAAGCCCTGATTACGTACCAGTGACATACCAATAACTGAGGTGAATATAACCAGCACGAGGGTCAGCAATACCCCCAGCACATGAGCAACCTGAATAAAGATTGAAATCTCAATATAGACATAAAGGAAAACGGCAATTAAAGGTAACCAGCGCAAAGGTTTCTCCTGTAATAGCAACCAGTTAAATCTGGTCGCCTGAATGGGTTGCGAATCGCGTTCAGCTTATATTGTGGTCATTAGCAAAATTTCAAGATGTTTGCGCAACTATTTTTGGTAGTAATCCCAAAGCGGTGATCTATTTCACAAATTAATAATTAAGGGGTAAAAACCGACACTTAAAGTGATCCAGATTACGGTAGAAATCCTCAAGCAGCATATGATCCCTGGTATTCGGCCGATGCAGGGGATAATCGTCGGTCGAAAAACATTCGAAACCACATATATTCTGTGTGTTTACAGCAAATCATTGGCAGCTTGAAAAAGAAGGTTCACATGTCAAACAACATTCGTATCGAAGAAGATCTGTTGGGTACCAGGGAAGTTCCAGCTGATGCCTACTATGGTGTTCACACTCTGAGAGCGATTGAAAACTTCTATATCAGCAACAACAAAATCAGCGATATTCCTGAATTTGTTCGCGGTATGGTAATGGTTAAAAAAGCCGCAGCTATGGCAAACAAAGAGCTGCAAACCATTCCTAAAAGTGTAGCGAATGCAATCATTGCCGCATGTGATGAAGTCCTGAACAACGGAAAATGCATGGATCAGTTCCCGGTAGACGTCTACCAGGGCGGCGCAGGTACTTCCGTAAACATGAACACCAACGAAGTGCTGGCCAATATCGGTCTGGAACTGATGGGTCACCAGAAAGGTGAATATCAGTACCTGAACCCGAACGACCACGTTAACAAATGTCAGTCCACTAACGACGCCTACCCGACCGGTTTCCGCATCGCGGTTTACTCTTCTCTGATTAAACTGGTAGATGCTATTAACCAACTGCGTGAAGGCTTTGAACGTAAAGCTGTCGAATTCCAGGACATCCTGAAAATGGGTCGTACCCAGCTGCAGGACGCAGTACCGATGACCCTCGGTCAGGAATTCCGCGCTTTCAGCATCCTGCTGAAAGAAGAAGTGAAAAACATCGAACGTACCGCTGAGCTGCTGCTGGAAGTTAACCTCGGCGCAACTGCAATCGGTACTGGCCTGAACACGCCGAAAGAGTATTCTCCGCTGGCAGTGAAAAAACTGGCTGAAGTCACTGGCTTCCCATGCGTACCTGCTGAAGACCTGATCGAAGCGACCTCTGACTGCGGCGCTTACGTTATGGTTCATGGCGCACTGAAACGCATGGCTGTGAAGATGTCCAAAATCTGTAACGACCTGCGCTTGCTCTCTTCTGGCCCACGTGCCGGCCTGAACGAGATCAACCTGCCGGAACTGCAGGCAGGCTCTTCCATCATGCCAGCTAAAGTAAACCCAGTTGTTCCGGAAGTGGTTAACCAGGTTTGCTTCAAAGTCATCGGTAACGACATCACTGTTACCATGGCAGCAGAAGCGGGTCAGCTGCAGCTGAACGTTATGGAGCCGGTCATTGGCCAGGCCATGTTTGAATCCGTTCACATTCTGACCAACGCTTGCTACAACCTGCTGGAAAAATGTGTTAACGGCATCACTGCTAACAAAGAAGTGTGCGAAGGTTACGTTTACAACTCTATCGGTATCGTCACTTACCTGAACCCATTCATCGGCCACCACAACGGTGACATCGTGGGTAAAATCTGTGCCGAAACTGGCAAGAGCGTACGTGAAGTCGTTCTGGAGCGCGGTCTGTTGACTGAAGCAGAACTAGACGATATTTTCTCCGTACAGAACCTGATGCATCCGGCTTACAAAGCAAAACGCTATACTGATGAAAGCGAACAGTAATCGTACAGGGTAGTACAAATAAAAGAGGCACGTCAGACGACGTGCCTTTTTTCTTGTGAGTAGTAACTTAAAAACAACAACCTGATATCAACTTGTTAAAAAACAAGGAAGGCTAATATGCTAGTTGTAGAACTCATCATCGTTTTGCTGGCGATCTTCTTGGGCGCCAGATTAGGGGGAATTGGTATTGGTTTTGCAGGTGGATTGGGGGTGCTGGTTCTTGCCGCTATCGGCGTCAAGCCTGGTAACATCCCATTCGATGTAATTTCCATTATCATGGCGGTTATCGCTGCTATTTCTGCTATGCAGGTTGCTGGCGGTCTGGACTATCTGGTTCACCAGACAGAAAAGCTGCTGCGCCGTAACCCGAAATACATCACGATCCTTGCACCGATCGTGACCTATTTCCTGACCATCTTTGCTGGTACCGGCAACATCTCTCTGGCAACACTGCCAGTTATCGCTGAAGTTGCGAAGGAACAAGGCGTTAAACCTTGCCGTCCGCTGTCTACTGCAGTGGTATCCGCGCAGATTGCGATCACCGCATCACCAATCTCTGCGGCGGTGGTTTACATGTCTTCCGTGATGGAAGGTCATGGCATCAGCTACCTGCATCTGCTCTCTGTGGTCATCCCGTCTACCCTGCTGGCAGTTCTGGTGATGTCCTTCCTGGTAACCATGCTTTTCAACTCCAAACTGTCTGACGATCCGATTTATCGCAAGCGTCTGGAAGAAGGTCTGGTTGAACTGCGCGGTGAGAAGCAGATTGAAATCAAACAAGGCGCGAAAGCATCCGTCTGGCTGTTCCTGCTGGGCGTAGTTGGCGTGGTTATCTATGCGATTATCAACAGCCCGAGCATGGGCCTGGTTGAAAAACCGCTGATGAACACCACTAACGCTATCCTGATTATCATGTTGAGCGTTGCAACCCTGACCACTGTTCTTTGCAAAGTGGACACCGACAACATCCTCAACTCCAGCACCTTCAAAGCAGGTATGAGCGCCTGTATTTGTATCCTGGGTGTTGCATGGCTGGGCGACACTTTCGTTTCCAACAACATCGACTGGATCAAAGATACCGCTGGTGAAGTCATTCAGGGCCATCCGTGGCTGCTGGCTGTTATCTTCTTCTTTGCTTCTGCTCTGCTGTACTCTCAGGCTGCAACTGCAAAAGCACTGATGCCGATGGCTCTGGCGCTGAACGTTTCTCCACTGACCGCTGTAGCTTCTTTCGCAGCCGTATCTGGTCTGTTCATTCTGCCGACCTACCCGACGCTGGTTGCTGCGGTACAGATGGATGACACGGGTACCACTCGTATCGGTAAATTCGTCTTCAACCATCCGTTCTTCATCCCAGGTACTCTGGGTGTTGCCCTGGCCGTTTGCTTCGGCTTCGTGCTGGGTAGCTTCATGCTGTAATGACAAATCGCGGGGCGTTCACGCCCCGCTTTCTTTCCCGCCGACTAACATCCTTTCCTCGTCCGTTGTATAGTGACCTCTCTCTTGCGGTTCCATCTGTTCTTGCGAGGTGTTTATGCTTGATGATAAAAGTTCGAATACCGCGTCTGTCGTAGTGCTGTGTACCGCACCGGATGAAGCGACAGCCCAGGATTTAGCCGCCAAAGTGCTGGCAGAAAAACTGGCGGCCTGCGCGACCTTGATTCCTGGCGCTACCTCTCTCTATTACTGGGAAGGTAAACTGGAACAGGAATACGAAGTGCAGATGATTTTAAAAACCACCGTATCTCACCAGCAGGCACTGCTGGAATGCCTGAAGTCTCATCATCCGTATCAAACCCCGGAGCTTCTGGTTTTACCTGTTACACACGGAGACACAGATTACCTCTCATGGCTCAACGCATCTTTACGCTGATCCTGCTACTTTGCAGCACTTCCGTTTTTGCCGGATTATTCGACGCGCCGGGACGCTCACAATTTGTCTCCGCGGATCAAGCCTTTGCTTTTGATTTTCAGCAAAACCAACATGAGCTTAATCTGAGCTGGCAGATCAAAGACGGTTACTATCTTTACCGTAAACAGATCCGCATTACGCCGGAACAAGCGAAAATTGCCGACGTGCAGTTACCGCCAGGCGTCTGGCATGAAGATGAGTTTTACGGCAAAAGCGAGATTTACCGCGAGCGGCTGACGCTTCCTGTGACCATCAACCAGGCAAGTGCTGGTGCGACATTGACTGTTACCTACCAGGGCTGTGCTGACGCCGGTTTTTGTTATCCGCCAGAAACCAAAACCGTTCCGTTAAGCGAAGTGGTTACTAACAACGCGACGCCACCGTCTGCATCAGTTCCGCAGCAAGAGCAGCCCGTCGCGCAATTGCCCTTTTCCGCGCTCTGGGCGTTGTTGATTGGTATCGGTATCGCCTTCACGCCATGCGTGCTGCCAATGTACCCACTCATTTCCGGTATCGTGCTGGGCGGTAAACAGCGGCTATCCACCGCCAGAGCATTGTTGCTGACTTTTATTTATGTGCAGGGGATGGCACTGACCTACACGGCGCTGGGTCTGGTGGTTGCCGCCGCAGGGTTACAGTTCCAGGCAGCGCTACAGCATCCTTACGTGCTTATCGGCCTCGCTATCGTCTTTACCTTGCTGGCAATGTCGATGTTTGGCTTGTTTACCCTGCAACTCCCCTCTTCGCTGCAAACGCGCCTCACGCTAATGAGCAATCGCCAACAAGGTGGCTCGCCCGGCGGTGTGTTTGTTATGGGGGCGATTGCCGGGCTGATCTGTTCACCATGCACCACCGCACCGCTTAGCGCGATTCTGCTGTATATCGCCCAAAGCGGAAACATGTGGCTGGGCGGCGGCACGCTTTATCTCTATGCGCTGGGCATGGGCCTGCCGCTGATTCTAATTACCGTCTTTGGTAACCGCCTGCTGCCGAAAAGCGGCCCGTGGATGGAACAGGTCAAAACCGCATTTGGTTTTGTGATCCTCGCACTACCGGTCTTCCTGCTGGAGCGAGTGATTGGTGATATATGGGGATTACGCTTGTGGTCGGCGCTGGGTGTCGCGTTCTTTGGCTGGGCCTTTATCACCAGCTTACAGGCCAAACGCGGCTGGATGCGTATTGTGCAAATAATCCTGCTGGCAGCGGCGTTGGTTAGCGTGCGCCCACTCCAGGATTGGGCATTTGGCGCGACGCATACCTCGCAAACTCAGGCGCATCTCAACTTTACACAAATCAAAACGGTAGATGAGTTAAATCAGGCACTTGCTGAAGCCAAAGGCAAACCGGTGATGTTAGATCTCTACGCCGACTGGTGTGTTGCCTGTAAAGAGTTCGAGAAATACACCTTCAGCGACCCACAGGTGCAAAAAGCACTGGCTGACACGGTCTTACTTCAGGCCAACGTCACTGCCAACGACGCCCAGGATGTGGCGCTGTTAAAGCATCTAAATGTCCTTGGCCTACCGACAATTCTCTTTTTTGACGGACAAGGCCAGGAGCATCCACAAGCGCGCGTCACGGGCTTTATGGATGCTGAAACCTTCAGCGCACATTTGCGCGATCGCCAACCGTGAACGACACTTGCAGTGGGAAAGACGGAGGAAAATAGCGTGCAACGTGAAGATGTACTGGGAGAAGCCCTGAAATTATTAGAATTACAAGGGATTGCCAACACCACGCTGGAGATGGTTGCTGAACGTGTGGATTATCCACTGGACGAGCTGCGCCGCTTCTGGCCAGACAAAGAGGCGATCCTCTACGATGCCCTGCGCTATCTTAGCCAACAGATAGATGTCTGGCGTCGTCAGCTGATGCTGGACGAGACGCAATCCGCCGAGCAAAAACTGCTGGCGCGTTATCAGGCGCTATCGGAGTGCGTTAAAAACAACCGCTATCCAGGCTGTCTGTTTATCGCTGCCTGTACGTTTTATCCCGATCCTGGTCACCCTATTCATCAATTGGCCGATCAGCAAAAAAGCGCGGCCTACGACTTTACCCACGAACTGTTAACCACGCTGGAAGTGGACGATCCGGCGATGGTAGCAAAGCAGATGGAACTGGTGCTGGAAGGGTGCCTGAGCCGAATGCTGGTAAATCGTAGCCAGGCGGATGTCGACACCGCACATCGGCTGGCGGAAGATATCCTGCGCTTCGCCCGCTGCCGCCAGGGTGGCGCACTGACCTGACAGAAACACAGAAAAGAAGCGATTTGCCGCAATCTTAAGCAGTTGAATCGCTTTTACTGAAATTAGGTTGACGAGATGTGCAGATTACGGTTTAATGCGCCCCGTTGCCCGGATAGCTCAGTCGGTAGAGCAGGGGATTGAAAATCCCCGTGTCCTTGGTTCGATTCCGAGTCCGGGCACCACCGCATCAAAGCACGTTGGTTAAGGGATGAGATCCTTAACGGGCGTTTAATACAGGATTCGGTCATTACGGAATCTCCATCAGCGTAGTTCGGTTACACTGGTTGAATTCAGAATCGTATCCTCAAACAGGGTGTCTGCTGTAACAGACACCCTGTTCTCGTTGCTGTATATTCTTACAACCTGAAATATCCCTGTCAAGTTGTGTTAATTTTCCGTCTCTTCTTCCCTGTTCTCTTTCTCCTTACAAACCTCACTGACCGTTCGTGTATCGGTATACAGACCCAGCGCCGTCTCCAGCGTTCCGGCTGCGGATGCAGCACTGACATCCACATACTCCATGGTCGTCGCAATACTCTGATGCCCCAGCATGGATTTAACCAGATGCATGTTTCGCTCCGGTGACTCCATCAGAATCGTCGCCAGCGTGTGCCTGAAACGGTGGGCAGAAACCAGAAAACCACACTCCCGTGACAATCGCCTGAAAAATCCCTTGACCGCCTGATGGGCCCGAGCCGGACAATACACATAATCATCAGGCTCAATGCAGTCTGTAAACCGGCAGACATCAAACAAAAAATCATCAGGACCGGCTCCCAGACGTCGGGCCCGTGACAGGAGGAGTTCCAGGGGCGCTTTCAGTGGTGCCACGATCGGCACACACCACTCACGGTGTGTTTTACTCCCCTCCAGTTGCAGTTCTATCACCCCTTCTCCGGGACAAACATCCTTCAGCCTGATATGCTGCAGCTGATTAAAGCGCATCCCGGTATAACGCAACACATCCAGAACCGTCAGCCAGTATCTTGCCGGATACAGGGCATTACGTCGCCGGTCGCAGGGTACCCTCTGCTGTGTTTCATATTCAGCAAACTTCTGAACAACCAGATAAATCTGGATCATCTGATCTTTGTTCAGCGTCTTCTTCTTTTTCGCCTCCTTTGCCACCGATGCCTCACATAACGGGTTTTCTGTCTGAGGCAGCAGCCCTTTTTTGATCCCGAAACCAAAAATCGCCCGGAGATGCGCCACCTTGTTATTCCACGTGTATGTTGAAAGTGACTGCGTTTTCAGAATCTGACGTCGCCAGCGCTGAATATCACGCTGGGTCACATCCGCCGGAAATCCCCCCTCGCCCATAAAATCAACAAATCCCCGGACAACCTTGCGGTAACTCCATTCCGTATCCGGACGCAGGTTTCTCGAGAAAAAATACTCATCAAGCAGTTCATCCCAGGTCAGTTTCCCGGCCTTCTTTGATCCCATAAAAGCTCCATAACAAATCATTCCTTCCCCGCAGCATTCCGTCACGGAAATGTGATAAACGGGCTGTCTCCGGGGAGCCCTTTTCCGCTGAACAGACTGCGGCTTTTCACCAGGTAACCGCTGACAGGTTGATAACGCCCTGTTCGTTCTGCCGAATCATACAGTCTGGCCTGAATAAAGCGCTCCCCGGAACGAACCCGGTGAAGCCCCGCACGCTCAAATACGGACTGAACATAACGGCGATCATGATTGCTCCCCATCTGTTTCAGATACAGGTAAAACACATCCGGTACACGCAGAAAAGCATATCCGGCAATTAGATGAACTCTGGCATCAGGCTGATTCACCGGGATCTCTCCCGAATCCAGTCCATGTCTGAGCCATTCAATAAATTCACCACTACTGCCCGGAGCCCTGACATTTTCCGTACTGTTCCGGTCCTGTGAGTGCTCTGGTGATTTTTTTATCTCCTGAGCCGGCTCACTGATACATAAAACAGAGCCAAAAATCCCCGTGTCTTGCGCAGGATCACTTTCCGCACCAGCCTGTTCACTGTTTGCACAACCTGATTCATCAGAAACTGTCTCTTTATTTTCAACAGGTTCTGCCACATCAGCCTCCGAGAGATCTGTGTCATCACTGACTGCTGAAAACAGGCTCAGCAGCATATCGGTATCATCATGGAGGCTCTGCTCCTCAGGTGCCTTTTCCTCCGTGTCTGTTGCAGACTGCAACGTATCCGGGACAACTGCTTCGGCCTCACCGCTTCCTGAAACAGATGGCTGCAGCGTAAATTCGCCCACCTCCGGGACGGCCGCCAGCATTTCCGGCGCAATGGCCTCTGTTGATGTTTCTGGCTGGCTATCAGATGGCATATTGTCTTCAGACTGCACAGTGTTTTCTGAGAGTAAAGGTGCTGTTACGGCTTCCGTCACCGATAACGCGAGAAGCGGACTCTCCACCTCTTCTGCCGCCGTTTTCAGGACTGAGCGAATCAATGCCATCTCCGGATGCTGATGCCAGACCGCTCCCGCCAGATTCTGTAATGCCCCCGGCACAGTGGCCAGCCAGGCTGTCGCCCCCTCCGGCAACAACTGCCCAGCCATCACCGCTGCCAGTTGCTGAGCCTCTGTGCCCTGCAGACGTTGCTGTCGGTAGCGAAAACGAAATGCTTCATCCGGTGATGACATCCCCGGCTGCCATAACTTTCCGCTGACCAGTTCCCCCTCCAGGTGTGCAAGAAGTGGCAGGTGATAAAACAGTGCCGACCAGAACACCACGGCATTCCATACACCAGACTGTGCGGCCTGCTCTTCCGGTGTGGCACCGGGCGGAAACATATATCCTCTGGCCAGACGAACGGCATAGGTAGTGAACTGCAGCGTCAGGTCGCCAAAACCGTTGGCATCTGCCCACCGGGAGTCTCTGGCAGCGGGAACGTTCTGCGCTGCCATCAGGAGTTTTTGTACCGGCGCCAGACAGAACTGCTGATACACGTCGGATGGCATACTGCTGTTTTCCCATAACTGCTTCAGACACTGTTTCCTGCGTGGTGTGGACGTCAGCTCCTCTGCAGTCCGGGGTATATAAAAACCTTCCGGCAGATGTTCCGGCTGGCGTGCGGTTTCCGGGGTGGTTGTCTCAGTACCGCTGGTATTGCTGTTACCGGGAAGCAGTTTTTTCAGGCGATTAAGCATTTTCACCCTCCTGCCCGTATACGGCATCGTTTTCCCCGTTTTCTGACGGTGATGTCTCTGTTGCTTTCTGGCTTTGTTCATCTCTGCCAGCCTCTTCCGCCAGCTGGCTCATCAGACTGCTCAGTACCAGGGTTTTACGGGCACGGGTGACCGCAACGTACAACAGGTTAGTTTCGTCCCTCCGTTCATCTTCCGGCATCAGCGGGTCGCTGATATCCGCAAAATCCTCATCCAGTATCACCACCGGCCATTCCAGTCCCTTACTGCGGTGGGCCGTTGACACGGTAATATCCGCATCCTTCTCACTCGTGACGGTGTGCTCCCGCAGAAGCTTCAGTTTCACCGGCAACGGGAAACAGATATCCAGCAAACGAATGGCCTGATTCATCTCCACATCCCGGGTGGATTTGGCTATCCGGCAGTATTCATTAAAATCGCGGTAATCCCGCCGCAGTACATCAGACTGCATCTTTTCCGGCATATCAGCTGAAAACCAGTACAGGTCCTCCAGTGCCTCAGTCCGGTAGCCTTCTATACCCCCCACCCAGTACACCTTCCTGCCGCTCAGACTGGCCATCAGCGCCGTGCATATCACCCCTGCCACCGTCCGGCTCAGTACCGTCCGGTGCCCTTCCGGTTTATCCGCGCCGGTACGGCTCATCAATACTTCATCTTCCCCGCCACTGCCGGTCACCTGTCGTGTCTCACCGGCACGCTGCAAAAGCAGATTCGTCATCCGGGCCACTGACGGGCCAAAGCGGAAGCTCTGCGTCAGCCACAGACAGTCTGCATCGTTCAGAACAGGATGAGAAAGCGCATTATCTGCACCACGAAAGCGGTAAATCTGCTGGTAACGGTCACCAACCAGAATTACCCTGCAGGACTGACTGAGCACCAGTGCAGATGTCACAGGATTGGCGTCCTGTGCCTCATCAAACAGAATGGTGTCCCATCTGCGGGACAGGTCCGGGGATGACAACTGGAACAGCTTCAGGTAGGTATCATGCGTGACAGGGAATGTGCCATCAAGGCGACTCATTTCATGCCACAGCACCTGTACTGCCTGCAGAATGGCTGAAACATCCGTACCGGCCCGGGCATCCTCATCCGGCAAATGCTGCGGCCCCGGCTCCGTGTCAGCACTGCACAGAAACTGATTCAGACTGCTGAGTGCCAGACGAACCAGCAGCCAGTGACGGGTGTTCAGCTTTCTGGCCACATCCGTGATACGCAGGCTGGCAACCAGGCGATTCTGGTAATGTCTGCCGAAGCGCGACCAGGCCAGTTGGTGGGAAGTTTTGCACTCCACATTAAACGGAAATTTACGTTCAGCCTCATCGCGTACAGCGCGGTTATAAGCCAGATACAGCATTCTGCTGTCGGGGTTTACCAGTGCATACTGAGCCAGTGTACTGGTCTTTCCTGTGCCGGCAAAGGCATTCACAACCAACTTCTGCCCCTGCCAGTGGATAATGGCAGACTGTTCATCGGTGGGTGTCAGTGACATACAGGCCCCTGTAAAGAAAAAATGGTGCACACACTCTGCATCACTGCAGAACATGCACACCATCATTAACTCTTTACTGGTGTCGGGAAATTATTCTGTCCAGTACGTATCTGCCACCTGACTGATTAGCGGCAGGCGTAATAACCACTGATACAGGACAACAGACCTTCCTGGCCACCGGGGAAATAATACGCAATAGTGCTTTTCACGCCATTACCACTGATAACGGTTGTGCTGGAGTGCAGCCAGTTATTTTTCAGGTTTGTCCAGCCATCATAGGTTTCCAGTTCGCCCCATTCACTGATAATGCCTTGCAGGAGGCCGGATGAAGCAACATGATTACAAATTAAACCATATTATCACTTATAACAGGAAGCCCATTAATAGCATCATTCCACTAAACTTTTCGATTTTCATCATTAATAATTTTACTCACCCAGACGTCTGTACACCCCCAACGCGCAGCCAACATTTTGTTGTTCCAGCCTTTTTCCTTTATTGTTTTTTTACATTTTCAGGACTAAGCCCTCCGTTCATCCATTTTTCAAGATGTTGTTTCTCAATAACAAAGTCAAACTCAGGATATGCACTCTCTAAATCCTTCAGTGAAGTTTTCTTCCAAACTGGATTCCTGTTTCCCTCAAAAGAGGCAATATGAAAATGATCATTCAGAAATAATGAGTCATTATGATTATAGTATTCAAACCATATTGAATTGGCATTTATATAATCCCATGATTGAGATTCAATTTCTTTATTTACTCGCTGTGATGTTTTTAATACATCCAGAAACTCTTTTTGCTGCGTGTATGACAACACTCCTTCCCTGAAGAGAGCATTAACCGCAGCCTCTCTGACCTGCTCAATTGAATTTGTTACCGACGTACGATAATAGTTCAATAATTGAGCGCATGAGAAAACAATAAAGCCATGCTTAATCTGAACTCTTAAATAACAGTACCCATTCCGCCCATGAAAACCTGAAAACTCTAATGGTAAAAAAATCTTATCAAAACCATTCATCACATTGAATACAGCCTTCACTCAAATAAACTCCAGTTTAATCTTAAAAAAATAATTTAACCATGTCTTTGTGGAATTAATAATAAAAAAACAACCCTGTCAACACAACATACATAACTATAAAAAAATAACTAAAACTAACGGTTTGTGGGGTAATAACACTAAGCCGAATGCGTATTTCTGTGAAGGAGATCGGTTCGTGTCACTTTCACAGCATCATTTTTTATTTGATCTTACCCACCAATAGTGGGCACAAGAATAAGTGAGTAAACTCTCTGTCAGAGGTAGCTCACATGATAAAAACAGCATCACCCAGCAAAAAGTCCCATAAACAGCATTCGCCTGAATTCCACAATGAAGCCCTGAAGCAGGGGGAGCGCATAGATGTTGCCGTCGCTAGCCGTAAACTCAACCTGTATGAATCACAGTTCAACAACTGGCTCAGTAAAATCAGCAAAATGCTTCTGAACGTGAACTGGAGATATTCACCAAGGTTGACATCTCAACGCCAGCTGACAGAACGAGATGGTGAATTAGTCATCATTTTTATTTTGAATTCAATGGGATAATTAGGGCTTTTTTACGCATTGCAGTTAACGATTTTATGGATAGTGTCAGCGCCAAGATTGTTGACCTAACTACCTTATATCATTGGTGCTGACAATAGCCTCCTCCATATTGGGTGTCCACTATCCTCGCTGGAGTTTCAGGATCTGCCAAGACGGTGCTCAACACCAATCACGTTGCTCACAGCGAACCTTAAGGTCAATTAACTTATCCGCTTCGAGACAAGAACAGATAAGCTAAACATCACGCTATATTAATCCATAGTAAGTTATAGCCTGTCAGTATTTTTCGCATTGCTAATATAAATCTTTACTAGTGATCTTTAAGTACCACTCATAACAGTTAGCTATAGAATTCCAGTGCCAAACATTGATTGCACCATGTAGCCCCTCTTGGTATAGAGAACCAAGCCGAACAATTACTGACGCCTGTGCCGAAATAAAAAGATGCACTTCATCTGCCTGTTTTTTTAATTCAGCAATAATATAACTAAGTTTTTTCACGATTTTTTCTTGTTCTTCTTCCTCAGGAAGATTATCAAATCGAAACCCTGTATTTAGTTGAACATGTAATGTATGCCCAACAAACTCAGTTGGAAGATCTCGTTCTAATATCTCCATCGTAAATGAAATTGCGAGACCAATAACTCCTTCATTATTTGATGGCACACACTTGCTATCATTAATTATCTGATTATTATATAATTTAACTATATTTGCATTGGTTGGAGGAGCATCAAGAGGATGAAAGATTTTTTTATCACGGTCAAAATCAAATAACTTTAATGTCAAGTATCCATCAGTCATAAAGCTACCAATCATATAAAGATACGGTACACTGCCGAGTGCAGCAATATAAGCAGTTGTCGCACCGCCGTGATGTATTCTTTCTTGAATTACTTGCCGAATAAAACCTGCATTGGATAAATTGTTATTTTTATTTCTTGAATCAAATGCTTTAAAGTCCACATGTAAAATTTTTGATTTTTCTCTAAAGGATAACATTTTCTCTGCAGCTTGGGGATCTGTATTTTCAAACCCATACGCTCGGATTAATGCAATATCTCGTTTATTCAAGTCACGAAGGGCAAAATATACGCAAACACACCATAAAACAAAACCTGCCACAAGAAAAAACAAACTTATTATTTGAGCAATGTCTGAGTATTTTTGATAATTTAAACTTACCCTATCAATAACATCACTATATTTTTCAAGAAAAACATCTGAAAAAATAATGTTAAATCCCCAACCACCAACTAATCCTGCCATACCTAAACTCATCAACCCAAGTGAAAGTCTGGAGAGTTGATCTTTTGGCTTAAAGAGAAGCTTAATAAGGTAAATTAAAGTTGCTTTATCCATGATGACCTCAGAATTCTTGCCGCAGGAGATTTTCATTGTAAAAATAGTAAAGCGCGTTTTTTTTCGTACCGATTATTATAAAAAAAAGCATCTGCCCTGGATTTCGTAGCTTACAATTTTTCCAGTCTCTAATATCGATGTATGAAGCATAAGGATTTTTTTCAGGATGCGTATGCCATGTACCAAGGTAAGCCAAGTGCCCCCTAGAATTCATATATAGTCGATCAACTATATTCTGATGCTCGGGATCCCTGAGAGTAAAACTCATTCTTGTGCATAGATCCTTTTTCTGCGGCACTGTAATTTCAACCAAACAGTAACGCTCAATCTCAAAATCTTTGTCACCAATGAGTACTCCACATGCCTCAGAATCCATTGGTTTGAGCTGTCGATACTCCTGCCAGATATTATTCACTTTCTTTGAAATGCGAAGATTAAAATGTTCTGTATCGATAATTAGCACATCAAAATTCTCCATTGCAGATATCACACTCGTTATTGAACAAGGGCAGAACTTCTAACATACGGGTGAATGTGTGGTATCTCCCGCTCAATTTAAATCCATTTGCTATAGCATCCTCAGAGCTCCCCTTCCAGCTCACTCTGGATGATTGTCGAATCTTATCAAGAAGATATTTGACTCCGAGATCAGCGGTAATGAGAGCTGTTTGAGTTGAAGCTATGTATGAATAAGGCAGGAACGCATCACCACACCCAGCATGATTTTTAGTTAAATCCTGATTTGGAGCAAGGAAGTTCAAGTTGGAAACTAATCCTCTTGAAAAATCTACAGGGTCAACATATGCACAACGTAAGCAACCTTTTGTTCCCGGAATTGTCAGAACAGCATGCCCACCTATACCGTACCCTTCAACCCATGAGTTAATAACCGGTACATTAATTTTTTCTCTAATCAAATAATCATGAAACAATCGTTCATGAGTCGGCGCTCCTATTGCTACGATAATAAGATCATACTTCATTAGTAAGTCACGATGCCTCAAATCAAGTAGTTTACCTGTGTAACTTCCAATCTCGAGCCATGGATATTTACTAGTAAGACTGTGCAACAACGCACTTGATTTATGGAATGAAGCATATTGCGGTGGCAGAATATGCCGATAAAGATTATCAAACGAAAGTGTATCTGGATCATATAAATCTATATGGCCAACACCAGAAGCTGCGAGTTTATCTGCAATCACCACCTACAGAACCACACCCGACAAGCATAACTTTCTTGCTAGTAAGGGATTGTTTCGCGCCACTTCTTGGCATAATCCTTTCTTTATTAAAGGTTAATACCTTGACAGGTTCAAGCTTCCATTCGACCAGATGTGAATGCTTGAAGGGCAACGTTTTTCGACCTTTACCGGAATTCTTTTTGGGTGAAATGGATTCCAAACCATGTAATTCCTGAAGGAGTTTGGGCATTAAAGACTACCAAAACTCATGCGAACGCTTATGAGCAAACTGTTGCATTAATTTGCTCTTAACATCCGCCGATAGACCTGACAGTAGCTCAAGATACCAGTCAGCAAGTTCATCCTTTTTCCATGGAGCAGGTTTTATCACGCTCAACGGTATAACAAATCCGTTGCCATTTGCGGCCTGCCGTTCTTTTATGGCCCTATTGATAGGTGAAAAAATATTCTTGGGAATAGCCCCTTCTACATAGCCTAAGTAATATTTAGCCAGACCGATGTAATCTTTTCGTGGCTTAAGAACACACAACTCTTCTGGTGTTGCACTTTCAGTTAAACAAAGAAAAGGAGATGTGTCCGGCTCAACTATATTTAACCATCCAGTTTCAAATTCCCGAAGTAATTCCTGAGTATTCCAATCGCTATCAGTTAAAGCTCGGCTCAACAAAGATATATGTCTTTTAAGCGATTCCTCGAAGGCCAACTCAGGGCACTCAAAATTCACGGATACTGCATCAGGGACATTCACACAAATACTTGCAAATTGGCTATCAGGATAGAACATGGTGTGTGCAAGTCGGGGCAATGTTGATGGATTGACCAAGAGGAAACTCGGCAATTTCGAGAGTTCAGGAACAGCGGCATGCAAAAGAGTAACTTGAATACCGTTGATCTCCAGTTCGATGGTTAAAAATCCGACCTCTGCCGTCTTCGATGGAATTGCGGATACTTTGTATCCGCATTCGTTTAAATGAGTCAAAATGGCTGAATAATTCATGCGCCTTGCGATGTCCCAACAACTCCAGCAGATGCAAAAACCGTTTTTACAGTGGATGACGAAGCAGATGAAGTTGCTGCACACTCAGGGAAATCTTCACCAAATACACTTCGCAGCAATTCACACTGCCTGGACTCTTGATCTTCGTCTGCAACCTTATCCAAGGTTTCAACAGCGCACTTAGCTTATTGCGAAACTGAGTACCTGTCACGATACTACTACCATGAAAAATATCTCTGAAAGGGCTTACAGGAAGCGTAGCTTTGATTCCATATTTACCATCCTCAACTGGGGTGAAATAGTTTTGATAATTGAGAATATAATTTATTGTCTTCCTCAGCGCAGAGAGATCATCAGGAAACCCTTCATCGTTGATTGAAGAGAAGAAGGATTCCTTAACCATAACCGTAATACCGATGGAGTAAATTTTACGACGTACATCATCACCAAATGTGAAATTTCTCCAACGTTTGAGGTACCTGACAATACGCCGGTATTGGTCATGCTTATTCGAACCATAAGCTTCATTAGCGTCGTAATTATTCACCCAGTCAATAAGTTCACGTGGCGCAGCTCTGGCCCACTCACGAGTATTCTCGTCTGAATATCTCTTTCCAACGGCCAATTCGTACTGACCGTTATCATACTTACGGTAAATAGGAATATCGATATGAAGATCATCAGCCTTGTAATCAGCAGTCACACAAGGTTTTTTAATCTTAGCATTTTTAAAACCTCGTTTTTCCAACACTTCAAAAACTGCAAGTTTCGGTGTTATTGGGTTTTCTGGAGCCAGTTTTGCTTCAATTACAATCGCACGGTCAATATCGTAATCCTGCCCCTTTTCCCGGATACCAGTGGAAGTCGCCAAAGATCCCTGAATGAAATCCTCAATGACCGGATATCCATCCTCTTTGAATCGTTCAACAATATCAGCAGTAATGCTATCGTCCTTAAGACGGGCCGTCGTGTACTCAAGGTCCTTCCTTCCTAACTTGATAGCATCATGAAAATTCTTAAATTTATTCTGAAGACTCATATTACCCCCGCATTTGTTGCAAACAGAGTTAAATTGGTGCCGCTTCGCCTGATTTCAAGTATCAGATAAAAATTTAATCTAATTAAGAGGATATCCCTCTACTACCATTTTTCACAAAATAAAAATCAGCCCGAAGGCTGGCTTAGTCATAGCAAAAAACATTCAGCACCAGGCGGCAGCCTGTTCCTGAACATGACGTAGACGATATAACCAGTTTCCGAGGTAATGTCCGGGCGTCAGCAGCACCCGGCGTCGCTCATTACACAATGAGTTGCCTATCACCACTTCTCCGGCCACACCACACAGCGACAATTGTATATACGCCATGCCGGCTGCCAGCGGGTCAATATCCGTTGCCGACACCCACATCCTGCGGTATGCCGGATAACCCGAACGGTTCAGGGTGTCAGCCATAGCCAGAATCATACTGCCAGCACCACAGGCAGGTTCACTGAGCGTGATAAAGGGCTTGTTCTCAAACAACGCTTTCACATGTCAGCTCCAGTTGCATGAACACGCCGCCCAGAAAATCACTGAATCCCTGCTCCAGCCCCTCAGTGACATGGGCAAGTAAATGCGCCATGTTGATAACATCCTGCTTTTCATAACCACTGACGATTCGCAGGTACTTCAGTTCCCGCGTCTCACTGAACTGAAGCCGGTTCTCCAGGGCAATCACACTGCAACTGACAAAATCCTCAAACACCTTATGGCGTTTGTGATAACGGGCAGTCCGGTTAAACCATGCAGGTAGAAAAGTCGACACTAGAACAACATATCCGCGAACTGGAGGAGGCCCTGAAGCGGGACCTGCTGCCCCAGCCGGTGCTGTAGGCAGACGAGACGCCGCTGCAGCTCCAAGTCACACAGAAGGGCAAAGCGAAAAAGGGTTACCTGTGGGCGTATGTCAGTGCTACGGGCAGTGAGCGCGATATCGTGGTGTACGACTGCCTGCGGGGACGTGGGGAGAATATGTCCGGGCGATGCTGGCCGGCTGATCGGAGACTCTGGTGGTGGACGGTTATGTCGGTTACAGCGCGCTATTCCGTGACAGCCAAGAAGTTGATCCCCGGTGCCATCGGGTATCCGTGAAGCGGTGGGCGGCGCTGATGCCCCTGCAGCATACAACCCGGCTGAACGGTCTGGATCCGGTAACCTAGCTGCGGGGTGTACTGGAGAAACTTCCGTCGTAGCCGACATCCCGGCGGGATGAATTGCTGCCTTACACCCGTCAGGCGAACTGAGCGTCCTCTTCCATATCGCCGGTGATCGCGCAATGCGAGTTCCCCCGACTCCTTACGAAATACTAGGCTTTATTCCTGTTCCTCTAAAGTAATACGACACCCGTAATTTACGGAGTACTTATATAGCTCAGCACATAAATAACAACTGACACCTCGGAAATAAAACCAGCCAGAAAAGCAAGTAACAGCCTTCTTCCGACAGGACGCTCACGACTGTCATATATCCCGAATTGCCCCTTTCGGCACCGACAACACATTATCACCCTCTCCGTCCGGTCCCCCACGCCGGGAAATGCTTCCATCTTCAGATATGAATGGGGACGGTTACCCGACAAAACCGGCCATGAATACTTTCAGCTTCAGCAGTGAAATAATCCCCAGGCTCTGAACCATCTGGCCACGCCGGTAGTATGCTCTTCGCTCTTCGTGCTGCCGGGCAGTCGGCCTCCCCGGAGGGATGAATCCGCAGGGCCTGAACAGCTCTTTCCAGAAAAAACAGCCCGATACATTCCCAATAAGGGGTCAGTATTTTCTCCGGCAGACAGCACTGTACTGCCTGCTGTAATGACCGGGACAAATGAATACAACTGTGTTCTCCATTCACTGACAATGTATTTCTGCCACATACAATACCAGCCCGGTGCAGCTCATCAGGACACAGAACAATCAACCGTATATCATAACGATGCATCACCCATTGTGTTATCTTCAGATACCGCCACCACCCCAGCAAAGGTGCACTACTGAAACAGAGTATCAACGTGTCTCCGGCTCGGAGCCGTCCTCCCGGCCGGAAAAGCCCGGCACTGATACCACAGCCTTTTAACAGATGTATTACGCCGGTTGTTTCATAACTGCTGCGTCCGGCAACCCACACTGTCTCCATGATTACAACAATTTATTTATCTATCCGGTCAGTCAGGGATTTCACCGCAGCAATGTAGCTTTTACGAAAAGCCTCCACACTGTCTGCCTGAAATGCACTGTTCTCAATATGGTATCTGCCGTTGACATACACGGACGGGGTGCCGGTCACACCATACTCCCTGAACAGACGTTTCTGCTTCTCTGTCATCTCAGCCACTTCCTTACTGGCAAGTGCCTGCACATATTCCCCCGGATAAACACCCGCACGGATAAAAATCCCCGGAATATCTGCAGCTGATTTCAGTCTCCGCGTTTTCTGCACGGCATCAAATAACAGCGGCTCCACCTTATCTTCCACACCCAGCACCATTGCCACTGACCACGCCCGGGTCAGTTCCTCTCCCAGCTCTCCCAGAAAACCGGCATGATACTTGACCAGTTTTTTCCCCGGAGGAAGGCTTTCGCGGATGGTTTTATCAATGCCGTAATCCTGAGAAAAGGCATAACAGGGTGGGCAATAAAAAGAAAAAAACTCAACCACCGTTTCATTATCCTGAACGGCACTCGTTATCGGTTTATCCAGAACCGAATATGTTGCGTTTTCCTCTGCTGCATATACTGTGCCGGACAATGCCAAGCACAAAAAAAGAGAAATCAGTCTGCCTTTACGCATTATGCAGATTCCATAATTTAGTTATCAAATTCAGATAATTAATTCACAAGATGCCAGTAGATAGCGCTTCCCTTACCACTGCGGTCAGGCTCCACAATATGCTGCCGGTTCAACTCCCGGAGATAATAAAGCGCCAGGTAAACAGACATTTCGCAACCATCCGCAATTTCACGCGTTTTCAGCGGTGATACGGATGCATCTCGCTCTTCCATAAAACGGATGATTTTTTCATAACAGTCAGGTTGTGAACGCATATTTATGTCAACTCCGGAAGTCCGGCGTAGATACTCACTCTGCCCCAGTTAACTCAGGCCCGATGCAATGTAAAAATAAAAACAATACGAACAATAATGTTTTAATTTACCAGCACCTGCAACACGCCACTTCCTTCAAAATATTCAGCCACCGGTTTAGTAATATCATTCAGGTGATAAGTGGATTTAATAGATAGCGTCTTGCTGTTATCGATAGTCATTGTTTCATCATGTTTACCATTATCAAATGTCAGTTCACACATTCCGCCACTTCCGCACCGTGTATAGTTATCTGTTTTACCTGATACTTTTTGTGAACCAATAAGTTTCACCGACAATGAAGTTCCTGACATACAGGTAACATTGAGATTGTAAGGTGTTGTCTGGTTGCCATCAGCATCCCGCCCAGCCAGTGAACCATGGGATAAATTTATTGGCGATGTGTTGAAATTGCATTTTGACGTAATAACAACAGGTATACCAATGTAAGATGGCGATTCATTCTGCATAATTATACCAAAACTACGCCATGCTATAGCATCATCGTATCCACTTCCTTTATTTTCTTCATATGCCCACCAATATGGTACACGAATAGTATATTTACCAGGAAAAGCAGTACTCCGCTGAAGTTCGATATTCACACGAAATACCGGAATAGGTACGTCTGGATTAAATCCCACAATCTCTCCTAACTGCCAACAACCAGACATTCCTTGTTCCTTGTAAATATTTGTACTCACCATAGTATTAACACCTGGCACTGGTGTTGATAACGCTACATCCCAATTACTGACATCATTAAATCGATATACTAACCCTTCAGAGGTCTTCTGCCATCCAGTCTTATATTGCAGCCAATATCTATAGTTTCCTTTTTGCAGTGCACCCCAATATCCATTACAGGATGTGGCTAACACTTTCCAAGTGTTAATCTGTGGAAATGTGATAGATACTTGTGATACAGCTCTATCATCTATAGTCACTGAGGTTGCATTTGATACAGAAGATGGAGAGGCTGGAGCCCATAAAAAATTCTGATAATTGCTACCTGCAGAAAACACTCCATTAGAAATCAGAAATAAAAATAAAAAATACTTTATTTTAAAATAACTCATAGAACACTCCATGGCATACTGCTTTTATTTAGCCAACTCCTTTAATACGTCACTGGCTATATCGGCACACAATTTATTTGATCTGAATCGGTACAATGCATCAACTGCACTCTGAGTATAATTTCCGACATCACTTCTTACTCCGTTATAAAGCGATGCGCCTGAGACCAGTCTGTCAAATTCCGCTTTACGTTTGTTATATACCGCCGAATCTATTTTCTTCAGCGCCTCCAGTTCCCGCCGACAGCGTTCCATTTTTTCAACATCATCCAGACGATCTCCTGAACTACTCGTTGGTTTTATTCCTGTCGTCTGGTGTAAAGGTTTGCCTGGTCTGCTTTCGCATCCACCAAGCAATATACCAGTAAGCAGAACCAGGAACACTGGTTTAATGTATTCTTTCATTTTGAATATTATCCGCATCGTCACACACGTAGTAAGGAAGTAAATCCATAATCATTCGACTACAATACCTTAACTGATTAAGTTTATGAGAAAAATATCCCGGACTGATACCATAGATACAAAATATTTCCTTCCGTGTTTTTCCGTGAACAAGAAAATCCTTCAGTGCAGCATTAATCTTCTTCCCTCTTATTTTAGACAGCAACATCAATTGTTCAAAATGCTCCGGCATAACCTTTCCGGGACATAAATATTTCGCAGCATGAACTGATTCAGGGTTTAGCGCGCTATACCGCATATATTTCATATTTCTCCACCTTATTACAGTTTTTTCTGTTACAGGTAACTGATGCTCATTGTGACCGAAGCATTGAAAGTTCCGGCATTCAGTTCTGTATTGCCATATTTATAAGGCACCGCTGTGAACGTAAACTGGCTGCTCTGAACATTAACGGCTGAAAGGCCTTTTGTGATTTCATATCCATATTGTCCCTGTGCTCCGGCACCCAGCCTGAGCGGATTCTGAGGATCCACCCCCCCACCCTGATATAATGCAATTCCCAGTGCCGAAGGATTAGCACCCGTGGTTTTCAGCACATTATCGGGTGCACCGGAAAGCTGACCGGTTCCCCCGGACAGACGGATATATGGTTTTCCCTGGAAATACTCACAACTGACTTCCACGGTTGTGGGTTGTGCATAATTCCGTCCATCCACTTTCTGAAGCGCAATCTTTCCGAAAGAGACTTTAAAGTCAGTATCATTTTTTATTTTACAGGGGGGGATATAAACGGTTCCGGTTATTTTTATGGGGACATCCACTGCCATGGCCGGTGCCGATAACAACATAACTCCGCCCGTCAGTGCTGATAATATCAGCCTCATTCTGTTTTTCATTTTTTCACTCCTTCTGTCCGGCCTGCTTTGTCATTCTTTCCGGCCAGAGATAACGCTTTTTTCCCGGCGCTTTCACCGGACGCGGGTTCTGCAACAGGCTTCACTTCTTCAACCCTGAGCGTGTAAACCATGGTTGCTCCCGGGGGAACTTTTGGTGGATATCCCTCATCACCGTAAGCCAGCTCCGGAGGGACAACAAGCTCCATTGTTCCGTGATTCTTCATCAACATCAGTGCTTCGCGGAACACCGGCGGATATTCACCCAGGACCTGAGATATCACCCGACCTCTTGCATCCATATCTTCAACAACCGTGCCATTCGTCAGTTTTTCTGTCACCACAACATCCACCAGGGTGTCATCACCACGGATAAACTCACCATCGCCGGCATACTCACTCCGGTACCAGAATCCCCCTTCCGCCTGTTTCACGCCTTTCTGTTTTCTGAACTTCTCAAGCCAGGCTGCCCCCACCTTCTTCTGTTCGCGAATCACAGCCAGACGGGCTTCCTGTGCCAGCTCTTCCGCCCGCTGCAGAGCGACATCCAGAACAGATTCATTCAGCAGAACTTTCCTGTTCAGCGCATCGCGTATTCCTGCCATCAGAATTCGGTTATCTGTTTTCAGACCAAGTTGTTGTTGTGCAACCTGGAGATTCAGCATATCGCGTCCCAGCATCACACCGGCGGCATAAGTCTGCTGCATATCGTCAGGTTTCAGCATTTCTGCTGTCACTACCGGCATATCCGCCATTTCAGCTTTCAGGGTATTCAGCGTGGCCTGCAGCTCAGTCTTTTCTTTTCCGGCCTGTTCAGCAGCAGCCTTACTTTCCGTTTCCATACGGGACAGTTGCTGTTTCAGCTCAATAACCTGCGCATTCAGCGTTTCCTGAGCCTGCTCTCCCTTTCTGGTGATGGTCTCAAGCTGTTTCCTGCTTTCATCAAGTTCCGCTTTCAGGGAAGCCACCACCTTGTCTTTTTCTGCATTATCCTGTGCAGTGTCAGGCAGCACTTTCAGTCGTTCACGCAGTCCCCGGTTTTCCTTTTTAAGCTGTCGAACCTCCTGTTCCCTCAGCGTCAGCCGGCGTCGCAGTTCGGTAGTGCTGCCCGCCCCTGCTTCACCTTTTCCGACAGACCTGGCGACACTGTCCGTTTTTCCACCTGAACCTCCCTCTTTTATGGCAGAGGCTTCCTGCTGCTGATACTGCTGTGCAAACTTCAGTATGCCCGGAACACCTCCTGAATTGTCTCCGGCTCCGGCACAGCCACCCCACAATAACAGTGCAACACCTCCCGTCGTTTGCAGTATCCGGCGGAATATTTTCAGTCTGTCATTCATAGAACAACTCAAAATTTGCTGTGGATGCATAACTGCCCGGTGTCACGCTTTTCTGCGCCAGCGCCTCAGGTGTGGCCTGCACGTAAGCTTTAAAATTAAACTGCAGCGTATCCCGGTCAACGGGGGTACCCTGCCCATGGTTATGATAAGCCTCACCCAGCTTCATCAGGGTTGTCCCGTCCGTATCCAGGATACCAATGGCCAGCTTTCCTGCATTAACACCCGTAACCTTCAGAAAGTATTCAGACTGCTCCCTCATGGCACTTTCCTTATCCCCGCTGAATCTGAGCTTCACCGTTTTCCATATCGTAGCGGTGTTACACTGAACCAGCCGGATACTGAAATTCTCAGCCGGTCCCCGTCCCGGCGCGTACTGAAAATCCTTTACCGGTCGCTCAAGAAACTGGACGGTCTGATTCAGACTGGCGGGGTCAATCTGACAGGGACGGTCAAGTAACTCCCCGTCAAACGTGACAGTCACCGCACCGACAGACAGCGTCAGCAACAGAGGCAGACAGCCCGCCAGTCGGGTAATCCCCGTTCCGGAAATAATGCCTTTCATTCTGCTTTCCTCCGTTCTCATTCATAATCCAGCCGCAGACGCAACAGGGCCGGGTTGTCCCGCGGGTTCATGTACGGTTTCCCCCGCGCACGGTCTGACGCCTGCTGTCCCGCCAGCGCCTGTTGCTGTGCCTCACTCAGCCAGTAAGTGAACTGATTCGCACCACCGTACACAACAGCGCGTCCCGCGCTGACCATTCGTTGTTCCGGCTGCAGCACGCCATCCTCCACCCCCGTCAGCAGGGCACTCTGCATCACCATCATGCTGTCACGTCCTGCCACTGAAGCGGCAGAGGTCACCGCACCACCGTCACCACATCCCAGCAGATTCAGCTTCAGCGCATAACGCGTCATGATGCCTTCCGTACTTTTTTGTAACGGCAGCTCCACCTCATTTGTCTCCAGCGTGCACGGGGATGACAACAGCGCACCACTGACTGTCAGCATCCCGATACGGCCATTGCGCTCATTCACCCACTGGTGACGGGTCTCATCTGCCACAAAAAAGTTATCCCGTATGACAAGCTCATCTGCCCGCAGCACACTGTTCATGCTGCAGCTCACCAGCAGCGCAGCCAGACAGAGCCCTGTTGTTGTCCTGTTCATCTCCGGCTCCTGTTACTGCACGCTTATTTCTTCACCGCTGTACAGCGGTCTCCGCTGCAGCTGAACTGCAGCACCGGACGTCCGCCGTAGTCATTGATATAGCTCAGGTATGGCGTGCTGTATGTTCCGGATTTCACCGTCTGTGTGGACTTCGGTGCCAGCATCACAGCCTCAAACTCGCCTTCCTTCGCCTGTTTTTCACTGCCGCCAAGGCCAATCACCGTCACGTAATACGGCGTCGGGTTTTCAATCCGGTAACCTCCGCTGGTTTTGTTCAGCACCAACTGGTCCTGCCAGACAGCATTGGGTTTTGCCTCAATGGCTTTCGGGCGGTAAAACAGCTTGATTTTGGTCTGCAGGGCTATCTGCAGCACATTCGCCTTATCACTTTTCGGCGGGATTTCACGAAGATTGAAGTAGAACAGGGATTCCCGGTCCTGTGGCAGTTTGCTGATATCCGGGGTGCTGGCCAGACGGACCATACTTCTGGCTCCCGGCTCAAGACGCTGCACCGGCGGAGTGACCACAATCGGTCCGGTGGTGATTTTTTCCTGCTTCTCATTCTCTATCCATGCCTGCGCCAGATACGGAAGCTGTTTGTTATCATTGGCCACATTCAGCGTCATCGATTTCTCACCGCCATTAAAAATCGCACGCGTACGATCCAGGGAGATGGCAGCCTGGGCTGCCGGTACTGCGCTCAGGCACGCTACCGCCATCAGCGTTTTTTTCAGCGCCGGTTTCATTTTCAGCATCTTTTCTTCTCTCAGTTCTGGTTCCGGTGTCGTCTGTGGTGCAACACCGTCCACTTATCGATTTATGCCTGTACGGGGTTACTGACTGCCGGCCGGTGAAGATGACCGGCAGTCCAGCCCCTCGTTTCGTCAGTTCGCCTTACGGCAGGGCAGCAGCAGTTGCTGTGCCGGGTCCAGATTTTTCGGGATATCCACCACACACTGTGTCCGGCCGTCCCAGCCGACATTCAGGGTTTCACCCGGATTCACCCCGCTCAGCCAGGCCAGACCGCTGTCTGCCACCATCCCCAGTTCACGGCCTTTTGCGTTTGTCACACTGGCACCAAACGGTGGATGACTGTTATCTGCCAGACGCAGTACGGCAAACAGACGACTTCCTTTCAGGACCTCAAACGCCCTGTAACCAATGGCCCCTTCCGTCAGGACCGATTCCACTACCGAGCGGGTGGCTTCCATATCATCCGGCAGTTTGTTCAGGTCCACTGACGTGGTGTTGCGGTAATAGCTGCTCACATCCGTCACCACACCAATTCCCCACCGGTTGGTGGAGACCCGGCCGCCGTCGACAGGCACGCCTCCGACACCATCGGTGTCCACCAACAGCCGGGTTCCTCCGTTCATGCCCCCTGCATGCAGGGCCGCGCCTTTCGCGGTTATCGTTGCACCACCGGATGCGCTCATACCGAATGACGTGTAACCGTTCTCCACGGCAGAGAAGTTCGCTGACAGGTTGGCCAGCGGACTGCTGTGGTTGTAGTACGCGCTCATCTGACTCTGCGATGGCTGACCACCGCCACTGCTCACCCCGGCGTTCAGGCTGTAACTGCTCAGCCCTTTGTTCAGCGTGTCGCTGTACCCCACGGTGTTGGTGTAACGGTCATTGCTCATGCTGCCGCTGTAGCTGGCCGTACCGGTTCCCCACGGCACGGACAGACGCACAAATGCCGAATCGTTATCCCGGTTCTGGTATTTCGAACGGGATGCGGACAGCCCCAGGGAAATGTTTTTAAACCCGAAGGCATCGAAGTAACGGTTCACCGACAGCGTGTAATAGTCAGATGTCCGGCGGTCCCAGTAGGTCTGATGGCTGTACTGCAGGTTGACCGAGGTCTTCCAGTCCTCGAAGTTCTTGTTGAGCGTGACGGTGTACAGCTCCTTCTCACGTCCCGTGAAGTCATTCCGGTAACGGGCATTGAGGTACTGGTCCATCGTCATGTAATTGCGTTCAGAGAAGCGGTAACCCGCAAAGGTGATATCCGCATTCACGTCATCAAAACGTTTGGAGTAGCTCAGACGCCAGGATTTCCCCTGTTTCGTCTCTTCTCCCGGAATGCGGGCCACGGACTGGGTCACGTCAGCAGATACCGTACCGAACTCATTCAGGTCACGGCCCAGACCCACTGCCAGGGCGTTGTAATCCCCGGCAACGATACCGCCACCGTAAAGTGACCACTTGTTACTGATACCCCAGGATGCCTCACCGGCAGCAAAGACCGGGCCTTCCGTGGTGTGCTCGTAGTTACGCGAACGACCGGAAACCAGCTTGTAACGTATCTGGCCCGGACGGGTCAGATACGGCACATATGCCGTGTCCACCTGGAACGTTTTTTTCCGCCCGTCCTGCTCGATAACCTCAACATCCAGTCGACCACGCACGGAGCTGTCCAGGTCCTGAATGGTGAACGGACCTGCCGGCACGGTGGAGTCATAGAGGATGCGTCCCTGCTGCGAAATCACGACGCGCGCATTCGTGTCCGCAATCCCTGAGACCTGCGGTGCATAACCGCGCAGTTTTGGCGGCAGCATGCGGTCATCACTTTCCAGGCTGGCACCGGTATAGCGCCAGGAGCTGAAAATCTCAGAATTGATGTAGTTCTCACCCAGAGTGAGGTTGGCGCGCCAGCGCGGGATGGCGCGGTACATGTAGAAACGGCTCCAGGTGAACTGACTGTCCGTCCCCTGCGCACTGCCGGTGGTGTGATTCAGGTTGCCCTGATAGTCCGCACGCAGACGCCAGGCACCGAAGTTGGCACCCGCAGTCCCGTTATAGCTCAGTGACTGTGACTGCTTTCCCTTGTGCGGCTTGTTCACCGTCCCGTTGATGTTGTAGTCAAACAACAGCCCCGGAATACCGTTATCCCAGCGGGACGGCGGCAGCCAGGAGGCATCGGAATATTCCAGCCAGGCCTGCGGCATATTAATGTACAGCATCCCTTCTGCCGGATTCGGGCGTATCTCCACCCCCGGTAACTGGCTGAAGTCTGCACACTGCCCGTTATTCCAGTACGTCACTTTTTCCTGTGATGCAGGCGTCAGCCCCATCAGCCTGACCACCTCCGGCGTCAGGCAGGCCTGCGGTAACGGCTTCTTTCCGTCTGCGCCGGAAGCCGGCGGCTCCAGAAATGTCACCGGAAACGCCGACGGTGAAATCCCCTGGTCATTCACCATAATTTCCATCTGGTACTGCCCGGGCATGATATAACCCGCCTGGGAGAACCGGGACAAATCAATATTCTGTCTGTCTGCTGCATCCAGAACATCTGTATTAAAGTCGACGGCATAAGCCGGTACGCCGGCCAGAGAAAGCAACAGCGCATATGTAATGCCGTTAACAGCAAAAGAGGTATTATTTTTCATTATCAGCCACCACCTTTAATACAGACTGCTCCCGGAAATAAAGACAAAGCATCCCCCTCCTGCATACAGGATTTAATTTCAGTTCCTCTGCCGGAATAGTTAATTAAATACCGGGAAGCTGCCGTCTGTTACCGGTTGTTATCTCTGTTCACTCTGTTATTTATTCGTAATCCACTTTAAATCGTAATGCGGCATAATAATCTCCCGCCTTTAACGGCTGACCATTACGGACAACCCGCAGGGTATAATCCAGACCCTCTTCATTTCCGTTCAGTAATAACGGCGGCATCACTTTACCGACACGGGCCGGATAACCCTGGTTATCCAGTATCTGCAGATTGATACCTTCCGCCTGACCGACAACCGAGAATTTATCCGGGGTTTCGCCCTGCAGACCATCAAAGGTCACCCGGACACGGCTCGCCGTATAAACCCGTTTGCCTGTTCCCGCCAGCTCACAGTTACGCAACCGCAGACGGAATTTCTTTTCAGGACCAGCGAAACTGTCCTGTAAATCACGAACCGGGGTCTCCCCCATGTCAATCGCCTGCCAGGTGTCTTCCATGGCCAGCGTGCAGGCCGGAGCAATCACCTGCCCCTTAAAACTTGCCCGGCCATGCCACCAGACATGCTCCTCTCCCCAGTACTCTGGCAGAGTCATCCCCGGCGGCGGAAAGGAGGGCGATGGCGCAGCCTGAGCCGCTGCACACAAGAAAAATGTTACCGAAAGGATCATGCGCCAGAACATGCAGTATTCCTTATTCTTTACCGGTAATCGCAGGGGCTGACGCCCCCTGCTTATCTGACGGTTAAAAACCGGAGAGGATGAATTACTGATAAGTCAGATTGAAGTTAGCTACAGCGGTGAAGTCACCTTCTTTCACAGTGCCGCCGGTAGCTTTTTTAACCCAGGAAGAATAATGCAGAGTATTATCGTTTGCTTTCAGACTCTGGGCTGCACCTGCCGTACCAAAAGACACCAGCTTGCCATCCTGACCAGAAATCACGACAGCAGTACCGGTATCACCGGCAGTGCCAAGTTCCGTTTGAGCACCAGCAACAGTCGCGCCAGTAAAGGTTACTGCAACTGATTTATTTGGTTCGCAGTTAACCAGTTTGATGTTCAGATCTTTCTTCACAGAAATACCATCGGCATTCAGTTGAGATTTAGAAATCTGGCCAAAATCAATGGACTGATCAGCAGATTCCGGAGCAATGCCACACGGTGCATCAATTACAGTACCTTTGAAGTTAACAACACCATGTCCCTGATTTGCAGTATTTGCAGCGCCCTGTGCCGGAGCTGCAGCATGAGCACCAAAAGAAACCAGAGTCGCCGCGACTGCAGCAGCCATAACAGTTTTAATCATTTTCATTAAAAAATTCCTTTGTTTTATAAAAGACGATAAAAAAATTATCCAGTACATAGCGACTGGTACAGTCACACTAAGAAAATAAAGTATGACCATAGCAATCGCCATTATTGGAAATGAATATAATACACGAAGATTTTATTTCTTTCCTTTAACAAAGGAACGCATTAAATCAACATTAAAGCCCCCTAAAAGAAATCCTCTAAACAATACTAACCGAGATTTAAAACCACAAAAAGACAAAAACTCGATCTTTTATGCTGCAACACACAGAAACACCAACACAATAAACCATTAAAAACGAAAAAATTAGGTAAACACACCAAAAAACATAACATAAACAGCAAAAAAGATCGAATTATAAACAATTCACAGGAAGATATCTTTTTTTATTTTTGTGACAGGAATAGAAATAATATAAAATCAAATTACTCTAAAACAAAAAATAAATACAGCGCAAAATATAGTAACCACGAAAACCGTTCACAGAAACAGAGCAAAATGAAATAAATATCGAAATAAAGAAACAAAACAAAAGAAACAAAAAATTAACAAAAGCATAAAAATACAACTCGCTTTAGTTTTACTTTCGTCTGCGCGCAATTAATACTCTTCTATAATTATCCGAAACAACATTTCTCCTGTAGCCATACGTATGTCGAAAAATGCCAGCCAGAAGGCCGGCACAGACAGAAAAATATTCAGTATCAGACGACAATCTGTTCCTGAGATTGGCGCAGACGATATGACCAGTTTCCCTAGTAATGCCCGGGCGTCAGCAACACCCGACGTCGCTCATTACACAGTGAGTTGCCAATCACCACTTCTCCGGCCACACCACACAGCGACAGTTGTATATACGCCATGCCGGCTGCCAGCGGGTCAATATCCGTTGACGACACCCACATCCTGCGGCATGCCGGATATCCCGAACGGTTCAGGGTGTCAGCCACAGCCAGAACCATACTGCCGGCACCACAGGCAGGTTCACGAAGCGTGATAAAGGGTTTGTTATCAAACAACGCTTTCACATTCCCCAGTTGCATCTGTGCCATCATGCTGGCCACGCTCCAGGGCGTGAAAAACTGGCCCCGGTATTTATCCCCCAGTTCCAGCTGCATGAACACGCTGCCCAGAAAGTCACAGAATCCCTGCTCCAGCCCCTCAATGACATGAGCAAGCAAATGCGCAATATTGATAACATCCTGCTTTTCATAACCACTGACGATTCGCAGGTACTTCTGCTCCCGTGCCTCACTGAACTGAAGACGGTTCTCCAGGGCAATCACACTGCAGCTGGCAAAGTCCTCAAACAGCTTATGGCGTCTGTGATAACGGGCGGTCTGATTAAACAGCGAAATAAATGCTTTCTGATGGTCGATAAAGGTGGCCATGTGTTTCTCCGTAAAAAAACAGGGAACACATGGCCCCGGGGAGGAACAGGTGTTCCCCTTCGTGCTGAAATGAAAGATGACAGGAAAAAGCGGGTGCCACGAATGTAACACCCTGAGGTTAATTACTGGCCTGAAGCCAGCGGAACCGGTAAAGGCGCGGCTTCTGTCTGTTCTTCAGTGCGCTCCTCCACCAGATACAGCCGGGGCTGAGGAAGTGTTTCCCTGCCCGGCCATTCGGCCTGCGGGTCACTGTCCGTATGTTCACCACCGTCATAACAGTTGTAACCCTGTATGCCCCTGACAGGCTCGCTGTACCAGTGCCGTATCTCACAGTCGAACACCTTCGAGATTTCACCAACCAGCTCACCTGAAGGCGGATACCAGGGCGTGTCAGTCAGCAGCACCAGACTGCTCATCTCATCACGCACCCAGCGGACATTGTGACCTGATGGCCACTCCACACCGTATATCCGACTGTAAAGGCTGGTCGTGGTGGAAATGCCCTGCAGCAGTCCACCGGAACCGTTCAGCTCTGTGGCCAGACGGGAGGGTATGACCATCAGCATGTCACAGGGCTGCGCCTGCTCCGGGTAATCCGACAGCCGGCTCCAGCAGGCCTCGGCATCAATGTGTTCACTCAGTCCGACCAGGCCAAACCAGTCAGAATACTGGCAGTGCATTAACGCGGTGATTATCTCCCGGGCATTATCCGGCAGATTCCCCCAGCGGACAGCGCCAATACATGACTGGTGATAAAGGCGGTCAATGCTCTTTATCGTCTCTTCATCCAGTACGGCATCTTTTACCAGCAGCCCCAGCCACTGTTCAAATGCCTGGTTAGCAGGAGATGACAACCCCGTACCGTGACGAACCAGCGCCGGATATGGCGGATACTGCGTCGTCCGGGTGGGTTTCACCAGTCCTGCACAACCGGCCAGAAACAGCTGTATACTCTGCTGTATGGCATGGCGGTAACGCGGTGTCTCACATCCTTCAATCCACTGCGTCAGCACATCCAGGCAGACTGACTTACCGGTAATTTCAAAACGATTCTGGCACCATTCAGACATGGTTTACGCTCCTCTTTTATCTGTCAGATGTAAAAAGAGGGCACTGTCCCGTGAGGAACAATGCCCTCACGGGATGAATGGCGGTCGGGTTACCCCCTCCGCCAGCAGTTCAGATTATGCGACCCGCGCCTGCGAAGCCCGCTGCATCAGTAAATACTCTGATGCTTCGCGTGCCTGCCGACAGGCGCGAAACAGCGCTTTTTTGTCAGACTTCAGGACCTTAAGCCATCCGTCAATATAACTTTCATGCTGTACGTCACCGGCAATTCCCAGATGTGCGCACAGAAAAGCACAGCCCATCTCGGCAATCAGCTCCTCGAACGCATATTCTGGGCTCTTACGACCGACAAAAGAGCTTATCCCGGTTCGCCGCAGACGCTTTTCATGACCAGTACTGTGTACCATTTCATGCAGCAGCGTGGCCCAGTAATCGGCCACTGAATCAAACTGTGACGACAGAGGCATCACGATACGGTCAGTGTCAGGCCGGTAGAATGCCCTGTCCTGTGGAAGCGACGAAACACTGACGCCACTGCCATTCAGTACCGGCAGCACCCGCTCACTGATGGTATCAGCCAGCAGTACATCTGCTCTGCCTTCCGCCTTCACCATCAGATGCTCAGGTAAACCGTCGCACTGTCCCACATTAAACAGAGGATTCGCTTTCAGTACCGGTACCGTTTCCATGAGCGGTTCCCCCTTACGGTCCGTCAGCCGGTTACCGTGCTCATCCACAGCCTGTCTTTTCCAGTCTTTGTAAATCACCGCCAGCGTGGCCACTTCCCCCTTACGGACATGACCACCCAGTTGTTGCGCCTGACGGTACGTCAGCCAGTGATTGCTGGCGTATCCGGCTTCATCCGCAGTCAGCCACAACAGCAGGACATTCACTCCCGTATAAGGCTTCCTGGTCAGGGCGTTTACCGGCATCATCTCCAGCACTCCCGCGCCGTTACGCGCAGAATGCCAGGGGCGTTTCCAGGGTGGAACTCCATTTTCAATGGCCGTCACAATCCTGTCGGTCACCAGTTGATACAGGTCACGTTCCGGCGCTTTGTTCGCGGCACGTGAAGTATGTTTTTTCGTTTTCATAAGAGCACGCTCCATAAAAAAGATGCACGCTCCCCGTACGGTGAGCATGCACCGTACGGTTAAATTAATAACGAAAATCAGACTGGCCGGACTTACCACAACGCCAGCATCACCAGTGAACGACGCTCAAAATCAAACGTCTTCAGCGTATCGCTGACCCACGCTTTTACGTCATTCACGTCATACCAGTAGTCATCAGCATAGTCTTCACCCCGTAAACGCGAGTTTCTGACATAAGGAAACAGCCTGTGGCAGTTCCCCGGCGTCAGCATACTGAGGTCACGCAATAATGCAGCCAGTGACCGGCGTGTTACCGGGAAAGTATGCTGCTCATCTGAAGCATCAGTATGATTAAGGAACCATGTCAGAAGCGGCATCACCTTACGGAAAGCCCCCACTTCCTGATGCTCCTGTGTTTCCACAACGGCACCATTCTGATGGTTATCACGAGCCATAAAGTAAATATCGAGTCCCATAACAATTCTCCTGAATAACGCAGGAACTCTCCCCACAGGGATATGTCCCTGCCGGGTTATATGAATGACGGAATACGTGATGACGTTATTCCGGGTAAATGAAAAGAAACAACGGCGTTCTGTCAGTGCCCACCGGTAAGTGCACGCAGCCAGTAAAGCTGATATTCAGCCTCTTCCAGTGCTGACCAGTCATCCGGGGATAACTGTCGCCCCTGACCGGACAAAAACTGCAGCAGCAAACGGTCAAATGCATCTCCCCTTACCGGGGTGGTTAATACAGACTCCGGAGCAGAAAAATTCTCATGTCCCAGGAATCGTTTTATCCATTTCAGCGGCAGTGACCAGCTGGCACCACCGGCAGTGGAATGAATGCGGAAACAATCCGGACACAGATTGTGCAGCAGCACAAACACCGTACGGGCAAAGAAATCCCCCGGCTGGCGTCCGAAATTCAGCTCCTTAAGCACCAGAATGTTCTGTCGATGCTCCCGTTCAATGGTGACATTCACCGACCACAGCCCGTCTGCAGACCGGCTGTAAAACGCCAGTGTATCCGTTACCGGAAACAACTCAGATGCCCGGGTCAGGGAGCCGAAATACGCATTCTGCGGCCGTAACGCCTCCGGCAACTGCCAGAAGGTTTCTGTTACGGCCAGAACAAAAGCATGCCACTGCTTTTCCGGTATTGTGGCAACCTGCTCAAGGGTATATACCGCCGGCTCACGGGTCGGACGTGAAGATAATTCAGACATGGAACATTCCTCATGGTCAGATTAAAAATAAACAACGGGGAATGCTTTCCTGACGGAGAGCACACCCCGTCAGGGTCAGGTTATGAACTACATCATGTCGTGCCGGGCAAAACAGGCATCCGCCCCGGCCGTCAGCTTTCCGGTACTGATACTGTCAGTCCAGATTTCATGATTAATTTCACGCCCCAGCGCCATCAGACTGTCAAGCGCCTGACGGGCCTGAACTCCCGGAGCAGGAATGTTCTCCTGCTCCAGGTCATACAGCAGCCAGCCCGGCGCCTCACCGGTATCCCACAGTTGCACGTATACCAGTGAAGGCTCCGTCTCATCATCCGGCTCCGGGGTAATACCCAGCCGTTGCCAGGCACGTAACCGCATCAGCTCACCTTCCAGTTGGCTGATATGCGCCAGCAGAGCAGACTGCGTCTGCAACGCTGAATAATGAACAAGTAAGGGTGAATACATAATGACCTCCGTCTGTTCAGGAAGTCCTGTCCCTGACGGAACAAAACTCCCGTCAGGGAAAACACCGGCGCAGACACACGGTGCAGTAAGTAAAAGAAAGACCGTTCAGTCTGCACCGGAAAAGTCGACACAGGCCTGCTTCAGGATGCCGGCTACACGTTGATTCAGACATTCAGTCCAGCCATCGTTCCATCCACGCTCCCATGGATTACAGACATCGTTACAGCCGTTCTTCCATGTCTTCCATACCTCCATCTCCATGACAGCCCCCAGCCTGTAGCCTTTCGCACGTATATGCCACAGAAACGGCCGGAAAAGTCCTGATTTCAGTTGGTCACCACCGCTTTCGTAGCCCAGATGACGTGCAATACCTTTAAGATATTCAAATGCTTCATTCTGCATTCCAGCCGCCTTTGCCAGCGAGCTGTACGCATCACGAAGTATCGTCATACCTTCCAGTTGATACTCACACCACGCACGGACAGCCGACACGGGTACGATTACCCGAAGAATGGTGCAGACACGCCATACAACAACGTAAAGGAGTATTAACAGACTATTCATGTGTTCACCTCAGAGACAAAAAATCACGGGAACACATCACCCCTGTGGGAAGCGTGTTCCCGACAGGGTAATAAATGATAAATCAGCAGGGCTGTACGACGCTTTCATCAGCCTGCAGACCAAACCGGTAACGCAGGGTGGTCAGTTGTTCCGCCATACGGCAGGCAGCATGCCAGGTCCTGCGACGGGATATCCGCCCGGTAAACCGGTTCAGACAAATGACCTCACGCGGCAACGGCTGATACCAGCCGGTGTACTCGTTGCGGTGCATTCCCTGCCGGTAGTACAGGCAGGGTGTCCAGACACCGCCCCGACGGAACATACAGACCCGGACGCTCAGATTGCCGGCCGGATTGGTGTACCAGCGACTGTAATATGACAGGTTATTGCGAGAAAAAAATACCCGCAACTGAGCCGTCATTCGCCGGAAAAAAGAAGAGATGCCCGGTTCAGGGCACAAAATAAACGTTGACATAAAGACTCCTGTAAAAAGAAACGGGAGTCTTCGCCCCGACGGACAAAAATACCCGTCAGGGGACAGAAACATCAATACGGGATTAACGCTTCAGCTCAGTAGAACTCATTCGAAATATTCATTTCTGTCAATATAGACACACTGAGTCCAGCCATCGCGCCAGCCGTACTCCCATGGATTGTACCTGCACACACGTGCCTCCATTTCTATAAGAGCACCCAGCGCATGGCCTTTCGCACATATATGCCACAGAAACAGCCGGAGAAATCCTGATTCCAGCTTTTCATCGCCGCTTTTGTAACCCAAATAATGTGCGAGGCCTTCAAGATAACCGGACACCCCCTCCGGAGGAAGAGGTGCTTCTCCTTCACGCATTTCTGCCGCCTTTGCCAGTGTGCGGTACGTATAACGAAGGATCGACATGCCCTCCAGGTGATACTCACACCACGCACGGGCCGCTGACTCTGGTGCGATTACCCGAAGAATGGTGTAGACACGCCATACAACAACGTAAAGGAGTATTAACAGACTATTCATGTGTTCACCTCAGATACAGAAAAATCACGGGAACACATCTGCCCTGCGGGAAGCATGTTCCCGACAGGGTAATAAACGACAAAACAGCAGGGCTGCACGATGCTTTTATCGCCAGCACAGTCGAAGATAAAATGCCATGCGCCACTGCCATCAGACAGGGTGCATAACTGCCATGCGGACCCCCCCCCCGCACAGATTAAGTATAAAAAGCCCTCATCGTCGCGTCATAATGCGCTTTTTGTGACGACATTCTGCTCTCAAGAGCGCGCAGATTTGCCCCATTCACGTGGAATGCACCGTCCTTTCAGGCTCAGGAGGTGTTGAATGCAGCCACCCGAAGGCGTTCCTCACAGACTGCCGGAACATTGGTGGTCACCCAAAGGTGACAGAATTAACATGCTTATTTTCTGTTGCTCTGTTTATCCTGTCAAGATTACGTTATCAGCAATTCTGTTTATGTATGATCAGATCTCCATTATCATCAAACAGATCACCAAACCATGTATTTACAGATGATGTAATATCAGATGAGATTGGATCATATGTCCCATTTTTCAGGGCATAAACAATTTCCGGAATCACCGGAATAATAACCGTATTATCCACTTTCAGCGAAAGGCTCCGGTGATCCGGTTTACATCTGAGAACACCACCCATTTCCGACCACAATTCAACCACCGTTTTTTTGGAATAAAATAATCACCGCCAGCTTTATCATCAAAATATACTGACTCAAAATAGCGGCAAATCATGGCACATGTATCAGATTCATTCAGTGGCGTTTTACAGCGGTAATGCACCATAATATCCACATAATCATCCTCACTATCCAGTACAATATCCCTGATATAACGAACCGCTTTTATTTCCATCAATATATGATACATCACACATCCTCCTGTATTATTCCTGAATATCACCGTTTTTAAAGTAAACCTGTTTCACATAACGCCCCCGACCGTCCCCATGGCCTAAATCCATAGAAACCCGTGCATATATCTCTTTATCACTCACCCCATCTTTTCGATAAAAACGTCTGGCCTCCTGAGAAAAATGGTAACGCATACTGTGAGGTGATTTTTCTCCGGTTAATCCAGCCTTACGAACATGATAGCGATAAACATCTATTGCTTGTTTTATATTCGGGCGATCGATAAGCTTTCCACTCTGTTCATTCATTATTTTCTCAGCATAACTCAGAGCCTGTCTGACAACATCACGATCGGTAATAATAGTATCCCGGGGGCGCCCACCTTTTGTGCCAAATACAATCAACAGAGAATTGTGCCCCGATTCCAGAGCCCGCATCCACGACTTAACTGATTTACATGACTGGACTGCTTCCTTCGTTCGCAAACCCAGTACATAAGAAAGTTGCATTGCCGCTGCAACACCGGGATTCTTTTTTTCCACCTCTGTAAATGCCTTCCGGAATTCCTCCGGTGGCAACGGTATTTTTTTTCCATCCCGGCATGTATTTGTCAGACCAAGCGTCTCATTACTCAGTAAAGGGTTATCAGGAGCGGCTAATTTATAACGACCGTCCTTCTGTAAAATAGCTCTCATCACCGCCCTTTCATTCTGAATAGTCCGGTGAGAAATCCCCTGCGCTTTTCTGCTCAGAAGATACCCCTGAAAATGCCTCGTATTGATACTGTGGGTGTCCCGCAGCTTTATTCCGTTTTCCCGTAAATAATTCAGAAAATATTTTGCAATACGAACCCTGTCGGCTTTTGTCGCATAACTGCCGCCACACTCCCGGGCAAGAGTAATGAAATCCTTGCGAAACATCTCAACTCTGGAACGCTGCGATTTTCTGCTCATACATGCTTCTCCTGGTGACATACGGATACAGAAATCCATCCGCTTATACTGAACAACTGCACAAACAGTCTTCCCGGATAAACAGACTAATACATTGATATTGTTAGTTTTACGTCGTTTCGGACGGCTCTGTAACGCGGTTGCTCGCCTTCCTGGCTCGTATGATGTCTATGTAGCAGAGCGTGCACGTGTTGAGTTTTTACAGGAGTTCGCTACCTGTGCACCAGGGCGATGTTTTACTCCCCGTCAGCCAGCGCTGACGCCTCCAGACATCAGAACGAATTTACATTTTTCCTCTTAATATCAGATGGTTGATACATATCTTTATGTATTAACGAAGTTAAGACAGTCGTCCGGGGCGGCCGTCCGTGAAAACGGACGCTCCGGAAAGGACGTGAATACGTCACAGAAAACGGACCTAAAATCGCCGAAATTTTCAACAAAAAGCTGATCACGAGCGACGATCTTCTGTCAGGCCGTAAATGACGCGGCTTTCAGGACGTTTTTTCGCGGCGTCACTTGGTGTTCCCTTCGGTCGCACACAAGTGACGCCGCGCAGCTTCAAACTCCACATACGCACGCAAGCGGCCAGATTTCAGATGGCCTTATGTCGTGCGTACAGTCGTAAGAAGCCCGGGGCGAATGCCCGAACAGATTAAAGACGCCAATCCGCAGTTTTGCGGATGACTACAGACCGATCGTAGCGGTACTGGATGGAAGTAAAAAAAGCCCTCATCGTCGCGTCATAATGCGCTTTTTGTGACGACATTCTGCTCTCAAGAGCGCGCAGATTTACCTCATTCACGTGGAATGCACCGTCCTTTCAGGTTCAGGAGGTGTTTAACTAGCCACCCGAAGGCGTTCCTCACAGGCTATACGGAACATTGGTGGTCGCATAGCGACAATTACAGCGGGGAAAGACTAGCAAGGCGGGGGTTTATATGTCAAGACTTCCCATTACACACACAAACTCTATAATTTGAATTATGTTCTATAATTAAAAAGGCATTGCTCATGGAGAAGAATGACAAAGTACATCTAATGGAAGAAAAGGCGTACCGTTTTGGGAAAACATTAAAAAAACTTCCGCTATGGGGATGGGGAATAATAGCGCTCATTACTATGATTATTCTATTCAATATACATTATTCATATATTTTATCTCTGCCTTTCTTATGGTTTTTGTGGTATGTATTTATACGAATTGATGACAAGCCATGGATTGAAAATTATCCTACACTGGAGGAATACTGGCGCATTCACCCAGATACGAAAACAAAAAATGGAATAAAGTGTTATTACTGTGGCTCTAACCAGATAAAAAGTTATCTGTGGAACAATAAGCAAGGAAGACGAGTTCATTATTGTTTTCAGTGCCGTCAGGATTTATATCGAATAAAAGACTTTTAGTCTATATATCAGAGAATGGAGGACCACCTCCATTCTCATCATAAAATTCACCTACTGACACAATATGCAGGACCAGCATCAGATAATTTTTTGCCAATTGAAGAACAATACTCCGCTGTTTTGGACAATTCCCAGCTTCGGCCGAAATCGAACGATAAAACAGCCACCACTATAATTAATAAAGCGAAAAGAATTTTCCTCAACACAATCCCACCATAATTACCTGATTGTACCTTCAGCAACACCTTTAATATTTAACATTAATTTCTTAAGCTCTTCACTATTCAGTCGTTTGTCCGATGGGGATTTAAATGTAATGTATAATTTACTCCCTGCTCCATTTTTTTCCAACTCAATAGTCAGATGATCGTATTCATTCCAGTCATTCCCCATTTTATAATAACTTCCCGGCATAGCCTCCCATTCCTGATTCGCATCTGTAATTGCGCCAGCGACCCAACTACCATTTCTGTCTTTTTTACGAATAGCATCAACTTCATCATTTGATACAAACTGATAATATCGCTTCAGACGCGCAGCTGCAGTATCAATATCAACGGGCACAGAATATTCCTGTGTACTGGATTTTGTCGCTGGTTTTTGCGCCTGAGCTAAAAATGGCATTCCATTTGAATCCGTAGACGATGAGTTTCCACGCAATGCCCCCGTTAAAGCAAAAGCACCATCACTAATTTGCTTGTTAACCGAAGCAATTTCATCAACAGAACAGGCAGTTAACGCCAGGCATGAAACACAAACCAATAACAATTTTTTACTCAACATTTACACCTCCTTTTGAGACATTTATCGGTAGATTCTGTATGGTTTTTCACCTATATTTATACAAAAATGGCTTATAGTTTGAACATTAAATTCATCACATAGGACTGAAAATTAGGAGTTTTTCTTATGAAAACGACTAACAAAGCCGCTTATCTCAGAGGACAACGGTTTGCCATTCAGTGGAAACGACTCGTAAGAACGCTTCGTCAGTGGGACAACTTCTGGGTTCATGCGGCCAGAAAAAGACATCTGCCAACCTGGACTGGACGGCTCCCGCTGGCTATTGGATTAACCGGAATTGTGGTTTGTGCACTCTTCAGTATCACGGCAGTTCTCGGGTGTCTGGCGTTTACATGGGCTGTTGCATACATTTTTCAATGCATAGGTAGTGGAGTTAATACGCCACATGATTGCTTTGACGAAGAATATAGCCTTAATAAATGCGATATTAATTTTAAATATAAGGGCCCTAATCTCGATCATGGCCCTATGGGGTGGGGAGTTTATGATGGTAATGGCGTTAGAATTGATAAAGACTAACCAAGATTACAGGAAATCAGGATGTAATCCCTGATTTCCTAGTTGCTCATTTGTTACTTTTAGGCTGTTGACGTTCCATTACCTGTTGGTTTGATGCCCCTCCACCCGACATCCCTCGCATTCCAGCCTTTTGCAATATATCCACTGCACTGCCTCCGGTATTTTGAGCTTGTCTGGTGCCATCTCCCATACTTTGAGCTATCCCTCCCCCAATCTGTACCCCGGCCCAGGATAATGCCCCCATCCAGACCGCTGGCAGAATCAGGAACATACTGCCCATCACCAGATTCATAATCAGGTCATCCGAGGTATTCTGAAACCCTGCCATATTGAAGCGACTGTGCGTTCCCGAACTGTACAGCGCTGTAAACATCCATGAATCCAGCCATCGTGCCAGCTCCCACCAGAACGTCAGGAAATTAGTCGCAAAAATCACAAACGTCAGTGTAATCACCGTCTTTATCTCGTACGCCGCAAACGCCAGAATCAGCGGTAACATCACGTAAATAGCCATCAACAGGATCCCCTGTACCATGGGTAATGCCTGTCGCATCGCATCCAGGGCCGGAAACGCCGCCAGACTCCCCAGCGCCATGCCCCCCGTTGAGAACACGCGGGTCACCGCGTTATCCAGCGACAAATCCGCATTCCCGCCATAACCAGCATAGGCTCTGCCACCATGTGACACTGTCATATTCACCGGACTGACCAGACGGCGTATCACCGCTTCTTCATACTCCTTGCCTGTATTCCCGATCATTTTCATCGTCGCTGACAGACGCAGCCACATACCGGGGTCAGCCTGCTTCATCACCCGACTTTTCAGCCCGACATCCGCCTCATTCCACCACTCATTACAGGTCGGGTAACCACCACGACCTGTGTTTGGTCGCCCGCTGTCCCTGGCCTCATTCCACGGGAATGCACTTCTCGGCATCTTCGACTGCAGCGCATTGTAATAACGCGACTGGAATGTCCTGCTGCCAATCCACTCAATATCCCGCAGCGTATTTTTATCCGTTGTCATTCCCTGATCCTGGTGCTTCCAGCTGTACAGCGCCAGTGAGTAGCAGTCATTGGTGAAATCCTGCAGTTCTTCAATCAGCGCCTTATTGTTGATTCGGGTATGCTGAACCTCAAAACGCATCTGTCGCATATCAGGCGAACAGGGAATGGATGCCACGGCGGCCTGAGTCACCCCTTTTGAAAGTTTGTGCACCATCAGCCACCACAGCGGGATCTGCGCCGTTTTACCGTCCATGCTGGAAATCACGCCTGCATACCCGGTCTTATCCGGCGCCTTCGGCGTCCATGTCCCACACTGCTTCGCCCGGTTGCCGTCATACTCAACAGTCCCCAGACTGACATTGACCAGCGGCACACAGCAACTGATAATCACAAAGAATCCCATGTACAGCGCATGTTCAATACGGGGCAGCGAGAGCAGTCCCTTATTCCCCTCATCCTCCCCTTCTTCCCTGACCCGCAGCCAGATCCCAATAACCTTAAATACCAGCGGCAGTGCAAACAGCCCGGTTCCCAGCAGCACATCCCACAGGCCATTATTAATCAGCCAGCCCAGCAGGGTCAGAAAATATTCAAGATAGCTGTTTGTTGTCATCATCAGCCTCCCTGCGCCTTCAGCAGCGCGTATTCACAGACCAGAATAAACGCCACACTGGCGCAACAGATACGTATCAGTGGCTGGCGGTATTCCGCCCGGAATCCCGGTGCATGCGCGATACGCCAGATACCCCAGCCCAGCAGGATATAAATGCACAGACGCCAGAGCAGCCAGCCAGAACGGTGAGCCCGCATCCACGTACTGAATGCGGCAGTTCCTTCCGGATGACGAATGGCCATATCCGCAATGAACAGCGCCACCACCATAAATGCCAGCAGGATACCGCCTGTGAGCAGCACCGCTTTCAGACGCTGACGGGCGTTACGTTTATTCATCTTCACCTGTTCCCTGCTCCAGTTGATTAATTCGGGTATCAGAGCTGTCTGCACTTTCCGTCTGCGGGTTAACGCCAACTCGCTGATTCTCACGTTCAATAATGGTCAGCACGCTGTTGCGGGCCAGTTCACGCTTCAGCTCCATCTCGTTTCTCAGCGCAGCAATCTCCCGATCCAGCGCTTCAATACGACGCTCTCCCTCTGCCAACGCATCATCCTGTAACATCGCATTCGGTTCAGACATTCCCGTCACGATCATTCTGCGCATCAATAGCGCCGTCTCCACCGTATCTGCCATTGCCAGTTCGCCGGCCAGACGTCCGGTCAGTGCAGCATTATCCGGATCCCGTTGTAGCGCCTTAATCACTCCGGCCGTTACTGTCAGACTGCCTGACCGGAGTTTAGCCAGATTTGCTGCTGTCGGTTTTTCAGTACCATTAACCAGCTTTACCAGTTGCTCCGTATTCACTTTCACCGCTTCTTCCAGCATCGGCGTGAATCCGGTTCCGGCGATCGCACCAGACTGCTGCTCTTCACCACCACTGGTGCATTCATTTGCTTTACTACAGGTTCGCATAGTGCGATCACCCAGCACTTTCACCACCGCCTTTGCCGCCTCTTCAGCATTACTGAACTTACTGCACACACTTCCGGTACAACTGGTACTCCCGACCATTGATGTACTGGTAACCGGCAGGTTATTCATCATGTTAAAACCCGCTGCTGCCAGATCATGTGTGGGACGGATAGCTGGTTGCCCTGCACCTCCCCGTTTCTGACCACCAATCCAGCTACGTCCTGAATTTCCTTTAAAATTCTGCGCCTGATGATCAATACGAATGGCATCCGCTTCACCACTGTTGACCAGTGACTTGTACTCCTCCATAACCGCAGCCTGTGTCCACTTGCTGCTGTCCGAGAACTCCATCATGCGCTTCGCCATGTTCTGGCAGTTCAACTGTGCCTTGTCGAACGCCACATTTGCCTGTAACACCCCGTTAGTCAGGGCGTCATACAACCCCGGATTAGCCCGCTGGATAACCATCGCCGGCAGGCTGGCCACCGCGCCCGTTGCCCCCTGTATCACATCCCCCATCAGGTTTTTAAAACCGTCCGTCACCCCGTTCAGCTGATTACCCACCGTGGTTTTCAGGTCAAAGTTGCCGCACATCAGGTTGCTGCTCCAGCCAATATCCACCCCGAGCTTCTTCATGTTGCTCCGGGTCGCCGGCTGAGATATCACTGACCCACCTCCCAGGGTGTAAAACAGTTTGTCCGAAATGGCACCATCAATGGATTTCCCGTACCCAATGGCACTGTCATTCACCTGTGGCAGGGAGAGACCGAACGTACTGCGTTCATTCTCCGCCGCACTGGCCACAGAGCTGCAGGCCAGCATGACAGCCAGTGCCACGACGTTTGTCAGTTGTGGTTTATGCTTCATGATTTGCTTTCCTCTAAAAATTCGTACTGCCCAGGAATTTCTGGCCCCGCTTTTTGCAGCAACTGTAGGGACGCCACAGGGCAAACGCGGCATTACCGTCCTCCGGCGCGGCATGACTGCCATCCGGGAATACGGCACAGGATGAAGAAACTGAAGGGGTCAGGCGCTGCCACTTGTGATTACGGGTGCCGGTGTTTTCTTCCACCGCATCCGGTGGCCAGTAGCCATCCTTTTTTCGGCCTTTCAGCGACTGATAGACGTGAGGTTCTCCTGTGCGTGTGATGATATCCGCCACCCGCTGGGCAACCAGGGCTGCCGCTTTGTCATCATCGGTCTGGCTGACAAAACCGGAACGGGGGTAGATATTTCCCCACATGCCTGCATTACGCTGACTCCCCAGCTCCCGTCTGCCGGGTATCATGGCTTCGGGATACAGGGATTCAGGCATGCCGGTACGCCAGGCAAGGCTGTCCAGCGTGCTGAGAAAATAAGGCCTCAGTGGCGTGGCAGCAGACTCACACGAATACCCGGGAATGCTGCCCCCGATAAGCAACGTGGCCGGATGCCCCAGCGCATCCGCGTATTTGAAACGGATGGCAGATTTACGCTGCCCCGGCGATTTCATATCTGCCGGGTTTCCCCCGCCAGCAGACAGCCCGGCAATCCCGCTACTGATGGTGTTCTCCACACCGCCGGATGCCTGACTGACCAGAGCCATTTCCCGCCAGGGATTACCGCCCGGTGCGGTATAGGTGGACACCACTGCTTCAGGGATAAAATGTGAGACCCTCACGGATGTTCTGACCCGACACCCCGACCAGGAGCAGTGCAGCCAGTAACAGATACCGCTGACCCGCCAGCTGATGCAGCTCTGAGAGACAGCACCGGCCACTATCTGTGCCGTATTCAGGGAAGCGTCAGCCACAGAGACGGTCGCCGTACACAGCAGCAGAGCACCGGCATAACGTCGTGTTCGCAGACCCGTCATGGCTGACCTCCCTGACTCCGGAGTCGTTCAGCCCGTGCCACATCGGTGGTGCCGTACACCACTTCCCGGTCATCGAACACCACCGCCGGGTATTTTTTAAGCCCCAGCGACCAGGCGTGGGTCACATGGCGATAACGTTCTGCAAGGTCAGCCTGTGCAGACTGCCATTCAGGAGACTGCATGTGTTCACGAACAGCTGCCTCAGCGGCTTCAGGGTCAGCCGGCAACGGACCAAAAAAAGCATCCTGCAGTTGCTGTGGCCCGTCGAGCAACACAACCTGTACATCAGGGGGCGGATTAACCGGCAGATGTGCCGAGTCGGTATAAACGGTAGTGCCGGCAACTGATATCACCGGCAGGGTAAGAAAGGAATACAACAGCTTCCGGTACATGGAATGACTCCGTCAGACAATACATACCTGACAGCGTGCGCAGAACCACCGGGAAGGTCATCAATAAATTCAAAACCGGAAACTGAAAATTAACGACATCAAACCAGGAATTTTTCCACCATTTTATTATTGCCTGTCAGTCCGCCAGATATCAGAATAGGTTTCGGGTATGCCACCTGAAAAACTGAGAGTGTTCCCTCTTTTTGACGACCTGGAAATCTGATACCTGAGGGAACACTCTCTTCTTTTCGGATAAGGCGTTATCACGTCTCTTTTAACCTCATGAAGCTGACATCCCCTGTGATAACGCCTTATCCCAAAGTTCACCGGGTATTCTGCCTCTCTGTTTCAGACAAATAACCCGCTTACATTATAACTTTGATGTATTATAACCTGCTGTCATCTGTATCATCAGGTGGCTGATAAGGAGGCGGCAGGATACCGTTTATCTGCGTGCAGACCACCGGTCAGACCCGCCGCCATTGTTTATAATGTCTGATTTGTATAATCCGTAAACATGACACTGATACCTGCGAAATTAACAACCCGCGCCCTTCTGGCTTTATCCTTATTCTTCGCTGCCAGCCTGCCCGGACAGGCGGCTGTTACCGTCACTGAAGGCAAACAGTACACAAAACTGGATAACCCGGTAAAAGATGCACCACCAGTCGTGGAATTTTTCTCATTCTACTGCCCCGCCTGCAGCAGCTTCTACAGCCCTTACCAGGTCAGTAAAAATATTGAAAACATTCTGCCTGAAGGGGGGAAAGTTGAAAAATACCATGCCAGTTTTATGGGGGCGATGGGAAAACAGCTCACTGAAGCCTGGTCCATTGCCAGGGCACTGGGTGTGGAAGACAAAGTGGAAGGCCCCCTGTTTGAAGCCGTTCTGAAAGAGCGCTCGGTAAAAAGCGAAGACGATATCAGGGCGGTATTCATTCAGGCCGGCGTGGATGCCGGTGAATTTGATGCCGCCAGAAACAGCTTTATGGTAAAAACGATGACCGCCCGCCAGGAACAGGCTGCTGAGGAATTTGGTCTTACCGGAACGCCGGCTTTTTATGTCAACGGTAAGTACCAGATTAAAAACAACGGTATTAAAGACGGCTCCACAGAAGGCTACGGAAAGGAATTTGCCGAAGTGGTGCGTCAGTTGATGATGACAAATCCCTGACGTATTCCGGTCGTTATATCCGCTCTGCCTGTTCCGGAATACAGGCAGAGCTGCGGGTATATAAAATAAAAAAACGGGCAATCATGCCCGGAAATCTGATATCTCAATGTAAGTAAGCCATCATTCGTGTTTAATATCATGATGAAACATTCACCTGACAGAGACAGAATGTTATCACCATATAACCTTCATTTTTATTGCAACGTGATATTTTCAGACTTTTTCGTTCTCAACCGCCACACAACGAAAGTCTTCCACCCGAACTTTATCGCCAAAAGAGCGACCGGGCTCTTTCGGAATGGAAAACATTTTCTCACACTCTGTCCGGGTCATCCGGTGGTCTGAATAACGGGTCCAGAGCACCGGCAGATTACCGGGCTTCATTATCGTTGCCGTAATTCTGTAACGCACAGCCATACTTCATCTCTGTAACCAGTATATCTTCGACTGAGCCATCACCAGTGACGTAAGCGCGAAAAAAAGTCAGCGGAGCAGCAATGGCTCATGCGAAGACAGACTAAAAAAAGCCCGCGTCTCCTGCGGGCGAACCGTCCAGAGCAATAAAAAAACAATGAAACAACTTTACCCTGAAAATTCTGCCCGTAGCCTTCTGCTGATTTCAACTCCTGAAAAATTTTTCGGATTTTTCCCGTCGGTCAGTTTCGGAAATAAAAAAACCGCACCGGAGTGCGGAAAACGATGGAAATAATGCTGGTAATAAGAGTAGATTGCATAACAATAAGTGTCTGCCCGTTCATAATAACGAAAGTCATCCATCATCTGTAATACTCTGATTTATTTTTCAGACTTTTTCATCAGTCGTGCCCCGCGAACGCGATGCCTCCCTGAGTGTTTTTCTCTTTCCTTTCCCCTTTCTGATACTGAAAATAACTTCTTTAAGCCCCAACGACACGACATATACCACGACCAACAGAATCAGTGCGACAGACAGAAAAAACCATGGGTCATCAATTATCCGTTCCCTTACCGGCCCCAGCCCTCCCGGTAAATCATAACCAGAGTTCATACTTCATCCCTCTTTATTTAATCTGAAATACGCCATATATCACTGTCACCCCGGTCAGTGCGGGCACCGGAGCAGCATTAAAATCAGTGCACATATCCCCTCACTTTAACTCAGCCAGCCACAGCAGCAGATAACACAAATCAGCAGCATCGGTCACCGGGATATACCAGCGGGGATGTGCATACTCCTCCTCCGACGGCCAGCCCTCATGACCACTTACCGTCAACAGAAGATGCACCTTCTGACCCGACCGCCCTTCCAGTGCCACCGCCACGCTGCTGTTCACTCCCACACGCTGAGGCTGACAACAGATACGCGTCACCGGCCCCAGCAGCTTCTGCAGATGTCCGCGCAGACGCTCAAGATTATCCCGGGTGGCACGGCTGGCACCGGGCTGCCCCTGTGGCGGCAGCACAAACACACTTCCGGCAGGGTGCACCTGTGAAACCTCTTCCGGCTCCGGATATTTCAGACACAGCATCGTCTTACTCCCCGTCAGTCAGCCCACGCAGCCTGTCCAGCTTCCGGGCCACATGAAATGCGGCTTCCAGTTCGCTGCACTGATGCGCTTTCATTAACGCCCGACGCTCCGCCTTCTCCTCCTTCTCCGTCATCCCCAGCGCGAGGTAAATACTCGGGGGCACCACCGGAACAGCGCCTCCACTTTCTTCGCCAGCACCACCCCTTCCGTGTAACACCCCGACAGTTTGCCGGCTGACAGCAGCACCGCTTTCTGCTCCTCTGTCAGGGCCTTAAAGCGGGCAATGTTATTCACCTCCTCCGGCGGCATGGTCAGACACACCCACCACTCGGCCATATTCAGCATCTTCTCGGCGACATCCGGATAGTCCTTCAGGTTCTGCGTGGCCAGCCACAGCCAGGCACCCAGCTTGCGCCACATTTTCACCACCTTGTCATGTACGGGGACAGCAACGGATTCACCGTCACAATGTGTGCCTCATCCACCGCAAACAGAATATCCCGCCCCAGATACTGGTCACGCTCCGCGATGTTGTTAATCATGTTGGTCATCGACACCATGGTCAGCGCCATCTGGGCTTCATACCCCTCACGGGCCAGATGCCCCAGATCAATCAGCGTCACATCCGCCTCCGGCCACAACGCCCCCTCACGGTTAAACAGCTCTGCCTCAAAACTGCCCGGCTGGGTGAACATCCCCAGCGCTTCCGCCATCTCTGCCGCTTTCGTCCGCCGGAGTTCATTTCGCTGACTGTCCCGGGAGATTTCCCACAGTGCCGACTGCAAATCCGCCGGCAGCATCTGGCGTCCCTCCCGGTATGTGGTGTGCGTGGCCATCAGCAGGGCTTCGCGGATCATCGCCCTGTCCGCCCGTTTGAGTGCCGCCTCTTCCTTCGGATCCCCCCCGGTGATCATCATGCGGGCAGAAATCTCCATTTCTCCCAGGATATCGCGCTGCTCCTCATTCTCGTCCTGCGTGTCATCATCAATATCCGGCAGTGTCTGTTCATCCACATCCTGCAGGGTCTGTCCCTGTGCCACCAGGTGATGCGCGTCCGCAAACGGCGGCAGGCTGACACCGGTGCCCGGTTTCACGCTGATTTTGTTGACGCTCAGCCCGAGGCTCTCAAAATAATCAGCAAGCAGCCCGAACGAGTTACCAGCCTCAGCAATAAAAAGACGGGGGCGATGTACGGCCATGATCTGCGACAGCGAGGAGCACAGCGTGGCGGATTTCCCGGCGCCGGTCGGACCGAACAGCAGCAGGTGCGCATTCTGGGTGCGATCCAGTTTATTCAGCGGATCAAATGTCAGCACATCCCCCCCCCGGTTAAAGAAACTGAATCCGGGATGACCGGTGCCTGTTTCCCGCCCGGTCACCGGCAGGAGCCCCGCCAGATGCTGCACCCACATCAGACGCGTGTACCACTGCTTCCTGTCCGTATCCGGGTCAAAACACATGGGCAGCGCACGCAGCCAGCTGTTCAGTGGCCCCACATCAAACTCCGGACGTACCGGCTGCAGGCCGGCGCCCAGCAGTGCCGTGGTCAGAGCCACCCGCTTACGCTTCAGGCTGTCCATATCCTCTGCCCGTAACAGAAAACTGATCCCCGCCCGGTAAAGTTTGTGGCGGTTCCCCAGATATTCCTTCACGGTGGCCACATCCTGACGGGCACGAATGGACTCTGTGTTTTCCCCGACCGCATTTTTTGACAGACGGGTAAAACGCTCCTCGAGTGTGTCCTGCGGCTGTACCACAATGGTCATGCACAACAGGGTACCTTCAGGGAACGTATCCATCAGGGCATTCACCGTCTTTTCGCCCCGGGCCTTCTCACCGGTCAGCGTCCCCGGCGCCGGAGGCGTACGCAGTTTCTCCACCACCACGGCGGCATGCGGAAGTCCGTCCAGCCACCACACACCGTTTTCCGGATCCGACACCGGCGGCGTGAACCAGAGACTTTCCGCAAAGTCGGTCATCACCGGCATCATACCCTCCGGGGTCTCCTGCGGTGCCGCGCGAGTGGCCAGACGGTACAGTGTGTCCCTGTCCACCCACTCTGGTCGGGGATTGAACAGTCTGAGCAGCCAGCCATGCACCTGCAGACCGTTCATACGGGTACAGCGCACCCCCGCCCCGCCCAGCGCCCCCACCACGCGTTCACACACCTGGTTCAGCATCGCCACCGGCGGCATCGGGTCATGGCTGTTTTTCCCGATACGGCGGTACACCACCATCCGGGTCCGTCGCTGCTGACCACGCCAGGGCTGACCGGTCACCAGCGTGTCCGTGAAAAGCCCTTCCGGGCGGGCAATTCCCCGCAGATGCCGTTCCATCTCACCCAGCCAGGCCTCTGTAAAAGCCGTGCGCTGCGCATGGGGCTTAACATACCCCTTCAGATGGTCAAGATACGCATCCACATCATTTTCATCCTGACAGAAGAACTGCACCACCCAGGGGTGGGTGTCGTATTCATCAAAGCTGTCCTGCAGGGCATCCTCCACCGTGTCACGGATTTGCTCAAGACGCTCTGCCGTGCGCCCTTCCGTGGCTGCCGGTGTCACCTCATACACCGCCCCGACAGACACCCCGTCATCCAGCAGCAGGCACTGCTCTTCATCCAGGTATTCCACCCAGGGCAGAAAATCAATAATGGACGGGCCCGCATGGTAAATCTTCGCCTCCTCCCGGCGGGTCATTCGCCCGGGGCGGGTCAGGTTACGGGGAGTACCGGCGTCATCGCCTCCTGAATGCTGCGCGCATTCTGCTGACACGGTCGTCTCTGCAGATATTGCCGGTTTCACGTTCTTTTTAAACAGCGGGAAAACCATCTTACTTACGCCCTTAACATACGTTGATAAACTGCCGGCATCACGCCGGCACCATCACTCAGCTCATCTGCCCCGTCAGAACGCTGCCGTGCGTTCACCGGGCATCGCATACTGCGTCTGGCTGTAAAATGAAAACACCGTGCTGTAGCCCGGTACCGGTGAGTTCCCCTCTGCAAGGTGCGGAAAGACATACATCACCATGTCCGGGTTGGGCAGGCGTGGAAACTGCTGGCTGATTTCACTCTCCTGTGTCCGGCTGTAACTGCGGTCCGTCTGCGCTGCGTCCTGCTGTTCCGTTTCTGTCAGCGGACGCCGCAGTGTGTCACGGGCTGCCGCAGCAGAACGGGCGCTTCCGCCGCCAGACTGCCCCTGCCAGATTTCCAGCATCGTCTGGTCACCGGCGGGCAGCAGTTCCTCTTTTGATGTCGCACAGCCGTACAGTGTCAGCGTGACGGTAATCAGGGTCATTACAGAAAAAAAATGCTTCACGGTTTGCTCCCTCAGTCCAGACCACCCTGTGCGTCCGCCTCTCCCGGCAGGGTGAAGTCATAACGCACCTTACGGCCCTGGTCTTCGTAATCAATCGCCAGCTGGCGGGTGATGTGAACGGCCAGCCTTTTTCCCGGTGGCACATAAATGGCATCAAACGTCTGCCCGTAACGCTGCTTCACCCACTCTGCTGTCTCATTCATTCCGCCGGAAATCGCCTTACCCAGTGCCGCCTCCCCGGCACTGCCGGTCAGCGCAGAAGAAAGGCCGTTGACGTTATTCTGCGTGGTGTACTGCCCCTGGCTCAGGGCCTCACCGGCCGCCCCCGCGGCAGACAGACCGAAAATGGTGGGCAGGTATGTAGCAGCATTGGACTTACGGGTGCCACTGATACACGGAATGCCGTCCTCATCCGAAATCCAGCCAATGCCGCCGGTGTTATTCCCGTTCTTCGTCTGCTGATTGCTGTTGGTGGTGCCATTCACATCCGGTGCCGGCAGCGTGCGAACCCGCCCGTCAGCAAACACAAAGGTGATACTGTTCACCTGGCCCCGCACACAGGAGAGCGTCCAGTCACCACTGGCGGTACCGGACACCACGGCCCCTTCCACATCCGGCAGTTCAATGCCGTTGGCGGTCAGGTTGTCCTTACCGATAAGCACCTTGAACGGATAAGGGTCTGTCACCGTGCCGTTGACCGGCACACGCCCCAGCAGGGCCGTCATTGCCCGGCTCCCGACCAGGGTGGCATTCTCCGGCAGGGTGTAGACGGCCTGTGTGGTGGCCTGTTGTTTCTCGTTACTGTATCCCTTCACCTGCTGTTCATACGCCGCCTTCTGACGGGTCAGCGGATTATCATCCAGAAAGGAGGTGGGGAAACGGGGACCACTTTTGCCCCCTGCCACATCCCGTGGGTCAGGCTGTGACTGGTCAGCCGGCGTCACCCACATCAGGCCATCGGCCCCCTGTGACACCGCGCTGCCCGGGGAACCGCTCAGCCCGTCAAGCCCCAGCCCGAGGGGAATATCGCTGTCGGTACTGTTGTTCGCATCCGCCTTACCGGAGTGCCCCTGTTGTGACAGTTGTTCCGTCAGGGACTGCACCTTTGCCATCAGGGTGTTCTGCTCGTTCTGCAGCTGGCGCTGCTTCTCCTCATAACTTTTCTGCAGTCCTGCCACGGCATCGTTCAGCTGACCGGACACATCCGTTCCGCGTTTGCGCAGTTGTTCATTCTCCTTCAGCAGTCTGCTGTTCTGTTCGTCCAGCGTCTGCTGACGTTCACGTACCTGATTGAGACGCCCGATAAGCGTGCGCAGGGTATCTTCCGGTGTGTCGCCCTCAACACCCAGCGCCTTCAGTTCCTCCTGAGACAGGTCCCCAGGACCTGTGTCTGCTGTGCTGACGGGTCTGATGACGGCGCTGAATCACCACAGCTTTTAAGCCCGATGAATACCCCACCCACACCACAGCGGGCACCACAAATTTGACCAGCGTGTTGGATTTAATCTGCACGATTCACCTCCCCACGGGCGCTGCCCCCTGTCTTACGGGCTGTGGTGACTTTACGGCGGACTGGCTCTGCGATAAACGCCCTGTCCGGTCTGCCCTCTGTCACCAGATACAGTGTTGTGGTGTCCTCCGGTGAGCCTGCAGGTCCCAGCCAGCGATGCTGGAAGGTGGCGGTCACAAAGTTTCCCTGCAGAGCCCTGGGGTCCAGCACCACCTTACGGCTGACCGTACTGGTGAGCTTCAGCGCCACCACCGAACGCCCGCCGGCGCCCCATGCTGCCAGTGGCGTGACGGTCAGGGGCTCTGACGGATACAGGGTGGTGATGCGCCCTGGCAGGTGATGACTGACCGGGTGAACACCCGGCACCGCCTCCAGAGTCCTGAGCGGGGCATACAGGGACTGGGCGGCGTAACGGGTCAGCAGCACTGGCAGGGGCGCGCTGTAACGAACCGGCTGACGACGGGCCTGCGTACCATCATCCTGTCCCGGTGCCCGCGACTGACCGGCGGAGGTTTTGCCGGATGAGGGCGCCGGTTTCATCAGGTCAGTCGCCTGACTGACCATGCTGACCTCACCGTCATACACAATACGTACCGGCTCAGAAGGTCCCTGTTCACCGGCGGTGACATCGAGCAGAATCATTTCCCCGGTCTCCACATCCTGCAACTGCAGTCGTGTCTGCGGAAAGGCACTGTCCGCCTTCAGGTACACGGCACCACCGGTACTCTGTACCCGCAGCTTACCGTTCAGTGCCGGCGGGAATCCCACCCGCACATTTTTGTCCGCAAAAATCACCCGCTCCTGCCCCACCTTCAGGGGTACGGATAACGGAATACGCTCCCACTTCATCAGTTCGTCAGCATGCAGCACAAACGGAGATATCAGTAACGGAAGCGCCGTCAGGCTATTCCGGAGGAAATGACGAACGGTAGCTACCATCACTGCGCACCTCCCGGGCCTGAAGCCACCGGCGCGGCTTCCAGCCGTTGTGGTGTACCGCTGTAGCAGTCAAGTGCCAGCCCGAAGGGGTTATGTTCCGGGTCCCCCTCCCAACGCACCACTTTCAGGGGATAACGCACCAGCGCACGTTTGACCGGCTCGGCATGAAAATACTCATCCGCCACCAGGTCCAGACGTACCAGCCAGTTATCCCGGCCCTGTACGGTCACCGGATTTTTGTTGTAGCGACCACCGTACCCGTGCTCAGGGATTTCATACACCACACGCACGCGGTCGAGCAGTTCCCCTGCATCCTTACGGCGGCGGGCATCTCCCTCCATCAGTTCACGACACGACGGCGTCAGATAGGCCGACAGGGCATGAATTTTCGCCGGGTAATCCACCTCACCGTTCTTCGGCCAGGCATTTAACTGCTGGAAGATATAAAAGGCGAAGGAGTAGACCGTCGACGGGGGCACTTCCCACCACGGACGGGTACTGCCGGAACGCAAATCCGGCGGATTATGAATGGTCAGGCGACTGGGGGCAGTCATCCAGCCAATACAGGCCAGTAACAGAAATCCTGCCAGCACGGCACTGATAATGCGCAGGCTGCGGATATGCTGGTCCCTGTCCTGAAGGGCGTGACGAAAACGACTCATGATACTCTCCTTACCGGCCGGGTACGGCGCAGGGACCAGCCCTGCGCCACTATAATCAGCGATGAACGCCCCATACCGGCACGACACTTTTTCTCCTCCAGCCGCTGCCAGAGCCAGTTATCCGGCTTGCCACGCTTCATCCGGGTGATCCAGCTTCCGCCGAACCAGACCAGTAACAGCGGCGTGACCATCATTCCTGTCGGGATAATCACCCAGCCGGTCAGCGGAAGCAGCGGTAACGGCCAGAGCAGGCCGAGACCGGCACCGCTCAGTGCAGCCAGCCCCAGCTCCGGCGTGGTGAAGCCCCGGAACACAGCCGGCTCCACGTTAAGGCGATCGGGTAAAAAATGAATGGTCTGCATGGGCGGCGTTCCTTACAGAATGATGGACGCCGATTTGGTCAGCAGCCAGATCACCGCAACCAGCAGGATCACCCCCACCACCACAATGGCACCAAACTGCGTCCAGCCTTTTTTGCCATCCTGCACTTCCGCAAACGTGGAAATCGCGGCATTCGCCACGACAATAAACCCAATGGCGGAGATAATCAGACCACCCAGCACCACACCGTCCTGGGAATAGCCTTTAATCTGCCCGAACAGCCCGCTGCCACCTCCCGATGACGGCGGCTCCATCTGAGGCAGATCAGCCAGCGCCGGTTGCATACTCATCCAGAGCAGCAAACACAGTGAGAACACGGCCTGCCACAGGCGTAACAGCATTGTGTGCGGCAGAGAAACAAGACGTTTCAGAAAACGAAAACACCACTTCATAAACACAAAATCCTCGTAATCATGATTCAGATAACAAATCACCTCAGCTGGCAAACATCCAGATACTGAGAACCAGCAGGAGAGCCAGCCGGATAAAAAAGCGCCCCAGCATTGCGCTGCGGACTTTCTCATTACTCCAGCCCGCCCAGACATCCAGCAGCGCCCAGGCCGCCCAGAGAAACAGCACAGCCAGGAGCAGCCCGAGTGACAGCAGATGCAGCACGCTGATATCCATTTCCCCGGAAGCCGCTTTAAAGGCGGAGGACTGCGCGGCAGACATGCCCATCAGGGACGCTCCCGCCGGTAATGACCGTTCACGGCTGACGTTGTGCGGGGCTGGGCCCGGGAGGGCGTGAGATAGCGGTCAATGCCATCACGGATGGTCTCCAGATCGGCACGTGCCCGGGGATAATCAAAGAAGTAACGGGATGGCTCAGACGAACCGGACTGAACTGCAGCCACCCGGGCCCGTTCCAGCGCCGCCTGCACCTGATCAAGCTGGCGCATGGCGGTGGCCAGTTCATCCTGTTCAGCCGCCTGAACGGGTATGGCAAGGGTGAAAAGAAACAGCATCCCCGCGGCACCGGCCCGACGGCCGACACGACAGGCTGATGCCGGAAAAGAACGCATACGCACCTCCTTCAGAGTTAAACGGTACGTACAGGATGCGTAAGGCTGGGAAACAGATCAGCAATAAACTCTGTTTGCAGAACTGAAAATTTTCACGGGAAAAGCAGCATGGCTGAACACCGGAAGATTTTCCGGCGCTGAGCAAGGATTCTGATGGTGTTGGCTGGCAAACTCACACATTTGCACCGACATCCGGGCTGGCAAAAAACGGAATTTGCACTGGCGAATAATTTCATCGTGACGTGAATGAATTAACGCTGTCGGGAACAACGCTCAGAAATTACGCTGTTCTCATTTGTAACATCAATAAAGGCGGAATAATGACTGAGCTTACACTGAAGATATATGCTGGCGCACTTGCCTTCTGGCTCCTGTTTTACTGCTTCATCAAAGTTGCAGAACTCCGTTTTCCGCCCTGGGTATGGACCATCATGCAATGCATCGCCGTTTTTTTTATCATCACACTGCCCGTTTTCCTGCGGGAACTGATACGCAGCCCTGCTTTCTGACCAGTACGTTCTCTGAAGAAAACAGCATATGCAACTTAACCTGATCGCTTTGATATTGTTCCGGGGCTGTTTATCTGCATGCCCATTCAAAAGGAGAGAATACGCCTGAACATCTGTTTCAGCCCCTACTTCTGGGCTGGTTATTTTTTTGCGCCTTCTGGTTTGTATTTCTCAATTACCTCCGTCTGGAAGAACCCCATTACCCTCTGTGGGCATGTTACGTCATACAGACCATCAACGGGCTCATTATTGTACTGAATGTTATTATCATCCCCGTGCTGACAGTGACAATCTTCCGCCCGTTTCTCTCATCGGTGAACTGACACTGGCAGTTTTCCACTGATGCGCACTGATGATAACAGGCCGACACCCTGCTACAAAAACAAGTTTTACACCAGGGTGTCGCGGCTCTAAGTAAATATGCTTCACGATACTATCGCTATGAGGGCTTCCTGCAAGTACACTCATCAAAAGAAGGATATATACTTGTATCGAACAAAGAAATAGTTTCAACCTGATCCACTGGAATAACATGCCGGAAATGTTGCAGATTCAGCGGAGAGGAATCAGCTGTAATACCATCTTTCAGATAAAGCGCATAATATTGGTGCTGTTCACAAAACAGCACGTAAGCAACCGCAGGGTTTACCTGATATTCAACCACATATAAACTTGCCTTTCACCATAACTATTTTATGGAGAAAAATAACATGCAGAAAATAGCGAAACGGTCTTTACAAATAATAATCATCGTTACTATTATCGCCATTATATTTAATGCGGGCAGCCTTATCAGAATGGCGAAACGTATCGGGAGTGAGCCATATTACGTAAAAATATCAACAGATCATCCCATCGATAATGGCCGCCCCCCTGGAAATTCACTTATCTGATCGAAGCTTATTCCGCCACCGGCACAGAAAAATCACTGGAGTTTACAACCAGCCATGTATTAAGACCCGGCGCCCATCTTCAGATTTATGTGCGTGACGACGACGTTATCTCCTGGGAAGAGATACCGCTCCATGCCATTCCACCAGATGCACGAAAACAACTGAGAGAAAATCCTTCTCTGTAATAATGTACAAAATTCATTAAAAACAGGCGTGGTACACACAAAAGTATAAAACATCGCAATCAAGACTCTGGTAATAATTAATTACTATACACTAATATTCTGGCGATTTTATTTATCGCCAGAATCATCAACCGCCATCAAATCCCCCTGGTCCCCCTACACAGATAATTAAACAAAACCCAAACAACACGGACATTCAGTATTGACGCCAGATATCATAAAAAATAATAAAAAGGCGGAATAACCAAAATGGAGCTTCATTTATGCAATTAAAACAGCTTATTCTTGTACTCTGCGCCCCCACCGCTTTTGCCGTGCAGGCCAGTACCGCCCCTGCTCTCTTTACTCCTGAAAAAGTCAGCACAGACATCAGCCTGGGCACTCTGAGCGGTAAAACAAAAGAACGGGTTTACTCTTCCCGGGATGGCAGCAAACTTAGCCAGCTGGACTGGAAATACAATAACGCCGCCATTTTAAAAGGAGCCCTTAACTGGGATGTTACGCCATGGACGACATTCAGCGCCGCCGGGTGGTCCACTATTGGTCAGCGTGGTGGTTTCATGACCGATACCGACTGGGAGGGTGTAGATACAAACGACTGGACAGCCCGCAGCTGGCACCCCAACACCCGATTAAAATATGCCAATGAATGGGACCTGAATATCAAAGGCTGGTTTTTAAACGAACCGGATTATCGCCTTGGCATAATGGCAGGCTATCAGGAAAGCCGTTACAGTTTTAACGCGACGGGCGGCCCCTGGGTTGACACAAATTTTGAGACCGGTGAACAAATCAGTGGCACTGACCCACTGGACAGAAAAAGCATTGGTTATACACAACGCTTCAGAATGCCTTATATCGGGCTGACAGGAAGTTATCGTTACGGCAATGTTGAATTTGGCGGCGCGTTTAAATACAGCAGCTGGGTACGTTCATCCGATAACGATGAGCATTATTTGAGAACCACAACATTCAGAGGGAGTATAAAAAATCAGAACTATTATTCTGTTACAGCAAATGCCGGATATTATATCACTCCGAATGCCAGAGTTTATGTGGAAGGGACCTGGAATCGTATCACAAACAAAAAAGGCGATGCCACACAATATAATTATGGAGACGGAACATTCGATAAAAACCCGGGAGGGATGGGCATAGAAAACTATAACTTCATCGCCACCGCAGGTCTGAAATACACGTTCTGATACCACAATATCTGGCATTCCACGCCATGAATACTTCATTTTTTATCTCCCGGGAGAGTTGTGTATGCGCTATATAAAAATACTACTGGTATGCACACTGATGATTTTATCACCACAGCCAATGCCAGTGAGCAAAAACATTCCATATCCGCAGGCATCGGCGTAACTGACGGTGCATATACCGGAGCAGGAATAAACCTCAAATATCGTTATGAATTTAATGAGAAATGGGGAGCGGGCTTTTCATATACGGGCATAGCCAGTTTAATGCCCGGAATAATAGTTAACAGTGCCGGCGGCTATGATGCCTTTTCAGTGGGCCCCTTTTACCGTATTTCTCCGTCCCTCAGTATTTATGCTCTTGCAGGAATAGCCTCTGCAGAACAGGAAGAACAGTGGATAACAGGAAATACCATCAATCATAAAGACAGAGGGGCAATGGGCGCTCTCGGTTTACAGATAAATCCGTGGCAAAGCGTTGTTATCGATGCCTCATGGGAGTATTCCCGTCTGCTGGGCGAGAATAATAATACCTGGATACTGGGTATTGGATACCGGTTCTGATGCCAACAGCGGGAAGCACTGACGCGCACTGACAGTAATGGCGTGGCTTGTCTGCTGACAGCCCGGCACAAAAACAGTTTTGTCCCGGGCTGTCCAGCGCCCCCCGGACTCAGAGGTATTTTTGAATGACGCCATGGTCACGGTGATGGCCACGCCCAGAAGCATGGCCGCCGGCCATATCAGCAGGTTCGGGTATACTGCCGTGGGCCAGGACATATAAAGAATACAGGGAATGTATATCGCCGGTTTAATGGACTTTCTGGCATGGTGATAAACAAAACTGGATTCATACGCAGCACCGTACCTGCGCAGGTCACGTCTTCCCAGACCTTCCACCACAGCCACCAGAGCCACCATCACAAACAGAGGGGCTGACAGCACCAGAATCGTCACCCGGACCAGCGTCACCACCGTCACATATACCGTGGCCATCAGGTAATCATGCAGGTAATGCGCCAGCCAGCGGCCCAGGGTATCCACTTCCTGTATCACACTGTTATCAGCCGAAGCGCCCTGCTTCATCCAGGCCATAAATCCGCTGTCCACAAACAGCCACTGGTACGCCGTGGACACCCACTTCATCACCGTCACTGACGGCGTGGACAGCAGCAGACTGCGGGTGAATTCCGAGGATAACCAGCCCAGCTCGGTGTTCATGACCGCTTCACTGTGTCCGGCCCCCTGCCCGGGCCAGAAAAACGTAATACCCACGTACTCAATCAGCAGGCTCAGCAACAGGGAAGAGAGTACCATCCCGGCCAGTGCCCACGGCCACCCCCACAGCAGGTTATACAGCAGCCCGTGCCGGCGTGGCGGTTGTGCGGCGTCAGGACGCTCCACATCACGACGGGAATCAGCCATGTCCGTCTCCTTCCGGCACATTCACGGCCGGGGCTTCATGCCACCATCCCTCTCCGGTGTGGTAATGACGCCGCATGGCTTCAGCCACTTTTGCAATGCTCTCCGGCATCAGCGCATCGTCCTTATCCGGTGCCGGCAGCGGCATCCGGATTTTCCACAACTGTCCGCCTTCCAGCAGGGCAAATGCCTGCCCCTTTGGCAGGGTGACGATATCCGCCGGCTCCAGTAAGGGAACCTTTACTGTACCAACGCGGTCCTGAGTGCTGGAGGTGAAATCCTGTCCGGACGTCACATCGGCGGTATCCTGATGTCCAGACACCAGTGTTTTGGTGTAAATCTCCACCTGAGGCAGCTGACTGGTCAGCAGCTCTGCCGTCCTGTTCTCCCTGACGCGCAGCATAATCATGTTATTGAAGTTACCCTGTACCTGGGCAGTTTTAGCCGCATTACCGATGCGGGCTTCAATATCCGAAGACGTCTGGGTATACGCCGTCACCTGCATACCGGCACCACCGCCCTTGTTGATGAGCGGAATAAATTCATCGCCCATCAGTTCGTTGAACTCATCACAGTGCAGGTTGACCACATTTTTACTCTCCCCGGCACCGGGCAATCCGGCATTCATACCGTGTTTGTAGATATGTCCGGCCACACTCACCAGGTCTGCAAACATGGAGTTTCCCACGGCACTGGCCACTTCACTGTCACTGAGTGCATCAAGACCGATATACACCACCGCCTTTTTACGTATCACCTGCTCCCAGTCAAACACGGGACGGGTATCGCTCATATCCAGGTAGTCCGGTGCCAGCAGCTCTGCCGTCTTTCCGGTGGTCAGTTTTTCCAGCAACGGCAGCAGGGATGCCACGATTTTATCGAAATAGGTCCGGTCATAACGTACCGCACTTCGCAGACCATCCAGTATCGGGTCATAAAGTTTCTTCCCGGCTTCACTGCTGAGCGCCACCTCAATGGCCCAGATACGCACAGCATCCGGCTGGTTCTGCATGGTCCGGGGCACATCATTCTCACCCAGCACATTCATGTTATTCAGAATGGCGCTTTCCAGTTCCGGCATCTGTTCACTGACCACCTTTCCGGCATAGCGAATATAGAGGTCAGCAATATTATTCACATAGCGCATAATCAGCGTGTAATCCGGGCGTTCTCCCAGCGCCACCAGGGCGCGGGCAATGATATTGACAAAACGCCAGGCAAACTCCCGGAAAGCAGCACTGTTGCCTTCACCGGACAACTGTCCCGCCACACGGGTGGCCACTTCCGATACCCGGCCAAAACGCCCCACTGCGTTATAACGCGCAGAGATTTCCGGCCAGCCCAGATGAAAGATATAAAGCTCATCGCCCCTGCCGGCCCGGTGTGCTTCTGCCCAGACACGCAGCAACAGGTCAGCATCCCCTTTGGGGTCAAAGACAATGGTGACCTCTCCCCGGCGGATATCCTGTGTGACCAGCAGCTCTGCCAGCCGGGTTTTACCGACACGGGTGGTACCATAAACAATGGTATGTCCCACCCGCTCTCCCAGCGCCAGCGTCACATCCTGTTCATCCGGTTCAATACCATGCAGTGCCGGATTCCCGCCCACTGGCGGCAGGGGGCGTACCGGATTCAGCGGAGAGTCCTTGCGCAAAAGCTGCCCCAGACGGGGGACGGTATGCTCCGTTTTCAGCTCAAGCTGACGGGCCATCCGGTACAGCCAGCCCGGCTGAAGGTACCTGGCCACCTCCGGGCGCAACGTATCCTGAAGGCGCTGGGTGTGTTTCTGTGTCCAGCGAAATCCCCGGCCCAGAAAAAGGCGCTGACGGCTCACGGGTATCTGCCGGGTACTCATCACATAACGGGGCAGACGCCGCAGATTGCGACGGTAGCGGATGACCTTCATTCCCTGGCGAAAACGGACCGCTGCCAGAACACCAAAACCGGCAGCAGTGGCATAACTGACCGACGGCGCGAGCGCCACCGCCCAGGGCGCTGTCACACAGACACCGGCCGCCGTTGCCGCCACCACGGCAGTGTTCAGCTCCACCGCCGGTCGCAGCAAAGCCTCAATGACATAACGATTACTCATGACCGGGTACCTCTCTGTAAAAGACGGCGCCACCATGAGCGCCCTGTATCCGCACGCGCTGAAAATCTTTCCAGACGGTATCGCAGCGCCATTACCTCCTGCCATGCGTCCGCCGCATTCAGCAGTAATGCCTTATACACCGGTGGCCCGTCATGTCCGCCTGCATGCACATCATCCACTATCAGCAGGGCTTCTGTGCTGAAACGGTCCACTTTCCAGCAGGCCTGGTCTTCGCGGGAAACACACTGCCGCCGGGTCTGCAGACGAAGATACACACCATGCCGGGACAACGGTTCTGTCAGGTTGTGAATTTCCCGACAGGCAGACCGGAACGCCTGGTCTGTGTGATAAACACTCTGGGCCACATTGTGAAGCTGTGTACGCCCCTCCCCCTGCAGGTGAAACAGAAAGCGGGCCAGACAGCTGCGGTGATTACCGTCAGCACTGACATACCAGTGAATGCCATCCGTGCTGACAAAACTCATCCCGGCATGCTGTTGCTCTGCCTGCGTGTAATATCCCGGATTCTTTTCGAGTAACGGGATATTGATGTCCATGCGTTTACCGCGCTCCAGCAGCTCCAGCCAGGTCATTCCGGCATACTGTGGATGGTCAGTTCCCACAATGCGGTACACATTGATACTGCCCTGTCCCGTCCAGTAGTGTTCCGTAATAAAATCCGACATTGCCGCAAACTCTGCAGCATCCCATGCAGCCAGTTGTTCATGTGCCCAGGCCGGAACATTTGCCTGCACACGGACCAGCAGTGAAGCCGTCATACCTGACCTCCCTTCTGCGGAATTGCATCATTATCATGGTCAGGCCAGTGTGCAACCGCACCACGGCCCCGGCCACATCCACAATGTGGTGATACCGGTACGGATGCGGTTTTCCGGCGCAACATGCCGGCCGAAATGCCTTCCAGAACCACGGATGCCAGCAGCAGTGTCAGCGCCAGCGTGTGCAGTGACTGAAAATCTGCCTCTGCAGCCTGCCTGAAAGAGCGCGGTGACCGGAGGCATTCGGCATCAGTGGCGGACAGTGCACGCCACTCCCCGGTTGTCACCGGTGCCACGAAAGGACGCGACGGGCACCGGAGCATCATCACCGTCCCTTCCGGCGCATCACGCCAGCGTGCTGACTCCGCCTCATAACGCTGCGCCAGCCCTGTCACACCACCGCTGGCGACCTCAACGAAATACAGCATCATCAGGCATCCCGTCAGCACGGATGGCCAGACAATCACTGTTCTGAATAAAAGCATAAACATCCGTTTTACCGTCATCATCCCCGCTCCCCCCTGGTAAGTTCATCTGTCAGTAATGTTCCGTTCAGCAGTTTCAGCAGACGCTGACCGCTGACAAGTTCGATATCCGGCCACAGTGTCAGCCTGGCCCGGCTGACCGGCCCCGTACGACCGGTATGAATAAAAAACCCCCGGCACCCCTCCCGGCGCAGCAGTTCCCCGAAGGCATCAATATGTGCCGGGCGGATGGTCCGTCCGTAGCGCTTTGCCTGTATCAGCCAGCGCTCACCGTTAATCACCACCTGTCCGTCCAGGCCGCCATCACCGCTGTAGCAGGGATTGTGAATAACCGTCATCCCCTGCTGCGTCAGGGCCAGTAACAACACTTCTTCGAAGACATACGGGTTGATTTTGCGCAGATACTTCAGACGATGCGCATCCCCCGGCAGCGTCTTCAGTCTGGCCAGTACCCGGGCGGCAGTGGCACGATAACGCTGATGGCGACGGGTCCGGGCGCATTTCTGTTTTCGCCACCCTCCCCGCAGGATAAGCATCAGCAACACGGCCAGCAGGCAGAACACCAGACAAACCATCAGCACCGGGCTGACCAGCAGGGCTGCGGTTATCACAGGTGCCTGCATCATGGCTCCACCTCCTGTGACAGCCCGTTGTCCGTTATCAGTACCGGATAAGACTTCAGCTGTAACCGGCGGGCCAGCGCAGAACCGGATGCCGGTGCCATCGCCACGCCGGGGGCCAGTTCACGCAGCGTGCGCAGGCCGTTTTCATCAGCCACATTCACCACCATTCCGGCAGCATGACGCGCCCGGAGCACAGCCGCATTTTTCTGCAGCCACGCGCGGGAATACACATCATCCCCCACAAGGAAAAGTGCACCGATGCCCGGTAGCTGAAGCGGGCGTGGTGTCACCTCGCCGGGTGACATTTCAGGTGTGCTGACCGGCAGCATCGCGGCTTCTCCCTGCAGAAGAGGCTGTGGTGAAATAACCGGTGCAGAAGCCGGTGCCTGCCGGTTGATACCCTCAAAAAAAGGCGCGGCATCCCTGCCACCCAGGTCAGCAATCACCGTCAGTTCCGCTTCTGCCGCCGCACAGAACAGCAGCAGACTCAGGGCATAAATTCGCCCGTGTTGTTTCATTTCTGTTTCTCCTGAGGTTCAGTCCAGATATAACGGGGAGAAGGCGTCAGCATGGCTGTCTGCCGTGGCGTCATCCCTGTTGCTGCTGACCGGGCATGCAGTCGGTCCAGATGACGTCTGACCACGGCGGTGTAACGGGCGGCCGGCTTTCCACCGGCAGGATGATGATAACAACCGGCTGCCTTCAGCCAGCTGTCAGGATGGCGCTGACGGCACTCCTGCAGAATGACTGCCGCCGTTTCAAGACTGGTGTACGGGTCAAAAGCCGCCCATGTTGACGGAAAACGATGACCATTCCACCCCAGATTGACCTGCGCTATCCCGACATCAATACATCTGGCCGGATAACGTTTCAGAAACACCTGCAGTGCCTGCCAGGCCTCCAGACGGCTGGCATAACGGTACCCCTTCCCGGCCACATTGATTGTCCAGGGCCAGGGGCGGGAGACATCCGGAAGACGCCCGTCGCGGCGGGAATACTGCATGACGCCGGCCACATCACCGGGCGCCATGGCGGTCTCTGTCAGGGAGATGGCATACAGCACTTCTGCCGGAATACCGTGTGCACGGGCCACCTGCACATACCCGTCAGGAATGGTCTGTGCAACAGACTGACACATACCGCTGCCTGCCAGCATCAGCAGAACGGTCAGAATGCAGCCACGCGCCATCCGTCCGCCCCCTGCTGCAGTACCACCGGCATCTGTCCCTCACCAAAACGCAGCCAGCGCCCCGCATCATGGTTCAGGGTGATATGCCGGCTGCGAACCTTCTCTGGTGGGATATTGTGCTCACGTGCCCACTGACGAAGCAGCCCGTCTTTCCCCTGACTGTCCACCAGGTAAATATCCACCGGCTTACCGGATGCCAGCACCTTACTCAGGCGGATATCACAGGACGCACAGTCCTTCGCCTTCACAAACAGCGCCAGTCTGCCTCCGGTGTCCCCGGCCAGAACACCGGTATTGCCCATGCTGACCGGCAGCTTTCCGGGATAAAGACGCTGCCATGCCGCATCAACCTCCCGCTGAAAAGCCAGCTCCTTCTCTGTACGGGCATACTCTTCCTTCACCCACTTTTCGGCATACGCCCGGCGCTCAGCCGGTGTCCGGGCCTCAATACCCAGTGCTGTCAGCGGGTCAAGACCCGGTGAGTGTATCCCGCGGGGGCCCGCCATCAGTGCCTGATAACGCCCCCAGTCCTCCTCACTCAGCCCCCACCGGCCAGCCTGCTGTTGCAGCGACTGCGTGGTGCTCTGCGTATGTTGTGACGTATCCGTACGGGACACGTCCGTCACGGTCGTGTTCTGGTCTGCGGCCTGTACCAGTACAGGTATCAGTATCACCAGTAACAGGGATTTCAGTCTCATCTTCATTCACTCCACCCTGACCTGTACCTGACGTCCGTTCACCCGGAACGTCGCCTGTTCGTGACCGGCATGAATCAGTGTCCAGCCGGCCACACTCTCACCTTCCCCGAGCAGTGCCACCTGCGACAGACGGGTATATCCCCGGGGTGCCACCGCCGCATATGACTGCGCCCCCCGGCGCTCGGTGCCGGTCAGCACAAACGGTGCCTGACGGAAAGTGTGCGACGTACCTGAACGTGCAGTCAGAGGGCGGGCGATTTTCTGTACCACCGGAGAGGGGTCTTTCGTTCCGGACACGTCCTTTTTCCCGGTGCCGGAAGCAGAGGGGGATTCGGACTGAACAGCCCGGGGCTGTGGCTTCTCTGCCAGTGCCGCCAGTGTGTCCAGCCGCAGGGAAAGGGCTTTCTGTGCTGCCTGAATCTGCTCAAGGGACGCCGGCACTTCCTTAAGCAGCGTCTGCTGAACCTCGGTCAGAACGGGCTGCCGGGCCAGCTGCGCCAGACGCGCACTCTCCGCCTGCAGCTTCGTCTCCAGTTCACTCAGGCGTGACTGCAACGGGGCCAGCGACGCCGGTGTCAGACGCTCCCCCTGCTGTTGTTCCAGGGTTGCCAGACGGGTATCCATCGCCAGCATGCCGCGTCCCGTCAGATACAGAGCCACGCCCGTCACCATAACCAGCAAAGTCAGGGAACCGACTGCCACGCCCCGCAGAAGTGAACGCCGGCGCGTTGTGGGTTTATCTGCAGGGACGGGTGTCATCATCTCCTGTTGTTCGCTCATTTTTTCAGGAAGCCTCCCCTAGCCGGTTGCGCCACCGGGGCCGTGATTGCCGGAGAAGCCGGCACCGGTGCCAGCTGGCCTGCCGGTAACTGATACCCCGCCCGCAGGCTGTGGCAGACCACACGCTGAACGTCATCCACCTCCAGTTGCCAGGCCGGTCCCGCCATCACCTGCAGGGCTGTACGCAGTCGCACCGGTCCCTGCTGATACTGCACGGCGGGCAGGGGCTGGCGGTACAGCACACCATTGGCCGGCCCGGTGGCACACAGCGTGTAACCGGACTGTTTCAGGGCATAACGCATGGCATCGGCCACAGTGGGCTTTAACGACGCCGGAATACGGATATCAATCACCTGGGAAAGCGGGTCACGCTGCGCTGCCTGCGGTGCCGTGCTGACCAGCAGGTAACGGTCGTAACGCACCACTTCCGGTGCCGGCTGCGCATAAATATCCGGTGACACCGGCTGTACATTGCGGGAAACGCTGACGGAAGGTACCGGCATGGCCGGCGCACGTTGCTGAAGTTTTTGTGGACTGTTACACCCGGCCAGCAGGGCCAGGGTAACCAGGGAAAATAAGATCCCGGGTTGCATCTTCATCCGGATAACTCCTCTGCAGTGATAAAACAGCGGTCACTGTGCAAAGAAGCGCCGGCTGGCTCAACGAACAACTCATTATCAGTAAACAAAAAAAACGCCAGCGTAAAAGCTGGCGTGATGTTGATTATGCGGAAAGTGGCCTCTCATATCAGCCACACTCCGCCCCGTGATAACACGGAAACGGATTAACCGAGCGCTTTCTGCAGCTCGTCATCAGAAAGCTGCAGGATCTCCTGAATACTCTCAGGCGACATCCCCATCTTCTGCATCCGACGGGCTGCCTCAAGCGTCTTTTTTCTCTCTTCCTGACGGCCTTTCTCGATACCTTTCTCGATACCTTTCTCGATACCCGCCAGTTCAAGTCGTTCAGCGATAGTCATAATCTCATCCTCATACCGGGGCAGATGTTCTGCCATCGCCCGTATAAATTCCGGTGAAGCCGAATCGCACGCCTTCACCATATAGTTTAACAGAACCACCACCTGATCGTGTGTTCCCTGTATCTGAAGCAACTGTGACAGAAAGTCAAGCTGCGCCATCAGATCGCCCTTCCGCTGACGGACCTTCATCAGAAGCATCAGGGCGGCCATCTGCTGATAGCAGCGGATACCCTCATCATCAAGAAGACCCACATCAATAACGCGGGGCGGCTTTCCTTCGCCGTAAAGCTCACGACCAAGCGCCGGATCGTCCAGACAGTCCAGCCAGTTCAGGCTGTACGGATACGGACTGGGTTCACCGTGATAAAAAAGCACCGGGATCACAATGGGGGCCTGCTTATGCGTTTTCAGGTGACGATACATTATCGCCAGCACATAATGCATCATGCGCAGGGCCATAAAACGATCCGCAGAGCTCTGATGTTCCGTCAGCGCGTAGATGTAACCATCACGCCCGTCGGTGGTTTTCATGCTCCACAGAACGTCACTGGCATACTGACGCAAATCCGGATCCACAAACGTGGCCGGCTCCAGCTTCAGGGTGTTCATATCGCACCGCTGTAACTGTGCCGGCGGCAACGCAGCCTCCAGAAAATCCCTTGCAACCGAAGGGGTTTCCATCATCGCCCTGAACGCCGCATCGTGTGGCGTGGGGGTGGTATGATTTTTTTCACTCACGATACCTCCTTGGTAAAAATGGGGGCAGTGATGCCCCCGGGGTTAACATTACATGGCATGGATAATCCGCCGTTCAGCGCCATATCCCGGTCCACTGAAAGGAATGTCGTCGTCAAAATCCATCGGCATTCCCCCACCGTTCCCGGAAGCCGGTGACGGTGAGTTACCCGCCGGCACACCGGCAGTTCCCTGACCGCTGTGTGCGGACGCGGTACCACTGCCCTGCTGGCGCGGAGAGCCCAGCATCTGCAGGGTGCCGTTGACACTCACCACCACCTCCGTCGAATAGCGATCAACACCATTCTGCTGATCGAACCATTTCCGGGTCCTTAACTGGCCCTCGATGTATACCTGTGAACCCTTGCGCAGGTATTCACCGGCAATCTCCGCCAGTTTTCCGAAAATCACCACGCGGTGCCACTCGGTCTGCTCCTTCATTTCACCGCTCTGTTTATCACGCCAGGATTCACTGGTGGCCAGGGTCAGGTTCGCCACAGCTCCGCCGCCATTGGGGAAGTAACGGAGTTCCGGATCCTGTCCAAGATGCCCTATCAGTATCACCTTATTAATACCGCGTGACGCCATATACCCTCCTCATCCTCACGCACACGTCCGCTGCGTCCAGGTGCCGTTTTCCAGCGCCTGTGCCGCCTGCTCATGGTCTCTGTAATACTCCACGGATTCACGGGACACCGGTCCCTCATCACACTGAGTACCAATATAATAACCACGTACGCTGCTGAGAACCTGAAGGGGTAACGTATAACCGGCCTGTGCGGCCAGAATGCCATTTGGCTGTTGCATGGGAAGTTTCCTTAAAGATAAAGACAATAAGAAAACAGACCGCCCTGATGAGGCAGTCTGTTTTCATCAGGACGGTTGAGAAAAGTACGATCAGAAAGAGTTTTCTGCGTATTGCTGTTGCATGGTGCCGTTTTGCGGCGGCAGGGAGTCTGATTTTTCAGCCTTGTAAACCATCTCCTGGCCTATCTTGATCCAGTCTACCTTGATCAGGCGGGCCTTCAGGCTGACGCGTTGCTCACCGGCATGCTCTCCCTTGTTCAGGGTGAAAATGTCAGTGGACAGGTTGCTCAGCGTGAAGCCAAGCAGCACCTTGCGATCTTCATCCACCGCCTTCTGGCAGCGGGCAATCAGGGCGGTCGCCTCTTTACCGGCAACCGTGACATCAAAACGGACGTAGGACGGGCTGTCCGTGGGTCCGCTCAGCGCATTCACCACACAGCTGAGAAACGAGCCGTTCTGGTGATTCACCTGACGTACATTACTGAGATACCCCAGACCTTTGAGGGTCAGATTAAAGTATTCAGTTCTGGCAGTATTTACAGACATGATGATTTCTCCATGGAGTTAAAAAATGTGATGACGGAGAACATCACCATCCCTGACGGGAGTGAATGTTCCCGTCGGGGATGCCGGATCAGCTGAATTCCGGCTGTCTGAACAGATAAAAAAGCCCTCATCGTCGCGTCATAATGCGCTTTTTGTGACGACATTCTGCTCTCAAGAGCGCGCAGATTTACCCCATTCACGTGGAATGCACCACCCTTTCAGGCTCAGGGGGTGTTGAATGCAGCCACCCGAAGGCGTTCCTCACAGGCTGCCGGAACATTGGTGGTCGTAAAAACGACTGTCAAGCCCGGTCATCTTTAAGTCACCACTGACAAATGTCAACGCTAAAACAAATAAAAAAGGCACCGGGATTTCCGGTGCCTGAGGGGGATACCAGCCCCCGGGGTTAATTCTCATCATCTCCGGGGATAAATCCCGGCGCGGTTTTCACGGAGGGGATGCGCCTTGTAACCCCGCGAGTGTGCATTACGGGTTACCGGACCCTGGAGCTGCCCGCTCCACTGTGGTCAGCAGGGTATTGCATCAAAGCTTAATCACACTACCCGATCCTGAACAGGGAGAAATTAAGATTACTCTGTTTTAGTTTTTCCCGATTTTTTTCGCCGCCCGGCCTTTTTCTGCGTGTTCACCACCCCCTTACACTCAGGATACCGCTGACAGCTCAGGAACAGCCCGTGCTTTCCCTTTCGCTGCCGGGTTGGCCCCTGACAAAGCGGGCACGGCGGCGTCACCGGAACCGTCATACTGAAGGGCTGTTCCCGCCCGGATGAGACCAGATGACGCACCCACTGCTGCTGTCTGCCCATAAAGGTATCCAGTGACATTCTGCCCTGTGCAATATCATCCAGAGCCTGCTCCCACAGCGCCGTCATGCCCGGGCTGGTCAGGGCTTCCGGCAGGGCGGCCGTCAGTTCCCTGCCCCGTTGCGTTGACCGGATATGCTTCCCGCTCTTCTCCAGATACTGCCGGGCAAATAACACCTCCAGCACACCGGCCCGCGTGGCCTCCGTTCCCAGACCAGCATTCTCCCTCAGCACTTTTTTCAGCTTCGGGTCACTGACCTGACTGGCAGCATTCTTCATGGCGGCAATCAGGGTCCCTTCCGTAAAAGGTGCCGGAGGTGACGTCATCCGATCCTTGAGTTCTGAACCGCTAATCCGGCAGTGCTCACCCCGTTCAAGCGCCGGCAACGCCATTTCCGTCGTCTGTTCATCTTCGCCTTCAGCAGCTTCTGCTGCTTCCCCGGAAAACAGGCCTCGCCAGCCCGTCACCACATTCACTTTCCCGCGTGCCCTGAACAGTTGCCCGCCGAGTGTCAGTGTTGCATCGGTGATATCAGATTCCTGCAGAGGCAGAAACTGGGCCAGATAATGCTGGCGGATAAGCTGATACACCTTCAGCTCATCTTCACTCAGTGCCCTGATATCAAAGACCTGCCGGGTCGGAATGATGGCATGGTGTGCCGTAATTTTTTTGTCATTCCAGATACGTGAAACAAAACCGGGATCGAGCTGTGCCAGAACCGGCGTCAGGGCGGGATCTGAACGCGCCATCGCAGCCAGTACCTCCCGGCTTTCCTGTTGCATGGATTCAGGCAGATAGCCACAGTCCGTCCGGGGATACGTCGTGGCTTTGTGCGTCTCATACAGAGACTGCGCGATATTCAGCACAGTCTGCGCTCCCATACCAAATTTCCGGGAGCAGGCTTCCTGCAGTGTACCCAGCGAAAAACAGAGCGGAGCCGGTGTTTTTTCACGCTTCCGGATTACCTCATGCGCCACCGCTGACGGTGTCTGCTGACACAACTGAAGAACAGCCCGGGCCGCCTGAACGTTCACGCACCGTTTCTCTTCATCGCAGTACTGCTCTGCCGCCGCCCAGACGGCCCGGAACCGGATCCCGTCTTTCTCCAGTCCGACAAACACCTGCCACCAGGGCCGTGGCACAAAACCGGCAATCTCCTGATCCCGTCTGACCACCATGGCAAGTGTCGGCGTCTGTACCCTTCCGACGGATAACACATCCGGGATCCCCGACGCCCGGGCTTTAAGGGTATACAGGCGCGTCAGGTTCATCCCGATCAGCCAGTCAGCCTGACCACGGGCCAGGCCGGCATCATACAGACGGGCCATCTGCTCACCGGGCAGAATATTTGCCAGCGCCTCCCGGACGCTGGCCTCATCCAGGGCAGACAGCCACAGCCGGCGGACTGGCCCGCGATACTGGCAGTACGCCAGCAGTTCCCGGGCGATGACTTCCCCTTCTCTGTCCGCATCCGTGGCGATCACCACTTCAGACGCACGCTTCAGCAGGCGGCTGATCACCGCAAACTGGGATTTCGTCTGCGGTTTAACCGTCATCTGCCACTTTTCAGGCAGAACGGGAAGCGACTCCATACGCCAGGGAACCCCGAACTGCTCCCCGTACGCTTCCGGGGCGGCCAGCTCCAGCAAATGCCCCACAGCCCAGGTGACCGTGACAGTATCACCTTCAATACAGCCCTCTCCCCGCCCGCTGAGCCCCAGCACCCGGGCAATATCCCGCGCCTGTGACGGTTTTTCACACAAATAGAGTTGCATGGTACCTCCGCTGTATTATTTCAGGGGCGGAGAAAAAACAGAGCGTTTTTTACCACTCATGACATCCGGATCAGGTTTGCCAAAACGGCTGACAGCCACCCTGCCCTTCTCCGTGCCGGATAAAATATCCTGCCGGGTGGCATGAACCGTTTTATAGGACTGCACCACGCCATACACCTTACGGACAGCGTGTCCTCCGGTATCCAGTATGTTGTCCCGCTGAGCCCGCGAAATCAGCCCGTAGTGAAAGGCATGAAACGCTTTCATGACCAGTTCGTCATACCCCACAAGCAACCAGACACAGCGATATCCCAGCGGAGAGCTGCTGAAAACACCAATGTTCACGGGCGAAGATGATGCAATATCTGAGATCACGATATTGCCGGGAATGTTGTTCAGCACCACCTCCAGTCCGGCGACCTGCTGCCGGATCTGCTCCGATGCCTGCGATAATGCCTCCTCCAGCCTGACCAGCAGCATATCTGCCCAGGGATTATCACGCTCCGCATCCCGTGTTGCCTGCCCGGCCCGGGCAATGACCTGAGGCATGCTGATGATACCCGGACGGGGTTTACCATCACCGGATACCTTCTCCGTTTTGCGCCCTTCCCACAGGCGGATGGCATAATGGGTGTGTAACAGAATGGACAGCGAGGACTGCAATGCGCCGGCCCGGACTTCTTTCTGGTTCAGTTTATCTTCACTCATATCAGTTCCTTATAACAATCAGGGATAAAGTGAGATCGTCAGGACGAAGCGCAGAAGGAACAACAGAAAACCAGATTCAGGCCACAGAAAAATGGGGAAGAAAGGGAAGTTCAGTACACCGGTGCCCGTGATCCGGCACCGGTGAGCATCAGATCATACCGATATCAGAAACGATAAGTGATCCCGGTGGAAAACAGTCCATCCCATGACTTATCCACCATGGGAGAGTTTTTAACTTCATCAGATAAGCGGCTGTAACGTGCGGTTCCGTAAATCCCCCAGTTACTGGCAAAGGTGTAATTTGCACTGAGCTCAAGGTAAGGTGACCAGCCATTATCCGCTTTATACCGCTCCAGACCGCTGCGCGCAGATTCACGACGCGATACGCCATAATAATAGTCGTTCTGTTTCTGGCTGCTCCACGCCACACCAATACCGGGCGTCAGGATGAATCCGCCATTCACATAACGATATAACCACGCCACGTCACCGACAACACCATTACTGTTGTCCAGGACATCCGCTGCCAGACTCGTTCGCAGAAAACCATACGCCGTATGGTGGGACCATGATATCCCTGCCATCATCGTGCTTTTACGTTTATCCAGCTGACGTAACTGATAGTGATTACTGTCATCCGGATGAAAATACATCGGCGACCAGTAGGCCATCACCGACAGAGTATCTGCAGCATCGTTCCAGAGGTAATATCCACCGCCCAGACCACGGAACCAGAAGTTGTCGCCGTCATAAGACACAGCCGGGATAAGATACGCTTTAGCGTCGTAACCTTTATAAGGCTGGTCAATCACTCCGACACCGGCCCCCAGTGTCAGAGTGCTTTCTGCATAAGCCGTGTTTACTGATAAGGCGGCCAGCATACTGAGCGCCAGAATTTTAATTTTGGTCATAAAAAATCCTTCCTTAGTCAAAATTTCAGCGCGGAAAGTATACTGACGAGAAAAACGGCGACAAGTATTCTGTTTTACTCTTATCTTCCGGTCCCTTTATGCAATCCTGGCTTTTCCCAGAAACAAACAGGGTCTGGCAGGGCTGGAGGAACACTGCATCCTGTCAGGGGGTTTCCGGCTGACGCCGGGCTTCGGCGGTTTACCGTCAGATGTTCCAGGATATTCAGTACCGCCGCCTTCCATGCTGCTGACGCAGCATAATTTTTATACTCTGTTGGCACTGCCAACACTGATTAATTTTTGCTCTCTGTTGCCACTGGCAACACTGGCTAATTTTTGCTCTATGCTGCCCCGAGCAGCACTGGCTAATTTTTGCTCTATGCTGCCCCGGGCAGCACTGGCTAATTTTTGCTCTATGCTGCCCCGGGCAACACTGGTTGATTTTTGCTCTCTGTGAACGTGGACCACAACGCCATCACCGGGCTCTTATCGCAGAACGGTTACGCAGGGAGGCCCGCAGCCCTGCCACAATACCACTCAGACGTTCTGCTGAAATGGGTTCTGTACGTTTCCGGGTGACAACAGGTTGCGAAGTGGAGCGCCCTCCTGCTCCCGCCCGTGTGATGGCTAATGCAGCGACGCGCTGTTTCTGTTTCGGCGGATAAAAATTTCCCTCCCGGGCACGCTTCAGCACCGCAAGCAACCAGCCCACAGGGTTCTGCAGTGACTGACTGCCCAGCATCCCTGACAGGCTTTCCAGCACCCCCTGTGCCAGCGCTTCCGGCAACGCCTGCAACTGACTGGTCAGCATGATGGCATCCTCCTCCCGAATTTGTCCCGTCAGCGACGCCGGCAGTACGTACGTGTTTTTAATCACACTGTGTGTGATATTACGTACGTAATGGTTCGGTTTCCGGACTCTGTGATAACCTGCTGATTTTCCTGATGGTTCGGAATCCGAACTCTGTCTTTCTTGCCCCATTTTTTTACCCGGTTCGGTTTCCGAACTCAGCTTTTCCGGTGCCGAACTCAGTGTTTTCACCACCGGTTCGGTTTCCGAACCCGGCTGCATTCTGCCCTCCGTCACCCGCTGACGGGCAGCCATCAGCCCCGGTGTCTGGGCACTTCCTATCCGGGCTTCCAGCTGACTGATATGGCTGTGGTAGTGGCGCATTCCCGGATCATTTTTTATTTCACCCAGAATATCCCGTGCCGTCTGATTGATGGTCCGGTTCCGGCTCATACAGGCTTCTGCCACCATATCCAGATAACGTGGATCCATCGCCTCTGCATCGCAGAACGTCAGGGGCTCGTCATGCTGGGCGTAAATGTTTCCCCGAACCCGGCCTTTATCATCACGCACCCGTTTACACAGGCTCAGCCAGCCCGTGATCCGCAACATCAGCAATACCCGGCTGACGGTTTCTCTGGAGGCTTTTCCCTTTCCCGGCGATGCCAGCTGCAGTTGCAGTTCATCGTAAGTGGGAAAAATGGCCCCCTCATTATTCTGTGCATACAACCGGATCATCATCCATGCCATCTTATCCAGCGGTGAAAGACGCGTATCCAGCAACAGACGGCGCGGAATGGCATCGTGCACATTGCCGGTGAACAACAGTCCGCTGCGTATTCGCCCCTCCTCCTTCCGGGCTCCGGTGGTCATACGATGCTTCATTTTTTCCAGGGTATACGCAATCAGGCTTTCCGCAGGTAACGCCATAATCACCTCATTCAGTAACGGCAATATCGCCGCTTTTTATCCGGTACAAAAATGCTTATTACAGCACCCTGCTGGATGCAGGGGGCTGGCTAAACACTTCCGGTTAATCCTTAATACCAGCATCAGCTCTGGCGTAAACAATAACGCCGTCATCAGGGCGTTATTGTTTACGCGGCAGGTATATTCCCGATCCGGGCCAGAGTGCAATAAATCGTGACTCACTATTCTCAAGCCGCCAAAATGCTCTCCTGCTCATAACACCAACCGGACGCAATGTTTCTTTCTCTTTCTCCAGTTCTGCAATACGCTTTTTTGCGGCTTCCAGTTCATCCAGCAGATCGGCGATAATATCCACTTCCCTGTGACGGATTTGACGCTTAAACGCAGCCAAAGCTTCATCACAATCAACATCTGCGTCTGGGCTATCCGGGATAGCTTCATACCACGCCAGCATCGACTGATAGTTTTGCGCTGCCTCACGCAGTGCCTGATAATGAATACTGTTCATTGATTGCCTCCTGTTTTTCACCCCTTAACACCCTGCGAGAACCATCATCCAGTTCCCACGCAATTTCACGTTTTCCCCGTTCATCGGAAATACAGGATGTACAGGGCGATTAATGCCCACGTCCATAATAAGAGGAAGCCGTATACTGTAATTCTCCATTCTGCATCTTCCAGTTCCGTCACCAGTTCCACAATCACGTCAATTTCCTGATCACCAATGGCCTTCCTGATATTTCTGGCTGCAGCAGCTAATTCCCGCTCAGCGCCCGGACTGTGCCTGTCTGAACGACTCCACGACAGCACATCCTGATATCGTTTTACCGCCTTACTTAACGCCTTCCAGCTAAGCTCATTCATGGGAGTCAATTTCCTGTGCAATACCTTGTCGTCAACAGGGCCGGCCCCGATACTCCGGTCCGGCCTGCACATTTCATTTACGTCTGGCAGTGTTGTAACGCTCATGACTGAGCAGTTCCCAGGTCTCTCCCCGGTTACGGCTCAGCAGACGCCAGGCGCGTCCGACGTTTATCTTGTAATAACGGGTCCCCCGGTCATTCAGTTGCCGGTAATTACGCACACCCTGCCGGAACAGACTGACCATCTGAACCGCCTTACGACAGCAGGCCGGCGGAACGCACGGGCTGGCCAGAATGCCCGGTGCCAGTTCTGTCATTTTCATGACGCATTCCTTACCGGCTCCGTCTGCCGGTCAGCGCACCATCCCCTTACCGCATGCCAGATAGCCGTCAGCGGGATATTCATCTGCTCCGCAGCCAGCATCATGACATCCAGTCCGTCCGCACTCTCCACATCCGTGATGCCGGCCTTCTGCCATAACCGCCACAGCTCTGCACTTTCCTCATCGCTCAGCGTGACACCACGTCCCGGACGAACATCAATACCGGCAATGCGCCGGCGCGCCGCAACATCCACACTGGAAAGTCCAAAGTAAAACGCCATCAGCTCAATGGAGCCACCCAGCGCCAGTGCACGGTCAATGCGCTGCAGACGTTTCTGCTCCGTCCGGGCCTGCTGCAGCATACGCAGCAGGTTTTCATGATTAATGTCCAGCCGGATAACCGACACTTCCGAGTTCGACAGGTAATGGATTTCCTCAATGGTCAGTCCCTGCAGCATCTGCATTTCCTCCCGGGCCAGTCCCAGAGATTCACAACGGCGCAGATAGCCACTCTTGAGGTCCATCACCAGTTGCATCAGCAGACCGTTGGTTGCCTGAGATAAGCTGTTATTCATGACGCCTCCCGTATCATCAGCCCCGGCACCATCTGGCGGGCAGTTCCCCCCACACCATGATGCAGTGAGGCATTTTTCCCGGCCTCATACCCCTGCCAGCGGGCCAGGTCACCGCCGCGACAGGCTTTCACCTCCCGGGGGTCCACCGTCTCCATCTCCTGCTGCTCCAGCCAGAGACGCATCAGCCGGCTTTCCTCTTCTGTCACACTGAATGGCATCACCACCTGACGAACGCCCAGAACCCAGCCATCACGGAACTGGGCGGCCCGGGCACGGCGGGTGCTCAGTTTCAGCCGCCGGCTCTGTGTACGGAGATACGCATCCGTTGCGTCCCTCAGCTGACGGCACAGAACATCAAACGCATAAGCCGCCACCTGAGGACGTTCACTGAAACCGTAAAACGTCACACACCGGCGATACCGCCCCCCGGGCATCTCCCGCCAGTCGTAATACGCCCTGCAGCCAAATGTCTGTGACACCACCATGACCAGACGAAACATCCACGCCGGAACTTTTTCAGCCTCAGAAGGTGCCCCCTGTGATGAAGATGTCTGTACCGAAGAAAGTCCCGCATCCTGCTCCGTGATACCGTGTTTCGCCATCAGCTGTTGTGCCCTTGCAAGCGCCAGCCCGGCCTCATGGGCATTACTGTTATTGCGGCTCAGCTCCAGCAGTTTCCTGACCCGTCTGACCAGGCGCTCCTGATGCGACATATCACTCATCACTTTCCTCCTCCTCATCATCTTCAGGTAACACACTGCGTTGCAGGGCGCGCAGACGGCGCAGCACACTCAGAAGACGCAGCAGCTTCACGGCATGTTCATCATCCAGCAGTGGCCATGCCTCCGGCGCACTGCCACCTGTCAGCAGGTCTGTCAGACTGACGGGAGACACTGTCAGCGGTGCATCACCGGTCAGACCCATCAGAAATGCCGTCACCGGCGAACATTTCTCCTCTGCCATCCCAAAACCAGCCGACAGGTCACTTTCCCTGTCCATGGCAATTTCTTCAGCACAGCCGGCAGATTCAGCCAGTTCCCATGCCAGCCGGAAGGCCTCATTCTGCAGATGCTCGATATCATCCCGTCCTTCAGCAAAATGCGTCACAGACGCGGGAAGTGCATCAGGTGTTCCGGACGGCGCTGTATCTCCGGTCATAACGGATGGCACAGCGGCCCCGGCAATCCCCGCTTCCACAGCGTCACCGCTGAAGACCGGCTCACCACCGTACATATCCGGCTGCATCTCTGAACGCCGGACTTTCCCGGCAGAAGAAGGCGCTCTGTCTGCAGTCTCCTCCGGGGAAAGAAACCCGCATTTTTCAGTGTGGTCTGTGTCAGAAACAGCGTTCCCCGGCCGGGCGATACCATGCTGTCCGGGTTCAGTATCAGGGGCAGAGATTTCCGGTACCGGCTCTGCGTTCGTATCCGGCAGACACTCCGGTGCCTCAGACCGGGTACGGGATACCGGTGCACCGGGCTGCCCTGTGCCGCTGTAACGAACTGACGGCGGTATCACCACCGGTTCCGGCTCACCAAAATGGTGACGGCGGTTTCGCTCTTTCGGATCCAGCTCCAGCAGCCACCGGTCATAGTCCAGGGAGGGATGTGGCAGCGCCTGCAACAAATCCCCGATCAGCTCGTCGCGGAACATCTCCAGTGACCACAGCTCCGGCGAATTAAACTTCCGGCAGCTTTCCCCGAACACACGATCAAATTCCGCATCCGTGCCGGACGCCAGCGCGAACTGTCCCCAGACACGCTCTGCGTCCTGACGAAGTGCCAGCAGTGCAGTAATCTGATGTCGCCCCAGTCCTGACTCCATCAGGTCGGGGATCCAGGGGTACAGATATTTCAGGGCATCCTCCATTCTGCTGATCGTGGAGTTGTGTACCGGCAACCCTTCATGGGTTAACAAATCTGCCAGTTCACGAAGAGAAACTTTTCTGCCGAGTTGTTCCTCGTGAATTTGTCTTGCCTTGTGGATCCCCTGCGCCTTCTCAATAAAGGTCAGTTCACCGCGAACTTCATTTTCCGCCAGATGACCAATCACACACTGAAGCCGTCCCGGCCAGGGTTTGAACAGCACATGAATACGGTAAAAACGCGGGTCCCCTGTTTCTTTCCAGAGTTCCGTCAGTATCTGGTAACGGGTGTTTCCCCCGTCACTGAAGATATACACATCCGGCTCACTGTCCGGCATACGGGTGACCTTGGGCACCGTATCCAGCCCGCGGGCGTGAATGGAGTTTTTGATGTCGTCATAACGCGGATTGCGCGTGGTGCGCGGGTTATCCGGATTCGGACGTAACTGGTCCAGCGTCAGAATCATGGGAGTTTCCCCCAGCGCCACCACATTACCGGCGGCACTGGCCTGACGACCAGGCTGCATAATGGCAGCCCCGAGATTCAGTGGCTTGTGTGCCATCACGCATATCCTCCCTGCCCGTCATTTTCAGAGGGCGTAAACAGTGTGTAACGACCGTCGAACCTGACCCTTACCGTGCCTGTGGGTCCCTGACGCTGCTTGCTGACAATGATTTCAGCCTCTCCCTTTGCCAGTGAATCGGGGTTATAGACCTCGTCGCGGTAAATAAACATAATCAGGTCAGCATCCTGCTCCAGTGCCCCGGAATCACGCAGGTCACCGTTATTGGGGCGTTTATCTGCACGCTGTTCCACCTGCCGGTTAAGCTGGGAGAGGGCCAGCACCGGGCAGCCCAGCTCCTTCCCCAGCGCTTTCAGGGAACGGGAAATTTCCGCAATTTCCTGAGTGCGGTTCTCCAGCTCCGGCGCACGAATCAGCTGCAGATAATCCACCATAATCAGAGCGGGTTTACCGTACAGGCGGGTATAACGGCGGGCACTGGCACGCAGCGATGACGGTGTCTGCTGGCTGCAGTCATCAATTATCAGGCGTTCACCCAGCGCATCCATGTCTCCGTCACCCAGCGCCATGCCGACCGCAGATGACACCCTCGCCCAGTCCTCATCATCCATGTTGCCACTGCGCAGATGATTCAGTTCCACACGCCCCAGCATGGAAAGCATGCGCAGAATCAGTTGCTCCTTTGGCATCTCGATGCTGAATACCAGAACGCTCTCTTCTGTCCGCCGCAGGGCGGCACTGAGACACATGGACAGTGCCAGAGAGGTTTTCCCCATTGACGGACGGGCAGCCAGCAGGACCAGGTCACCGGGCTGCAGGCCACAGGTCATTTCATCCAGACAGTCAAATCCCGTGGGGGTACCGGTCACACCGTCGGAACCGAGCACACTTTCCAGTTGCTGCAGAACAGTATCGAGCGCGGATGAAAGAGAGGCTTCCGTGCGCTCCCGGAGCGTCCTGTTCTGCACAAGAGCAAACAGACGCCGCTCTGCTGCATCCAGCACGTCCCGTGATGTGGCATTCGGAGCCGCCACATCAGCAATCAGGGTGTTTCCGGTGGCCTGTAACTGACGCAGAACGCTTTTCTCCACCACAATGCCTGCATAGGCCATGATGTTGGCCGCAGAAGGTGTGTTCTTGCTGAGCTCGGCCAGATAAGCAAAACCACCCAGGACGTCCAGCCTGCCCTGATGTTCCAGATGCTCTGACAGTGTAATCAGGTCCAGAGGCTGACCATTCACCGCCAGTTCAGACATGGCACGGAAGATGGCCCGGTGCGGAGCCACATAAAAATCGTCAGGGTTCAGTATCAGCACCACTTCATCCCAGCGCTCATTCTCCAGCATCAGGCCGCCCAGAACGGCCTGCTCTGCTTCGTATGCACAGAGAACAGACACTTCAGCCATGGCGTACCCTCCCCCTCTGACTGCCGGAAACCTGGCTGTGTAAAAAAAGGAAAAAGGGTGCCGGACGTACAGTTGTCGGGAATAAAATCCCGGTAACTGTCTGTACGTTTTCAGACCGGCAAGTCTGGCAACCCCGGTCAGAAGGTACGGACAGCATCTTTGCGCTCATAATCAACATGTTTACGAGGAGAAAAGCCTTATGAACACAAATCATCAACAACTGCCGTCCGGCATTGAATCTGAAGTGAAATACACCCTGCAGTTCTGGCTGCTGAGTAACGGAAAGGTCATGACGGAAAAAGACGGGCTCTGTAACCCCTTTCCCCCGAACTGTATTGAATCGGCTCATCCTTTCACTCTGTTTCAACACGTTGAGAAAAAAGCGCTGCCTGACTGGCTGAGAGCATTCCACACTGACGTTTCGCACTCGTAAAAACACGTTCAGCCCGACGGGTCATATTTTCCAGCCACCCGTCGGGGAAAATATCAGCACCATCACGGGGAAACAAAATCGCTTTCCATTCAGGGTATGAGCGCGGAATACCTCCGGAAGCATTCCGGCTCAGACAGCGACTCACAGTACAGGCAGCACGGAATGCATATGTCGCGATGCTCTCATCATATGTTGCGATGTTCTCATTATTGCCTTTCTGCAGTTCCACCCGCTCTTCAGCATCAAATGCCAGTGCGGCAAGGCTTGCCCAGCACATGCAGTTCACTGAATCCCCCGGAACGCGCTGCAGCTCCCGGCGCACCATGTTGACCTCCGCACTGAAAAAAACGTTCTCATCACCTTCAAGGGCAGCCAGATGCAACGGAAGCCAGACCTGACTGAACCATTCACACATCCGTTCCCGGTTACTGACGGTCATCACTGTCTCCGGGCGGGAACCGTCCTGAAAAACATGTCCGGTGCGTGGAGAACTGTATGAAATATAACCACCATGCACCGCAATGACCGGACGACCTGACGCCGGAAGCCCCACACGACACCCACTGGCAATCCGGGTCATCAGCAGGTTCAGTTCAGCCAGCGATTCAGGGCGGGTTAACACCGCCGGAACCGGAGAATATTTCACTGAGGAAGACATACTTTCACCTCCATATCTCTCAGCCCGCCAGGTGCGTCACTTCCCCGCAGATAACCGGAAACCTGGCTGTGTAAAAAAAGGAAAAAGGGTGCCGGACGTACAGCTGTCGGGAATAAAATCCCGGTAACTGTCTGTACATTTTCAGACCGGTAAGTTTGCCGACCCCGGTCAGAAGGTACGGACAGCATCTTTATATTCATAACCAATTGACTTAAAAAGGAAAAAAGATGAATACAAATCATCAACAACTGCCGTCCGGCATTGATTACTTCGCTGCGTTCAGTCTGCCGGAAGGTGAAAATACGCTCATCTACATGTCTGAGGAGTTCTGGCGTATGGCCTGTAACACAACGAATGAAACTTACAACCGGCACAAACTGTATCGCCTGTAGTGGCTGGGCGACTGGCTGGCTGTTCAGCAGGGACTGAAAAACATCAATAAAAATGCGGCACCACTTAATATCCTGCACAGCTACCTCATTATTCGCGACAACCGCTCTGCAGCCGATGTTGCAACCATGACAGCAACAGAAATGGAACAGGTTCTTGCTGCTGAGCTGGAGGCATATGCATCCACCCCGGGAGCACAGGACGTGTTGCGCAACGCAGAAAGACGCATGGATAAGCTGGATGACCCGTTCACGGGTAAAGGCTGATTCATCAGCATGCAGCGGACACCACACATGTCCGCTGTCCCCCGTACCGACAGGGATATGCATTACAAAAACTGTCATACCGCCCCCTCTGTTTTTCGCTGTTTGCCGGAAATACAACATGAAAAAAGCTGGTCATGCCGCTGACGACGCTGGCGCTCCTGCAAAAGAAAGTTGTCACAACTGGAGCACAGCCCCAGCCCGCTCTCATGGTTCACCTTCACCCACTGCCGGGTGTCCTGACCTGCAGCATCACCAAACCGCACACCGGAATAACCACACCCGACACACACTGTCCGGCTGCGTCCTGTCAGGGATTTAAACGACGGCTTTACCATTGACGCATGCCTCCGTTTTCCAGCAGTTCATCAAAAAACTCACTCCACTCCGGCAACAGCTCACAGGCCAGGCTATGCATGGTGACCAGCGCAGAATCACTGCGACGGGCAGACGCTTTTTCAAGACGGTGCACCGGCTGACCGGCTGCGTGTCCCTGTTTGTAAATATTCAGGTCATAAATCTGTGTTGAAAGCAGGGTGACCGCGCCTTCCGGAAGCACTTTGCTGTAGCGACCTGAGTTAATAATGTCGGTCAGCTCCGCCAGTGTTTGTCTGGCCAGCGCCGTATAATCCATGCAGTTAACCAGGGTGCGGACTTTCGGCAGGGGGATACCCAGTTCACGGTAGGGCAACAGGTTTTCCATGACATTGACTGTGCCACGAATGAACTCACGCACATCCGGCAGAACCGGATTCACCATCCCCACCACAGACTCCGTGGCAGACAGCACAATCATTTCCAGCATGACGGAACGCGCGCCCTGTGAATCCACCACAATGACGTCATAACTCTGGAAAAGTGGATGCTGGAGCACATTACGCAGACGGAGGCGACCATCCGGTGCATGAAGCATGGCCGTTTTCAGTTGTTCATGGGGATCATTGGAGACTATCAGGTCAAGGCCGTCGATAGCCGTGCGGGAGATGATGTTGTCGGGATGACTGAGGTCAACCGTGCGCATCAGTAATTCAAAAAGACCGGCCGGCGCTTCATACGTCAGCGGAAAGATATTGCTTGCCGTGGGCTGGGCATGGTCTCCGTCTATCAGCAGGGTACGGAGGCCGGCATCCGCCAGAAAACCGGCAAGATTAGCAGACTGGGTTGATTTTCCTTCGCCACCTTTGGTGGACACAACGGGCAGAATGTTCACTGGCACACACTCTCTTTAAAATGTGCAACCAATGAACTACACTGAAGACTCCTGTCTGACAGTCCGGATTACCCGTGAAAGCCAGAACAATGGGATTGAAAATCCCCGTGTCCTTGGTTCGATTCCGAGTCCGGGCACCACTATTCAAAGCCGGTTGGTCAGTTTTGCAAGATGCAGTTCTGACGGACACGAAGGCGAGCCAGTAAAAACACGATGTAACGCTGTTACTTGTGGTTGAGAAAAGGCTCTTGAGAAACAGACTTGTTCCTGCAAGTCTGTTTTTTTCGTGCGTAATCTTTACAGATCTTCGTTGTTAATGTCAAATTGTGTCAGCGCCATATTCATCGGGCTGCTACATCAATTCCGTTTCCAGTATATCCCGCAAGCTATCAACACTTTCGTCAATGTATTCCAGCGTTGATGTAATGCTGACGTGACCCAGCAATTTCTTTACCACGTACAAATTACGCTCCGGGGATTTCATCATGTGCGTTGCCACCGTATGACGGAACCGATGCGGGGATATCGTGAATTTGCATTCCCGGGACAAACGCTTAAAGAATGCGCGTAGAGGATATTCGTTCATCATATCAAGGTATTTTTTCTTTCTGACCAAGTCAAACCATCCCACGTTAAATAGCTGGTCATCCAGTTCCATGCCTACTTCGCCTGCCCTAAGAACCAGTAGCTCCAGCGACGGATACAGCGCCGAAACAATCGGAACGCGATGTTCACGGTGATTTTTTGCCCCCTCAACGTTCAGGTCAATCCATCGTTCCTCAAGATTGACGTCACCCAACCGGATATGCAGAAGCTGGTTCTGCCGTATTGCGGTATAGCGAAAAACATTCATTACCGTCAGCCAGAACCACACCGGGCGGAGTGCATTTCTGCGACCATTGAACATGCTGCTGTTCCCTTTCATTCCCTCAGTTTCCAGATGCCGCTCCATCAGACGGTACATCGCATCCATTTGCGTCTGAGTCAGGGTCTTCTTCTTTTTCGTTCCGGGACGCACAACCGCACCATTAAATGGATTTTCGGCCTGCGGTAATAATCCCTGCTTAATTCCAAAATTGAACAGCGCCCTCATGTGTGCAACTTTGTTATTCCACGTCCGGGTGGCACAATTCTGGTCATTCAGTACCCGATGCCGCCATTTCAGCACCGTAAGATGATCGATATTTGCAGGGTTATGCGGTGTAAAGCCTTCAAACGAGCGAACCACTTTCTGGTAACTCCACTCAGTCGCCGGACGTAATGATTTGCTGTAAAAATAGTGTTCAGTTAACGTCCCAAACGTACAAGCATTCATAAGAATATCCTTATATAACAATCAATAACGGGTTATCCCCAGGATTGTTATCGCTGCCGTAAACTTTACTAGCAAGCACCAGATAGCCACTCAGCTTCTGAAAACGCCCTTCCCTTTGCTCGTTCTGATACAGGTGACAAGTGTACATCGCGCCACTGTCCTGCCGGTGATGGCCGAGTCGTTCAAAGGCTTTCTGAAGCCGGGCCTTATCCTCCACCGGCGCATTCTTCTCTGTCATATACTGGTGAAAAATACCTGGCGCACGAAGAAACACGTAACCGGCGACCAGATGAATCCGCCCGTCGGATTTGTTCGGAATCAGACTTCCTAAACGGCATCCAGTAACCAGCCATTGCCAGAATGCCTCTCCGGGATCGTTCAGTTCAACGGACGGCGCGATTTCACAGTTTTCCTTGGTATCAGCACTGACAAATCCCATCATCGCCAGCAACGTATCAGTATCATCCGGTTCCTCTTGCCCATCCGGTAATAACAGTTCTGTAACCGGCCCGGGAGAGGGGGCCGCAGCCAGAAGGATTTCGTCTTCGGAATACGACGCAACCAGCTCCGGCAGATCACCAGCTAATCCAAACAGCAACGTGTCACCCAGCAATGATTCTGTCGGAACAGGGACCATTGCCGCCGGTGTAACCAATGTCTTACTTTCCTGTTCTCCGGCAGTGAGGCTAATAGCCTCAGACACAATGGCATCGATCACGCCCGACTGCGCCCGAAAACCGCTCAGGTACGTTGACAGAGTTTTGATGGCTTCCGGCCAACTACTCAACCAGTTAATCGCTTCTGGAGGGATAATCTTCCACGCAAGCATGGCGCCAAAGCTCTGCAACCTTTCCGGAGACTGCTCCGACGCAAAACGAAAGCGATAAGGTTCTGGAGGTGCGTCCAGTAACGGAAACCAGCGTTTGCCACTCTCCAGCTCGACGTGGAGATGACAAAGGTATTTAAGCGTAGGTAGCATTGCTGCATAAACCACTACTGCATTCCAGGCCGCGTTTTGCGCAGCCTGTTCTTCAGGCGAAGCGCCAACCGGCAACATGTAATTTTTCGACAATCGTGTTGCATACGATACTGTTTCCAGCATGTAGTCAACCATTCCCCCAAGACGGGCATATGGACCACTCTCCGTTAGCGGAAATTCCTGCATGAGCGCAACACAATGCTTCAGCGGGGCAAGGTAATACTGGCGATACATGTCCTTTGGCACAGAGGAATAATCCCAGAGTGATTGCAACCATTTTTGACGGCAGGTCGTCTCCAGCAGCTCGTTAACGGTCACAGGCCGGAAGTAACCTGGAGGTAAAGAGGGTTTTATTGCCTCAACAGTTGATAGAGCATTTGAACGAGCACTCCCCGGGCGAGAAAAAAATTTCAGATTTAGCATAAATGGAAACCAATATAGAAAAAATATCGCAATATTGAATATCTATAGGAAACATGCAATAAATAATTATTTATCAAACCATATAATTTCAGTATAAAATCCATACATACCAAAAGAAAAAATAATGTGTATCACGCACTCCCAGTGACACATCACCTAATAGCCTACTGAATAATTATTCAGTAGCACTTACATACATCTATACCTAACAATAAGAAAAATAATTTTCTCTCATCCAGAAAAGTTATATCTAAACTTAAAAGAAATACCAATAAAATCAACTTTTCCAACCTAAACATCCGCGCGGAATAGTAGATCACTATAGGAAACTTAGTCCGTATTGAGCGATCTGATCAATCGCCAAAAAGAAACATATCACTAGTCAGACTGAGCAATGCCGATCATGGTCCCATTCCTCGCAGCGAACGACGACTGATGCAGAAAACTGCGGTTCATGGAGACAAATCAGACTATGTCGACATGAGGACTAGCGTTATTAATGGTATTTAGATATTAAATTAGAAATCGCCTGCTCCAGCGTAATTTTTGACAGATTAATGACCTGATAACTGACATCAACATCCAGAATCATATCCATCGCTTTTATGGTATGAACAATACTGCTTTTTATCTGGCGGTGTTGTATCTGTAATGCTGTTGTTGATGAGAATGGCATTAACATAACAAAGGTATTTTCCCTTATGCGAATAATAGTATCCATCTGGCTTGCATTGCTGATCAAAACATTTGCTATATTTTTTACAGCATTATCCCCTACTGCAACCCCTTTATTTACATAAAGCGCATCTAGATTACATATTTTACAACTAATCATTGTAATATTCGTGTTTCTTTTTTCATAAACTGAAAAACTGCGCGGCATATTTTTTGAAAAAAGTGAGTATTGAAAAAAACCAGTTAGATAATCCCGGCGTGAACATTCAATAACGTTGTGCAGCGCCATCTGAGTGCGGATACATATAATTACCAGCGTTACTAACTTGCAGAGATTTTCAACACCCCTGCCTATATACCAGGTGATGATGCCAGCATCCTCTGTCGCGATAAGAAGAAAATTACATGTAATGTTTGAAATTATAAAAAAATTAATTATTTCACTATATTTTTCATCAGAATGATTTTTGGGAATATATATATATAACAAAGATAACCAAAGCGCGGACAAGAAAAATAATGAGCGCGAAGATAAAAGAATATCCCTGTACTCATTAACGTTATCACTATGAGATGCCAGAATACATATAATCAAAGTAAAAGCGGCCACCATCACAAACAATGAAAGGTTGTTTTTCTTGTTTATTTTTGGCGTGTAATTCAAACCTGCAACATAAATCAAAACAATAAACGAAAAATGTCTTAAAAAGTATACGAACGATATATTGCAAGCATTCTTTATTATTATTGCTTCATTCTCCTTTATTTGTATAGACGAAAGCACACTAATAATATTAGAGGATAAAAACAAGGCATCAATTCCAAAAGCAACAGAAAGAATGAGGATAACGGTCATCCCTTCCTCTAATTTGTATGCGAAACACAAAATAAAACAGAGAATAACATCAAGGGTAATTTCTGGTATTGCAAATAACAACCATTTAATCATTGACACGGAGAAGTAATGTCCTGTGTAACTATATTCAAGAACGTATTCACAAATTATTATCATGCTTACAACAATAAAAATCACGGGTGTTATTTTATGATTTTTTAATTTTACCAGAGTCATTAGTATATTTTTCAAAGTCACTTTGCCATGCGTGTATTTTTTATACACAGACTGAACATGCCGTTATCATAGTAGATAAAAACAAATAGCTTTATAGTTTTAAGTGGTATAAATAATCTGTATAGCAGATTTTTAGGAAGGGGTGAGAATATGGGTAAGACACCTCAGAAAAACGACACACAAACCGATTGAATAGCAACCGCCTGATGTTGTTTATGATATTTGAAATCATATTCACGCTTTAAGTAACAGGTTGTACCAGACCAGACATGAGATGTCACACAGAACAACAAATCTGGTAACCGATATCAATAAATTATATTAATAAATGATTTGCCTTGTTTTTTTCGCTAACGGAAAATACCTCTGATATGCGATAAACAGTTAACCTCGCATCATGTAATAAATAAAAAGAGGTATTATAATAAATAAAATATTACTCGGAATGGATGTTCTGCGCGCAGCGACAGCTCGTATTGAATGGGTTTTCTCAACATTCCCATCGGTGTGCCTGTCTTTTTCAGGTGGAAAGGATTCCACGGTACTCTTCCATCTTGTCGCCGATGTGGCCCGCAGGAAAAAACGTCGTTTCTCTGTATTGTTCATTGACTGGGAGGCTCAGTATCAGTGCACTATTGAGCACATTCAGAAGATGCAGGAGATGTACCGGGATGTAACGGAGACCTTTTACTGGGTGGCACTTCCCCTGGCCACGGTAAACGGTGTCTCGCAGTTTCAACCGGAGTGGATATGCTGGGAGTCTGGTGTGACCTGGGTTCGCCAGCCACCGGAAGAGGCCATTACGGATATGGCGTATTTTCCCTTTTACCGGTATGCCATGACTTTTGAAGAATTTGTTCCGGCATTTTCTTCCTGGTTTGCCGGTAACCGGGGTGGAGTGGCAGTGCTGACCGGTGTACGTGCGGATGAGTCCCTTAACCGGTTTATGGGCCTGGTGTCCCAGCGCAAACTGAGATATGCCGATGATAAGCCCTGGACCACGGCATCGCCTGAAGGGTTTTACTACACCATGTATCCGCTGTATGACTGGAAAACTCGTGATATCTGGATATATCACACCAGAACCCGAGCTATCTACAATCCCCTGTATGACCTGATGCACCGTGCCGGTGTGCCGTTACGCAACATGCGTGTCTGTGAGCCTTTTGGTCCTGAACAGCGTAAGGGGCTGTGGCTTTATCATGTTCTGGAGCCGGAAACCTGGGCCAGGATGTGTGAGCGGGTGTCAGGTGCTGCCAGCGGGGCGCTTTATGCCAATGAAAGCGGTGCCTATTTTGCCCTGCGTAAGCCTATTTCAAAACCAGCCCATCATACCTGGCGCAGTTACGCGATGTTCCTACTGGATGTGATGCCGGAAAAAACGGCAGAACATTACCGCAACAAGATAGCTGTCTATCTCCGCTGGTATCAGACGCGGGGCTTTCCGGATGACATTCCCGATGAACAGGAGAATGACCTGGGCTGCCGGGATATCCCGTCCTGGCGACGTATCTGTAAGACTCTCATAAAGAATGATTTCTGGTGCCGGACCCTCTCCTTCAGTCCGAACAAACCCCGGCACTATGAACGTTACCTGCAGCGTATGAAGGAAAGGAGGAAGGAATGGGGGATTCTGTGACACCGAAGATGCTTGGCAACATGATTAGTCAGTACTTCAGCCAGGAACGACCAGAAGAAGAGACTATACAGGCCCTGAATCACCTGCGCAGGGTGCTTCATGAGGTCAGCCCTTTTGCGCAGGAGCCTGTGGACTGTGTGCTGTGGGTAAAAGCGGATGAGGTGGTGGCCAACGATTACAATCCCAATGTCATGGCGCCGGGTGAGAAGAAACTGCTGAAGCAGTCACTGGAAAAAGATGGTTTCACACAACCGGTGGTAGTGTCAGAGGAGAAGAGCCATTACCTGGTGGTGGATGGTTTTCATCGACAGCTATTGGGCAGAGGGGCAGATACAGGAAAACGTCTGAAGGGCTGGCTGCCTGTAGCCTGTATTAATCCGGAGAGAAAGGGACAAGCCGCACGTATTGCCGCAACCATACGTCATAACCGGGCCAGGGGTAAACATCAGATAACGTCAATGTCTGATATTGTCAGGGATCTGTCACGTCTGGGCTGGACGGATGAACGCATTGGTACCGAGTTGGGTATGGACCAAGACGAAGTACTAAGGCTGAAACAGATTAGCGGGCTGACGGAATTGTTTCAGGAAGAGGGCTTCAGCCCGGCATGGACGGTTCGCTGAAACCATCAGATATGTGCATTATTTCAGTGAGTTGATGTTTTGAGCAGGAAAAAGAATACCCCGGAAGTTGTAGAAGACGCGGTTGCACAGAAACGGGATGCCGCTGGTTACTAGTGCAGAGCCTCCGCCTGCTGGCTTTTTGTCATGGGAAATGTTGAATGTACAGAAGCACAACGGGAGTGGTTGTTGTTGCGCCGGGAGCATTGTCTGGCACAGCTTCCCCCACCGCCACCAGATAAGCTGGACATCAGTGAAGTATCAAAAGCTGCGGATGCAACACTAAAACGAATGGGGGTTATTACCCCGCCCGGAGCCGTATTCTGAGTGGATACGTTTGCATTGTTGCCGTGGTTTTATTAAAGAAAAATGCGGGGACGAGTGAATACGTGTATTCCTGTAACCCCGGTTTCTGTTAGTGATGTTTACGTTTCAGGCAAGCATTTGCTTTTATGCATAATTCCTGATAAAAAAACAGCCAAGCCGCCGAATATTCTGGCTGTTTTATATGATGTGTATATTTTTGCTCTGTGCACGGCGAATGATCCACAGAAAGAATTAATTAACTCAATCACTCTGTTTACTGCTTTAGTCAGAGAGATATGATTGTTGATGTGGTAAGTGAAAGTTTTCAATGCCTTGAATCATCAGAAAACCTTTCGTACGGGATATACAACTTAAACTGCCCCCTCAGGAATGGCGTTGCAGAAACTGAATATAATCATCACCGGATACAGGGAAGGTTTAATCAGCGTTAGTCTTACACAGCCATATTGTCTTCTTGTTCAGAACGTGTTGTTACCTGATGTTTTTTATTAGTTGCATTGTTATAATAAAAAAATAACTCACTCACCACCTGGATGACGTATTCAATTCTTGCCAGGCAACTACCAAAATAACCATTACTGACCCCGTTATTACTACAACTGACGGCTCTTGAATGTTTTAACACCATATATTCATACAGGGCCTTTATTATTTTATTGCTGCGTATTGAGCTTAGTTCAATAATACACCAGAACTCATCCTCACTTACTTCTTCCATTGATATAACTGTATTTTTCTTCGATAAAACCGAATATATGTTGTGTCGGAAACGACTGTCTGAATTTTCCTCCGTTAATCCTCTGTCTGATTCGCCTCTGAATAATGTATTCATTTTTAATGGTGCTCCTGATCTCATTTAAAAACACAACAGAAGGATGGTTATTAAGAGATAAATATGCGAATGCTCTTACATGCACTGTTTTAGTATATGTATACAGCATTTCGTGTATTTGCTAATTGTGACATTGCATATGTTTTACACTGTACTGTTTGCGCTTATTCCATGGTCTGCGCCGTGCGGTATAAACAACTTTGCTCCGGTAGTCGCAGTCATCACCCGAGCTTGGGTAAAAATGACGGTACAGATGAAAATACAAACCTTTTTTTAGCGAGTGTCGCCCAACCTTTCAGGCAGGGATGCCATCACCTGGTAATTACTGAGGAAATCCTGCATCACGGCAGACGCTGCCTCCGGAGCAGACAAATGAACAATACTTTATTAAAGAACGCTGTCCGTTGTATCTTTAAAAAACAGAGGACAAACGCATCATTATGGTCTGTGGTGTTTTCAGTTCGAAATTGCCTGTTGTCGTTGTTTTAACGATTTAATTGATAATGATTTACAGACACGGCATCAGCCTGTTGTTCTTCGACAACCACAGGAATATACAGTGTACACATCACCTTACCCTGTTCATATTCCAGCACCATCACTTCAGGCTCTGCCCTTCTGACAGCCCGCATTTCCGGCAATATATTCAGATACAGATAATACATCTGTTCAATATGTGTCTCCCGTTCAGTCTCAAACCGAACCTTCAGATATTTTCCTTCACTGTACGGAAACACCTTACCTTCCTGCCCTCCGGGAAGGCCTATACCATTAACAGCCCGATAGTGATACTTTTTATCCGATACGGGCGTTGCCCGGGTCACAACCCACAACTCTCCCTGGCGTTGTGATTTTTCACCAAATATCCGCTCCAGATACGCACGTACTGTTGCATTGTCCAGATAATTATCCACTGTTCCATAAAAGACCACTTCCTCTCCCACAACCGTTCCACCCGACAGGAATACTTCCTCCGGCCGGGAAATCTCATACTTTTTACGTATCGAACCTGACAGGGGAAAAAACACCCACTCTGGTTTTTCACGATACTGTGCCGGGGTCATTCCGGTATTTTTCCTGAATTCCCGGTTAAACGACTGCTGGGAGTCAAACCCCACACTGAGAGCAATATCCTGATATCTCCGTTGAGAGAAACGCAGCAGCAACGCAGCACGATTCAGTCGTCTGCGTCGGATATACTCTCCCAGTCCCATCCCCGTCACGGAAAGAAACAGACGCTGCAGATGTCGTCGACTGTACCCCGAATAAGCAGCAAGCGTACCGATATCTGTACGACGTCCACTCTCCACTTCTGCATCAACATATTCAAGAATTTTTTCTGCCGTCATTCTGTGGAACTGATTTGCCATTTCCTTTCTCCTGTCAGGGGAGTGTGATACAGAATTTTGCTATCCTGTATGCTCTGTTTTACATGATAATCATGTTTGCCGGAAATAACTTATTCCTGGAATTACATGAATGCCGTGATTTTTCTCTGGATATATACCCCCTGATTTATATAGTAATATAACTATATATTCCGGGAGGTAACTGAACAGGCCTGCAGCAACCACTGACACAGACTCATGATAAAACAGTTCCGGTCTTACTGTTGTCCGGTTCCTGCACGGTGACCGGAGTGTTAGCGGGCACCGGTACATACTGGCGATGTATTGTTACGTTGTGGCGTCATAAATTCACTGTTCTCCCTGTCCGGCACTCAAAGTGATATGGGCAGGATAAAGATATGTTTCTGAGCGATAATATAACGGCACTCAACTATTTCCGGTTCTGTCAGTATCAGGCTGTTTACCACAAAAACCAGGTTATTACGGTTTTTGTTATGTTCCCGGTGGCATGTAATATTAAATGATGCATAGCTGAACTATTATCCTATACTCGTTGTGAATATTAATTCTGGTGATAAAAGCATGCAGGCACCGTTAAAAACATTTTTTATTTCCCCTCCGGAAATACCCACTCAGCACGGCCCCGACAACATCCTGTATGACTTTAATGATGGAGCACGGGTGCTCCTTCCTGAAGGTAAATGGCATGTGCGGCTGCTGGATGCAGATTCCGGAAATATTCTTTTCTGCTGTGACATCAATAATGGCTGGGTGACCAGCAGCAAGAAATATTTTGTGCGCTTCCGTATTCAGGTATTCCGTCAGGGCGAAGATACTCCCCTGCTGGATGAAACGCTGAACCTGACGGACCGTGATGTTCTGATTTCATTCCCCACCGGTACTCTGGGTGACCTGCTGGGCTGGTTCCCTTATGCCGAACGTTTTCAGTCCCTGCATCAGTGCCGGCTGGAGTGCACAATGGCGCAGGACATCATTGACCTGCTGGCACCACAATATCCGCAGATATGTTTCTCCACGCCGGAGAAACCACGCACAACTGAACCTTATGCAACATACCGGGTGGGGCTCTATTTTGGTGGTGACACAAATAACCAGCCGGTGGATTTTCGTCAGGTCGGTTTTCATCGTTCAGCCGGTTACATTCTGGGCGTTGACCCACGAGAAGCACCGGTCCGGCTTGACCTGTCCGCCTCCCGGACTGTCCGGGAGCCTTATGTGTGCATCGCCACACAATCCACCTGCCAGGCAAAATACTGGAATAACGGCACCGGCTGGAGTGAGGTCGTTGCTCACCTGAAATCGCTGGGCTACCGGGTGCTGTGTATTGACCGGGAGGCTCATTACGGTCAGGGGTTTGTCTGGAATCACATTCCCTGGGGAGCGGAAGACTTTACCGGCAGTTTTCCGCTACAGGAGCGGGTTAATCTGCTGCGTCATGCCAGCTTCTTTATTGGTCTGGCCAGTGGGCTGTCATGGCTGGCATGGGCAACCGGTATTCCGGTGGTGCTGATAAGTGGCTTCAGCCTGCCGAACAGTGAGTTTTATACCCCGTGGCGGGTGTTCAACTCCCATGGTTGTAACGGATGCTGGGACGATACATCACTGAATTTTGACCACAAGGATTTTCTGTGGTGTCCGAGACATAAAAACACGGACCGGCAATTTGAATGCACCCGACTGATAACAGGCACACAGGTTAATGGCGTTATCAGCAGACTCCATGCCTCCCTGATGAAGCAGGGAGATAAAACCTGTCTTACAAAAGGAACGAATAATGAACAAGGTTTATAACACTGTATGGAATGAATCCACCGGGATGTGGGTCGTTACCTCAGAACTGACCCGTAAAGGCGGTCGTCGCCCCCGGCAAATCAGGCGTACCGCACTGGCGGGGCTGATTGCTGGCCTGCTTCTGCCATCTGCTCCTGCTCTGGCGGTGGATTATAACAATAATATCCTGGGGAACGAAGGAACGCCCTTCACAATGTTGCTGAATGCCGGTGATACGGCGACAGATACCACCATTAACTATGATGGAGCCCAGTCTGTCTCCAGTGGAGGCAGCGCCACAAATACCACTATAAACGGTGGTTCCCAAAGTGTTTATGGCGGTAGTGCCACAAATACAACCATTAATAATGGAGGCACTCAGCATGTCGTTGGTGGCCGTGTCACGGATACCACCATTAACGATGGCGGCAGGCAATGGCTTGACGACGGAGCCACTGCTACGAACACCATTATTAACAATAACGGCAGCATGAGTGTCAGGGACGGCGTTAGTGCCACAAACACTATTATTAACAATAGAGGCAGTATGGCTGTCGAAGTCGGCGGTAGTGCCACGAGCACCACCATTAACAGTGGTGGTTTCCTGTCCGTCTCCGGGGGCGCCAGTGCAGTAGACATTACCCAGAACAGCGGCGGAGCTATTTCTGCAGACACTTCTACCACCCTGAGTGGCACCAACTCTAACGGCAGCTTCAGTATTGCCGGTGGCAGTGCCGTCAATATGCTGCTGGAGAATGGTGGATACCTGAGTGTTAATAGTGGTCATCAGGCCACAAGCACCACCATTAACAGTGGCGGTGGGCTATCTGTCTACGGGGGCGCCAGTGCTGTTGACATTACTCAGAACAGCGGCGGGTCTATTTCTGCAGACACTTCTGCCACCCTGAGTGGCACCAACACTAACGGCAGCTTCAGTATTGCCGGTGGCAGTGCCGTCAATATGCTGCTGGAGAATGGCGGATACCTGAGAGTTAATAGTGGTCATCAGGCCACGAACACCATTATTAACAATAGCGGCAGCATGGCTGTCGGCCCCGACGGTAGTGCAACGAACACCACCATTAACAGTGGTGGTGGCCTGTCCGTCTCCGGGGGCGGCAGTACAACGAACACCACTATTAACAGTGGCGGTGGGCTGTCTGTCGACGGGGGCGCCAGTGCAGTTGACATTACTCAGAACAGCGGCGGGTCTATTTCTACAGACACTTCTGCCACCCTGAATGGCACCAACACTAACGGCAGCTTCAGCATTGCCGGTGGCAGTGCCGTCAATATGTTGCTGGAGAATGGTGGATACCTGAGTGTTAATAGTGGTCATCAGGCCACGAACACTATTATTAACAATAGCGGTGGTATGGCTGTCGAATTCGGCGGTAGTGCAACGAACACCACCATTAACAGTGGTGGTTACCTGTCCGTCTTCAGGGGCGCCAGTGCAGCTGACATTACTCAGAACAGCGGCGGGGCTATTTCTACAGACACTTCTGCCACTCTGAGTGGTACCAACATTAACGGCAGCTTCAGTATTGCCGGTGGCAGTGCCAGTAATATGCTGCTGGAGAACGGTGGTTCTCTGAGAGTTTATAGTGGTCACCTGGCCACGAACACCATTATTAACAACGGCTGGATGGAGGTCGAGGGCGGTAGTGCCACAAGCACCACCATTAACAGTGGTGGTAAGCAGAATATCTTCGATGGCGGCAGTACAACGAGCACCACCATTAACAGCGGGGGAAGACTGGATGTCTACAACGGCGCCAGTGCAGTTGACATTACCCAGAACAGCGGCGGGGCTATTTCTGCAAACACCTCTGCCACTCTGAGTGGTACCAACATTAACGGCAGCTTCAGCATTGCCGGTGGCAGTGCCGTCAATATGTTGCTGGAGAATGGTGGATACCTGAGTGTTAATAGTGGTCATCAGGCCACGAACACCATTATTAACAATAGCGGCAGAATGAATGTCGAAGGTAGTGCAACGAACACCACCATTAACAGTGGTGGTGGCCTGTCCGTCTACGGGGGCGGCAGTACAACGAACACCACTATTAACAGTGGTGGTTTCCTGTCTGTCGAAAGGGGCACCAGTGCAGTAGACATTACTCAGAACAGCGGCGGGGCTATTTCTACGGACACCTCTGCCACTCTGAGTGGTACCAACATTAACGGCAGCTTCAGTATTGCCGGTGGCAGTGCCGTCAATATGCTGCTGGAGAATGGTGGAGGCCTGAGTGTTAATAGTGGTCATCAGGCCACGAACACCATTATTAACAATAGCGGCAGAATGAATGTTGAAGGTGGTAGCGCAACGAACACCACTATTAACAGTGGTGGTAAGCAGTATGTCTACCGTGGCGGCAGTACAACGAGCACCACCATTAACAGTGGTGGTTTCCTGTCTGTCAACGGTGGCAGTGCAGTTGACATTACTCAGAACAGCGGCGGGGCTATTTCTACGGACACCTCTGCCACTCTGAGTGGTACCAACATTAACGGCAGCTTCAGCATTGCCGGTGGCAGTGCCGTCAATATGCTGCTGGAGAATGGTGGATACCTGAGTGTTAATAGTGGTCATGACGCCAGCGACACAACTGTTGGCAGTGGCGGTATGCTGGATGTCCGGAGCGGCGGTGTACTTCGTGGTACCACCACCCTGACAGATAAAGGGACGCTCGCCGGTGGTACGTTCACAAATGTCACAAATGAAGGAAACCTGTATTTCCTCAACAACAGTGCGGCGACCTTTGCGGGTACCCTGACGGGGAGCGGTACCCTGACCCAGGAAGGCGGAAATACCCGCTTCAGCGGACTGTTGTCTCAGGATGGCGGGATTGCTCTTCAGAGTGGCGCTGCAATGACGATGGTTACCCTTCAGGCGAACGCTAATGTGACGACACAGTCAGGCACCATCCTGACGCTGGATAACGGAAGCATCCTGACGGGGAGCGTTACGGGAGACAACACTGGTGCAGGTGACATGACGGTTAAGGGAGCCTCTGTCTGGCATCTCGATGGTGACTCCACTGTCAGTGCATTAACGCTGGATAACGGGACTGTCGATTTCCGTCCGTCAGCCACCACGCGCCTGACGCAGGCTTTCCGGCCGGTTTCACTGGTGTCTGAAAGTCTTTCAGGTAACGGGACATTCCGGATGAACACGGATATCGCATCTCATACCGGAGACATGCTGAATGTGACGGGGAATGCCAGTGGCAATTTTGTGCTGGACATCAGAAATACCGGTCTTGAACCTGTTTCCGCAGGCACACCACTTCAGGTCGTTCATACCGGCAGTGGCGATGCTGCGTTCAGCCTGAACGGCGGGAAAGTGGATGCCGGTACCTGGGAATACTATCTGAACAAGGAAAATACTGACTGGTACCTGAAAGCTGACAGTAGTCAGCCAGGAACAGATAACCCGGGAACAGATAATCCGGGAACAGATAATCCAGGAACAGATAACCCGGTACCTCCGGTACGCCATACAACAAAATCGGCTGATGCTGTGCTGAATATGGCAACGGCACCGGTCTATGTGTTCAACAGTGAGCTTCAGAGTCTGCGTTTTCGTCACGGCGATGTCATGCAGAATACCCGTTCACCGGGTGGTGTCTGGGGACGGTACACCGGGTCAGATACCCGTATCAGCGGTGGTGCCGGCTCAGGTTATTCACTGACCCAGAGCGGAATGGAAACCGGCGGCGACACCGTATTTGACCTGAATGACAGCAGGCTGGCTGTGGGGGCTTTTGTATCCTATACCGATAACAGCATCAGCCATAACCGTGGTGGCAGCAGTACTGTCGGAAGTACCGGTGGTGGTCTGTATGCAACCTGGTTTAACAATGATGGTTACTATGTGGATGGCGTTATCAAAGTTAACCGTTTCAGGAACGAACTGCGCACCTGGATGAGTGACGGCACGGCAGTGAAAGGCGATTATCATCAGAATGGCTTTGGTGGCAGCCTGGAAGCAGGCAGAACCTTCAGTCTGAATGAAAACACCTGGATTCAGCCTTATCTCCGTAGTACGGCATTCCGGGCAGAATCAAAGGATATCAGTCTGGATAATGGTATGAAGGCGAAAGCAGGGACAACCAAATCACTTCAGGGTGAAGTGGGTGTGAACCTCGGGATGAATCTTGATGTTGCCGGAACTGTTGTCAGACCGTATCTGACGACGGCAGTGAGCCATGAGTTTTCGGATAACAACAGGGTCCGGATAAATGACAGCTATAACTTTACTAACGATATCTCAGGCACCACAGGGAAATACGGTGCCGGGGTGAGTGCTCAGCTGACAGCGAATGCCGGGGTGTGGGCAGAAGCGAGTTACCAGAATGGCGAGAATACAGAATCGCCGGTAACAGGGAGCGTCGGTTTCCGGATTAATTTCTGATACGGAAAAAGGGGCAGTAACGGGCGCTCTTATACCTGTTACTGCCCCTATCGGCAAAAGGAAACAACGCGCGGAAAAACGCCCGCATTCACCACCTTTACACTTGTTATTTTAAATGAACAGGGCCACAACATCCTCAGTGCTGTGGCCAGACAGAAATTAATATCCGACGCTTCTGAGATGAATACGGGCCACTGATTCATCTTCCACCCAGTAAATCCGTTCAGCGACCATGGCTTCGGGATTCAGCTTCGCATCACGCAATACCCGTTCCCTGAAACGCAGATAACCGCCTTTATCGATAAGATGGCCCATATGGAGGTAAACCGGTTTACCCCCCAGCATTTCTTTTTCAAACTCAAACAGATTGGTGATGACCTGTCTGATGACATCCTCTGTAACCCAGTTAAGGAATAACTTACCCATCCGGGGCGTTTTTTTACCGGTTCTCCCGCCCAGACGAACCTGCCAGAACTCCTGCGGCTGACGCTGCCAGGCGAGGGTGGGACATGCCAGAACACATTCGCCGCATCCGATACAGAACGATTCTTCCTTTGTGGCTTTCCCGTTCTTTAATGACAGGCACCCCACGGCGTGGTGAGCACAGGCTTTCACACAGGCGCCGCATCCAATGCAACGTTCCGCAGTAAAACGCATTCTGGCCACACCAATAATACCAAAGTCTGATATAGACGCTTTGGCACAGTCATTCGGACACCCGGCAATGATGGTTTTCAGGTGATAGGCGCTGGGATAAATCAGCTTTTCCAGTCGCCGGGATAAACCTGTGGTGTCGGTATTGGCTTTCTGGCAAATCCGGTTACCCTGGCAGGCGACAATGTTGCGTCCGCCAATCGCCAGGTATCCGGCTTTCGGATCATCAACCTGAACATCACACAGCTCCATTTCAATTTCCCGAATGAAAGGTTCCAGCGCGGCATTCACTTTGTCGATATCTTCATAACGGATCCCCGGCATGGCCAGTTTCTGGCGGGTAGTCAGATGGATCTGACCATTTCCCCATGTTTCCGCAATCTCGCGTGCCACCGTCAGCAGGTGAGCGGGCAGAATGCCGCCTGGTATACGAACACTTATCATGGCTTCGCCACGGACTTTGGACAGGCGATATTCATTGTTTGCCCGGGTCTTAATGATATCAATATCCACACTCATCATTTTTTCCTCAGTCTGTAAACTGACGGGCCACGGCATAGTTGAAAACCGGACCATCGACGCAGACGTAGACATCCCCCATGCGGCAGTGACCACATTTCCCCACTGCACAGGCCATCCGGCGTTCATAATCCACCCAGATTTGTTCCGGCTGCAGCCCTTTTTCCAGCAACATCTGTACGGTGAATTTAATCATCACGGGAGGACCAACAACAATCGCCTGCATGGTGCTGATATCTTCAAATGTCAGCGCTGCCAGATGGTCAGTGACCCGCCCGGTACGGTAACGTTCATCCGCCACGCCTTCATCCAGGGTCAGAATGAGATTGTGGTGCCGATGCCAGTTCGCCATCTCTTGTTTATACAGCACACAGTCCCGGTTTCTGTAACCGAAAATCATGTCAAGCCGGTTGATTTCCTGCGGATTTTCGACGAAATAGCGCATCAGTCCCTTGACCGGCGCAACGCCGGTACCGCCGGCAATGACCACCAGAGATTTGTAGCGGAAGGCATCGACAGGGTAGCCGTTACCATAGCAGCCACGCAGCCATACCCTGTCGCCTTCACGGAGGGTAAAAAGCGCGCCGGTCACTTGGCCGACATTGCGGATAAGCAGGTCTATCCAGCCCTCTCCGCAGTCAGAAACAGAAATGGGCGCCTCTCCGACACATGGCAGGGAGACTTGGACAAACTGTCCCCAGCGAGCCGGGAAATCGACTTCCACACGGAAATTCCACTCCTGTGGCGTATGACGGGTGATGGAAATAATGCGGTATGCAGCAGGCAACAGGCTGTGCTTTTCTTTATCGTGACAGGAACACGTTGACACAGGTTATACCTCCCCGGAGAGTGCCTGCCGGACAGCGGCAGTCATTTTATTGATAACACGTGAGAATTTAATGTACTGAGGACAACGGTCATCGCAGCGTCCGCAGCCCACGCACATATGCTCAGCACCATTGCGGGCTTTGTAATCATTGATTTTATGAAGTGCACGGTAACGTAAACGTTCTCCCGCAGACTGGCGAAAACTGTGTCCGCCGGCCATATCGCTGAAGCCTAGCACCATACAGCTGGCCCACTGGCGACGGCGTTCACCGCGCTGAGGATTTTCGTCATAAGCCACATCAAAAACGCTGTAGCAGGTACAGGTCGGACACCCGGTTGTGCAGCGCCCACATCCAATACAGCGGCTGTTGAACTCATCCCAGAGCGGATGATTGATAATAATGTCGCGAATTCTTTGGGGGGACTGACAGATTTTTTCAGGGAGGGTAACCTGTTCCGGGTTTTCGCTGACGAAGACAGGCTCATATTCTATGCGCTGTCCCATTCCCTGTAAGGCTTCTTCAAAAAAAGCATCCTTAATAAAAACACTGGCGCCGTCGTCACTGAATCGCATTGCCGCGCTGTAATGATCGGTTTTATTGCTCCCCATGGAGACACAGAAACAGTTTTCAAAACTTTGCGGGCACTCAATCAGAACAAAACGAATATGGTCGCGCAGTCGCTGATAACTGTAATCAGAATTATTTCCGTTTGATAAATACATATAATCCAGCCGCGACATGGCATTAATGTCACAGGCGCGGGCAAATATCAGTACTGGCTTGGTATCTGTCTCCGCAATCTGGATAGTGTCTTTATTAAAATAAAAGAGCGTTTCTGTTATCGGTGAAATAACCGTATTGGGTGACATGTGAGATTTCTCCTGCCAGACCAGGTCATCCCATCCCCGGATTTGCTGATAAATAATGTTATCCGTATCAGCAAAACGCCCGCCGCGAAACTCGGCAGAAGGCGCCATGACGCGCCATTGCGTGCTCAATCGCCGGATTAACAGACTGAACTCTTCAGGCGTGATTTTAACAGCCATCACATACTCCATTACCTGTCAGTGAAGGTTATATTTGAGAAAATAACGATGTTTTTTTACGCTAACGCTAAAGCGTTAACAGTAACAACGGAAAAAACAGATTTTTGTTATCACTATAATGAATAAGTGGCACTTTAATTACCCATACTGGATAACACTGCGGGACGATGTCCACCGGAACAACAAATACTGTTTCCGTTCACGTATACTGTACGGCGGCGGAAAGATCTGGCTGCATGAAATATGCCGAAAACAAGATGACAACAGTGAGTGATTAACGAAGATATATTGTAGTGGAGAAGCCGACGAGAGTATCTGACCGGGCGATTTATGCTTTCCCTATTTATCAGCGATTGATAAAGTTTCGCCTACTGATTTTTTATACGAATTTTACTTCAGTATGAGTACACGAATTGACTGTCTGACGGATAAAAACTGTTTTACAGAACAGATGAATCGCACCGTCTTCGCCGGGGGGGGGAATAAAAAACACATCATTGCCATATCAGCAGATTGCCCGGGAAGTGAAAACGCCCCGTGAACGGCTGAAATATATGCCGGAGGCAGGTTTACGGGTGACCGAGCCAGACAGCCTATTCTGATTTGGCAATCAGTGTATTGCGGCTGATATCCCGGAGTTGAGAAGAGCCGGAGTGCCGGTGGTGACTACGAATTTCCACATTTGTTATGCTGCCTGCAGTCGCAAAGAAACGGACTGCCAATAAAAAGGCTTAAAACACGGCAGATGTACCGTTTGGTTTTGCTATAGCTACCATTTTGGACAGATCGGACCTTCAGAGGACGTCAATGAGGACAAATCCCCTGACAGGGAAAGCTAAAAAAATGGTTAAATACTAAGTTCCAGGTTGTCAGAATGGATGAGAGGTGCAAATACGCAATTTTTACTTTTGTTGATACTTTAAAACACCATCTAAAATAAGATTGTTCGCCTCCCGATGCAAAACTAATGTCTCGAGATATCCTGGTTTTAACTTCCACCATCTCATATCTTTTGCAATGCGAGAGAGGCAATGATTATGAGTAAACACAACAGCGTTTTTACTCTGATACGATAAGTCTAAAATTTTCCTCACAGGTGATTCACCATTATTTGATAAACTTACTATGGTGGGGCTGACTCCATTTGAGAAAAAACAAGCTGTTTGTTTGGTTCTGGTTGTGTTTGTTGAATAGAGATTATAGTTCCCGGTTATATCACTCAAATCCTTACCCAGCAGAATCGCTTTTTGCGTGCCATTGACAGTTATTCCATCTGGTTCAGAAAAACATTGATTTTTTGAACGATCACACCTTTCTCCGTGTCTTATCATAAGAATGGTAGGGTATCTCTTACTAATTTCACATGCCTGCTTTATATCCAAATATCTTGGTCTTTTTAACACTGAGACAACAACTACCGCAAGCACTAAAAGTGTTACTAATATTGCAAATACTGTCTTTAGTTTAACTGATGATAATTTCTCAAATGAAAACATCTATATTAACCTTTGTAATAACAGAATAGAAGTTGATAGACGAAGTTATCTTTACAGGGCAGAAGTTGCGTCGCTTCCGAATTACGGAGAAACTGTCTACCAGAAATAAACATCTTCGTTCATCTAAGGGAAGCACTCAAATAAAAATTCAATATGATAACAAAATCAACATCAAACCAAAAAGAAATCCATAAATTTTTACGGGAAGCTATTTTATGGGAAATATCATACAATATTGAATCATTCAGAACGCAAACCGTATTTATCACATCTAGTTTTTTTACTCTTTACAAATGAAGCGAACTGGTCAGCTGATAATGGGGGGGAGAAATAATACCCCTGAAATAATTTTACCCCCTGTTTCTTTAACCACTCATACTGCCATTTATTTTCAACACCTTCTGCAATCACTCGCAAAGAAAACTTGTTTGCAGCAAACATAACACATTCAGCCAGACGGTGTGAAGATAGATCTTCATCCACACGATAAATGAATGAACTCCCTATTTTCATAAATTCTGCATTAACCCTGGATAACATATCAAGATTTGAATATTTTGTTCCAAAATCGTCCAGTGCCACAGATATATTTCCTCTGTCCAGATTATCAAGAAATATATTATCTTCTGAAGAGTTACCCCATTCTCTGTGCTCCGTCAATTCACAAACCAGCACAGGGCAGAGTTGAATAAGACGATTCTGGAGCAGTTTACATGCACAAATCATTTCCGCTGAATTATTGTCTGGCGCCCCCGCATTAAAAGTGATTAACATACCAACCGGTAAAAATGGTTTTAAAGACAGTAAAATATCGGCGGTCTTTCTTAATAGTATATTTGTCATAAATCCGGATAGCCCGGCATGAACCACCTGAGAAATAAACAGGTCGGGAGATAACACCCTGCCATCTGGCATATTCCAGCGTGCCAGAACTTCAACACCACATAAATTAGAGTCAGCATCCACTACGGGCTGAAAAAATGGCAAACATTCCTCAGCCATATGTAGCTTACTGGAAAATATATTATAACAGTCAGAGTTACTGTACATGTCCACCCCTGCTAAAGGATAGCTGCAGACTAAAGTAATTGTATACCATATTGTTATTCGGTACATAAATAAAGAGATTACTTTTTCTCATTCAGGACCTGTGTTCAGTAATCTCTTTATGGCAGAGTCCCTGTTGTATCTGATTGGCACTCTGCTCATTTTATTACGGATATGTGGCAGAAATATTCACTGGTATAACAAAATTCCCGGGTTTAGTCGCATTTACTCGGTATTCAAACTGAAATGTCGCATCGTAACTTTGCCCTGCATAGTTCGGAGCCACAGGTTCCGGTAATGTGAGGGTATAGTCCGTTGTGGTATTCGCAACACTTGATGTGAACTCTATTTTCGATGGCATAAACCCATTGAGTGTGAGCTCGGCATGATCGACAGCGATAGTTCCCATCGGGGATTGTAGCGTTGCAGATGTCGGCGTTACTGACATCGAATTGACAGCACTGGTTACGTAATGTCCCGTTGCATTAATATAAGAACCATCATCACCACGACACATACGAATAGTTATATCAAATCTTTCAGGTCCCCCATCCACGGTCACCGGAGTAGGAAAGCTCACGGCTTGTGAACCATACCATCCCGTCCCAATTCCTGTTTTACGCCAGCTCTGTCCTGAGGGAAGCCATTGACCAAATTTCCCCCCCCAGTCACTCTTCCTACCAACCTGTGATGCAATCCCATTAAAATCTGTCACAGGCACGTTTTCGAGGTATGTCTGATTTCCATTAAAATGAGATGTTAACCCCATTTGCACATTCCAGTCGACATTATTTTGTGCTGAAGTAATAACACCACTGCTGAATGCACAGTCACCAGTAACACTACTGACCTCATAATTGTTATCCTGGTTATTAAACTGTAGCTTATATATTTTACTGGTTTTTCTGTAAGATGATTGTGTTATAAGATTTTTTTCGTATATAACAGTCGCAAAAACCGGTAATGAAGAGATGATCCCCACACATAAAAAAAGGAATGTGAATACATTCAAAAAACAGGGCTTAAACGTAAAGTTAAAGTTCCGCACTTTTACCGCGATTTGCGCAAAAATAACAAAGCATCTTTTTAACATTATAATGGACTCTTTTGCTGAAATGAGTTTCATTAAAATCTCCCGTTCTGAATAGCAATCCAATCGACTGGTGTAATGCCTGACTATTCTGTATCAAAGCAACAGTCACGAATCTTGCGTATTCATGGATATCTCTGATATGCATTTTTATCATTCATGACGGAAACTCTCACATTTCATGAATATTCATCAAAAATGACGTCGTGCAGGTCGGTGCTATGACGGATAATATATGAACATTCGGAACTCCCATAAGAGAACACAGGCGAGAGCGCCAGTAATAATGCTTCCGGTCTTTGTTTGCTGATGGTTTTCGGGATAGTTTCTGAAGAAAACTTATTCTGTCCATACACTCTTTCTTATATATGTAAAAGGGCGTGGGCGTTTCATACCGCCCCCCTCCTGCTGTTTTTATAATACTGTCTTTCAACACTGCCAGCGGCAGGGAACCGTCGACAATATTTATTGTTGAAAATAATCGTTGCATCTCTTTCACCTGTCCGGGAACCAGAAATATTGTCCTGCAGTAGCGCACATCATCAGATGCTCTGAACATTGAGAATAAAGACAACCAGTTCAAAAGTGGCACTGCACTCAGCGCTATTATCAGAATATCTCCTTTGGTCGGTTCGGTTTCTTTCCTGAGTCTGACATCATAATTTTCTGCTTTCAGCAGTGCGCTTAACCCCAGCATCTCATACTCACAGAAACCATCTATAATGATTCGTTGTTGTATCATAAATACATTATGGATATATAACTTCAAATGTCACTGCAGCCTTAACCGGACCAAACTGATCTGTGTTATGGACTTCCGTTACCGGTGTAATGACACACTGGCGCTCACCGGTTGTGGCTGTACTGTCACTGCAGAATGCATCAGAATCCTGCCCTGTCAGTTTTACAGGCGTATTATTGTTTTCCAGCCATAAATATGTTCCATTAGGCTGACTGTCCTTTGTTAGCAACATTTGCAGCTTATCATTCGACGATTCCAGTTGCCCCTGTGAAACAGAACCTTTAATTGCCGTCTTTACTGGTATATTCCCTGCGCATGTCCACTTTATTTCAAGCGGTGAGTGTTTTTTCGCTGCTCCCGGTGTTAATGTTCCCAGGCTATAAAATTGCGTTGGGATGGATATATCACAACTGGGGGCAGTGAATGTTGCATTAATGGTAAATGTGGCCGTTTTGGTATCCGCACTCCGGACATTCGCAGAAAACCCGGCAAAACTTACAGATAATGCCGCTATCAGCACAGGATTAATGAATTTCATAATTCTGTACTCCCCCCCAGTCATTTATCGCGGCAATGTTAAGGTTCCCACGGACACTAACCCCCAGAGATACACTGCTAAAGGGTGCCAGCAGCGTTAATTCTTTTGTAACCTTATCGCTGAGTTTCAGCTCCCTGCCATTGGTTTGCACACCGACAATTGCCATATAGTAGGGGGTCGGGTTTTTAATCCAGGTTTTATCTCCCCTTTGCTCCATGGTCAGTTTCTTCTCAGCATTTTCCCTCCCGTTCTTAAGAACGGATGGACGATAAATCAGCTTCACTCTGGAGTTCATCGCAATCGCCAGAACACTGCCATGGCTTTCTTTAACATCTGGTTTTGGCGGTACTTCCTGTACATTCAACCAGAATAACGATTCACGGTCTGTGGGTAATGAGGAATCTGTTTTCATGATTCGGATAATCTGTTTTTGTTTTGCGCCGACTTTAAAAAAAGGAGGCTGAGGAACCATGTAGATACCGTTTCCCTCACTGGTATTATCCACCCATACCTGCCCCCCATACATCTGACCGGCATTATTGGTGACTTCAAAGGTAATATTTTTTTTATTTTCATCATAAATGAAGCGCGTCCCATTCAGTACAAACGCAGCCATAGCCTGGCTACAGAATGCGAATGAGAGCACAGCTGCAATCGCCGTTTTAGCTACTTTATTCACAACGAATCTCCTGAACTTTATTGGTGTTAGCCTGTAAACCTTTCATGGAAAAATGACACTGCATTCCATTTCCCATATCAATGCGGATCTTTTCTGGTTCAGTCAGCATATTCATTAGCAGAACACCGTTTGTGGATATAAACCCGGCATTCAGTCCCTGTTCTGTGGTGGCTTCACCACCTGTAAGGTATTTACCCTGCTTATCCTTCACACGCAGGATGTAACGAAGTACGTTCTCAAAACCAAATTTTCGGTAAACCATCGCCTTTTCAGTCGGAACCACTTTGTAGGATGTCGTGCTGAAATCCATGTCGTCAGGGACGTTTTCCATGTTAATGTTAATGCTGTTTTCTGCATACCCGGACAACCACACTACAGTGTTACCATTTCGGTCAGTGGGCATGGAGTTGTTGAACTTGATTCCACTGACACCCGGTACGCTGACAATAGCGACAGTATCGGAAGACTCTTTTGTAAAGAGAGGTCCGGTTTCGCGGGTCCCTAACACAGAGCCGGAGATGCCCCCGGAGAAGCTGGTCTGTCCGTCACCCTGGCGCGAATGTGTCTGCGATACTCCAATATTTGTCTGAACAGCGTCAAACGCATAGCTGGCCGATGCCGATGTGCCCCGCTGACCACGGGAACTGATATCCGCATTGAGGTTATAGTTAACGCGATCATTCACTGAAGCTGAAATGCTTGTATTGAACGTTGAACCATTGCTCCGGTTATATCCCACACTGTTACTGGCGTAATGCTGTATCCCTCTGAAGTCAAAAGGTATGCTGACACTCACCGACGCTGAATAATCCGCTTTATCAGTATTTGCGTAACGGTTATATGAACCGTTCAGGAACACAGATACCGAATCAAAAGCTGAAGTGCTCAGCGACAAGGTCGCCCCGGTATCACTCCCGTCTCTGTCCCAGTAATTCTGGTGCCACCACGCTCCACTCAGATAAGTCGTATCAAACCGATGAGACAGACGCGCCTCATACCGTGATTTCTGATTACCGTGAATAAAAGTGCGATGGGGATCAAATTCTGCATAATCCACATACCCTTTGTCCTGATAACGATATGTCAGAAGCTGCAGGTCTGTTCTGTCTGTAAAGTTTTTGGCATACTTGACACTGACGTTCTGGCCTTTCTTTTCATCCCCATTGTTATAGCGGGCTTTAGCTGTCTGGGCACTCAGGGATAACGCCCCCAGCTCACCAAACGGTTTCGTTACGCCAATCCCTGCCGACTGATAGCGATTGTTTAACAGTATTGCCGAATTCAGCGTTGCGCTGGAAAAACCATAGTCAACACTGCCCAGCCAGAAGAGTCCGGTATCCGACGAGAACGCCTTATTCAGTTCATTACTTTGATTTTTCTTACCCATGGCAAAGTCGTACTGGAAATCACCTGGCCTTAACAACGTCGGCAGAGTAGTGACCGGATAAACCTGAACCGTCTTATGCCCGTTATCATCCTCTAACGTTACAACCAGATCGCCATTTCCGGTTGGCCGAAGGTCATCAAGACGATAAGGGCCTGCCGGAACCATGCGGGAATAAATCGTATAGCCGTTCTGGGTCACAGTTACCCGTGACGGGCCTGAAGCGATCCCCGAAATATCCGGTGCATATCCGCGTGCCTCCCACGGGCGCATGTTACTGTTAGAGCGAACTGATACGCCATAAAAATTAAAATCAGAAAATAACTCTGTCTGAGTTTGCGATTTTCCCAGTAATAAATCCCCCTGGATTTGACTGATTGCCGTGGACAATGTCATATCACTGGAGGTGAATTCTGTTTCTCCTCCTGAGCGGGATACGTTAATATTACTGGATAATACCCATCGCCCGACATTGAAACCAAGGTCAAAATTTCCGAAGGCATTTAATTTGTCATTTGTTGTTTTATTGAAGTTAGCATAATACTTCAGCCGTCCTCCGGTAACACCGTAATCCCATCGTGACGGGTCACTTTTACTGAGCAGATAAGCCTGGGGAATATCAAGCAGCAGTTTCTGCGCACTGTAATCAAAAACTACCTGTGTATGATTTTTTTTAGCCAGCTCATAACAGTTTTTTTCTCTGTTATAAACATCATCATATTTACTGGCATCCAGCATTACACCTGCACTGTTTATCCATTCCGGAGAGAAACAGAGCATATTGTTTTTTTCATCTGCCGGTGTAATGTTTAACTCAGCCGTACCGGTTTTTTCATTGTTAACAAATACATCCACACTGTATTGTCCCTGAGGATAAGCATAATCAGATTTTAGAATCGAAGGAATTATGCTGGTCCCCTGGATAAAATCCAGATTTAAGTCCGTAGCATATCCGAGATGCGTATAAATACTCATCGCTAACAAAGAAATCTTTGGTAGTCGCGATAAGCTCATATCATCCTCCATCGGCTTATATTTGTTATCTGTTTAAGGTATTCTTAATACCGCTAATGAATAGCATCAGCGGTATCGGTGAGATTAGTTATAAGTTATTGCGTAGGCAGCAACGCCCTGATAATCGCCAGGGGTAGTTCCACCTTTCAATTTTGCCTGGAATTTAAAACCATCCGTATTAGCATTATTTGCATCAAATTCAATACTGGTATTAGAAGATGTTACCTGAGTGTTTGCTGTGTTTTGTGCATTCATTGCTGTCAGTTTTACGACAGCGTCGGTAGCCTTACCGGTACTATTTTTCAAGCCTTCGGCATCAAAGTTGCCATACCATGTTATGGTTGCAGTCTTACCTGCCAGGTTACCACACTGTGTTGGATTAACGGGTTTAAATGAGAATTCCGTCGGTGTCTGGCTTTCTGCATTTGGAGCCACAGTGCCCAGCTGAATAACATCCGTCATGCTACCGCCATTATTTACAGCAACATCGCAGGTTACGGATGTAACGTTACCAAAAAAATGAACTTCGCTTTGCTGTGCTGCGTTAACAGTAGCAGTCGCGAATACCAGAGCGATAAGAGAACCAAGATATAATTTATTCATAACTTAAAACTACCATTGTTGACATTACTTGGGTGATTTTATATGTGTGTTACAAAAACACGCACATATAAAACATTTGTGAAAGTATGTTTTCTTTATTTTATAAAACCACTTAATTTACTTCATTTTCAGGCGTTTTGCAGAGAGAGAATAACTCATTAACTACCTGAATAACATGTTCCACTCTTGCCAGACAACTTCCGAAATATCCATTGCTGACTCCATTATTATTGCAACTAACGCTCCTTGGATGTTTTAAAACCAGATAATCATACAAAGCCTTTATAACTTTATCGCTACGAATAGAACACAACTCAACAATACACCAGAATTTATCTTCACTTATTTCTGTTGTTGGTATGACTGTGTTTTTCTTTGATAAAATTGAACTGAAGCGATGTCGACAATAACCACCTGAAAGATCTTCCACCCTCCCTCCTTTCTTTTCATTAAAAAAAGAAGCAACAAAAAAATAAGTACCACCCGACCTCTTTTTAAATAATAACAAACCAAAGCGGCTGAAAAAACAATCAACTTTGGTTACTAAGACCAAAGACATAAAACAAAACAGAATAAAAAACCAAAAAAAACCAAAAAAATAGATTAAAAATCTATTTTTTTCAAATTTTATAGTGCCATTGTTCGTTTTATTAGTTGACAATGTCTTTTATATGGCAATAAATTGTCTATTTTTATCATTTACATAACCTAAATTTTATATAAAGCTTATCTAAAATTCCGATTAACCCTGATGGGAAATTATCTCCTCCACACTAAACTACCTATTATTAGGTAGTCGATTAGTAAGTATAAGAATTATTATCAGGTTAGATAACTACTAAACCAGTCTTTCGTTTTAAACATCTGATACAAGTCGTAGGCTCATAATTAAAGAAATCTTCCTTCCCCGATGACGCATTGTATGTTTTCTGAACTTTTTATGTTTACCTTATATCGTCGGTAATAGCGCCCGCCTGGTTAAGCAAAGAGTGAAATTACGCGATATGGGAAATGTGGTTTTCCATAAGGATGTTTTCGTCAATAAAGGGGAAACATCCCTCAGGGGAATGTTTCCCCTGAGAAGTGACTGGTTGATTAAATCAACGTTGGTAAAGTGGGCTACGCCACCAGCGCCTGCTCACGCAACACCAGGTATTCAAATGCTTCCCGCGAAAAACGAGCGGCACGAAATACAGCCCGGTTATCTTCTTTTAGCATTTGCAGCCACGAGGCAATATAGCTCTCATGTTGCAAGTCACCATGAATGCCAAGCTCAGCACACAGAAAGGCCGATCCCATCTCCGCTATCAGCTCTTCAAATCCATAAACCGGATCGCCAAACTTCCGCGAAGTGGAAACAATACCGTCTCTCGCCAGCCGAGAAACATGCCCAGTAGAATGCACCAGTTCATGCAACAGCGTACTGTAGTAGTCTTCCACCGAATCAAACTGAGCGGCTTCCGGCATCATAATGTGGTCAACTCCCGGGCGGTAATACGCACGATCCTGATAGCGATGCTTCACTGGCACACCACTACAAGCTACAATCTGCTCTGCCCGGGCAATGCGTTTCACGTCGGGCAAAACCGGTATTTCCGGGTAAAGGTTGTCAGGCAGGTTTTCACACTGCTCAACGTTGAAAAGGTGAAAGCTGGCCATAAAGCAGCGATCCTGCATAACCATCTCGCCGTTCTCATCAAACATCGGCTGGCCGCTGTTATCCGTAGCCTCTTTCTGGAACGGTTTAAACAGCGTCACCAGCGTCGATTTTTCGCCTTTCCGGACACTCCCACCGGCATCAAGTGCCTGTTTGAACGTCAGCCAGCGATTTGAATGAAATCCCTTATTGGCAGCATCGATCCATAACAGCATCACGTTTATACCGCTGTAGTTCCGGCCAGTTATGGCATTAGCAGGCAAACCCTCCTTTCCGGTTTGCCATGCTTTACGCCAGGGTGCTGTACCGTTCTCCAGCGCCGTAATAATCTTGTCGGTTACGGTCTGGAACAAATCCTGCCGTGGGGCAGATTTGCGGTTGGTAGTTTTCTTCGTCATATGCCATTCCCATCAATAAAAAACGGGGATGGCTCCCAAACGGGGAACAATCCCCGTCTGGGTTAAAGTAAAAAGTCAGTCCATCGTAGCCATAGCTAACGATTCATCCATGCCAACCTTGAAAAAATGATCCCAGGTTCCCAGACACACTGTTCTGGCAAGTTCAATAACCTCATCGAAAAGAGGCTTGCATGAAGGGTGTGAATAACGCGGCAGTTCGCCAGCACATCCCCGAGCAAAATTTCGGGCCAGACTGGCAATCGACCACTGATTATCCGTGAAGTTATCCTCATCCGGTTGTGTTCCGATATCCAGACGTTCGAATGCGGCTACAACTAACAATTCCCCTTCAAGTTTTGCCAGCTCAAATAAATCTTCAGCCGAAAACAGGTTATTTGTCTGTTCTGTCATCCTGGTAAGTTCCTCAAAAATTAAAAAGGAACCATCCTCCCCACCGGGAAACGAGTTCCCTGTAGGGGTGATATGGTTTTGTGTAACCAGGTTGCAAAATCTCTGCCCAGGTTGAAGTAAAAAATCAGTCTATCGCGGCCATAATCTCGACCGCTTCTGAGTGATCCAACGCGTAATCACGCAAAGCGTGATAGAGCAGGATATCGCTGTCATTTTCAGTCGTATTGGCAATCTGTCCGAGGGCAAACAACGACAACGTGATGCCAAAGGCCTCTGCTGTCATGGTGCCTTCATAGCCATTTCCGGCCACGCTTACGCCATAAGCCAGACGGGAGTTGGGGACAAGATAGAATCCGTCGTTTGATAACACCCGAGCTTCCCACCTGCTGGTTTCTTCATAATCATCACCCAGACGCCTGGCCCACGCTAAAAACGGAGCCACGCGACGTGGAGTATGCAGATATTTCAGAAGGACCAGACCAAAGGGAACGGGCTGCATACTGATCATCGTGACGTTATCCATTACACAATTCCCCTGATTCCAGTACGCGGTCAACCTGGTCCTGCAAACGCTTCCTGGCAGAAAGAAAATTCCGCTGGTCACGTTCAGTTGCACGCTTGCAGTTAATATCCGCTGTTATTTCCAGCGCCATAATGGACTGACTACGCCAGGACGCCCGTTCATCATTCCCCACGCAGGTACTGTAATGAACAACTGCCTGACGGAATAATCGCTCAGTCGTATTACGATAATCCGCAACCGGAAGATAAGTGTATTTCGTTGTCATACTGATATCCCTGTTAATAAAAGCAGGGATTGCTCCCTGACGGGAAATCAATCCCCGCAAGGGTCAAGTTAAGATTTTAAGCAAAACAGCCTTATTGGTGCCTGAAGCCGTGTTCCGTCAACGTTTTTTCTAATTTCCGGATCGCATCAATCATTTCGTCGCATTCACGGTTAGTCATGACAAAGTCACGCATCGTGTTTCATGTCAGACTTTGAGTCAGATGCGACAATGCCAGCGCGTCTTCATCGGTCAGTTCAAGCTGTAGTTTCATCTCTCATTCTCCCAAGGTTACAACCAGTGCATCGTCAACATATCTGGCAACAAAGTTTTGAGTCCGTTCGGCGGTTTCGCCTCCCAGACGAATAAACAGCGTCAGCGAAAATGTCACCTGTTGTGTATCGGGATCAGAACGGCGGTTCCAGGCATCCTGCGCAGCTTTAATCAGCGCAAACTGCCGACGTTCCCACTGGGAGAAATCGAATACTTCAACGGAGTGTTCCCAGGCCGGAAGCGTGATAGAAACAGGCGTAAATGCCAGAGATAAGCGATTAGTCATCGGTGTATTCCTTACGTAAAAAAAGGGAACACCGATCCCCTGCGGGAAGCGTGTTCCCTTAGGGTGAGTAACAATATTGATAGCGGAAAATCCGCTGTAGTCAGAAGTGTACCTTCATCGCGAAAGCGACCACTGTTTTCAAAGGCTAAACAGCGTTACCGCCCGAAGGCATCGTCTCTCAGGTCATGACGATTTTGGCTGGTAATCACCCGAAGGCGTCCCTCTCAGATTACCGGGACATTGGCTGTTGTCGAAGACAACGGGTTAACATTTAAATGCTATCGTTTATATTCCACAGAGACAAGCAGGTTTAATTATTCCTCGATATCAGGCTTATTATAGACACGCTCAATATAACGTCCGCGACCATCACCGTGTCCCAGATCCATAGACACCATTGCTTTTGCCTCATCGTCACTCATACCTTTACTTTTATGATATCCCATTGCTTCACCTGCCCAGGCATATCGCAGACTATGAGGCGCATATTTCCCCACTAATCCCGCATCTCTGACAATATTTCGATAGCGATCAATCGCTGATTTCAGATCCGGTTTATCAACCAACTTACCATCATTTCCGGCAGCAATTTTCAAAGCATAATTGACGGCGTTTAGCATTTTATCGCGATCTATAACTGTCGTGTCTCTTGGGCGTCCTCCTTTTGTACCAAATACGATCCTGACACGATCATCACCACGCGATAATGCGTGTTGCCAGGTTTTTAGTGATTTAACAGATTGCACCGCTTCTTCGGTCCTCAGACCAAAACAACGAGCAACCTGCATTGCAGCTGCTACGCCAACGTCTTGCTTCTCTGAATAAGCGAACGCTGCGAGATAGCGTTCGCTATTAATTGCGACTTTAGTACCGTCACGACTGGCATCAGATAATCCGAGAGCTGAATTACTTAATTTCTCGTGACCAGGATCGGCAAGTTTTGCCCGACCAGCAACGGTCAGAATATTTCTGATTGCGGCCATCTCATTCTGCATTGTTCTTTTGGATATCCCTTCAGCCTGGCGACTCTTCACATACAGCTCTATATGATGGGTTTTTATATGCTTTACGTCCCGAATCTGAATATTTAACTTAGCTATCCTTTCCGCTATACGGGTGGCAATCTTTGAACGATCCGCAATAGTTTTAAACCCACCGCCGCCCTGCCTTGCCAGCGTGACGAGCTGCTTACTTAATTTAGACATACCTGTCCTCCTTTACTAAGAAATACAGATCAAGCTCTTCTCCCAAAATAAGGAAACGAGCGCGATCTATATTCTGAATATTCACACAGAATATGAGTGATACATCTGGTCCCGACGGCACGGTTAGGTTTTGCGCTTCCTGCGACTCGACTGGTATCTGTGCATCGGGGTGACAACATGTTGAGTTTTTACGAGGTTCCCCAGCTCGCAGAGCTGTTCGCGGCGTATGCCGTCCTGACGTTAGTCAGACTACCTCCATACGTCAGCTTTCACTGACATTGCCATCGATACCGAGTCGAATTTTCTCCTGAAGTTGATACGCCTGCTCTCATGGTTTCTCCGTGAATGGATTTGTTCCGTGATAAGGCGTTATGGTTAAAAAGTGTGCTTAAAGATGCTATTTCCCCAGTCTGAACACCGTGACTACGTGTGCGTCAGACTGTACAGGGTGCTGAAAGACCGCATTCCGTCTGCTAAGACGGTGCCCTTTCGCGCAGCGTCACTTGGTATCGCTACCGCTCTTACACAAGTGACGCTGCACATATCCCATCGCCAAATGCCGCTCTTGCAGATGCCAAATGTTCCAATTGGCATAGCAACGAGCCGCAAATGTTGCCGGGATAAGCTGGACGTAAGCCCAAAGGAAAAACAGCTTTAAGGATATCGGGCAGACGTCGTTGCCCTGCGTTGAAGTGTACCTTTATCGCTTGCGCGATCGCCGTTCTCAAAGGTTAAACGGTGTTATCGCCCGAAGGCTTCGTCTCTCAGATTACGACGATTTTGGCTGCGGCCACCCGAAGGCATCAGTCTCAGGCCGCACTTCTTTCCCTATGATATTGGCTTGCGATCACCCGAAGGCGCTTCTCTCAAATCGCTGGCACAGTTCCGCTTGCGTTGAAGCATTGGCTGTTGTCGGAGACAACAATGTAACACCCGGAGAATAAATCTTTCGATGAGATCTTTCAATATATTGCTTTAATTTTCAGCATCTATTAATCTCGATTTATAGCGACATTGATAGGGACATATTAATGGATGGTGTAATAAAATGGTTCAGTGAAGAGAAAGGGTACGGATTCATCACTGACAAGAATAACAAAGACTATTATTCTCATGTCAGTGATATAAACGGTGCCTTGCTCCCTGAAAAAGGAAATAATGTTAGCTTTGAAATTGAAATATCACTAAAAGGCGAGCGAGCAAGGAAGGTAATCATTACCCAAAAGGCTAAGAATACATCATCTGATGATAGATTAGATTTTTGTCGCTGTTGTAATAAAAAAGTTTTCCCACGGATGATTACTTACCAGGGGGAACCACAAAAAACAGTATGTCCATATTGTGCGAGAACAATAAAAGTTTTAAAAAAAAGCAGCATCTTTGATTTATTCATAGAGTTGTTCGATTTTATCCTTTCTACTATTGCTATGTTATTTGAAGTCATTGCATGGATTTTCAATTTATTTATAGGCAAGAATAAATAATGGATAATAACCGAATGAAATACAATAATAAAACATCACACCAATCAGATATCTGGTCTGTACTTTTCAATGGGCTAACCGAAGCCATAAAGATGGTCCTTTCGATTATTGTTGCTGTCGCCGGAAGCAAAGCTGTTACTTCAACCGATGACGAAGAACTGCATGCAGGTTACAGAAATGGACATAGTGGCTACGGTAACTATGGTGAAAACAACCAACGAATCTATTCTGATGACGATTTATAGAAGCAGGCAACAAGATTTCTTTTCCGTTGCCTGCTTTTTGGGGTTATTTTTTCGCTTTGGAAGCCCCTTTTGTAGCTACAGTTTTAACGACCTCACCAGCCACACCGGGTCCCTTAGCTCCCGCTTGCTGCGATCCTTGACTAGCTTTATCGACTGCTGAAGACAACGCCTGTCCTATATTCACACCACTCCAACTCACAGCACCAAACCAGAACATCGGTAGTACCACATACATAGCTCCCAGCACCAGATTCATAATCCACCCATCCGAGCCGATGCTGGCAATCCAGTTATTGAAGTTGTTGGTATACCCCTTATAGCTAGCGTACAGCAACTGGATAAGCTTATCGTCCAACCAGCCCCCCAGTTCCCACCAGAACGGAACAAAAATTATCGCAAACATCGCAAAAGTAATAGTGACTACTACCTTTGGATCATACGCGCCAAACAACATCACCAGCGGAATGCATATCACTATAGCCATCAGTAAAATAGCATGAACCATCGGCAACGCCTGTCGAAGTGCATCAAACGCCGGTAACTGCGTCGCTTGCGCACTAAAAGCACCCAGGCCGCTTAGGAATTCTTTAATACCGGTGTCAATACCCGTTCCATGTCCTTGTTGATTCCCTATCATATAAGTATCACCACTTCCGGACATATGTATATTCTGTGGACTTACCAACCAGCGAAGAAGGCTTTCCTCCCAATTATTCGGAGATTTCGCCTTCATCATATTGACTGTACGTTTATCAAAACTGTCCAATAAACGACTTTTCAGCCCCTTCCCTGACGCGCTCCACCAATCTTTGCACGTCGGATACCCCCCTCGGCCAACATCAGGGTAACCACTGTCACGCCCTTCATTATAAGGCCATGCAGATAATGGTACTGTTGACGTGTAATAGTCGTAATATCCTCCAGTATTAAGAAAATAACTCGATCCAATCCAACCAACCGAATCAACTGTTACCGCTGTCAGTTTTGGATTACTGTTTTTGAGTTTGTAATATGCTTTTGCATAACACTGTCTGGCAAAATCCTGAACTTCCTGCCTGATTACAGGATCAATTAATTTCGTATGCTGCACTTCAAAACGCAGTGTCCGGAAGTCATTACCACAGGGAATAGAGGCTATCGCGGCGTGTGTAATCCCTTTCGATAGCGAATGTACCAGATACCACCATGCCGGGATTTTCGCAGTCTGGCCGTTAAGCTCAGCAATTAATGGCCCATAGCCGGACTCATCCGGTTTAGGCACGTTCACGCCGCACTGTGAAGAACGAGTGCGATCAAACTTCATCGTCGAGATATCAACGTCCTGTATCGGCATCGCACAAAACATGATCACCACAAAGGCGACATAAATGACATGCTCCATACGCGGTAATGCCAGCGCCCCTTTGTTACCTTCGTCGTCCCCCTCTTCCCTAACCTTCAGCCAGACGCCCGCTATTTTGAATGCCAACGGGATGGCAAAAATCCCGGTGGTGGTAATAATCGTCCACAGCGCGTTATTGATCAGCCAGCCCATCAGAACCAGCACCATTTCAAGGTAGCTATCAGCTGTCATCACATTCCCCAACGCGAGCAGGTGATTTCAATCATCACAAACAGGTACACCGTCATGATTTCCAGCCGGTATACCTGAAAGCGGCGGGTACAGTGACTTAGCAGATAGCCCCGGACACGGTGCAGCCAGAAAAACGCGATAACCGTATACAGCACCAGCCTCCAGAGCAGGAGCGGCGTTTTTATCTGGCGTAGCCATGCCCGGAGTTCTGCCTCACTGCCAACAAAATGCAGAAGGATGAAACTTAAGCCTCCCAGCACCAGAATGGCAGTAACGCAGAGCAGCATAATCCGCACGATTCGTTGCCAGAGTGGTTTACGAATGATGTCCATATCATTCCTCCACCTTTTTATTAAGATTCTGTATGGCATCGTCATTCTGATGTGCAGACTGGCGTAACCCATTGTCCGCCTCGCGACTTTCCTGGCGGCTTAGGGCAACAAGCAATGTGTTATTGCTGATTGCCTTTCGTATCTCCATCTCATTCTTCAGCGCCTGAACTTCGCGATCCAGAAACTCAAGGCGACGATCAGACTCGGTGAGTGCCATTGTTTGATCCGCCGCGTTTGGTTCAGCCTGGCCTGCCATCAACATACGGCGCATTCCCAGAGCAGTAGAAATCGTATCGGCCATAGCCAGTTCGCTGGCAAGTCGTTGTACTAATGCAGCGTTATCCGGGTCATCTTTCAGTGCCTGAATCACACCTCGGGTAACGGTCAAATCACCTGATTTAAGTTTTGCTAGGTTGGAGGCATTTGGAGCCAAGTTCCCGTTTACCAGCTTCGCTAGCGTTTCCGTATTTTCTTTTGTGGTTTCCTCCAGCATCGGAGAAAAACCAACGCCAGCAGTTGATGCTCCCGCTTCGTTTTCTACACCACCACTACTGCACTCACTGGCTTCTGTACATGTTCGAATAGCCCGGTCACCCAGCACTTTCACGACTGCTTCTGCCGCCTCATCACTGGTTTTATATTTTTTGCACAGAGATCCATTACAAGCAGATCCACTTACCCCCCCACTACTGGTTACTGGTTGCTTATTTAGAATATTGAATCCAGCTTTTGCCATGTCATGCGTCGGCCTTATCGCTTTTTGCCCACTGCCACCACGTTTCTGCCCCCCGATCCATTTCACACCTTCTTTACCAGTAGTGGTTTTTAATTGATTATCAGCCGCTACCGCGTCCGGAGTTATAGAGACTATTTTTTTGAATTCTTCACCAATAGACGCCTGTGTCCATTTGCTTGAGTAAGCAAAGTCAGTCATTTTTGTTGCCATGTTTTGGCAATTCAACTGTGCTTTATCGAAAGCAACGGTTGCCTGTAAAATACCATTGGACAGTAATTCATATAAACCTGGATTCGCTCTTTGTAAAACCATAGCGGGCAAACTAGCAACAGCTCCGGTAGCACCTGTAATTACCGTTCCCATCATATCTTTGAAGCCATTCGTCACACCATTCAGCTGATTTTTAACTGTGGTCGTTACATCAAAATTACCGCACATAAAGTCGCTGTCCCAGTTGATGCCCATACTGATTTTTTCCATATTGTTATTGCTGGGCGGCTGCGATATTACCGTCCCGCCACCAATTGTATAAAATAAATTATCATTAACTGCTCCTTTTATTCCCTTACTGTTATCTTGATTAATAAATTCATTGTCCAGATCAAATACAGCCTGTACTGGAGTACTCAGGGTAATATTTGCCAATAAAATACCGCTCAAAATAAAATGTTTGTTCATAATAACTTTCCTTGTAATTAAATAGCTGCGCCGGTGCTGTAGAGAAAGGTTTGCCCCATTTGCTTACAACAACTGTAAGGTTGCCATAGCGCCCAAGCATAATTACCGTCCAGTGAAAGTGGATTTATATTGGTAATCTCTGTGATGTCAGGAAATACGGCGCAGGTCATAGATGGCATCGGAGTCAAACGCTGCCATTTGTGGTTACGCATCCCCGTATTCTCCAGGACCGGAAATGGAGGCCAGTAACCCGGTTTAGGCATATCCACCATCGGTTGATATACATGCAACTGACCAACACGGGTAATAATATCTGCCGCCCGCTGTGCTACGACCGCAGCCGCTTTATAGTCATTTGTCTGTGTCACAAACCCACTACGCGGATAAACATTCCCCCACATGCTCCCGGCAACGGTTGAACCTATTTCACGCAATCCCGGTGTAATAGCTTCCGGGAAAAATGATTCTGGAAGCCCGGACCGCCATACCACAGCATCCAGAGTACTCAGGAGGTACGGCATCATCGGTGTGGCAGAACTTGCGCAGGTGTACCCCATTTGCCCCGTGAAGTTATTAAATGCTGGAGATGCTAACGCAGGATGGCCGATCGCATCGGCATTCTTGAAATGCAAGTTGTCTTTGCGTCTGGAGCGTTTTTGTTCATTCGCACCACCACCGTCGGCAATGCCAGGAAGCACTGGTCCCATAAATGCAACTTCTACCCAGGGATTTCCACCGGCCTCGTTGTAGCTGGAAACTACCGCATTAGGAATAAAGTGGTGCACTTTTACCGATGTTTTTACCGTACAGCCTACGGGAGTACAGAATAACCAATAGCAAATGCCAACGACTTTATACTCCATGCATTGAGGTGATAGTGCACTGGCGATGATTTGCGCAGAGGTGATTGCAGAAGTCACAGCTCCAACAGTAAAAGGTTGTGTTGCCCATCCGACAATCAGTGCAAGAACCAGCCGGTTTTGACGAATTCGACTTAAACTCATTGTGCCTCCCTGAACTTAGTAAGACTTGCCTGAGCTACCGCCACATCTGCCGTTCCATAAACTACATAGCTGTTGTCAAATACCACGGCAGGGTATTTCTCCAGTTTAAGACTGTACGCCTGTAAAACGCCCTGATATGCCAGTGTTATTTGCTGTTGTTTTTGCTGCCAGTCTGGTGAATGGATGATGGTTTTTGCAACCTGTTCTGCCTGCACTGGATCAGCAGGCAACTCACCAAACAGCTGCCGCTGAACGGTATCCGGCGCATCCAGGTAAACCACCTGGTCGCTGGCAGTATTTACAGTATTTAATGGGGGATGGTGGCTGTCGGTGTAAACAACGGTTGCTGCCGGTGCCTGAGCAGCAACGGCCAGCAACAAAATCAGGAACTTAGAAGGTCTCATAACGCACTCCTGTGAGGGGGAAAATCACAGGGTGCGCGGGATCAAAATGAAAGGCAGCAAACAACTCTTTACTGCTTTTTGAAATTTTTCAAAACAATACTGGTCGATTGGCCGATAGTTTCAAGGGGTCTAAGACTCTAAACTTAGTAGCAACAGCCCGTTAATAAATGGTTATTTATTCACTGCAAAGGATATATTTTGACTACTCAAACAGCCAATTCGGTATTAGATCTTGATCGCTTAGACTGGTCTCGTAGAGCAAATTGCTTCGTGTGTCATGCTGCTGATATTCCAGTATCTAGCGGAATATTCTATGAGGTTGGGTCGAATGACCTAAAACATACAATCTCAACCAATAATACAACTGGGCAACCAGAAGGTGCTTTTGTGCATGGTAATCTGGACGGTTCGGCATTTCGTTGCCCACACTGTGGCCTATACGTTGTAAGCGGCTCCCTAATGGCTTCGGGAAATGCTGCTGTGCAAATTAGAGAATATCTCAGCACTCATCAGGAATACCAAGATGCCCCTAAAGTCATTCATACTTACGACGTAGGTCTTTAATGACTGGCAATTTCAGTATTGAGCTCCTTCACGTTAATGGTTCTTTAACACAACCTATTCCATCCATGTAGAAACAGAATCTGGTAAAAGAGTAACTGTTAGTGTCCCTTACTAGTGTCCCTTACGATACCAATGGTTCAGCATCAGTAAATATTGATGGTGAATTCATATAACTATATGTTTAATAAGCTCCAGTTCTCGTTTCACTGGAGCTTATTTGCTATAATTCTCTCACTAACGCTATTACCAGATAAACCACATCCACCGCATCAGGCACATTGATATACCAGCGTGGCGCATGTTCATAATCCTCCGCCACCGGCCAGCGCAGACTGCCGGTGACCGTCAGCAGCAGATTAACCATGCCTGATTTCCCCACCACCTGAACAGCCAGGCAGTTATGCCCGGCCACGCGATGAGGAGAATAAGTAAACGTCGCCTTCTCCCCTACCTGCTGACGGATCTGGCGGCATAATTCCTCCAGTTGTGCATGATGGTGCTGGCTGATTCGCGGATTACCCTGTGGCGGCGCATCAAACAACACGCTGGTAGTGGAAATATTACCGTCCACCACGTCCAGCACGGTGGATCTGAATCGCATCATGCTGCCTCCTTCGTGGTAATACCACGGGCGATATCCAGTTGCTGTGCAATACGCTTCGCCGCATCCAGCTCGCTGATACCGTATTCAACCATCAGCGCCCTACGTGCCGCCTTCTCATCTTTCTCTGTCATCCCCAGAGCCAGATACAGGCTTGGCGGTACAGCCCGGAACAGCGCCTCGATACGACTTGCCAGTACTACGCCTTCGGTGTAGCAGCGCGGCGTTTTAGTTGCAGAAAGCAGCATCGCTTTTTGCTCTGCGGTGAGCTTTTTAAAACGAGCGATCTCTTCCACCTCTTCCGGGGGCATCACCAGACAGAGCCACCACTCAATCATATTGAGCATCTTCTTGGCCGTGGCCGGGAAGTCTTCCAGGTTCTGCGTTGCCAGCCATAACCACGCGCCGAGCTTACGCCACATCTTCACCACCTTAACCACATACGGGGCCAGCAGCGAGTTCGTGGTGATCATATGCGCCTCATCGGTAGGGAAGACGATTTCCCGGTCCAAAAACTGGTCACGTTCGGCGATGTTATTGATGGTGTTAACCAGGGATGTATAAGCCACCGCCAGTGGTGCTTCATAGCCTTCACGCGCCAGCGTACCCAGGTCAATCAACGTAACATCCGCTTCCGGCCAGTTCTGTCCCGGTCGGTTAAATAGCTCGCCCAGGAAGCCCTGCATAAATACACCCAATGACTCGCCCATATTCTGCGCCCGGGCACGGCGAACTTCAGGACGTGATTCATCCTTCGCGAAGGCGTAAAACGCATCCTGAAGGTCGGCGGTGATCATCTGCCTGTCTTCATTCCAGGCTTTACGCGCACCGGCCAGAATCGCCTCTCGCATCATGCCCCGGTCGGCACGTTCCAGCCGCGCCTCTTCTTTCGCCTCACCACCGGTGATCATCAGACGGGCAACAATCTCCAGTTCGCCCAGGATATCGCGCTCTTCCTCTGCGTCGCCGTCATCCGTTTCCTCCACCTCGATACGCTCACTCAGTTCGCTCTCGTCAACGTTTTTCACCGGCGCTTCAATTAGCTTGTACGCATCGGCGAACGGGGCCAGCGAGATACCGCAACCCGGTTTGATGCTGATCTTATTCACCGATAACTCCAGCTCCGCGCAATAGTCTGCAAACAGACCAAACGAGTTACCGGCTTCAGCAATAAACAGACGGGGCCGGTGAATCGCCATCAGTTGAGCAAAGAGGCTGTTAAGCGTCGCGGACTTACCAGAACCTGTCGGGCCAAACAGTACCAGATGCGCATTTTTGGAACGGTCGGAACTGTTAAGCGGATCGAAGGTCAGCGGCGCTCCGCCCCGGTTAAAGAAGGTGAAGCCCGGATGACCGGTGCCGGTGTCACGACCAAACACCGGCAGCATATTTGCCATATGCTGAACAAACGTCAGGCGAGTGTACCAATTCTTCTTGTCTAGCGTCGGGTTAAAGCACATCGGCAGCGCCCGGAGATAGCTATTCAGCGGCGCAACATCATATTCTGGTTTCACCGGCTGCAAACCAGCGTTAAGGAGGATAGCCGTCAGGTTGCGCTGGCGACTGTTCAGCGTTTTCAGAGATTCACCGGAGAGAAAGAACGTCATGCTGGCGCGATATAGTTTATGCCGTTCACCCAGATAACTTTTTGCTGTATCAGCATCGGCCCGGACGCGTTCGGACTCAGTGTTTTCACCAATCGCGTTTTTCGCCAGATGGTTGAAGCGTTCTTCCAGCACGTCCTGCGGTTGCACGACTATCGTAAGGGAAATCACCGTTCCTTCCGGCAGCAAGTCCATCAGCGCGTTGATGTTCTCCCCTTTGCGGGTTTCGCCGGTCAGATGGCCGACCGAGGGCGCCCGACGGATGCGGTCAATTGTCACCGCTTTATGCGGTCGCTCATCAAACCACCACACACCATTCTCAACGTCAGAACGAGGTGGCGTAAACATCAGGGTTTCGCTGAAATCGTTAAGTACCGGCAGCTCGCCGTTGCGGGTGTCAACATGTGCCGCCGTGCGATACAGAGTCTCCTTATCCACCCAGTCCGGCTCAGGGTTAAACCAGCGCAGCAGCCAGGCGTGGATCTGCTCGCCGTTCTGCCGGGAAGTCACTATTCCCGCCCCCGCTAACGCAGAAGATAGCCGCTCGCAAACCTGATTCAGTTGCTCTTCCGGCGAATATGGTTCGTTCGCTCCCGGGTTCACATAGCGATAAATGACCATCCGGGTACGACGCTGCTGGCCGCGCCACGGCGCACCTGTAATCGCTTTGTCGATAAACAGCCCTTTAGGTACGGCAATACCGCGCATATGGCATTCCATCTCATTCATATATGCGTTGGTGAATGCCGTTCCCTGCGCCCACGGTTTGACATAGCCACGCAGCCTATCGATGTACTCTGTCACGTCAGTTTCGTCCTGACAGAAGAACTGGATGACCCACGGGTGACTGTCGCGCTCGTCAAAGCTGTCCTGAAGCGCATCCTCAACGATGTCGCGGATCTCTTCCAGGCGTTCGCCGGTGCGCCCTTCGGTTCCGACCGGCACCACTTCAAATACGGCGCCCACCGAAACTCCATCATCGAGCAGCAAACTCTGGCTTTCCGGCAGGTATTCCACCCATGGCAGGAAATCGATAAACGATGCGTTATTGGGATACAGCGAACGCACACCATCCTGCGTCAGTCTGCCGCTCTTTTTCAGCTCCGGACCGGATGGTTCACCAGTAGCGGGCTGCGGCTGCTTTTTTTTCGTAAACAAACTGAACATCAAAGCGCCTCCAGCCGTTCACCCGGCAATGCATACTGCACCCGGCTGTAGAAAGAGAAGACCGAGCTATAGCCCGGCACCGGCGCAGGCTCATTGCCTGCCATATGCGGGTAGATATAAATCACCATATCCGGGTTGGGCAGTCGCGGGAAAAGTTGCTGAATTTCATTTTGCGCATCGCGGGTATAGCTCTCTTCCAGTGTCTGACGGGTCGCCATTTCCGCATCGGTCAGCCCCCGCCGTAGTACGCTCCGGGCCTCCGTCGTGGTCCGGGCACTACTGGCTTTGTTCTGCCACAAATCCAGCATCGTGCCGTCACCAGGCGGCAATATTTCATCTTTAGATGTGCTGCATCCAACCAGTAATAACGCGACCAGCACAAGCAAGTATCCTTTCATGGCATCTCCTTAATCCAGCTCGTGTGACCGGCTGACATCAAAATCGTATTTGACCTTGCGGCCCTTCTCTTCGTAATCAATCGGGATCTCGCGGGTAATATGCACAGCAACATTCGCACCGGGAGGAACGTAAATCGCATCAAACATCTGACCGTATCGCGCTTTTACCCATTCAGCCAGCTCGTTCGTACCGCCTGATAACGCCTTACCCAGCGCAGCCTGTCCCGCACTGCCGGTCAGCGTACTGGTAATTGACGCCCCATCAGTAGTGGTTGTGGTCTGGCTTTCCGACATCGCATCAGACGCTGCACCGGCTGCCGAAAGGGCAAATAATGTGGGGAGGTAGGTTGAGGCGTTGCTTTTACGGTCGCCGGACAGACAGGGAATGCCGTGTTCATCGGACAGCCATCCGATACTGCCACCATTTGATTTGACGTTACTGCCGTCACTGGATTTTGCCGACTGCGGCACCGTGCGTACCGTGCCATCAGTGAAGACAAACGTGATGGAGTGGACTTCACCACGTACACAGGACAACACCCAGTCGCCGGTGGCCGTACCGGACACAATCGCGCCTTCAACATCCGGCAGCTCGATGCCGTTGGCGGTCAGGTTCTCTTTACCAACAAGCACCTTGAAGGGATAGGGATCGGTAACCTTGCCATCAATCGGCACGCGCCCCAGCAGGGCGGTCATGGCCTGGCTACCAACCAGCGTTGAGTTTTCCGGCAGGGTATAAACCGGCAAATCGGTTTCCTCAATGGCCTGCTGATTTTTCGCATTACGATCCAGTTCGGCTTTCTGACGGGTGATCTCGTTGTCATTCAGTCCACCGAACGCCGTAGGAAACTGGAATGTGCCAGTACCATTGGTTGCAGCTGCCGCGCCGGTGACCGGTTTACCGTTACGATCCAGTTGTACACCATCCTGCGGTTCAATCCAGACCGTGCCCTGCGCCACCGTTTCGTCCTGCCCTGCATCTTCCAGCCCCAGTCCGACAGGTAAGTCACTGCCTGCGGAAATGTTGCTGCCCGCTCCCGGGCCGGGAACGGTATTTTTCAGTGATTCCAGCAGACCAGCCAGCCGCTGCTGTTCAGCCTGAAGTTTTTGCTGCGCCTGGGTACTCTCCTGTTTGGCAGCATTCACCGCGTCATTGATGCGCCCGTCCACGTTGTTGCCCTTGTTTTGCAATCGGGCATTTTCTTCTGCCAGTGCCGCATTCTGTTTCTCCAGATTTTCCTGATTCGTCTGAATTGTTTTAATACGTCCAACCAGCGTACGTAGCGTATCCTGCGGCGTATCGCCCTCGATGCCGAGGATGCGCAACTCTTCCTGAGTCAGGTCGGCTACGGTGGCGTTATCTGCTGAAGCCTGAGTGTGTTTTGAACCACCGCAGGACTTCACGCCGATCATGACTGCCGACAGCAACACCACCGGCACGATGACCTTCAGCAGAGTATTGGATTTAATCTGCATCGCCCTTCCCTCCTTTACCTGCTTTCGCCTTCACTGGCTCAGGAAGAAACGCGGTATCAGGGCGCCCTTTGGTCACAAGATAAACCGTTGTGGTATCTTCCGGCGTTCCACTTGCCCCCAGCCAGCGATGCTGGAACGTGGCACTGTAGAAATTTCCCTGAAGACGACGTGGATCGAGAACAACTTTCTCCTGGTGTTGATTACGCAGCGTCAATGCCACCACGCTGTAGCCCTGCAATGCCCATGCAGCCAGCGGTTTTACCTCAACGGACTCTGATGGAAGTAATGACGTCAGCTTCTCCGGTAGTGCCAGCGAAATGGAATGCACACCGGGCAACGGCTCAATCGTCCGTGACGGTGCGTAGAGACTTTGTGCGGCATAGCGGGTTAAGGCCACCGGCAGCGGAGTGGTAGATTTTTTCTCTTTCGGTTTCGATGCGGACTGTCGTTCGTGGGTGGTTGCGGTTTTATTGTCTACCACTGCAACATCACCGTTTCCTGTCGAACTGGATACGTCCCCCTGATAGACCAGGCTTACCGGTTCCAGAATGTTTTTTCCCTCATCGGCACTGATATCCAACAGGATCATTTCACCGTTTTCTACATCCTGAAGCACCAGACGCGTACGGGCAAATTGCGCACCCGGTTGCAGGTATACCGCTCCGCCTGTACTTTGTACGCGCAATTTTCCTTTCAGCTCAGGTGGAAATCCCACGCGCACATTGCGGTTCACAAACACAATACGCTCCTGACCAACATGCAGGGCCACTGGCAACGGAATACGTTCCCACCTCACCAATTCAACCGCCTGTACTGGTAATGTGACAAGGCAAACCAGTGACAACAAAAATCGTCGTAATCTCATCAGTTAAACACTCCCTTATTCTCTTCCTTAACGACAGGGGCCGCTTCCAGACGCTGCGGCGCTTCCGAGAGACAATCCAGCGCCAGACCAAATGGGTTGGCTTCCGGATTTTTATCCCAGCGCACCACCTTCAGCGGAAAACGCACCAGTGAGCGTTTAACCGGCTCGGAGTTAACATATTCATCGGTGACTAAATCCAGACGAACCTGCCAGTTATCGCGGTCAATAATGGTGACGCTGTCATCCCGGTAACCCCGCTCAGGGATCTCCGACACGCCGCGCACACGGTCCCGTGATTCGCCCAGGTCCTTACGCTGCTTCGCATCCTTATGCAGTAGTTCCTTACAGGTCGGCGTCAAATAGGCTGATAACGTCTCTATGCGGTACGGATAATCAACGTCGCCATCCTTCGGCCAGCTGTTCAGTTGCTGGAAAATATAAAAGCTGAAGGCATAGACTGTTGAGGGAGGAATTTCCCACCACGGACGGGAGCTGCCGGAGCGGAGATCGGGAGGATTGTGAATGGTCAGATTGCGCGGAGACATCATCCAGCCAAACATGGACAACACTAACAGTACCAGCATAACCCCACATGCTGCGCGGAGCGTCAGGATATGGTTATCGCGAGCATTCAGGGCATTTTTAAACTTACTCATGTGTAGCCTCCTGACGGCGAACTACAGGACTCAGGCGGCGTAACGCCAGTACCTGACTGTTTAGAATCAGCCCTTTTGTTCCCAGACCAAACTGAGTAAACAGCAGATCCAGCCTGCGATAGAGATAGTTTTCCGGTTTGCCCCGTTTGAAGCGCGCCATTAATCGGCCACCAAAAATAACCGTGACCAACGGCATCAGCAGTGCCACTGTCGGAAAGGCTATCCAGCCGAGAAAGGGTAGAACCGGTATGGCGACCACGAGGCCGCCCAAGACGCTGAACAGCGCAGTAAATCCCAGTTCCGGCGTGGTGAATCCACGAAATACCACCGGCTCAGCATTAAGCCGGTCAGGCATAAATTCGATAGTCGCCATACACTATCCTCAAAGCAGGATTGTCGCGGCTTTGGATGCCAGCCAGATAACAGTGACAATCAGAATGACCCCAACAACAACCAGCATCCCAAACTTGCCCCATGTTGCTTTGCCATCACGAACTTCAGAAAAAGTTGCGATAATTGCATTCCCCACTGCCAGCATGGAACAAGCTGCAAGAACTAACCCCGCCAACACGACACCATCATTGATATATCCGTAGAACTGACCAACGAAAGAGCTGTCAGTGCTGCTTTTGGGGCCCTCAATGGCTGGCAAACCTGCCCGCGCCGCAGAAATTCCGGTCAGGGAAACCGTCAGAACCCGCGCACACCAGAGTCGAAAAGAAAAACGCAGAGAAGATAATGCAAAGCAATACATAGTTATTTCCTTATAAGAACGGCCAGATTAGCTGGCAAAGAGATAAATACTGATGATAATGAGAAGGACTGCCCGAATGGCAAAACGCATCATTGATTGCTCAGTGACATGACGAGCGGCATAGCCACGATAAACATGCACAAATCCCCACCCCACCCACAAAATCAACAGCGCCAGTAAAGCACCAATAAACAATTTGCTCAGCATCGCGGGATCAGCGTTACCGCTAGCAACTTTAAATGCGTTGCGTTGGGCATCGTTCACGGACGGCGCTCCATCCGGTACTGACCAGTAAGAGATGCTGAAGGCACTGGTTGTGCGCGTGAAGGCTCCAGGTAAACGCTAATCCCCTGACGAATGGACTTGATGTCCTGAGTTGCTCGCAGATAATCGAAATAAAAGCGTCCGTTCTGCCCATCCTGAACGGCGACAACACGGGCGCGTTCCAGAGCAGCCTGCACCTGGTCCAGCTGTTTCATTACCAGCGCCAGCTCGTCAGACTCAGTGGCCTGAGCGCCCGATGCCAGCAGAATCCCCAAAAGGCACCATGCCCGGGGTTGTGTCATGCGCATGTAAACCTCCTTCAATGCGGTTGCATGTACGAAGGGAGAGTGGCGAAAAGCGCTATATCAGGCAGTAAGAAAACAGAAGTGGAATTTTGAAAATTACGGAAGGGGTAAGGCGTGGCGCATAATGCGCCATCGGGGTTCTTTGCCACCCCGACGCAAGCAAGCTTGCGCTCCCGGCAAGGCTCTCCCCCACACCAGAAAGACGCGCTAACTTGCTATTCTAGTGTGGGGGAGAGCTTGATAAAATGCATAAAATGATAACAGTCTTAAATTATTAAGAGAGTCACAATATGGCACAAACCACATTAGCACTGATACTATCAACAGCGATAATAGCAATAGCCGCTATTATTTTTTTTACTTATATATTAAATGATGTCATCACAGATTTGTGGAAAAAACGTTTTGAGACAGGCATCAAAAATGGGATAGAGAAAAATAAAATCCAAAATAATGATATCTATATACTCGCTGAGCGGTGGCCTATTGGGAAAATAAATATACAACACTCTCTTAACCGGGTTTTTGATTATTATATCAATACCCCAGACCAAGACACCCTTAATCTAGTAAAAATTAGAGAAATTATTGACTGGCATAAAAAGCAGGATCCTTTTTCAGAATTGCCAGAAAATATAAAGCTACAGCTTACAACGCTACAAAATATTTCTGATGGAAATAAAGAGATCGTTTTGCAGCTTTCAAAGTCATTGAGTGAATTATATCTTTCAAAAGAAAAAAGTTTTCGTTCAGAAAAACGAATTGCCCGTATCAGTCTTTTCCTTGCTATAACAGGCGCTATTTCTTCATTCATCTCCCTATATATAACAATGGGTTAGCCATTTACAAAGTAACTGATAGATAAAAATCACATAACCTACCAGACGTAAAAAAACCGACTTAGCATCGGCTTTTTTACTTTTCCACTCGTAATTAAAGGCAGGGAGCCAACCACTCTCTGCCTTTTAACATTTTTGAGCCGCTATAAATACTTCTTAAAACTCCCCATCGTCACCGAAATCGCTAATCCCATCAACAATGCTGCCGGTAACAGCAACAAATTGGGATAGACAGCAAATGGCGCAGACAGGTACAGCACACATGGAATATACGCCGCTGGTTTCACCACGCGCTTGGCATGATGGTAGAGGAAACTCGACTCATACGCTGCACCGTAGCGGCGTAGATCACGTCGAACCATCCCATCAGCAATTCCAATAATAGCGACCAGCACAAATAACGGTATCGACAGCACCAGAATGGTCACCCGCATCAGAAAGACCAGCGAGACATACATCGTTGCCATCAGGTATTCATACGCATTCCGTACTGCCCAGGCACTCCAGGCATTAAGCTCATCCGTAACGCCATTACCACTTCCCGCAGCAGGTGACTGAATGGACTGTAACCATCCCATAAAGCCGCTATTCACAAATAGCCACTGATAGCCCTGTGCGATCCATTCCTGTACTGTCACCACTGGTGATGACAGCAGCAAACTTTGCGTAAATCCTTCCGCAAAATAACCGCTTTCTGTCTGCATAACAGCGCGGCTATGTTCCGCCCCCTGATCCGGCCAGAAGAACGCAATCCCGATGTACTCCACAATCAGACTGAACAACAGCGAAACCATCAGCATCCCGATAATACGCCACGGCATATCCCACAGCAGCACGGTAAAAAAACCATGCGGCTTTGGTGGCGTGGATGGTTGTGTCGGGGCAGAAGAGGTGTTCATCTGCGACATAACATCCCCTTAATGCACAGCCAGCGACTCCATCTGGCAGTTCAGTAACATCTCTTCCTGCCCCACCCAAATCCACAGTGTGACAATGTCAGTGAGCGTATCCGTATCAGTTGTGGCTTCATATCTCGGGCGATAGCCCAGAGAAGTCAGACGCTCAATAATTTCCGGGATCTGAAGTGACGAGCAATCCTGCTCGCACAAGACATCCATCACATCACGCGGGACTTTCAGATTATTGTATCTTGAAGACGCCATCACCGCTTCAACCCGATATCGTTGTTTCATCATGATTTCCTTTTCAAAAAGTGGCTGCATCATAATCTCCTGGTAACGCGCTCCCCGACCACCAGGCATCGCTTGTCCGATAATTTCGCTGCATATAATCGGCAATTTGCCCAATACTATCCGGCATCAGGGCATCCGCGCCAGCAGCTGGCAGCGGCATCCGGATCTTCCACAACCGGCCACCTTCCAGTAAGGCGAACGCCTGTCCTTTTGGCAGATTGATCACATTCGCGGCAGTGATCAGCGGCATACGCACCGTACTTACCCTGTCCTGTGTGTTTGAAGTAAAATCACTGCACATTTCGGGGTTCGAAATATCGGTGACACCGGAAACCAGCGTTTTGGTATAGACCTCCACTTCCGGCAATTGTTTAGTCATTAGTTCCGCCGTTTCTGTATGCCGTACCCGCAGCATAACCAGGCTGTTAAAGTTCCCCACCACCTGCGCCGCTTTCGCAGCATTACCCAGCCGCGCTTCGATATCCGGCAGAGTCTGGGTATATGCCGTCACCTCGATGCCCGCCCCGCCGCCCTTGTTGATGAGCGGGATAAATTCATCCCCCATCAGTTCATTGAACTCGTCACAGTGCATGCTGATCTGCGTCTTCTTACCTTCGTTACCGGGCAAACCGTCATTTACACCAAATTTGTAGATATGCCCAGCCACGGAAACCAGATCGGCAAACATCGAATTGCCCACAGCTGCCGCGACTTCCGGATCGGACAACGCATCAAGACCGATATACACCACGCCCTTTTTACGGATCACCTGCTGCCAGTCGAAGATAGGTCGCGGATCTGACATATCGGTGTAATTCGGTGAGATCAGTTGCGCCGTCTTACCGGAAGTCAGTTTCTCCAGCAACGGCAGCAAACTGGCGACAATCTTGTCGTAATACTTCTGGTCATAGCGTACCGACGAACGCAGACCATCAAGCACCGGGTCGTAAATCTTCTTCCCTTCATCGCTGTTCAGCACCTGTTCTATCGCCACCACCCGCAGCGAACGCCCTTCCATATGCCGGGGAATATCACGCTCATCAAGTATTTGCGCCAGATTTTCTATCTGTTGCCACAGCGCCGGAGTGTGCTTCACCATCCACGTTTCCGCATAGGTTTCAAACAGATCGCCGATATTGTTCACATAACGCTGAATCAGACCAAAATCCGGGCGTTGCCCCAGCGCAACCAGCGCCCGGGCAATAATATTGACGAAACGCCAGGCGAACTCTTTGAATGCGGCACTATTGCCTTCACTACTGAGCTGACCGGCAACACGCGAAGCCACTTCCGAGATACGACCAAAGCGCCCGACCGCGTTGTAACGGGCACTGATATCCGGCCAGCCCAGATGAAAGACATGAAATTCACCGGCACGCCCCGCCCGGTGTGCTTCGGCATACATGCGCTTAAGCAAATCGGCATCGCCTTTCGGGTCGAAAACAATGGTGACGTTACCGCGACGAATATCCTGGGTGATCAGCAGCTCGGCGAGGCGAGTTTTGCCGACGCGCGTGGTACCCAGAACCAGCATATGCCCGACTCGCTCTCCCAAGCTCATAGAAACATTGACCTCATCCGGCTCAATGCCATGAAGCGCCGGATGACCGCCAACCGGAGGCAATGGCCGGACGGGATTCAGTGCCGAATCACGCGCCAGCAGTTTGCACAAAGCGGGAAAGCGATGTTCGTAGTGCTGTTCAAAACGACGAGCTGCCTGGTATAACGCCGGTGGATTAACGTAACCCGCCACCTCCGGGCGCAGTGTATCCAGCAACCTCTGGGTATGCTTTTGCTCCCACATAAACCCTTTACCCAAAAATAGCCGCTGGTTACTCACTGGCACCTCTGCGCTGGTAACAATATAACGCGGCAGACGGCGGATATTGCGCCGGTAACGTAAAACCTTAAGCCCCTGCTGAATGCGTTTTATCGATAACACTGCAAATCCTGCCGCCGTAACGTAGCTGACAGACGGTGCCAGTGCTACTGCCCACGGAGCCGTCACGCATATATAGCTGGCGCAGGCGGCAACAACTGCGGTGTTCAGCTCCACCGCAGGTCGTAGCATGGCTTCAATAACATAGCGGTCACTCATTTTTTCCTCCCGTCATGTCCGGCAAGAAAAATTAACCAGATGAGAAAATTCATTGCGGCCAAGCCAATCAAAAGACTGATTTCATCCAGTGGTAATCCCACCCTCATTGTTCCAGTCCCTTCTCGCTAATCAGTACCGGATAGTGAGAAATACCCAGCCGAACGGCCAGATCGCTCCCAGAAACCGGTAGCAACTCAAGCCCGTTAGCCTGAGACTGTAAATCATTCCAGGCGGATTCACTGGCGACATTCACCACATAGCCCACGGCATTAAGCTGAATAAGTTGGTCACGTCGCAATGCCAGCCAGCGTCGGGAAAGCTCGTCGTCACCAATCAGAAAAATTGATCGCATTCCGGGCATAGAGAGAGAACGCGCTTCCAGCTCCCCTGGCGAAAGCTCAGGAGTACGAATGGGTAATACCGATGCTTTATCAGGTGTTGACAGTGTCAACACTTGTGGAGCGGATGATTCCTCTCCCTGATTGTTAATACCGACAAAGTATTCAGCCGTTGACTGACCACCCAGATCAGCGACAACGGTCAGCTCTGCCTGACTTATACCCGAAAACAGCAGTGCGAGAACCAGCGGAAAACGTCTCATCATTGTGTTCCTCCCTGATTGAATGCCAGCGTCTGTGCAGACAGCTGCAATGTGCCCAAATGACGCGACACGATGGCCTTGTAGATTTGAGCAGGTTTGCCACCCGCAGGATGGTGATAGCACCCCGCAGCCGATATCCAGCTCCCGGGGCTACGTTCGTAACAGGCTCGCAAAATACGGGCCGCAGCGTGAAGATTTATATAGGGATCAAATGCGTCCCAGGTAGATACGAAATGATGTCCATTCCAGCCCAGATTGACCTGCGCGATACCAACATCGATACGTTTGAGCGGATAGCGCCGCATAAAGTCCAGCAGTGCCTGATAAGCTTCGTTCCGGGAGGCGTAGCGATATCCCTTCCCGGCGACATTAATTGTCCAGGGCCACGGGCGAACACCATGCGCCAGTTTGCGGGATGATTCCGTTAACGCCAAACTGTACAACGCCTCAGCAGGAACATTCTCCGCCTGCGCGACCCGATGGTATCCTTCAGGAACAGACTGCGCAGCCAGACACTCTGGTAGCACAATGAACATTACCAGCCAGATCAGTTTACTCGCTGCCATCCCTGCGCCCCCTGCTGTAACACCACTGGCATCAGCCCGTTGCCGTATTTCAGCCACATCCCGCTATCGTGATTTAGCGTTACCTGGCGGGATTTCACCTTTTCAGCAGGGATATTATGTTTCTTCGCCCAGCTTCGAACCGCCTCATCTTTACCACCGCTATCAACCAGATAGATATCCAGCGGCTGGTTCGATTTCATCAGTTGCGACAGTTTACGGTCGCAAGCAGGGCAATTATCTTTCACAAACAGCGCCTGACGGGCGTTACTGGCTTCACTCCGTAGATCCTGAACGGGCAGAACGCCGGGATAGACACGCATCCACGCGCTATTCACTTCTCGCTGAAACGCCAGTTCCGCTTCAACCCGCTGAAACTCCTGTTTCACCGCCAGCTCAGCAAAATGACGGCGTTCTTCATCACTTCGCGCCTCGATACCCAGCATCGTCAGCGGATCTAATCCAGGAGACAACACACCGCGTCGTCCTTTTTTCAGCGTCTCATAACGCTGCCATTCTTCCGTTGTCAGCCCCCACTCCAGTGCGTTTCTTTTCATTTGTATAGGTTCCAGTTCCTGAAGCCGGGAATCCGCCATCTGGATAGCAGAAGCTAATGCATCAGATACAGTCACCACTGATTTTTGAGACTGTTGTGTAGTGATCTGATCATTTTCCGAAGTCGTGGCAGCAAATGTAACTGTTGACACTGTCAACACTCCCGACAACAACACAACGTTAAGCTTTTGCATTCCGATCTCCTTATCGCACCGTCAATATTCTGGTTTTCCCTGCCACGCGAAACTGCGCCTGCTGCCCTGTAATCGCCGTTAACGTCCAGCCCTGACGGGTTTCCCCCGGCTCCATCAGCGATATATCCATGAGTTGTGTTACCGACTGTGGTGCTATCGCAGCAAAGGCAACCCCGCCCCGTCGTTCAATACCTGTAAGGACGAAGGGAGCGGTAGCTGGTCGATGCGATTTTGGCTTGTGCTTCTTCTTTACTGTCACAACATCAGGCATTACGGCAGGAACAACGGCGGTATTGGCTGGACGTTGTTTCAACGTTCGAACCTGTTCCTGAAGGGAGGACAACTCTGTGTTAAAGGCCGAAAACGAGGCAGACTGCTCACGCTGTTGTTTATCGAGCACATCAATCTTCTGCTGCAAAGCCGCAAGCGCCGGTTTGCCAACCATCTCTCCAAGTTGCATTCGTGACACTTCAAACTGCTGTTGCAGCATTGTCATCTGTTCCTGAAGTGGCTCGATATCCGGGCTACCCTGCAACGCAGTTTTAAGCTGGCTAACCTCCCCAGAAAGAAGCTGAACCTGCTTCAAGCTAATAAATGTCGTTCCACCCAACGTAAACAAAACCAGCCCGCCCAAACCATAACGGATTATCGCCCAGAGTTTGCTACGGGCAGCTCTTGCGGACGCTTTCATTTCAGGAATCTCCATGACACTAATGGATTCGTTCATTTCAGCATCCTCTGCGGAGCCGGAGCGGTGATATTGACGGGGTGAGCAGTTAATGGAACTGAAAGGGAGTTGATTGGAGATTTCACTGCTTCCGGCGGCAAACGATAGCCATCACGTAATGAATGGCAGACGATCCGTTGAACAGAATCAACTTCAAGCTGCCAGGACTCCCCGGCCAGGATTTGTAATGCCTGGCTCAGGCGCATTGGCCCCAGTTGATTATGCACAGCAGGCAACCTCTGGTTGTACAGCACCCGGTTCGCTGGTGTCGTACTGCACAACGAGTACCCGGACTGGCGCAGAGCGTAGCGCATGGCATCCGCCACGGTCGGCGATAATGACGCGGGGATACGGATATCTATTGTTTGCTCCAACGGAACACGTTGCGCAGCACTCGGAGAAGTATCAACCAGCAGGTAGCGGTCGTAGCGCACCACTTCAGGCGTAGCCGCATATACATCCGATTGCGCTGGCTGGATATTGCCGTTCAGAGCAGCAGGATGTGGCTGCGTATCAGGTTGCTGGAGCTTTTGCGCACAGCCAGTAATGATGCTGGCCGTCAGGCAAATAGCAAGGGTGATTAGATGATTCATGCGGGTTCCTCAGTTAAGCAAAAGAGGCCCAACTTTGCGAAACCGAAGGTATGCTCACAATGAACAACTGTTATTGCAGGGCAAAAAAAACGCCAGAAAAATCTGGCGTTAATCACAAGGAGGGTATGATGTGGAGATAAATTCTCTTTTTATTATCAGGACGCTGAGTCGTTAGACTCAGCTTTTTCAGCTTTATAAACCATATTTTGCCCCACTTTGATAAAACTGATTTTAATCAGTCTCGCTCGCAGTGCTGCTCTTGATTCACCTGCATGATTGCCTTTGGTCAGTGTAAACACATCGGCAGTCAGATTACTGAGTTTAAAACCGATAAGGACCTTCTTCTCTTCATTCACTGCATTCTGGCAGCGTCTGATTAAAGAACTGGCTTGTTTACCCGATACCGTGACATCAAAACGCGTGTACTCAGGTTTTTCAGTTGAGCCATGTAACGCGTTTATCGTACAGCTCAGGAACGACACCGTAGCGGTGTTAATTTCGCGAATGTTGCTCAGGTAACCCAGCCCATCAATATGCAAATTAAAGTAGCTGGATTGTGGTTTCGGCTGTGCCGGTGCCTCTGACACAACCGGAGTTGCTAATTCAGCAGGGGCTGGAGTCGGAGCTTTCTTGCTGGCACTGCTTTTTTTAGCTTTAGCGGTGGTGGTTTTAGATGCTGTAGACATGGCGTTTCTCCTGGAAAAATTCGATAAACGGAGAAACATCCCAGCCGGGTGTTTTCCCGCTGGGGTGTCAGACATCAAAGTGACGCTGACGGTCTGTGGTTGAAGTGTACCTTTATCGCTATTGCGATCCCTGCTCTCAAAGGTTAAGCAAGGTTACCGCCCGAAGGCATCGTCTCTCAGGCCATGACGATTTTGGCTGGCAATCACCCGAAGGCGTCCCTCTCAGATTACTAGGACATTGGCTGTTGTCGGTGACAACGGAGTAAGAGAGGGCATTGTTAACGAATTCAGGCAGAAATCAATACATTAATTATTTCTGCCACAATTAAATTAACATATTTGGATTAATGTAGGTAGGGGAGAGTTGACAGTATCACCGGTAATTACCATCCCAAAAAAAATATTTTTAAATATTAATGTCGATTAAAATTGAGAAGGCGAAACACGTTCACTACAAAAACAGCCATTATAAAAATGACAAAATAAAAAAAGATCATAAAACAAAAATAATAACATGTGAGTTGCGATATTATTTCTTAATTTAATACCTTACTATTCTTTTTCATGAAACCTTAAAAACATTGCTTCAATTTTATCGTTATTAATTACTTTAGCAGCCATGGGATATTTGATTTTATCATTACTTTTAGTGACATCACTCAAGCATTTTTCATCAAAAGCACAGAATATATCAATACGCTCATGTTTTATTTTCTCTGAGTTACCTCTGTCTCCAGCGAAAAAATACCCATCATGATGAATCTTTTCTCCAGAAGGCAGAGTAATAAGTTTACCTCGAGCTTTAGCTATATAAATAACGGTACCATAGCGTATATATGAAGGGTCAACTGCTATCGTTCTATAAGGAACTAAAAACCAGTTTTTTACACCTAAACCAAATTTAGCATTAGTTAATTTATATCTTGACTTCCCATCATGCTCACTACTTCCAATAGGAACTTCCTTTAAACAATCCACGTTAAACTTGGGATTGTTTTTAGTTTGAACATAGTTAAGAATTACAGGCTTACCATTAAAAGTGGTTGAAATAGATCCTTCAATTGCTCCTAAACACCAGTTTCGAGGAAGTATTTTATCGCTAATAGGACTCCCTGATATATCTCGATATGGAATGCTATCCTTTGATGAATCTGCAGCCACAATTTTAACGTAAAATCGTGAAGCTGCAACGGGGATTTCTTTAATAATCTGCGATGCAGATGGTTCTGGTAGATTAAATAGATAACGATCGTCTATATTTATATCAGGCGTAGATGTGGTAGCTTTCTCATCTATATCAATACGAGAATTTAGCTTATTGTCAGCTAATGACGATTGCGATAAAGAACATAAAATAACGATAGTTAATACTGAAACAGCTACATTATTGCTATAATGAACTATCATATCATCACCATTATTACAAAAGTTAATTATCCTATTCTAATTCTGCAGATAGGCATGCTGCAGCTAACTTTGACGCTATGCTATAAATTTTCTTAGGGTCATCTGTCCTCTGAGCTTCGACGGAAGCACGCTGTATTTGCCTAGCGATGCCTTCCTTTTGTAATAAATAATAATTCGTCCCCAATGGCCCTTTCTCTGAATTACCAAGAATCATACTAGACATGCCAGAAACACCTGCAGCGATACCTCCAACTATAGCTCCGCTTCCTGCGGTAACAATAATCGCACCAGTAATACCGGCAATACCTCCTATACCACCAACAATCAACTTAGCCTGCTCTGCATTCTTATATCCAATTTCGTAATTATTATGAATAATACGACATCTATTACTTGCTAAGATAAAATCCTCCCATGCAGCCGCAAACTCTTTTTTTTCTTTATCGTTAGACGTACTTAGTTGCTTTGGATAATTAACCAATTCAATTTGGTCTGGTACTTTGGTTCGTTCATAAAAACAGCCATTAAGCGTATATATAAAAACTAATACAACAAGTTGTTTTTTCACTTGATACAACCCAGTAGTATTTTACAGATAAGTATAGGTCTTTTTTTCACTTGCAAACATTTCAATGCGACATTCACTTCATTATTTTTACATTGTACATTTCATTTAAATCAGTGGAATATCCGAAAGTTATAAACACTTATCACTTTTTAAGCTCTAAAATGCTTTTAATACAGAATAAACGACCTACTTATATTGAAGATACAACTAAATCAACCTTCTGATATTTATGGAAAAATAGAAATATCGCCTCCTCATTGAGAACTCAACGAGGCTGGATATGTTGGCCTATTACCAGATTAGGTAATCATGAAGATAAACAGCTTTCCCATAGCAGAATTGGTGCGATTCATATAAAAAAGGCCCGATCCCATCCTAGTATCGAGCCTCTGAACCTGTACCACGGGTTCATCGTCAATGTCACTTCTCCGGGCCAGAGCCTTTCATTGGCCGACGTGTAGTCTCACGGAGGGTCACGCCTTACAACCTCATCCAGGTAACAAAATGGGTTGCCATACTGTCCAGTCGTTCGCCTGTATGAACGAATAACCGGATTACCGCAGTCGCGGGGTACTTCAAAGCCATGAGCAAAATAGCAAATTCACGCTACGCTTCCAACCAAAAACATAAATCTAATCAACCATTGTTCTTTGCAGGACTTTTCCGCCGCCGAGCAGGTTTCTTTGCTCCGATATTCACAATCCCGTTGCAGTCAGGGTAGTTGACGCATCCCCAGAATGAGCCGGACTTCCCCGTGCGCTGCCGCGTTGCACCGCCACAAACCGGGCACGGCGGAGACGGCGGTAACGTAATCCTGACGGTCTGCTGTCGCCCTTTTTCCACCAGTTGCCTGGTCCAGGCAGACTGTTTCGCCATAAAATCATCCAGCGTCATCCGGCCTTCAGCAATATCATCCAACGACTGCTCCCATAGTGCCGTCATGCCGGGATCTTTGAGCTGTGCAGGTAACACCGCCATCAGGTCAGCGGCAATAGGCGTCGCCAGCAGGTGCTTGCCTTTCTTCACCACAAATCCACGCTTCAGCAACGTTTCAATCACGCCTGCCCGGGTCGCTTCTGTACCCAACCCCGCATTCTCCTTGAGGATCTTTTTAAGGCGCGGATCGGTGACAAACTGCGCCGCGTTCTTCATCGCGGCAATCAATGTACCTTCCGTATAGTGCTCCGGTGGTTTTGTTTGCTGCTGTTTCGCTTCTGCCCCAGTGACCTGGCATACACTCCCTTTAGCCATTGCAGGTAACCGGGTTTTGTCACCGGAACTTTCTGTATCTTCTTCAGCGTCCTTACCAAACAAGCTCTTCCAGCCAGCAACGACCACAACCTTACCGCTGGTCTTAAATAACTGCCCACTGGAATGCAGCGAAATCCGCGTGGCATCCACTTCATGGTTTGGCAGGAACTGGGCCATATAATGCTGCCGGATAAGCTGGTAAACGTTGCGCTCCTGCTCACTCATTTTTGCAAGATCACAGCGCGGCTTCGTAGGGATAATACCGTGGTGCGCGGTGATCTTTTTGTCATTCCAGATTCGGGAAACATGCTGCATATCAAGCCGCGAGATGGTCGCAGATAAAGCGGGATCGCTTTGCTGTATCGAAGCCATCACCTGTCCGATCTCGCCACGCATGGATGTTGGCAGGTAGCCGCAATCAGTACGAGGGTACGTGGTTGCTTTGTGAGTTTCATACAAAGCCTGCGCAATATCCAGCACCTGTTGAGCGCCATAGCCAAAACGACGGGAACAGGCTTGTTGTAGCGTACCAAGATCAAATGCCAGTGGAGCGGATTCAGTCTCCCTTTTGGTCTCAACCTCCGCCACCGTCGCCTGCCCGGTTTTCTTGCAAAGCTGAACCACCTGCTGCGCCGCAGTCGGATTAATACAGCGTTTTTCCTCATCACAATACGCCGCTGCTGGTACCCACTGCGCCTGAAATGTGATCCCTCCCGCTGCCAGCTGCACCACAACATTCCAGTAGGGCTTCGGGACAAACTGCGCAGTTTCACAATCACGCACCACAATCAGGTTAAGCGTCGGCGTCTGCACCCGCCCCACGGATAACACGCTGCCGTAGCCGTTCTCCCGCGCCTTGACTGAATATAGCCGCGTCATATTCATGCCGATCTGCCAGTCAGCCCGGGCACGGCCCAGACCGGCTAAATAGTAGGGTAAAGTCGCATTTCCGGGCTTTATCGCCGCCAGTGCGGCGCGAACGCTGGCTTCATCAAGTGCCGAGAGCCACAACCGCTCAACTTTTCCCTGATAATGGCAATAATCAAGGATTTCACGGGCAATCACCTCTCCTTCCCGATCCGCATCAGTGGCAATCACTACCGTATCCGCCTGTTTCAGCAGTTTCTGGATGACGGAAAACTGAGCCGCAGCATCCGGTTTAACCTGCATTTGCCACGTTGTCGGCAATACCGGTAGCACATCGGTACGCCAGGGAACACCGAACTGTTCACCGTAGGCATCCGGGCTGGCCTGCTCCAGCAGGTGACCAAAACCCCAGGTTACGCACACACCGTTTCCGGTTTGATAACCCGGCATTTTTTTTGTCGCACCCAGCACGGCGGCAATATCGCGCCCCTGGCTGGGCTTTTCACAGAGAAAGAGCTTCATCGAATCGTCCCTTCCGCCACGCTCTTCATATTCTCAAACAGCTTGCCGGTATACGCCGCCGTGGCATGGGAGGCCAAACCGGAACGAAAGGTGATATACATACGACAACCAGAACCATTTTTCTCCAGTTCGACCTGAACGCTGTCATCGGTATTTTCGCTTCCCCAGTCGCGCCCCATTTTGTAATAGCTGCCGGATTGCCCATCCCATACCCAAGCTCCATCGGCTACTGAAGCAGCAGTCCATCCTCCGCTTTGCGTACCGTTATTACGTAGTTGCGCCACTTCTTCAGCCGAGATAAAACCGTAGTAGCGTTTTACTCGCCCAGCTGCCGTATCAACATCAACGGGAACACGATATTCCTGCGCAATTTTGTGGCTGGCCTGCGGTACACCTTTCGATAACACTACCGGACCACTGTCTGGCGGTGCAGAGCCAACTGAGAAGATCCCACCGCCAATCTGGTTTATCGCACTGTTGACACTGTCAACACTCGCACATCCACTCAGGCAGGAACTCAGGAGGAACAATCCGGTACAAGCTGTTTTATTACTGATCATCCTGCACCTCCTGCTTTGCCGCTTTCTCTTTGCTTGACTGGCGTTTGAAGGCAGCTTTCAACGCTTTAATACTTTCGGTACTTACCGGTGGAGAAAAGCGGGAACGGCGGATTCCCAGCAGGATCGGCTTGTCCAGTTCCCCAAATTGTTCGATAGCCTGTCGGGCAGCATCATTATTTGAAGCTATATCCTGGCGGGTAACGGGATGAGAACGGTAGCGCAGGGCTACAGAGAAGATTTGCCGAATTTGATGGCTACCGCGATGTAACCAGGCTTTTCGCTCTTTCAGCGACATCAGACCGTAGTGATGCGCCTGGAAGACGCGCAAGATCAACTGATCGAATCCAACCAAGAGGTAAACGCAGCGGTATCCCAGCGGAGTATGGCTGTGAACGGCAATATTCAGCGGTGCAGTAGAGGTTACTCCCGAAAGGGAGGCGTTAACTGGCAACATTGCCATCAGGGCATCGATATCATTCAGCCATTTCTGGAGCTGCTGACTGGCTGTCTCCAGCAATGTTTCCACTTCCATCAGAGCCGCATCCGCCCACGGATTATCGGCCAGTGAATCTCGGTTTACCGTGGAAATTAACTTGAAAAACAGCGGCATTCCGATAAGTGAAGGCTTATCCTCCGAAGCTGGCCGCCCACCCCAAGTGTTAATCGCGTATTGGGTGTGCAACTCGATGCGCAGCTCAGAATGCAACGCACCGGCTTTCTTTTCTATCTTGTCTGACATGATTTTCCATCTATAAAAGTTCAACGAGATGGAAATAGTTGTGTATTGGTGATACGAAGCACAATAATAAAATCATTGTACAAAAATAAAATTTATTCTAGGAGGGCAGAAAAATCTGCCCTCTTAATAATTACCAACCGTAAGACACTCCCGCCGCAACACCAAGATTATTTTGTGTATCAAAGGATGACTTTAATGAAACAATAGTTCTATCGTTGACACGGTAATAGCCACCGGCTGAAATCGCTTGCTCACTGTCGAAGTTCGCCATACCCATACCGAAGTTGAAATCATAAGAGAAGTTTTGGGGGATACTTGCCATCGCCATCGCGCCAGCGATACCCGCAGCAGCTTTCTGACGATTTTTATCAACTTTGCTATCTAATTGTTCAATTCGTCCGTTCACTTTATTTATTTGCGAGTTCGTATAATCGATAGATTGATTGAATCGGTTATCGGTATACGTTGTTGCTTGATTTAACGTATTTCTTGTGGATGTGTCTGTGTAACTTTTCGAGATATCAATTGCATAACTATTACCCTGATTAACTCTCGAATCAGTATATTCAATTGCTTTGTCATATGTATTCTTTGACGAATTATCGGTGTATGTATTGGCATCAACAAGCGTCTGCGCCGATGAGTTATCAGTGTAGGAGCGCATATCATTGGTGGCGTTCGTTACCTGAGTATCTGTGTACGTATTGGCATCGACCAGCGTCTGCGCCGATGAGTTATCAGTGTAGGAGCGCATATCATTGGTGGCGTTCGTTACCTGAGTATCGGTGTACGTATTGGCATCAACAAGTGTCTGCGCCGATGAATTATCAGTGTAGGAGCGCATATCATTGGTGGCGTTCGTTACCTGAGTATCTGTGTACGTATTGGCATCGACCAGCGTCTGCGCCGATGAGTTATCAGTGTAGGAGCGCATATCATTGGTGGCGTTCGTTACCTGAGTATCGGTGTACGTATTGGCATCGACCAGCGTCTGCGCCGATGAGTTATCAGTGTAGGAGCGCATATCATCGGTGGCGTTCGTTACCTGAGTGTCGGTGTACGTATTGGCATCAACCAGTGTCTGCGCCGATGAGTTATCGGTGTAGGAGCGCATATCATTGGTAGCGTTCGTTACCTGAGTATCGGTGTACGTATTGGCATCAACAAGCGTCTGCGCCGATGAATTATCGGTGTAGGAGCGCATATCATTGGTAGCGTCTTTTATTTTCGAATCTGTATATACGTTTGCATTATCTTCAGCGTTATTTGCTTGCTGATCAGCATATGATTTCGCACCTGCATCACCAGCATCAACATAACTTTGATCCACGCCGTTACTGATATTTGAAATTGTATTATCTACGTATGATTGCATGTCACTAAATTTAGAGTCAGTGTATGCATTTGCGTTCGATTCAGCCGCCGCAGCTTTTGAATCTGCATGATTTTTAGCGTTCTGTTCCGCTGTTGCAGCCTTCTGATCTGCATATTTTTTTGACGCAGCATCAGCGGCATCAACATAACTTTTATCAACTCCATTATTTTCAACATACGATTTCATTTCGTCGTATCTTTGGTCTGTATAATCTTTTGATATATCTATTCCTTTATTAACAGCGTCTGCAACATCTGGTTCATCCATCTGCGTACAGTGTTCATCCCCGCCGCCTGAGCGAGTGCACTCATTAGTCCAGCGAACATGAGAACCATCATCAGTAAAATCAGCCATCGCAGGACCTGACAACAGTGAAGACATAACAAGTAAATAAATTTTAGAGTATTTCATTTAAATTTCCTTTTTCTAGCAAAAAAGGAAGTAAACAAAAACTACGATATTTCCCCCACAGAAAACCATATTCGCATTTTTAGTATTTTTTCAGGGTTAACTGCAATAGATCTCGGCAGAAACATTTTCAGACTAAATCTCATTTATCTTCTGTTCCTTAAACCACCATCAAGACTTTTAGTGTTGACACTGTCAACACTGGTTATTTTATGAGCTAAAATAACTACTACGGATCTTGTCCATCGTTCGTGAGACAAACTCACGTCTGCTTCGCTTTATCTCACGGTTGAACTCTTTTGTTGCCGATATGCTAACAATTTTTTGTTTCACAGGCGCAAGCTTAGGTATATCCCCTTTATCTCCTATATTAAACAGTCCCTCTCTTGCCCGTTTCAGGTTTGCCAGCAGATACGCAGTGACGTTCCTGACTTCCGTTGCTTTCATACGACCAGCCAGATCGTCCAGGATTCGCTGCCCTAACTCTCCAGGTAACGCTCCAAGCTGCCGCTCCAGCATATCCCGGTCGGGCATATTCAGTCGTTCGATTACCGCTGTCGGCCATGACAACCGACTTTCGCCCCCTACGTACGTATCTTTTACACTCTGTGTAAAACTACGTACGTAACGGTTCGATTTTCGAACTAAGCCGCCATCCCTTGATTTCCGGCTTAGTTCGGAATCTGAACCCGGTAAAATATCCCCCTTCAGACAGCCCAGTTCGGATTCCGAACTCTGTGATTTTTGACCCGGTTCGGTTTCAGAACTGGGGATTTTCTTCTGCCATGATGACACTATTTCCTGCGGAGTTTGTGGAGCGGACAAACGCGCTTCTATCAGCGCAACGCGCGAATGCCGGTGACGCATACGGGTATCGGATTTGATTTCCTGCAAAACGGCCAGCGCCGTCAGGCGTATCGTTTTATTGGTGTGTCGGCAGGCATCAGCAACGGCGTCAAGCCAGCCGGGGTCGAAATATTCCGCGTCAAACAGTCCCAGTGGCTCATCATGTTGGGCATAGATATTGCCGCGAATGCGCCCAGATTTATCTCTGACTCGCTTGCAAAGGCTCAGCCATCCGGTAAGACGTAGCATTAACAGCGCCCTGCTGATCGTCTCACGAGAGGCTTTATCCGAATGAGGTAATGCCAGTTGACATTGCAATTCGTCGTAGGTAGGAAAAACAGCGCCCTCGTTCTGCTGGGCGTACAGCCGGATCATCACCCACGCCATCTTATCCAGTGGCGATAATCGGCTATCCAGAAATAAGTGCCGAGGAACGGCGTCATGCACGTTCCCCAGAAAGAGCAATCCACTCTGCTCATTAGTCTGCTCGCCGGATTGTGTTTTTTGCTCAATCCGGTTTTGCATCTTCGCCAGCGTACACTGGATAACATCATCGACGGGAACAACGGCCATCAGGCGGCACTCCATCCTTTGGTTAACGTCCAGACTGCGGTTAACGAAATGTCCTGCTGCTCAGCGATTAGCATCATGGCCTCTAGTGCATCCAGTGATTCCAAGTTGTCAACGTTCGATGCCTTCCATTGCCGCCACACCTCCAGTTCCTGCTCTTCTGTAGGGATCTGAGTGCGCCCCTGTCGGGTTACAACGCCAACAAGGCGTCGCCGGGAGCTGACCTCCGTCGCCGTCAGGCCAAAAAAATGCTGCATCAGCTCGATAGAGCCACCCAGCGTTAACGCCCTGTCGATACGCTGCGTCCGGCTCTGTTCACGACGGGCCTGCGCCAGCATGGTGTTCAGGTTGGTATGGTTAATGCGGAAGGTCAGAAGCGATACCTGCGTATTCACCAGATAATGCAGATCCTCGACGGTTAAGCTGTTTAGTTCCTGAATCTCTTCCAGCGTTAACCCCATCGCCTCACAACGGCGGATATTGCCGGATTTCAGCTCCATTACAATCTGCGTTAAAAGTGCATTCATTACGCACGCCCTCCATAAATAATCGCAATATCAACAGCCCATGCCAGAAAACAAAACAGAATGATGATCCATGATGTGGCTTCAGCTTTCATCGTATCCTCCATATCCAACACGCCACCGAAACTCTGCAATGGTCTGACATTCAACGCACAGCCTGACGCCCATAACAGCTCTGCGACGGGCCTCCGGGATCTCATGTCCACATCGTTCGCATTCAGCGGAAGATATCGCCGGTGATATAAATGAAGAGCGAATGCGTTCTACCTGGCTATCGACCATCAATTGGGTCACTTCCTGCGCCTCATCAATCCAGTCAGCTTTCATGCTGTTTCCCCCCTTAATGTCTCACGTTGCAGCTCGCGCAAACGGCGCACTACCCTGATTAAACGCAGGAATTTCACCGCATACACATCATCAAATAATGGAGCATCTAACGGACCGGAACTGGATGCACCGATAAGAAACCCGGTTAATATCGATATAGGCATATCCGTCGCCTCACCGCACAACGTAGCCAGAGGTTCGCCATCTGGGTTTGATGAGAGGGAATAACCCGTTCCCAGGAGAGATTTATCTTCCTGAACAGCATCTTCAACCCCCATCACCTCCGCCAGTTCGAAAGCCAGGCGAAACGCGATGTCCTGTAGATGTTCAACATCATCCTGTAACGCCGGGATATGCCAGATATCGGTTACCGGCTCCAGCCCGTTCGCGGCAAAAGTGATAGTATTTGCAGGTGGTTCCAGGAGCGGCTCGTCACCAGCAGAAGGTCCTGGCTCAGCGCCCGGAAGAGTGTCGGGTAAGTCAGGTGTTGAATCCCGGAGGGTATTCCCATCATAAAGATCTAGCGGTTCTTCATCGGGCGGGTGATCCAGATCATTGGAGGAATTGCCCTCAGTTGTGACAGGCCTTTTCTCCTTTAACCCGGAATCAGTAGCAACGGAGGGCGGTTCAGCAGCCGGTGGTTGTGAAGGCTCATCATGGATTTTGTCCGCATCCAGAACATGCTGGGGAAGCGGCTCCGGCGCACCGAAGAGTTTGCGCCGGTTCTGTTCCTGTGGATCGAGTTCAATCAGCCAGCTATCGTAGGTCAGTTGCGGATCGGGCATCGCCTTCAACAGGGCCGTAATCAGCTCTTCTTTAAAGACATCGGCTGAGTAGTGATCCGCGTCGTCAAAAGCGCGACAAACACCACCAAAGACATCATTAAATTCCTGTTCCGGAGGCAACGCGACGTTCTGACTGAAGGCTTGCCAAGCTTTTTCTGCCGCTGTTCGCAACGTAATTAGCTGGGCGATCTGAGGTCGTCCCATACCTGAATTAAGCAAGTTGGGCATCCACGGATAAAGGTACTCAATTGTCGCCACCATACGACTGATATTCGAATGGTGAACCGGATAACCCGCCTCTTTCAGCAGATCGGCCAGCTCACGCTGGCTCACTTCGCGCCCCAGCTGTTCCTCGTAAATAGCTCTCGCCTTTTCGATACCAAAGGCTTTCTCAATAAATGACAGCTCGCCACGCACATCATTCTCGGCCAGATGACCGATGACACACTGCAAACGTCCCGGCCACGGCTTTACTATGCACTGGACGCGGTTAAAGCGTTCATCACCGGTTTCTATATACAGTTCAGTCAGGGCGGAATAGCGAGTGTTTCCGCCGTCGCTGAAGATATAAACATCCTCAGGATTTTCCGGATCTTTGGTAACTTTAGGCACCGAATCCAGCCCCCGGGCGCGGATCGACGCTTTGATATCTTCATACTTCGGGTTGCGGGATGTTCGGGGGTTATCAGGATTAGGGCGCAACTGCTCCAGCGTTAATACCATCGGCATTTCATTTATCGGCAACACCACAGCAGAGCTTCCAGTATTCGGGGTACGGCCCCGCTGAAGCAACTTTTCGCCTAACTGGCTGGATTTCTTAGAAGTCATAGCGACCTCCTGTGAAATCCTCAAAACGGGTAATCTCCGCCTGGTACTGTACTTTTACAGTACCAATCGGGCCATTACGCTGCTTGCCAAGAATAATTTCGGCCACACCGGGTTCAGACGTATCGGCGTCATACACTTCATCCCGATAAACAAACATAATCAGATCGGCATCCTGCTCCAGCGCCCCGGAGTCACGCAGATCGCCATTATTCGGGCGCTTATCTGCCCGGCTTTCCAGTGACCGGTTAAGCTGTGATAACGCCACCACCGGACAACCAATTTCTTTCGCCAGCGCCTTGAGTGAGCGGGAGATTTCCGCGATCTCCTGCGTCCGGTTCTCCTGCCCCGGGCAGCGCATCAGTTGCAGGTAATCCAGCAGGATCAGGGATGGATTACCGTATTTACGGATATTCCGCCGTACCTTTGAACGCAGGATTGTCGGAGTCATGTAACTGGAATCATCGATTACCAGCCTTCCTTTCCAGTCTTCAAGCAGGACTTTCATTGCTGCACTAACACGCGCCCAGTCTTCATCCTGCATATCGCCATTGCGCAGGTGTTGCAGAGGCACACGCCCCAGCATGGCGGTAAAGCGCATTAGCAACTGCTCGGTAGGCATTTCCAGACTGTAAACCTGTACAGCCATGTCCGGTCGTTCATTCAACGCCCCTTCGCAGAATGCCAATCCAAAAGCAGTTTTCCCCATTGACGGACGGCCAGCCAGCAAAATCAGGTCGCTGGGCTGGAAGCCGCTGGTCATCGTATTCAGTTGAGCAAAACCGGTAGGCGTACCGGTAATGAGATCTTCACTACTGCAACGTTGCTCTAATTGATTGAGGAAGGATTCCAGTGAGGCATACAGATCAACGTCGCCATCCGGAGATTGTTGTTCGGCAATAGCAAAGATGCGGCGCTCAGCTTCATCCAGTAATACCGTCAGGTCACTTCTGGCATCGCTGGCCTGTCCGACCAGATCATGCCCCAGTTCCAGCAACCGACGCTTTTGGCCGTAGCTGGCAACATACTCCGCATAAGCCACAATATTGGCCGCACTGGGCGTATTTTTGGAGAGTTCAGCGAGATAGGCAAAACCGCCACACTGTTCTAATGTCCCCTGCTGCTCCATTGATTCAGCCAGAGTAATCAGATCGATGGGCTTGTTCTGAAGCAGAAGAGCCTGCATCACTGAGAAAATCACGCCATGCGGTCGCGAATAAAAGCTGTCGGCAGAAATAATCGTTGCGATATCATCCCAGCGATCGTTATCGAGCATCAGGCCACCAAGAACGGCTTGTTCGGCGCTGATGGAGTGCGGCGGCGATATCTTTTCGGCGTTATTCATGCTGGCCTCCGACGCTACGACATTCAGCCAACGCTTTATTCAGACGAGCCAGCCAGGACGGGGAGACAAGAAACAGCGGCCAGCCATCCCGTTCGACATCAAGATAAACGGCAGAACCAGCAGAATAGCCAACTTCAAAGAAACGCCACTCCCGGGGAGAATCAATCTCCATATCCATACTGAGATCAACAAGCTGGTTATCCGGCATCAGGTTCCATACTTCGAGCTGGGATTCACAGCAATCCCACATCGTCATCAATAGACCGGGTATTTTTTCCAGTGCATCAGCGTAAGTTTCGGCTTCAAAAAAGACCCACTGCTCATCAACTGTGATCCGGCCATCGCGGTTTAAGAGGCTGTACGTTGCCCGATAGAGTCTCATCACTTATCCCCCTTCGGCTGGTTTTGCAGTACTGCATCAAAACGGTCGCGCCACTGGGGGAATAATTCACAGGCCAGATCATGCATAGTCTGCGCCGCTGGCAGACTCTTACGGTCAGTATGGTATTCAAGACGGTGAGCGGGTTGTCCCCGCGTATGGCCCAGTTTGTAGACTTCAAGATCGTAGATTTGGGTTTCGAGCAGAGTGACGGGGGGAATATCCGCTTTGCTATACGTTCCATCTGTAATTATCGTAGTTAATGCGCTCAGCGCTTCTTCGGCCAGCAGAGTGTAATCCATGCAGTTGACCAATATCTTCATTGGCGGCAACGCAATACCAAACCCACGGTAGGGAAGCAGTTCTTCCATCAATCCCACCGTTCCTCGTAAGAATTCCCGAATATCAGGCATTACAGGCTTTACAACTGCCAGCGCGGTATGTGTTGTCGCCAGAAGCATCTGCTCCAGCATGATTGAGCGAGCGCCTTGTGTGTCACCAATAATTACGTCATAAGAAGCAAATAATGGATGCTGTAGCTGATTACGTAATCGGATGCGCCCATCCGGCGCGTGCATCATTGCCGTTTTTAGTTGTCCGTGAGGATCGTTGGAAATTATCAGATCAAGATTTTCAATGCAGGTATGGGAAATTAACTGTTCCGGATGGTTAAGATCTACAGTCTGCATAAGCAGCTCATACAGACCACATGGAGCTTCATAACGAAGAGGGTAATAACTGGAGACGGTTGGCTGACGGTAATCGCCATCAAGCAGGAGAGTTTTGAGACCGGCATCGGCACATAAGCCTGCCAGGTTGGCAGATTTAGTAGACTTACCTTCACCGCCTTTGGTAGAAATTACTGAAATTACATGCATATAAGTCACCTGTATATGATTTACAGGTAACAAACGTTCTATGCGTGTTTAAATCAGGGATTGAAAATCCCCGTGTCCTTGGTTCGATTCCGAGTCCGGGCACCAAATTCATATAAACGGACCTCCACGGAGGTCCGTTTTTCGTTTCAGGACGCCACGATTTAACCGTTCTTCCTCCAAATCACTCCCACCAAACTCAACCAAATTCTCCCCACATCACCAGCATTTTGCGGGTATCCCCCTGTTTGAGAAAATTTGTCCCGGAGCTATGACACTGACTGACGCGAAATGTCGTGCGGCCCCGTGATGCTGTTGAACGTCAAATGACGTCATCCGGAGCGTAACGCATCCATAAACAGAACGCCGACTGATGAGATTTTCTGGATGCGAACAAAGAGAAATGTATCAGTCCGTTTGATCATGCAAAGACTAACAATCCATTAAAATAGTAAGCGTTCCAGGCAATTTTCCGAGGATTGTTTTCTGAACGTTTTCTTTGGCAAAGATAATCAATCTTGGTGGTAAGGCAAATTACTTCTGATTCTCATTAAAGTCCTTTCGTAAGGCGATGTAATCAAGAGGTTTACGGCTGGTAAAAATAACGTCTCATATTCACCGGCAATATGTAAACGCATCCATCTATAGTTGGTAAAAATAGGTTATGGCAATTATCATTGCACCATTCCCTTTTCGAATGAGCTTTTATTATGCAACAACCTGTAGTTCGCGTTGGCGAGTGGCTTGTTACTCCGTCCATAAACCAAATTAGTCGCAATGGGCGTCAACTTACCCTTGAGCCGAGACTAATCGATCTTCTGGTTTTCTTTGCTCAACACAGTGGCGAAGTACTTAGCAGAGATGAACTTATCGATAATGTCTGGAAGAGAAGTATTGTTACCAATCACGTTGTTACGCAGAGTATCTCAGAACTGCGTAAGTCATTAAAAGATAATGATGAAGATAGTCTTGTCTATATCGCTACTGTACCAAAGCGCGGTTATAAATTAATGGTGCCAGTTATCTGGTACAGCGAAGAGGAGGGAGAAGAAATAATGCAATCTTCGCCTCCCCCTATACCAGAGGCGATTCCTGACACAGATTCCCCTTCCCACAGTCTTAACATTCAAAACACCGCAACGCCACCTGAACAATCCCCAGTTAAAAGCAAACGATTCACTACCTTTTGGGTATGGTTTTTTTTCCTGTTGTCGTTAGGTATCTGTGTAGCACTGGTGGCGTTTTCCAGTCTTGAAACGCGTCTTCCTATGAGTAAATCGCGGATTTTGCTCAATCCACGCGATATTGACATTAATATGGTGAATAAGAGTTGTAACAGTTGGACTTCCCCGTATCAGCTCTCTTACGCGATAGGCGTGGGTGATTTGGTGGCTACGTCACTTAATACCTTCTCCACTTTTATGGTTCATGACAAAATCAACTACAACATTGATGAACCGAGCAGTTCCGGTAAAACATTATCTATTGCGTTTGTTAATCAGCGCCAATACCGCGCTCAACAGTGCTTTATGTCGGTAAAATTGGTAGACAATGCAGATGGTTCGACCATGCTGGATAAACGTTATGTCATCACTAACGGTAATCAGCTGGCGATTCAAAATGATTTACTGGAGAGTTTGTCAAAAGCGTTAAATCAACCGTGGCCACAACGAATGCAGGAGATGCTCCAACAAATTTTGCCTCATCGTGGTGCGTTATTAACTAATTTTTATCAGGCACATGATTATTTAATGCATGGTGATGATAAATCATTGAACCGTGCCAGTGAGTTATTAGGTGAGATAGTTCAATCATCTCCTGAATTTACCTATGCGAGAGCAGAGAAAGCATTAGTTGATATAGTACGTCATTCTCAGCATCCTTTAGATGAAAAACAATTAGCAGCACTGAACACAGAAATTGATAACATTGCTACACTGCCAGGAATGAATAATCTGGCCATTCTCTATCAAATAAAAGCGGTCAGTGCTCTGGCAAAAGGAAAAACAGACGAATCTTACCAGGCGATAAATACTGGCATTGACCTTGAAATGTCCTGGTTAAATTATGTGTTGCTTGGCAAAGTTTATGAGATGAAGGGGATGAACCGAGAAGCTGCTGATGCATATCTCACCGCCTTTAATTTACGCCCAGGAGCAAACACCCTTTACTGGATTGAAAATGGCATATTCCAGACTTCTGTTTCTTATGTTGTTCCTTATCTCGACAAATTTCTCGCTTCAGAATAAACGAATCCTGGGTTGATTCATTCGCGGGGATTTTTAGCGTTAAACGCTTGTATATTTATTGACACAACATGTTGCAGCAATTTATTTGCTGCATAATTTTTATTACATAAATTTAACCGGAAACTTTCTCGTAATTCATTGTAAATATTGAATGTTTATCTTTTCATGATATCAACTTGCGATTCTGATCTGTTAATGAAGAGCTAAAATCCTCACTGACATAAACTTTTGTATTATTTCACCTAATCTTTAGGATTAATCTTTTTTTTTGAGTAGTCTTGTCGCCAGTTTGGTCTGGTCAGTAAATAGTTATACATCATGACCCGGACTCCAAATTCTAAAATGAAATTAGGAGAAGAGCATGAGTTCTGCCAAGAAGATTGGGCTATTTGCCTGTACCGGTGTTGTTGCCGGTAATATGATGGGGAGCGGTATTGCATTATTACCCGCGAACCTTGCAAGTATCGGTGGTATTGCTATCTGGGGTTGGATCATCTCTATTATTGGTGCAATGTCGCTGGCTTATGTATATGCCCGACTGGCAACAAAGAACCCGCAACAAGGTGGCCCAATTGCTTATGCTGGAGAAATTTCCCCTGCATTTGGTTTTCAGACAGGTGTTCTTTATTACCATGCTAACTGGATTGGTAACCTGGCGATTGGTATTACCGCTGTATCTTATCTTTCCACCTTCTTCCCAGTATTAAATGATCCTGTTCCGGCGGGTATCGCCTGTATTGCTATCGTCTGGGTATTTACCTTTGTAAATATGCTCGGCGGTACCTGGGTAAGCCGTTTAACCACTATTGGCCTGGTGCTGGTTCTTATTCCTGTGGTTATGACTGCTATTGTTGGCTGGCATTGGTTTGATGCTGCAACTTATGCAGCTAACTGGAATACTGCGGGTACCACTGATGGTCATGCGATCATTAAAAGTATTCTGCTCTGCCTGTGGGCCTTCGTGGGTGTTGAATCCGCAGCTGTAAGTACTGGTATGGTTAAAAACCCGAAACGTACCGTTCCACTGGCAACCATGCTGGGTACTGGTTTAGCAGGTATTGTTTACATTGCTGCGACTCAGGTGCTTTCCGGTATGTATCCGTCTTCTGTAATGGCAGCTTCCGGTGCTCCGTTTGCAATCAGTGCTTCTACTATCCTGGGTAACTGGGCTGCGCCGATGGTTTCTGCATTCACCGCCTTTGCGTGCCTGACTTCCCTGGGTTCCTGGATGATGCTGGTAGGCCAGGCAGGTGTACGTGCCGCTAACGACGGTAACTTCCCGAAAGTTTATGGTGAAGTCGACAGCAACGGTATTCCGAAAAAAGGTCTGCTGCTGGCTGCAGTGAAAATGACTGCCCTGATGATCCTCATCACTCTGATGAACTCTGCTGGTGGTAAAGCATCTGACCTGTTCGGTGAACTGACCGGTATCGCAGTACTGCTGACTATGCTGCCGTACTTCTACTCTTGCGTTGACCTGATTCGTTTTGAAGGCGTTAACATCCGCAACTTTGTCAGCCTGATCTGCTCTGTACTGGGTTGCGTGTTCTGCTTCATCGCTCTGATGGGCGCAAGCTCCTTCGAGCTGGCAGGTACCTTCATCGTCAGCCTGATTATCCTGATGTTCTACGCTCGCAAAATGCACGAGCGCCAGAGCCACTCAATGGATAACCACACAGCATCTAACGCACATTAATTAAAAGTATTTTCCGAGGCTCCTCCTTTCATTTTGTCCCATGTGTTGGGAGGGGCCTTTTTTACCTGGAGATATGACTATGAACGTTATTGCAATATTGAATCACATGGGGGTTTATTTTAAAGAAGAACCCATCCGTGAACTTCATCGCGCGCTTGAACGTCTGAACTTCCAGATTGTTTACCCGAACGACCGTGACGACTTATTAAAACTGATCGAAAACAATGCGCGTCTGTGCGGTGTTATTTTTGACTGGGATAAATATAATCTCGAGTTGTGCGAAGAAATTAGCAAAATGAACGAGAACCTGCCGTTGTACGCGTTCGCTAATACATATTCCACACTCGATGTAAGCCTGAACGATCTGCGTTTACAGATTAGCTTCTTTGAATATGCGCTGGGTGCTGCTGATGATATTGCTAACAAGATCAAGCAGACCACTGACGAATATATCAACACTATTCTGCCTCCGCTGACCAAAGCGCTGTTTAAATATGTTCGTGAAGGTAAATATACTTTCTGTACTCCTGGTCACATGGGCGGTACTGCATTCCAGAAAAGCCCGGTAGGTAGCCTGTTCTATGATTTCTTTGGTCCGAACACCATGAAATCTGATATTTCCATTTCAGTATCTGAACTGGGTTCCCTGCTGGATCACAGCGGTCCACACAAAGAAGCAGAACAGTATATCGCTCGCGTCTTTAACGCAGACCGCAGCTACATGGTGACCAACGGTACTTCCACTGCGAACAAAATTGTTGGTATGTACTCTGCTCCGGCAGGCAGCACCATTCTGATTGACCGTAACTGCCACAAATCGCTGACCCATCTGATGATGATGAGCGATGTTACGCCAATCTATTTCCGCCCGACCCGTAACGCTTACGGTATTCTTGGCGGTATCCCACAGAGTGAATTCCAGCACGCAACCATTGCTAAGCGCGTTAAAGAAACACCAAACGCAACCTGGCCGGTACATGCCGTAATTACCAACTCTACCTATGATGGTCTGCTGTACAACACCGACTTCATCAAGAAAACGCTGGATGTGAAATCCATCCACTTTGACTCTGCGTGGGTGCCTTACACCAACTTCTCACCGATTTACGAAGGTAAATGCGGTATGAGCGGTGGCCGTGTAGAAGGGAAAGTGATTTACGAAACCCAGTCCACTCACAAACTGCTGGCGGCGTTCTCTCAGGCTTCCATGATCCACGTTAAAGGTGACGTAAACGAAGAAACCTTTAACGAAGCCTATATGATGCACACCACCACCTCTCCGCACTACGGTATCGTGGCGTCCACTGAAACCGCTGCGGCGATGATGAAAGGCAATGCAGGTAAACGTCTGATCAACGGTTCCATTGAACGTGCAATCAAATTCCGTAAAGAGATCAAACGTCTGAGAACGGAATCTGATGGCTGGTTCTTTGATGTATGGCAGCCGGATCATATCGATACCACTGAATGCTGGCCGCTGCGTTCTGACAGCACCTGGCACGGCTTCAAAAACATCGATAACGAGCACATGTATCTTGACCCGATCAAAGTCACTCTGCTGACTCCGGGGATGGAAAAAGACGGCACCATGAGCGACTTCGGTATTCCGGCCAGCATCGTGGCGAAATACCTCGACGAACATGGCATCATTGTTGAGAAAACCGGTCCGTATAACCTGCTGTTCCTGTTCAGCATCGGTATCGATAAGACCAAAGCACTGAGCCTGCTGCGTGCTCTGACTGACTTCAAACGTGCGTTCGACCTGAACCTGCGTGTGAAAAACATGCTGCCGTCTCTGTATCGTGAAGATCCTGAATTCTATGAAAACATGCGTATTCAGGAACTGGCTCAGAATATCCACAAACTGATTGTTCACCACAATCTGCCGGATCTGATGTATCGCGCATTTGAAGTGCTGCCGACAATGGTAATGACTCCGTATGCTGCGTTCCAGAAAGAGCTGAACGGTATGACCGAAGAAGTTTACCTCGACGAAATGGTAGGTCGTATTAACGCCAATATGATCCTTCCGTATCCGCCGGGAGTTCCTCTGGTAATGCCGGGTGAAATGATCACCGAAGAAAGCCGTCCGGTTCTGGAGTTCCTGCAGATGCTGTGTGAAATCGGCGCTCACTATCCGGGCTTTGAAACCGATATTCACGGTGCATACCGTCAGGCTGATGGCCGCTATACCGTTAAGGTATTGAAAGAAGAAAGCAAAAAATAATTAGCTAGTACAAGGGAAGTGGCTTGCCACTTCCCTTTTTTGCTCATAAGGAGAACACATGAAAACACCCTCACAGCCGCGCGCGATATACTATATCGTGGCGATCCAGATCTGGGAGTACTTCAGTTTTTACGGCATGCGTGCCTTACTCATTCTCTATCTCACCCATCAGCTTGGTTTTGATGATAACCATGCCATCAGCCTGTTCAGCGCATACGCTTCTTTGGTTTACGTTACCCCTATTCTCGGCGGCTGGCTTGCCGACCGCCTGCTCGGCAACCGCACTGCGGTGATTGCCGGCGCGCTGTTAATGACCCTTGGCCATGTGGTGCTGGGCATTGATACAAACTCAACCTTTAGCCTGTATCTGGCGCTGGCAATCATTATTTGTGGCTACGGTTTATTCAAATCAAACATCAGCTGTTTGCTTGGCGAGCTCTACGACGAGAACGATCATCGACGTGATGGCGGTTTTTCGCTGCTGTATGCCGCGGGCAATATTGGCTCTATCGCAGCCCCCATCGCCTGCGGCCTGGCTGCTCAGTGGTATGGATGGCATGTTGGCTTTGCCCTTGCGGGTGGCGGGATGTTTATCGGTTTGTTGATTTTCTTAAGTGGTCATCGTCATTTCCAGTCCACGCGTAGTATGGATAAAAAAGCGCTCACTCGCGTGAAATTTGCCTTACCGGTATGGAGCTGGTTAGTGGTGATGCTCTGTTTAGCCCCAGTATTTTTTACCCTGCTGCTGGAGAACGACTGGTCCGGATATTTGCTGGCGATTGTTTGCCTTATTGCTGCACAAATCATTGCCCGCATGATGATCAAATTCCCAGAACACCGCCGTGCTCTTTGGCAAATTGTATTATTGATGTTTGTCGGGACGTTGTTCTGGGTACTGGCACAACAGGGCGGCAGTACCATCAGCTTGTTTATCGATCGCTTTGTGAATCGTCAGGCATTCAATATTGAAGTACCTACTGCGCTATTCCAGTCGGTGAATGCAATTGCGGTGATGCTCGCTGGGGTTGTACTTGCCTGGCTGGCGTCGCCAGAAAGCCACGGCAACTCAACATTGCGCGTCTGGTTGAAGTTTGCCTTTGGCTTACTGCTGATGGCATGTGGCTTTATGTTGCTGGCATTTGATGCCCGACATGCAGCGGCTGGCGGTCAAGCGTCAATGGGTGTGATGATATCCGGGCTGGCGCTAATGGGCTTTGCCGAACTCTTTATTGACCCGGTGGCGATTGCGCAAATCACGCGTCTGAAAATGTCTGGCGTATTAACCGGTATTTATATGCTGGCAACAGGCGCGGTCGCCAACTGGCTGGCAGGCGTAGTGGCACAACAGACAACAGAGTCGCAAATTAGCGGTATGGCAATTGCAGCTTACCAGCGATTCTTTTCCCAGATGGGAGAGTGGACGTTGGCTTGTGTCGCGATCATCGTGGTACTGGCCTTTGCTACCCGATTTCTGTTTAGCACGCCGACTAATATGATACAGGAAAGCAACGATTAACTTTTGTAAAAACAATTAGTTATGAATAAATTCACTTTCAGTTAATCACACTAGCAAATCAAGATTAATAAGATATTTAAACCATTTTTATGATGATTTATTAGTGATATCAACTTGAGGTAAGCGTTGGTTTAGATAAGATAAACTGAGTTATTAATAGTCGAGGCAGATAATACAGTGTACCGATCTGTCTCTTTATCTACGCTAAATTGAAAGCTGGATTAAGAGGAACCAAAATGTCTGAACGAGAAACACAGGGAGCCGATGAGGCTATTGATTTTAACGATGAAATGAGAAATCGTCGCGAAAAACTGGCAGCACTGCGTCAGCAAGGTGTGGCGTTTCCCAATGATTTTCGCCGCAACCATACCTCTGACCAGTTGCACGAAGAGTTTGATGCGAAGGATAACCAGGAACTGGAATCCTTAAACATTGAAGTCTCGGTTGCTGGCAGAATGATGACCCGTCGTATCATGGGGAAAGCCTCCTTTGTAACATTGCAGGATGTAGGTGGCCGTATTCAACTGTACGTTGCACGAGATAGCCTGCCAGAAGGTGTTTATAACGATCAGTTTAAAAAATGGGACCTGGGTGACATTATCGGTGCCCGCGGTACGCTGTTTAAGACGCAAACTGGTGAGCTTTCCATTCACTGTACTGAGTTACGCCTGCTGACTAAAGCACTACGTCCTTTACCAGATAAATTCCATGGTCTGCAGGATCAGGAAGTCCGTTATCGTCAACGTTATCTGGACCTCATCGCTAACGATAAATCCCGTCAAACGTTTGTTGTCCGTTCAAAAATTCTGGCCGCTATCCGCCAGTTCATGGTTGCGCGCGGCTTTATGGAAGTAGAAACCCCGATGATGCAGGTAATTCCAGGTGGGGCATCTGCTCGCCCGTTTATTACCCATCATAATGCTCTGGATTTAGATATGTATCTGCGTATCGCGCCGGAGCTGTATCTGAAACGTTTGGTTGTAGGTGGTTTTGAACGGGTATTCGAAATCAACCGTAACTTCCGTAATGAAGGTATTTCTGTTCGTCATAATCCTGAGTTCACGATGATGGAACTCTACATGGCGTATGCGGATTACCACGATTTGATTGAACTGACAGAGTCACTGTTCCGTACCCTGGCACAAGAGGTACTGGGTACCACTAAAGTCACTTATGGCGAGCATGTGTTTGATTTCGGCAAACCGTTTGAAAAACTCACCATGCGCGAAGCAATCAAAAAATATCGTCCAGAAACCGATATGGCCGACCTGGATAATTTTGATGCCGCTAAAGCATTAGCTGAATCTATCGGTATTACGGTAGAGAAAAGCTGGGGGCTGGGACGTATTGTCACGGAGATCTTTGATGAAGTGGCAGAAGCACATCTGATTCAGCCAACCTTTATTACTGAGTATCCGGCAGAAGTGTCACCGCTGGCGCGCCGTAACGATGTTAACCCGGAAATCACCGACCGTTTTGAATTCTTCATCGGTGGTCGTGAAATCGGTAATGGTTTTAGCGAATTAAACGACGCAGAAGATCAGGCTGAACGTTTCCAGGAACAGGTTAACGCCAAAGCTGCAGGTGACGACGAAGCGATGTTCTACGACGAAGATTACGTGACTGCGCTGGAATATGGTCTGCCGCCAACCGCAGGTCTGGGTATTGGTATCGACCGAATGATTATGCTGTTTACTAACAGTCATACTATTCGCGACGTTATTCTCTTCCCGGCGATGCGTCCACAGAAATAAGTTTCACTTTAATGAACGAAGCAGCCAGGCGACTGCTTCGTTCGTCGTTCCGCAAATCAAATTTTGAGGAGAGACGCTTCGTTTCAAGATAACCAGCGGATCCACTCAACCACAGCTCCTAAAAGAGAGAAAAAAGTAATGCCACAGGCAGACTCATTGGCCAGGTTATTCCCACCAGGAATGCACTAAGTAAACGAATATGTGTTTTCTCATGTGAGATAAACCAGATAATGACAAAGGATATGTTCACACCAATCACATAAAAAATTAATATTTTAGAGAATAGTGTCATTTTGAATATCTTCTTATCCCTTCCATCTATTTGTAAAACTGACGGAAATAGTCATCAACTATCATAATGTTGAGGTCAAAATCAATATCTGGCAAGTCTAAGCATTTGATCCTGATTAAATCTTCAATTTCACTTGCGGCTAATGATGTCGTTATTGCGAAAGAATTCTCATTCAATTGTCGTGGTATTCCATATTCATCAGCCACTATAGAGGAGAAGTTCATATCATGCATCAATGATCTTAACCTTAAGAAAACTGAGGAATAAGATGATGGATAATCAAAAGAAACGACATAAGTATTGAACTTTTTTTTACCTTCCATAATAAGACTCCTATCAATATTAAATGCCCTGGGGATGCAAAGTTTATTAACCCTGATTGATGATTCTCATATAGTAGATATTCTTTTTTTTTTGCTCACTAAAGGGGATGACTTGGGACAAGAAAACGCTCTCTCTGACCATTCTTTGTGCATCCCCCTACCTTTCAGATACTCCCCTGCATCGCATTACGGAGAGCATGAAAAATATCGTTACTCATCAACTGCGAATATCATCATACTCACGCGTTTTATCAAATTCGTGTTTCGCAAATGGGCACAGTGGGATAATTTTTCGTTTTTCCCGGCGCATTTTTTCCACGACTTTCGCAACCAGCTGTTTACCAATCCCTTGCCCTTTCAGGCTTTCATCAACATCGGTATGTTCGATAATCGCTAAATTCTCTCCAGTCGGCACAAAGACAATTTCAGCGATTTGCTTACCCTGCTCGTCATTGATGTAAAATTTATTGTGGCCTTCACGTATTTCCATTTTTCCCTCGCTTATTTATGACGGTATTTCAGCGCGCCGCTCGGGCACGTATCAATCACTTTCACTACAGTGGCGACGTCCACTTCATCCGGCATGATCCACGGCTTACGTTTGAGATTAAATAACTTGCCGTTGCCACGTACGCAATTGCCAGAATGCTGACATATTGCAGTGTTGAACCAGACATCGATCTTTTCGCCGGTATAGCAGCGATAACCACCGTTCAGTAAATCCTGATCCATGACCTTCCCTCTCTCATCAGTATGGTTTTCGCAATAAGCATAGCCCGGAATCTTCATACAGCACCGGCAGTTTCAGTTTCCAGAGCCTCTCCCCCTATATAGCCAATTATTCTTACTCCCTTTGAATTACCCGCCTCATCAGAGATAATGCTTAAGAAATTTGTCACACAAGGAAGCTGATGAGACATTCATTGCCCTACCGCAAGTTACGCAAACGTCCGATGAAATTGAGTACCACAGTGATCTTAATGGTCAGCGCGGTGCTGTTCTCGGTGCTGTTGGTGGTGCATCTGATTTACTTCTCGCAAATCAGTGACATGACGCGTGACGGACTGGCCAACAAGGCGCTGGCGGTGGCGCGTACCCTTGCCGATTCGCCAGAAATCCGTCAGGGCTTGCAGAAAAAACCGCAGGACAGCGGGATCCAGGCCATCGCGGAAGCTGTGCGCAAACGTAACGATCTGCTGTTTATTGTCGTTACCGATATGCAAAGTCTTCGCTACTCGCATCCTGAAGCCCAGCGTATTGGTCAGCCATTTAAAGGTGATGACATCCTTAAAGCGCTGAATGGCGAAGAAAATGTCGCTATCAATCGCGGCTTTCTGGCGCAGGCTTTACGCGTATTTACCCCCATCTATGATGAGAATAATAAACAGATTGGCGTGGTGGCGATCGGCCTTGAGTTAAGCCGCGTGACCAAACAGATCAATGACAGTCGCTGGAGCATTATCTGGTCGGTGTTATTTGGCATGCTGGTCGGCCTCATCGGCACCTGCATTCTGGTTAAGGTGCTGAAAAAAATGCTTTTCGGCCTGGAACCCTACGAAATATCCACACTGTTTGAGCAACGCCAGGCCATGTTGCAGTCAATAAAAGAAGGCGTCGTTGCCGTGGACGAGCGCGGCGAAGTCACGCTAATCAACGATGCCGCGCAGGAGTTGCTTAACTACCACAAATCGCAGGATGACGAGAATCTCTCCACGCTAAGTCAGGCATGGTCACAGGTGGTGGATGTCTCGGAAGTGTTACGCGACGGTACGCCGCGCCGCGACGAAGAGATTACCGTCAAAGATCGGCTATTGCTGATCAACACCGTTCCGGTGCGCAGTAATGGCGTTATCATCGGTGCCATTTCTACCTTCAGGGATAAAACTGAAGTACGTAAACTGATGCAGCGACTGGATGGTCTGGTCAACTATGCTGACGCACTTCGTGAACGATCCCACGAATTTATGAATAAATTGCACGTGATTCTCGGATTATTGCATCTGAAGAGTTATAAGCAGTTGGAAGATTACATTCTCAAAACAGCCAATAACTATCAGGAAGAGATTGGCTCTCTGTTGGGCAAGATCAAATCGCCGGTTATTGCTGGTTTTTTAATCAGCAAGATTAACCGCGCGACCGATTTAGGCCATACGCTGATTTTAAACAGCGAAAGCCAGTTGCCCGACAGCGGCAGTGAAGACCAGGTCGCGACGCTGATTACCACGTTGGGAAATCTGATAGAAAACGCGCTGGAGGCATTAGGGCCGGAACCCGGAGGCGAAATTAGCGTAACATTGCACTACCGTCACGGCTGGCTGCACTGTGAAGTTAACGATGATGGACCGGGGATCGCCCCCGACAAAATCGCTCACATTTTTGACAAAGGTGTCTCAACAAAAGGAAGCGAACGAGGCGTCGGTTTAGCTCTTGTCAAACAACAGGTAGAAAATCTCGACGGCAGTATCGCCGTAGAATCGGAACCCGGGATTTTCACACAATTTTTTGTCCAGATACCCTGGGACGGGGAGAAGTCGAGCAAATGATCAATGTATTAATTATCGATGACGACGCAATGGTGGCGGAGCTGAATCGCCGATACGTGGCGCAGATCCCGGGCTTTCAATGCTGCGGAACGGCCTCGACACTGGAAAAAGCCAAAGAGATAATTTTCAACAGCGACACGTCTATTGACCTGATATTGCTCGATATCTATATGCAGAAAGAGAACGGGCTCGATTTACTTCCGGTACTGCATAACGCTCGCTGCAAAAGCGATGTGATAGTCATCTCTTCCGCCGCCGATGCCGCGACGATTAAAGATTCGCTGCATTACGGCGTTGTTGATTACCTGATAAAACCCTTCCAGGCATCACGCTTTGAAGAGGCACTCACCGGCTGGCGACAAAAGAAAATGGCGCTGGAAAAACATCAGTATTATGACCAGGCCGAGCTGGACCAGCTAATCCACGGCAGCAGCTCCAACGAGCAGGATCCTCGTCGCTTGCCAAAAGGCTTAACGCCGCAGACGTTACGCACGCTGTGCCAGTGGATTGACGCGCATCAGGACTATGAGTTTTCAACCGACGAGTTGGCCAACGAGGTGAACATCTCGCGCGTTTCCTGCCGCAAGTACCTGATCTGGCTGGTCAACTGCCACATCTTATTTACCAGCATCCATTATGGCGTCACGGGTCGTCCGGTTTACCGTTACCGTATTCAAGCGGAACATTACTCATTGCTGAAACAATATTGCCAATAACGCACCATTGGTTATCCGCAAGTAACAGTTATTGCAGTAATGCAAAAGAGCACTGGCACAAGTTACATCGTCCATCAGTAAAACTTGTGCCAGATCAAATATAATTATCCCCTTCTCATTTCATCGATTTAATATTCTTTAGGATAAATAGTGTTTTTAGTTTCAAAACGCTAACAAAAGTTAATTAACTATTATGTCACCCGCATTATGTGTATTTTTACCCATAAATAGGTATATCAGAATAATCTATAACCGCCATTAGAACAAAAAATATACCAATACATATCAATAAGATAGTAGAAAACAAACTATTAACATCTGCGCAGCACAAACTATAACCCCATCGCCAGAGAGTATTTTTCTCTGAAAAAGTCGCTTATCACAGTGTATTAATTTATTGCTGCCTGAATCAGCCAATATTCACTGTGAAGTAATTACTCAGGCCAGTAACGACCAAAAGGATATTAGTCAGGCTCTGAAAAAAATTCATACAAACAGAACGAGACTGCGTTCTATTCAGTAGAAATTTAAATGGGATTATCGCGAGGGTTCACAAATGTTATTTACTATCCAACTTATCATAATATTGATATGTCTGTTCTATGGCGCCAGAAAGGGCGGTATCGCGCTAGGTTTATTAGGCGGTATCGGCCTCGTCATTCTGGTATTCGTCTTCCATCTTCAGCCAGGTAAACCACCGGTTGATGTTATGCTGGTTATCATCGCGGTGGTGGCGGCATCGGCCACGTTGCAAGCCTCGGGCGGCCTTGACGTCATGCTGCAAATTGCCGAGAAACTGCTGCGTCGCAATCCGAAATATGTTTCCATCGTCGCGCCATTTATCACCTGTACGCTGACCATTCTTTGCGGTACAGGTCACGTGGTTTACACCATCCTGCCAATCATCTACGACGTGGCAATTAAGAACAATATCCGTCCGGAACGTCCGATGGCGGCAAGTTCTATCGGTGCACAGATGGGGATTATCGCCAGTCCGGTGTCGGTTGCGGTAGTATCACTGGTCGCGATGTTGGGTAACGTTACCTTTGATGGTCGTCACCTTGAGTTCCTCGACCTGCTGGCAATCACCATTCCATCGACGTTACTCGGTATCCTGGCGATCGGTATTTTCAGTTGGTTCCGCGGTAAAGATCTGGATAAAGACGAAGAGTTCCAGAAATTCATCTCCGTACCGGAAAACCGTGAGTACGTTTACGGTGACACCGCGACGCTGCTGGATAAAAAACTGCCGAAAAGCAACTGGCTGGCAATGTGGATCTTCCTCGGGGCAATCGCCGTGGTCGCACTTCTCGGTGCTGATTCGGACCTGCGTCCGTCCTTCGGCGGCAAACCGCTGTCGATGGTCTTGGTTATTCAGATGTTTATGCTGCTAACCGGCGCACTGATTATTATCCTGACCAAAACCAATCCCGCGTCTATCTCAAAAAACGAAGTCTTCCGTTCCGGTATGATCGCCATCGTGGCGGTGTACGGTATCGCATGGATGGCAGAAACCATGTTCGGGGCGCATATGTCTGAAATTCAGGGCGTACTGGGCGAAATGGTGAAAGAGTATCCGTGGGCCTATGCCATTGTTCTGCTGCTGGTTTCCAAGTTTGTAAACTCCCAGGCCGCGGCGCTGGCGGCGATTGTTCCTGTCGCACTGGCGATTGGCGTTGACCCGGCTTACATCGTGGCTTCAGCACCGGCTTGCTACGGTTATTATATCCTGCCGACCTATCCGAGCGATCTGGCAGCGATTCAGTTTGACCGTTCCGGCACCACCCACATCGGTCGCTTCGTCATCAACCACAGCTTTATTCTGCCAGGGTTGATTGGCGTGAGCGTATCTTGCGTCTTTGGCTGGGTCTTCGCCGCGATGTACGGGTTCTTATAAATGCACTTTGCGTGCCGCCCGTCGCTGTGCGGCACGCCATTTTCGTATAACAAATACAGAGTTACAGGCTGGAAGCTATGTCAAACAAACCATTTATCTACCAGGCGCCTTTCCCGATGGGGAAAGACAACACCGAATACTATCTGCTCACTTCCGATTACGTTAGCGTTGCCGAATTCAATGGCGAAACCATCCTGAAAGTGGAACCAGAAGCCCTGACCCTGCTGGCGCAGCAAGCCTTCCACGACGCGTCTTTCATGCTCCGCCCGGCACACCAGAAACAGGTTGCTTCTATTCTTCACGACCCAGAAGCCAGCGAGAACGATAAATACGTGGCGCTGCAATTCTTGAGAAACTCCGAAATCGCCGCCAAAGGCGTGCTACCGACCTGCCAGGATACCGGCACCGCGATCATTGTTGGTAAAAAAGGTCAGCGCGTATGGACCGGCGGTGGTGATGAAGAAGCGCTGTCGAAAGGCGTCTATAACACCTATATCGAAGATAACCTGCGCTATTCACAGAACGCGCCGCTGGACATGTACAAAGAGGTCAACACTGGCACTAACCTGCCTGCGCAAATCGACCTGTACGCGGTAGATGGCGACGAATACAAATTCCTTTGCGTTGCGAAAGGCGGCGGCTCTGCCAACAAAACGTATCTCTATCAGGAAACTAAAGCCCTGCTGACTCCGGGTAAACTGAAAAACTTCCTCGTCGAGAAAATGCGCACCCTCGGTACTGCAGCCTGCCCGCCGTACCATATCGCGTTTGTGATTGGCGGCACCTCTGCGGAAACCAACCTGAAAACTGTCAAGTTAGCAAGCGCTCACTATTACGATAAACTGCCGACCGAAGGGAACGAACACGGTCAGGCGTTCCGCGATGTCCAGCTGGAACAGGAACTGCTGGAAGAAGCCCAGAAACTCGGCCTCGGCGCGCAATTTGGCGGTAAATATTTTGCTCACGATATCCGCGTAATCCGCCTGCCGCGCCACGGCGCATCCTGCCCGGTGGGTATGGGCGTTTCCTGCTCCGCTGACCGTAACATCAAAGCGAAAATTAACCGCGAAGGTATCTGGATCGAAAAACTGGAACACAACCCAGGCCAATACATTCCGGAAGAACTGCGCCAGGCGGGTGAAGGCGAAGCGGTGAAAGTAGACCTTAACCGCCCGATGAAAGAGATTCTCGCCCAGCTTTCGCAATATCCGGTTTCCACTCGTTTGTCCCTCACCGGCACCATTATTGTTGGTCGCGATATTGCACACGCCAAGCTGAAAGAGCTGATTGACGCCGGTAAAGAACTGCCGCAGTACATCAAAGATCACCCGATCTACTACGCGGGTCCGGCGAAAACCCCTGCCGGTTATCCATCAGGTTCACTTGGCCCAACCACCGCAGGTCGTATGGACTCCTACGTGGATCTGCTGCAATCCCACGGCGGCAGCATGATCATGCTGGCGAAAGGTAACCGCAGTCAGCAGGTTACCGACGCGTGTCATAAACACGGCGGCTTCTACCTCGGTAGCATCGGTGGTCCGGCGGCGGTACTGGCGCAGCAGAGCATCAAGCATCTGGAATGTGTCGCTTATCCGGAACTGGGTATGGAAGCAATCTGGAAAATCGAAGTAGAAGATTTCCCGGCGTTTATCCTGGTCGATGACAAAGGCAACGACTTCTTCCAGCAGATCGTCAACAAACAGTGCGCGAACTGCACTAAGTAACCTCTTCGGCCCGGCGCCTGGCGGCATGCTGCCAGGTGATCCCCCCGGGCCACCTCTTCTGCGGTTGTAATTTCACGCTTGCTGGTGAATAGTCAGTATTTTCCCTGACTTGCGAGCTCACCATGACCCGCACACTTAAGCCGTTAATTCTTAACACCGGCGCACTGGCGCTAACGTTAATCCTGATTTATACCGGCATTTCGGCCCATGACAAACTCACCTGGTTGATGGAAGTAACACCAGTGATTATCGTCGTGCCGCTACTGCTTGCCACCGCCAGACGTTACCCGTTAACGCCGCTGCTCTATACGCTCATTTTCTTTCACGCCATCATCCTGATGGTCGGCGGGCAGTACACCTACGCGAAAGTCCCCATCGGTTTTGAGGTGCAGGAATGGTTAGGGTTGAGCCGTAATCCGTATGACAAGCTGGGGCATTTTTTCCAGGGGCTGGTGCCTGCACTGGTGGCACGAGAAATTCTCGTGCGCGGGATGTACGTGCGCGGACGTAAAATGTTGGCGTTCCTGGTCTGCTGCGTAGCGCTGGCGATAAGCGCCATGTATGAGTTGATCGAGTGGTGGGCGGCACTGGCGATGGGCCAGGGAGCGGATGATTTTCTCGGTACGCAGGGCGACCAGTGGGACACGCAATCCGATATGTTCTGTGCGTTGCTTGGCGCATTAACGACAGTGATATTGCTCGCTCGTCTTCACTGTCGCCAGTTACGGCGCTATGGCTTAATCACCAGAGCGCCGGACGCTATTACACCTTAGCGGTGCAACCAGCCAGGTAGCCAGTCGCCGTGAGCGGTAATCAGATCGTCAACCAGGGCATAAATTTCGTCAATGCCCAGCACGGCGGCGGTGTGCGGGTCCATCATTGCGGCGTGGTAAACACGGTCACGATTTTCGGTGAGAATGGCTTCGGTCAGCAGCGTCTGTACGTTGATGTTGGTTTGCATCAGGGCAGCCAGATGCGAAGGCAGTGCACCAACTTTGGTTGGCTGAATACCATTGGCGTCAACCAGACAGGCCACTTCCACACAGCATCCTTGCGGCAGGTTATCAATCAAACCATCGTTACGGACGTTGCCGTAAATCACACTCGGTTCACCGGTCCAGATAGCGTTCATAATCGTGCTGGCATATTCCCGCGACGGTTTAATATCAATCCGGGAGGCGTTCTTATACTCCTCCAGCTCTTTATGCCAGTTCGCCAACTGTTCAACACAGCGTTTCGGGTACTCATCCAGCGGCACTTTATAACGCTCAATCAAATCCTCACGACCTGGCTTAATAAACCACGGCGTATATTCGGCAAAATGTTCTGACGACTCCGTGACGAAGTAGCCCAGCTTTTTGAACATTTCATAGCGCACAATATTCTGGCAGCGAGTATTACCATGAATATTCGGTTTCGGTGCCTGGCCTGCGTCATACGCTGCCAGCAGTTCCGGGTAGAGATTCACGTAACTGCCGTCTGCGGTTTTGCGCTCCAGCTCCAGGTAGAACGCCATATGGTTGATACCAGCGCAACGATAACGCAGCGTGGACGGATCGATATTCAGGTCGCGGGCCAGCTCTTCCGCCGTTCCCTGCACCGAGTGGCACAGCCCCACCTGTTTGATATGCGGATAGCGGGCATACATCGCCCAGGTATTCATCGCCATCGGGTTTACGTAATTGAGCATGGTGGCATCGGGGCAAACTTCCGTCATGTCCTCGCAAATCTGCCACAGATGTGGAATGGTACGTAGCGCACGCATAATGCCGCCCGGCCCCAGCGTATCGGCAATGGTTTGTTCCAGACCGTGGCGCTTACAGACCTCAAAATCAGTCACTGTGCAGGGTTCATAACCGCCAATCTGAAACGCCACCACGACAAAATCGGCGTCCTGTAAGGCTTCTTTCTGTTCGCTGTGACAGGTGATTTTGCCGCTGGCCCCTGCTGAATCCATCAACTTGCGCACCACAATGTGCGACTCTTCCAGGCGGGTGGGATCAATGTCCATCAGAGCGATATGCGCCGTTTTCAGCGCCTCACGATGAAACACATCACCAAGAATATTTTTAACGAAAATTGTCGAGCCAGCGCCGATAAATGTAATTTTGGGTGCAGACATCATTCAGATCTCCAGGCTTGCTTGAATGTCTTCATCATGGCAGGCGATACCACAGAAAACTTCCGGCTTCCCCGTCGAGCATTCCCATAAACTCAGATCCTGAGTGAAGCATCAGTAAATCTGAGTTTATGGGAATAAATTAACTGAAAAGCAGAGATTTCGGCCTCCTTATCCCAGGACTGTCCCCGCGTCCCTCTGGGTAGAGGGTGAAAACCGTGCTCCCATTCGCAGTCATCCTCACCCACTCATGTCATAATTCTGATAATCCAGGAAAGAGAGCCATCCATGAATACTGATAACTTTATGTGTAGCAGCGATGAAAAGCAGACCCGCAGCCCGCTATCACTGTACTCAGAATATCAGCGAATGGAGATTGAGTTTCGCGCACCGC